>NZ_PQIG01000047.1 GCF_012349115.1 Rhizobium ruizarguesonis
ATCCTCAAGGCCTATGACGGCCGCTTCAAGGACATCTTCGAGGAAGTCTACGAGAGCGAATTCAAGGATCAGTTCAAGGAAGCCGGCATCACTTACGAACACCGCCTGATCGACGACATGGTCGCCTCGGCGCTCAAGTGGTCGGGCGGCTACGTCTGGGCCTGCAAGAACTATGACGGCGACGTCCAGTCCGACACCGTCGCTCAAGGCTTCGGCTCGCTCGGCCTGATGACCTCGGTTCTGCTGACGCCCGACGGCAAGACGGTCGAAGCCGAAGCCGCTCACGGCACGGTCACCCGCCACTACCGCCAGCACCAGAAGGGCCAGGAAACCTCGA
>NZ_PQIG01000048.1 GCF_012349115.1 Rhizobium ruizarguesonis
CGTGCTGGCGTGCTGCAATGTGAATAGCCGTATCGGTATTGTCCTTCAGCGGCACTGGCTTGCCGCCGCGCACGCCTTCGTCGCAGGTGATGACGAAGGTGGATTCGCAGTCGACGATACGCCCCGCCAGCGCCTCGGGCGAGAAACCGCCGAAGACGACCGAATGCACCGCGCCGATGCGGGCGCAGGCGAGCATCGCATAGGCCGCTTCCGGGATCATCGGCATATAGATGGTGACGCGATCGCCCTTCTTGACGCCGTGCTTCTTCAACACATTCGCCATCCGGCAGACATGCTCGTAGAGCTCGTTATAGGTGACCTTCTTATCGA
>NZ_PQIG01000049.1 GCF_012349115.1 Rhizobium ruizarguesonis
CACAAAAACGAGGACGCTTGATCGTCCCACTCCACCTCGTAGTACCGATACCATTGACGGACCGCCTTCGACACAGCAGGTGGTCGTTCTCTATGCACTTGGACATGCGTTACCCCAGACATGGAGGCGGCAGGCTTGCGTGGCTATGACTGTTCGTTACGAGACAGCGGCGTGGCCCTGATCCCAGATAAGGAAAGCCAGGACATTCACGGGACCTGCCTCGTCCGTGGACAGAGCAACGCCGTTCGGCCGCCTAACGGCGGTCAATCTCGGCCTCGACCTTCTTCCGTGAGTTTCCAGCGCTCTTCACGGCCTTCTT
>NZ_PQIG01000050.1 GCF_012349115.1 Rhizobium ruizarguesonis
CGCCAGCACGATCTTCGGCAGCGCATCCTGCAGCCGGCCCCTCAACGAGATCCCCGTCGATTGCCTCGGCGTCAAAACCGGATCGGTGGTCGCAACGGTGCTCATGGAATGTCATCTCCTGCCTGCAATCGGCCCCGCATGATATCGGGCATGATCGGCTCTGCATCATTGTCGGGCATGATTGTTCGCGCATGATCGGCGCGAAGCCTGAAGCTTCCCCGCGAAGCACGCGGGGAAGCATTTGTCATCACACGTGGTCTCAGCGGGCGTCGTCGATCGCCTGGACGAGCTGCTTGACGGCTTCGTCGGAGGTCTT
>NZ_PQIG01000051.1 GCF_012349115.1 Rhizobium ruizarguesonis
ACCAGTGCGCCGATCAGCACCTTGCGGCGCGTGTCGATGGCGCGCTCCTGCTTGCCGAGACGGATCTGCAATGTCTTGCGCTGGGCCTCGAGCTGCGCCAGCCGTTCCCCAATGGTTTTGCGTGCCACTGTCGTTGTCTCCCTTCTCGTCGATGAGCGATTGAACCGGCGGCATCAGGACAATGACCGCACACGATCGCATGCGCAGATGCTGCAGCGATGGGTGGCATGTCGGCTACTCGCAAATCTGCGCGTGGAAGCGACCGGGTGAACGGCTTACGAGGTCATCGGGAGATTGCCGCGTGCTCCCACCAGTG
>NZ_PQIG01000052.1 GCF_012349115.1 Rhizobium ruizarguesonis
CTCAAAACGAATCATTTTTCAATACTTTACGGAATTTCTCTCCCAAATTGATTCCACCGTCTCCGCTGGTCGAATTGCGCCCGGCAGTAGTGGAAAGCGGTGGAGATTGTTTAGTTCGAGAGCCACAGCAACCTGCTTCCTCCAGCACCATGCCGGGCACCTCGCTCACGGAATTCCTCAGCCGCTTCAAGCGCACCATGATCATCCACTATCTCCCTGGAACCACCGGAATCGTTATGAGTTTCTACTGCGGACGTTCATTCGAAGGAGAAGCCCGATGGCACAGACACCGACA
>NZ_PQIG01000053.1 GCF_012349115.1 Rhizobium ruizarguesonis
CGCCAGCACGATCTTCGGCAGCGCATCCTGCAGCCGGCCCCTCAACGAGATCCCCATCGATTGCCTCGGCGTCAGAACCGGATCGGTGGTCGCAACGGTGCTCATGGAATGTCATCTCCTGCCTGCATGATCGTCCCCGGGCAATCGGCCCCGCATGATCATCCCTGCATGATCGGCGCGAAGCCTGAAGCTTCCCCGCGGAGCACGCGGGGAAGCATTTGTCATCACACGTGGTCTTAGCGGGCGTCGTCGATCGCCTGGACGAGCTGCTTGACGGCTTCGTCGGAGGTCTT
>NZ_PQIG01000054.1 GCF_012349115.1 Rhizobium ruizarguesonis
GGTCATCCTGGTCGCCATCATGCGCAAGCTGCTCGTCTTGGCAAACTGCCTCCTATCTCAGGATCGCCTTTGGACCCCAACCCCGCCTTGACAACCAACACAGATTCTCATCCGGCTGCCGCCACTGCCAGGGTCGAGCCACGGGTCTCAACCCGTCCTTCGGACCCCCGTAAACGGGGCGAAGGGGATATGCCGCGACCTCTCCGTCCCTCGCCCACGTCTCGCAGGGCACGTCCCCTCGCCCCGTTTTTACGGGGAGAGGGTTAGGGTCATA
>NZ_PQIG01000055.1 GCF_012349115.1 Rhizobium ruizarguesonis
TAATATTTCGGAGCCATGACCTATCTCCCTAGCTGGCTTTGCGCTGCGGGGCAGCCTTTGAAGCGGCGGACTTCGTTGCCGCCCCGCGCGCGGCGCGCTGCCTCCCAGCGCCAGTGTTAGCGTTGGCGGCAGTGCGTTTCGGTTGGTCCGCAGCGGCCTTCATCATGCCTGCGCTCTCGCGGAGCGCGGCCAGCAGATCGTTGGGCTTCGAGACCTGCACCTTCTTCGGCTTCGGAAGCGACTTGCCTTCCAGCTTCGCCTTCACCAGATCCG
>NZ_PQIG01000056.1 GCF_012349115.1 Rhizobium ruizarguesonis
TAATATTTCGGAGCCATGACCTATCTCCCTAGCTGGCTTTGCGCTGCGGGGCAGCTTTTGAAGCGGCGGACTTCACTGCCGCCCCGCGCGCGGCGCGCTGCCTCCCAGTGCCAGTGTTGGCGTTAGCGGCAGTGCGTTTCGATTTGTCCGCAGCGGGCTTCATCATGCCTGCGCTCTCGCGGAGCGCCGCCAGCAGATCGTTGGGCTTCGAGACCTCGACCTTCTTCGGCTTCGGAAGCGACTTGCCTTCCAGCTTCGCCTTCACCAGATCCG
>NZ_PQIG01000057.1 GCF_012349115.1 Rhizobium ruizarguesonis
AGAAGTAGCCGGTGCCGTAAGCGTCGCAGACGCGAACATATTCAACCGGTTCCGGTTCGGCAGCAACGATAGCGTCAGCAGCCTGAGCACCGGAAACTACTGCGAGAGCAGCAGCGGAGCCGAGAAGAAGGCTCTTGATGTTCATAAATGACCTCCAATTCAAAGTTTCGATCGGGTTTGGGATCTTTCGCTGAGCAGCGTTCCCTGCCCCATCCCCGTGTTTCAAGAAGTGGACGATCAGTCGCCCTTGCTTCCGACGCTGAAAATACAAGACGGAAGCCGTCACGCAATCACCAACTTACTCGGATGGGGGATTTGAGGGAGCCTTCCCGACATTCTGTTGCTGAAAGGACACAAGTCGGGCAACCGGCCTCGATTTCCTTTATGCTTTGTTAAGAAAACCCTGATTTTGCGGAGGCTTAGGTTCGGTCAACAAAGAATTGGACATGCGCTTTGCGACACATTCGTGACACTTTTTCGACAAAATGCGGCTCTTGTGGGGGATTCATGATTACAGGAAGCGTAACCGAACGTGCACCAATCCAGCTTTCGCCACTTGCCGGGCGTGAGGGCGGGAGGTGATTCCCGCAGACGATTCTCTCACTTGAGGCAGAGAGATTTTTCTCGTTCGCCCGGCCAAAGGCATAGCCGACTATGAGAACATGATTCCCTGCCGGAAACCAAAGATCGACGCATGCTCAGGAAATCACAATGGCGGAGAAGATGGGATTCGAACCCACGATACGCTTTTGACGTATACTCCCTTAGCAGGGGAGCGCCTTCGACCACTCGGCCACCTCTCCGGTGCGGCCTAACTATGGCGACCGGTCTGTGAATGCAAGGGTTTTTTGAGTTTTCACCAGAAGAAATGCAGCGAGCGGCAATTCGGCTGGTTGCGCAAACAGACCTCGCCTCCGGCCGAGATCCGCGGAGTTTGATCGCGCTTCGTTCTCTTCGATGAAGAGGCCGATCTCAGACGAGCAGGCTCTTGAGGTCAGCAGAAGGGTCGGCGAGAATCGATTTGTCGGGGTTGGTCCCGGATTCCAGCAGTTTTTTGCCGGTCACATAGGCTTTCGCGTCGTTGATGGCATCGACGGCGATCAGCACGCCTTCCCTGAAGTACCAGACCGAATGGGCGCCTTCGCGGGTGCCGGGACGCAGCAACGTCTCGTCATAACCGAGATTGAAGCCGGCAATCTGCAGCTTGACGTCATACTGGTCGGACCAGAACCACGGCTTCGGCGCATAAGGCTCATTGCCGCCGGCGATGACGGCTGCCGCTGCTTCGGCCTGGTCGACGGCGTTCTGCACCGATTCGAGCCTGATGCGGCCGCCCTGCCAGGGAAGTGCGGCGCAATCGCCGGCCGCAAAGATCGCCGGATCGGAGGTGCGGGCGAATTCGTCGACGACAATGCCGTTGGCGACTTCGAGGCCGGCTTCCTTGGCAAGCTGATCGTTCGGCGCGACGCCGATGCCGACGACGGCGAAATCGATGTCGATAACCGATCCGTCGGAAAGTGCGGCACCGGTGACGCGGCCATCCTTGCCAATCAGATGCTTGAGCCCTGTCTTCTCGCGGATCACCACGTCATGTGTCTCGTGAATCCCGCGCATGATGTCGGCGGTCTCCTTCGCCGCGACGCGCTGCAGGATGCGGTCGGCCATTTCGATGACGGTGACTTCCAGGCCGCGATGGCGGGCAACGGCCGCTGCCTCGAGACCGATATAACCGCCGCCGATGATGAGGACGCGGCGACCGGGGCGCATCTCGTCAGCAAGCAGATCGGCATCGCGCTTGTCGCGAGCGACATAGACGCCTTCGAGATCGCCGCCGATTGCGGCCGGGAGCCGGCGCGGCGTCGAGCCGGTGGTCAGCGCCAGCGTGCCGTAATCGAGAACAGAGCCGTCCTGCAGCAGAACCTGCTTGCTGTCCGGCTTGATCTGCTCGGCCCAGGTCGAAAGGCGAAGATCGACATCATTGTCCGCATACCAGTGCTCGGCGCGAAACAGCAGGCGGTCGAAGACCATTTCACCGAGCAGGTATTTTTTCGAAAGCGGCGGGCGTTGATAGGGAGCGACGTCCTCGGCGCCGAGGAGGGTGATCGGGCGCGTATCCTTCAACGCACGCAGCTTGGCCGCCAATGCGAAACCGGCTTGTCCCGCGCCGATGATCACCAGTCTATCCGTCACGATCTCACTCCTGAAGCTGCGCCCGACACCCACGCCAAGGCCTGTCCCCTAAAGCGCCGCGCATCTTTCAGACACGCAAAGGACGCTGTCGCATTTTGAGTTTCTGCATAATCCCTGAAATCGATCCCGATTTCAGGGATTATGCAGTAGCCCGTGCGCCGTCAACGGAAAGCGGCCTCTTACATTCAGCCGATCTCGATCCAGCGGCGCTCGTGGAAGGATTGTGCCATGGCATGCACCGACTTCTCTATCCTGAGACCGTCTTCGAATGTCACGATCGACGACGGCTCGCCTGATATTGCCCGGATCAGCTCACGGCATTCGATGATCTTCAGATCGTTGAAGCCGAGGCCGTGGCCTGGTGCCGGAATGAACCGATCATAAGGCCGATGGGCGGGTGCCGCCAGTATCTTGCGGAAGCCCTGTTCGGAGCCGCGGCCGTCGGCCTGATAGAGCTCGAATTCGTTCATGCGCTCCTGGTCGTAGACGATCGAGCCTTTCGAGCCGAAAATCTGCAGGGCGATGCGGCCCTTGCGACCCCAGGCGGCGCGATTCGCCATCAGCACGGCGGAGATGCCGCCGCCAAGCCGCATCAGCACGTTGGCGCCATCGTGGTTTTCGACGGCACGGCGACCACCCTCGCTCAGCGGGCGATCGGCATAGGGCCTCACCATATCCGTTATGACGGCCTCGACATGGCCGAAGAGATACCAGAGCAACGACAGCGGGTGCACGGCGAAATCATCGAGCGCGCCGTAGCCGGCGGAAAGCTCGCTCTTCCAATAAAAGAAGACATCGGGATCGGCCATGAAGTCCTCATCCATCTCGACGCGGATATGATTGACCGTGCCGATGGCGCCCTCGCCAATCAGCGTTCTGATATGCCGCATGACGGGATTCTGGATGTAATTATAGCCAAGGGCGGCAACCTTGCCGGATCGCTTCGCCGTTTCCAGCATGCGCTCGGCATCGGCATAGGCCGGCGCCATCGGTTTTTCGCACCAGACATGCTTGCCGGCCTCGAGGGCTGCAATCGCCATCTCGGGATGAAACTGATTGGGCGTGGTGACGGAGACCACGTCGACCTGGGGGTCGGCGATCAGCGCCCGCCAGTCGGCCGTCGCCTTCTCGAAACCGAATTCACCGGCACGAGTCTCAGCAAGCTCGGCATTGGCTTCGGCCAGATGCACAAGACGCGGACGCTCGACATCGCCGAACACCGTCTTTACTGCATTCCACGCCAGCGCATGGCACTTGCCCATATAACCGGTGCCGATCAAACCGATGCCGAGTGGCTTCATTTCCGTCTCCTCCAAAGCTGTGCGCGGATTTTTGGAATATTTGGATCATTTTGACAAGGACCTGCTCGCAGGCATTTCTGCGCCCTTCCCGAGAAGATTGTCTAAAAGCCTTCAATTACAGGGGGTTAAAAACAATTAGCCGTGTCGTTTGAAATCGTTTATGTTCGATAATATGGAATGTTTGTTTCATCTCGTGAGCCGTAAGCATGGATAACGATCCCCAGAGGCACGCGCGTGTGCCGCGCGATTTCGAAAGCCTGCGCAGCACCATCATCGAGCGCAAGGCGAATATGCCGAAGCGGCTGGCGCAGGTCGCCGCCTTCGCGCTCGGCAATCCCGACGAAATCGCCTTCGGAACGACGGCGAGCATCGCGGCCGCCTCCGACGTCCAGCCCTCGACGCTGGTGCGCTTGGCGCATCATCTGGGTTATGGAGGCTTTTCCGACCTGCAGAGCATCTTTCGCGAAAGATTGCGGGACCGGACGCTGAGCTACGAAGAGCGCCTCGTCACGCTCGAGCAATCGAACGGTGACGATGAGGACGCCAATCTGCTCTCCGGCTTCATTGCCGCGGCAAACCAGTCGGTCAACCGGCTGGCGGCGACGGTCCAGAGCGATACTTTCACCAAAGCGGTGAATATCCTTGCTAACGCCGAGACGATCTATCTGATCGCCAAACGACGCTCCTACCCTTTGACGGCGCACATGACCTACGCTTTTTCCAAGCTCAACATTCGCCACCAGATCGTCGCCTCGCCGAACGGCGTCGACCCTGAGATGGTGCAGTTCGCAACACCGAAGGATGCGGCGATCGCGGCGAGCTTTTCGCCTTATGCGGCCGACAGCCTCAACCAGAGCCAAGAGCTTGCCGACCGCGGCGTTCCCGTCATCGCGATCACCGATTCGGCCTTTTCGCCGCTTGCCGCCTGCGCCACGCACTGGTTCGAGGTGGCGGAGGCCGATTTCGCCGGCTTCCGCTCGCTTTCGGCCTCGATGGCGCTCACGATGGCACTGCCGGTTGCAATCGCCGAGCGGCGGCGCAAGCGTCAGCAGTCAAAACCTGTAAAAGGCAAAATGGAATAAACATTCCGAATTGACAAAATATCGGAACCGATGTTTCATTATTGAAAATTCGCAGGCACTGGAAGCCGCGCAAAATCTAGCGGGAGGACATCATGGTACAATCGAATCCGGGTTCACAGCCGGAGCCGGCGCTTGATGTGATCACCATCGGCCGTTCCTCGGTCGATCTTTACGGCCAGCAGATCGGTTCGCGGCTGGAGGATATCGGCTCCTTCGCCAAGTCGGTCGGCGGCTGCCCAGCCAATATCGCCATCGGCACGGCTCGGCTCGGCCTCAAATCCGGCCTCATCACCCGCGTCGGCGACGAGCAGATGGGACGCTTCATCCGCGAGCAGTCGGCGCGCGAAGGTGTGGCGACAGACGGCATCGTCACCGACAAGGAGCGGCTGACGGCGCTGGTGCTGCTGGCGGTCGAGGCCGAGGGCGTGTCGCCGATGATCTTCTATCGGTCGGATTGCGCCGACATGGCGCTCGATGAAGGCGATATCGACGAGGATTTCATCAGATCCTCGCGCGCCGTTCTCGTTTCCGGTACGCATTTCTCGCGGCCGAATACGGAG
Organism: Rhizobium ruizarguesonis; assembly: GCF_012349115.1. Lineage (GTDB taxonomy): Bacteria > Pseudomonadota > Alphaproteobacteria > Rhizobiales > Rhizobiaceae > Rhizobium > Rhizobium ruizarguesonis. The sequence goes on from NZ_PQIG01000057.1 coordinate 5,134, forward strand.
GCTGCGCAGCGCAAGGCGATCCGCATCGCCAAGGCGAACGGCCGCAAGGTGATCTTCGACATCGATTACCGGCCGAACCTCTGGGGCCTTGCCGGCCATGCGGAAGGCTTCGAGCGCTACGTGAAATCCGACCGGGTCTCCTCGAAGATGCAGAAGACCCTGCCGGATTGCGACCTCATCGTCGGCACCGAAGAGGAAATCCTGATCGCTTCCGGCGCCGACGACGTGCTCGGCGCGCTGAAGGAGATCCGTCGGCTGTCGCCGGCGACGATCGTGCTCAAGCGCGGCGCCATGGGCTGTATCGTCTATGACGGGCCGATCGCCGACGATCTCGAAGCCGGCATCATCGGCCAGGGTTTCCCGATCGAGGTCTTCAACGTGCTGGGCGCCGGCGATGCCTTCATGTCCGGCTTCCTGCGCGGCTTTCTGCGCGACGAGCCGCTGAAGACCTGTGCCACCTGGGCCAATGCCTGCGGCGCCTTCGCCGTCTCCCGCCTGCTCTGCTCGCCGGAATATCCGACCTGGGCAGAACTCGACTTCTTCCTGACGACCGGCAGCAAACACCGGGCGCTGCGCAAGGACGAGGCGCTCAACCATATCCACTGGGCATCGACCCGGCGCGGCGAAATCCCGCTTTTGATGGCGCTGGCGATCGACCACCGTTCGCAGCTCGTCAGCGTCGCCGATGAGCTCGGCGTCGGCCATGAGAAAATCGTCGCCTTCAAACGGCTGGCGGTGGCGGCAGCGGCGCGGGTTTCGAACGGCCGCGACGGCTACGGCATGCTGATCGACGAACGCTTCGGCCGCGACGCCTTCTTCGATGCGGCGACGAAGAATTTCTCCTGGATCGGCCGGCCGGTGGAATTGCCAGGCTCGAAGCCGCTGCGCTTCGAATTCAGCCAGGATATCGGCTCGCAGCTTGTGGAATGGCCGCTCGGCCATTGCATCAAGTGCCTGTGTTTCTATCATCCTGATGATCCGGCTGACTTGAAGACCGAGCAGCAGGAGAAGCTGCGGACGCTGTTCGAGGCCGCCCGCAAGGTCGGCCGCGAGCTGCTGGTGGAGATCATCGCCGGCAAGAACGGGCCGCTCACCGACGATACGATCGCGACCGCGCTGGAGGAGCTCTATGCGCTCGGCATCAAGCCGGACTGGTGGAAACTGGAGCCGCAAGCATCCAGCGAAGCCTGGAAGAAGATCGATGCAGTGATCGCCAAAAATGATCCATGGTGCCGCGGTATCGTGCTCCTGGGGCTCGAGGCGCCCGCCGACGAACTGATCTCCTGCTTCGAGGCGACGCTGGCAGCGCCCTCCGTGAAAGGCTTTGCCGTCGGGCGGACGATCTTTGCCGATCCGGCGCGCGCCTGGCTTTCAGGCGAAATGAATGATGAGGAAGCGATCGCCGATATGGCCGGCCGTTTCCGACACCTGACAGAAGCGTGGTTGAAGACCCGCGGGCATCAGTAGGAATCGAAATAAGACCCCTCCCCAACCCCTCCCCACAAGGGGGGGGACTTAACTTGGGGCACCCGCCTCACGCCATGAGCGAGCGTCCCTTCGGACGAGACGTTGCGGCGAGAGTGTGGAGAGCCCGGCAGGTTAGCCCCTCCCCTTGTGGAGAGGAGTTGGGGAGGGGAAAACAGATAGAGAGTCAAAAGTCCGGGAGGACCCGATGGGCAAGACGATACGGTTGACGATGGCGCAGGCCGTCGCGCATTTCTTGAAAGTACAGATGACGATCGTCGACGGCAAGAAAGTGCCGATCTTCGGCGGCGTCTGGGCGATCTTCGGTCACGGCAACGTCGCCGGCATCGGCGAGGCGCTCTATCAGGTGCGCGAGGAATTGACCACCTATCGCGCCCACAACGAGCAGGGTATGGCGCATGCCGCGATCGCCTATGCCAAGGCGAATTTCCGCACGCGCTTCATGGCCTGCACGAGTTCGATCGGCCCCGGGGCGCTGAACATGGTGACGGCCGCCGGCGTGGCGCATGTCAATCGTATTCCCGTTCTCTTCCTGCCGGGCGACGTCTTCGCCAACCGCGCGCCGGATCCGGTGCTGCAGCAGATCGAGGATTTCGGCGACGGCACGGTCTCGGCCAATGATGCCTTCCGTTCGGTTTCGCGCTATTTCGACCGCATCACCCGACCAGAGCAGATCATCTCGGCGCTGAAGCGCGCCATGCAGGTCCTGACCGATCCCCTGGATTGCGGCCCGGTGACATTGTCGCTCTGCCAGGACGTTCAGGCAGAAGCCTTCGATTATCCGGAAAGCCTGTTCGATGAAAAAGTCTGGACGACCCGCCGGCCGCAGCCGGATGCGGACGAGCTGGCGAATGCCATTGCGCTGATCAAGGCGTCGCAGAAGCCGGTGATCGTTGCCGGCGGCGGCGTGCTTTATTCGCAGGCGACGAAGGAGCTTGCCGCCTTTGCCGAGGCCCATGACCTTCCCGTCGTCGTCACCCAGGCCGGCAAGTCGGCGATCAACGAGACCCATCCGCTGGCACTCGGCTCGGTCGGCGTCACCGGCACGTCGGCGGCGAATGCGATCGCGGAGGAAACGGACCTGGTCATCGCTGTCGGCACGCGCTGCCAGGATTTCACCACCGGCTCCTGGGCGCTGTTCAAGAACGACAACCTCAGGATGATCGGGCTCAATATCGCCGCCTATGACGCGGTGAAGCACGACAGCCATCCGCTGGTGACTGACGCCCGCGAAGGGCTGAAGGCACTGTCGGCAGGGCTTTCGGGCTGGAAGGCGCCGGCAGCCCTCGTCGAGAAGGCGGCTGCGGAGAAGAAAGTCTGGATGGAGGCCGCCGACAGGGCGATGGCGACGACCAATGCCGCCCTGCCCTCCGATGCGCAGGTGATCGGCGCGGTGACGCGCACGCTCGGCGGCGAGAATACGACGGTGCTTTGTGCTGCAGGCGGCCTTCCCGGCGAATTGCACAAGCTTTGGCCGGCGACGGCGCCGGGCAGCTATCACATGGAATACGGCTTTTCCTGCATGGGCTATGAGATTGCCGGCGGGCTGGGCGCCAAGATGGCGCATCCGGAACGGGATGTCGTCGTCATGGTCGGCGACGGTTCCTACATGATGATGAATTCCGAGCTAGCGACCTCGGTCATGCTTGGCCTCAAGCTCAATATCGTCGTGCTCGACAATCGCGGTTATGGCTGCATCAACCGGCTGCAGATGGGAACCGGCGGCGCCAACTTCAACAATTTGCTCAAGGACTCCTATTACGAGGTGATGCCGCAGATCGACTTCCGCGCGCATGCCGAAAGCATGGGCGCCATCGCCGTCAAGGTCGCCTCAATCGCCGAGCTGGAGCAGGCGATCGCCGACTCGAAGAAAAACGACCGCACCTCGGTCTTCGTCATCGACACCGATCCGCTTGTTACCACGGAGGCCGGCGGCCACTGGTGGGATGTCGCGGTGCCTGAGGTCAGCCCGCGCGAACAGGTCAACGAAGCGCGCAAGGGCTATGTCGAAGCACGCGCCGCCCAGCGCATCGGCTAATCTATCGCTATCATTTCTCGGAAGAGCGTCCCGGCTCTTCCGCAATGCTTTTAAGGAGAATGTTGATGAAGGCCAAACTCGGCATGTCGCCCATCGCCTGGTGGAACGACGATCTTCCTGAGCTCAGCGACGATGTGTCCCTGGAGGAATGCCTGCGGCAATCACGCGGTGCCGGCTTTACCGGCATGGAAAAGGGCCGCCGCTTCCCCGACGATCCCGAGGTGATGCTGCCCATCCTTCGCGCCGCCGACGTCACGCTGTGCGGCGGTTGGTTCTCGGGCACGCTTGTTGACGAGGAGCTTGCTGCCAACAAGGACCGCATCGCGCCGATGATCGAACTGTTCAAGGCCGTCGCCGCGCCCTGCATCGTTTATGGCGAAGTCGGCCGTTCCATCCAGGGCGACCGCTCCAAGCCGCTCGCGACCAAGCCGCGTCTTTCCGATGACGAGATGAAGGCTTATGCGCACCGCGTCACCCAATTCGGAGAATGGTGCGCCGAGCAGGGCATGCCGCTCTCCTACCACCATCACATGGCCGCCGTGGTCGAAACCGAGCCGGAACTCGACGCCTTCATGCGCCATTCGGGCGAAGGCATCCCGCTGCTGCTCGATGCAGGGCATTTGGCCTTTGCCGGCGGCGACGTGCTGCGCGCCATCGAAAACCACCACGCCCGCATCAACCATGTTCACGTCAAGGATATCCGCAAGCCGGTGGTGGATGGGCTGGATCGCAGCCGGCAGTCCTTCCTCGATGCAGTGGCGCTTGGCGCCTTCACGGTGCCGGGCGACGGCTCGCTCGATTTCGGCGCCATCGTCCAGCGGCTGGCCGATCACGGCTATGAAGGCTGGTTCGTCGTCGAAGCCGAACAGGATCCACGCAAAGCCCCGCCGCAGAAAATGGCCGAGATCGGTCACGCCGAGTTGATGCGCGTCATGACGGCTGCTGGCTATACCGTGGAAACGGAAGGCTTCCCCAAGGGATCATAAAGCCTGGTTGTCCGGAGCCTCCTCCCACAAGCGGCGCGCCTTTTCGGGCCGCTGGAGCAAGAAGCCCCCTCATCCGCCCTCCGGGCACCTTCCCGGTGAGGAGAAGAGGAACAGAAACGGCGCGGCATGTCCCCTCTCCCCTCGGGGAGAAGGTGGCAGCAGCCGGATGAAGGGTCTGCACCCGCCAATTTACGAGGAAAAACACCAATGCCAAATCTCAAGGTGAAACCGTCCGGCACCCACGGCCGCGTCACGCATGTCACCCCGGAAAATGCCGGTTGGACTTATGTCGGCTTCGATCTGCATCGAATGAAGCCGGGCGAGACCGTTTCGGGAGAGACGGGCGATCGGGAAGTCTGCCTCGTCTGGGTGACCGGCAAGGGCAAGGCGTCCGCCGGCACAAAGGATTTCGGCACGCTCGGCGGCCGGATGAACCCGTTCGAAGGCGCACCGCATGCGCTCTACATCCCGATGGAATCGACATGGTCGGTGACGGCGGAGACCGATCTGGAGCTCGCAGTCTGCTCCGCACCCGGCGGCGGCACCTATCAGGCGAAGGCGATCCCGCCCGGCACGCACCCGCAGGTGACACGCGGCAAGGGCACGAATGTGCGCTACGTCAACAATATCATGCCGGAGGACGACAGTTCGGCGCATTCGCTGCTGGTCGTCGAGGTGATCACGCCGGGCGGCCATACCTCCTCCTACCCGCCGCACAAGCACGACCAGGATGACCTGCCGAACGAGAGTTTCCTGGAAGAGACCTATTACCATCGGCTCAACCCGCCGCAGGGCTTCGCTTTCCAGCGCGTCTATACCGACGATCGTTCGCTCGACGAAGCGATGGCGCTCGAGGACGGCGATGTGACGCTGGTGCCGAAGGGCTACCACCCCTGTGCCGCCTGCCATGGTTACGATCTCTACTACCTCAACGTCATGGCCGGCCCGCAGCGGATCTGGAAGTTCCACAATGCCGCCGAGCATGAGTGGCTGATGAAGGCGTGAAGGCTTCTTCAGATCGCTAAATAATCTGACAGCGCGAAACTGCCGCTGATGGTTCACTGCCTCCATCCAAACACGGATGGAGGATCACCATGCACAGCTCGAATTTCACGATACCGGCGCGAAATATTCGCTCTTCGCGCTCTATACGGCCCGGCCTTTTTCTTGCGATCATCACCGCTGCCCACTGGCTGGCACGCAAGGTGAGCGAACGACGCAACCTGAATGCGTTGATGGAACTTTCCGATGAGCAGCTGAAGGATATCGGCCTTTCCAGGGGGCAGACGGAAAGCGACGTCCACGTCTATAGTCGCTACTGAAACGTCAGCGTGATACCATGCCCTACAGCGTAGCGCGTCTTTTCAGACGCGCGAAGAACGTCGTAGCATTTTGAACCGCTGCATAATTCTTTCAATCGATCCCGATTTAGGGAATTATGCGGTCGGTCGCCTCGTCGGGCGGCCGTCTGACCCGGAACACGCAATGTCGCAGTTTTCAACAGCGCCGCTCCTGAAAACGAAGACGGTCACCATTCGTGACATCGTCTGCAATGGCGAGTGCCGTCACAAAAGCGACGAGGAATGCGCCCACAGGACGAGCCTCGTCTATCCCTATCGCGGCGTCTTCATGCGGCATGTCGGTCGCAATGATACGGTGGCCGAAGCCAATCAGGTCTTGTTCTTCAATACCGGCCAGGGATATCGGATCAGCCATCCCATCGAGGGCGGCGACGCCTGCATCGATCTGGCAATCGACGAATCCATGCTCGAAGAGCTTACGCCGAAGGAGCAGGTGCAGCCCGGCCCGCCCTTTGCCTTCCGCCGCCAGCGCCGGCGGATCGATCCGCGCGCGCAGGCCCTGGTCGCTCTCCTGCGTCATGGTCTCAGCCGCAACGTCGCCGAGACGCTGGAGGCGGAAATATTGGCGCTGACGCTGGTGCGCCGTTCGCTCGGCGAGCGCACATCGCATGCGGCGGGTGCCAGTGCCGGCCGGCAGAAACTCGTCGACCGGGCAAAGCTGGTGCTTTCCTCCGATCTCGCGCGGCGCTGGACGCTTTCGGAAATCGCCGCCGAAGTGGGCGTCTCGCCCGTTTATCTCACCCAGGTCTTCCAGCAGGTCGAGGCGACGCCGCTCTATCGCTACCAGCTGCGGCTGCGGCTTGCCCGCGCGCTCGATCTGCTCGGCCAGTATGAGGATCTGACGGCGCTCGGTCTTGATCTCGGCTTTTCCAGCCACAGCCATTTCAGCGCTTCCTTCAAGCAGTCTTTCGGGCAGACTCCAGCCGAATTCCAACGCGCGGCGCAGCTGCGGCGCAGGTAGAAGTCGTCATCGATCGCTAAAGATTTCGACAGCGGCAACGCGGTCATCGATGTCTTATGAGCCTGTCCCGATTGTGGGACGATCAACTGGAGGATCACCAGATGAAGAAGACCACGTGCGCTGCCTGCGACTGCGAACTCGGCGCGGAGATCATCACCGTCAAGCTCGGCGGCAAGACTGTCGAGGTCTGCTGCCAGGAATGCGCCGAGGCGCTGAATGAGGCGGAAGCCGCGACATCGGCCGCTTCGAGCAGCAAGGAATAGACGACATCAGGCAAAAGCCGCGCTCCCCGCGCGGCTTTTCCGTCTATATCTTTGTATTGCGCAATTCCGGACGCAAAACCGCTGCGCACTTTGCTGGAATTGCTTCAGACGGGCAGAAGCCCGTAATGCCAGCCGCGGCGTTTTGCATTCTGCGACAGCACCAGGAAGGCAAGGATGAACATGCCTGCCTCGGCAAAGACCGGCACCATCCAGATCCCCTGCTCGCCGAAGACGAAGGGCAGCAGGAAGGTGAGCGGCAGGGTGAGCAGATAGGGCCGCGACAGGCCGAAGATCGCCGCGCGCGGCGCATCGCCGATCGACTGGAAATAGGATGACAGGATCAGCATCTGCCCGAAGAGAAAATAGGCGCCGATCGTCCAGGTCAGAATTCGCCTGACCTCGGCGATGATCGCCGGATCGGCGACGAAGACGGCGCCGAGACGGCCAGCCAGCAATTCGACGGTGATCTCCACCAGAGTGCAATAGACGAGTGCTGCGAGCATGGCGATCTGCAGGCTGCGGCCGACGCGGAGCCCGAGGCCGGCGCCGTGATTGTTGCCGGCGACCGTCTGCAGCGCGATGCTGAGGCCAAGCAGCGGCAGATAGGTGAAGGTCATGATCCTCGTGATGATGCCGTAGGCGGCCACCGTCGCGACGTAGTCATGCGTGCTCCAGAGCGAGATGTTGATCAGAATGGCGGCCGAGGCCAGCGATATGCCGATGAAGCCGAGGCTCATGGGCGCGCCGAAGGCGACGATGCCGCGCCATTCGGCAAGAGCCAACCCTCGGGAAGGCCTCAGTGCCGCCGGCCGACGCCAGCGATAGGCGAGCACGGCCGCAAGACAGACGAATTGCGATGCGATGGAGCCGGCTGCCGAACCGAGCACACCCCAATGCATCACCGCCATGAACAGCCAGTTGGCGAGGATGTTGAGCAGCGAGGCCGACAGCGTCACCAGCGTCATGAAACCAATCTTGCCTTCGCAGCGCAATCCGTCGAGATGCAGCGACAGGAAGAAGCTGACCGGCGCACAGGCGATCATCGCGCCCATGAACAGCATGGCGCCATGGGCAACAGTGGCATTGCCGGCGGCACCGGCATCGATGATCTGCCGGCCTATCGCCCAGTAGACCAGATTGAGGACGAGGATAACGGCGAGCGCCAGCGCATGCGCGCCGGCAAACACCCGACGCGCGCCATCGCGATTGCCGGCGCCGAGCCGGCGGGCGAGGATGCTCGCCATGCCGTTGGAGACCAGCGATTGCAAGGCGATCAACAACATCAGCCCGGGGAAAATCAGGCTGACGGCGGAAAGCGCGTCCGGGCCGACATAGGCACCGAGGAAGTAGGCGTCGACGACGGTGAACAGGCCGTTGACGGTGGTGATCGCGACGATCGGCGCCGCCGTCCTGATGAAGACGCCCGGCAGCCAGCCGGTGAGAAAGGCATTGCCTTCGGAAAGATCGGTCATGGAGAAATCCGTGCGATAGGAGGCAGGCCCGATCCGGCTTAAAAGTCATGCGGATCCGGACGGCCTCAAAAGGACAAAAACAATCTAGAGATCGAGCACCAGATGCGGCACGCCGTTCGAGGTCTTCCTCGGCGACACGCCGTCGGCATCGATCTGCGCGTTCACACGCCGGCGAAAGGCCGAAAAGCTCTCGAAGGTGACGACATCCACCGGTTCGTCGAAATGGATGGTGATCCTGTGGAGATCGCCGCCCGGCAGGGCCGAAAGCGCCAGAACCTCACCGGTGAACGGTTGGTTGAGATAACGGCCGCGAATATGCGCGCCGACGAAGAGCGGCGTCTTCGTGCTAGCATTGGGCTTTGCCGCAAGGGCTGCGAGCGTGTTCCAATCGCGCGCGCCGTGCTGGCGGGCAATCATTTCCAGGGCCGCGCTGTGGGTGAGCGGGGTGCCGCGATCGTTCATCGCTTGGCGCAGCCGCTTGGCCTGGGCCTTCAATTCGTCAATGGCAGGATAGGTCGTCGTCATGGAGTGAGCCTTCGCAAGGCATGCTCTTCGACTGCAGATGGGAGCTCGCATTGCCGCCAGTCAGCATGCACAAGGGGCCGTGACCATGATTGCGAGGGCTTCACCATGGATTTTCATCCGCGAGCGGCCGGTGCCTCGAACCGACCCTGTGTATGCGCGAACGCCGCCGACATGTCAAGAATGGCGCATGTGCACCAGGAATGAGCAAAGTTGGGGCAAATCTGCACGAAATCGGTGCGATTTTCCCGCAGATTTCACAGAAGCATTCAATCTTAGCGATGTTCTTCAGCAAGTGTCAGCATTCTTCCGCTAATATCCTGTCGTATAACAAGCGGAGGCTAAAAAGGGCCTTTCAGATGCACCTCGACACAGAACACCCCAAGCCGGAACGTGCTTACAGGGAATTCAATCTCGACAGGCCCGGCAACATCATCTTCGTCGGCCATCACCTCAGCACCGGGACGCAGGTGCGCTGCCTGATCCGCACCATCACGCTCGCAGGCGCATTGCTCGAAGTCAGCCCGAACCTGGAAATGCCGAGCCATTTCTTCCTCGAAATCCTTGGCATCCATGACGAGATCGGTGCGACCGTGGTCAAGCGCGAAGGCGAATTGGTGACGATCAGCTTCAACATGCTGATCAATCCGGAATTCCTGCACCACGTGTTACGACTGAACTTCGAAAGCTGAGGTTTTTCCCGATCCGTGAATCATCGGGGCGCGGCACCTTTGTTTCGCCGCCCCGTCTTGCGGCGAGACGCACGATTGCCGGAACAGCCCAGAGAAATCCGCGCCATTCCGGACGATCGAGCGGATCGGCCAAGGGATCGCGGCGGATCCGGCGATTGCGGATTTCGATTTCCCTGAAGAGAACAACCCAGTTGAGATCCATTGCTTCATCCTCCATCTATTGTTGGAGCAATTGAGCTAAGTCTTCGCACCCTTCCGATGTAGAGGCGCGGGGGAAAGGGGGTTTTCATCCATGAAAGATGCCAGCTGGGACGACCTGCAACTTTTCTTCCATGTTGCGACCGGCGGCGGGCTTTCTGCGGCGGCGGTGCGTACCGGGCTCAGCGCGCCGACGATCGGCCGGCGCATGCTGGCGCTCGAAAGGGTGACGGGCCGATCGCTGTTCAGCCGCGGTCCCACCGGTTATCTGCTGGCCAAGGACGGGCAGGAGCTGCTCGATCGCGTGCGGCTGATGCAGGATGCGGCGCGTGCGATCTCCGACTGGCGCGGCGAGGTGCTGACGCTGCCGATCGTCTCGACGGCCGCCGACAGCTGGACCTCGCGCTTCGTCGCCGATCATCTGGCCAGCGTCTGGACGCCGAAGGACGGCTTCCGCATGTGCTACAAGACCTGCGATACGAGCGTCGATTTCACCTATCGCGAGGCGCATATCGCCGTTCGCCACAGCCGGCCGGACAGCGGCAACGTCGCGATCCGCCGTTCGGTCAAGGTGGCGCATGCGGCTTATCAGGCGGCCGGTAATGACGAGGCCAACTGCAACTGGATCTCGCTCGGCACCGATAGCGCCATCACGCCGGCCGACAAATGGACTTTCGAACAGCCGGATTCCTGGATCACCAGTTGGACGAACACGCCGCATATGCTGTTTTACCTGATCCGCGGCGGCGCCGGCCGCGGGGTTCTTCCCTGTTTCATCGGCGATCAGGAGCGCAGGCTCGTCCGCGCCGGGCCCGTGATCGACGAGCTGACTTACGAGATGTGGATCGTTGCGCATGACGACGAACGGCAACGGCCGGAGGTCAGGATTGTGATCGACCGCCTGGCGGCGCTCTTTGCCGATCATGAGGAGCTGTTTGCCGGGCAGAGATCATCGGCATGACACGAAAACGCGGGCCTCTCGACCCGCGTTTCCTCAGGGTGCCGCTAGAGCGGTAACCGCTCTATCCTTCTGTTTCTACGCAATTCCGGACGGAAAACCGCTTCACACTTTTCCTGGAATTGCTCCAACGGCTCAGGCGGCGAGATGCCGCTCGATCTCGTCGACCGGCATATTGGTATAGTCCTTCGCCACTTCCGCGGTGATCATCGCCTGCGTATCGGCGCGGAGTGCGGGCCGCAGGGCGCCAAGCGCCTTCGGCGGTGCAACGAGGACGATGCGACGGGCATTCTTTTCCTGCACCAACTCGTCGAGCTTCTCCGCCACATGTTTCAGAAATTCGACTTCGGCCTGATCCTGCCAACTGGTCTCCTCGACAGCGCTGCCGCTGAGTCCGTCTGCAGCATGGGTTCGGCCAGGCTTATCGGCGCCAATCTCGCGATCCGGCGCGCTCGGCTGCGTCAGGGTTTCCAGCACCTTCAGGTTCACCAGTTGGGCATCGCCGGCATTCTGCATGATCAGAGCCTTGGCTCCATCGCAGACCACGACCCATGATTCCCAAGGGATTTTGACATCAGTCATCTTCAACTCCTCGCTGTCGTCATTCGAAGCGCGCCGTGCTTCATCGATCAAGGCACAACGCTCGGCCATTGAAAGAGTTCGGGAAAATTGCGCCGAAATCGAACGGGGCGGCGATCCGGCCGGCCTTTGCTGCGTAGAAAGGCCAAGTTCGGGAGATTGACGATGAAGACATCACTGCTCGCCTATGCCGGCACCTTTCTCACCCTTCTCATCTGCGACGGGATATGGCTCGGCCTCATCGCCCGCAACTTCTATCGCGACCAGTTGGGAGCGCTGATGCTGCCTTCACCCAATCTGGCGGTCGCCGCTCTGTTCTACCTGTTCTTCGCCGTCGCGGTGGTTGTGCTTGCCGTGCTGCCGGCGCTGTCGGCGGGCTCGATTGCCACCGCGTTTCTTCATGGTGCCATTCTGGGACTGGCGGCCTATGGCACTTATGACATCACCAATCTCGCCACGCTTCGCAACTGGCCACTCGCCATGAGCCTGGTCGACATGGCCTGGGGCACGCTGCTGACGGCGCTGACCGCCGCCGGCGGATATCTCGCCGTCAGATTTTTCGGCTGAAACGGGAGCCTCCTGTATCATTCCTTAAACCGGAATGGAATTCAGGAATTATGCAGCAGTTCAAACCGTTACAGTATGCTTTGCGGCTCTCGAAAAGACGGCGCCGCTGTAGGAGATGAAAGCCGCGTCCCAATAATGAACATCTGGGCGTCCCGCTTGGGAACAAAATTTGAACTCGTTAAAATTGTAATTTTATATTTGACGAATGTGCAAAACATTCATGTGACCTTGGTTGGAGCAAGACCCCAGCTTGAATGAAATCAAGACCCAAAATGTGCCCTGTCTGACGGAGAATGTGAATGACTATGCTCCGCGCTACACACCTTGCCACGGTCAAGTCCGCTGTCTACGACCTGCGCTGGGAAGAATTCAGCGTCAAACGGCCAGCCCGCATCGTCGCCGTCCGGCCGTGCCTCACAGGCGTCTCCATGCGAAGCGCCGAGATCATCGATATCTCCCAGGGCGGCGCCACCTTCATCGTCTCGACCACAGCCGGTCTGCCGAAGCATTATTATCTCAACATTCTCGGCCTCGCCTATCGCATCGGATGTGCCGAGGTCTATCGCCATAAGGAACGCATCGGGGTGCGGTTCATCAACATCATGGACCCCGAGGTTCTGCGCCGCGTCGTGCGCACCGATTTCCTTGTCGGCAACATGGAAGCAATCGCCGCCCGACGCGCGCCGATCTTCCGCGCGTGAACCGGCCCATAACAGGCTTATTGCAGAAATAATCTTGCTTGCGTTGGCCGTGCCCGGGCCTATTGTTGCGCCGATTGTCAATATGTCCGGGAAACTGCCTTCGCATGTCCGCCTTTTCGCGCTTCACACCTCTTGCCAGCGCCCTGCCCTCAACAGTTCCCTTCGTCGGTCCCGAGGCCATCGAGCGCCAGCGGGGACTTGCCGTTTCGGCGCGCATCGGCGCCAATGAGAACGGCTTCGGCCCCGCGCCTTCCGTGTTTGCCGCGATGCGCGAGGAGGCCGGCAATATCTGGAAATACAATGATCCGGAGAATTTCGCGCTCAGGGAAGCGCTTGCCGCCCATCTCGGCGTCTCGGCCGCCAATATCGCTATCGGCAGCGGCATCGACGAATTGCTCGGCCAGATCGTCCGGCTGGTGATCGAACCGGGGGCGCCCGTCGTCACCTCTCTCGGCGCTTATCCAACCTTCAACTTCCATGTCGCCGGTTTCGGCGGCCGGCTGGTGACCGTTCCCTACGCAAACGACCGCGAGGATCTCGACGGTCTGCTCGATGCCGTAAAGCGCGAGAACGCACCGCTCATCTATTTCGCCAATCCTGACAATCCGATGGGAAGCTGGTGGGATGCCGACAGCATCGTCGCTTTCGCCCGGGCGCTGCCCGAGACGACGCTGATGGTGCTCGACGAGGCCTACAGCGAGACGGGACCGGCAGATTCGCTGCCGTCGATCTCTTCGCTCATCGACCTGCCGAACGTCGTTCGCACCCGCACCTTCTCCAAGGCCTACGGACTTGCCGGCTCGCGCACCGGCTACGCGATCTCGACCGCAGGCACGGCGCAGGCCTTCGACAAGATCCGCAACCATTTCGGCATGAACCGGCTGGCGACGGCAGCAGCGCTCGCGGCGCTGAAGGACCAGGTCTATCTCGTCGAGGTGGTCGGGAAAATCCATGCGGCGCGGGAGCGGATCGGCGCCATCGCCCGGGCGAACGGCCTCGTCCCCCTGCCCTCGGCAACAAATTTCGTGGCGATCGACACAGGGCGCGACGGCACTTATGCGCGGTCGATCGTCGACGGCCTGATAGAGCACGGCGTCTTCATCCGCATGCCTGGTGTGGCGCCCCTCAACCGCTGCATCCGCATCAGCGTCGGGCCGGAGGCGGATATGGCGCTGCTCGAACAGGCTCTGCCGCAGGTTCTGAAAAAGATCGGCCGATAAACGGAAGAACCGCGGCCGGTGGAGGAAATCCGGTCGCGGTTCTCTTCTCCCGGCGTCGGCCCCGTCCAAGGCGCCCCGCCAGCCCCCTCTTTTTGAGGTTGTTATTGCTGTTCTTGTCGAATTCCTGATCGGAGACGGTGTTAGAGCGGTTCAGCTTTTCACGAAAACGCAGAATCGCTCTAACTTTTTGTTTTTACGCGATTCCCGGCAAAAGCGCTTCGCGCTTTGCCCTGGGAAACCGCTTCGCACTTTTCCTGGAATTGCTCTAGTGAACCGTCATCCACTCGCGGGCGGCGCGCAGCGCTGCCACGAGCTGCATCTTGTCCATGGCGGCGGCCACGTCGGCACGAAGCTCGGCGGCGCGATCGTTGCCCTTGATTGCGGCGATGTTCAGCCATTTGTGGGCTGCGACGAGATCGACTTCGCAGCCGCGGCCGGTCGCATACATCAGACCCATTTCACAGAAGACATCGGCGCTGTTGTCGCCACCCATGGTGGCCGTTTCAGCATTGTGCATTTCAAAGCGTGCCATCGGTTTTATCCCTGTTAGCCTGTTTATGACTTACCCTGTTTTACCTCTGGGCCTTGCCGTCTATCGCGGCTTGCGGCCCTTGCGGTCCGGCGGGTTTGCCCCGCTCGTTTGATGGCTTCACTATGCCAAGCGGCCTTCAAAAAACGCCTAAAATGCATGATTAATTCTAGACAAACAAAGTGCAAATGCTTGGTAAATTTGGATTTTTGTTAAACATCAGATTCCTTGCGAATTAAGGATTTTCGCTCGAAGTTTACGAAAGATTCAGATTTGAAAATAAACGGATCATTCATCATGAAATCAGCAGGCGATATCTTTACAAGCTCGCCGCATGGCTTTTTTCTCCCCTTTCACCCGATCCGCAGAACAGCGATCGGCTTATTTACCTTTACGTTCGCGTCAGTTATTTTCGCGACGATCAAGGCCATCATGGAGGAAAAGATGATCCGCAGCTTCGTTCTCGCCAGCATTATTGCAGTGATCGCGGGTATCGCGCATGCCGAGGAGCCGATCGTCGGCAACTGGAAGACGGCCGCCGGCGATACGGCGGTGATCGCATCCTGCGGCGGCAGTTATTGCGTGACGCTGAAGACCGGCAAATATGCCGGCCGAAAGATCGGCACGCTTGCGGGAACCGGCGGCAGCTATGCCGGTGAGATCACCGACCCGGCCGCCGAGAAGACCTATAGCGGCGCAGGCAAGGTTTCCGGCAATTCGCTGAGGATGCAGGGCTGTGTGATGAAGGTCCTCTGCAAGTCGCAGACCTGGACGCGGCTCTGAGGCCATAGGGCGCCTGCGCAACGATCTCAAATGCAGAAGCATGCCGACGACGCGGCGGCATGCTTCGAAGCCCCTTGCGGCCACTCCTCCGCTACGCCATCCGGCGAAGTCGAATGGTGTCGAACTCCCCCGGCGAACCATTCCTCATCCTCTTCGCAACCTGGCCGAGCCTGTCCGGCAAGCTGAACGGCGGATGAACCGGTATCTCAGCACTCGTTCAGCCGTCGCATGCCAAAACTCTTCTCACGATAGAGTTGCGTATCGGGGACAAGGGGATGAACATCTATATTCTGGCAAGACGCTTTAGCATCATCACGCTGTTTGCGGCGATCTTCGCGATCACGTTTTCGGCAGTCGTGGTGCATAATGGCGGCGGCGGCGCACAGTCGCATTTCGGGGCAAGCTACACCTGCCTGGAGAGAAACGGTACCTTCTGCGCGCCTACGGTGCGGTGACTAAAGCGCATCGTGCGATGCGCTTTAAGTCTTTGGTTTATGCATGTCGTTATCCCAAAACGGCTGCGCACTTTTGGGCGACAGGCATTCGCACCAGACAGGCAAGAGGATAAAAAATCGGAATCCGCCGGCGCGCGTCGTTTGCTTGTCAAAAACAACTCTCTATAATGCGTCATGAACAAACGAATCTCCCCTTTGTCGCCCCTCGACATATCCTCTCCACCACCTTTCCAGCCGCAGAGCTTTGATGATCCCGCCAAGGCCGTCGAGACGCTGACGGCGCTTTACGAGCGCAATACCGCGTTCCTCATCCAGAGCTTCGCCGAACTTGCGCAGGGCGCTCCGATCTCCTCCCGCTACCGCGCTTTCTATCCGCAGGTCAGCATCGAGACGACAAGTTTCGGCCATGTCGATTCGCGGCTTTCCTATGGTCATGTCACGGCACCCGGCATCTATACGACGACTGTCACCCGTCCGAAGCTCTTCAAGCATTACCTGAACGAGCAGCTGGCGCTCTTGATGAAGAGCCATAATATTCCTGTCATCGTCTCGGAATCGACGACGCCGATCCCCTTGCACTTCGCCTTTGGCGAAGGTGCTCATGTGGAAGCATCGACCAACGCATTCGTCGACATTCCGATGCGCGATATCTTCGACACGCCCGACCTCAACACCACCGACGACGAGATCGCCAATGGCGAATATATCCCGCCGCCGGGAGAGCCCTCGCCGCTCGCGCCGTTCACCGCGCAACGCATCGACTATTCGCTCGCCCGATTGTCGCATTATACGGCGACGCATGCCGAGCATTTCCAGAATTTCGTGCTGTTTACGAACTACCAGTTCTATATCGACGAATTCTGCAGCTGGGCGCGCAAGCTGATGGCGGAGGACAGCGACGGCTATACCGCCTTCGTCGAGCCCGGCAATGTCGTCACCCTTCCCGGCTCGAACGCGCCGGAAACGGATGCTGCCCTCGCCCGCCTGCCGCAGATGCCGGCCTATCATCTGAAGAAGAAGGGCCATGCCGGGATCACCATGATCAATATCGGCGTCGGCCCCTCCAACGCCAAGACGATCACCGACCACGTCGCGGTTCTGCGCCCGCATGCCTGGCTGATGCTCGGCCACTGCGCCGGTCTTCGCAACAGTCAGCGGCTCGGTGATTATGTTCTCGCCCATGCCTATATGCGCGAGGATCATGTTCTCGACGACGACCTGCCGATCTGGGTGCCGATCCCGGCGCTGGCCGAAGTGCAGGTGGCGCTGGAAGCCGCCGTTGCCGAAATCACCGGCTATGAGGGTTTCGAGCTGAAGCGCATCATGCGCACCGGAACCGTCGGCACGATCGATAATCGCAACTGGGAACTGCGCGACCAGCGCGGGCCGGTGAAGCGGCTCTCCCAGGCGCGCGCAATCGCGCTCGACATGGAATCGGCAACGATTGCCGCCAACGGCTTCCGCTTCCGCGTGCCCTATGGCACGCTGCTCTGCGTCTCCGACAAGCCGCTGCACGGCGAATTGAAACTGCCGGGCATGGCGACGGCCTTCTACCGCACGCAGGTCAACCAGCATCTGCAGATCGGCATCCGCGCCGTCCAGAAGCTTGCCGCCATGCCGAAGGAAGCGCTGCATTCACGCAAGCTGCGCAGCTTCTTCGAAACGGCGTTTCAATAAGATATCAGGCGCGGCCCGGCCTTGTCCGCCCGGCCGCGCACTGTTCTCAAGCGCTTGCGGCAAGCTGCAGCGCTTCGATCAGGCCCGCAAACGCCGCCAGCACGATCACAGTCCTCACCAGTACCTTTATCACCTCGGCATTCTCAACCGGCGGCATCGTGCGTGCGCCCCGTGTGACGATCAGATGTGCTATTCCGATTTCAAACATGCTCATTGCTCCATCTCCTCGATGTTGTCAGATGAAGCCTTGTCGAGCGCTGCCTCGGCCTTTCGACATTGCGATCGACGAAAAGATATTTTTCTTCCCTGTCGAAAAGCGCCTAGGCTGTTCGTCCAAGGGCTGTGAAAGCACAGCACGGAGGACAAGGAATGAAATATCTTTGCCAGGTCTGGTTCGACGGCACGGTGCTGTCGGCCATGTCGCAGGAAGAGAAGAACAAGCTCGATCGGGATTCGCTCGCCTATGACCGCGATCTTGCCGACAGCGGTCATATGATCGTTGCCCAGGCGCTGCAGGCGCCGCAATCGGCGGTCACGGTTCGTGTGCGCGGTGGCGAGATGTCGGTCACCGACGGTCCCTTTATCGAGACGAAGGAGGCGCTTGGCGGCTTCATTCTGATCGACGCCAAGGACCTCAATGACGCGATCCGCGTTGCGGCCGGCATTCCGCTAGCAAAGCTTGGCGCGATCGAGGTTCGCCCCATCCATGAATTCGGCTGAGGAGGTGACGCCATGAAGTTTCTGGGCCAGATCTGGTTCGATACCGAAAAGAGCAAGCGGGTTACGCCAGAGGAATGGGAGGCCGTCACCCAAGAATGCATCGTCAGCGACGACAGCTGGCGCGAAAGCGGCCATATGTTGAGCGCGCTGGCGCTCTACGAGCCGGAGCAGGCCGTGACGCTCAGGGTTCGCAATAGCACCGTTGCCGCGACGGACGGTCCTTTCGCCGAAATCAAGGAGCACCTCGGCGGCTTCGTTGTGATCGAGGCCAGGGATATGGAGGAAGCGAAGGCGATCATTTCCACCTTCCCGATCCTCAAATATGCATCGATCGAAATCCGGCCCGCCTATTCGATCAAGGATGGGAGATAGCCATGCGCTTCGTCTGCCTCATCTATAATTCCGCCGATACGGACGGCACACTCAGCCAGGTCGAGGGCGATGAGCTTGTCAGGGCGCATTTCCAGTATGACGAGGAACTTCAGCGCAAAGGCATCATGATCCATTCCGATGCATTGGAAGGTCCTGACTGTGCCTCTGTGTTGAGGGTGCGCGATGGCACTCTGTCTTCGACCGACGGCCCCTATGTCGAGACCAAGGAGCATCTGGCCGGCATCTACATCATCGAGGCGGCCGATCTGGAAGATGCACGCAAGGTCGTCGCGGGCATTCCGAGCGTCCGGGTCGGGTCGGTCGAATTGCGCCCGGTGAGACTGCTCACCCTGCCGCAATGAGGGTCCACCGTTGGAACAGGTGATCGAGGATATCTACCGACAACATTCGCGCCGGGTTCTGGCGACGCTGATCCGCCTGCTCGGCGATTTCGACCGGGCAGAGGAAGCGCTGCACGATGCCTTTGCGGCGGCGGCGCGGACATGGCCGGTTGACGGCATGCCCAACAATCCCGTCGCCTGGCTGGTTTCGACCGGCCGCTTCAAGGCGATCGACCACCTCAGGCGGCGCGCGCGCTTCAACGCCTCGCTGCAGCATATCGAGGACGGCCTTTACCCTGATGGCACAGAAGCGGAGATCGGCGACATGGAACCGATCGAGGACGACATGCTGCGGCTGATCTTCATCTGCTGCCATCCGGCTCTTGCCGCCGATGCACAGACCGCGATGGCGCTGCGCGAGGTCTGCGGATTGACGACGGAAGAGATTGCCCATGCCTTCCTGGTGCCGGCGCCGACCGTCGCGCAGCGCATCGTGCGCGCCAAGAACCGCATCAGGACGGAGAATATCCCTTATGAAGTGCCTGTCGGGGCGGAGCTTCCGGAGCGTCTCGACCGGGTGCTGCACGTCATCTACCTCGTCTTCAACGAGGGCTATTCGGCATCCTCAGGCAGCACGATCGTCCGCGCCGACCTGACAGCCGAGGCGATCCGGCTAGCGCGGCTGCTGGCAACCCTGCTGCCGCATCCGGATGTCGCAGGCCTGCTGTCACTGCTGCTCCTGCAGGAGTCGCGCCGTGCTGCCCGGCAGGATGTCGATGGCGCGCTGGTGCTGCTTGCCGATCAGGATCGCTCGCGCTGGGACCGAAGCAAGATTTCAGAAGGGCTTTCGCTGCTCGCAAGCGCCCTGCGCGCGCCTGATATCGGCATCTATACGGTCCAGGCGGCGATCGCGGCGGAACACGCGAAGACCGGCAGCACCGAGGAAACGGACTGGCGGCGCATCGCCTTCTATTACGACCTGCTGATTGCCGCCCACCCCTCAGCAATTGCCGAGCTCAACCGCGCCGTGGCAATCGCCATGTCCGAGGGGCCGGGAAAAGGACTGGCGCTTGTCGACGCCATTCTCGGCAAGGGGGAACTGACGACCTATCACCTCGCCCATTCGGCGCGGGCGGATTTTCTGCGCCGGCTCGGACGCCGGGCCGAGGCGATTCAAGCTTATGAGACGGCGCTGACATTCTGCCGGCAGGAGCCGGAACAGGTCTTTTTGCGCAAGCGCATTCTGGAGCTTACAACCTAGCCTTGCCGCCACGTCCGAGCGGCAGTGAAATCGCAGTTCCGGTCAGCGCCGAGACGATGATCAGCAGGTGGGCATTGACGCTCGCCTGCGCCAGCGCGGCCAGAGCCAGCCGCTCGCTTGAGGCGCCCAAGGCGATGGCGCCCGCGGTGATGCCGGCCGGATAGGTGCCGACGCCGCCCGGCGCATGCATCGGCAGCACGGAGGAGAGCTCACCGCCGAGCGCGCCGCCGAAGCTTGCCGCCATCGGCAGCACGCCCATCAGGCCGAGCGCCCATGCCAGCACCATCACCTTCACCAGCCAGTTGACGATGGTCATCGCCCAGGCGCGCGCGAAGGCGATGGCATCGAGCGGCAAGCCGTTTTCGATCTCGGCGACGAATTTCTGCGCTTTCTTCGGCAGCAGCTTCGCGGCAAGGCGCAGCAGCGGCTTGCGGGCAGCGAAAGCTGCGACCGGCAGCAGCAGGAAGGCTGTCCAGAGCGACCAGGCAACAGCCGCATCGGCTGAAGCGACGGCAAAGCCGATGCCGGCAGCGGCCAGGAGGGCGTGCAGGTCGAGCAGCCGCATGACGAAGAGCGCCGAGGTTCCGCGCGTCAGCGGAATGCCGAATTCGGTGCGCATCAGCAACGGAAAGCTGGTCTCGCCGGTGCGGAAGGGCAGCATGATGTTCAGCAGGTTGTGGATCTGCGTGACGCGGAAGAGGACCGCGAACCGGCCAGCCGTCTCGTTCGGAAAATAGTCATAGATGCGCCAGGTGCGGAGGAAATAGGTGCTCGTCAGCAGCACAAGTGCGCCGATGACGGGACCTGCGCCGACATCGGCCCACTGCCTGATGATGACAGGCCAACCCCAGAACCATTGGATGAAGAGGCCATAGGCTGCGACGATGACGACCGTCAGAACGGTCATGCGATTGCGCATAAACCAGGATTGCCGGCTTTCAACGATCGAACTCTTCATGTAGTAGGCATTCCTCGCTTGGGTCGGCATGGGCCTGGTCCCGTCGCCAAGCCTTTTAAGAGACCAGGCCTTTTAAGAGAAATGAAGGTTGCGCACAACGGCGGAGTGATGGCGATGGCGGTGAAAACGCTTCCACGCCGACGATCGGAGCGGCCGACCGGTAAATGATGGCGCCTTGCCGGCTTGACGTGGAGATCGATGTTGGAGCGGATTACCAGAAGCGTTACGAGCGCAAGCATTTTTCTGGCAGGCTATTTCCTGCTGAACATCGCGCTGCGCATCGCCTTGCCGCATACGCTCGATCTCGACGAGGCGGAGCAATCCTTCTACTCGCAATACCTGCTTGCCGGCTACGGCCCGCAGCCGCCCTTCTACAACTGGATCCAATATGCCATCGTTTCGGTGACCGGCATATCGATGTGGGTGCTCTCGGTGCCCAAGAACATCATTCTCTTCGGCTGCTATCTTTTCTACGGGCTTGCTGCCCGCGAGGTGCTGAAGAGCCGTTCGCTCGCTGCCGTCGCCATGCTCAGCCTGATTACTCTGCCGCAGGTCGGCCTGATGGCGCAGCGCGAATTGACCCATACCGTCGCCCTGCTGTTTGCGACCTCGCTCTTCCTCTTCGGTTTTTTCCGCACGCTGCGCCAGCCGACGATCGGGAGCTACCTCATCATCGGCATCGCCACCGGCATCGGGCTCATCTCGAAATACAATTTCGCCATCCTGCCGGCGGCCGCCCTCATCGCCGTGCTGCCGGACCGGGAATGGCGCAGCCGTCTCATCGACTGGCGTTTGCTGCCGGCGATCGCACTCGCCATTCTGATCGTGCTGCCGCATGCGCTCTGGCTGCCTGACAATCTCGCCAGCGCCTCTGCGCCGACACTCGAGCGGATGACCGCCGAAGACCTGGCTCCCGCCGGCCTTCCCCGCATCGGGCAAGGCTTGCTGTCTCTCGTCATCGCCGTCCTCGGCTTCGTGGCATTGCCGGTCGTTGTCGTCGCAGCCGTCTTCCGGCGCGACTTCTTTCGCGCGCTCTCCTCTTCCAACCCGATGGTCCGGGTGATCGAGCGAATGATGATCATCAGCCTGATCGCATTCGTCGGCGTGGTCCTCTTCGCCGGCGCGAGCGACATCCACGAGCGCTGGCTCGACCCGTGTCTGCTCGTCCTGCCGATCTATCTGTTCCTGAAACTGGAAACTGCTGGTCTTGATCTTTCCGCCGGTCTTGCCCGCTTCCGGCCCGTGGTGCCGGTCTTCATGATCGTCATCCTGTCGATCCTTCTCTTCCGGATCGTCGGCATTCAATACATCGGCACTTATACGAGAACGAACGTACCCTTTTCCGGCTACGTGGCTGAATTGACAGCGACCCGCAGGCCGGTTCTCATCGTCGCGGGAACCAAGTTCGTGGCCGGCAATCTGAGGCTGGAGTTTCCCGATGTTCCCGTCGTGATACCGTTCTTCCCGGGTCCTGGGGTTCCCGAATATGCGGCTGCGAAGGGGCCCGTGCTCGTCATCTGGCGCGGCGAGACTGCAGATGACCCAACAATTTCCCCCAGCTTCGCCAACGATCTCGTCAAATCGGGCATTCATCTGCAGGAGTTGAACACGCTGACGCTGCCTTATCTCTTCGGTGACGGCAAACGTAGCTTCTCCATTGGTTACTCCTGGGTGGAGGGCGGCGCGAAATAGCGCCCGGTCTGCCCAGCCGATTGCGGGGAAACCGGCATTGCCCGCTGGCAACGGGCGGACACTTCATGTAGTAGCCTTCCGCAAGTGCGGCGACAGCAGTAAAGCTTGCTCGGCCGTCCGGCCTTTTGGAGATGAAAGTTGCAGACAACGGTAGAGCCCATTCGCGGTACGAATGACCCGGTACAATCGCTCGAGCTGTCGCTGGTCGTGCCCATTTTCAACGAAGAGGAAAGCGTCGGCCCGCTTATCGAGCGTGTCGTGGCTGCGATGGCCGCCTACCCCCATCGCTGGGAGCTGATCCTTGTCGATGACGGCAGCACTGATGCGACGCTGGTCAACGCCCGCAAGTACGTCGGTCTTGAGGGGCTGGCGCTCAGGATCGTCGAACTCCAGCGCAACTTTGGCCAGACTGCCGCCATGCAGGCCGGCATCGACACCGCCCGGGGCCGTCTGATCGCGACGATGGACGGCGACTTGCAGAACGACCCGAAGGACATTCCTTCGATGGTCTCCGAGCTGGAACGGCGTGAACTCGACCTCTTGGTCGGCTGGCGCAAGAACCGCAAGGACGGTCTGTTCTTGCGCAAAATCCCCTCCTGGTGCGCCAACTACCTGATTGGCCGCATCACCGGCGTCAAGCTGCATGATTACGGCTGCAGCCTGAAGATCTACCGTGCTTCGATCATCAAGCAGGTGAAGTTGATGGGCGAAATGCACCGCTTCATCCCGGCCTGGGTCGCCGGTGTCGTGCCGAGCTCGCGCATCGGCGAGATGGCCGTCACCCACCATGCCCGCGAGCACGGTGTTTCGAAATACGGTATTTCGCGCACCTTCCGCGTCATCCTCGATCTGCTGTCGGTGATGTTCTTCATGCGCTACAAGGCGCGGCCGGGGCATTTCTTCGGTTCGCTCGGCCTCGGCCTCGGCGCGCTCGCCATGCTGATCCTGCTCTATCTCAGCTTCGACAAGTTCATCTTGGGCAACGATATCGGCACGCGCCCAATGCTGATGGTCGGCGTCGTGCTGCTGCTGTCGTCGGTGCAGATGATCACCACCGGCATCCTGGCGGAAATGATTGCGCGCACCTATTACCGCGACGACGCCTCTCCGAACTACATCGTGCGGCAGATCTTCGACGATCAAAGCCAAGCCTAAGCCGGCAGCACGATGCTGGAGCGCGCGACGAGTACGATCAGAACCGCGGGCCTGCTGCTTGCGGCCTATTTCGTGCTCAACATCGCGCTGCGCATCGCGCTTCCGCATTCGCTGGAGCTCGATGAAGCCGAGCAGTCTTTCTTCTCGCAATATCTGCTGGCGGGCTACGGCCCGCAGCCGCCCTTCTACAACTGGATGCAATATGCCGTCGTTTCGGTGACGGGCATGTCGATCGGCGCGCTGATCGTTCCGAAGAACATCCTGCTGTTCCTATCCTATCTCTTCTACGGCCTTGCCGGGCGACGCGCGCTGAAGGACGAGGCGCCTGCCGCCGTCGGCATGCTGGCGCTGATCACCCTGCCCCAGGTCTCCTACATGGCCCAGCAGGACCTGACCCACACGACGGCGCTGCTCTTTGCCAGCTCGCTGTTTCTCTACGGCTTCTTCCGCACCCTCGACCGGCCTGATATGGCGAGCTATCTCCTGCTCGGGCTTGCGACCGGCATCGGGCTGATCTCGAAATATAATTTCGCGCTGATGCCTGTCGTCTCCTTGATCGCCATCCTGCCCGATGCCGAATGGCGGCGCAGGGCGTGCGACTGGCGCATGCTGGCCGCGATCACTGTCGCGCTCGTCATCGTCCTGCCGCACGCGATCTGGCTGCAGGGCAATCTCGGATTCGCCTCTTCCGACACTCTGGTCAAGATGGCTGCCGGCAGTGAACCGGCCGGCGCCGTGCGGATCGGCAAAGGCCTTCTCGCCTTTCTCGTCGCCATCATCGCCTTTGCAGCGCTGCCGGTCGTGATCTTCGCCGCCACCTTCCGCCGGGATTTTGTCCGGGCGCTTTCGGCGGGCAATCGCTGGACTGGGATGATGGAGCGGATGATGCTCGCAAGCCTCGCCGGCATCGTTCTGATCGTGTTGTTCACCGGCTCCACCACGGTTCGCGAGCGCTGGCTGGACCCGTTCCTGCTGGTGCTGCCGATCTATTTCCTGGCGAAAATGCAGGCGGCCGGGCTCGACCTTTCCGCCGGGCTGCGCCGCCTCCGGCAGGTCGCGCCGGTGCTGATGGCCTGCGTGCTGATCGCACTCGGCTTTCGTGTCGTCGGCGCTGGGCTGATTGGCGCCTACAGCAGGCCGAATGTACCGATGGCCGGTTTTTCGCGCGAGATGACGCGACAGGCGCAACCGGCGCTGGTGATCGCCTCCGACACCTATATCGGCGGAAACATGCGGTTGCAATTTCCCGATGTGCCCGTCGTGATCCCGGATTTTCCGACACCCGGCATTCCGGCCTATGCCGAGGCCAAGGGGCCGGTGCTGATCGTCTGGCGCGGCAAGAAGACGGCGACGGCTGCGGATGCGGTCATGCCGGAGCGGTTCTCATCAGCGCTGACGGCGGCCGGCATCGCGCTGCAGGAGATCGGCTCGCTCTCGCTTCCCTATTATTTCGGCCGCCAAGGCGATAATTTCGCGCTCGGCTACGCCTGGGTTCGGCCGGAGACCAGATAGAATGACCGAGACCAACCGTCGTGACATCAGTTGGATTTTCGTTCTGCTGGCCGCCTATTTCGTGCTTCAGGTCGGCGTGCGGCTCGCAACCTCGCATTCGCTCGATCTCGACGAGGCCGAACAGGCCTTCCGCTCGCAATGGCTTGCCGCCGGCTACGGCCCGCAGCCGCCCTTCTACAATTGGCTGCAATACACCGTCTTCCAGTTTGCCGGCGTCTCGCTTACCGCCCTTTCTATCGTGAAGAACCTTCTGCTCTTCATCTCTTACGTGCTGTATGGCCTGACCGCGCGACTCGTGCTGCGCGACAAGGCGCTGGTGGCGATCGCCACATTCGGGCTGCTAACCATCCCTCAGATGGCTTTCGAGATGCAACGCGACCTGACGCACACGGTCGCGGTGTTCTTCTCGGCCAGCATCTTCTTCTACGGCTTCATTCGCACCCTGAAGCAGCCGAGCCTGGGCTCCTATCTCATCGCCGGCATCGGCATCGGTTTCGGCCTGCTTGCCAAATATAATTTTGCGATCCTGCCGGCGGCAGCCCTGATTGCCGCGCTTTCGGATGCGCGCCTGCGGCCGCGGATCTTCGACTGGCGGCTGGTGCTAACGGCGGCAGTGGCGCTCATCATCATCCTGCCGCATCTCTTCTGGCTGAAGGACAATCTCGATTTCGCCACCGCACGCACCCTGGAGAAGATGACCGCGAGCCGCCATGCGAGCTACCTCACACAGGTCGCCATGGGCGTCAGTTCGCTGGCTCTCGCCATCATCAGCTTTGCCGGATTGACCGTGGCGGTGTTCGCGGTCGTCTTCGGCAGGAGCCTTCGTCCGGCACTGGCTGCCGGTTCGGAATGGACGCGGCTGCTCGAGCGGATGATGCTCGTCTTCCTGGCCGGCATTCTGCTTCTCATCGTCTTCGGCGGTGCAGCCGGCATCAAGGATCGCTGGCTGGTGCCAATGCTCTTCATCCTGCCGCTCTATTTCTGCCTGAAGATCGAGGCCGCAGGCGTCGCGACAGACAGGGCGTTCCGGCGTTTCATACCCATCGTCGCCGTCATCATGATCGGCGTGCCGGCCACCCTTTACGGCAGTGTCGCGGCCGCACGCTTCACCGGCCATTACGAACGGCTGAACAGGCCTTATGCCGGCATGCTGGACATCCTGCGCAAACAGGCCGAACCGGCGGCGATCCTTGCCGGGGACAGCCTGCTCGCCGGTAATCTCAGGCAGGATATTCCCGGCGTGCCGGTCCTCTCGGTGGATTATCCCGGCTTCAACCCGGATCTCTCCAGTCGGCGGCCACTTCTCCTGGTGTGGCTCCTCCCGCAGAAGGGGGGAAGCGAAGCGCTTCCGCCTGATATGGCTGAATGGCTGCAGGCCAATCTCGGCGCGTCCGCACCGCAGGCGTCGGTGATCGACGTGCCTTATTTCTATGGGCGCGGCGACGACCGCTATCGTTTCGGCTATGCCTGGGTCAACCAGCCGGGCTGAGCGGCATCAGGATTTCAGTTCCTTCCAGGCCAAATCCAACGCCAGTTTCGTGATACTTGCTATTTCAATCACTTCAGTGTCGCTGATGGCCAACTACGGCGAGGCCAGCACGCGATTGCGGGTTGCTCTACTATGCTTGGAGACGACTGGGCCATCGGTTCGTTGGCCTATCCATCTTGATTGAGTATTGTAAAAGTATTGTATTTGTCATATAATCAGAGCAGGGAGTAAATTTACATGGCACGGGCAAAAACCTTTTCCCTTGGCGATACCTATGACGGGATCCTATCGGATCTTGTCCGCAATGGCCGGTTCGGCACCGAAACCGAGGCCGTGCGGGCAGGCATCCGTATGCTCGCCGACCACGAGCTGAAAATACAGGCGCTGCGTAGGGACATTCAGGCGGCGGACGCCGAGATCGAAGCCGGCCTCGGCAAGGAATACGCTACCGGCGCGGATCTCCTCAAAGACGTCATGAACGAAAGCTAGGGCCATCAAACCGAAACGCCTGATTATCGCTCCATCCGCCATTGAGGATCTGCGGAATATTCGGCGCTATATCGCCGAGAGCAGCCCCCACTACGCGCAGGAATTCATGGCCGATCTGACCGCGAAGATCGCCTGGATCGCCGAAGTGGACTTCACCGGATCCCCCCGCGACCACATTGCGGAAGGCCTGCGCGGCCTGCCCTATCGGAACCGCTGCATCTATTACCGCTCCTATCACGACCGCATCGTGGTCCTGCGCGTGAAACACGGTGCCGAAGATATCAAGCCGCAGGATTTTGAACTCTAGGCCCGAAGGCTTTCGCTAGACTGATAGCGGCTTTCCCTATGGCTGGCTCGACGAGCCGGGCAGAGCGCAATCAGGATTTCAGCTCCTTCCAGGCCAAATCCAGCGCCAGCCTGGTAATCCTCGCCATCTCGTCCACCTCGGCGTGGCTGATGACGAGCGGCGGCGAGGCGAGCATGCGGTCGCCGGTGGCGCGCAGCACGAGGCCGTTCGCCAACGCGTGGTTGCGCACCAGCGCACCGACCTCATCGGGCTTGGCATAACGGGTGCGCGTGCTCTTCTCGGCGGCAAGCTGCAGGCCGCCCATAAGGCCGATGCTATCGGCCTCGCCGACCAGATCATGTTCGGCGAGCGCTGCCCAGGCCCTGCCGAAATAGGGACCGATATCGTCGCGCACACGTTCGACCAGTCTTTCCTCCTCGATGATGCGCAGATTTTCCAGTGCGGCGGCAGCGCAGACCGGGTGGCCGGAATAGGTGAAGCCGTGGTTGAAGTCGCCGACATCGTTGATCAGCACATCGGCGATGCGGTCGCTGACGAGCACGCCGCCGATCGGCAGGTAGCCGGAGGAAAGCCCCTTGGCGATCGGCGCCAGATCGGGCTCGACGCCGAAATACTGATGGCCGAACCAGGCGCCCAGCCGGCCGAAACCGCAGATCACCTCGTCGGTCACCAGCAGGATATTGCGCGCCTTGCAGATGCGGTCGATCTCCGGCCAGTAGGTCTCGGGCGGGATGATGACGCCGGCAGCGCCCTGCACCGGCTCGGCAACGAAGGCAGCGACATTCTCCTCCCCGAGTTCGTCGATCTTCACTTCGAGCTCGCGGGCAACCTTAAGACCGAATTCGGCGGGTGAGAGATCGCCGCCCTCGCCGTACCAATAGGGCTGGCCGATATGGACGATGCCCGGGATCGGCAGATCGCCCTGCTCATGCATGTATTTCATGCCGCCGAGGCTGGCGCCGGCGACGGTCGAACCGTGATAGCCGTTCTTCCTCGATATGACGATCTTCTTCGACGGCTTGCCGATGGCGCTCCAATAGACGCGCGCCATGCGGAACCAGGTGTCGTTCGCCTCTGAGCCGGAGCCGGTGAAGAAGATGTGGTTGAACCGCTCCCCGGCATGGGAAGTGACCTTCTGCGCAAGCAGCGTCGCCGGCGTCGAGGTCGTGCCGAAGAAGGTGTTGTAGTAGGGCAGCTCATTCATCTGCCTGGTGGCGGCATCGGCGATCTCCCGGCGGCCATAGCCAATATTGACGCACCAGAGGCCGGCGAAGCCATCGAGATATTTCCTGCCGTGATTGTCGAAGATGTAGACGCCCTCGCCGCGCTGGATGATACGCGCGCCCTCGGCATTCAGCTTCTTCATGTCGGCGAAGGGATGCAGGTGGTGCGCAGCGTCGATCGCAGCAAGATTCGAGGGTGGGTAAGTATCGGGCATGACTGGTAAAAGACCCTCGCGGATTGAAAGGCTGATGTCGATGAGATAGGAGCTTGGCCTTGTCCCGGAGGATTTTCAAGGTCATGGCGAGCGACAGGATGGACGGCAAGGCCGACGGCGGCGATCCGCGCTTCGAGATCCTGATCGTCGGCATGAACGGCGACCTGCGCGGCAAGCAGCTTCCGCCCAGCGCCGAAGACAAGATCTGGGCCGGAGATATCCGCCTGCCGACCTCGACGCAATCGCTCGACATCTGGGGCGACGACAATGACGACATCACCGGCCTGTCGCTGACGATCGGCGATCCTGACGGCAAGGTCGTCCCCGACCGGCGCAGCCTGGCGCCGATGCCCTGGGCGCCCGAAGGCTCGATGCAGGTGCTCGCCACCATGCACGAATTCGACGGCAGCCCGAGCTTCATGGATCCGCGCGCCATCCTCGCTTCGGTGCTGGAGCGGTATGCGGCGCGCGGACTGACGCCCGTCGTCGCGACCGAGCTGGAATTCTACGTGATGTCGGGAGACTGGCGCGAGACCGGACGCCCTTCCCCGCCCGAAAGCCTCACCTATCGCGGCGAGCCGAACGGTTTCCAGCTCTACGACATGAGCGCCGTCGACGCGCTCGATGGCTATTTGCAGACGCTCAGGGCCCATGCGAAGGCGCAGGACCTGCCGGCGGATGCGACAACGGCGGAGTTCGGTCCGGGCCAGTTCGAGGTCAACCTGCTGCACCGCGCGGACGCGCTGGCTGCCGCCGACGATTGCCTCTATCTCAAGCGCATCGCCGAACAGGCGGCGCGCCGGCACGGGTTGAAATCGACCTGCATGGCCAAGCCCTATTCCGAACATGCCGGCTCCGGCCTGCATGTGCATGCGAGCATCATCGACGGACAAGGCCGCAACATCCTCGATGCCAGGGGTGGCGAACCGAAGCTGCTCAAATCGGTGATATCAGGCCTGCTCGACTCCATGCGCGCGGCGCAGCTGATCTTCGCTCCCTTCGCCAATTCCTACCGCCGCTTCCAGCCGGGCTCGTTTGCGCCTGTGGATCTGACATGGGGCAGCGGCCATCGCGGCACCGCGATCCGCATCCCCGACAAGGATGGCCCGGCCGCACGCATCGAACACCGCGTCGCCGGCGCCGACGCCAATCCTTATCTGCTGCTCGCGGCGATCCTCGGCGGCATGCTCACCGGTCTCGACGGCGAACTCGATCCCGGCGAAGAGACGACGCCCTCGCACACGCCTGCGAATACGGCGCGGCTGACGCATGATTTCCTCAGCGCCGTCGACACCTTCCGCACCTCGCCCTTCATCGCCGATATCTTCGGCGCGCGTTATCAGGCGCTCTACGGCGACACCAAGCGCAAGGAAGCGCTCGCATATCTGCGCACCGTTTCGGATTTCGACTACCGCACCTATCTGCCGCGGCTCTGAAATTGCGCGGCGGCCGACTTACGCGGCGGGTTCGCGGCGTTCGCTGGCGTCCACCTGCGCGGCGAGACCCTGCTTGACGAGAACCTTCAATTCGCCCGGATGCAGCCGGATCGAGACGTCGCGTTCGAGCGGCAGCAGCTCGCCGTCCATGACGCAATTGGCCTTGGAGCGCAGTTTCGGGAAATGCAGGTGCACTTCGGCCGGGTGCATCACCATGACATCGGCATTCTCGCGGACCTTGCCGCGCAGCATGTCGATGGCGAGACGGGCGACGCCGAGAGGCTTCAGCGGATTTGCCGTATAGAAGCCGAGTTCGCCGCTTGTCAAATTATCGGCGTAAAGCAGCGCGTTCTCGCCGAAGGGATTGTTGGAGACTGAGATCGCCGACACCCTGCGGCGCTCGCGCATGCCGGCCGCCTCGAACTCGACCTCGAACTCCGGCGGATTGAACACGACTCCCAAAGCCGCCTTCGTGCTCGCCCGTATCTTGCCCAGCCGGGAACGATAGCTGTAGGCGTTGCGGTAGCGCACCATGCGGGCATGCAGGCCGGCGGAAAACTGGTGTATGAAGGGCCGGCCGTTGGCGCTGGCGATATCGACATTGTCGACCTCGCCGGAGGCAAGCACATCAAGCGCCTGCCAGATATCGAGCGGCACACGCAGCGAGCGGGCAAAGAGGTTCATCGTGCCGGCAGGCACAACGCCGAGCGCAATGCCGTTTTTCCAGGCGATCGATGCCGCCGCCGAAATCGTGCCGTCGCCGCCGCCGGCGACGATGCCGTCGATATCATCGCGCTTGGCCGCCCGCTCCATAGCGGGGATGATTTCCTTTCCTGAGAAGACGATGGCGTCGAAATCGTGCCCCGCTTCGCGGAAGGCCGCCTCCGCCCTCTTTTCGTAGGCCAGCATGTCGGTGGTCTTGAAGGTACCGCCGTCGCGATTGAAAAAGCCTACAAGCTTCATGAGAGCTCCCGTCTGTGGCGCGGAAATGCTCCTGCCTTGCCCTTGAGATGGTTGCGATATCGGCGATTTCAAGCGCAGCCGTCTTTCCGGAGAAAGGACAGAAATGCAAAAATTGCAATAGACGTATGCACATAGCAGGACGCTGCACTGCAAAAAATGCACTCGACGGCGGCCGAGAGGTCACGGATAGATGGCGTATTGGAGACCTCGTCTCCACCTCCCGCCATTTCCAACGATCGGCTCGCGGCCGCGCCTGCGCCAGGGGCCATTGCCAAGCAGAAACCGCCTCGAGGAGCTCTCGTGAGTGAGATTGCCGCCAATATTTCAGTCGATAGCCGAAACTCCATTGATAGCCAGGATGAAGAGCTGCCGTCGGCAATGACCGTGGCGCTGGTCCAGCTGGCGCTCGCCTGCGGCGGCTTCGGCATCGGCACCGGCGAATTCGCGATCATGGGGCTGCTGCCCAATGTCGCCGAAAGCTTCTCGGTCACCACGCCGCAGGCCGGTTACGTCATCAGCGCCTATGCGCTCGGCGTCGTCGTCGGCGCACCGGTGATTGCCGTGCTCGCCGCGAAGATGGCGCGCCGCACGCTGCTTTTGATGCTGATGCTGATCTTTGCCGCCGGCAATATATCAAGCGCCATGGCGCCGACCTTCGAAAGCTTCACGCTGCTGCGCTTCGTCAGCGGCCTGCCGCACGGCGCCTATTTCGGCGTCGCAGCCCTTGTCGCCGCCTCGATGGTGCCGGTGCATCGCCGCGCCCGTGCCGTTGGCCGTGTCATGCTCGGCCTGACCGTTGCGACACTTCTCGGCACGCCGTTGACGACATTCTTCGGCCAGTCGCTCGACTGGCAGGTGGCGTTTTTCTCGGTCGGCGTGCTCGGCCTGCTGACGGTGGCGCTGATCTGGTTCTACGTTCCGAAGGACAGGGTTTCCGAAGAGGCGGGCTTCCTGCGCGAACTCGGCGCCTTTCGCCGGCCGCAGGTGTGGCTGACGCTCGGCATCGCCGCTGTCGGTTACGGCGGCATGTTCGCGATGTTCAGCTATATCGCCTCGACGACGACTGAGGTGGCGATGCTGCCGGAAACGGCCGTCCCGATCATGCTGGTCCTCTTCGGCGTCGGCATGAATGCGGGCAATTTCATCGGCTCGTGGCTCGCCGACAAATCGCTGCTCGGCACGATCGGCGGGTCGCTGGTCTATAATATCGTCGTGCTGACCACCTTCTCGCTGACCGCCGCCAATCCCTATATGCTCGGCCTTTGCGTCTTCCTCGTCGGCTGCGGTTTTGCCGCCGGTCCGGCGCTGCAGACGCGGCTGATGGATGTCGCCGCCGATGCGCAGACGCTTGCTGCCGCTTCCAACCATTCCGCCTTCAACATCGCCAATGCGATCGGCGCCTGGCTCGGCGGCCTCGTCATCGCCGGGGGCTACGGTTTTGCGGCGACCGGCTACGTCGGTGCAGCGCTATCCTTTCTCGGCCTCTTCGTCTTTGCAGCCTCGCTACGCCTCGAGCGCCGCGACCGGGGCGCGCAGGCCGTCTGAGGCCAGGCGCAGCTCGCGGCCTTCCGGGCTGCAGAAGACATAATCGTCACCCCAGGCGGCCAACGCCTGGATGACAGGCTTCAGCGTCATGCCGAGCGGCGTCATTGCATATTCGACCCTTGGCGGCACGACCGGATAGACGGTGCGTGATACCAGACCGCATTCTTCCAGTTCACGCAGTTGCTTGGTCAGCATGCGCTGGGTCACGGCCGGCAGCTTACGCCGCAACTCATTGAAGCGCAGCGTTCCTTCCATCAGATGAAAGAGGATGACGCCCTTCCACTTCCCGTCGAGGTAAGTCAGCGTCGCTTCGACCGGGCAGCCGGGGAAATTCTTGACGAGCTTGGCGCGCGGCAATGACATTTTACAGTATCCTTTTGGGTACTACGTACAGAATTTGTGCATTCTTGCGTTGTCAGAATATAGTGCGCATCTAGCTTCCGTGCAACGAACACAGGAGTTTCCCATGCGCGCCGTCGCCTACAAAACGCCCCAGCCGATTTCCGCCGAGACCTCGCTGATCGATGTCGAGCTGCCGATTCCGGAGGCCAAGGGCCACGATCTGCTCGTCGAAATCAAAGCCGTTTCGGTCAATCCCGTCGACGTGAAGGTGCGCGCCCATTCCGCGCCGCCCGCGGGCGAGTTCAAGGTCCTCGGCTGGGATGCCGCCGGCATCGTCAAGGCTATCGGCGCTGATGTCACCCTGTTCAAACCCGGCGACGAGGTGTTCTATTCCGGCGTCATCAGCCGCCCGGGCAGCAATGCAGAATTTCATCTCGTCGACGAGCGCATCGTCGGCGCCAAACCGAAGAGCCTCGATTTCGCTGCTGCGGCCGCCCTGCCGCTGACCTCGATCACGGCCTACGAAGCACTGTTCGACCGGCTGAAGGTACAGGACGCCGTTTCGGGAGCGGGACGCTCCATCCTGATCATCGGCGGGGCTGGCGGCGTCGGCTCGATCACCATCCAGATCGCCCGGGCATTGACCGACCTGACCGTGATCGCCACGGCCTCGCGGCCGGAAACGCAGGACTGGGTGAAGGAACTCGGCGCGCATCACGTCGTCGACCATTCCAAACCGATCGCGCCTGAGGTAGCAGCGCTCGGCATCGGCGCGCCGGGGTTTATATTCTCGACCACCAATACCGACAGCCATATCGGCGACATCGTCGAAGCGATCGCGCCACAGGGCCGCTTCGCATTGATCGACGATCCGAAGACGCTTGACATCGTGCCCTTCAAGCGCAAGGCCGTCTCCGTTCATTGGGAACTGATGTTCACCCGCCCGCTCTACGGCACCCCTGACATGATCGAGCAGCACAAGCTGCTGAACAGGGTTTCCGAACTCGTCGACGCCGGAAAGATCCGCACGACGCTTTCAGAGATCGTCGGGCCGATCAATGCGGCGAACCTCAAGACGGCGCATGCGATGGTCGAAAGCGGCAGGATGAAGGGCAAGGCGGTGCTTGCAGGGTTCTGAGATCGCAGCCGGCGGGGCGGCTGTTTCCCGTAAGGTCGCATACCCACCTGGAATGCCGCATCGCAGGGTGCGACATTCTGGCGTTAAGCATTTACCCCGCTTGACTTTTTCCGCGTCCGGGACCACCTAGCATTCACGTGGATGACACTCGTCAGCCACGGATTTCAACGGAGCCATCATAACGATGCCAAGCGACAGTAGCAGTCGATTGCCTTTGCCGTACGCGACCCTCGTGCGCTGACCGACTCCTGTCGGCTCGCCCGATCGGACGCTACGGCGGATCGACGGAAAGGCGAGCCTCAAATGAATATCAATCGCTTCCCTCTTCGGGCAGGCCATGCCGCCCGTGCCTTCATCAACAACAGCCGCGGCGCAACGATCGCCGAACGCGTCGAAGCGTTGAACGCGCTGAGCGTCCAGGACGCCGGGCGTGTGCTATGCGGCATGCCGTTGGACTATGCAGTCAACATTCTCGACCGGCCGGAGCTTCGCAACGCCGCACAGATTCTTGCACTGATCAGCGCCGAGGACGCCGCACGGCTGCTGCACGGCATGTCCAACGACCGCGTCGCCGACGTGCTGCTTGAACTCGACGGCGAGACCCGCGCCCGGCTGTTCTCCAGCCTCGACGAACCGGTGCGCATCGCGATCCAGCACCTGATGGGCTATCCGCCGCGCACGGCCGGCGGCATCATGACGACGGAGTTCGTCAGCGTGCCTGACAGCTGGACCGTCGCCCGCACACTTGACCATGTGCGCCAGGTCGAACGCTCGCGCGAGACCGTCTACGCCATCTATGTGCTCGACGAGGTCAGCCATGCGCTGCTGCATGTGGTGACGCTGCGTCGCCTCATCACCGGCGAGCCGGACGCTTCGATCCTCTCTGTGGCACAGAAGGGCGCGCCGGTTTCGGCGGATCCGCTGATGAAGCAGGAGGATGTCGCCCGGCTGATCCGCAAGCACGACCTGCTCGCCCTGCCCGTCACCGACGAACATGGCCAGATGCTCGGCATCGTCACCGTCGATGACGTGATCGACACGATGATTGCAGACACGACGGAAGCGGCCCAGAGGTTCGGCGGCATGGAGGCGCTCGGCCAGCCCTACATGAAGATCAGCTTTGCCGGCATGATCCGCAAGCGCGCCGGCTGGCTCGCTGCGCTGTTCCTCGGCGAGATGCTGACGGCAAGCGCCATGCAGCATTTCGAAGGCGAGCTGGAAAAGGCCGTGGTGCTGACACTGTTCATCCCGTTGATCATGAGCTCGGGCGGCAATTCCGGTTCGCAGGCGACCTCGCTGATCATCCGGGCGCTGGCGCTCGGCGAGCTGAAGCTTTCGGACTGGTGGAAAGTGCTCTTGCGCGAACTGCCGACCGGCGTCGTGCTCGGCGCGATCCTCGGCCTGGTCGGCTTCATCCGCATCGTCTTCTGGCAGTCGGCCGGGCTCTACGATTACGGCCCGCACTGGCAGATGGTCGCCGTCACGGTGTTTGCCGCCCTGATCGGGATCGTCACCTTCGGCTCGATCTGCGGTTCGATGCTGCCCTTCGTGCTGCAGAAGCTCCGGCTCGATCCGGCCAGCGCATCAGCCCCCTTCGTCGCCACGCTGGTCGATGTCACCGGGCTCGTCATCTACTTCTCGGTGGCGCTGCTCATCCTCAGCGGGACGCTGCTCTAACCCGCAAGCAAGCCCCGAGGGGAATTATTTTCCCTCGGGCAACTTCAACGGCCCATGCGTCTTCATGCTGCGGATGGCGAAGTTCGAGCGGATGTCGCTGACATTCGGCAGGGTCAATAGCGTTTCCGTCAGAAGCCGTTCGTAGGCGGCGAGATCCTCCACCACCACTTCGGCGAGGAAATCGGCCGTGCCTGAAATCAGGAAGCAGGAGACGATCTCGGGGATGGCGAGCAACGCCTTCTGCTGCGCCTCGGAATTTTCGCGGCTGTGCTGGACGACCTTGAATTCGACGAAGACGGTCAGGCCGAGACCGACCTCCTTGCGGTCGATATCCGCCGTGTAACCGCGGATGATCCCGGACCGTTCGAGATTGCGGATGCGGCGCAGGCAGGGCGACGGCGAAAGATTCACCTTCTCGGCAATCTCGACATTGGTAGCCCGCGCATCCTCCTGCAGGCACTTCAGTATGGCGATATCAAATTTATCGAGATTTGGCATTTTCGCGATCCCCATCGGCATCAATTGGCAGAAGATTGCGCATAGCATGCTTTTTGAGCTAGAGATAGCAAGGACATGCCTTGGCCTCTGGCGCTAATCTTTTCCTCAACCGGACAGGCTCCGGACGGAGGAAAGGATTAAAACGATGACCACCATTGCTTTCACGAACGACAAGTCGCCGTCGCAGGTACTGGGTTATGCCGGCGGCACTATTACCGTGCTGATTTGGGCGACATGGTTTCTTGTCACCCGCCACAGCGCCGCAACGCCCCTCGGCTCGATCGATATCGGGCTGATCCGCTTCGGAATTCCGGCGCTGGTGCTTTCGCCTGTCTGGCTGAAGACGGGACTGCTGCCGAAGGGCCTGCCGCTTCACCTTCTGGCGATCATGGTGTTCGGTTCGGGCGCCGTCTTCTTCCTGCTGACCACGCTGGCAATCCATTCCACACCGGCGGCCTCTTCGGGGATTCTGCTCGGCGGCTCGATGCCGCTCGCCGCGGCGCTGATCGGGATTGCGCTGTTTCGCGAAAGACCTGACGGCACACGCATCGCCGGGCTTATCGCAATCGTTGCCGGCGTGCTGATCCTGCTCACGCGCAGCCTTGCAGACGCCTCGCTGCCATGGACGAGCTTCGTGCTGCTGCCGGCCGGCGCCATTCTCTGGGCAAGCTATACGCATGCCTTCCGCCGCTCCGGTCTGACCGCCGTACAGGCAAGCGCCCTGATCGCCGTCTGGTCTTTCCTGATCATGGGCGCGCTTGCCCTCACCTTCGGCATCTCGCTGCCAGAGGCTACTCTCCCGGAGATCGGCCTGCAGGTGCTAAGCCAGGGCGTTCTTTCCGGCCTCGTCGCCATGGTCGCCTACGGCACCGCCGTCAGAACACTCGGCGGAACACAGGCTGCCGCCTTCACGGCGCTGACGCCGGTTCTCGCTACGCTTGGCGGCGGCTTGTTGCTTGGCGAAGCAATCGGCATGACGGAAATCAGCGCCGCCGTGATCACCGGCATCGGCGTGGCGCTGTCAACGGGTATCGCCACGCCACGCCGCTGAAATCCAACAGCAACAGCAGATCGAAAGCCGCCTGCAGCCATCGCTGCGGCGGCTTTTTCAATGGAGAGGGCGTCGTTACCGAGCTTGGAACGGACACGTCAGGCCTGGATGACGACGACCCTGGCGCCGACTTCGACGCGGCTATAGAGGTCGATCACATCGTGGTTCATCATGCGGACACAGCCGCTCGACATGGCAAGACCGATCGATTGAGGCTGGTTGGTGCCATGAATGCGAAAATGCGTGTCGTTGCCGCCGCGATAGAGATACATCGCCCGCGCACCGAGTGGGTTGTTCGGGCCGCCCGGCATGCCGCCGGCAAGCTTGCGATAGCGCTCTTCGCGGCGCTGCATGTTTTCCGTCGGCGTCCAATTTGGCCACTCGGCCTTGCGGCCGATATAGGCGTTACCAGCAAATGCCAGCCCCTCGCGGCCGACACCGACGCCATAACGCATCGCCCTGTTATCACCGAGGACGTAATAGGCGCGACGCGCAGGCGTGTCGACGACCACGGTGCCGGCAGGATGCGTGGTTTCGTAGGCCACCTCCTGGCGGCGGAGCTCCGGCTTGATCTTGTCGATCGGCACCTGCCTCAACGGGAATTTTTCATCCGGAAGTGCGGCGTAATTCGTCTGGCTGTTCAGGCCGGTCGAAGAGCAGCCGGCCACGAAAAGCGGGAGAGCGATCAGGAAGCCCCGGCGCGAGATCGTCATGAATGTGTCCTTAGTGCGTCAACACGATGTCGCAAGCTAAGGAAATTATGGTTAACGAACGGCTAACAGCCTCCAGCAGGAGGCGATCACGAAGTCGTCAGCGCGTGGAAATTGTCGGCCGCGACGATAAATCCGCCTCACATATTCGGGTAGACCGGCCCCTCGCCGCCCTGCGGCGGCACCCAGTTGATGTTCTGGTTGGGGTCCTTGATGTCGCAGGTCTTGCAGTGCACGCAGTTCTGGGCGTTGATGACGAAGACGTCCTTGCCGTCCTTCTCAACCCATTCATAAACGCCGGCCGGACAGTAGCGCGTCGACGGGCCGGCATAGATGTCGTGTTCCGAACTCTTCTGCAGCGCCATGTCCTTGACCTGCAGATGCACCGGCTGGTCTTCCTCGTGATTGGTGTTCGACAGGAACACCGAGGACAGGCGATCGAAGGTCAAGACGCCATCGGGTTTCGGATAGGCGATCGGCTTGTGCTGCGAGGCCGGCTCCAGGCTCTGGGCATCGGTCTTGCCGTGCTTCAGCGTGCCGAAGAAGGAGAAACCGAGGAGCTGGTTCGTCCACATGTCGAGCCCGCCGAGCGCCACGCCGAGCGCGGTACCGAACTTCGACCACAGCGGCTTGACGTTGCGCACACGCTTCAGGTCGCGGCCGATGTCGCCCTTGCGCCATTCATTCTCGATCTCGATCACGTCGTCATGGCTGCGGCCGGCGGTAATCGCCTCGGCGATCTTCTCGGCCGCCAGCATGCCCGACAGCACCGCATTGTGGCTGCCCTTGATGCGCGGCACGTTGACGAGACCGGCCGAACAGCCGATCAGCGCGCCGCCGGGGAAGGAAAGCTTCGGCACCGACTGGTAGCCGCCCTCGGTGATGGCACGCGCCCCATAGGACAGCCGCTTGCCGCCCTCGAAAGTGGTGCGGATCGCCGGATGCGTCTTGAAGCGCTGGAATTCCTCGAAGGGATAGAGATAGGGGTTCTTGTAATTGAGGTGGACAACGAAGCCGACGGCCACCAGATTGTCTTCCAGGTGATAGAGGAAGGAGCCGCCGCCGGTCTTCATGCCGAGCGGCCAGCCGAAGGAGTGCTGCACCAGGCCCGGCCTGTGGTTCTCGGGCTTGACCTGCCAGAGCTCCTTGATGCCGATGCCGAATTTCTGCGGTTCACGATCCTTCGAAAGGTCAAACTTGGCGATCAGCTGCTTGGCGAGCGAGCCGCGCACGCCCTCGCCGATCAGCACGTACTTGCCGAGCAGTTCCATGCCGCGGGTATAGTTCGGGCCGGGCTCGCCGTTCTTCTCGATGCCCATGTCGCCGGTGGCGACACCGATGACGGCGCCTTCGTCATTGTAGAGCACTTCGGTTGCGGCAAAGCCCGGATAGATCTCGACGCCGAGTTCTTCGGCCTTGGTCGCCAGCCAGCGACAGACGAGCCCAAGCGAGACGATGTAGTTGCCGTGGTTGTTCATCAGGGGCGGCATCAGCACATTGGGCAGGCGA
Source organism: Rhizobium ruizarguesonis (assembly GCF_012349115.1). GTDB lineage: Bacteria > Pseudomonadota > Alphaproteobacteria > Rhizobiales > Rhizobiaceae > Rhizobium > Rhizobium ruizarguesonis. The sequence continues at coordinate 45,184 of NZ_PQIG01000057.1, forward strand.
ACAGAGCCGGCCGGACCGAGCAGCAGGAAGTGATCGGCGGTGACTTTGGTCTTAAACGGATGATCGGCCTCGTCGCGCCAGCCGGGCAGCAGCCGATCAATGCCGATCGGATCGACGACGGCGCCAGAGAGGATATGCGCGCCGACTTCCGCGCCCTTCTCCAGCACGACGACGGAGAGCTCCGGATTGACCTGCTTCAACCGGATCGCCGCCGCAAGACCGGCAGGACCGGCGCCGACGATCACCACGTCGAATTCCATGCTCTCGCGTTCTGGCAGCTCAGTCGTCTCGGTCATTCACTCGTCTCCGCTTGGCGGCACGCGGCCGTCATCCCCGTCATGGCACTTTCTTGTCAAAACGAGAAAGCATTGTCGAGCCGGGATACGACAGCCAATCTTCCAATTCGCACAATGATGACGCCTCGTGCGGCAGAATTACATAACGCTTACGTCAACGTCAATTATCAAACGCTGCCGAACCGGTCACATCCCCTTTCCTTTTCCGCCGCTTGCGCCTTATACATCGCTCAAAGCTATCGGAGGACAATCATGGATCTCGGCATCAAGGGCAAACGGGCACTCGTCCTCGCCTCCTCGCGCGGCCTCGGCCTCGGCATCGCCGTGGCGCTGGCGCGGGAGGGCGCAAACGTGCTGCTCTGCGGGCGCAGCGGCGAACAGCTGGAGGCCAATTGCAAGGCGATCAATGGTGAAGGCAACGGCCGGGCCGACTGGATCTGGGCCGATCTCGGGGACGAACGCTTCGTCGAGATGACGACGACGGCGGTGAAGGAGAGGTTCGGCGGGCTCGATATCCTCGTCAACAATACCGGCGGACCAACGCCCGGCACGACTGAGGACATGACGGGCGAAAAGCTCGAAAGCTATTTCCTCTCCATGGTCGCGCGGGTGATCACGCTCACCAATGCGCTGCTGCCCGGCATGAAGGCGCAGGGCTGGGGCCGCATCCTCACGGTTGCCTCATCCGGCGTGATCGAACCGATCGCCAACCTGGCGCTGTCGAATACGCTGCGCCCGGCCCTTGCCGGCTGGAGCAAGACGCTTGCCTCCGAAGTGGCGGGCTTCGGCGTCACCACCAACCTGCTCTTGCCCGGCAGCATCCTGACGGCGCGGCTCGACGATCTCGACGGCGCTGCGGCAAAGCGGACCGGCAAGAGCCTCGAGGAGATCCGTACCGACAAGGAGGCGCGCATTCCGGTCGGCCGCTATGGCAAGGTCGAGGAATTTGCCGCAACGGCTGCCTTCCTATGCAGCCAACCGGCAAGTTATATCACCGGCTCGCTCATCCGCTGCGACGGCGGCGCGGCGCGGTCCGTCTGACGGCTCTGCGCCCAACCTGTGATTCTACGGCTGCCAATTCGTCATCCGGATGATGTCTCCGCCAAGCTTTTGTAACCCGCGCAAGCAGGATCGTAGTCGCGCCCTGCTCGCGCGTGCTGAGCGAGCAAGGTGATAACGGCGTGTCTTGCTTCGCGCAGCCGACTGGGCAAGTTGCCGGAGAAAGTACCGAAACGCTTGCCGAGATGGAGGCCGCCTGAATGGATAAAGCGGAACATGACTACGCGAGTGACTGAGTGGTTGAAATACGCTGGAGCGCCCTCGCAATTGCTTCGTCCAGCCGTGAACGCGAAACAGCGGCGAGGCGCTCGACGCCAAGAAGACGAGCCAGATCTCGCGCCGGATCTGGCTGATCCAACAAGTCGGGATTGTCTAGCACCACGAAGGCGAGTTCTGCGAGCGGAATATCGGCGATCGACCTGCGTGCATCCTCGCTGGCTGGCTGCCGGTACGGAATGATTTCTGAAACGGTTCCCACCTTCCAGACAAACTCGCCGCTCGATTCTTCGGTCGTGTCGAGACCACGTAAATGAAGGTCGATCCTCTCTCGGATTCGTCCGCCGGTACGCAGCCAGCCGTGGGTGCGAGATAGCCGTTGAGCAAGGATGTCTGTGCGTAGCGGGCTTTCGGTTTCGATGATCACTTCGATCATACCTCGAAGGGTATCGCGATAGCCGAATTCGAAGAACTGATCGGGATCGGCTTGGAAGCCGGACAGATCGGTTACACGGTATCGCCGCTCATCCGAGGCTTCGTCGCCAACCGAAGCGGGAGGCGGTTGCGTTTCCGCCGCCTCGGAAACGCTGAACATTGCCGGCGTCTCCACAGAAACGAGTTCGGTCTCGACCATCTCTGGAGGCGGCATAACCTGCTCGACAGAAGCGGCGGCTTCGTCGCGAATTTCGTCGATACCCTCCACCTCGTGTCCCATGTCCCAATGGGTCGCAGTTTCCTCCATTTCCGCGGCGCGGCGGGCCCTGCTTTCCTCCAACAAGCTTTCAAGGCTGGCGTGAAGCCGTTCGACGCAGCCTGCTGCATCAAACCACCAATCAGTCGACCAGACGCGGAGGATGCTCCAGCCGAGGCCCCTCAATACCTGCTCGCGGACCTTGTCGCGGTCTCTTGCTGTGGCCGATCCGTGATAGGTGGCGCCATCGCACTCCACGCCCGCCAGATAGGCACCAGCCAGATCGGGATGACGGATACCGAAGTCGATCCGGAAGCCGGAAATCCCGACCTGCGGCACGATTCTCCAGCCGCGGCGCTCCAATTGCGCAGCGACGGCCTCTTCGAAGGGGGAATCAAAACCGCCGACAGACCCGATGTCTTGCGCCGGCAGGGCGATTGCGCCACGCTCGGCATAGTCGAGGAACGTCTTTAGATGTTGCACGGCGAGCGCCTTGGTTCGGGTCGGATCGATCTGGTCAGCCGTGAAACCTGAGAAGACGATGAGTTCCTGCCGCGCACGCGTCACAGCGACGTTGAGGCGCCGCTCGCCACCGTCGCGGTTGAGCGCGCCGAAATCCATCGTCAGCTTGCCGGCGGCGTCCTTCCAGAACGTGATCGAAAAAAGGATGACATCCCGCTCATCGCCCTGCACGTTCTCCAGGTTCTTGACGATCGTCGACTCGACGCGTTCCTCGGCGAAGAACCATTCGAGCTCCGGATCGTCTCGGCGCGCGGCATCGAGAAGATCCAGAATCAGCGACTGCTGCTGCGCGTTGAAGGTAATCACGCCGAGCGTCGGGCGATCTTTTTCAGGCAGTTTCAACCACCCCTTCATTCGGGAAACGGCTTCCTTCGCGACAGTCTCCGCCTCGATTCGATTTGTTCGGCTCTTGCCGCGATCGTAAACACCAATGGGTACCTTGCGCAGATGCACAGCGCGGTCTTCGACGGCCGGCGATGGAAATGTCACCAGGCGGTTCTGATAGTAGTGATGATTGGAGAAGGCGATCAGAGATTCGCTTCGGCTGCGGTAATGCCATCGCAGATCGCGGATTGGAATGCCGGCCGCTTTTGTCTCATCGAGAATGCTCTCCAGATCCTTCTCATGATCGGCGACCTCCTCCTCTTCCTCGTTGCGTCCGAAGAAGTTCGTCGGCGGCAATTGCTTCGGATCGCCGACGATGATGGTCTGGCGCGCCCGCGCGATGGCGCCAACGGCGTCCCAAGTTGTGATCTGCGACGCCTCATCGAAGATCACAACGTCAAACAGCGCCTGGTTGGGCGGAAGATACTGTGCGATAGAGAGCGGCGACATAAGCATGCAGGGTGCGAGCTTGGAAAAGCTCTGTGGCATCTTGCCGATCATGTCTCGTATCGACTGGCTCGGCCGCTGCAACTCCATCTGGTAGCGCAGCAGCCCGAGTTCCGAATTGCGTGGTACGCTCTGCACGGGCGGCAAGCCGTGGGCGATCACGCTGATGACACGCTGGGTAGCGTGCGATCGTACGAGATCGTCGATCTCACGGAATTCACTAATGGCGTTTTCGTGCTGGAAACGCCGAAAATTCCGCAGAACAGGATCGGCGTCGAGAACCTTCGGGAGCCACCACTTGGCATAACCGAGGCGAAACGCAGCTCGCGCTTCCTTGGGTCGGATCGTCCCATTCTCAATCTGCTCGACTAGTGAGGATAGGTTAGACGCCATTGCCCGGTTTCTGATCTGGCACCAGGTCGACCAATCTCGAAGTAGATGCCGCGCCTTCACGAGAGCATCAAGTTTCTCTTTTAGCGTCGTGAGATCGGGTGTGTCCCTCCCCGCTAGGTTATCTCGCCCGGCAGCCTCGCTGAAGCGCTGCCGCGCAGTCTGCAAGCCTCCGATTGCGGCGAGAAGTCTATCTCCGGCCTGCCGGACCCCGTCGTTTTCCACCGTCGCGCGTAGGCACGGGGCAACGATACGAAGCACCGATCGTATCTCCTCCTGATCCCGCCCCGGAATGGGCATGGTGGCGCGAAACCCCCGTGCGAGTTCGAGAATTTCCGCGACGGCTCCGATATCGGTCGCCAGACCGTCCACCGGCAGAGGTTTTCCGGCCAAGGGGCTCTGATCGACTGCCGCCAGGCAATCCTTCATGCGGCGCAGTAGCGGGAGATCCCGTTCAGGTTCCGCGGTGCCTTGATCGGCATAGCTTTGCAGCAGCTTCTGAATCTTGCGTTTGCCGAGCATCGCGTTGGGCCAGAACGATGCGTTCGCCTCCCGCCATTGGCGGTCTAGCACTTCCGGTTCGAGGTCGCGGACGGCGGAAGCGCCATAGGATGCCGCAAGTCCCCGCTCTGCTTCGCGATAGGCCTCTATGGAACGTCCAAGACTTTCCAGCGTTTCGGCGCATCGCGCGAAATCCCGATCGTACGCTATCGTAATGTCGCGACCTCGGCATTTCTGCAGTGCTCCTGCAAGAGCTGCCAGTGCTTGGAGTTCGGTTTGTGACGACCGTTCCTGCGGCTTTAGGCCAAGGCTCGCGAGATATCCGTCGACTGAGCCCGTTAACAAATCGATCGCATTCTGCAACGATTGTGCCGCCGCCAGCAACCCGTCCTGCCAGCCGGAACTCCATTCGCCAGCACTGATGAGTTCCAGCGCCGGCTGCCGCTCGACGGATGCGAAGACGAGGCCGAGTTCGGCAGCAAGGTCTTCAAGATCGCGCAGCGTCTGCGCGTCGTGAGCGTCCCGTTCCAGCCATGACAAGGCTGGTGCCGGATCCTCCGCAGCCTTGAGAGCGATTCCCAGCGCCAGATAGGGCGTCCATCCGTTCGGGTAACGCTTGTGCAAGGACTCGACGTAGGCATTGAGCTCATCACGACGCAATCGAAGGCGCTCGTTGATCGCGACCCATTCGGACGCATCGGTTCGGCCGCCATGCTCCCAGGCTGCCTTGAGCTGTCCAAGGAAATGCCGGCGATCAGCCTTGTTCGAGTGCAATTCGATGCAGTGCTCTCCGAGGCCATGCGCACGCAACCGGCGATAGACGACGTCGAGCGCGGCCGTCTTTTCAGCAACGAACAGAACCGTCTTTCCCACCGCAAGGCAGTTGGCGATCATGTTGGCGATGGTCTGACTCTTGCCCGTACCAGGCGGTCCGACGATGACGAAATCTCGCCCTTCGGCAGCCGCGAGGCTGGCAGCTGTTTGCGATGAATCTGAAGGAAGAAGGCAGATGATGTCCGCTGGCGCGTAAGCATGATCGAGCTCACGCTCGTCGCGGAACGTCGATTGTCCGCCGCCTTCCTGGAAAGCTTCCTCCGGCGTATCGATCAGGTGGCGGACCACCCTGTTCTCGCGAAGCGCTTCGGTGCGCTCGACCAGATCCTTCCACATGAGAAATTTCGCAAAGGAGAAAGTCGACAATGCTGTCTCGTCCACAACCTCCATGCCGGGAACGTCGCGGATCGCCTGCCGCATCATGGCGAGAAGACGTGGCACATCTACCCCATTGTCATCGAGCGGCAAATCGCTGCCGAATTGAGGAAGCGTCAGGTCGAAATCTCGCTCTAGGAATTGCAGAAGGGTCGCATTGAATCGCGGCTCGTCCTCATGGAAGCGGATCGTGAAGCGTGAACTGGCGCTGCGGCGCTCAAGCTTGACCGGAACCAATAGAAGCGGCGCTCGATAGCTACGCTCGTCTTCCGGCTTCTTCTTCCAACGAAGGAAGCCCACGGCGAGAAAAAGTGTGTTCGCTCCGCCCTCGGCAAAATCATTGCGAACCTGTCTGTACAGGTCGATCAACCGAGCATCGAGCTGGCGCGCGTCGAGTGGCGAGGGTAGCTCATCCCTAAGTAGAGCTTCGGCCGCGAAGCCGCGCTGGAGGTCATGGCCGTGTACATCACGATAGAGCGCTGCGTCCCGTTCGCCGAGCGGGTTCTGTTCAGGCAACGATATGATCCGAATTGCGGCGCCATTCGCGAGCCGGTCTTCGAGATAGGCCACATCAGTGCAAAGGTACGGAATCGTCTTCTTCGAATCTGGAAAATTGAGGAGTCGGTTGCGAAGGGTCAGATCGAGGAGCTTCTTCTGCCATCGATCGATGCGTCCGGCAGCGCTGGTCGGCTTCACCTCGATGATTTCAGTCGGCAGCTCGCCAAAGTTGGGAGCTGAGGGAAGCGGCAAGTCCACGGCGGGCGCTGCTACGTCGTCGAGGATATTGCGCCGGATCGGTTCGTGCGAGGCGAGCGGCATAATTCCACCGCTTCGCGAGCGTCTGACATCGATCGCCGCGACGAAAGCGCGGGCTTCTTCCTCCCCCAGACGGCCGTCTAGGGCGCTTTGCGCGCTTTCCAATGTCATGGCAGGGCGATGCGTCACGCCGGCGGTTTCAAAGACAATCAACTCGCGCGATGCGAGGGCCTTGCGGACTTCCATCTGATCCGTCTCAATCGGATGGGCGAAGGTCCTCTTCGCCAGCCACACGCCAGCTGCCGCATGCCCATCGAACATTAAGATGACTGGGTGCAATCCGGCGGCTTCCAGCCCGGCGGCAAAAAGAAGGGTGGTATCGAGACAGGTTGCCAGCCGCTCTTCGGTGATCGTGCTCGGACGCCGGATCTTCTGGCCGCGGCTCTCGAAGCTCGCAGGCGGCTCAGCGTAGTGCAACCCGATCCCGGCAATAGCCGAATAGACAGCTGCGGCCAGCATATAGGCTCGCTGGGGATTTTGCGACTGGTAGCCATCCAACCCGCTTGGATGACCATGCGCAGCAAGTCGTTCCGCTGCCATTCGCAGGATCTGGGCCACACCTGGATCATTCGGCATCACAAAGGCTGGCAGCAGTTGCGCCATATCGGCGACACCGCCCCATTCATCCCGCGCAAGTAGTCTGACGGGAAGGCGTTGCTCGTCTAGGATCTCTCCTCCCGAGGATAGGCGCAGCGTGATCTCGCCGCGTTCCGCCTCGTTGAGGCCCGCGAGATAGCCGGCGTCGAACTCGACTTTCCGGTCGATCAAAGGAAGCCTGTCGCCTGGTATTAGCCGATCAACTATCCACAACTTCGGCCGTAGGAACGAAGGCGACGATATCAATTCGATTCGGCAGTTCTCAATGTGCTTATCGGTGTTATTCTCAATCAGAATTGATCGGATGACCGGTACGGCATTTTGGTAGGACGCATAGGTGAAACTGGCGGCAACATCGGCAATAATGGTAGGATTCTTAAATTTGTTGCAAACGTCAGCCTCTTGTTTTTCCGTAATATTACTTTCTGAAACCTGCATTGGCTTGTCCCCCTCACGGGAGATTAGCGCTGTTTTTCAACTTTAAGAAGACCTTTACTGGTGGTGAAGATTCGTTTTTTTAAGCAATGCGGGCCGCTGCGGCGGCCCACGTTGCAATGCTGTGGATCTTCGACTCGATGTAAGCCGGATCATCCGCAAGTTCGGCGAGTTCGGAAAGCCGATGGAATCCCGTCAGGACTGCAATGCGCCGCCGGTCGAGCCTGCGTCCAGTCAGCATTTCATAGGCCGATATGATGCGGGCGGTCAGATCGGGCGAAATGAAATTCGAGTAGATGAATTCCTGATGCAGCGGGCCAAAGCCTGAATCGGCGAAATCATAAATGCCGTTCAGCCTCCTTTGCGCATGATCGAAGGCCATGTTCCAGCCATGACCGTCGAAGAAGCCGTAGATGTTGCCGTAAGGGTCCGGCGGCAAGGCTTCGAAATCTGAAATAATGGCCTGCGCAAAGCTCCTGATGTCAGGCGGCAGCAGCGGCAAAGCCTTTATTCGCACCGTATCGGGCGATTGCCATGGCTGGATCGTTCCTGCACCGGCCGACCGTATGCGATCGACATCGAGCACATGCAACTCGGCGTAAAAACGCGCGAGATCTTCCGCGAGGCGCTGACGATCGCTTTCGCCAAGCGCATCGTAATCTTCGGCAATGAGATGTTCGCCCTCGAGCTTGGCATGGCTGGAGAAGATCGGCGGCCCGTCGTGAATGCGCATGTCGGGAACCGCCATCGACAGCGACGGTCGAACAATGTCGAGCAAGGCGGCTTCCTTCACAAGCGCTCTTTCCGCGCCGAGATTGCGGGGAAACTTGAAGATCAGCGTGTCATCGACGTCGACGGCAAGCGAATCCCAGCCCCTCGCCGCCAGCTTGAAGACGGAGGCCGTGAGTTCAGGAAATATGCTTGTTATGAGAGAGCGAAATTCGCTGGTGTCCAACTCGGTCATGACGACCTGCCTTCTTGGTTTTCCCGTGTTCTTCCCGCGCGCTGAACGGCAGGCGGATCGACATCGCCCTCTGCCGAACCGCTTGCGTCTCTGCCGCCAAACGGCATTGGGTAACACTGACGCTATATTAGTATAGTTTGAATATTACGGAATATTCATTACAAAAATTTAAGCCGTTATAACCACTTAGTGATCACACCCCGGGAATTATGTCTTTTTTGCGCCGCAATATAAGTGGCTCAATCGGGGCATAATATTCGCAACATTGCTCCCGCAACCTTGCCCAAAGACCGGTCTCGCCCATGAAGAAATTTTGGATCACCGTCAGCGTTATCGCAGTTGCCGCCGTCGGCGTCTGGCAATTCGGGAATATGGTCCCTTATGCCTCCCGCATTCCCTACCTCTCGCAGTTCACCAAGCAGCCGGAAGCCAGCAATGGCGGCGGGCAGCAGGCGCAGGCCGATCAGGTGCAGGCCAATCAGGCGCAGGATGGTGGGCAGCATCAGGGCGGCGGGCGCAGACGCGGCGGCGGCCCAACCGTCGTCAAGACTGTTGCAGCCGTGAAAACGACGCTGCCGATGGATGTGACGGCGACCGGCTGGGCCGATGCCGATGACAATACGACCATTGCCGCGCAGGAACAGGGTCTGATCGTCAGCATCGATGCCGAGGACGGAGCGACGGTTAAAGCCGGCGACCTGATCGCCAAGCTGGACGACCGGACGGCCAAGGCGACCGTCGACAAGGACAACGCGATGATCGTGCGCGACACGGCAACCCTTTCGGAAGCCGCGACCGCATTGACCCGCGCGCAAGACCTCTTCGACCAGAAGGCCGGCACCCAGCAGACCCTCGACCAGGCCGTAGCCGCCCGCGATACCGCCGCGGCCACGGTGGAAGCCGACAAGGCGTCCCTTGCCTCCGATCAGATCATACTTGAGCACACCGACATCCGCGCTCCCTTCGACGGCCGGCTCGGCGATATCGCCATCAGCAAGGGCGCTTTCCTCAATGCCGGCGCGGCGATCGTCACCATCGCGAAATACGATCCGATCTATGTGAAATTCCACCTGCAGGAGCGCTACCTGCGTGAGCTGAAGAAAGCCCTGGCGGCCGGCCCGGTCGAGGTCAGCACTTCTCCCGATTCCACCAAGGGCGAAGTTCGCAAGGGCGAAATCAGCTTCTACGACAACACGGTCGATACGGCCTCGGGCACGATCCTTGCCAAGGCGAAATTCGAGAATGCCTCCGGTGCGCTCTGGCCCGGCCAGTCGGTCAATATCGTCGTGCATTTCAACAATGACGAACAGCAGGTGGTGGTGCCGACGGTTGCCGTCAGTCCCGGCCCGGAGGGTTTCTTCGCCTTCGTCGCCAGGGACGGCAAATCGCATCTGACGGCCGTCACCGTTGCCCGCGCAAATGGCGGCTTCACCGCCATAGAATCGGGTCTTCAGGCAGGCGATCACGTCGTCGTCGAGGGCCAGGGCCAGCTCAGCGACCAGCAGGCGATCAACGAGCAGTTCGACGAAAAGGCGCTTGATGTCGCCTCCGCCGAAGAGCCTCGGCAACAGCAGCCCTCCGAGACAATCGCGGTGGGAGCTCAGCAATGATCCCGAATTTCTGTATCCAGCGCCCCGTCGCGACGACGCTGCTTGCGATCGGCGTCATTCTGGCCGGTCTTGCCGGTTATCAGCTCGTACCGGTCGCAGCGCTACCGCAGGTCGACTTTCCCACCATCAACGTTTCGGCGCAGTTGAGCGGTGCCTCGCCGCAGACAATGGCGACCTCGGTTTCGACGCCGCTGATCAAGCAGTTCGAGACCATTCCCGGGATCACCGAAATCAGCGCCTCCAGTTCGCTCGGCAGCACCAGCATCGTGCTGCAGTTCGACCTCAGTCGTAATATCGATGCGGCCGCAGCCGACGTGCAGGCCGCGATTTCGCATGCCACCCGGCAACTGCCCGACAATCTGACGACGCCGCCGAGCTATCGCAAGACGAACCCCGCCGATGCGCCTGTCATGCTGCTCTCGGTGCAGAGCAACACCATGCCGCGCAGCAAGCTTGACGACATCGCCGAGAACATCATCTCGCCGTCGCTTTCGACGCTTCCCGGCGTTGCCCAGGTCAGCGTCTACGGTGCGCAGACCTATGCCGTGCGCGTCGAGGTCGATCCCAACAAGCTTTTGACCCGCGGCATCGGCATCGACACCGTCAACAAGGCGCTTGCTGCCGCCAACAGCCAGCAGCCTGTGGGAACGCTGCAGAACAATTCGCAGAGCATGACCATCACGGCGAACACGCAGCGCACCAGCGCCGAACAATTCCGTTCGCTCGTCATTGCCAATCCGAACGGCGCGCCGATCCACCTCGGCGATATTGCCGACGTACAGGACAGTGTTGAGAACCAATATACCGGCAGCTGGTATGACGGCCAACGCGGCATCATCCTCGCCATCCAGCGCCAGCCGGACGCCAACACGGTCGATGTCGTCGATGCTATCAACGCCAAGCTGCCGCAGCTTCACGCTGAAATTCCGCCCTCGGTCAACACGGTCGTCATGAACGACGCCGCAAAGCCGATTCGCGATGCCATCTCCGATGTGAAGTTCACGCTGCTCCTGACGATCGGCCTCGTCGTTCTCGTCATCTACCTCTTTACCGGCCATGCCACAGCAACGATCATTCCCGGGCTTGCCGTTCCGCTGTCGCTGATCTCGACCTTCGGGATGATGTATGTGCTGGGCTATAGTATCGACAACATCTCGCTGCTCGGGCTGACGCTCGCGGTGGGGCTCGTGGTGGATGACGCTATCGTCATGCTCGAAAACATCCTGCGCCATGTCGAAGAAGGCATGCCGGTGCGGGAAGCGGCGATCAAGGGTGCGGGCGAAGTCAGCTACACCATTATTTCCATGTCGGTTTCGCTGATCGCGGTGTTCATCCCGATCCTGCTGATGGGCGGTGTCGTCGGCCGCGTGTTCAACGAATTCGGCATGGTGGTTGCGATCGCGATCATCTCCTCGGCAATCGTCTCGCTGACCGTCACGCCGATGCTCGCCTCGCGTCTGTCCAACCACCAGAGCCGCCCGCCGCTCATCATCCGCATTTTCGATGCCGGCTTCGAGCGGACGCTGCGCGGCTATGACAGGGCGGTCGGCTGGTGCCTTCAGCATCGCGTCATAATCCTCGGCGTTTTTCTCGGCTCGGTGGCGCTGACGATCTATTTCTTCATGGTGCTGCCGACGAGCTTCTTCCCACAGGAGGATATCGGCCGCCTGACAATCAGCACGCAAGCCCGGCAGGACATTTCCTATTCCGCGATGTCGGCGCTGCAGCAGCAGGCGGCAGCCGTCGTGAAAGCGAACCCGGCAGTCAACCATGTGATGTCGACGATCGGCGGCAACCCCAACAAGCCGCAGAACAACGGCTCGATGTTCGTCGAACTCAAGGACAAGAAACAGCGTGCGCCGCTTGACCAGACGCTGCGCGAGCTGCGCACGGCGATCAACAAGATCCCAGGCTTACAAGCCTTCGTGACGCCGAACCAAAGCCTGCGCTTCGGCGGCCGCCAGACCGCCAGCCAATATCAGTTGGTCGTGCAGGCGCTGAACGTCGACCAGACCAACCTCTGGTCCGGCAAGATCCAGGCAGCGATGCGCAAGGATCGTCTCTTCACCGACGTGACGTCGGACGCCCAGAACAACGCCCTGCAGGCCAATATCGTCATCGATACCGAGCGGGCAGCCGCCTACGGGATCGACAACGACACGCTGCGCACGACGCTACAGGAATCCTTCAGCGGATATTCCGCTGCGGAAATCCAGTCGACCGGCGACAGCTACGACGTTATCGTCGAATACGACACGAGCAAGCCCTGGGATGACCAGAAGCTCTCGGAAATCCGTGTCGCATCGGCCAATGGCAGCCTGGTGCCGCTTTCGAACTTCGCGCATGTCGAGCGCACTGTCGGCCCTGTGACCATCAACCAGACGGGCCAGCTCGTCTCGACCACCGTTTCCTTCAACCTGCCGGAGGGCGTATCGCTCAGCGACGCGACGGCCAGGATTGATCAGATCAAGACGGAACTCAGCATGCCGGCCGACGTCTTCACGTCCTATGGCGGTACGGCTGAGATTTTCGAGCAGTCGCAGGGCAATACGCCTTATCTGATCCTGGCGGCGGTGCTGACCATCTATGTCGTGCTCGGCGTGCTCTATGAAAGCTTCATCCATCCGCTCACCATCCTGTCCGGCCTTCCGGCCGCGGCATTCGGTGCGCTGTTGGCGCTTGATATCATGGGCTTTGACCTATCGATCATCGCCCTTATCGGCCTCTTGATGCTGATCGGCATCGTCAAGAAGAACGCGATCATGATGATCGACGTGGCGGTGGAGACCATGCGCACGACCGGCGAAAAGGCGACGGTAGCGATCCACGAGGCCTGCGTGCGACGCTTCCGGCCGATCATGATGACGACCTTCTGCGCCCTGCTCGGCGCCTTGCCGATCGCGCTCGGCACCGGCGCAAGTTCGGAACTGCGCCAGCCGCTCGGCATCGCCGTCGTCGGCGGCCTGATCGTCTCGCAGATGCTGACGCTCTTCATCACCCCGGTCATCTTCGTCGAGATGGACCGCTTCGGAAACTTCCTCGGCCGCCTGATCGGCCACAAGAAGGTTGAGGAGCCAGAGCTGGAAGAGGCAAGGGCGATGGCCGCCGAGTAACGGCGGTCTGCAAGCCTCGGCTCTGCTGATTTGCCTGGAGACTTGCCTCTTCTCTCAAGCTTGGAGAAGAGGCAACAGCAGCATGTCAGCGAGGATATGGACCTTCAAATCCTCTTGAATGTGTCACGCCCCTGTGGCATCACGCGCCCTCCTGAATCCGGGCGCTCCTGCGCCCTTTCGCGGAGCGATGCTCCGTCTCCAATAACAATCGGCATGAAGAGGTGCGGGCATGGCTCAGGCGCTGGGTTTCGACTTCGGCACGACGAATACGGTTCTCGCCATGGCGGATGGTGGGGCGACCCGCTCGATGGCGTTCACGAGCACGACGGGTACCGCCGACAGCATGCGCACGGCGCTTTCCTTCATGAAGGATGCCCAGCTCGGCGCGTCAGCACTGAAGGTGGAAGCCGGCCATGCGGCGATCCGCCAATTCATCGACAATCCCGGCGAATGCCGCTTTCTGCAGTCGATCAAGACCTTTGCGGCGAGCGCGCTGTTCCAGGGCACGCTGATCTTTGCCAAGCGGCATAATTTCGAGGATCTGATGGAGGTCTTCGTGCGGCGCCTGCGCAACTACGCCGGCGACAACTGGCCTTCGGACGTCAGCCGCATCGTCACCGGCCGGCCGGTGCATTTTGCCGGCGCCAGCCCCGATCCGGCGCTGGCAACCGAACGCTACAATGCGGCGCTGTCGCGCTTCGGTTTTCCCGAGATCCACTATGTCTATGAGCCGGTCGCCGCCGCCTTCTACTTCGCGCAGAACCTGAAGCGGGATGCCACCGTGCTGGTCGCGGATTTCGGCGGCGGCACGACCGACTATTCGCTGATCCGCTTCGAAACCGTCGCCGGCAAGCTGACGGCAACGCCGATCGGCCATTCCGGTGTCGGCGTCGCCGGCGACCATTTCGACTACAGGATGATCGACAACATCGTCGCGCCGCTGATCGGCAAGGGCAGCCATTTCAAAAGCTTCGACAAGATTCTCGAAGTGCCGTCCAACTACTATTCCAGCTTCGGCCGCTGGAACCAGCTGTCGATCTTCAAGACGACGCGCGAATTCGAGGATCTGAAGAAGCTGGTGCGCACCAGCCTAGAGCCGGAAAAGCTCGAAATCTTCATCGACCTCATCGACCATGACGAGGGCTATCCGCTCTATCAGGCGGTGTCGGCGACGAAGATGGCGCTGTCGGCTTCGGAGGAAGCGTCTTTCGATTTCGCGCCGCTTGGTCGCGGTGGACATCGCAGCATCAAGCGGAGCGATTTCGAAGGCTGGATCGCCGACGATCTCGCCCGCATCGAAGGCGCGCTCGACGACGTGCTCGACAAGACCGAGACGAAGCCTGCGGAGATCGACAAGGTGTTCTTGACCGGCGGCACCTCCTTCGTGCCGGCGGTGCGCCGCATCTTCACGGAACGCTTCGAGCACGACCGGATCGAAAGCGGCGGCGAACTGTTGTCGATCGCCCATGGTCTGGCGCTGATCGGCGAACGCGACGACATCGCACAATGGACTGTGCAATAGCGCCGACAAGGGCGGGCAATCTGCCGCCCGCCCTTTCAATGCCCCTGTCACTCCGCTAGACTTGCCGCATGATCTCCGCCAACGACCTTTCCCCCGCCGAGCTTGCAGCGCTTCTGCATTTCCATGCGGATGCCGGCGTGGAATGGCTGCTGGAGGAAGAGGCGATCGACCGCTTCGCCGAGTTCGAGGCGATGAAGGCCGCCCGCCGCCCGGCGGCGGCGCAGGCGCAGCAGCAACATCCTGCCGCTGGGGAACGCCCTGCCCCAGGTCAGGCACCGCCGCGTCCGAATGCAGCGACGCGCCCAGCGCCTGCCGAACGCGCAGCGTCCGGTCCGCAGCCGGCAATCCCGGACGGCGAGGCGGTGCAGCAGGCGCGCTTCGTCGCCGAAACTGCGCGATCGCTTGTCGAACTCAAGACCGCGATTGAAGCCTTCAGCAGCTGCAACCTCAAGCACAGCGCCCGCTCGACCATCTTTGCCAGCGGCGATGCCGAAAGCGGGATCATGGTGATCGGCTCGGCGCCGAGCGCCGAAGACGATCGCGAAGGCATGCCCTTCTCGGGGAAATCCGGCCAGCTGTTCGACAAGATGCTGGCGGCGATCGGGCTGAAGCGCTCAGCCATTCTGCTGACGCAGGTCATCCCCTGGCGCCCGCCTGGCAATCGCGCGCCCTCGGCGGCGGAAATGGACATCTGCCGACCCTTCATCGAGCGGCAGATCGCGCTTGCCGAACCGAAGGCGATCCTGCTGCTCGGCAATTTTTCGGCGCGTTTCTTCTTCGGCGAAAACGATACGATTCACGGCCTGCGCGGCCGCTGGAAGGAGATTGCCGTTGCAGACTGTGTCATTCCTGCCATAGCCAGCCTGCATCCGCAGGATCTGTTAACCGCACCTGTAAACAAGCGGCTGGCTTGGAACGACCTGCTCGCCTTTCAAGCGAAGCTTAAGTCCCTCTCTTTGCTTAGAAATTAGCCAAAGTTGAATAATTTGTGAATCAATCCATGCGTTTTTCGCATGGCTGCATCCCGCCGTGATGCATTGCGGAATCTATGCTGCATCGCAATATCAGCTGTGTCTTGGGAGGAATCACAGGAACCAAGGCCATGAACAAGCGTTTTCGTCCTATCCATAGCGGGTTTGAAACCCTTCGCCTCGCCGGCGACCAGGTTCGTTCCACTCAAGGCTACAGCCGTTTCGGCTTTGCCACGAACGAACAGATGATTGCCCGCGGCACCGGCATCAACAGCCGTACGGCGCGCCCGAACGCGATTTTCTCCGACTTCCAGCAATATTGAGCAGGAATTCAACGTGTCGCAGCGTCCTTTGCGCGTCTTAAAAAGACGCGCAGCGCTGTAAGCGCTTCGCCTACCCTTCGTATCAAGAGTGCCCCAACATGTCGACGATCCTGATATCGCTTCTGCGCAACATCGAAACCTTCGAGCATATCCGCGTTGCCGTCTGTGCTGCGCGGGAATATGAGCGTGAGCTTTCGGTCAAGCCGGCCGACGCCGGATGCCGCATTGGCGCAGGCACTGCGGCAATCGTTCTCTGATCAAATTGCCATTTCCTCGATTTGGGCCTTTGCCCATTCGAAGGCCTCGTCGACATAGGCGAACTTGACCGCCTGCCAGGCGCAATATTCCTCGACGAAATCCCGCGATATCCAAAGATGCGTCTTGCGCGGCTCGTCATACCAGCCGACGCAGCCGCGTTGCGCCGCCTTTGCCAGCAGCCGCTGCAGATGAGTGCGCGACATCATGAAATCAGCAGCAAGCGCGCGAGTTTCGACGCGGCCGACGGACAATCTCCCCGGCTCGCTGCTTTCCATATCCATCCGGGCGATGAAATTGTCGACGACGAGGCCGCCGGCCTCCGTCCAGAGGAACAGCGCCACCTGTTCCGGCGGTTCGCGCCAAGCGGCATCTTCGAGGCAATGGCGGGCAATGCGCGGCTGAATGAGCCGCATCAGTGATGGATTTGCCTGGAAAAAGGCTGCCCTTTGACCGCCGTCGAGCAGGTCGAGTGCACCGAGATTGGAGAAAAGCCAGGCAAACATCCCCTGATGGCTGACATCGGCCGGTTCGAAATGACGAGGTCGCCGCCGCTCGTCGCCGGGCGTGTGGGTTATGAAGCGGTAGGTATAGAGTTCCTCGATGAAGGCGAGCACGGTGTTGCGGCTCGCCACCTTGTGCGCGGTGATGCGCCCCGTCAACCGCACGGCGGTGAAACCCGACGTCGGGTCGCGCGGATCATATTCCAGATGGAGAGCATAGGCAGTCTGGGTCAGAAGCCAGCGTTGATGCGAGGCAAGCAGTCGCGCCAGCCGCGGACCGGCGTCGAACATGCCGCGCATCTGCCCAGCCAAAAAGCGAATGCTCATCAGAAAGGAAGAGTTCCCCACCAATTGCTCCGCTGTGAATGCCATTATGCTTTTCTCCACCTCCGCTCGCCGGCCGGCGTTCGGAGCAACGACACCCAGAGCTCCTCCGGCATCAGCGGCCATTCAGACATGCACAGCTTGGAATAAATGATACTCTCTCATGTTCAACAACCATATTCCTCAGGTCCGCGATATCCCAAGAATTCGCCATTCTTTTCACTCGTTGAGAGCAAGTTTCAAGCCACCGCAATCTTCGCGTTAAAACCGATATTGCGCGCTGGCGGGCGTCAGGCTTGCGGCGTCGTGGCCTTGCGCGCCTCCCTCTGTTCGATGCCCAGCTGATGCTCGCGATAGATGATGAAGATGCCGGCGGCGACGACGATGGCGGTGCCGATCAGCATGGTCACGCTCGGCACGTCGCCGAAGACGAAGTAGGCAACGATGCCACCGAGCAGGATCGAGGTATATTCGAACGGCGCGATGGTGGAGACATCGGCATGGCGGTAACTTTCCGTCAGCAGAATCTGCGCGACGCCGCCGCAGAAACCGGCCGCGATCAGGCAGAGCGCTGTCGGCCATGGCAGGATGAGCCAGCCGAAGGGAAGAGAAGCCAGCGAAAAGACCGAGGCGGTGATCGAGAAATACAGCACGATCGTCGCCGTCTTCTCCTCTTCGACGAGGCGGCGCACCTGGATCATCGCCATGCCGCCGAGAACGGCCGAGAACAGCACGCAGAGCGCGCCGACGGCCTGCTCCGCCTCCATGCCGCCGTCGCGAAACAGCGTCAGTTTCGGCCAGGACACGATGGCAACGCCGACGATGCCGACGAGGACGGCGCTCCAGCGATAGATGCGCACGGTCTCACCGAGAAAAACGGCAGCGAAGATGACGGCGACGAGCGGCAACGCGTAGCCGAGCGCGATCGCCTCCGGCAGCGGCAGATGCAGCAGGCCGTAGAAACCGAAAGCCATCGACAAGATGCCGATCGTGCCGCGCCTGAGGTGACCGATTGGATTGGCCGTGTAGAAGGCGGCGCGCAGCTGCCTGTTATAGGCGAGATAGGCCATGATCGGGAAAAGCGCGAAGAACGACCTGCAGAAGGTGACCTGACCTGGCGGGATGTCTGAGCCGGCCAGCTTGATGAAGGTCTGCATGGCCAGGAAGACCACGACCGACGAGACTTTCAGCGCAATGCCTCTCATCGGGTTTCTGAGAACCGAGTGCATGATCCTGGCTCTTAATACTGCTCAAGCGGAATGGGGGGACGCGTTCGACTCGGGAACGCAGCGGGTGACGTCTTCCATCGTAGCGAAAGAAAAAACCGATTGGCGAAAAAATCGCGAGCAAGGCGGGAGAATCGCAAATCGCCTTTCAGCCGCGGGCTCAATCGTGCCGTATGTGCGCCACAGCTCCGAAATCACCCTCTTTTCAGCCATTCCCCCTAAAATGTTCACCTCTGACTGCTCGGCGTTAACCAATTGAAAACCATAGGCAAGCATCGTTTTTATCGCTGATTTCGAAATTTTCTTCACCACGCAAACAATTGCCCGCTCCTCCCAGGATCCCATTTGATGAAGCCGCTTAGCGCCGAAACCATCGCCCAGTCGCAGAATGCGACACCGCGGTCCATGCGCGTCGTCACCGACGGCATCAGCACCGACCTCGAGCGCTTCAGCGCCGACAACACCCATATCGTCAAGCAGATCAAGCTGCTGGCGATCAATGCGCTGATCGAGGCAGCCAGAGCCGGCGAGACCGGAAAGGGCTTTGCCGTCGTTGCCAACGAAGTGCAGCGGCTGGCGCAGATCGCAACCGACATTACCGGCAGGTTCGAGTGCAACGTGCTCGGCCGCATCGGCCTCAGCCGCGCCATGGCCGATTCGCTGGTCGAAGAGATGGAGGGCGTTCGCCTCACCGATCTGGCACAGACGCTGGTGCAGCTCATCGTCCGCAATCTCTTCGAGCGCACGGCCGATGTGCGCTGGTGGGCAACGGACCCGTCACTCTGGCAGGCGCTGCAGAACCCGAGCCGGGAAACCGCCGCCTTTGCAGCGGAGCGTCTCGGCGCCATCAACCGCTTCTACACCGTCTATCTCGATCTCGTCATGACCGATCTGTCGGGCAAAGTGGTCGCATCCGCCAATCCCAAGTTCCAGCGCAAGCTCGTAGGCACGAGCCTTGCCGGCGATCCGTGGTTCCGCGCAGCGTCGGCCTGCTCCTCCGGCGACGCTTATATCGTCGACGACGTCAAATCGAGCCCGCTGCACGACAACAGGCATGCGCTCGTTTACGCCACAGGCATCCGCAAAGAGGGCAAGCTCGACGGGCGGCTGGTCGGCACGCTCGGCGTCTATTTCGACTGGCAGAACCAGGGCCAGGCGATCGTCGAGAAAGAGGCGAACCTGCCGCCGCAGCTGGCGGAAAGAACGACTGTCATGCTGCTCGACGGCAAGAGCCGGGTCATCGCCACCACCAATCCCGCCTTGCTGTTTTCCCATTTCGCGCTCGCCAATCCGTCCGGCCAGGCGAAAGGCAGTTACTACGACAATAACGGTTCGATCGTCGCCTTCGCGCGCACTCTCGGCTACGAGGATTACGACGGGCTCGGCTGGTACGGCGTCGTCGTGCAGCAGACCGAAAACGACGCGACGATCAAGGCCGCACTCAATCTGAAGTAGAGGACTTCCCCCGTCAGCTGCGTCCATCCGTATCCAATAAGATATTTTGCCCGCGAACTTGGTGTTCGCGGGCAATTTGCTTTAAGTTTAGTTCAGACTTTAATGTAATCATGCCCGGCAAAATTTATGGCAGAGTGCGCCCGCCTCTGTATTCCGCGGTTGTCCAATAACGGTCTTCAGGAAACACCATGCGAACAGATACCGGCCAGGTCATTCATCTGGCAGATTACCGTCCCACCGACTTCGTGCTGGAACGCGTGGACCTCACTTTCGAACTCGACCCGACGGAGACAAAGGTCGAGGCGCGTCTCATTTTTCATCGTCGCCCGGGCGCCGATCCGGCGGCGCCGATCGTTCTCGACGGCGACGAACTGACGCTGTCGGGGCTTCTGTTAGACCAGGTGGAGCCGGACCCTTCACGCTATGACGCAACCCCGGAAAGCCTGACGGTGCGCGACCTGCCGGAGAGCGCCCCCTTCGAGCTGACGCTCACCACCGTCATCAACCCCGAGGCCAATACCAAGCTGATGGGCCTTTACCGCACCGGCGGCATCTACTGCACGCAGTGCGAGGCGGAGGGCTTCCGCCGCATCACCTATTTCCCGGACCGGCCCGACGTGCTTGCGCCCTTCACGGTCAACATCATCGCCGACAAGGACGCCAACCCACTGCTTTTGTCGAACGGCAACTTCCTCGGCGGCGCCGGCTACGGCCCCGGCAAGCATTTCGCCGCCTGGTTCGACCCGCATCCGAAGCCGAGCTACCTCTTCGCGCTCGTCGCTGGCGATCTCGGCGTCGTCGAAGACACGTTCACGACCATGTCCGGCCGCGAGGTGGTGCTGAAAATCTATGTCGAGCACGGCAAGGAACCGCGCGCAGCCTATGCCATGGACGCGCTGAAACGCTCGATGAAATGGGACGAAGAGAGGTTCGGGCGCGAATACGATCTCGATATTTTCATGATCGTCGCCGTCTCCGACTTCAACATGGGCGCGATGGAGAACAAGGGCCTCAACGTCTTCAATGACAAATACGTCCTTGCCGACCCGGAAATCGCGACCGATGCAGACTATGCCAATATCGAAGCGATCATCGCGCATGAATATTTCCACAACTGGACCGGCAACCGCATCACCTGCCGCGACTGGTTCCAGCTGTGCCTCAAGGAAGGCCTGACGGTCTATCGCGACCACGAATTCTCTTCCGACCAGCGCTCGCGCGCCGTCAAACGCATTGCCGAAGTGCGCCACCTGAAATCGGAGCAGTTCCCGGAAGACGGCGGCCCGCTCGCCCATCCGGTGCGGCCGACGAAATATCGCGAGATCAATAATTTCTACACGACGACCGTCTACGAAAAGGGCAGCGAAGTCACGCGCATGATCGCGACGCTGCTCGGCAAGGACGGCTTCAAGAAAGGCATGGACCTCTATTTCGACCGCCATGACGGCCAGGCCGTGACGATCGAGGATTTCGTCAAATGCTTCGAGGATGCAAGCGGGCGCGATTTGACGCAATTCTCGCTCTGGTACCATCAGGCCGGCACGCCGCTCGTCACCGCATCGGGCAGCTATGATGCGGCGGCCGACACCTTCACCCTGTCGCTCGAACAGATGATCCCGGCAACGCCCGGCCAGCCGAGCAAGGAGCCGATGCATATTCCGCTCAGCCTCGCGCTGTTTGGCGAAAACGGCGGCAAGATCGAGCCGACCTCGGTCGACGGCGCGGAATATATCGGCGAGGTGCTGCATCTCACAGGCCGCACCCAGACGGCGATCTTCCATGGCATCGCCTCGCGGCCGGTCGTTTCGATCAACCGCGGCTTCTCGGCGCCGATCAACCTGCATTTCGACCAGAGCCCGGCCGATCTCGCTCTTCTCGCCCGCCATGAGACCAATCATTTCGCCCGCTGGCAGGCGCTGACCGATCTGGCGCTGCCGAACCTCTTGAAAGCGGCACGCGACGCCCGCGAGGGCAAGCCTGTCGTCTGCGAGGCAACCTTCATCGAGACGCTGATCGCAGCCGCCGCCGACGGGGCCCTCGAGCCTGCCTTCCGTGCCCAGGCGCTGGCTCTGCCGAGCGAATCCGATATCGCCCGCGAACTTGGCGGTAACAACGATCCCGATGCCATCCATGCCGGCCGGCAGGCGATCCTGAAACAGATCGCCGATGCCGGAAAGGATGTCTTTGCCGGCCTCTACGCAGCGATGACGACATCAGGCGATTTCAGCCCGGATGCGAAGAGCGCCGGACTGCGCGCACTGCGCAATACCGCCCTCACCTACCTCTCGCATGCCGAGCAGACGCCGGCCCGCGCCAAGGCCGCCTTCGATGCGGCCAACAACATGACCGATCTCAGCCATGCGCTGACGATCCTCGCCCATCGTTTCCCCGACAGCGCGGAGACCAGCGAAGCGCTGGCAAGTTTCCGCGACCGCTTCGCGGAGAACGCGCTCGTCATCGACAAATGGTTCGCGATCCAGGCCGGCATTCCGGGCGCCAAAACCCTGGAACGGATCCGCGCCCTGATGAACGATCCGCTCTTCAAGCGGACCAATCCGAACCGGATGCGGGCGCTGGTCGGCACCTTCGCCTTTGCCAATCCGACCGGCTTCGGCCGCGCCGACGGCGAAGGCTACCGCTTCCTCGCCGATCAGATTCTCGATATCGACGAGCGCAACCCGCAGCTTGCCGCCCGCATTCTCACCTCGATGCGCTCCTGGCGCTCGCTCGAACCGACACGTGCCGATCGCGCCCGCTCGGCGCTGATCGAGATCGAGCGGGCCGCCGATCTTTCGACCGACGTGCGCGATATCGTCGAGCGCACGCTTAAAGGGTAATTTGATTCGACCGGCCGTCCCGAAAAATTCGGCGGCCGGTCGCCCAGCGCCCCGAATCACCTGGAAAAACCCGAAATTATAAATAGTTAACGGATTTTTACCTTTGCCTCTGGACAAGGCGAATCACCCATGATTCTCTAGGTCAGGTTCGAGCGAGCGGCGCGCGAATCACATGAGGGACAAGGCGAAGAGATGATGGACGTGCGGCGGGCAACCGTGGCCGGAGGACGGCTGCGTGTCGATTTTGACGGGCTGAAAGCCTGGCGCGACAGCCTTTCGGGCCATGCGACATCGGAACCACTTCTCCGCTATCTGCCGAAGGCCGAGCTCGTCTTGAAGCGGGCCATTCCGGCACTGATCGTCGCATTCCTCTCCGTCGTCGCCGCCTCGCATTTCTTCGGCATGATGAGCGAATATGGGCGCCTGGAGGCCTCTGCGCGCCATGCCACGGCCCTTTCGGCGGCGACCGCCTCTGCGGTGTTTGCCGATGCGGCCGACATCTTCGACCGCGGCGATATCGCAGGCGCGCAGGCCCGCCTCGCCCAATTCCTGCCGCAGGACCGGCTGGACAGCGGCGCCTTCGTGCTGCTCGTGCAGGCAAGCGGTAAGGTTTTTGCCGCGACCACCGCCGGTCTTTCGCATGTGGGCACCAATGTCGGCGATTTCTTCCCCGAGGTTTCGGCGATCCGGCGTTTCGGCGATCGCGCCGGCGTCATCGAGACGACGATCGGCGGCGTACCGCATTATGCCGAGATCACGCTGATGGGCAATGCCGGCGGTTATATCGTCGCCGCCACCTCGCTCGACGAGATCGGCCGGCTCTGGCGCGAGGAACTGGCGCTCAACGTCACGCTGTTTGCCGGCATCTCCTCGATCCTGCTCGTCATCCTCTATGCCTATTACACGCAGGTGAAGCGCGCCCGCGATGCCGACGACATCTTCCTGGAATCGAACCTGCGCGTCGAGACGGCGCTGTCGCGTGGCCGCTGCGGCCTCTGGGACTTCGACTTCGAGAACCGCGAATTCTTCTGGTCGCGTTCGATGTACGACATGCTTGGCCTGCCGGGTTCGGACAAGACGATGGGCTTCGGCGAAGCCGCCCGGCTGATGCATCCCGATGATGGCGGGCTCTACGAGATCGCGCGCGCCATCGGCAAGGGCGCTTCCGGCCAGGTCGATCAGATCTTCCGCATGCGCCATGCCAGCGGCCACTATGTCTGGATGCGGGCGCGTGCTCAGGTGATCCGCAGCAATTCCGGCCGCATGCACCTGATCGGCATCGCCATGGACGTGACCGAACAGCATCGGCTCGCCCAGCGTTACGCAGAAGCCGACCAGCGCCTGGCCGACGCCATCGAATGCACCTCGGAAGCCTTCGTGCTCTGGGACAAGAACGATCGGCTCGTCATGTGCAACACGCATTTCCAGCAGGCTTATGGCCTGCCGGACAGCGTACTCGTGCCCGGCACCGAGCGCTCGACCGTCAATGCGGCGGCCGCCCGTCCTGTCATCGAGCGGCGGATTTCCGATGCGGACGGCTCCGGCTATTCGCGTACGACGGAAGTGCAGCTTGCCGACGAGCGCTGGCTGCAGATCAACGAGCGACGCACCCGCGACGGCGGCAAGGTCTCGGTGGGAACTGACATCACGTTGATGAAACGTCATCAGGAGCGGCTGCGCGAATCCGAACGCCGACTGATGGCGACAATCGGCGATCTTTCCGCCTCACGCCAGACGCTGGAGACCCAGAAATCCGAGCTGTCGACGGCCAACGCCAACTACCAGGCGGAGAAGGAACGCGCCGAGGCCGCCAACAAGGC
This sequence comes from Rhizobium ruizarguesonis, assembly GCF_012349115.1. Classification (GTDB taxonomy): domain Bacteria; phylum Pseudomonadota; class Alphaproteobacteria; order Rhizobiales; family Rhizobiaceae; genus Rhizobium; species Rhizobium ruizarguesonis. Next base: position 69,670 of record NZ_PQIG01000057.1, read on the forward strand.
GAAATCGGAATTCCTCGCCAACATGTCGCACGAGCTGCGCACGCCGCTCAACGCCATCCTCGGCTTCTCGGAGATCCTGCAGAACCAGATGTTCGGCCCGCTCGGCTCGCTGAAATATGACGAATATGCCCGCGATATCCATGACAGCGGCAAACATCTGCTCAACGTCATCAACGATATCCTCGACATGTCGAAGATCGAGGCGGGCCATGTCAGGCTGCACTGCGAGCGCATCGACCTCGTACCGCTGATCGAGGAAAGCCTGCGCTTCACCGCCATGCCCGCAGCTGAAAAGAACATCGTCATCGAACAGCGCATCTGCTCCGGCCTGACGCTGATGGCCGACCGCCGGGCAATGAAACAGGTGCTGCTCAACCTGCTCTCCAATGCGGTGAAGTTCACCGACAATGGCGGACGCATTGCGTTGCGTACACGCCGCGTCGACGGCGCCGTCTTCGTCACCATTGCCGACACCGGCATCGGCATTCCACGCTCGGCGCTGTCGAAGATCGGCCAGCCCTTCGAGCAGGTGCAGAGCCAGTATGCCAAGAGCAAGGGCGGCTCCGGCCTCGGGCTCGCCATCTCCCGCTCACTGACCTCGCTGCACGGCGGCCGCATGAAGATCCGCTCACGCGAAGCGGTCGGCACGGTGATCTCGCTGCGCATCCCCGACGATATCTAGGCCAGGACCAGAGTCGACCTTTTTTCAGTCGGTCGACGCGGTGGTGAAAACCGCCAATTGAGCGGCGAAAGCACGCTTGTAGGCGGGCCGCGCTTCGCCGCGGGCGACATAGGCGGAGAGGTTCGAATATTCCTCCAGGATAGCAGATCCTTTCAACCTGAGCAGCACCGACACCATTAGCAGGTCACCGGCGCTGAACGCACCGTCGAGCCAGTCGGCGTCGCCAAGGCGACGGGAGAGGTCGCTCAACCGTTTCCGGATGCTGCCCTCGAGGGCAGAAAGGCGCTGGTCGTACCAAGGCTTGTCGCGCTCGAGGATCATGACGAGAGCACGGTCGAAGATCGGTGGTTCCATCGTGTTGAGCGCGGCAAACATCCATGTGAGCGCGCGCGCCCGGGCATTCGCATCGTCCGGCAGCAGGCCTGCATGGCGCTCGCCGATATGGAAGACGATGGCCCCGGACTCGAACAAAGCGAGCTCGCCTTCTTCATAGGTCGGGATCTGCCCGAAAGGCTGCAGCGCCAGATGCGCCGGTTCCTTCATCTCTTTGAACGAAACAAGACGAACGTCGTAAGGCTGGCCAACCTCTTCGAGCGCCCAGCGAACGCGCATGTCGCGCGCCAGACCCCTGCCGCGATCGGGCGACCGTTCAAAAGCGGTAATGGTAATTGTCATTGGTGTTCTCCATCGCTTGCCTGTCCTGAAGACGATTGGCTAAACGAGATTCCGACAGGCGATGCTCGCGATAATCCTCGCGGTCGTTCCATCTGATGTGAGATCAGGCTTTCACGACATTCAGGAATATTTTCCGAACCGCTTTCGAAAGCCGCTTTACCTCCCCTTCCAGCGTCTTGATGTCAGGGCAGTCGCCGGCGCGGCAGACGAGTTCGACGAGGCCCGCCGGTGCGTCCTTCGGATCGAACAGGCCGTCGATGGAGAGGCGGATCAGTTGCGAAAGGCCGGTATAAAGCGTGAAGGCCTCGAGGCATATGTCGAGATCGACGGTTGCCATCAGCCGGTCGCCCAGCACCTTCAGGGCTTCGCCGGTGCTCATCCCATTGACGGCAATGCCGACGCCCCTGGTCGGCGCGATCAGCGCCAGGTACTGGGCGATGAATTCGAGATCGATGACGCCGCCGGGGATCAGCTTCAGGTCCCACGGGCCGGATGGCGGTTTTTCCTTGTCGATCAGTTCGCGCATTTCGGCGACGTCATGCGCCACCTTGGCAATATCGCGATCGGCCGACAGCACCTCCCGGACGATCAGTTCCGCCTCGGCGATCAAGCTCTCATTGCCGCAGATCAGCCGCGCGCGGCTGAGCGCCATATGCTCCCAGGTCCATGCTTCTTCGCGCTGGTACTTGCCGAAGGCGTTGATGCGGGTGGCGACCGGCCCCTTGTTGCCGGATGGGCGCAGCCGCATGTCGACCTCATAGAGCACACCTTCGGCGGTCGGCGCCGACAAGGCGGCCATCAGCCTCTGGGTGATGCGGGTGAAGTAACGCGTCGCGTCGAGCGGCTTCGGCCCATCGGATTCGGAGGCCGCGTCGTCATAATCATAGAGCAGGATCAGATCGATGTCGGAACCGGCCGTCAGCTCGAAACTGCCGAGCTTGCCCATGCCGGCGACCGCGATGCGCCCGCCGGGATAATCGCCGTGTGCTGCCCGCATCTCGCTCACCACGGCATCGAGTGCCGCCGCAATGACGAGGTCGGCGAGATGCGTGAAGGCGCGTGCGGCCATCACGCCGTTGATCGCACCGGTGAGCAGGCGGATGCCGATCAGGAAGCGCTGCTCGGCGGCGAAGATGCGCAGCCGGTCGAGCACCTCTTCATAGTGGCGGGCCTGGGCAAGCGAGCCCTTCAGCCGCTCGCCGAGATAATCGCGCGTCGGCAGCTCGGCCATCAGGCCGGGATCGAGCATGCCGTCGAAGACATGCGGCTTGGCGGCAATCACCTCGGCAAGCCGGGGTGCTGAGGACATGATGTTGACGATCAGCGACAGCAGCGCCGGGTTGCTGCCGAGCAGCGAGAAGAGCTGGATGCCGGAGGGAAGGCCGGAGATGAAGCTGTCGAAGCGCAGCAGCGCCTCGTCGGCGCGCTTGCTTTCGCCGAAGACCCGCAGGAGTTCCGGCGCCAGCTCCGTCAGCCTTTCACGCGCTTCAACCGATTGCGTTGCGCGGTAGCGGCCATAGTGCCAGGTGCGGATGATGCGGGAAATGTCGGACGGCCTGGTAAAACCGAGTTTCTTCAGCGTCTCCAGCGTGTCCGGGTCATCGCCCTGGCCGGTAAAGACGAGGTTGCCGGTGTCGGTGGAAAGCCTGCTCTCCTGTTCGAAGAGGTGAGCATAACGCCGCTCGACCGTCTTCAGCACGCCGACCAGCCGTTCAGAGAAGCTCGGCGTGTCGGAAAATCCCATCATGAAGGCGATGCGCTTCAGGTCGGCATCCGTCTCCGGCAGCAGGTGGGTCTGCTCGTCGCGCACCATCTGGATGCGATGCTCGACATCGCGCAGGAACCAGTAGGCCTCCGTCAGTTCGTCGCGGGTTTCCGCGTCGATCCATTTCGCCTTGGTGAGTTCTCCGAGCGTTTCCTCCGTCGCCCGGCCGCGCAAGGCCGGCATGCGGCCGCCGGCGATCAGCTGCTGGGTCTGGACGAAGAATTCGATCTCGCGAATACCGCCGCGGCCGAGCTTGACGTTATGACCCTTGACCGCGATGGCGCCGTGGCCCTTATGCGCATGGATCTGCCGCTTGATCGAATGGATATCGGCAATCGCCGCGTAATCGAGATATTTGCGGAAGACGAAAGGGGCAAGGCCGCGCAGGAAATCGCCGCCCGCCGTAAGGTCGCCGGCAACGGCGCGCGCCTTGATGAAGGCCGCCCGCTCCCAGTTCTGGCCCCTGCCCTCGTAATAGATCATCGCCGCATCGACCGGGATCGCCAGCGGCGTCGAACCGGGATCGGGGCGCAATCTGAGATCGGTGCGGAAGACGTAGCCGTCGGCTGTGCGCTCCTGCAGGATGCGCACCAGCCGGCGCATCATCCTCGGGAAGATCTCGATCGCGTCATCGGGGTCAGGCACGATGCCAGCCTGTTCGTCGAAGACGACGACGAGGTCGATATCGGAGGAGTAGTTGAGTTCGGATGCGCCGAGTTTGCCCATGCCGAGCACGATCAGCCCGGAGCCGTCACTCGGTGCTGCCAGATCCCGCAGCCGCAGCTTTCCACCCTCATGCGCCGCCAGCAGCAGATGGTCGATCGCGGCGGCAACCGAAGCTTCGGCAAGCTCGCTCAGCCAGGCTGTCGTCGCCCGGCCGTCGAAGATGCGCGCAAGATCGGCAAGTGCGACGAGGAATGCCACCTTGCGCTTGATGATGCGCAGCCTGCTCATCACCACGGATTCCGAAGGCGCCGCCCCCTCGCCGTCCCGTTGCCAGCAGCGCCGCGCCTCGGCGACCAGCGCCTCGATCTGCGGCTCCAGCGGTTCGGTGATGGCGCCGGCGAGGATGGCGGGATCGAGATTGACAATTTCGCGCAGATAAGGCGACAGTGTCAGCACGGCGGCAATGAAATCGCGAAGCGGGCCTTCCGTCTTCAGCATCGCAGCCACCGACGGCTCACTCCTGCCGGCCTCCTGAAGGTCGGCCAGCGCCAGCTTCAACTCCGTCTGGTTCAGCGGACGCAGCAGCCCTTCGGCGACATCCTTCAGGCCATGCGTCGATTTCGTCAGCATACGCTCTCCCTGCTTTCGCGCCTCAGGAGCGGTCCCGCAGAATCGCGGGAACGCCTCCTTCAACCGGCATTAAACTAGGGTCTCGGCGGAAAACCGCCAATACGCGATTCAGCCGATCATCGGCATCGAACCATCAGGCAGCCTTGGCCGGGAAGATCATGCTGACGGTCAATCCGCGCTGTTCCGGCTTATCAGGATCGGTATCGGAGAGTTCCAACCGGCCATTGTGCAGCTCCATCACCGCTTCCACCAGCGAAAGCCCGAGCCCCGTCCCGGGCTTCGACCGGCTTTCATCGAGGCGGACGAAGCGCTTCACCACGTCGTCTCGCCGGTCGGCCGGAACGCCCGGTCCGTAGTCGGCCACGGAAAGGCAGATGCCGTCCGGGCGGCGGGCGAGTTTCAGCGACACTTTGCCCGCGCCTTCGGTATCGGCGGAATATTTGATGGCATTGTCGAGCAGGTTGAAGATCGCCTGGCCGATCAGCTCGCGATTGCCCTGCACCTCGACATCCGGTTCGATGCTGGAGCTCAGGCCGAGCCCGGCCTCCTCCGCCGCCGGTTCGTAAAGCTCGGCGCTATCGGAGACGATGGCCGAAAGCTCGACTGGCGACATTTCAGCCGCGACCGATCCGGCCTCGACGCGGGAGATCATCAACAGCGCGTTGAAGGTGCGGATCAGCTGATCCGATTCGGAAATGATGCCTTCGAGCGCGGTGCGCCGCGTCTCGCCGTCGGCGATATCGAGCGCATCGGCCGCCTTGTTGCGCAGCCGCGTCAGCGGCGTCTTGAGATCATGGGCGATGTTGTCGGAGACCTGCCGCAGGCCCTCGTTCAGCTTCTCGATGCGCTCCAGCATGGTATTCAAAGACATCGACAAGCGGTCGAATTCATCGCCCGATCCGCCCACCGGCAGGCGCTGCGACAGATCGCCGGCCATGATCTTCTTGCTGGCATCCGACATGCGGTCGATGCGTTTCAGCGCGTTGCGGCCGATGGCGAACCAGATGATGATCGCGCCAAGCCCCATGATCGCCAGGGCCACCATCAGCGCCTGGCGCACCAGCAGACGGAAACGCTCGGGGTCGCCGAGGTCGCGGCCGATCAGGATTCTGAGGCCATTGTCGAGCACGAAGATATTGGCGATCGCCCTATGGCGGCGCTCGACGCCGCTGTCGGTATAACGCTGGTAGCCGAAGGGCGCGGAAGTCCAGCCGATCTCCTCGAAGACACCCGGCTGCACCGAGGCGACGTTGCCGGCGAGAATATCGCCCGAGGGGCCGGCGATGATGTAGAGGTTGGCACCCGGCTGTCGGGCACGCCGCTCCATCGTGCGCAGCAGAAGGTTCATGCCGCCGGTGTCGTAGGCGCGCTGCACCTGCTCCACCTCCTGCCTGACGGCGTCGCGGATCTGGCCCGTCAGCAGCCGCTCCGACATCGCCGTCACATAGAAGACGAGCGTCGCGGCGCAGATGGCGAAAAGCAGGATGTAGAGTGCCGAAAGGCGGACTGCAGTGGACTTGAAGAGAACCTTGAAACGGCTCATCCCTCATCCTTGATCATATACCCCGCGCCGCGAATGGTCTTCAGGAGCGGCTGGCTGTAGTCCTTTTCGATCTTCGAACGCAGGCGCGAGACATGAACGTCGATGACGTTGGTCTGCGGGTCGAAGTGATAGTCCCAGACGTTTTCGAGCAGCATGGTGCGGGTCACCACCTGGCCGGCATTCTTCATCAGATATTCGAGCAGGCGGAATTCGCGCGGCTGCAGCAGGATCTCCTTGCCGCCGCGGCGCACCTCGTGGGAGAGCCGGTCGAGTTCGAGATCGCCGACGCGATAGACGACGTCCTGATCCGGCGTGCCCTTGCGGCGGCCGAGCACCTCGACGCGCGCCAGCAACTCGCTGAAGGCATAGGGCTTCGGCAGGTAGTCGTCGCCGCCGGCACGAAGACCGGTCACGCGGTCATCGACCTGGCCGAGCGCGGAGAGGATGAGGACCGGCGTATGGATGGCCTTGCGGCGCAACTCGCTGATGACGGAAAGCCCGTCGCGGCGCGGCAGCATGCGGTCGATGACGATGACGTCGTAGGTATTTTCCGACCCCATGAACAGGCCGCTCTCGCCGTCGCTGGCGTGATCGGCGACGATGCCCGCCTCGCGAAAGGCTTTCGTGAGGTAGACCGCGGCTTCGAGATCATCTTCGATGATGAGAATCTTCATGCGGCCGACATTACCCACCAGCTGCGTTTCGGCAAGGCTCAAAGCATCTTCCTGCGGGGCGGCGCTCATCGCGATCATCCTTCAAAGGTCAGAAGAATCGAGCCGCGCGGACTTTCGTCCGCACGGCTCCAAGTTGTCTTAGGGATCAGCCCTGGCCGTTGATCGGAAGCGCTACGAAACGGCTTCCTTCATTGGACTGGATCTGGAAGAGCGCGCGGGTGCGGCCGTCCTTCTTGGCCTGGTTCAGCACCCTGACGACCTCGTCGGGGCTGGAGACCTCCTGGTTGTTCACCGAAGTGATCTTCTCGCCTTCCTTGATGCCCTTGTCGGCAGCGTCGGAGTCCGGGTCGATGCCGGTGATCGCCAGGCCCTTGCCGTCATCGGAAGGGCCGACCGTCAGGCCGAGATCGGCAAGCGCCTTCTCGGAAGCCGGTGCCTCAGGCTGCTGCGGCTGGCTGTTGTCATCGGCAGACGCATCCTTCTGGTCGATCGGCAGCGTGCCGAGTTCAACGGTGAGAGGCTGGGCCTTGCCGGCGCGCCAGACCGAAAGCTCGACCTTGCTGCCCGGCTGCATCGCGCCGATGCGGCGGCTGAGATCACGGGCATCCTTGATCGTCTCACCATTCAGCGCGGTGACGACGTCGCCGGCCTTCATGCCGGCCTTGTCACCCGGCGATCCGGCCTGCGGGGCAACGACCAGAGCGCCGCTCGGCTCGGAAAGGCCGATGGATTCGGCGATGTCCTTGGTTACCGGCTGAATCTGGACACCCAGCCAGCCGCGCGAGACCTGGCCATCCTTCATCAGATCGGCGACGACGTCCTTGGCGGTCGAGGCGGGAATGGCGAAGGCGATGCCGACGCTGCCGCCCGACGGCGAGAAGATCGCGGTGTTGATGCCGACGACTTCGCCGCTGAGGTTGAAGGTCGGACCGCCGGAGTTGCCGCGGTTCACGGCGGCATCCACCTGCAGGTAATCGTCATAAGGACCGGAGCCGATATCGCGGCCGCGAGCCGAGACGATGCCGGCCGTGACCGTGCCGCCGAGACCGAAGGGATTGCCGACGGCAACGACCCAGTCGCCGACGCGGACATTGTTGTCGTCGGCCCAGTTGACGTAGGTGAACTTCTTGCCCTTGCCGTCGACCTTCAGCACGGCGAGGTCGGTGCGCGGATCCTTGCCGATCAGCTTGGCATCGAGCTCGGTACCGTCATTCATGACGGCGACGAAGGCCTGGCCATCGGAAACGACGTGGTTGTTGGTGACGATATAGCCATCCTCGGAGATGAAGAAGCCAGAGCCCTGGGCAACGGGGCGGAGGCGACCCTTGCCGCCCGGACCATTCGGACCACCATTCGGTCCGTTCTGGCCGAAGCGCTTGGGATGGCCCTGCTGGTCATTCGGATCCTGGCCGAACTGCTTGAAGAACCGCTTCAGCGGATGATCGTCGGGAAGGTCGTCGAAGCCGCGGCCGTTGAAATCGAAGGAGAAGCCGTCATTGTTGTCGGAGACGGGATTGACGCGGTTTTCGACCCGGACGGAAACGACGGCCGGCGAAACGGCGTCGACGACATTGGCGAAGCTCGGAACGGCAGGCGCCTGAACCTTGACAGCTTCGGCATAAGACCGGGTGATTTCGAGCGGAACGCCGGTTGCGAGCACAGCGGCTGCGATACCGGCAACGGTAGAAGCCTTGAGCACGGTGGCGAGGGACGGACGTCCGTTGAAATTCTTGAGCATTGGAGCACCTTCTCTTGTTCTTAGATCTTCAGACCGGCGACGCCGGATCAGTCGATGACTAAGGATATAGGACGCCGCACCTTACTGCGAACTGTCCGGCCAATGAAAAGTTGGTAATGTTTGGCAAAGGGCCAAACGCATATGGTTTGTGCCGCAAGGCTTGACCTCTTGGGTGAAGCCCTCGCCGCTAAACGCGAGACGAGCGATCAGCATATTTTGCATGGTGTAAGTGTCCGTCCAAGAACGGCGGCTGGTCCTGAGGAGTGGCTTAATAGCGGCGATCAGCTTTTGAACCGCGCAATCGTTTAGGGATGTTCTGCGGGCCTAAACCGCCGCCCATCGAATTCAACTAAGACGACGCCATGGAAGGGAAGCCCAGCCACTATCAACTCAGAGGTTAGGCCATTGTCACAAACTGCCACTTTTCGCTGATCGTCAAATTCGCAAGACACTTCGGCTTGACCGGGAGCCCGGTACTTAAACTTTTCACCCTTGAATAAAATTGTCGCGCCATCGTCCGAAAATACCGGTGGCATTCTGGCGCAGCCAGAGAGCAGCCCTGCTGCCAACACCGTCAACACACTAAGGAACTTGGGGATTTTGAGAGCAGCATAGGTCATTGATCTGATTTCCAGCCATAGGGCGCCTCATGTCGTATTCGTCATCGAATGCAATAACATGAATGTCTGGAAGTTCCTGTATTGCGACAAATACGGAGAGGTCGAATGGTCTGGACACCCTCTACCCGGCGTCAACATGATAGAAGCGGCATGCGCTACGCAAGCGATATGGCAGATCGCGAATGGAGCGTGATCGAGCCGTTCACGCCAGCTCATCCACGGCAACGTAGATCTGCGGCCATCCGCCGGACAACTTCAGGAACTCATTGTTGCGACCAATGAATTGCTATCGCTTCTGAAAACTTAGCCTCAAGTCGGCGTCCTTTTATAGCGTTGCCGCCGGCGGGCCGCCTACTTTTTCAAAAGCTCGCTCAGCTTCGCCTGCTCGTCGGCCGTCAGCTTGCTTCCGGTCGGCTTGCCGACCCTGTTGCGGGCAAAGACCAGCAGTGACAGCCCGCCGGCGAGGACCAGCAGCAGCGGTGCGCCCCAGAGCAGCCCCGTCTTCATGCTGACACGCGGCTTCAAAAGCACGAACTCGCCGTAGCGCGAGACGATATAGGTCAGCACCGCTTCGTCGCTGTCGCCGTCGGTGATGCGCTCGCGCACCAGCAGGCGCAGGTCCTTGGCCAGGTCGGCGTTGGAATCGTCGATCGACTGGTTCTGGCAGACCATGCAGCGCAGTTCCGCCGAAAGGGCGCGGGCGCGCGCTTCGAGCGCCGGATCGGCCAGCACCTCGTCCGGATTGACGGCAAAGGCGGGGGCGGCCATCAGCAGCAAAGCGACAGCCAGGAGGAGACGGCGCATCATTCGGCCGGCTCCATTGCAGGAGCTGCCGGCTTTGCCGGCTTCGCCTTGCGGCGCGGGGCGCCGACACGCAGGCGCCGGTCGCTGAGCGAGACAAGGCCGCCAAAGGCCATGATCACCGCTCCACCCCAGATGCAGAGAATGAACGGCTTCCACCAGATGCGCACGACGATGCCGCCATCCTTGGTGGCGTCACCGAGCGATACGTAAAGCTGGCTGAGCCCGAAGGTCAGGATGCCCGCCTCCGTCGTCGGCATCTGCCGGGCGGTATAGAGCCGCTTGGCCGACCAGGTATCGGCAACCGCGACACCGGCACGACGGATGGTGAAGTGGCCGCGCTCCTCGGTATAGTTCGGCCCGGTCCCCGGCTGCATGCCGTCGAAATGCAGGCTGTAACCGCCAGCCTCGGTCACCTCGCCGGGCTTCATCTCGATGACGTGTTCGCTCTGGAAGGTCGTCACCGCGACGATGCCGAGCACGGTGACGCCGAGCCCGGCATGGGCAAGCGCCGTGCCGAAGGCCGAACGCGGCAGGCCGGAAAGCCGGCGCCAGGCAAGGCTGCCCGCGACCTTGCCGATGCCGGCGCGATACCAGAGATCGGCGACCGCACCGAGGACCAGGAACAGCCCGGCAGCCAGGCCGAGGACGGCAAGCACCGGCCCGCCATGTTCGATGTAGAAGAAGACCACTGCGGCAAGGAAGGCGAGGCCTGCGACGACATAGAGCCGCTGCAGCGCGCCGAGCAGATCGCCGCGCTTCCAGGCCAGCATCGGCCCGAACGGCACGATGACGATCAGCGGCGCCATCAGCAGGCCGAAGGTCAGGTTGAAGAAAGGCGGTCCGACGGAGATCTTGTCGCCGGTCAGCGTTTCCAGCAGCAGCGGATAGAGCGTGCCGGTGAGCACCGTGCCGCAGGCGACCGTCAGGATCAGATTGTTGACGACGAGCGCGCCCTCGCGCGAGATCGGCGCAAACAGCCCGCCGGCGGCGAGCTTCGGCGCGCGGAAGGCAAACAGCGACAGCGCCCCGCCGATGAAGATCAGCAGGATGCAGAGAATGAAGACGCCGCGGGAGGGGTCGCTGGCAAAGGCATGCACCGAGGTCAGCACGCCGGAGCGCACCAGGAAGGTGCCCATCAGCGACAGCGAGAAGGTGAGGATGGCCAGCAGCACCGTCCAGATCTTCAGCGCCTCGCGCTTTTCCATGACAAGCGCCGAATGCAGCAGGGCGGTGCCGGCGAGCCATGGCATGAAGGAGGCGTTTTCCACCGGGTCCCAGAACCACCAGCCGCCCCAGCCGAGCTCGTAATAGGCCCAGTAGGAGCCCATGGCGATGCCAAGCGTCAGAAAGGTCCAGGCGGCCAGCGTCCAGGGCCGCACCCAGCGCGCCCAGGCGGCGTCGATGCGTCCTTCTAGCAGAGCAGCAACGGCAAAGGAGAAGCAGACGGAGAAGCCGACATAACCGAGATAGAGCAGCGGCGGGTGGATCGCCAGACCAACATCCTGAAGCACCGGGTTGAGATCGCGGCCCTCGGCCGGCGCCGGGTCAAGCCGCAGGAAGGGATTGGAGGTCAACAGAATGAACAGCGTGAAGGCGACCGAAATCCAGGCCTGCACGGCCAATACGTTGGCCTTCAGCGTCTCCGGCAGATTGCGGCCGAAGACGGCGACCAGCGCGCTGAACAGCGTCAGGATCAACAGCCAGAGCATCATCGATCCCTCGTGATTGCCCCAGACGCCGGAGTATTTGTAGAGCAGCGGCACCAGCGAATGCGAATTCTCCCAGACGTTTTTGACAGAGAAATCCGAGACGACATGGGCATAGGTCAGCACGGCGAAGGAGAAGGTGACAAGCGCAAACATCGCCAGCGAGCCAACCGTCGCCACATCCATCATCGCCCGGTCGTGACGACGGGCTCCGATCACCGGCACGATGGAGAGGATGAGCGCCGTGGCCAGCGCCAGCACCAGCGCGTAGTGGCCGATCTCGATGATCATGGCGTCGCCTTCACTTCCTGCCCCTGAACTTGTTTCCCCTGAGCTTGTTTCCCAGAGTTTTCCTGGCCCTGAGCTTCCTGGCCTTGGCCTTCCTTCCACAGCCCCTGGGCTTTGAGCCTGTCGGCCACGTCCTTCGGCATATAGGTCTCGTCATGCTTGGCAAGCACGGTGTCGGCGACGAAGACGTTCGTTCCGGCAGTGAACATGCCTTCGGTGACGACGCCCTGGCCCTCGCGGAAGAGATCGGGAAGGATGCCGGTATATTTGACCTTCACGGCATTGGTGCTGCCGTCTGTAACGGCAAATTCCACCGTCGAGCCGGTGCCGCGCACGACGCTGCCTTCCCCGACCAGGCCGCCAAGACGGATGCGGGTTTCCGGCGCCACCGGCGTCTTGGCCAGATCCGCCGGCATGTAGAAATAGGCGACCGACTGGCTGAAGGCGAACATCACCAGCAGCACGGCGGCGAGGATGAATCCCATCCCGCCCGCAATCACCGCGAGGCGCTTCTGCTTGCGCGTCATTGCGTCGCTCCCTCCGTGGCTATGCCGAGTTCCCTGGCAAGCGCCAGCAATTGCCTGCCCTGTTCGCCGGGCGGCGGAAAGGCCGCAAGCCCGCGCTTCAGGGCGCCGGCGGCGCGATCCTTATCGTTCAATACGGCGTAAGAGCGGACGAGCCGCATCCATCCCTCGAAATTGTTCGGATCCTCGCTGAGCTTGGCATCGAGGCTTTCGACCATGCCGCGGATCATCTGCTGCCGGTCGCCGGCGTTCATGGTCTCGGCCGCCGCCACATCCTGCTGCGTGGGATTGCCTGGGGCACTTGGATTGGTGCCCGGGGCAGCCGAACCGGCGCCCGGGGCAGCCGAACCGGCGCCTGCCGGCGCGCCGCCGTTCATGGCGATATGCTGGTTGACCAGCGGCAGCCAGGGCGCATCGGCGGGCGATTGTTTCGCCAGCGCCTCGAAGGCCTGGCGCGCCTCATCGGGCCGTCCCGCCTGCTCCATGCTAAGGGCGATATAGAAGCGGGCGCGCGGATTGTCAGGCTCCAGCATCAGCGATTGTTCCAGCACCTGGCGCGCCTCCTCCGTCACCACCCCATCGGAGACCGCCATCAGCGTCTCGGCAAGGCCATCGAGCCGGACCGGGCTCGGGCCGAGAAGCCGGATGGCGTTGCGGTAGGCCACTTGCGCGTCGTTGACGCGCATCGTGCGGAAATAGATCGGCGCCAGCACGTCCCAGCCCTTGCCGTCATCAGGTTTCTCAGCCAGGTGCCGTTCCGCCTTGGTGATCAGCACCGCCACGTCGTTGCCAGGGTTTTCCAGCCGCGCTTCGAGCGGCTGCGAGGGCAGGTCCGGCCTGCCCGTCGTCAAATAAAGACAGAGGCCGAGAACCGGCAAGAGCAGGAGGACGAAGGCCTCGGTGAAACGGTGATGCCGCGCGGGTTTCGGTGTCTCAGCCGGCTCGTCAGCAGACACGGCGATCAGCCGCCGACCGATTTCCGCCCTGGCATAATCAGCCTCCTCCGGGGTGATCAGCCCGCCATCGAGATCGCGGTCGAGTTCGCGCAACTGGTCGCGATAGACCGCCGTCTCGCCCGCACGGATATTATCCGCCGCCTTCGCTCCGCGCAGAAGGGGGTAGAGCAGGATAACGGCGAGGGCTGCCGTCAAAGCGGCAACGAGAATCCAGAACAGCATGTCGCCCAAATACGTGAAGCGCGCCTTCATTCCAACTGCCAAAGCCGGAATGACGAAGATTTGAGGCTAGCACATAATCCCTATGTGCTGGTTTAAAGTGATAGAGCGTCCTTAGCTCGTCCTGTCGGACGCGCGGCGCTCTATAAGCCGCAATTCAGAGCGGTGACCAGCTACCGTCGTCGTTGCGGCAGGCAGCGCCCCGCGCCACCGTGTCCTTGCCGTCGACGGTCAGCGTATGGGTATACTGCCGGCAGTTCTGCGAACCGACCTGATAGGGCGCAGCCGCGACCACCTTGCCGGTGACGTCCTTGCCGGTCCACAGCACCGGCTGGCCGACGGCGGCCCCTTCCAGCGCCCGATATTCCGCCTCGAGCGCCCGCTGCTTGTCACTGTCGGTCAAGCTCACGCCGCTGCGGCCGACGATGCCGCCCTGCAGCGCGGTGATGAAGGCGGCCGATGCCGAGGGCTTGCTCGAAAAAATGCCGCGCGAGGCGGCGCTCTTCGTCGTCGTGCAGCCGGTCAGCGCGACGGCGACGAGAAGAGCGGAAACGATCATGCCTTGCGAGCGTAAAATCATTGCGTCGAACCACGATCAGGGGTCAATTTCAGCCGATCGAAGTGCAGCGTCCCCGTGTCAGCATTAAGGCAAAGCATGCTATGCATTTGCCAGTATCTTTGTGACATCAAGCAGTTGCTCATGCAACATCCTTTGTGACGCCAGGCAGGATAAGCTTCGCCTTCAGCCCGCCCCATTCACCGCGGGAAAGCTCGAGCCGTCCCTGGTACTCATTGGAAATCTCGGTGACGATCGAAAGGCCGAGCCCGGTTCCCGGCTTGCTTTCGTCGAGCCGGCGGCCACGTTTCAGCGCCTCGCGGATCTGATCCGGCTCCAGGCCCGGCCCGTCATCCTCGACGGCGAGCTCCACCCAGTGGCGGCGCGCGCTCGCCTCAACCCCCTTCACATCCTCGCCGGCCTCGACGGCCGAGAGCCGCACCCTGCTCTTGGCAAAACGCGCCGCATTTTCCAGGAGATTGCCGACGGTCTCCTCGAGATCCTGCTGCTCCATGGCAACGGCCAGATGCGGCGGCGAGACGACGAGATCGAATTCGGTATCGACGTTCAGCCGGCGCATGACGCGCACCAGCCGCTCGAGCGCCGGCTCGGCATCGGTGCGGGCGAGCACGGATTCGCGCTGCGCGGCGATGCGCGCCCGATTGAGATAGGACTGCACTTGCCCCTGCATCGATTCCGCCTGGCTGCGGACCAGCTCGCCATGGGATTTCTCCAGGACGCGCGCCTCGTTGAGCAGCACGGCGATCGGCGTTTTCAGCGAATGCGCGAGATTGCCGACCTGCATGCGGGCCCGCTCGACGATGCGGCGGTTGCTGTCGATCAGCGCGTTCACCTCGTTGGCAAGCGGCAGGATTTCGCGCGGGAAGTCGCCTTTCAGCTGCTCGCTCTCGCCGGCGCGGATGCGCTCCAGTGCGGCACGCGCCTTGTCGAGCGGCTTCAGGCCATAGAGAATCGCCAGTGCGTTGACGATCAGGCTGCCGACGCCGAAACCGGCAAGCGCGAGATAGAGGCTGTGGGAAAAGGTGCGCACGTCGTCCTCGACGACATCGACATTGCCGGTGACGCGGACGCGTGCCGCGCGCCCGTCTGTATCAAGCACCACTTCGGTCTCGGCCACCTGCACACGGTTCCCAGAGGCATCCGTCACCTGATAGTACCGCTCGTAATTCTTGTCGAAAGGCGCCTCGACGACGGAGGGAACCGGGATGAGCGCCGAGCCGAGCGAAGGCGAGACCAGCGGAGCTGTCGTATAGGTGCCGAGAGGCTCCACCACCCAGTACCAGCCGGTCTTCGGCTGGGCAAAGCGCAGGTCGCCGAGCTGCGGGCTGCCGCTGAGTGCGCCCTGATCGCCGATCGTCACCGAATTGATGACATTGTAGAGCTGCGCCCTCAGCAGATCCTGGAAACCGCGTTCGGCGCTCTTGCGGTAGAGGGTGGAGATCAAGAGGCCGATCACCACCAGCGCCACCGTCGACCAGACCGTGGTCAGCAACAACACACGTGCGGTGAGCGACTTAATTCGCATGTTTCGGCGCTTGGATGCGGTAACCGAGACCGCGCACCGTTTCGATCAGGTCGACGCCCATTTTCTTGCGCAGGCGGCCGACGAAGACTTCGATCGTGTTGGAATCACGGTCGAAATCCTGGTCGTACATATGCTCGACCAGTTCCGTGCGCGAGACGACCTCGCCCATGTGATGCATGAGATAGGAAAGCAGCCGATATTCGTGCGAGGTCAACTTCAGCGTCGTACCGTTGACCGTCGCCTTCGAGGATTTGGTATCAAGGCGTACCGGCCCGCAGATGATCTCAGATGAGGAATGCCCGGCCGCACGCCGGATCAGTGCCCGAATGCGGGCCAGCACTTCCTCGACATGGAAGGGCTTGGTGACGTAATCGTCGGCACCGGCATCGATGCCGGCGACCTTGTCGCTCCAGCGGTCGCGCGCCGTCAGGATCAGCACCGGCACGCCGCGGCCGGCGCCGCGCCATTTCTCAAGAACGGTGACCCCGTCCATCTCCGGCAGGCCGATATCGAGGATGATGGCGTCATAGGGTTCGGTGTCGCCGAGGAAATGGCCTTCCTCGCCGTCGAACGCCTGGTCGACGACATAGCCCGCCTCCTTCAGCGTGTCGGCCAGCTGCCGGTTCAGATTAACGTCGTCTTCGACTACCAGGATGCGCATCGGTCCGCCTTCGTCCGCTTCAAATCGATCAATGTCCTGAATAAGCCGATTCCGCCTACATCGGAACCTTTACCGTGACTTTGCGTGGTCGCTGGCCGTTGGCCTGCACAAGAACGGTGATGATGCAGGTATCGCCCACCGGTTGCACGGACAGCAGCTGGCCGCCGGTCTGCTCGACGACCTGGGCTGCGGCGGCGCTGCAATCGCCTCCGACACGCACGACAAAAGTGCTCGTGGCGTCCGGTGAGGGCGCCGATACCACCAGTCCGGCGGCCAATGCTGCGACGCTCAGAGGAAAGGCCATGTGTTATGCTTTCAAGGTAATGCCAACTTGCCCCGAATATGTACTCACGCGACCTGAATGGCAAATGAATGCCCCGTAATGCAGGGTGTTTAGAACTGTTCTCGACTGTTCGGGGCGGCCTGTTTCAGCGCCTGGAAACTGCCGCCGTTGCGCCCCAAAACGATGCCCTCCAGCCTTGGAATCCACGCGTTCTTTATCACCTCCCGCACAGGTGGGGAGCCGGCGGGACCGACACCATAGTCTTTGTCTGCGAATCGTCCGCGCTCTTCTCATTCCTGCCGACCGCAGCTTTCACCGGCCGGTTGAAACTGTTATGTCCTTGCTGCCCCCGCAGTTCAGACCGTTTCAGCACCAATGCCAAAATCCTCCCGCTTCCGCTCGGCGCAGACGGTCACCGTCCTTGCCGTTACCCAGCTGATCGGCTGGGGCACGACTTTCGACATGCTCGGGGTCATGGGCCGCATCGTAGCGCCGGATCTCGGCCTGGCGAACGAGGTGGTATTTGCCGGCCTGACGATCATGATGGTGGTCAGCGCCATTGTCGGTCCCGCGACCGGCCGATGGCTCGGCCGCTATGGTGCTGCCCGGGTGCTTTCGGCCGCCTCGCTGACCTTTGCGCTTGGCCTGCTTCTGCTTGCCGCCGCAAACGGCATCGTGCTCTATGCGAACGCCTGGGTCATCATCGGCATCGGTGGCGCATTTGGCCTCTCGGCACCAGCCTATACCGCCGTCGTCGAGCGCGAGGGGGCGAACGGCAAACGCGTCATTGCCATCCTGATGCTGTTCACCGGGCTGTCGAGCGCCATCTTCTGGCCGATCCTCAGCCTGCTCAACGAGACGGTCGGCTGGCGCCTCACCTTTCTCGTCTGCGCGGCGCTGCAATTCTTCGTCTGCTTGCCGCTGCATCTTTTCGCCCTGCCGAAACCGATCGCAACGCATGTCGAAGGCGGGGCGGCTGAAATCGCCCCGGTGCCGCTATCGAAAGCGGCGCAGCGCAAGGCCTTCTTGCTGATTGCCGCGGCGACGACGATCTCGACCTTCATCACCTTCGGCATCTCCCCATCGCTGCTCGAGATCTTCCGCCAATCCGGCGCCTCGCCGGCCTTTGCGCTGCAGCTCGGCTCGGCGCGGGGCGTCCTCGGCATCTCGGCGCGTTTCCTCGACATGCTTCTCGGCCGGCGCGGCAACCCCATGCTCAGCGCGGCCATGGGTATCAGTCTGATGATGTTCAGTTTCCTGACAATGCTGGTCGCCAGCCCGTCGACACCGCTGCTCGTCACCTTCATCCTGCTCTACGGCTTCGGTGCCGGCGTCATGACCGTCGCCCGCGCGCTACTGCCGCTGGCGCTGTTTTCACCGCGCGAATTCGGACTGCAATCGGCCAGGCTGTCGCTGCCGCAAAATCTCGCCAACGCCATCGCCCCGGTCATCTTCACCGCCATCCTCGACCGCGCCGGCACCGGCCCGGCGCTCGCCGCCTGCGCCGTTCTCGCGGCATTGTCGCTCACCTTCGTGCTGATGCTGATGGCGCTGGTGCGCGGCGCCCGCGCATCCGAGTCAGCCATTCTTAATGTCTCCTGATTATCACCCACGCATGGAC
The DNA here is from genome assembly GCF_012349115.1 of Rhizobium ruizarguesonis. GTDB lineage: Bacteria > Pseudomonadota > Alphaproteobacteria > Rhizobiales > Rhizobiaceae > Rhizobium > Rhizobium ruizarguesonis. Next base: position 87,827 of record NZ_PQIG01000057.1, read on the forward strand.
GAGAGCGGCTTTTCGCCCGCGCGCCGCAACCGCTGCGGCAACCAGACCATGAACCAACAGCCCCTTTTGATGAATCTTTTGAATCGCTTGCCGCCGCTTTTTCGAAAGTTGAGTTCGGTGGCTCAGAAGCTGAGTCAGCTTCGCAACGATCCGAATCCGGACAGTCAGTCATCCATTTGAAATTTCAATTGAATGTAGCTTGGCAGTTAAATGCTTTGGCAATTCAGAGCGGCCGCGTCACCGCCGTGCGGCTGTCGTAATCGGCGGCGATGCGCTTTTCCCGGAGTGGCCGCACGCGCTCGATCGAGAGCTGGTAATCGGGATGCGCCTTGTAGGCGGCAAGGGCCGCCTCATCGTCGAATTCGCCATAGACCACAAGATCGATCTCGGTGCCCAGCTGATCGGTCTTCACGTTGGTGCCGATTTCCAGCAGCCGCGCATGCGGAATGCCGGTCAGAATCGAAAGCCCGGCCCTCACCTCCTGCAGATGTTCCTCCTGCACAGTGAAGAAGACGATATGACGGATCACGCGGAAGCTCCTGTCAGATTTATCAAAATGATGGAGCGACCTTGGCGCATCCTATCGGATGCGTGGCGCTCCAGGCGTCAGCCGGGCGATAACATGCGAGCCCCAGGCCTTCAACCGCGCGAGCATGCCATGCGCAGCATCGCCGCATCGAAATCCATGGCGTAAGCTGCGAGTTTTTCCGCCCGGTCGGTGCCATTGACGATGCGGCGCGCATTCACCCAGTCGGCGGTCGTTGCATTCAGATGATCGGCGAGCTTGTGGCCGGTAAAGCTGCCCTGCAGCATGCCCTCGATCAGGATCGTCACCGCCGCATCCATCTCCATCGCCCGGTCGGGTTCGGCAACGAGGTCGATCCCCGTCAGCGCACTCATCGCCTCATAGTTCCGCTTATGGGTGAGCTGCACCAGGCCGCGGCCGAGCCAGCTGCAGCCATCCTCGTCCGGCCGCCAGTAGGGCGTCTTCACCCAGGAGAGCCGGCCTGCGGCAAAGGCCGTCTCCAGGATCTCGACCGCGCGCGCATCGCTTTCCGCCAGCGTCTCACGCACCGGCTGCATCGTATAGGCAGTCTCGTGATAAGCGGTTGCGAGGATATAGGCGAGCCACCGCCGGTCGGCATCGGCAAACCGTTCTTCCCAAGCGTCGAGAATCGCCGTGATGCCCACTACCTGAGGCTGAGTCAGGTTTCCTTTGAAGAGTAGGTGCCGTACCGTATCGAAAAAGAATGCCCGGTCCATGTGGACAACCATTCCGCGCTTCCCTCGAAATATCATGGTTAAAACCGTCTTAATCGATTAAATTCCATTTAATCGTTTAAAGTGTTTAAACCACTGATTTACACGCCTTTTGTCTTATGCAATGCATCTTCTTGCCCCGAAGCCTTACCACGAACAGAGGAGACTTCCGATGCAGACGCCCGCCAATAGCCAAACCACCATTCCCCAGCATGTCGTCGATCAGATGGAAAACGAATGGCGCCAGGTTCGCCCTGAACGGGAAAATACGCGCCCGGCCCAGCAGCCTCAACAACAACGCTGAAATACACGCAAAACGTTACCAATGTAAGCTCGAGCGCCGCGCTGCGCTCGATCAATGCCCCGGCCAGTCGATGTGGCCGGGTGAATTTTTCACAGTTGCAATCAACGTCCCAGCGGTTTGCCCCCTCATCACATTACCGCCCCTCATCGCATCACAGAATCAAACCGTTTCGCCAGCGTGTCCAATGATCGGGTAAAAACCATCCTGTCGTCCAGCGCGCGCGACAGCACCAGCGCGCCTTGAATGCCCGCGACGCCCTCTTCGGCGAGCGTTTGCGCCTCCCCCTCGGGGCAGCCTGCCCGCATCAGCGCCGAACGCAAGGCGTCGATCCAGCGGATGAAATAATCGCCGATCGCTGCTGAAAACCGCTCGCGGGTCTCGTCAAGCGCAAAGGCGCCGACGAGGCAGATGCGACGACCGGAGCGGAAATAATCGCTCACATTCGTCCACATCGCGGCGATCGCCTGATCGGCGTCGTCCTTTCTTAGCGGCTGATAGATCGCATGTTCGAACCAGGCATCGACATCGGCGAGCACGGCGCCCGCCATCTCCTCCTTGCCGCCGGGAAAGAAGTGGTAGAGGCTGCCCTTGCCGATGCCGGTGCGTTCGGTGATGCGGCTGAGCGACGTGCCCTCATAGCCGAGCTCGCGGAAGATTTCCGCCAGCAGCAGTACGATGTCGGCGCGTTCGTAGACGGTCTTCACCCGCGGCTTCCTTGGCTTGTTTAGAGGCCGAGTTCGGTCAGACCGGGATGGTCGTCCGGCCGCCGGCCGAGCGGCCAGTGGTACTTGCGCTCCGATTCCCGGATCGGCAGGTCGTTGATGCAGGCGAAGCGGCGCTGCATCAAGCCGGCCGCGTCGAACTCCCAGTTCTCGTTGCCATAAGAGCGGAACCAGTTGCCGCTGTCATCGTGCCATTCATAGGCGAAGCGCACGGCGATGCGATGATCGGTGAAGGCCCAGATCTCCTTGATCAGCCGGTAATCCAGCTCCTTTGCCCATTTGCGGGTGAGGAAGGCGACGATCTCGGCGCGGCCGGTGATGAATTCGGCACGATTCCGCCAGCGGCTGTCCGGCGTATAGACGAGCGAGACGCGCTCGGGATCACGGCTGTTCCAGCCATCCTCGGCAAGACGGACTTTCTGGGTGGCGGTCTCAAGGGTGAAAGGCGGGACGAGGCTGGACATGAACTCTCCTGTACTGATTGGTTATTGTTGTACCTATCGGTACACTCGTTGGCAAGCTGGCTCGAAGCGACGTTTCGCCTCAGAGGTCGCGATGCTGGCTCCATCGCAGCGGCAGGGCGTCCGGGCGAAGCACGATCGCTTCGGGCGTGAAGCGCCACAGCCGTTCCGCCCGTTGAAAGGTGGCGATCTCAGGCGAATCCAGCAGCACCTCGACCTTTCCCGTCATCTGCAGCATGTCGCCGCTTTCGAAATCGATGAACACCAGCCCCGCCTTCGGGTTGACGAGGAAATTACCGAGCGTGTTGAAGAACCGATTGCCGGGAAAGTCGGGAATGGTCAGCACGCCGTCGGCGCCGATATGGACGAAGCCGGCATTGCCGCCGCGATGGGACACGTCCACCTGCCGCTCGCCATTGTCGCGGTCGACATAGGAGGCGACGAAAAACGTATCGGCGCCCTCCACCATCTGTCGCGCCCGATCGTCGAGTTGGCCGGAATGAATGGGTGGCATCGTCGTGGGCATATCGGGATCGCGGACGAAGGCGGAAGAGCGAAGCTGGATATATTGCGGACAATTGCCAAAGCTCTGGCCGACGCGCACTTGGAAAGCTCCAGCATCCGTCCTGCGGATCACGCCGTTCAGCCGGTTGCGCCGCCGGGTCTCGAGCTGGATGCCGAGCATCGCGATCGCATCGCCGTCCTCCATGCCGGCGTCGGCAGGATCGGCTGCGTCGCGCGGCAGGCGGACCTCGAGAATCTCCGGCTCCGGCGAAGCCATGAAACCCGGGCGCTCAGCCCGCACCGTTGCCCAGACATCGCCCTTGGCATCGACGGCGCCGAGCACGACGAAAGGCAGCATCGGAAAGAAGGCGCGGTGCTGCTCCGGCATGGCCTTGCGGACGAATTTTCTTCCCGGCCCATCCATGCGTTCAGCGACACCGACACTGCGCTGCATGGCGAGTTCACCCACATGCCAGGGCGATGTGGCGTCCTGTCTTGTCTGCTCGAGCATCACGGCCTCCTTTTGAGCACCATTTGGGGAACCGGGACAGCGACCTGCCCCGGCGGCTTGTCACGCGGCAAGGCCGATCTTGGTCTTGCGAAAACCGACGAAACCCGGCAGCGCCTCAATGCGCGCAAGCCAGGCACGAACGCCTGGATAGGCCGAGATATCGACATTACCCTCCGGCGCATTGGCGATGTAGCTGTAGAGCGCCACGTCGGCGATCACAGGATTGTCGCCGAGCAGGAAGCTGCGGCCGTGGAGCTCCGCCTCGATCAGCGCGAGAATGCGGTGCGCCCGGCCGATCACCTCGTCGGTGCGGAAATCGGCGCCGAATACGGTGACCAGGCGCGCAGCACATGGTCCGTAGGCGATCTCGCCTGATGCAACCGAGAGCCATTTCTGTATCCGCGCCGCGGCCACCGCCTCTTCCGGCAGCCAGTCGGTGCGGCCGTATTTGCGCGCGAGATAGACGAGGATGGCAGAGGAATCGGCAATGACCGTGCCATTGTCGTCAAGCACCGGCACTTGGCCAAAGGGATTGAGCTTCAGAAAGTCCGGAGCCTTGTGGGCGCCTGCCGCCATGTCGACCTCGACCAGTTCATAGGGCACGCCAAGCAGCGACAGGAACAGGTGAGCCCGGTGCGAATGGCCGGAAAGCGGGTGATGATAGAGTTTCATGATGGTTCCTTTGGTCTTCTAATCGACGGGACGCGGTTGGCGATGGCCGCTTCGAACCATCTGCTACATAATTTACTGCCTTCCATCTGACTGCAGTAGAATGCTAATCTGGAAGGCATGTTACCAATTTATGGAAGGATAGAATGGATCGCCTCGACGCCATGACCGTGCTCCTTGCCGTCGTCGAACAGGGCAGCCTGTCGGCCGCCTCACGGCATCTGCGATCCCCGCTCGCAACCGTCAGCCGCAAGGTTTCAGAACTGGAAGCACATCTCAACGCCCAGCTGCTGCAGCGGAGCAACCGGAAGATCACGCTGACTGAAGCCGGCCGCTCCTATGTCGAGGCGGCGCGGGAGATTCTCGATCGGGTGGAAGAGGCGGAACGGACGGCAGCCGGTGAATACAGCACCCCGAAGGGCGAGCTGACGATGACCGCACCGATCGTCTTCGGGCGGCTGCATGTCCTACCCGTCGTCGTGGATTTCCTGAAAGCCTATCCCGATATCAATCTGAGGCTGATGCTTGGCGACCGGTTATCGAACCTCGTCGAGGATCATATCGACGTAGCGCTCAGGATCGGCAACCTGCCGGACAGCAACCTGATCGCCACAAGGCTCGGCGCGATCCGCCGTACGGTCTATGCCAGTCCGGATTATCTGACGCGGCACGCCCTGCCCCGGCATCCAGGCGATCTCGCTGGGCATGACTGCGTCACCTTCGAGGGTATGGCCTCGATGCTAAGCTGGACATTCACCGAGGGGAAACATGATCTCGCAGTGCCGATCCGCTCGCGGCTGGCCGTCAACACTGCCGAGGCCGCGGTCGATGCGGCTGTCGCCGGCCTCGGCATCACCCGCGTGCTCTCCTACCAGGCCGCACGCGCCGAGATGGCCGGCCTGCTGGTGCCGCTGCTCCAAGATTTCGAACCGCCGCCGGCGCCGGTGCATCTCGTCTATCCCGCGCAGGGACTGGTGCCGCTGAAGCTGCGGGCGCTGCTCGATTTCGCGACGCCGCGCCTGCGCGCGACGCTGAACAGGCCCTAAAGCGCGTCGCGATCTTTCAGATTCGCCCCTCGCGCTTTAGGTCTTTGTTTTTACGCATGTCGTTATCGCAAAACCGCTGCACAGTTTTGCGCGACATGCTTAGGCGAGCTTGCCCTCTTCCGCCTTGTAGAAATACTGGCTGGCCACCAGCCAGCCCTTCAGCGGCCGCAGCGGCGGAATGCAGGTGGCGAGCATGAAGGGACCGGTGACCAGAAGCTGCACCCAGATCGGCGCCGAAAAGGCCACCTCCAGCCAGACGCCGAGCAGCACGCTCGGGATGCAGGCGAAACAGATGACGAAGAAGGCCGGGCCGTCGGCCGGATCGGCGAAGGAATAATCGAGGCCGCAGACCTCGCATTCCGGCTGCAGCGTCAGGAAGCCCTTGAACATATGACCTTGGCCGCAGCGCGGGCAGCGCCCCCTGATACCGGTCTGTATCGGAGGAAGTGGGGGATATTCCGTATCCATGACGATCTCGCTTTCCTGTGCCGCGGGCATTGATGCTATCAATGCCCACAATGAATGCATTCAATATAATTACATTGGAAGGAAATTACCAGTCAATTCGTCAGAATGCCGCAGAGCTCCCAGCGCAGGCCGGCAGCAAGCTGATTGCAGATCTCCGAAGCAGCATTTGGGGCCGCAGCCAGGCTTGGCAGCCTGGGCAGATTAAACGTGAACGTGACGGATATGTTTCGCCATGCCCGGACAGCTTAGAGTGCGGCCGATCTGATCCCGACCGCTTCCGGCTTTCGCCAGGGCCTGATCAGCCCGAGGCGGGGTTCTGCGTCAGAAGAACGACGCCGCCATCTCAGGCGGACCTTCCAGCGCGTGGGCCATGAATTCCAGTGCGCCCTGCAATTTCTCCCGGGTAATCGGTCCGCCAAGGCAGACGCGCACGGCCTCGGGTGCCGTGCCCTCGACCGTGAAGGCGTCGCTTGCGACGACGCCGATGCCGGAAGAACGGGTATGGCTGCCGAAGGTAGAGCGGGTCCAGCCGTTGGAGAGCGGCAGCCAGATGTTGAAGCTGATCGGATCGGCGCGGTAGCTGCCGGCCGGCAGGATGGCGGCGACCATTTGCTGGCGGGCGGCGGCCTCGGCGCGGATGAAACGCAGGATCGTATCGGCGGTGCCGTCCTCGATCCAGCGGGTGGCGAGCGCCACGGTCAACGGCGAGGCCATGACATTGTTGGCGCGCATGGCGCTGACGAAGGGCCACACTGCCTTACTGTCAGGCGCCACGACATAGGCAAGGCGCAGGCCCGCGCCGATGCATTTCGCCAGCCCGCCGATATGCCAGGTCAGATCGGGCGCCATGGCGGCGAGCGGCGCCGGGCCTTGCTGCGGAATGAAGCCGTAGGCATCGTCTTCGACGATCGGCACATGATATTTGCGGGCGACCGCGCAGATCTCCTCACGGCGCCTGGCCGGGATGGTCAGCGTCGTCGGGTTCTGCAGCGTCGGATTGAGATAGAGCGCCTTCGGTTTCAATCTCTCACAGGCGTCTGCAAAGGCATCCGGCAGGATACCGTCCTCGTCCATCGGCAAGCCGGCCAGATTGAGCCGCAGCTGGGCGGCGATCGAACGCATGCCGGGATAGGTGATGATTTCCGAAAGCACGGTCTCGCCCGGTTTTGCCAGCAGGCCAAAGATCGCCAGCAGGGCCGGATGGGCGCCGGGTGTGACGAAGATGCGCTCCTGCGAGGGCACCAGCCCGCGACGGCTGAGCCAGGAGGCAGCTGCCTCCTTGTCCATGCTGGAGCCGCCGAAACCCTGGTAGCGCAAAAGCGGAATGAGGCTCGCCGCCACCGCCGACATGCCCTCGCGCATGCGGGCGATCAACTCGGGGTCGTCCGGTTCCGGGGGCATGTTCATCGAGAAATCGACGATGGAGGCGCGGCGGGGATCGGGCGCAGCGTCGGGCGCGAATCCCTGGCGCTCCTTGTCCGCGCCACCGGTGACGAAGGTGCCTCGGCCGACATGCGAATCCACAAGCCCGCGCTTCTGCGCCTCGACATACCCTCTGGCCACCGTCGTGAAATCGACATTCAGCCGCTTGGCGAGTTCGCGTTGCGGCGGCAGCCGATCCCCAACCACCAGATGCCCGCTGCGCAGATCCATTTCAATCACATCCGCGATCGCCATATAACGGGGGCTGCTGCTGCGGCTGAGATCGGGATGCCAGTCTTTCATGTCGTGATCCGTGTCAGTCTGATTCCTGATGAGATTGACCGTATATTGTTGCACAGGGTCGCTGTCACGAAAAATGTCGCGCCTCCGAGTCCGGAGAGCGACGCAGGACGGAATGCCACAGCTTTTTCGCACGCCTTGATACGTTTAATGACGGATTGTCGCCGGATTTGACTACTATTTGCGCAAATACAATCTGGCATGGCGACCGCGCTGTCGCAGGCCGATTTCGGCAGCGTGCGCGCCAATGACGCTTTCACCCGAGAGGGCCCGGGTGAGGCGCGAGGACGGCAAGACAATCGGCCGCGTCTTCAGCGCGCATTGACGAGGGTTTGCCGCGCGCTATGGCTTCAGGCGTGCGCCGCGAAAGCGTCAATGCCGGTCAGCCTTGCCGACAAGATCCACAGGCGTGCCGCCTCCTCGGGATCGACTGCATGGTCGCTGACGCCGCCGGGTTCTCCATCGGTTGCGCGGATGGCGACATCGCAGTCCTCGCAATAGAGGCCTCCGATACCGTCGAGTTGCGGTGAGGTCGCCGCCCAAACCTGGGTGGCGGCCCCCTGGGATGGCGTCTTGAATGTCGGGTCAATCGGATTGCCGTCCGCATCGATCCAGCCGGCACCGACCATTTCCTCCTTTGCGAGATAACGCTGCAAGGGGGTAAAGATCTTGCCCGGGTGCAGCGAGAAGGCGCGGATGCTGGTGTCGCGCCCGAGCCTGTCCAGATGCACGGCGAAAAGTGCGTTGGCGGTCTTCGACTGGCCATAGGCCTGCCATTTGTCGTAACCGGTCTCGAATTGCACATCCTCCCATCGTATGGCCGAGTTGTGATGGCCACCGGAGGAAACCGAAACGATGCGAGCGCCGCGCGAGATCGCCGGCCAAAGGCGGTTGACCAAGGCGAAATGGCCGAGATGATTGGTTGCGAATTGTGCCTCCCATCCGTCGCCGACACGCGTTTCCGGGCAGGCCATGATGCCGGCGCTGTTGATCAGAATGTCGATGCTGCGGCCAGACGCGACAAACCGCTCGGCAAAGACGCGAACGCTTTCGAGGTCGGAAAGGTCGAGCCGATCAATCTCTACGCCATCGATACCGGCGACCGCGCTACGCGCCGCCTCGATGCTCCTTGCGCCGATGGTCACCTGAGCGCCAGCGCCCGCCAGAGCGCGTGTGGTTTCGAGCCCGAGGCCGGAATGGCCGCCGGTAACGATGACGCGCTTGCCGGAAAGATCGAGACCGGCCAGAACCTCGTCGGCAGTCGTGTGGGCTCCAAATCCGGAGCCGATGGGGACTTGTTTGTCACGCATGATAATACCTTTGTTCTGCGACGTTACCGTCGCTCGGGGCGACGGTCGCGAGAATAAGGCGTGGCCTCCAGACGATCCATGCGCTAAAGTCCAACATATCTTCGCCATCGTCCGGATTTTTACATGGACCCGTTATCCGATGTTCTCGCATTGCTCAAACCGCGCAGCTATGTTTCCGCGGGGCTTGACGCTGGCGGCGCCTGGGCGATCGATTTTCCGCCCCCTGATGGCATCAAGTTCAACGCGGTGATTTCAGGCGCGTGCTGGCTGAGCGTCGATGGCGTCCCCGAAGCTGTCCGCCTGGAGGAAAGTGACTGCTTTCTGCTGACGAGCCGCCGAGCTTTTCGTCTCGCCAGCGATCCGGCTCTCGAAGCGATCCCGTCCGATGCGATCTATTCGATCGCCCGCGACGGCATTGCGACTTGCAACGGCGGCGGCGATTTCTTCCTGATCGGCAGCCGTTTTTCCTTTTCGGGAGGAAATTCGGACATCCTTCTCGGAATCCTGCCGCCGATCGTCCATGTGAAGAGGGATTCCGATCACGCCGCCGTGCTGCGTTGGTGCCTCGATCGGATGACGCGCGAATTGCGCGACCAGCAGCCGGGTGGCTTTCTGATGGCGGAGCATTTTGCTCATGTCATGCTCATGCAGGTGTTGCGCCTCCATGTCGCATCGCCGAATGCGCGCGGCGTCGGCTGGCTTTTCGCGCTTACCGACCGGCGGATCGGCGCGGCTATCGGTGCCCTGCATGCCGATCCAGCCCGCAGGTGGACCTTGCAGTCGCTGGCTGAACGGGCCTCGATGTCCCGGTCCAGTTTTGCTCTCCACTTCAAGGAAATGGTCGGACTTGCGCCGATGGATTATCTGACGCGCTGGCGCATGCTTCTCGCAGGTGACCGATTGACAAACTCGGCCGAAGCAATTGCCGGTGTCGCCCTGTCGCTCGGTTATGAATCCGAAAGCGCATTCAGCACCGCTTTCAAGAGAGTGATGGGATGCTCGCCGCGGCAATATGGTCGCGCTCAGCCGCCCGCCGGTGCCATGCGAGATAGTCTCGGCCCTCAGTGAAACCTTGATTGGTGCAGGCATCGGAGGGAGGTCGCGCGTTGGCCTGCCGAAATTCCGTCCGATACGGTCTTGCACCCGCCGTCCATTCTCTTACCTATCAAGGAAGAATGCGCCGGATTTCGGCCTTTCGCGCCGGTGCCCATCGGGATGAAAGCATGAATATCGATCCGATTTTGCGGTCAGTCGTGGCCGTCCGTTCCTCCATTCCGGAAGATGCATTCACGGCGGAGACGCTGGGCACTGTCCGGGAGGGCAGCGGCGTGGTCATTCGCGACAACGGGCTGGTGCTAACCATCGGTTATCTCATCACCGAGGCCGAAGAGGTCTGGCTGACGACCCATGAGGGGCGCGTGGTTCCCGCCCATGCACTTGCCTATGATCAGGAAAGCGGCTTCGGCCTGGTGCAGGCGCTTGGACCCCTGAATGCGCCTGCGGTGGATCTCGGCGACGCGGCGACGGCCAAGGCCGGCGATCCCGTCGTGCTGGCCGATGGCATCGGAGAATTCGTCCAGGCAAATATCGTCGCCCGGCAGGAATTCGCCGGCTATTGGGAATATCTGCTCGACGAGGCGATTTTCACGGCACCAGCCCATCCCTCATGGGGCGGTGCAGCACTGATCGGTTCGGACGGCAAGCTTCTCGGCATCGGTTCGCTTCGCCTGCAGATGAGCGATGGCGACGAGGTCGCCGATATCAACATGGTCGTGCCGATCGACCTTTTGCCACCGATCCTCGACGATCTCTTGAACCGCGGCCAGGTCAACAAGCCGCCGCGGCCCTGGCTCGGCGCCTTCTCCGCCGAGAGCAATGGCGGCGTGGTGGTCATGAGCGTGGCCGAAGGCGGACCGGCCGCCCAGGCGGGCCTGCGTCAGGGCGATATCATTTCGGAGATCCGCGACGAAGAGGTCGATGGCCTGGCCGATTTCTACCGCAAGCTCTGGAGCAGCGGCCCGGCCGGCGCCGAAATCCCCATGCGGATCCTCAGGAACGGCCGGGAAGCCTGGCTGCGCATCAAATCCGCCGACCGCAACAGCTTTCTTAAGAAACCGCAGCTGCAGTAAGGTCGCGCCAACGTCGTGAAAGCCGCTGGCGCTCATTCGAGCGGATTGTCCGGCATCCTTATCCCGCCTCAAAGATTTTCAGATGTGATCGTCAGGAAGCGCACCGGCTCGGCGCTGACCTCCACCTCGATGAGACCCAGCCTGTTCAGGGCCAGGTCTATCGATCGCCTCGCCTGCACCTCCGGCGCCTGGTCGAGCACGATCGACATGATGCCACGGCTGAGATAGTCCTGCGTCTCTCCCGTCAATTCGTGGCCGACCCAGAACGGCCGCCTAGCCTTGTTTGCCTCGAGCACCCTGGCAACGCCCTTGTTGTCGCCGCCTGCACTATAGACGCCGATGATGCCGGGTTCGCGCCGGAGGGCCGCTTGCAGCAGCTCGATGGCATTGTGCTCATCATCAAGGTCGAACATGACCTCGATGAAACGATGCTCGTTTGAACCCTCATTCGAAGCCTTGTCGGCGAGATAGCTGGAGAAGCCGCGGATCCGCTCCTTATGGTTCTCATAGGCGCCGCTGTGGCAGAGAGCGACGAACGAACCGGGGCGCTGCGCCAGCATGCCCGACATGTAGTGAGCCGCGGTGCGTCCGGCAGCGTAGTTGTCGATGCCGACATAGGGCAGTTCCGGGGCAGGACGGGTCATGATCTGGACGACGGGAATGCCGAGACCGGCCGCCTTGCGCACGCTGGTGACGACATCGGCATGGTCGGGCGCAACCACGATCAGCGCCGACCGGCGTGCCGTCGGGTTGGCGATATAGCGAGCGAATTGCGCCGGCTCGTTCTCGCGGACGAAGGTGCGGTGAACGACAATGCTGTCGTCGAGCGAGGCGGCGATGCGCTCGAACGCCCGGTTCAAACGCGAATAGAAGCTGGTCTCCGGACGAACGAGGATCACCTCTATCCGGATCAGGCCGCGATGGGCGACCGGCAGGCTCAGCCGGTATTCAAGCCGTCTTGCCGCCAGGAACACCTTCTCCACCGTTTCAGGCCGCACGCCGCCGCGGCCGTTGAGGACGCGCTCCACGGTCGCGGTGCCAACGCCGGCCTGCCTCGCGACATCCTTCAAAGTCACCTTCATCAAGCTCACTCACTCCCAAAGCTGACACAGCAGAGCACCGGGCTGCTGCGCGGTCAATGATCAAATTTGATCAAGGAAGCATTGGAGCATGGGGGCGCCGCGGCAGTATCGTGCTGGCAATCCGGGAGGAGCACCGGACGTCCGAAACAAACGAGATCAAGGATCATCCGCCGGCCCGATGCGGCCGGGGGATGACGGAGGAACCAGATGAAGATCGCACTCGACCCGCATATGCACCGTCACCTCAACCTGCGCGACCTCTGCCGCAAGGCGGCAGAGCTCGGCTACGAGCATATCGAGCTTTCACCGCGTGACGACTTTCTGCCCTGGTGGGTGCGCCCGCGGGCGCACAAGGAACGCATTGCGGAATTCAAGGCGGCCCTGAAGGATCACGGCGTCCAGCTCGCCTCGATCCTGCCGATGTACCGCTGGGCGAGCCCGCATGAGGACGAGCGGCAAGCGGCAGTGCGCTACTGGAAGGAAGCGATCACGATCGCCGCCGAAATGGGCTGCGATACGATGAACTCGGAATTTGGCCGCGGGCCGTCGCCGGATCGCAGCCACCGCGCCAGCTGCTGCGGCGGCATGCATACCCACGAACACAGCGAGGCTGCCTGGTGGCGCTCGATAGAAGAGCTCGTTCCGGTGTTCGAGCGCGAGGGCGTCACGCTCAACATGGAACCGCATCCGGAAGACTGGTGCGAGACGCTGCATCCGGCGATCGACATGCTGAAGACCATCGGCTCGAAGAACGTCAAATTCCTCTATTGCGCGCCGCACACCTTCTATTTCGGCGACGACATGGCGCGGATGATCCGCGATGCCGGCCCGCTGATTGCCCATGTGCATGTGGCCGATACCTATAACCACAAGGCGTCGTCAGGGCTGCGCTACATCATCAATCCGCCGGGCGCCAAGGTCACCATCCATCAGCACATGGATATGTACCAGGGCGAGATCAATTGGGATGTCTTCTTCTCCTCGCTCGCCGCGGTCGGGTTCGACGGCATCATCACCGCCTGCGTCTTCGGCTGGGAGGAGCGCGCCGACGATTCCGGCCGCTTCATGCGCTCTGAAATCCAGAAATATGTCGACAAATACTGGCCCGGGAAACTTGGCTGATCGTCAGCATCCGCCCCGGCACCCCATTATCAGGAATAAAACCGTGACCATCACGATTACGACCGCCCCCTGCTGCTGGGGCGTGGACGACGTCAACCATCCAAACCTTCCCGCCTGGGAACGCGTCTTCGACGAGGCGGCAGCGGCCGGCTATGGCGGCCTCGAACTCGGGCCTTATGGTTACGTGCCGCTCGATGATGCGCTCGTCGCCAAGGCGCTCTCCGAGCGCAATCTCTTCATCGTCGCCGGCACGATCTTCGACGATCTCGTCTCTTCTCAAAATCGGGAGGCATTGTTGCGACAGACGGACGAAATCTGCGCCGTCATCACCAGGCTGCCGCAGCCGGAACAGATGGCAGGCCAGCGGTTCAGGACCCCCTATCTCACGGTCATGGACTGGGGGCACGACGAACGGGACTATGCCGCCGGCCATTCCGATCGTGCGCCGCGTCTCGACGACAAGGCTTGGGCCGGGATGATCGCCAATATCACGGCGATTGCCGAACTCGCTCGGCGCAAATACGGCGTGCGCGCCGTCATCCACCCGCATGCGGGTGGCTATATCGAATTTGCTGATGAGATCGAGCGGGTGGCCGCCGACATTCCGCAGGAGGTCGCCGGCTTCTGCCTCGACACCGGCCATAGCTATTATGCCGGCATGGATCCCGTGGAGATGCTTCGCCGCTATGCCGACAGGCTCGACTACGTCCACTTCAAGGACATCGACCAGACGGTATTCGACCGTGTGCTTGGCGAGAAGATCCGCTTCTTCCAGGCCTGCGGACAGGGCGTGATGTGCCCGATCGGCCGCGGCGTCATCGATTATCCCGCCGTCAGACGGACGCTCGAGGAGATCGGTTATCACGGCTTCATCACCGTCGAGCAGGAGCGCGATCCGAGGAATGTCGCCGGCAGCCTCGAAGATGTGAAGCAAAGCCGCGATTACCTCAGGTCGGTCGGGTTTTAAGGAAAAGATGATGACGAATGACAGGAGAAAGCCGATCCGCTGGGGCATGGTCGGCGGCGGCAGAGGCAGCCAGATCGGCTATATTCATCGCTCGGCAGCGCATCGCGACGACGTCTTTGCCCTTGCTGCGGGTGCCTTCGATATCGATCCCGAACGCGGCCGCGCCTTCGGCCTCGATCTGGAGCTCGACGAAGCCAGGAGCTACCGGGACTATGCGACGATGTTTGCGACTGAGGCCGGGCGGGCCGACGGCATCGAGGCCGTGTCGATCGCAACACCCAACAACACCCATTTTGCGATCTGCAAGGCAGCACTCGAACATGATCTGCATGTGATCTGCGAAAAGCCGCTCTGCTTCACGACCACGGAGGCTGAGGAGTTGAAGACGCTGTCCCAGGCGCGCGGCCGTATCGTCGGCGTGACTTATGGCTATGCCGGCCACCAAATGATCGAACAGGCGCGTGCCATGGTCAGGAATGGTGATCTCGGCGAGATCCGCATCGTCAACCTGCAATTTGCCCATGGTTTCCATAGCGCTGCGGTGGAGGAGCAGAACCCCGCGACACGCTGGCGCGTCGATCCGAAATTCGCAGGCCCCAGCTATGTCCTCGGCGATGTGGGGACCCACCCGCTTTATATCGCCAAGGTCATCTTGCCGCACCTGAAGATCAGGCGGCTGCTCTGCACCCGCCAGAGCTTCGTCAAAAGCCGCGCGCCGCTCGAAGACAATGCGGTGACCCTGATGGAATATGATAATGGCGCGATCGCCACCATCTGGTCGAGCGCCGTCAATGCCGGCTCCATGCATGGCCAGAAGATCCGCATCGTTGGCTCGAAGGCCAGCATCGAATGGTGGGACGAGCGGCCGAACCAGCTCTCCTACGAGATCCAGGGCGAACCGGCCCGCATCCTCGAGCGCGGCATGGACTATCTCTACCCCGAGGCCAGGATCGACGACCGGATCGGCGGCGGTCACCCGGAAGGTCTCTTCGAAGCCTGGGCGAACCTCTATCGCCGCTTCGGCTTTGCCATCAACAATGTGCGAGGCCTTGCCCCTGCGGGGATCGAAGACCTCGTCTTTCCCGATGTCGATGCCGGACTGGAAGGGGTGCGCTGGGTGGAAAACTGCGTGCGGTCCGCCGATGCTGGCGGGATCTGGCTGGATTACAGCTAGGATCCTCTCCTCAGATGGCACCGTATGCCGGCTTTACACGGCTGCGCTGGAGATCTGTCCAAGAACGCCTTCATACCCCCTCTCAGATAAGCTGATCGTCATCTTCCGTTGCCTGGGGCGCGCGGCGACGCGTGCTGTCGTTGGCGGCTTTCTTATGCTCGTCGGCAGCTGCCTCGCGGATTTTCTGGAAGCGGTTGTCGCCCGCGTCTTCTGCCGCTGGCTGCGGGTCGGTCTTTTTCACGAAACGGATCATGGGTCATTTCCTGCTTTGACAGTGGCAGCGCTCCGCACCATATCGGAGCGCTCTGGAAAATGGTGTCAGACGGCAAGCGCGGTGGCGCAGGCTTGAACACTTCGGCTGTCGGGTGAGGTTTGCCCAGGCATGGTCGCCCAGCCGCCGGCCTCGACAAACTGACGCTGCTTGTAGCCTTCGGTAATCGCCTTGAACTCGATCAGTTTAGCGCTTGCATCCGGCGCCGCATTGAACCGCTCGACGCAAATGGCGGACGCCAGCTCTCCGCGTGCGATGTCGCCGGCGGCGGCTGCCGCTTTGCTTGATGTGCCGCCTGTTACCCAACCTCCCCAGCTGAATCCGATGATCATCGTGGCGATCGCCGTGACGACGCAGGCCCAGGCGAGAAGCGTCTTGGATGGCTGATAACTTTCGAAACGCTGGGTAATCGATGTCTTGCTGCTGCTCTGCACGGACATTGGAATTCTCCTTGTCTGTTGTTCGGATTGTGCCATCCGGCGACGCCGGAACGGTTCAGGCTGGCCTCAGTATCCCATAGCGCCCATGCCGCCATTTCCGGCAGCAGACGCAGTGTCTCTTGCGGGAATGTCGGCGATCATCACCTCGGCGGTGATCAGCAGCGCCGCGATCGAACCGGCGTCCTGCAGAGCGGTGCGCACGACCTTGGCAGGATCGACGATGCCGGCCTCGATCATATCGACATAGGTCTCCGTCTGTGCGTCGAAGCCCTGATTGTGATCATTGCTGCCGGCGAGTTTTCCGACGACGATCGAGCCCTCGAACCCGGCATTGTCGACGATCTGCCGGATCGGGGCTTCGAGCGCCCTGAGCACGATCGAGATGCCCGCCGTCACGTCGGCGTTCTCCCCGGTCAGTCCCGTCAGCGCCGACTTCGCGCGCAACAGTGCCACGCCGCCGCCGGGCACGATGCCCTCTTCGACCGCCGCACGGGTGGCGTTCAGCGCATCGTCGATGCGGTCTTTCTTTTCCTTGACCTCCGTCTCGGTCGCGCCGCCGACGCGGATGACCGCGACGCCGCCGGCGAGTTTCGCCAAGCGTTCCTGCAGCTTTTCCTTGTCGTAGTCTGAGGTGGTGTCTTCGATCTGCGCCTTGAGCTGCTGGATGCGCGCCTGGATGGCCGCTTTCTCGCCGGAGCCGTCGATGATCGTGGTGGTCTCCTTGTCGATCAGCACACGCTTGGCGTGGCCGAGCATATCGAGCGTGACGTTCTCGAGCTTGATGCCGAGATCCTCGGAAATCATCTGGCCGGCGGTCAGCACGGCAATGTCTTCCAGCATGGCCTTGCGGCGATCCCCGAAGCCCGGCGCCTTGACGGCCGCGACCTTCAGGCCGCCGCGCAGCTTGTTGACGACAAGCGTCGCCAGCGCCTCGCCTTCGACGTCCTCCGAGATGAGGAGCAGCGGTTTACCGGTCTGTACGACGGCTTCCAGGATCGGCAGCATCGCCTGCAGGCTGCCGAGTTTCTTCTCGTGAACGAGGATATAGGGCTCCTCCAGTTCCACGCGCATCTTCTCGGCATTGGTGACGAAATAGGGCGAGAGATACCCACGATCGAACTGCATGCCTTCAACGACATCGAGTTCGGTCTCGGCGGTTCGCGCCTCTTCGACTGTTATGACGCCCTCATTGCCGACCTTGTCCATCGCCTTGGCGATCATCTCGCCGATGGTGGCGTCGCCATTGGCGGCAATGGTGCCGACCTGTGCGATCTCGGCTGACGATTTGACCTTCATCGCCCTCGCCTGGATTTCCTTGACGACGGCGGTAACGCCGAGATCGATGCCGCGCCTGAGATCCATGGGGTTCATGCCGGCAGCGACGAGCTTTGCGCCTTCGCGGAAGATGGAGGCGGCAAGCACCGTCGCCGTCGTCGTGCCGTCGCCGGCAAGATCATTGGTCTTCGAAGCCACCTCGCGCACCATTTGCGCGCCCATGTTCTCGAACTTGTCTTCGAGCTCGATCTCCTTGGCGACGCTAACGCCGTCCTTGGTAATGCGCGGTGCGCCATAGGCCTTGTCAATGACGACGTTGCGACCCTTCGGGCCAAGCGTCACCTTGACGGCGTTGTTAAGCAATTCGACGCCGCGCAGCAGGCGGTCGCGCGCGTCGGTGGAGAATCTGATTTCCTTGGCAGACATGATGTTTCTTCCCAGTTCGATCTTGAGATGCGGGTCGGAAATTCGACCCTCAGGCGGCTTTGTCAGCAGCCGCTTCGGTCTTTTCGACGATGCCCATGATGTCGGTCTCCTTCATGATCAGAAGGGTTTCGCCATCGATCGTGACCTCTGTGCCCGACCATTTTCCAAACAGAATGAGATCGCCGACCTCGACATCGAGCGGGACCAGAGTGCCGCTTTTGTCGCGCAGGCCCGGGCCGACTGCGACCACTTCACCTTGCTGCGGCTTCTCCCTGGCGGTGTCTGGAATGATGATCCCGCCCTTGGATTTGACATCGCCTTCCGCACGTCGAATGACGACGCGGTCGTGAAGTGAACGGAATTTCATAGAGGTCTTTCTGCTGCCGGCGCGTATGGCGGCTGCAGTACATAAATAGCACCCGTGGCACTCGATTGATAGGAGTGCTAATAAATATTGTTCACCAAGGGAATTTCTTGAAAAATTCAGGAAATCAATTTGAACGGATATTTTGTATTAATCCAGAAATGAAAAGAATTTTTTCGCCGTCGCGCTCAATTTTATTTAGCATATCGTGACCTTAATTTAGCGTTTTTTATAGATAAATCCGAATTATCTTGATTTGGACTCAATCAAGGCGCAATGATAGGCCTCGTCGATTTGGCCGACTTGGCTTCGCGGTGTCAGAGACCTACGACCCGCCATCACCACTGAATTCTCGATAGCGAATGTATGACGTCGTTCCGGCGTTCATTTCGCCTGTTCCGATCCGGAATGAGCTTGGCGCTGACCGCGGATGTACCGGCAGCCTCGAGTTCGTCCGGCTCGGATCTCAACGATACAGGAACGCTTCAGTGTATTCCTGCGGAGGCCTCAGCCGTGACAAGTCGCACCACAGAAACCGTCGTCCGTTTTTCATCTCCATTCCGCCTGCCCGGTTTCGACGGGGCGCAGCCAGCCGGAGAATACCGCGTCGATTATGACGAGGAATTGATCGATAGCGTTTCCAGGCTTGCCTGGCGACGGGTCGGCGCCTTCATCCACCTGCCGGCGATCGCCGCCCAGAGTTCGACGCAGCAGATGATGCCTGTCCACCTGTCAGATCTCGAAACCGCGCTCGAAAAGGACCACAAACTGTCATGACCGCTACGCGCATCCCGCAACGCAATGGACGCTCGATCCGACGCGAGGCAGCAACACATATCTTCAAGGTGGGGCAGACCGTCCGGGTGAAGGACGGGTTCCTGGTCGTTCCCTCCAAGCTCCCCGAGACATACCGCATTACCGCTACGCTGCCTCTGAGAGGAAATGTGCTGCAATACCGCATCCGCAGTGACGATGAACGTCATGAGCGGGTCGCGACGGAAGACAGCCTGGAACTGGTAAACCTATCGCCCGCCGGCAGCGGCGCAACACTGATCGAGAGGACGTTTGGCCATGGCCACGGCCCGAATGACGAAAGGTTGACATCGTGAACAGCCATGAAGACGAAGCCGAACGAAGACGGAATGCCTTTGCCGTCGGCACATGGGAAGACAAATGTGGCGCGTCCGGTCGCTACTCCATGGAGATCGAACACGACCGCCGGATCGAATCCGCCCGTTCGTCGACCGTCTATCGTGTCTCAGCAGGCGTTCCAGTGCTCGCCGACCATGCCATGACCGGCAAGAGCCGTTCGGAGGCCGGGAAAGAGATGATGTCCTTCAATCTTCTCAACATAGGATACCGGAAGGAATGGCTCAGGCTGTCGGACGCCGCTCGGAGTGCTCGTGAGACCCCGCCGGTTCAACCGTGGCGCTAGCCTTCCTGAACCAAAGCCGTAGCTTCGATGCGGCGAGAAATGCTGTGCGCTTCGTCGGCCATGACGGCATGTTCCAGGTGTTGTTCTTCATCGAGGTTGGCGCTCTGGCGAAATCCGACACCGCATTGCAAAGAACCGAGCCTTCGGAAACGAATTGGCTTTCGTTATTCGACGCCCTGCGCAACTCCATTCAGGACGTGGCACACAAAGCCTATTCCTACCGCCGCCGCGCCTTCTATACTCTAACTGCGGCGGACTTCCGCTAGGCGGATCCGGACGCGCGAGAACGCTCCATGTTGATCCGTTACGGCTATGAAATTACGCTGACCTGCCCGCAGCCGACCGCATTGGTATGCCTGTTGTCGGTTCATGATGATCGTGCGGCCGACATCAGAATTCCGGAAACGGTCTTCACCACGCCCGATGTTCCCACTTCGACTTATCGCGACCTCTTCGGCAACCGCTGTCTCCGGCTGATTGCCCCGGCGGGCGACCTGACCATATGGGGCGATGCGACGATCGAAGACGACGGCAAACCGGACAGGTCGCTGCCAGGCGCCAGGGAACTCCCGGTTTCGGAATTGCCGGATGATTGCCTCGTCTACCTGATGGGCAGCCGCTATTGCGAGACGGATCGTCTCAGTCAAATTGCGTGGGATATGTTCGGCACCGTCTCACCTGGCTGGGGCCGCGTTCAGGCGATCTGCGACTTCGTTCACGGCCACATCCAATTCGACTACATGCAGGCGCGATCGACGCGGACAGCCTTCGAGGCGTTTCACGAACGTGTCGGCGTCTGTCGCGACTTTGCGCATCTCGCGGTGGCGTTGTGCCGTTGCCTCAACATTCCTGCCCGATATATCAATGGCCATCTCGGCGACATCGGTATTCCGGTCGTCGATCCGATGGACTTCAGCGCCTGGATCGAGGTCTTCCTGGACGGTGCATGGCATACATTCGATCCGCGCAACAATACGCCGCGGATTGGTCGTATCATCGTCGCACGCGGGCGCGACGCCGCCGACATACCGCTCATCAATTCCTTCGGTCCGCATGTGCTGAAGGCGTTTCGAGTCTGGACCTATGAGGTGACGAACCTGCAACAGATGCAAAGCGTCGCCGGGGGCGCTGTTTAGAACGAGACCCGGGCGGATGCGCGGCAATGTCCAGCCTCAGGCTTTGCCGCAGGCGCCTGCAGTCGGCGGACTGCCTGTCCCACAGTAGCTCCTGGCCGAACTGCGCCCTCCCCCAAAATCACGTGACAGCGTTGCTCGCCTTGTCTTAACTAGCACATTGCCGGTTCAGGGCCGACTCGCACCGAAAGCCGGTGCGGATGTCTTCGAGTGGAGGGCCACTTCTCGCTCGGTCTCAAAAACATGATGATCGGCCTGAGATCGATCCCGGCGTGCCGGTCCTCGTTGCCGACCGCTCCGGGCCGCTTGGGCTTGCGCTGAAAAGCGGCAATTTCGGCGCCCCCGATTTCTTCGCCAAGGCGCTGGGCAGGATCGCCGGCCATGAATGATCCGCGCCCAAGATACGGGCCCCTTCGTTGACTTAAAGCGCATCGCAATCTTTCAGATTCGCTCCTCGCGCTTTAAGTCTTTGTTTTAAGCATGTCGTTGTCGCAAAACCGCTGTAGACTTTTGCGCGACATGCTTTGGTTGAAAGATGTTGGCGTCGAGCCATCTTGGGTGTGAGCAGTCCTTCGGGGATTAGCGGCAGATAGGGAGTTCGTGTTGATGTTCGATCATATCTCCATCGGCGTAAAAGACCTCGAAAGAGCTCGCCGTTTCTACGATGCGGCGCTGGCGCCGCTCGGATATGAGCGCCTGTCCAATTCCGACACCATGATCGGCTATGGCCCGGAAAGGGTCGGGCTCTGGGTGATGCAGGTCGAACAGCCCGTGGTTGCCGACATGCGATCCGGGCTGCATTTCTGCTTCGTCGCGCCTGATGAGGCCGCGGTCGATGCCTTTCACGCGGCGGCCGTCGCATCCGGCGGCGCGGATAATGGTGAACCGGGTGTGCGGCCGGATTATGGGCAATTCTATTACGCCGCCTTCATCATCGACCCGGACGGCTACCGCCTCGAAGCGTATTTTCACAAAGGTGAGCTGTAACCGACCGCCCTAACCTTTTGTTTTCACGCAATTCTGGACGCAAAACCGCTGTGCACTTTTGCTGGAATTTGCGCTGTCTTTTGTTCTGCGCAATTCCGGACGCAAAACCGCTGTGCACTTTTGCTGGAATTGCTTTAGGCCGCGGCTCTCGAGATCGATACGCAGCAGCCGGAGGCTTCGAGCGCCTGGCTGGCGACGTCGAGGAACAGGCGACGGAACCAGCGCGCCCGGCCGTCGGCCTGGTCGACGCGGCGATAGAGCATGGTTACGGGATCGGCCGGCAGCGAAAGCGGCGGCTCGCAAATCGTCAGCCCATGCAACTGCGCCATGCAGCGGCCGATCGACTCCGGCACGGTGGCGATGGCGGGCATGGCCCGCAGCGCCGTCGGCAAGGCGGAAAAGCGCGGTACCGTCGCCACCACCTGTCTGACGTGCCCGGTGCGGCTCAGCGCGATGTCGATGCTGCTCGCGGCATTGCCTTCGAACGAGACCGTGACATGCGCGACATTGGCAAAATCTTTAAGGCTCAGCGGCGCCTTTAGCCGGAGTTGAGCTTCGTCGTAAATGCAGATCGAGGCCTGGTCGAACAGCGGCGCACGAATGTGCCAGGAGGCCGGTTCGTCGTGCACGGAGACGCTGAAGTCGAAGACGCCCTCGTCCAACCGGCGCGCGGCATCGCGTTTCTCGGAGGCGACGCCGATCAGCCGGGCGCCGGGTGAAAGCTGGAGAAGACGGGCGGCAAGCGGGCCGAAGAAGGCCGATTCGAGATTGTCACACATGCCGATGCGGAACTCGCCCTGCCAGCTTGCCGGATCGAATTCGGCCTGCGGGCGGATGGCGCGCTCGATGCCCGACAGCGCATCCTCGATCGCCGGGGCGATGGAAAGAGCGCGCGGCGTCGGCTGCAGGCCGCGGCCGACACGCACGAACAATTCGTCGTCCAGCGCCTCGCGCAGGCGCCGCAAAGCGGCCGACAGGCCCGGCTGGCCGAGCAGCAGCCGTTCGGCGGCACGACTGACGTTGCGCTCCTGCATCAGCACCGAAAAGGCCAGCAGGAGATTGAGGTCGATCTTGCGAAGAGTGGCATCATTCATCATCGTCAGTAATACCTGGCATGGCTACTATCAATTTGCAATAGGAAAGGAAGCTGTACATTTTCTCGTTCCCTGCCGCCCGGCAACCTCCCCCGATGAGGCGGCAGCAGAGAAGGAACGATTTCGATGACTCTTTCCAAATCGCCAAGCGGGGCGGGGCTGGCATTGCTGCTGCTCTGCGCCGCCAATTTTCTCGACGCCATGGACGTCTCCACCATCGGCGTTGCCTTGCCTGCCATCCAGGCCGAACTCGGCATGGAGGCGACCTCGCTGCAATGGGCCGTCAGCGCCTATGTGCTCGGCTATGGCGGCTTCCTGCTGCTCGGCGGCCGGGTCGCCGACGTCTTCGGCCATCGCCGCGTCTTCCTCTGGTCGCTGGCGATCTTTGCCGCCGCCAGCATCGCCGGCGGCTTCGTTGATAGTGGGCCGACGCTGATCGCCGCCCGATTGATCAAAGGCATTGCCGCCGCCTTCACGGCGCCTGCGGCCCTTGCGCTGCTGCTCTCCGTCTTCGGCGAGGGAACCGCGCGGGCAAAAGCGCTCGGTGTCTTCTCCTCCACCGGCGCCGCCGGCTTCGTGCTCGGCATGGTGCTCGGCGGTGCCGCGACGATCTTCAGCTGGCGGGCGACGCTCGTCATGGGTGCGCCCATCGCCATCCTGACGCTCGTTCTGGCGCCGCTGGTGCTGCCCGCCGACCCGAAAAGGGCGGGACCGAGACCTGCCTTCGACTGGGCCGGCGCGCTGACGATCACACCCGGGCTGCTGCTCTTCGTCTTCGGCATCACCAATGCCGCGGCCGCCGGCTGGCAGGCGTTCCCGACCTGGGGTTCGCTCGCCGCGTCGCTGGTGCTGATCCTGCTCTTCCTCGTGGTCGAAGCGCGTCATGCCGATCCGATGGTGCCGCTCGGCATGTTCCGCCGCGCCAAGCTGCGGCATGCCAATGCGATCGCCGCCCTCTTCCAGGGTGCCTATGTCGGCTTCCAGTTTCTGGCGACGCTCTACTATCAGAATGTCATCGGCTGGTCGGCCTTCACGACGGGCTTCTGCTTCGCCCTCGGCGGTGTCTTCGTGATGTTCCTGGCGCCACGTTTTGCGACGGTCGCGCAAAATCGCGGTGCTACCCGGCTGATGGCAGCGGGTGTCGGCCTGCAGGCCTTCAGCTACATCTTCTGGGTGACCGCACTCGGACATGTCGATCCGATCCTGCTCGTCGTGTTCTCGCAGATCCCGCTCGGCCTCGGTTACGCCCTGACCTACCCCTCGGTGCAGGTTGCGGCCCTTTCCGATGTGGAGGATGACAAGGCGGGGCTCGCCTCCGGGCTACTCTTCGCCTCCTTCCAGATCGGCGGCGGCATCGTGCTTGCGGCCGCCTCGGCGGTCTTCGGCGCCGCACCGCATTTCGGCTGGAACCCCTATGTCGCCGGCATCGCTTTCGTGGCATCGCTTGCGGTGGCGATCACCCTGCTTGCAGCCGCCGGTCCGCGGACATCGGCCGCCCGGAGGCGAACCTATCAAGCGGCGGAATGATCCTCACAGCCCGCACTCTGACCGGTGCGGGCTGCTCATGAACCGGAGCTAAATCTGCGGCAAGAATCCCGTTGCGTTGCCTGGGCGAAAGGCGCATGGTCGCAACTTCGGCAGCCATTGAACGGGCGCTGCCGACTGAGGATCTTGGTATCCTCGCCCCGATGAAAGGAGGACCGATGTCTTCCACTTCCGAAAAATCGCATCTGACCTCATCCGATCTCGACATGCTTCAGGGCGTGCTCGACGACGCCGGTTACGACGCCAGAATCCTGATCGACGACGAAAGGGTCTTCAACGTCGCGGCCGTGCTGCTGATCAGGCTGTTCGAGGAGGGCGTCACCTCTCCGGCCCTGCTCTCGCTGGCGCTCGAACACCATTTCGGCAAGCTGAAGACGCCGCCGAAACCGGTAACCCCCGTCTTTAACCGATATGCGATACAAGGATTGCCCCGCGAAGACGCGCCGGCAAGAGCGCCGCGGGTCTTTTCAGACGCGCTAAGGACGCTCTAACACTTTGAGTTTGCGCGTAATCCATTCGGAAATCGATTCCGATTTCGGGGTTATGCGCTAGCGGCAAGCGAGCCGCTCGGCTCCGAAGGATTATTGTGCGGAAAACCCTCTTGCTTTGTATCTGCGTCGCAGCGGCCGGTTATTTCGGATGGGTGCAGTTCGGGGCTTACCAACAACGGCAGCAAGCTAGGGATTTTGCCGACATCGACAGGGAGCGCCGGGTGGCGCTCCTGGAAATCGATGGCTGCCAGGCGCAAGTGGATATGCTTTTGTCGATGACAGACCGCCTGCTCAAGGCCGGCGGCATGCTGGTACCGCTCGATATCGGACGGGACATAGAACTCTGTTTGGCCCGCGGCATCATGTCGACATCGGGCCGATCGGAGATGGAAAGAACGAAGCTGATCCGCCTGTTTCCCTTAGAATAGGATGTCGTCCGAAAACCGCTGACACTTTTCGGCATCATGCTCTTGCGGATTGAACCCTGTGGAAATATGGCTTTCCTGCGGCGGCGGCCTTAATGGCGACTCAATTTTACGCTAAGAGGATGGCTCGCTGATTTGGCCGATGCGGCATTTGCGGTGACCGGAGTTCCGGCCCGCCATTTTCCCGATCGCGAAAGCATGGTGACGTCCCGTCTCAACGTCGGGTTTGGCTTTCGGTGACCTCTCCGGTCATCCGCCTCCAGACTGCGATGCGGTTTCAGCAGGCATCATTTTTATTCCATCCCTGCGGCCCGGTGTTGTCGGGTTGCCCCTCATGACGATCCCGCGATCTCTGATCGCGACCGACAAGCGGGGCGAATACCACGCAGGCTGCGGCTTTCAATTTCGATCTAAAGGGAGATTTTATCGATGGCAAAAGGACAAGTAAGAAGCAATCGCGAGGTCCGGAAGCCGAAGAAGGACAAGCAGGCAGCGAAGGTGGAAAGCACATTCGCCAATCAGATGAAGACGGCGACCAAAACCGCCCCGCAGGGCAGTGCTCCAAAGAAATAGAACCTCTTATCGAGCCCCCGCTCCGCCCCCGTGCGCATAACAGCGCAAGTGATAGCGCGTCTTGTCGAACGCGCCGGGCTCCGGCGTGACACCATCACCCATTGACATGTTTTCAGAAAAACAGGAATTGCTGCAACCATGACCACTCTTCATACGATGTACCACTTCGACTATCCGCTCTTCCTCATTCGCTCGGCCGTGGTGATTGCACTCGGCTTTTCGGCGATCGTCGCCTTTCACGGCGTCACTCTGTGATCGAATCTGCGCGCCGCAGCGAGTGCGAGGAAATCCAAGTGGCCCCTTTGGGCGAGCCCGGCGACAACCCGGAGCGATCCGAAAACCCGGATCGATCCGCAGAGCAAGCCGAGCTTTTCGCTGAAAAACGCTGGCTGAAAATCCTTGCCGGATATCGCCAGCCACGAGCCGGACGCAGCGCTTTCGAGCTTGTCGTCACCGTCGTCCCTTTCGCGCTGTTCTGGGCTACCGCCTGGGCGGCGGTTCATTACAGCTTCTGGCCCGGCCTGATCCTCGTCCTTCCCGCCGCCGCCTTCCTGCTCCGGCTGTTCATGATCCAGCATGATTGCGGCCACGGCTCGTTTTTCGCCCGTCGCCGCGTCGACGACTGGGTTGGACGCACGATCGGCATCCTGACGCTGACGCCCTACGACTATTGGCGCCGGGCGCATGCGGAACACCACGCCTCGGCTGGAAACCTGGACGAACGCGGCGTTGGCGACATCGAAACGCTGACGATCGCCGAATATAACGCGCTGTCGCGCTGGGGCCGGCTCGGCTACCGGCTCTACCGGCACCCGATCGTGATGTTCGGGATCGGACCGGCATGGCTGTTCCTCTTCAAGCAGCGCCTGCCTTTCGGCATGATGCGCTCCGGCGCCCTGCCCTGGGTCTCGACCATGGCGACCAATCTTGCCATCGCACTGGTCGCCGCGCTGCTGATCTGGGCGGTCGGGATCGTCCCCTTTTTACTGGTGCATCTGCCGACCGTTCTTCTGGCAGGTGCTGCCGGCGTCTGGTTGTTCTATGTGCAGCATCAATTCGAGGAAACACATTGGTCGAAGAAGCCGGACTGGCAGTTCCAGCATGCGGCCCTGCACGGTGCCTCGCATTACGACCTGCCGCCAGTGCTGCGCTGGATCACCGGCAATATCGGCATCCACCACGTGCATCATCTGTCGAGCCGGGTGCCCTACTACCGGCTGCCGGAGGTGCTGCGAGACCATCCTGAGCTTGCCGATATGGGCCGCATCACGCTCATGGAAAGCCTGCGTTGCGTCAAGCTGGTGCTGTGGGACGAACAGACGAAGCGACTGGTCTCGTTTCGCGACGCAGCGCGCCTCGCCGCCGCCCGGTAACGGGCTCGAGAGCGGTTTAGACGACATCATGCTCCAATTCAGATTTTAGGCCGATCCGGCCTAAAATCATGCTGCTCTAGCGATAACCCGTTACGTCAGCCGGTCTGCCGGGCTCCTGCACTTCCACCATGTAGCGCCAGCAATCCGGCCGCGAACCGTCGATATCGTCGAAACCATAGGTCTTTGCGATTGCGCCGCTCGATAGCGACTGGCCGTTCCAGCGAGCGCGGTCGGGATCGGCGGCGATGGCCGCAACGGCCCGGCCGACGAAGCGCGGGGTTTCGGAAATGGCGAAATGCGGCTGTACCTTGGTCGCCTCGCGCCAGTTCTCCTCGCGAACACCGTAGGCATCCAGCATCATTTCGGAACGCAGCCAGCCAGGCGTGATCGAAACGGCGGTGGCGCCGTGTTTTTCCAAATCTTGCGCATGCGCCCAGGCCATGCGGGTGACACCCGTTTTGACGAGGTCGTAAAAGGGCGAAAGCCGGTAATGCGTGGCATTGTAATCAGCCGTGCCGTCGGTCATCTCCACCAGCAGCCCGCCGGGCCGCTCGATCATCAGCGGCAGGGCGTAATGGGCGGTAATCAGATGTGTCTCGATACCGAGCCGCAGCATGCGCAAGCCGTTGTCCAGCGAATGCTCCCAGACTGATTTGTCCCATTCGAACAGTTTCTCGCCGCCCCAGATGTCGTTGACGAGAATATCGAGCCGGCCGGCCTCGGCACGGATGCGGGCGATCAGCGCCTCGACCTGTTGCTTGACAAGATGGTCCACCTGCACGGCGATACCCTTGCCGCCCGCTGACGTCACCAACTCGGCCGTCTCCTCGATCGTCTCCGGCCTGATATATTCGGATTGCTGCGCGCGCGTCGTGCGCCCCGTCACGTAAACGGTGGCGCCGGCGGCGCCGAGTTCCACTGCGATGCCGCGGCCGGCGCCGCGCGTAGCACCCGCCACCAAGGCCACTTTCTCCCGCAAGTTCGCTGTCACTTCTCCATCCTCCACGCTAGAACAGCCTTCACGCCGTCATGGAAACGCCCGGGTTTAACTCTTTGTTTTTACGCAATTCCCGGCAAAACCGCTTCGCGCTTTGCCTGGGAAAACCGCTTCCCACTTCTCCTGGAATTGCTTCAGCTGGCGCTCCTTGTATATAAACGAATGATCGTTTACATTGACGGCGAATGCAAGGGAAATTTCATGCCGCGCCGCCGCACATTTTCCGATGAACAGCTTCTCGCCATGGTGCTGGCGCTGATCCAGGCCGAGGGGCCGGATGCGGCGACCTTTGCGGCGGTAGCGAAAGCGAGCGGACTTTCCGGCTCGACGCTGGTGCAGCGTTTCGCCACGAAGGCGGCAATGCTGCGCTCCGCGCTGCTTTACGCCTGGGACAGGCTGGATGCGGAAACGGCGCGGCTTGCCGAGACGGTGCCTAAAACACCGGAAGGCGCCATCGCGCTGCTCGTCGGCCTGTCGCAGGATTATGGCGACAATGCCGCCGCCTATGGTGAGGGGCTGCTGGTGCTTCGCGAGGATTTCCGCGATCCGGTGCTACGCGCCCGAGGGGCCGCCTGGGGAACAGCACTGACAGCGGCGATCGCTCGGTGTTTCGGATCGGCGACCGCGCCGGAAACGATCGCCCGGCTGATGCTGTCGCAATGGCAGGGTTCGCTCATCTGGTGGGGTTTTGGCGCCGAGGGGCCGGTGGCTGTCTATGTGGAAACGGAGCTGCGGTGCTTCCTCGCGGCAATAAAGCCCTGAGCCCGCCTAGAGCATGATGTCGAAAAGTGTCAGCGGTTTTCGGACGACATCACGCTCTAACTATTTAAAATCATCCTGTTCTAGGCTTCCTCATCGTCCTTCTCGCCCACGGTCAGCGGCCAGTCGACCACATAGTCCTCGAGATCGTCGATATCGATTTCATTTTCGTTGATCGTGCGGCCTCGCGCAGAAATACCGGCGGCATGGACGGTCTCCGGGTCACCGGAGACGAGCGGGTGCCACCAGTAGAGGTCGTGGCCTTCATTGACCAGCCGGTAGCCGCAGGTCGGCGGCAGCCAGGCGATATCGGGCACGTTCTCCTTCGTCAGTTGCACGCAATCCGGCACGAAATCCCAACGGTTCTCATAGCTCGAGCAGCGACAGCTTTCGCCGTCGAGCAGCTTGCAGCTGACCGAGGTGAAATAGATATCGCCGCTATCCCATTCCTCGATCTTGTTGAGGCAACAGAGACCGCAGCCGTCGCAGAGGCTTTCCCACTCGGCGGCGGTCATCTCGGCAAGCGTCTTGCTCTTCCAGAAGGGCAGATCGTTCATCGTCGTTTCATGCAACAGCGGCCCGCAAATTCGCGTGACCCTCATGCATCTCTCTTGTTATCGGCCGCAAAATCAATCAATCCTTCGGTATACTCCTGGTACTCGGAGAATTCTCTCCTGGTATCGGAGAGATTTGCGGCCATATGCGGGCCTCGCGCTTTCGTCGGATATGACCGAAGCGCGATCAGGCGGGAATACAGGACGTGCAGGATCCGGACAACCCAGGAAATGGGCCAGGAAATGGGCCCGAAAACGGGCCAGAAAAAAGGCCCGGAAAAGCGGCGAACGAGGCGGCGGACAAGCGGCCGGCGAAGAGCCGTCACATTCTGCTGCGCATCGATTC
Source organism: Rhizobium ruizarguesonis (assembly GCF_012349115.1). Lineage (GTDB taxonomy): Bacteria > Pseudomonadota > Alphaproteobacteria > Rhizobiales > Rhizobiaceae > Rhizobium > Rhizobium ruizarguesonis. Next base: position 117,766 of record NZ_PQIG01000057.1, read on the forward strand.
CTGGATCGATTCGACCGTCTGGAACGCCGGCTTCCGCGCCGCCGAGATCTGGGAAGACATCACCATCTTCTTCCGCCGCTTCCGCGTGCGCGGCTGGAAGCGCATGGTCTTCGAACTTGCCGGCGAAGGGCTGACGCTTGGGGCGGCCGGCTCCGTGCTGATGCTGCTGCTTGCCCAGCCCGCCTTCGAGGCGACCAAGGAGGACTGGCGCAACCGCGGCGATTTCGCCGTCACCTTCACCGACCGCTACGGCAACGTCATCGGCCATCGCGGCGTGATCCACCAGAATTCCGTGCCGATCGACGAGCTACCGGATTCGCTGATCAAATCGGTGATCGCCACCGAGGACCGGCGCTTCTTCGACCATTTCGGTATCGATTTCATCGGCCTCTTCCGCGCCATGAGCGAGAATGCGCGGGCCGGCGAAGTCGTGCAGGGCGGCTCGACGCTGACGCAGCAGCTCGCCAAGAACCTGTTCCTGTCCAATGAACGCTCGATCGACCGCAAGGTCACCGAGGCGTTCCTGGCATTGTGGCTCGAGGCGAACCTTTCCAAGAAGGAAATCCTCTCCACCTATCTCGACCGCGCCTATATGGGCGGCGGCACTTTTGGCGCAGCGGCGGCGGCGCAGTTCTATTTCGGCAAGAACATCACCGATGTGAACCTTGCCGAATCCGCCATGCTCGCCGGCCTGTTCAAGGCGCCGGCGAAATACGCACCGCATGTCAACCTGCCGGCGGCGCGTGCCCGCGCCAACGAAGTGCTGACCAATCTGGTGCAGAGCGGGTTGATGACCGAGGGCCAGGTGATCGCCGCCAGGCGCAATCCGGCCACCGTCGTCGACCGCAACGAGGTGGAATCGCCTGATTTCTTCCTCGACTGGGCTTTCGACGAGGTGCAGCGGCTTTCGTCGCGCTTCCACCAGCATTCGCTGATCGTGCGCACGACGATCGACATGGGCATCCAGCAGGCGGCGGAGGATTCGGTCGAAACGTCGCTGCGCGAATATGGCGAAGCCTATCACGCCAAGCAGGGCGCGATGGTGATGATCGAAAACGGCGGCGCCGTGCGCGCCATGGTCGGCGGCCGGGACTACGGCGAGAGCCAGTTCAACCGCGCCACCAGGGCGCTCCGTCAGCCGGGCTCCTCCTTCAAGGTCTACACTTATTCGGTGGCGATGGAGAGCGGGATGACGCCGCAGACGACGATCGTCGACGCGCCGATCTCCTGGGGCAATTGGAGCCCGCACAATTATGCGAACCGCTATGCCGGCCGCATCACGCTTGAGACCGCGATCGCCCAGTCGATCAACACCGTGCCGGTGCGGCTCGCCAAGGAAAAACTCGGTATTCAGCCGATCCGGGCGATGGCCAAGAACCTCGGCGTCGAAACGCCGATCCGCGATGACGTCACCATCCCGATCGGCACGTCCGAGGTGACGGTGCTCGACCAGGCGACGGCCTATGCCACCTTCCCAGCCGGCGGCTACCAGTCGCGCCGCCACGGCATCACCCAGATCCTCGATTACGACGGCGACGTGCTCTACGATTTCGACCATGACGAACCGGCGCCGAAACGCGTGCTGTCCGAACAGGCCGACGCCTATATGAACCAGATGTTGTCGCGTGTTCCCTATGTCGGCACGGCGCGCAAGGCCGCACTCGACAACGGCATCCTGACGGCCGGCAAGACCGGCACGACCCAAGCCTATCGCGACGCCTGGTTCGTCGGGTTCACCGGCAATTACACCTGCGCCGTCTGGTTCGGCAATGACGACTACACCTCGACCAACGAGATGACCGGCGGCTCGCTGCCGGCGATGACCTTCAAGCGTGCCATGGACTACGCCCATCAGGGCGTCACGTTGCGCGCCATCCCCGGCGTCGAAAACCCCCTGCCCTCGGAAAAGGATCTCGCCAAGACCGCCGCCGCCAAGCCGCAGGACGGATTGCCGCAGCTTATCCGGCCGCGCATGCTCTCGGTTCAATCGACTGACATCCTCAAGATGCTCGGCGAAAAGCTGAAGGATGCCGCCCCGCTCGCGCCGGCGAAGGTGGCGAGCGCGGAGTAGTCACGCGCCGATCCCGAAATCAGCATCCACCCGCATCGATGCATCGGCATGAATGCCGCTGCCGCATACGGCATGACCGTGGATCAATCGGCCTCTATGGCACGGCTTGGCATTCCACCCTGCCAGAATCAGTGGTAACCCTTTCATCCGATATGGTTTCCAAGGTCATGACGTGTTTCGATTTCCCCTTTTTATCGCGATCACGCTGATCGTCGCCTTTGGCGGCGGGATCATGATTTCGCTTTATGCGCTGGATGCGACACAGGGCTTTGGGGCGATCAAGCTCGGCGCCTGGGAGGCCTTTCCGGCGTTGCAGACGGTCGAGGCCGATCCTTATGCCAAGTCGCACCGGGCACGCGCCGGCAAGCTGCTCTACGGCAGCGCAGAGGGCCTGACGTTTACGGCGAGCGTCGACGACGAGGGCGCGCGGCTGAATGCCGGCTGCCGCTACCGCATCAGCGGGCAGACACCGCCTGCCCGGCTCTGGACCCTTTTTACCGCCGACAATGGCGGCAATCCGGCGGCGGTGACGACAGGGCATCCCTCAGCGTTGAATTCCTGGACGGTGCTGCGCCAGCAAGACAGCAGCTTCTCGATCGACATATCCGCCGTCGCGCAGCCGGGCAACTGGCTGGCCTTGCCACAGGCCGGCACCTTTCGGCTGGTACTGACGCTGTTCGACACACCGACCGCCGGCAGTTCCGGCGTGATCGACCTCGCCATGCCGAAGCTCACCAAGACCGGATGCGGCAATGCTTAGGATATTCTTCGCCGTCCTGACCGGCCTTTTCGGCGCAGCCCTGCTGCATCTCGTCATCATCCTGTCGCTGCCGCATTTCACCGGCAGGGATGCGGCGACCCGCGTGGAGGCGGAGGGCGACCTCAACAATTTCTACCTGCTCGGCAACCAGTATGACGAGGCAGGCCTTGCCAATGGCGACCCCTTCCTGCGCACCGCCGTCTGCTCCTTCGATGTCGAGGATGCACCGGTGCATTTCACCGCCAAGGGCAATGTGCCCTTCTGGTCGATCGCGATCTACGACAGTGCCTCCAATGAGGTCTTCAGCATGAACGACAGGACGTCGGTCGGCGGTGCGCTCGATGTGCTGGCCGGCAGTCCGATCCAGCTGACCGACCTGCGCAAAAATCTGCCACAGGAGCTGCAGCAGGCGATCCTGGTGGAAATGGCACGGCCGGACGGTTATGCCGTGCTGCGGACGCTGGCGCCGCAGGCGAGCTTCGATGAGGCCGCGCGCAACTTCCTGACGGAAGCCGGCTGCGAGCAATTCGCCGCTCGCTGAGGTTGAAAAGCGGTTACTTCTTGTTGACGCGCGGCGCGGGCGCCGGACGATGTTTCGGGCTCTCGGCCAACCGCTCGTAGCGGACGCCGGTGAACCAGAGGATCTTGGCTTCGCGGGGCTCCTTGTCCGGGCGACGCGGCGCCCGTGGCCGCCGATCCGCCAATGCGACTACTATTGCCATTCTCGTCTCCATGCACTGCCCGAGACGGATGAACTTGCGATGGATTTCACCCTGCCCGCCAATGTGCGAGCCGGCGCGTCCTGCAGTGCCGGGATAACCGGACCGAGGGCATTCGCGCCTTTCCCACGGCACCTGATTGAAATACCGTGATGCGGAGTTTCAACGATCCAACTGCTCAAATCGCGTCGTTCCTATCCGAATTGAGACACATGACAGTTAACAGTTTACTAATGTTCGATAGATGCCAAACACAGTTCACCTCACTTCCCCTTTAACGCTCGAAGAGTTGATTTGGTTTCACGCCGCCCGCGCAAAGGCCCGGATGGGGTTCGGCGCGTAAAATTAGAAACAATTCATATAGTTGGCATTGACGCGGCAATCTGCCTGCCAGAAAAGGGGCGATGTTGCAAAAATGCCGCATGAAAATATTTAATTGCGAGGCGCTCAGATGCGCGTATGTTCGCTCATGTCGATCACACGTTTCCGGGCACCGATCGATCGGGAATCTTCCTCGCTCTTGCCGGAATGCGGAGGGTAAACGGTGTCTTTGCTGGTGAATTCATCTTTCTCGCCTGAGGATCTCGACGTTCTGCGCAGTGCTCTCGATGCCTGGTGCGCGGAACGGCACATCGACATCAAGAGCGTCGAGGCGCAGTTTGCCGCATCAGCAGCACTCGACCTCTATCAGGCCGGTCACGACAGCCGCGAAAGGCTGCTGCACGCGCTGCGCGATCACAGGATCGCCTAAACTTTCCACCATCACTTCGGCGATGAGCAATCCTCAGAGCGCCCTTCCAAACCGTGCATTTTTATATTGCCGGCTAACCATGCCTGGACACGCTAAGCGTGTATATTTCTGTTGCTTTTTAATAAAATCTTCAGCATGCATTAACCCTACCGGTGTAGGATTTGTTCATAACCGTATGGCCTGACATGCGTTCCGCCAGCGCATATCGGCCCATGGTCCCCTTGTTCTGCGTTTTCGGGGTGTTTTTGTGCGTGACCGGTTTCGAGACCTAGAAGGCCCCTTGGCCGTCAGGAAAAAGGACGTGGTGTTAATGGCGACTGTCAGCAGTTTCGAGAACCTGTCTCATCCGACACGGTCCGAACTGCGCCAATTTGCCGAACTTTTCATGCCGCTGTTCCAAGCCTCCTCCGACGAGGCCAAGCGCCAGGCGGTCGCAGCGCTGTCCCAATGCGAGAACATGCCGGCAGCCGTAGCACTGTTTATCGGCAACCAGCCGATCGAGATCGCAGCCCCTTTTCTTGCCGCCTCCAAGGCAATCGCCGACGATACGCTGATTACCATCGCGCGCATGCAGGGTGCAGCGCATGTCAAGGCGATCGTCAGCCGCGATTCACTCTCGCCAAAGGTCATCGATGCGCTGGTGGCGCTGCGCCAGAGCCAGCCGCGGCCCGCGGGCGCATCGGCGCCGATCATGGAATCGCCAGCGGTCCCGCTTTCGCCAGCGCCGGCCGAGACCAACGAGGCGGATGCGCTGGAAGAACAGCGGGTTGCCAATGAAGAGGCGTTGCGCGAACGTATCCTCGGGCTTGCCGGTCATCTCGGCCGTGCCGACGAAGACAGGCTCGGTCTGCGCACGCTCACCGACATTCAAGAGGCGCTGCTGGTGCGCTTCGCGCGCTCACGCGAGGCAACGCATTTCGCAACAGCACTTGCCGATGCGCTTTCCGCCAGCCGCTGGCTTGCCGAGCGCATCATGCTCGACCTTTCCGGCCAGCAGCTTGCCACTACACTGACGAGCCTCGGCATGGGCTTTCTCGATGCCGTCTTCGTGCTCGAAAGGCTCTATCCGCACCTTGCCGAACAGCAGCACAACGTCACGCGGGGCTGGATGGTGCTCGATGCGCTCGACCCGGAAGAATGCCACGAACGCGTCGAAGCCTGGCGGCGTGCCGATCGCTACACCTACAGGCACGACGTGCCCAATGTGCCTGCACCTCAGGAAACGCCCAACCACCGCTTCATCCGCCAGGCGCCGCCGCAGCGCGACATGCGCATCATGGGACGGCGGTCTCGCTGAGCCGCGGGCTGACCTTGCCACATATCAGCGGTTTGAAATGGCGCTGACCTGACGGCTGCCTCCGGCCGTCATCCGCTGTCCCTGACAAGGGGGATCATATCCCCCAGTTCATCCGCCTCCAGCTCGACGATCCAGAGATCGGGATCGAATTTGCGTTCGCGCTCCAGCATCGCGCGCACCGCTTCCGGTTCGCTGCGCAACAGGCGGATCTCGAACAGGCGGTCGCCGGCCTGGCCTTCGTCGAAAGCGGTCTGCGGCGCCGGCGCATAGAGCGTTTCCAGGCCGTCGCGGAAGTGCTGACGGATGAAGATCGCACCCGCTTCCTCCGCACCCTTCTTCTCGACGGCGGCGAAATCGCCGCTGGCGAAGACGCGGCGCAGGAGGGCTGAAACGAAGATGTCGGCGCGTAATCTCATCGGTGCGGTATAAAGCATGTCGCGCAAAAGTGTGTAGCGGTTTTGCGATAACGGCATGCGGGAAAATAAAGACTTAGAGCGCAAGGAGCGAATCTGAAAGATTGCGATGCGCTAGCCCCGGAGCGCCGGTGGCGGCAATGCAGGGTCAGAGCTTGACCCCAGGGGTCAGACCTTGATTGCCAGCCGCAAGCCTCCCCAATGCCGTCCGCGGACGGTGATCGGAGCGGAGATATCCTTCATCATCACGAAATTACCGCCACCCATGTCGCGCCTGTAGGTCTGGACGAGGAAGGGCGCGGTGCTGCGGCCGGCGGCAAGGCCGACGCGATCGGCGAAGATGCGGCGATTGCGGCAATTGGCGGTGTTCCAGACGGTGTCGCCAGGCCGCTGGGCTTGCGAGAATTTCCGGTTGTGGGTCGGCAGATAGCCGTTCTCATCGATCGCCGCGCAGAAGGCGACGCGCTCGTCCAAGGCTGTGACGGGTTCCTGGATCGGCGGCAGCAAGCGGTCGGCGAGTTCGGTGAAGGCTGCCATCACCTGTGCCGGATCGGTGCCCGGTATCGGCCGATACCGTCGGTCGAAGAGAGCATCGAGCCCGATCTGCCCTTCAGCGACGGCGCGCTCGAAGGCGCCGGAAATCTGCCTTGCCACCGACTGCGCTTCCTCGATCCAACGGCTGTCGGCGGTCTTGACGCCGGCGCTCGCCGTCAGCTGGATCAGGGTTTCCGAGAGGCCGACGACGCTGTCGACGCGTTTTGCCGCCTGCTGCAGCCTGATGTTCGAGCCGGCGACCTCGGCCGACATCTCGCCGAGTTTCTCGACGAAGCCGGCGCATTGCTGGTCGACCGCCTCGGTGGTGTTGGCCATGACAGTCGAACTGTCGAGGATGCGGGTGATGACATGTTCCATGTTTTCGAAGGCGCCGCGCATCGCTTCCGACTTGTCACGCACGCCGGCGGCACTGTCGCGCGCATCGCTGCCGACGGCCGACAGCCGGTCGATCTTCACGCGCAGCTCGTCGAGCGTCTGCTGGATGGAACCGGTCGCCTTCGAGGTCTGCAGCGAAAGCGCCCGGACCTCGGTGGCGACGACGGCGAAACCCTTGCCCGCATCGCCGGCGCGTGCCGCCTCGATCGCGGCGTTCAGCGCCAGCAGGTTGGTCTGGCGGGCGATGGTGCTGATCTCCTCGGCGATATTGTCGACATCGGCAAGCGACTTGGAGAAGCCGGCGATCTCAGCGCCGATCTCGTTGGAGGACTGGACCATGTGGCCGATCTCGACGACGGAGCCGGTCAGGCGGTCGGCCGATTCTTTCAGCATGTGGCGGGCCTCGGCCGCCGTGCGGTCGGTCTCGCGCAGCGATACGGCGACCGAGCGATTGGTCTCGGCAATCGACAGTGCAGTGCGGGTGACACGATCGAAGGCGGAGGCATGCCGGGCCGACATCCCCGCCATGTCCTGGATGGCGCCGGCGATATCGACGAGATCGATGCCAAGCGTGGAGGCTTCTTCGGCAAGACGCTGCAGGATGTGGCGCAGCGCCTCGGGATCGGGGCCTCCCGCTTTGACCGCCGGTTCTCCGGCCAGATCGTCTATCGCCTTCAGCGCATGCATGACCGACGCTCCCCCGTCCCAATCAGAAAAGCTTCAGGCAACATGGTTAACAAGTTGCAAACAGCCGCAGCACCTTAGACTTAGGTTGTAGGGAAATCGAACTCCGTGACTGTGGGCCGACCGTGTGACGCCCCGTCAGCTGGCGATGAAGCCCGTCAGCCGCTCGCTCAACTGCCAGAGGCGTTCGGCAAATTCCGGATCGGTTGCCCAAGGACGGACACCGAGCATCTCGGTCGAATCGCCGGGGACGGCGGTGGCGATATTGCAGTTCTCGCAATAGACGCCGCCAAGACCGTCGAGCTTCTCGCTGACGGCGCACCAGACGGTGGTCGAAGCCCCCTGCTCTATCGTCTTCTTGTTGTTTTCCGGATCGATGACCGGTTTGCCATCCTCGTCGACATAGCCGCTCGCCTTGAGGAAGTCGCTCGACTGATGGCGGACCAGATTGGTGGTGACGATACCGCCGGGATGCAGCGAGAAGGCCCTGATACCGTGCTTTGCACCCAAAGCATCCAGTGACACCGCAAAGAGAGCATTTGCCGTCTTCGACTGGCCGTAGGCGAGATAGGGCGCGTATTCGCGGTTCTCGAAATTCGGATCGTCGAAATCGACGCCGGCGAAGACGTGGCCGCGCGAGGAGACGGCGACGACACGCGCACCCTCGGCCTTCACCAGCGCCGGCCAAAGGCGGGCAGTGAGCTGGAAATGGCCGAGATGATTGGTGGAGAACTGCGATTCGTAACCGCGGGTATCACGCGTCAGCGGATTTGCCATGACGGCAGCATTGCTGATGAGAAGATGCAGGGGCTCGCCGCTTTCGAGGAAGCGGTCGGCGAAGTCGTCGATCGAGCCGGGGTCCATCAGGTCGAGCTTTTCCAGCGCAAGGCCGGGAATGCTTTCCACGGCCGCCTTGGCTTTTTCGAGATTGCGGGCGGGGACGACGACCCTGGCGCCGGCTTCGGCGAGCACACGAGCCGTCTCGAGACCAAGACCGGAATAACCGCCGGTGACGATCGCGACCTTGCCTGAGAGATCGTGCCCGACAATGACCTCCTCGGCGGTCGAGGCCGCACCGAAACCGGATCTGATGGGAGCCTGTGGAGTGGACATGACATGCCTCCGTTGTGCGTGATGGCCTTATGTACGCCCGGGAAATGGGATTCTGAATGCTTGCAAATCCCGATTTCCTGCTTCATCGTTCAAAAATGACCAGCGATCCGCTCTCCGAAATGCTCAATCTGCTTGATGCGCGCTGCCTAGTGTCCGGTGGGCTGATCGCCGGCGGCGCCTGGGCGCTGCGTTTCCCCCGGCCAAACCGGATCAAGATCAGCGCGGTCGCCAAAGGGCGCTGCTGGCTTTGCCTCGACAATGGCAGTGAGCCCATTCTGCTCGAGGCAGGCGACGTTGCGCTTCTGAACGGCCGGCACTCCTTCATCCTGGCGAGCGACCTTGCCGTTGCGCCCACTGACGCGGTCGGCGCCTTCAAGGAGAAGGTTGACGGCATGGCGCGCCAGGGCGTTGGCGAGGATTTCCATTATCTCGGCGGCCACATCGCGCTCGGGCCGCAGGGCATGGAGCTGCTGTCCGACGTGTTGCCGCCGATCATCCATGTGCGCGCGGCCCTTGCCGAAGCCGGGGTGCTGCGCTGGCTGCTCGACCAACTGGTGCGGGAGATGGCGGCAAAGCGGCCCGGCGCCCTGCTCGCCTCGACCCAGCTTGCGCAGTTGATGTTCGTCCTGGTGCTGAGGGCGCACATCATGAGCTCGGCGCCACTGACGGTCGGCTGGCTCCGAGCCTTCGGCGACGATCGCATTGCACCGGCGCTGCGGCTGATGCATGGCGATCCCAGCCGCTCCTGGCAGCTTGGCGAATTGGCAACGGCGGCCGGCATGTCGCGCACGAGCTTTGCGCTGCGGTTCAAGACAGTGGCGGGGGTTGCGCCGCTCACCTATCTCACCGGCCGGCGCATGCGCCTTGCCGAACGCGAACTGCGGGAAGGCAGCATGCCGGTTTCGGCGCTGGCGCTTTCGCTCGGCTATACATCCGAAAGCGCCTTCAGCAACGCCTTCAAGCGGATGACAGGTATGGCGCCGAAGCGCTATCGCGTGGCGATGTCCCGCGAGGCCGGGCCGATCGAAGAGGCGGTGGATGTCGAGGGCCAGGCGATGACGACGCATTACAGGCTGTTGAAGGCGGCATCCTAAGGGTTAGAGCATTTCCGTCTTTCTCCAAGCCGCGGAAATGCTCTATCTTTTTGTTTGCGCAATTCCGGACGCAAAACCGCTGCGCACTTTTGCTGGAATTGCTCTATATCGCCCCGATTTCCTTGAGTTTCTTCAGCACCGCCTGGTTCGGCTCACCGTCCTCAGGCAGGTTGTAGTGCTTCTGAAAATGGCGGATGGCCGCGCGGGTCTGCTCGCCGGCAACGCCGTCGACGCCGACATTGGCATAGGCCATGTTGGAAAGACCCTTCTGGATCTTCAACACCAGGTCGACATTGGTGATTTCGCTTGATGGAACCTGCTTTGCTGCTGACGGAGCCGTTTTGACCGTCTTTTCAGCGCTACGGATCGCCGCCGCCACCGGGTCTTCCGCCGCTGCCTTCGAGCTTACATCCTCGGGGGGCTTTTCGGCGGGCACGGTCGAAGGCCCCGCGGCATCGGTCTTTAGCGCTGCCAGTACTTCCGGCGTCGGATCGCCGGTCTGGGTCATGCCGACGGTCTCTTCGAAAAAGAGGATGGCCGCACTGGTGCGCGGGCCGATGATGCCGTCGGGAATGCCGTTATAGAGGCCGCGGCGTACTAGCTGCTGCTGGATATCCATGACCAACTGGCTCGGCTGCTGGCCAGGCGCGGCAGGCGCCGGCGTCGCATTGGTGGTGGCGGCATCCTGCGGCCGTTCAATCCGGAATGTGGTGACCTCGCCCTGTTGCTCCTCGGCCGGGCGGCGGGCACCGAGCACCGTTGGAGACTGCGGATCACGGGTGCGGAAAATCGGATGCGGATGCAGGCCCGGCTGATACCAGAGCGCATTGGCGGCGACGAAGGAGAAGATGACGACAAAGGTGATCGTGCCGCCGGCGACCGACGGATTGCGGCTAATAACGCCGCCAAGCACGGATGCGCCCTGCAGGCCGAGCCCGCCAAGGGCGGCCGCACCTGACATCAGAAGGCCCGGCTGCTGCCGTCCCCTTTTTCCCTTAGGCGATTTTCGCTTGCGCGCGGCCATCGAAACGCCCCTCTTCCAATTCTGCGCCTGTGTTGACCGCGCCCTTCAGCCGCGGCGGAAACTCGACAGTCGCGCCATGACCGGCGTCTTCGGCGTGCTGGGCACCCGAGCCGTCCACCGCGATCTCGATGGTGATGATGGTGCCTTCGCCGGGTTGGCTGGCAATGGCGAAATGCCCGCCATGCAGCGCCACCAGCCCCTTGACCAAGGAGAGGCCGAGGCCGGAGCCTTCGAACCGGCGGGTATAGTCGTTCTGGATCTGGACGAAGGGCTGGCCGAGCAATGCCAGCTTGTCGGCCGGGATGCCGATGCCGGTATCGCTGACCGTCAGCTTGAGGATGCCGTCGCGCGCTGCCGCATCGACCGAGACGACGCCGCCGGCCTCGGTGAATTTTATGGCATTGCCGACGAGATTGATGAGAATCTGCTGGATAGCGCGCTGATCGGCGACGATCTCGCCGAGATCGCGCTGGATACGGCTCGTCAGCGTGAGGCCCTTGGTCTTGGCCTGCAATGCCAGCATCGATTCGCAGGATTTGACGGAGCTTGATATATCGAAGGCTTCGAGGATCAGCTCGTAGCGGCCCGCTTCGATCTTGCTCATGTCGAGCATGGTGTTGACGACGGAGAGCAGATGCGCGCCGGACTCGCGGACCAGGCCGACATATTCGCGCTGGCGGTCGTTTTCGAACTTGCCGAAATATTCACCGATCAGGATATCGGAAAAACCGAGAATGGCGTTCAGTGGCGTGCGCAGCTCATGGCTGACGGCGGCGAGGAAGCGCGACTTGGCGTCGTTTGCGGATTCGGCATCGGCCGCGCGGTTCTGGGCTTCGTCACGCAACTGCTGCTCGACGGAGACATCGCGCAGCTGGGCAATGATGGCGGCAAGTTCGCCATCGGCATCGCGCCGGGCGGTCATGTCCATTCTGAGATAGGCGAACTGGCGTTGATCGCGCGAGACCGAGGGCCGGTCGAGGCGCAGATCGACGCTCTGAGCATCCTCGCCCCGGCGCAGGTCATCAAGCGCCTGCAGGAAAAGGATGCGGTCGGAGACATGCACCTGCTCGAGGAAGCCCCTGCCCTTGGGATCGCGCATCCAGGCAAGGAAATCGCGCCGGTCGCGGCCGCCGACCGTCGCCACACTGCCGTGCGGGTCTAGGAAGAAGACGAGGCCGGGGGTGGCGGCAAGGAAGAAATCCTCGGCCGACTGCGTGGCGATACCGGCAGACGAACCCTGACGGGCGAGCGCGATGCTGCCGACGGCGGAAAAGAGAAAGGCGGCGCAGACCATAGCGACACCCGCCGGCAGCGCGACGGCCGGACTGGTGACTGCCGAAAGGCCGATAGGAGCGGCAACGAGAGCGGCCGACGAGAGCAGCACGAGACGGCGCAGGATCGCAAGCTCGCGTTGGCGTACGGCTTCGCCGCCGCCCGTCCGGGAGAGCCAGCTTGTCGCTGCCCGGTCTACGAGGGCCGTCATCCAGCCGCCAATGTTACTCAATATACGCACGCAATACCCGCCCGAAAGGCTGTCGATCGATCCGGACAATAGGCCTTGGCGACTTAAAGAAAGGATAAGGCAAAAGCGCTGTTCACAGGCTGAAACGGCCGAAATTCCCGTTTTGAAGCATCTGGAAGGCTCTTTGCCTTTTGTGGTTAATAGCAGGTAAGCGACGGATTTTCCTCATATTTCAGCATTGCGTTAACTCTTGTGGCAAGGCGAGCTAGCAAAAGCCCTGCAATTGCAAGCAGGTGCTGCCCTGATGCTTAACGGCGATCGCTCGCATTCGACTAAAATGCGGCTCAAATACCGTTCGCTAAAATTTGAACTAAATTTGCCGCAAATGCGCGTGAGTTTCGAAAAGCGGCATTCGCAACTTGGCGGTAGGGTGAAAACACACCGGACAACCGGCCTGATTCGGCGACAAGAACCGGACGGGGAAAACAGGATGGGCGACGACAATGTGGTTTCTGATCAAAGGATCCTTCTGGTTTGGCCTCGTGCTCGTGCTTCTTTCCGTCTTCAGCACGGAGAGTTCCGACAAGTTGGCCAACGGCCCGCAATTGCAGCTTTCCGACGCTTTCACGGCGGCAAGCGGCGCCTATGACTATCTCACCGGCATGTGCTCGGAAAAGCCCGAGGTTTGTGCCAAGGGCGCCGAAACCTTCACCGCGCTCGGCTACCGGGCCCGCGAGGGCGCCCGCGTCGCCTACGAACTTCTCGACAGCCAGTTCAAGGACGAGGCGCCGGCGACCGCAAAGCTTGCCGAACCGGAGATGCCGGTGGCGCTCAACATGCCTTCGCTGGCAGCACCTGCTATCCAGGAAAAGATGCGCGAGGCAAAGGCTGCACTCAACCAGCCGATGCCTTACCGCCCGCCCGTCGAGGATAATGCCTCTCCTGAGACGGTGGTAACTGGCGCGATCCCGCTGCCGACGCCGAAGCCGGCGACCTGACAAAATTTTTCGCCGGTATTCGTCCGCAATACCTTTCGGTTTTATAGCTTGCATCGGCGGTCCGCATGACGCGGAGATACCCCATGCCTGACGTGCCTGCCCTGTTTAATTCAGCATGTTGCTGCGCCGTGAGGATGCCCATCCCTCACGGCGTTTCTTTTGCGGTTCAGCTTTTGATGGAAGCGCAGAACCGCTCCAATCTTTTGTGTACGCAATTCCCGGCAAAATCGCTGCGCGCTTTGCCTGGAATTGCTTTAGCGGTTCAAATCTGCCGGTCTTTCACCTATATGCAGTTCTAGAGCAGTTCCTCACGCATTCCGGACGCAAAACCGCTGCGCACTTTTGCTGGAACGGCTCTAACAGTGAAAGGCTTCTCTATGGCATCCCTCGACCAGATCATCGACGACTTCGCTTTCCTGGACGATTGGGAAGACCGCTACCGCTATGTCATCGAACTCGGCAAGGCGCTGCCCGACCTGGCCGAGGAGAAGCGCACCTCCGAGAACAAGGTGATGGGTTGCGCCAGCCAGGTCTGGCTGGTGACGCATACGACAGGCGATCCCGACAACCCGGTCATGAGCTTCGAGGGTGATTCCGACGCCCATATCGTGCGCGGCCTCGTCGCCATCGTGCTTGCCACCTATTCCGGCAAGACCGCATCCGAGATCGCCGGGCTCGATGCCTTCGAGATATTCTCGAAGATCGGCCTGGTGGAGAACCTGTCATCGCAGCGCTCGAACGGACTGCGCTCGATGGTGAACAGGATTCGCGAAGAGGCAAGAGTGCGCGCCGCGGCTTGACCGCGATGATGGCTGATCGACCTTCGGAGCCACAGCCGATCGATTCGGACAGCGCGCCTGCCTTCGCACATCGAATACATTAACACTTGCTGATAGTACAGGAATACATTCTAAGCCTGTCGGCAAAGCATAAGACAGGGTCGCTCAGACTATCTTGGCGCCCGTCCGAATCATCTGGGAAGGGTTGGATTACCAGCGCGATTCAGCTTTTGATAGAAGCGCAGAACCGCTCCAACCTTTCGTTTTACCCAACTCCCGGCAAAACCGCTTCGCGCTTTGCCTGGGAAAACCATTTCGCACTTCCTGGAATGGCTCTATCGAGATTATTTTCCTCGCCTTGAAAAGGCACACAAAAAAGCCGGGCACAAGACCCGGCTTTTTGTCGTCGATGCTTTCGAAAAAGCTCAGCCGCGGCCGCGCTTGCGGCGCTGCCCGAGGCCCATTTCCTTTGCCAGGCGCGAACGCGCTTCGGCATAAGCGGGCGCTACCATCGGGTAATCGGTCGGCAGGTCCCACTTCTCGCGGTATTCTTCCGGCGAGAGACTGTGATGCGTCATCAGGTGACGCTTGAGGGACTTGAAGTTGCCGCCGCATTCCAAACACGTGATCTGCTCGTCCTGTACGGACTTGCGGACAGAAACTGCAGGCTTCTGCTTTTCGACGATCGCCGCAGCAGGCTGCGGTACGGACGTGTTGCTCAGTGCCGAATGCACGTCGGAAATCAGATTGGCCAGGTCGCTGACCGGTACAACATGGTTGCTGACATAGGCCGCGACGATGTCGGCTGTCAGTTCCACAAGCAGCTCCGGCGCATTGCCGGTCGCTATATCCGTCATATTTTTTCTCCTGTTAGCATGCACAAACGGTCTTTGACTGACATGCCAAAGACCCGCCTCGTAGAAGCGAACAGCAAAAGCACCGGAAGCGACCTTCTGTTTCGAAAAACGTGAAATCCACCCCTAGATTCCGAAGAGCGAGACCTGTCCTTATACTGCCTGATTGGAAACCACTACGTCATGCTCCAGGCTATGGCCTCAGTTTAGACATTAAAAATCAAAACTGAGGGACTTGGAAGCAGTACGATTGCAATTCACAATCAGAACTCTACTTGCATTTTCAAATACCATCGTTTGACCAAAAGGCCAATTATTATTTGTCGTTTTTCTTGAGAAAAAATGACAGATGAAGAATTGAGGGGCATTCCGCCAAGCTTTACTCACAGCTTCCTGTGCATAAGTTTTGCATAAATCTGGTAAAGTCGCCGAACAGAATAGGCTCAGCGATCCCTGATATCGTCACGGACCGAGAGTTCACCGAGATCATATCCTGAACGGTGGGCAGCTCTGGCAAGCAGATGGGCAGACACCGGCGCCGTCAGCAGGAAAAAGATAAAGCCGGCGATGGCGCGGGCGAGAATCGCCAGATCTTGCGAATAGAGGCCGGCGGCGAGGAGCAGTAGGCCGGAGCCGACAGTCCCCGCCTTCGAGGCCGAGTGCATGCGCGTGTAGAGATCGGGCAGCCTGACCAGGCCGATCGCCGCTGCAAGAGCAAAGAGCGCACCGACGATCAGCAGCAGGGCGGTGATGGCAGCCACGATATAATCGATCATCGCTTCTTGCCCCCTGCCCGCTTTTGCGTGTTGCCATTTGCCGCAGATGCAGACGGCTTCGATTTGATGTTGCCGCGCGACAGCACAAAGCGGGCGAAGGCGACGGTCGCCAGGAAACCGACAAGGCCGAGCGAGATGGCGATATCGATATAGAGCGAAAACCTGGTCTTGACCGCGATGACCGCTATGAAACCGATGGCGATGCCGGTCAGCATGTCGAGGGCGAGGATCCGATCCGGCAATGTCGGGCCGGCAACGACGCGCCAGACGGCGAGGATCAGCGCCAGGCCGAGGATGACGAGTGCGGTCGAGGATGCGACCGCGATGATGGCGGCAGGTGTGATCACCGGAAAGCCTCCATGATCTTGCGTTCGAAACCGTTGGCGATATCACGTTTGGTTGCCTCAGGATCGGAACAATCGAGCGCATGGACATAGAGCGTGCGGCGATCTGTGGAGACGTCGACCGAAAGCGTGCCAGGTGTCAGCGTGATGAGGTTTGCGAGCAAAGTGATCTCGAAATCGCTCGTCACCGTCAGCGGGAAGGCAAAGATGCCGGGCTTCAGCTTCATATCGGGCGAGAGGACGGTGACCGTGACCTTCCAGGCCGACAGCGACAATTCCTTGAGAAACAGAGCGGCGAGCGAGAGCACCGGGCGGAAGCGGGGGATAATATATTCCTTGCCGCCGAAAGATTCGCGGATGATGACCAGCGCCAAGGCCCCAAGCAGCAAGCCGAGGACTAGATTGTGCGGCGAGGCGCTGCCGGTGACGGTGACCCAGGCAATGGCAAGCAGCAGGTTGAAGAGGAAGAAGATCACGGCGCACCTCCTACCGGGAAGACCGAGTGAAGATAGGCCTGGGGATCGGCAAGGCCGGCAGCTGCCGATTGCGACAGCGCCAGCAGCTGTTCCGGCAGGATGCCGAAGCCGACGACCAGCGCTGTCAGCGCGGCGAGCGGCAGACCGGTGCGCCACCTCGGTCCGGACGGCGTCAGCGCTATCGCCGCCGGGCGCCAATAGGCGAGCAGGAAGAGGCGGCCGAAGGCAATCGTCGTCAGAAAACCGCCAACCAGGATCGAGGCCGCCAGCCACCAGGCGCCGAGATCGAGCGAGGCCTTGACGAGAATGACCTTCGGCCAGAAGCCGGAAAAGGGTGGCAGGCCACAGGCGGCAAGGAAGAGCACGAGGGAGAGCGCGGTGAAGCCACCGCTTTGCCTGTACAGCCCGCCGAGGGCCGACAGCGAAAAGCCGCCGCCGCGCCGGGCGATCTCGCCGGCGGCAAGATAAAGCGCGGTCATCAGCACCATCGAATGGAGCGCATAAAAGACAGCGCCGCTGATGCCGCCAAGGCCGCCGAGGGCGACGCCGGCCAGCATGTTTCCGATGCCCGATATGACGACATAGCCGAACAGCCTGCGGATATCGTTTTCGGCAAGCGCGCCGAGAGCGCCGACGACAATGGTCGCGGCGGCGGCGAGTGCGATCACCGGGCTCAATTCCTGGCGCTCCACCGGCAACAGCATGACCATCACCCGGATCAGCGCGTAGATGCCGACCTTGGTGAGCAGGCCGGCAAACAGTGCGGAGACCACGATGCGCGGCGTATGGTAGGCGGCGGGCAGCCAGAAATTGACCGGGAAGGCTGCCGCCTTCATGCCGAAGGCGAGCAGGAAGAGGCTTGCCAGCGTCATCAGCGGCGCCGTGCCGCGCAAATCCGCAGCTTTTGCCGCGATATCGGCCATGTTGAGGGTGCCGAAGGCGGCGTAGAGGATGCCGACGCCAATCAGGAACAACGTCGTGGCGATGAGATTGAGCACTGCATATTTCAGCGCGCCGTCGATCTGTTGGCGCTCGGAGCCAAGGATGATCAGCCCGAAGGAAGAGATCAGCAGCACCTCGAACCAGACATAGAGATTGAAGACATCGCCGGTGAGAAAGGCGCCGGTGACGCCGGCCATCAGCAGCATCAGCAGCGGGAAGAAACCATATCGCCGGCCGCTCTCACCAATATCGGCCAGCGCATAGATGCCGCCGGCGAGCGCGGCAAGGGCTGCGGTGAAGGCCATCAGCGCACCGAAGAGATCGACGGTGAAGGCAATGCCGAAGGGTGGCAGCCAGCGGCCCATGACCATGGTGAGCGGCCCTTCGGCGACGACCTTGGCGAGCAGTGCCGCATCGATCAGCGCCAGCGCGGCAAGGCCAGGGATGGCAAGCCAGGCCTGCAGCCGGGGATAGCCGCGCAGCGTCAGCAAGACGGCACCCAGCGTGATGCAATGGGCAACCGGCAGGATGGCGAGCCAATGGCCTATCGGCACCGGGGTGGTGATCAGGGCGACGGAGAGATCGACGGTGGAGGTGGGGGCGGCCATGCGATCAGGTTTCTTTTCCGGTCGGCGAGGCTTGCTCCCTCTTCTCCCCAGCGGGGAGAAG
>NZ_PQIG01000058.1 GCF_012349115.1 Rhizobium ruizarguesonis
GGCGCTCCTGGCCGAGAGCCTGCGCCCGCCGGCCGACACGCCGCCAAGTCCTCACGTTGAGGCCTTGCAGGAGCTGGTCAATGCACGATCGGCAGCCAAATGCGACATCACCGCCCTGCAGAACCGCAGCAAGACTGCCACCACCGCCCTTCTGCGCGGCGAACTCAACCGCCTCGTGCGTCGGCTGGAACAGCATGTCGAACGTCTCGACAAAGAGATCGAGCGACGTGTCGGCGAGGATCCGCAGCTCTACCGCAAGGCCGAGATCCTCA
>NZ_PQIG01000059.1 GCF_012349115.1 Rhizobium ruizarguesonis
TCGCCCAATAAGCAGAAGACCCAGCCGGCAAGACGATCTCGGCATGCTCGACACCTGTCCTGTTGCTAAAATCATGGGTCAGCCCATCGCGCTCGTTGGTGAGGCGCTCAGCGGCGCGATAGGCGGCGGACGCGACAGCACTGCGCCCGCCGCTGCGGGCGATCGGCTTCATGCTGAAGTGATAGATCGCCATCGCCCTCCCCTTGTTGAGCGGGCCGCCGGCCCGCGCTTTGAGTTGCCCCGCAACTCGTAAGTGCGCCCTTG
>NZ_PQIG01000060.1 GCF_012349115.1 Rhizobium ruizarguesonis
GCCAACACAACCTATGTCGCCTCCTACCACACGACCGGCGCCTACGTGGCGACCGCCAATTTCTATACGACTGCAGTCACCAGTGGTCCGCTGACTGCTCCGGCAAGCGGCAACGGCGTCTACCGCTATGGCGGCTCCGCCACCGCAGGCATTTTCCCGAACGCCACTTTCAGCGCCACCAATTACTGGGCCGACGTGGTCTTTCGTCCCTCGAATGCGAACAATACGACGCCGACGGCGGTCGCCGATGCGGGGGATGCGA
>NZ_PQIG01000061.1 GCF_012349115.1 Rhizobium ruizarguesonis
TTTCGAGAGAGGTCAATCCACTGTCTCTCAGCGACCGCGATCTCACCGACATCTGCAACCGCCTGAACGCAACGCCACGCAAATGCCTCGGCTACAAAACGCCGGCAGAAGTCTTCCGCCAGAAACTCCTCGCCCAAATCAGGCGCACCGGTTAGCCTCTCGAAACCCGGTCAAGATCGCCTGCGAACAGCCGCCCACATAGAAGGGCGGGCACCACATGGATAAGAAGCGG
>NZ_PQIG01000062.1 GCF_012349115.1 Rhizobium ruizarguesonis
GGAACGAATCACCCTGACACGTCTTTGAGTCGCGGATTAATGATTCGGAGTATTTGTCATGCCGTCAGGACAGCGTGCACAGTGGAAAGGCTTTCTGAAGTTCGGTGAGGTAAGCTGCGGCGTCGCTCTCTATACGGCAGCCTCGACCAGCGAGCGCATCACCTTCAACACCATCAACAAGGCCACGGGCAACCGCGTCAACCGCATCTTCATAGACAGCGAGA
>NZ_PQIG01000063.1 GCF_012349115.1 Rhizobium ruizarguesonis
TGTCCCAATGAATCACAAACCCCTGGACGGTGCCAGGGGTTTGTCAGCAGTCTGAGGCCGGCAAATCGCCGGCCTTTTTCACATTCTCTATTGCAACCTTTACCGCAGCGCGCCGACCAGGACGTCGCGACCGTTCTCGATGGTGACCCAGCGGCCGGCATTGTAGCTCGACTGGCGCTTGACGAAGGAATAGGGCGTTCCAAACCATGGCTTGACGTCGGAGGCGAGGTTGTCGAGCACGAAATCGCCCTCGGCGGTACGCAGCGTCAGCACCGCATGGCCTTCGCCATCCGGCTTGCGCACGACGGTCATCAGCAGATCGGCGGCCGAAAAGCCGCGCTGGATCAGCATGCGGCGCTTCAGCAGCGCGAAATCTTCGCAGTCGCCGGCAGTGGTCGGATAGGCCCAGACCTCATCCTTGCCGTAGATTTCCTTGTCGGTCATCGGCGTGATCGTGCGGTTGACCGTGGCGTTGACCGAACGCACGACCGACCAGCTTGCAGCGGTCATGGCGACCGGGCCGGAATTGCGGTTTGCACCGCATTCACTGCGGTGGATCTGACAGAAATCGTAGTGGCCGATCGGCTGTGAGGTGGCATTGCCTGTCACCATGGAAGCATTTCTGCTGGGGGCCGGTATGGCGGCCGTCGCCATCGCAAACATGGCCATCATGGCCACAAAGATACCCTTGATCCGCACGCCCGCTCTTTCCTCGCATCGCCCCTTATTTATTAACAAAGTGTTAATGGAGAGGGCCCAAAAGAGTCAATCGTTACTTCTTGGGAGCACCTTGCAACTCGTCGACATGGTTAAAATGCAACAAGCCCGGGAGCTTACTTTCGGCCGATGCTATTCAGGCGGGCATCTGCCTATTTGTTGATGAACGGATGATGCCTTTGACGGCACTCAAGAGAAGCGCGATATCGCCGGGGCGGGAAAGGCGATGGTCGCCGTCGCGGATGAAGGTCAGCACCACGTCGTCGGCGGGAAGATGCTCGACCAGTTTCATCGCATGCGCATGCGGCACGTCGGGGTCTTTCATGCCTTGGAGGATATGCACCGGGCAGCCCGTTTCGATAATGCCGTCGAGCACCCGGTTCTCGCGGCCGTCCTCGATCAGCGCCCGTGTATAGATGTTCGGTTCCGGGCTGTATTGCGAACGCTCTTCGAAATAGCCGCGCTCCGCCAGCGACTTCAGCTCCTTAGCCTTGAGGTTCGGCTCGATCAGCTCGGAGGTGAATTCGGGCGCCGGCGCGATCAGCACCATCCCTGCGAGCTCTGGCCCTGCGAGCTTTGGGCCACCCTGCCGTACAAGCTCCTGCGCCAGCCTGAGCGCGATCCAGCCGCCCATCGAAGAGCCGACGAGGATCACGCGTTCGGGGGCGACATGGCGGATGACGGCAAGCGCCTCCTCCAGCCAGCGCGAGATCGTGCCGTCGCCGAAGCTGCCGCCGGAAAGCCCGTGGCCGGAGTAATCGAGGCGGATGCAGGCAAGCCCAAGTTCCGCCGCCAGCCCGTCGAGTTCCACCGCCTTGGTGCCGCTCATGTCGGAGCGGTAGCCGGACAGCCAGACGAGCGCCGGTGCGCCATTGCCGCCCTGCGCGGGGCGGACAAGCATGGCGATCTCACGCGCCGCCTCACCCTCGCCGACCGTCAGGAACTGCGGCTGGGCATTGGACAACTGATCGGACATCGGCGAAACTCCTGTTGTTTTGGCCTATAAAACAGATTCTTGGCAGGCTGACAGCGGGTGATTTTTCCGCTAAAGGATGATATTGACTCCGTTGCAGCGATGACGCGACACGTTTGTGCACCCCTGATTGGGAGCGCGATGCTGCAACGTTCCGAAACAACGCGAGGAGAATACGACCATTCGCAGACCTTTTAAAACCGACGCGCCCGTGAAGGACGGACCGCGCTCGAACCGTGAAATCCGCATTCCCAAAGTTCAGCTGATCGGGGCTGACGGAGAGAATATGGGCGTCGTGCCTACCGACCAGGCCTTGAGAATGGCGGAAGAAGCCGGCCTCGATCTCGTCGAAATTTCCCCCAATGTCGAACCGCCTGTGTGCAAGATCCTCGATCTGGGCAAGCTGAAATATGCCAACCAGAAGAAGGCTGCCGAGGCGCGCAAGAAGCAGAAGATCGTCGAAGTCAAAGAAATCAAGATGCGCCCGAACATCGACACCCATGATTATGAGGTGAAGATGAAGGCGATGGGTCGCTTCTTCGACGAAGGCGACAAGGTCAAGGTGACGCTGAAGTTCCGCGGCCGTGAAATGGCCCACCAGGAACTCGGCATGAAGCTTCTGCAGCAGGTCAAGGCCGATACGATCGAGTTCGCCAAGGTCGAAGCCGAACCCAAGCTCGAAGGCCGCCAGATGATGATGGTGCTGGCGCCGAAGTAAGCGCCAGGCAGTTTTTCGCCCAAGGCCGTCCGCAAGGGCGGCTTTTGTGCTTTCTGCCATTCTGCTTTGGGCCGGTGTATTTTTGGATGCGCGAAGATTCCTCCGCGGCCCCGTTGCACTTTCATGACGCTGCGGTTATAAGCGCGCGTCCGAACTGACCGGCAGGGCATGCCGTGGCAGTTTCGAATGCTTGCGGAACGGTTCGTCGCCGATGCCGCAGATCAACAACAAACGCTCCCGCACCTTGTTGCGACGGCCGGAGAACCGGACTTCGCGAGAAGGGCTTTTTTTGATAAAGCGCGCAGGGAGGACAGAAGGAGTAGCAAAATGCCCAAGATGAAGACGAAGTCCTCTGCCAAGAAGCGGTTCAAGATCACCGCAACCGGCAAGGTCAAGGCTGCCGCTGCTGGCAAGCGCCATGGCATGATCAAGCGTTCCAACAAGTTCATTCGCGATGCACGTGGCACCATGGTTCTCGCAGAACCGGATGGCCGCAAGGTTATCAAGAATTACCTGCCGAACGGTCTCTGAGACTCGTCCGCGAACGCTAGATTTAAGGAGATCATGATATGGCACGTGTAAAAAGAGGCGTCACCTCTCATGCCAAGCACAAGAAGGTTCTGAAGGCAGCAAAGGGCTTTTACGGCCGCCGCAAGAACACCATCCGTACCGCCAAGGCTGCTGTCGATCGTTCGAAGCAGTACGCCTACCGCGACCGCAAGGTCAACAAGCGCAACTTCCGTGCGCTTTGGATCCAGCGCATCAACGCCGCTGTGCGTGAATTCGGCCTGACCTACGGCCGCTTCATCGACGGCCTGAACAAGGCTGGCATCGAAGTCGACCGCAAGGTTCTCTCCGACATGGCGATCCACGAGCCGGAAGCATTCGGCGCGCTGGTCAGCGCTGCCAAGAAGGCTCTTGAATACCTCAAGGAAGCCGGCACGGCGAACGAGTTTGAAGGCGCGGTCAAGTAACCAGCGCTTCCCAAGCTTTTGAATTTATGATTTTGGGAAACCCGCGCTGGTTTGGGCTAGCGCGGGTTTTTCTTTCTTTATATTCCTGGCGCCGGCCGGCGCCGCCTGCCTCCCGATCGCCCGCCTGATACTGGACGGAAAGAAGTGACAATGTCAGATATCAACCAGCTCAACACATCGCTGCTCGCCGAAATCGCCGCTGCCGATGACGAGACGGCGCTTGAAGCCGTGCGCGTTTCCGCCCTCGGCAAGAAGGGATCCGTCTCCGAACTGTTGAAGACGCTCGGCGCCATGACGCCGGAGGAGCGCCAGAGCAAGGGCGCGGCGATCAACGTTCTGAAGAACGCGGTGACCGAGGCGCTCACCGCCCGCAAGACGACGCTGCGGCAAGCGGCGATCGATGCGCGGCTGAAGGCCGAGACGGTCGACGTCAGCCTGCCGGTGCGCTCTTCGCCCGCCGAGCGCGGCCGTATCCATCCGATCAGCCAGATCGTCGACGAGATCACCGCGATCTTCGCCGACATGGGCTTCTCGATCGCCGAAGGTCCCGACATCGAGACCGATTATTACAATTTCACCGCGCTGAATTTCCCCGAAGGCCATCCGGCTCGCGAGATGCACGACACCTTCTTCTTCAACCCGGATGAGAATGGTGAGCGCAAGGTTCTGCGCACCCATACCTCGCCGGTGCAGGTGCGCACCATGGAGGCGCAGACACCGCCGATCCGCATCATCATTCCCGGCAAGACCTACCGCCAGGACTCGGACGCCACGCATTCGCCGATGTTCCATCAGGTCGAAGGCCTGGTCGTCGACAAGAAGGCCAATGTCGCCAACCTCCGCTGGGTGCTGGAAGAATTCTGCAAGACCTTCTTCGAGGTCGACAGCGTGACGATGCGTTTCCGCCCGTCCTTCTTCCCCTTCACCGAGCCCTCTTTCGAGGTCGATATCCAGTGCGACCGCTCCGGCCCGATCGTCAAGTTCGGCGAGGGTACCGACTGGATGGAAATCCTCGGCTGCGGCATGGTCCACCCGAACGTGCTGCGTTACGGCGGGCTCGATCCGGACGAATATCAGGGTTTTGCCTGGGGCATGGGCCTCGACCGCATCGCCATGCTGAAATACGGCATGCCCGACCTGCGCGACTTCTTCAACGCCGACGTCCGCTGGATGACGCATTACGGCTTCCGCCCGCTCGACATGCCGACGCTGTTCGGCGGCCTCAGCGCTTGAACGGAGAATTGGGACGATGAAATTCACGCTCTCCTGGCTGAAAGAGCATCTGGAAACGGATGCCGGCCTCGATGAAATCTGCACGCGCCTCACCGAGATCGGACTGGAGGTCGAGGATGTCGACGACAAGGCGGCCTTCAAGCCCTTCGTTATCGCCAGGGTCGTCTCGGCCGAAAAACATCCGCAGGCCGATCGCCTGAAGGTGCTGATGGTCGATACCGGTTCCGGCGCACCGGTCCAGGTCGTCTGCGGCGCTCCGAATGCGCGCGCCGGTCTCGTCGGCGCCTTCGCAGCGCCCGGAACCTATGTTCCCGGTATCGACGTGACGCTCGCCGTCGGCAATATCCGCGGTGTCGAAAGCCACGGCATGATGTGCTCCGAAAAGGAGCTGCAGATCTCCGACAGTCACGACGGCATTATCGACCTGCCCGACGACGCGCCTGTCGGCACGAGCTATGCCACCTACGCTCATCTCGATGATCCGGTCATCGAGATCAACCTGACACCCAACCGGCCGGACTGCACCTCGATCCACGGCATCGCCCGCGATCTCGCAGCCTCCGGTCTCGGCACGCTGAAGACCCGGCCCGCGCCGTCCTTCGCCGTCGAAGGCGAGACGCCGGTGAAGCTGACGCTCGATCTCGACGATCCGAAGCTCTGCCCGGGCTTTGCGCTGCGCCTCGTGCGCGGCGTCAGGAACGACCCGAGCCCGCGCTGGATGCAGCAGCGGCTGATCGCCATCGGCCTGCGCCCCATCAACGCGCTGGTTGATGTCACCAATTACATGACCTTCGATCAGGGGCGGCCGATCCACGTCTTCGACGCTGCCAAGATCAACGGCAACCTGACCGTCCGCCGCGCCGCCGAAGGCGAGACGGTGCTGGCGCTCGACCAGCGCGAATACAAGCTCTCGCCGAACAACGTCGTCATCTCCGATGATAATGGCATCGAGTCGATCGGCGGCATCATGGGCGGCGAACATTCCGGCTGCGACGAGAACACCGTCGACGTGCTGATCGAATCCGCCCTCTGGGACCCGATGAACATCGCCAAGTCGGGCCGCAGCCTCGGCATCATCACCGATGCCCGCTACCGCTTCGAACGCGGCGTCGATCCGGACTATATGGTCCCCGGTCTCGAACGCACGACGGAACTGGTGCTGGAACTGTGCGGCGGCAAGGCCGCCAAGGCCGAGATCGTCGGTTACCAGGGTTATGAACCGAAGATCGTCGATTTCCCCTATTCTGAGGTCAAGCGCCTGACGGGCCTCAACGTCTCGAATGAGGAAAGCAACACGATTCTGACGCGCCTCGGCTTCAAGGTCTCCGGTTCCGGCGAGCGCGTCTCCGTCGCCGTTCCCTCCTGGCGCCCCGATGTCGATGGCAAGGCCGATCTCGTCGAGGAGGTCATGCGCATCCACGGCGTCGACAATATCAAGCCGGCGCCGCTCGAAAGCCATACGGCCGTCAACGGCAAGATCCTGACGACGCTGCAGATCCGCACCCGCCTCGCCAAGCGGGCGCTGGCCGCGCGCGGCATGCTCGAAGCCGTCACCTGGTCGTTCATTCCGGAAGACCAGGCAAAGCTCTTCGGCGGCGGTTCGCCCGCCCTCAAGCTTGCCAACCCGATCGCCGCCGAAATGTCGGATATGCGCCCCTCGCTTCTGCCGGGCCTGCTGACCGCAGCGCAGCGCAATGCCGACAAGGGTTACGGCGACGTCGCGCTCTTCGAGGTCTCCGGCACTTATGAGAACGACAGGCCGGAGGGTCAGCGCCGCGTTGCCGGCGGCATCCGCCGCGGCACGGCCTCGCTTGCCGGCGCCGGTCGCGCCTGGTCGAACACCGCCAAGGGCGGCGGCAAGCCGGTCGACGTCTTTGACGCCAAGGCCGACGCGCTCGCGGTCATCGAAGCCTGCGGCCTCCCGATGGGCAATATCCAGATCGAGCAGGGCGGGCCGGAATGGTATCATCCCGGCCGCTCCGGCACGATCAAGATGGGGCCGAAAGTCGTGCTCGGCTATTTCGGCGAATTCCATCCGCTGACACTGGAAGCGCTCGATGTCTCCGGCGCGCTGTGCGGCTTCGAAGTCTATGTCGACGCCATGCCGGACGCCAAGCGCAAGGCGACGCGCACCAAGCCGGCGCTCGAACTGTCGCCCTTCCAGGTCGTGCGGCGTGACTTTGCCTTCGTCGTCGACAAGACGGTGGAAGCCGGCGCCATCGTCAAGGCCGCCACAGGCGCCGACCGCAAGCTGGTAACCGGCGTCAACGTCTTCGATATCTTCGAGGGCGCATCGGTTGGCGACGGCAAGAAGTCGGTGGCGATCGAGGTGCAGATCCAGCCGGTCGAGCGCACGCTGACGGACGAGGATTTCGAGGCGCTGACGCAGAAGATCGTCGCCAGCGTTGCGAAATTCACCGGCGGTGTCCTCAGAAGCTGAGCTTCACCCAACGTCGTCAAATAATGGACCGGTCGCGAATAGCGGCCGGTCTTTTCACAGATGCAGATGGTAGAGTTTGCTGACGATCGTCCAGCGGCCGTCGATCTTCAGCAGCGAGAGATAATCGGTAAAGCGCATGCCGGCGAAATCGTCGGTGACCTTGACGCTTGCCGCATCGCCTTCGACATCGACGCTCTGGATGTCCATGTAGGGCTGCGTGCCGGGCGGCGCCGGCTCCTCCTGCAGGATCGCGGCGATGAATTCGTCCCGCGTCAGCCACTCGACGGCATTTTCGTAATGGCCGATGATCGAGCTTTTCGGATGAAAGGCCTTTTTCAAGGCTGCCTCATTGGCGAAGGCCATGCCTTCGACATAGAGATGAACCGTCTGTTCGACTGCCTGCCTGTCCGACATATTTTCATCCCGTTCTCCGAGATGGCGTTAGATAGTTTCGCCAGCCCCGAAGGCAAGCCCGGCCGGTTGCGCCGACCGGGCTTTTTCAGGTTCAGATGTTCGTCATCGCAAGCGAGGCATCCGAGTAACGTTTGCCGGCCACCTGTCCGGCCGGGATGACCTCTTCAAGCCTCGCGAGTTCCGCCGGGCTCAGCACGATATCGGCGGCCGCGGCGTTCTGTTCGAGATGATGAAGCTTGCGGGCGCCCGGTATCGGCACGATGTCGTCGCCCTGGTTCAACACCCAGGCCAGCGCCAGCTGTGCTGCCGTGACGCCTTTCTCGGCGGCCAGCCGCTCGAGCGTCGCGACGAGGGCGGCATTGGCGTCGAAATTTTCCGCCTGGAAACGTGGCACCTGCCGGCGGAAATCGTCTGCGTCAAGATCCTCCGCCTTGCGGATCGCTCCCGTCAGGAAGCCGCGCCCGAGCGGGCTGTAGGGCACGAAGCCGATGCCGAGTTCGCGGCATGTCGCAAGCACCTCCTCTTCGGGATCGCGCGTCCAGAGCGAATATTCGCTCTGCAGGGCAGCGATCGGATGAACCGCATGCGCGCGGCGAATGGTGGCGCTGCCGGCTTCCGAAAGCCCGAGCGCCCGGACTTTGCCTTCCTTCACCAGTTCCGCCATGACGCCGACCGTGTCCTCGATCGGCACGTTGGGATCGACCCGGTGCTGGTAGAGGAGGTCGATGGTTTCGATGCCGAGGCGTTTCAGCGAGGCCTCGGCCACCGCCCGCACATGCTCAGGGCGGCTGTCGACGCCGGTGATGGCGGCAACACCCGGCTTGCTGGCATCGATCTTGAAGCCGAACTTGGTGGCGATTACCACGCGGTCGCGGAACGGCTTCAGCGCTTTGCCGAGAAGAACCTCGTTGGTAAAGGGACCATAGACTTCGGCGGTGTCGAAGAAGGTCACGCCGAGATCGATGGCGCGATGCAGTGTCTTGATCGATTCCGCATCGTCGCTGGCGCCATAGGCAAAGCTCATGCCCATGCAGCCAAGGCCGACGGCAGAGACGGTCAGATCGTTTCCGAGTTTCCGGCTTTTCATGATGTGCTCCTCTGAGCTGATTTTGAGCCGCCAGAGCATGATGCCGAAAAGTGTGAGCGGTTTTCGGACGACATCATGCTCTAACTATTAATTCAGAACAGGATTCAGATTTTAGGCCGCCCGGCCTGAAATCATTCTGTTCTGGATGGGTGCGGTACCCGCAGACCATATCGCTGCGCCATCAATCAGAAAATACATGCAGTTTCTAACAGGTTGTTCTATTATTTCGATCAATGAACAGGACACAGCTCTCGCAACTCGCCGTTCTCGCCGCCGTCTCGGAGCATCGCAGCTTCCGGGCGGCGGCGAAGGAACTCCTCGTCGCGCCCTCGGCAATCAGCCATGCGATATCGAGCCTCGAGGAAAGTCTGGGGGTGCGGCTTCTGGCGCGCACCACCCGCAGCGTCGCGCCGACGGAGGAGGGCCGCCTGCTGCTTGAAAGACTTCGTCCCGCGCTCGAGGAGATCGACATTGCTCTGGAGGCCGTCCGCGATACGCGCGCCAAGCCGGCCGGAAACCTGCGCATCACCGCGCCGCGCTTCGCCTCCGATCTGCTGCTCGCTCCGCGGCTCGGCGACTTTCTCAACCTCTATCCCGATATCACCCTGGAGATCGCCAATGAGGATGGCTTCACCGATATCGTCAAGGAGGGTTTCGACGCCGGTATCCGGCTGGAGGAGAGCCTGGAGGCTGATATGATCGCGGTCAGGGTCTCGCCCGATCTGACGACGGTGATCGCCGCTTCGCCCGAATATTTCGAGCACCATCCGAAGCCGGAGCATCCGCGCGATCTCGTCCGTCATCGCTGCATCAAGCGGCGCTTCACCAACGGCTCGATCTATCGCTGGGAATTCGAAAAGGACGGGCAGGAACTCGTCGTTTCGGTCGACGGGCCGCTGATCGTCAGCGAGGATCGGCTGGCCTTGCTTGCGGCGCTAAACGGCGCCGGCCTTGCCTATCTCTTCGACATGCGGGTCGATGACGAACTGGCGAGCGGCAAGCTTGTGCGGGTGCTGGAAGATTGGTGCGCGCCCTATGCCGGGCCGTTTCTCTATTATCCCACCCGGCGACAGATGCGCCCGGCGCTGCGCGCCTTCATCGATTTCTTCAGATACAGCGAGCAGGATACGGGCGGCCGGTAAGGAATGGGAACCGGGCCGCCCGTTCTTGCTAGGGTGCCGTGCGCATCAGGCAGCCTTTGCCTTCTGGTTTGCCGCCGTGGTGGCGAGCTGGGAGAGGGTCTTGTCGGTGGCCGTTTCCTGTTGCAGCGTCTGGTCGAGCAGGCCGACCACCTCCTTGAGACCGAGGGTCGCTGCCCAGGTCTTCAGCGTGCCGTAGCGGGCGATTTCATAATGCTCGACGGCCTGGGCAGCCGAAATCAGGCCGGCATCGAGGGCCGCCGTGCCCTTGAATTCCTCCATGATTTCCTCGCCCTCGGCGATGATGCCCTGGATCGCCTCGCAGGTCTTGCCCTGGGCGCGTTTGCCGATCAGTTCGAAAACCTGCTGCAGGCGCTCGACCTGGCCTTCGGTTTCCTCGCGGTGCTTTTCGAAACCCTTCTTCAATTCGGGGGATTGGGCGGCGCGTGCCATCTTCGGCAGGGCGCGCAATATCTGCCGTTCGGCAAAGTAGATGTCCTTCAGCGTGTCGTAGAAGAGATCTTCCAACGTCTTTTCCTTGGCCATTTTCTCGATCCTTGTTTTGGGGAAAACCGCGAATGCGGCGACACATTAAGAAGAGAAGATCGCGCTAATTGTTCCCGATCGATTTCGGGTGGACTGGAAATCGGCGCCGGGCGATGATTCCTGCCGCCGATGCGCAGGAGAATGACGTCATGCGAAAACCGAATTCGATGAAGGGTCTGGAGGATCTTGGCCGCGTGCGGCTGTCGCAAAACTTCTTTCTTCGCGATTTCCTGCATTCCGAAATCGCCGATTTCTATCGCATCCCCAACATCCCCGAGGATCCCGATCTGGCGATCGAGGCGGGCAAGAGGCTCTGCGAGGAATTGCTGGAGCCGATGGAGGCAACGTTCGGGCGCCTGCATATCCGATCCGGCTATCGTTCGCCCGCGGTCAACAGGTTCGGCAACGAGAACAATCTGAACTGTTCGACCAATGCGTCCACCGCCGCGCATCACATCTGGGATATGAGGGACTTCGACGGCTGCATGGGCGCAGCCGTCTGCATTGCCGTGCCATGGATGATCGACCATTACCACGATGAAAGCGACTGGCAGCGGCTCGCCTGGTGGATTCACGACCACCTGCCTTATGCCTCGCTCTGCTTCTTTCCCAAGCTCTGGGCCTTCAATATCCAATGGCACGAACGGCCGAAGCGGGTGATCCAGAGTTATGTCAGCCCGCGCGGCATCCTCACCAAACCCGGCATGGCCAATTGGGAAGGCGATCATGCCGCCTTTTATAAAGGATTTCCTGCGCCTACAGCGCCGCGCGTCTTGAAGGTGATGCGATAGCGGATGTGGCCGTCGCTCTCGACATAGCTGTCATAGAGCGCCCGCGCGGTTCTGTTCTGCTCGCTCGTATGCCAGTAGAGCCGCGACCAGCCCTTGGCTTTGCAGGTCGAAACGAGATCGTCCATCAGTGCCCGCCCGACGCCCTTGCCGCGCGCATCGGCATCGACGAACAGGTCTTCGAGATAGCAGTCCCTGCCGCGGATCCACGTGCCCTCATGCGTGAGATAGAGCGCAAAGCCCATGACCCGGCCATCGATTTCGGCGACGCGCATCGCAATCGCCGACGCCGGATCGAAGACCCGGCGCCATGTGGAATCGGTGATATCGGCATCGACCGTGACTTCGTAAAAGGCGAGGTAGGCGGCCCAAAGTTCGCGCCAGCGGGCTTCGTCTTCGGGGCGGGCCTCACGTATCGTCACGGTCATGGCGTCTCTTTCTTTCAGGCGCCGGCTTGGTCGAGCAGCGCCATCGCATCATCGGAAAGCGCAAGTGTCGCCGATTTCGCCAGGCTTTCAAGCTGTGAAAGGCTGGTCGCGCTGGCGATCGGCGCCGTCACACCCTTCTTGCGCAGCAGCCAGGCGAGCGATATTTCTGCGGGCTTGGCGCCGGTCTCGGCCGAAACCTTGTCGAGCGCGGCCAGAATACGCAGGCCCTTGTCGTCGAGATATTTCGAAACCCGGCCCTCGCGTGCGCGGCCTTCCGTATCGGCCTTGCTGCGGTATTTGCCGGTGAGGAAGCCGGCAGCAAGGCTGAAATAGGTGATGACGCCGAGGTCTTCTTCGACGCAGAGATCGGCAAGCGGCCCCTCGAAGCTCGAACGTTCATAGAGATTATATTCCGGCTGCAACACATCGTAACGCGGCAGGCCGGCCCTCTCGGCAGCGTCGAAGGATGCCTGAAGCAGTGTCGCATCATAGTTCGAGCAGCCGATGGCGCGGATCTTGCCCTGCTGCTTCAGCTTGGCAAAGGCGCCGAGCGTTTCCTCATGCGGCGTATCTTCATCCGGCCAGTGCGAGAGATAGAGGTCGATATAATCGGTCTGCAGCCGGCGCAGCGAATCCTCGACCGCCTTCAGGATATAGGTTTCCTTCAGCGTCTTTCCCTGTCCCATGTCGGAGCCGACCTTGGTGACGATAACGGCCTTGTCGCGGGAGATCTTTGCCTGGCTTAGCCAACGCCCGATGATCTCTTCGGAATCGCCGCCCTTGTTGCCCGGAACCCATGAGGAATAGACATCGGCCGTATCGATCGTGTTCAGGCCCGCGTCGAAGAAGGCATCGAGAATGGCGAAGGATGTTTTTTCGTCGGCCGTCCAGCCGAAGACATTGCCGCCGATGACGATCGGCGCGACCGATAGACCTGTTTTTCCAAGCCGGCGCATTTCCATGACGCTCTCCAGAAGTGTGAAGGAATTGAAATCGCGGATACGGCAGAACGCCGCCTTGACCAACTTAGTGCGATCCGCGCATCCGGGAAGGCAAACTTCCGTGATTTCATGTCGCGCCATTGCGCCGCAGCTAGGGCCTGAATATGGTTCGCGGAAATCAGTTTGGGAGGCTTGGATCATGTTGCGTTTCGGTATCATTTCAACGGCGAAGATCGGCCGCGACAATGTCGTTCCGGCGATCCAGGATGCGGAGAATTGCGTCGTCACGGCGATTGCCAGCCGTGATCTCAAGCGTGCGAGGGAGATGGCCGACCGGTTTTCGGTGCCGCATGCCTTCGGCTCCTACGAGGAGATGCTGGCCTCCGACCTCATCGACGCCGTCTACATTCCGCTGCCGACCTCGCAGCATATCGAATGGTCGATCAAGGCGGCAGATGCCGGCAAGCACGTGCTCTGCGAAAAGCCCTTGGTGCTCAAGGCCGGTGATATCGACGATCTGATCGCCGCCCGCGACCGCAACCGGGTGGTGGTCACCGAAGCCTATATGATCACCTATTCCCCGGTCTGGCAGAAGGTGCGCTCGCTGATCGGCGAGGGCGCGATCGGGTCGCTCCGGCATGTGCAGGGCGCCTTCACCTATTTCAACCGCGACCCCGCCAACATGCGCAACGTCCCCGAGCTCGGCGGCGGCGGCCTTCCCGATATCGGCGTCTATCCGGTCATGGGCACGCGTTTTTCCACAGGCAAGGAGCCGCTCTGGATCC
The DNA here is from genome assembly GCF_012349115.1 of Rhizobium ruizarguesonis. Lineage (GTDB taxonomy): Bacteria > Pseudomonadota > Alphaproteobacteria > Rhizobiales > Rhizobiaceae > Rhizobium > Rhizobium ruizarguesonis. The sequence continues at coordinate 13,184 of NZ_PQIG01000063.1, forward strand.
AGGCGATCACCGAGCGCGATGCGGATTTCGGCACGGATATCTATTCGAGCGTCAAGGCCGATTTCGGTGATTTCGAGCTGAGCTTCTATATCTCGACGCAGATGGCCAACCGCCAGGTCATGGTCTTCCACGGCACCGAAGGCTACATCGAGGTCAAGTCGCCGTTCAATGCCAATCGCTGGGGACCGGAAGAGATCGAGCTTGCCGACCGCAGCCACACTGAATCGCGCATCTTCCGCTTCCAGGACAGCCGCCAGTACAAGCGGCAGGTCGAGGCCTTCGCCCGGGCGGTGACGAACGGCAAGGAAGAGATCGTTACCCTCGAAAATTCGAAGCTGAACCAGAAGGTGATCGACGCGATCTACCGGGCCAGCGAGAAGGACGGCTGGGAAGCAGTCTAGCGCATAACCCCGAAAATCGGAATCGATTTTCGGAAAGGATTATGCGCCACTTCAGAGGGTTTGAGCGTCCTTAGCGCGTCCTATTGGACGCGCGGCGCTCTAATCACTCGGCGCGGAAGACGAAGCGCGAATAGCCGAAGAAGCTGAAGATCATCGAGGCGACGCTGGCGATCACCATGGCCGCCAGCGGCTGAAGTGCCGGCAGCGACAGCAGCAGCGCGGAATAGAGCCCGTAATTGACCAGCGCTGCCGTCACCCCGACCGAGCCATAGCGGAAGCCTTCGGCGGCAAGCGAACGGCCGGTGCGATCGAAGGTGAAGCTCCGATTGAAAGCCCAGGTCGCCGCCATGGCGAAGGCGATCGCGATGAGTCGCGCCAGAAACGGCCCGAGCGGCGTCAGATGGAGCAGCGCCGACAGGATGCCGGCATCGACGAGGAAGCCGATGCCGCCGGCAATCGTGAAGCGGATGAGCTTTCTCATGCCGCATCCGCCTTGCCGGGACGCGCGCGCGATGCCGGCCCTGCGTCGCTGAGTGGCGCCTTCAACGCGCTCGGCCTCTCCAGGCCCATATAATGGATACGGAGCTGTTCGGCGCGGGCGCGCGCAACGGAATCCAGGATGACGCCGGCGGTGAACAGCATGAAGGAGATCATCATCAGCGCCGTCGACAGCACCCAGGTCGGCATGCGGCTGACGAGACCTGTTTCGAAATATTCCGCCAGCACCGGCGCCATGAAGCCGAGGCTCGCCAGCATGAAGGTGGCGCTGATCGCGCTGAAAAAGGCGAAGGGCCGGGTTTCCTTCATCAGCATCGCGAACATCCAGAGGATCTTGGCGCCGTCGCGGAACGTCGAAAGCTTGGAGTGCGAGCCTTCCGGCCGGCGGCCGTAGTCGAGCTCCAGTTCGCTGACCGGCAGCTTCAGCCGGGAGGCATGCACGGACATTTCGGTTTCGATCTCGAAGCCGCCCGATACCGCCGGGAAGCTCTTGACGAAGCGGCGCGAAAACGCGCGGTAGCCGGAAAAGATATCGGTGAAATCGGGGCCGAAGATCATCCGGTAAAGCAGGTTGAAAAGCCGGTTGCCGAGCGCATGGCCCTGACGGCCGGCATCGGCGTGTACGCCGCGCCTTGTGCCGACCACCATGTCGGCGCGCTCGGTCAGCAGCGTGCGTACCAGTTCCTCGGCATCCTCGGGCGCATAGGTGCCGTCGCCATCGGCGATGATGTAGATGTCGGCGTCGATGTCGGCGAACATGCGGCGCACGACATGGCCCTTGCCTTGCCGCCGCTCGCGCACGACATGCGCGCCGGCAAGCATCGCCTGCAGCGCGGTGCCGTCGGTGGAATTGTTGTCGTAGACATGGATCGCAGCATCGGGCAGCGTCGCCCGGAAGCCCTGGACGACAGGGCCGATCGTCGCCGCTTCATTATAGCAGGGAAGCAGGACGGCAATATTCAGATTGTCGGTACGCGATCGGGCCATGACTCTACTCGTTACACTGAAAGCCGCGCTCAACCTAAATCACGCGCCGTTAATAAGACCCTATGACGCAGGCAAAATCAGCGGCTGCCACAAACGGCTTTACACTTTCTTGATCGGCGGCCGCTAAGCTTCGCTATCCGGAAACGAACCGCTAACCACGATGAACGCTGTGCAGCCGATCACCCATGCATCATCCGCGATAGACGCCCCTCGGGTCGGGCTGCGCGACCTGCTGACGCGTCTCGGGCCAAGCGTCATCGCCTATAGCGTCATCCTTGCCGCCGCCATCCTCATCTCCAAGCTTTCCGGTGCCACCGATTACGTCGGCCCCGACAATGACGACGGAATGCGTCTCGTCGAAGTTCGCGATTTTCTGGCCGGGCAGGGCTGGTTCGATCTGATGCAATATCGTCTCGGCCTCGACGGCGGCACGCTGATACACTGGTCGCGGCTGATCGATCTGCCGATCGCCTCGCTGATCTGGTTCTTCGGCCTGTTTGTTGCCCATGAGACGGCCGAGGCGCTGGCGCTGGCCGTCTGGCCGGTATCGCTCATCCTGCCTGCCATGCTCGCCATGGCGGTTGCCGGCCGGCGCATCGGCGGCGTTGCCGCCATGCACATCAGTCTCGGCTTGACCGGTCTTGCGATCTACACCGGAAACCGTTTTGCGCCGGGCGCCATCGATCATCACAATGCGCAGCTGGCCTTGGTCGCGACGATGATTGCGATGCTGCTGGATCCTGAGCGTCGCGCCTGGAGTTATGCGGTTGCCGGCATCGCGGCAGCGGTCGCCATTGCCATCGGCGCCGAGACGACACCTTTCGTCGCCGCCGTCTGCCTGACCATCGCCCTGCTCTGGGCATGGGAGGGCGAAAATTACGCTGCCGCCGCGAAGGCCTTCGGGCTGGCGCTGGCGATTGCGATCAGCATCCTCTTCTTCGCAACGGTGCCGCCCCGGCTTTATTCGATGGTCACCTGCGACAATCTCTCGCTCGGCTATTACAGCCTGGCGGCGATCGGCGGCGGATTGCTGTTGTTTTCGGCGGTTTTTGCGAGCCGCCTGCGCCGGCCCCTGCGCTTTGCCGCACTCGCCGTCGTCGGCGCCGGTGTTCTCGGTTCGGCGGTCGTGATCGCACCGCAATGCCTGAGCGATCCGCTGGCCGGTCTCGATCCGATGCTGGTCGAGCTCTGGCTGAGGAATGTTTCGGAAGCGCAGTCGGTTTTCGTTCTCGGGCGCACCGATCCCTTCTCGATCGGTGGCTTCTATGCGGCCGGCTTGTTCGGCATCGCCGTCTGCATCTTCCGCGTCGTTCAGCGTGACCGCGTGCAGATCCACCTGATCCTGCTCTTCCTGCTGATGACGAGCTGGGCAATCGCACTGGTCCAGGTGCGCGGTTCCACCTTCTCGAACCTGATCTCGATCTTGCCGCTTGCCCTGCTGATCATCGATATCAAGCGCATCTCCAACAACGACAACGAGAATGTCGCCGCCGCCTTCGTCTATATCGTGACCGTGCTCGCCAGTGCTCCGGCCGCCTGGGCCGTCGGTGGCGGGTTTATCTCGTTGCAGATGGAGAATGCTGCGCAGAAGAAGGCGGCGAAGCCGGCAAAGGAAATTTCCTGCACATCGCAAGCGGCGCTGGCGCCGCTCGCCGGGCTACCGGCCGGACTGATCTCCGCGCCATCGGAAATGGGCGTGCCGATCCTCCGCTTCACGCAGAACCGGGTTCTCTCCGCGCCCTATCATCGCAATCAGGGCGGCATGCTGACTGAACTGCATATCGGCATGGCGGAGCCACAGGAGGCGGAAGCCTTCCTGAAGGGGACTGGCGTGACGGCGCTTGGCTTCTGCCCCGGCGACCTGCAGACGCGCGAGATCGCCAAGCTGAAGCCGGATGGCCTCTATGCGCAGCTCGGCAAGGGGAATATTCCGCCCTATCTGGAACCGCTTCCGAAGGCGGCGGACGTGGGCGTGCAGTTCTTTCGCTATCGGCCGGCGACGAATTGACGCCGGCTAATTTCAAGATGGAATAAAGCATGTCGCGCAAAACTATGCGGCGGTTTGGCGATAACGGCATGCGTTTGAGATAAGGACCTAAAGCGCGAGGAGCGATCTGAAAGATCGCGACGCGCTATCAGTGCGAGACACGCGTGGCGCGACGAAGGCGCTGATTGGCATAGAGCCCGATCACGAAGAGCATGAGGCCGCCATTATAGCCGAGCACGGCATAGACGAATGCCAGAAGGGACACCGGGCCGGGCGAGGTTATCGCCGCCAGCGCGAATGTCATTCCGATCAACGCGGCGACCAACGCGATCACGCCAGCCGAGCGCATTTGCCCGGCGCTGATGCCCAATGCTGCTGCTGTAAGAATAATCATTTCAGCACCTTCCCAGAGATAACGAGGGGAAGCATAGGAAGCGCCAACTAACAAAGATTTACCGGCGGTCCTCGCCGAAAAGCCTTTGTATTGCGGTGGTTAGCAATCCCTTTCGGGTAAAACGCACATTCTAACTATCCGTTCCGCAACAAAACGGATTTACTCGATTTTGTTGTTTGTTCGCCCGGCTGCAACGAGTGCATGTGCAGGATGCGTTGAGACGAGCGCGCTTGATGCAGTGGCGACGAACGCCTCCCACAACGATTTCAACGGCTGGGAAAACCGATCCCAAAGCCCGTGCCACCCTTCCTGTTTCCAGCGGATGGACATAGAAAGAGGGGATGAGCAACGTCTTCGACGGCGATTCGCCGACCAACCTTGCCGAATATTCGGTTTCGGAGCTTTCCGGCTCGATCAAGCGCACCGTCGAAACCGCCTTCGACCAGGTTCGCGTGCGCGGTGAGATCTCCGGTTACCGCGGGCCGCACTCCTCGGGCCATGCCTATTTCGCGCTGAAGGACGATCGCGCCCGCATCGATGCCGTCATCTGGAAGGGCACCTTCTCGCGGCTGAAGTTCCGTCCGGAAGAGGGCATGGAAGTCATCGCCACCGGCAAGGTCACCACCTTTCCGGGTTCCTCGAAATATCAGATCGTCATCGAGACGCTGGAGCCGGCCGGCGCCGGCGCGCTGATGGCGCTGATCGAGGAGCGCAAGCGCAAGCTTGGCGCCGAGGGTCTGTTCGATGCCGCCCGCAAGAAGCGGCTGCCCTTCATGCCGAGCGTCATCGGCGTCGTCACCTCGCCGACCGGCGCCGTGATCCGCGATATCCTTCACCGCATCTCCGATCGTTTTCCCGTGCATGTCCTCGTCTGGCCGGTGAAGGTTCAGGGCGAAGGGTCCGGCGAGGAGGTGGCAAACGCCATCCGCGGCTTCAACGCGCTGGAACCTTCAGGCGCCATCCCACGCCCGGATGTGCTGATCGTCGCGCGCGGTGGCGGCAGTCTGGAAGACCTCTGGAGCTTCAACGACGAAATCGTCGTGCGTGCTGCGGCCGAAAGCCGGATACCGCTGATCTCGGCCGTCGGGCATGAGACCGACTGGACGCTGATCGACCATGCCGCCGATGTCCGTGCGCCGACGCCGACGGGGGCCGCGGAAATGGCGGTTCCCGTCAAGGCGGAGCTCGAGGCGCAGGCCGCCGCTCTTGCCGCGCGCCTGCAGGGCTGCATGAACCGGCAGATGGATCAGCGCCGCCAGTCGGTGCATGCTCTGATGCGGGCATTGCCGTCGCTCGATCAGCTTCTCGCCTTGCCGCGCCGCCGTTTCGACGAGGCGGCAACCGGTCTCGGCCGCGGACTGGAGCTCAACACCATCAACAAGCGCCGCGGCTTCGAGCGCGTCGCCGCGCATCTGCGCCCCGATCTGCTCGCCGGCCGCATCGCCGAGCGCCGCCAGACGCTGAACGAGCGCATGGTCCGGGCCGAGCGCATGGTCGAGCGGCTGATCGACCGCTCGAAATCACGCGTTGACCGCGCCGAAGCCATCCTCGCCTCACTGCCGGCCCGGCTGAAGACCCAGACCGACCGCGGTCGCGAACGCCTCGGCAATCTTTCGCGCCATGCCGATACGGCAATCCGCCACCAGCTGATCCGCGCGCGCGCCGAGCTTTCCGCGCAGGACCGCGTGCTGCAGTCGCTCTCCTATAAGAATGTGCTGAAGCGCGGCTACGCCGTCATTCGCGATGAGGATAACAGGCCGGTCTCGCAGGCTGCTCACCTCTCTGCCGGCACGGGCATCGCCATCGAATTCGCCGACGGCCGTGTCGGCGCCATGACCACGGAAGGCGGCACGCCGCCGACCGGTGCCAAGAAGCGTAGCGTAAGACCCGCAGACCCGCCGAAGCAGGGAAGCCTTTTCTGACGATGCGGATCCTGCTGGTGCTTGCCCATCCGCTGGAGGATAGTTTCGCCGCTGCCGTGGCAAGGACCGCGCGCGAAGCGCTGGAAGCCTCCGGCCATGTCGTCGATCTGCTCGATCTCTATGCCGAGAATTTCGATCCGCGTCTTTCGAAGGCTGAGCGCGGCGGCTATTTCGACCAGCCCTACGACACCGCAGCCGTAGCCGATATCGTTGCCCGCCTGAAGGCTGCCGATGGCCTCATTCTCGTCTTTCCGCAATGGTGGTTCAATTTCCCCGCCATCCTCAAGGGCTTCTTCGACCGTGTCTTCGCTCCCGGCGTTGCCTTCAGCCATGATGCTGCGGGCGGGCGTATCGTGCCGCAGTTGACCCATATCAGGCTGCTCTATGCGCTGACGACGACAGGCTCGCCCTGGTGGCTGGTGCGTCTCTATATGGGCGATCCGGTGCGCCGGCTCTTGAAGCGCGGCATCGCCGCCTTCTGCTCGAAGCGGCTGAATTTCAAGATGCTCAACCTGCACGACATGGACCGCGCCACGGATGCAAAGCGCAGGGCGCATCTCGATCGCGTGCGCAAGCTGCTATCGGCGATCCGCTAGCATGCTGCCGGGGCTGGACGGTCTCCTCCTGAAGTGTGATCCACATCGCCTCGAAGGATCACCTGAGGCACAGGCGTTCTCCAGCCTCATACTCAGCACCCCGCAGGGCCTCGAAGGACGAGGCTGGCCGCCGCGCCGGCTCCAGCAAGGCCATGATGCTTGTCAGCGTCTGGCTCAGTCAGCGCACGACGATGCCGCTTAGGCCCATTCGCCCTGCCGCATCACCGCAACCCGCGAGCCATCCGGCTTGAGGCCGTCGATATCGACCTTGTCCGAGCCGATCATCCAGTCGATATGGATCAGGCTGGAATTGCCGCCCTGCGCCTTGATCTGTTCCTGGCTCAGTGTCGCGCCATCGAGGAAGCATTTGGAATAGCACTGGCCGAGCGCGATGTGGCACGAGGCGTTTTCGTCGAACAGCGTGTTGTAGAACAGGATGCCGCTGGCCGAGATCGGTGAGGAATGCGGCACGAGCGCCACCTCACCGAGCCGGCGCGCGCCCTCGTCGGTATCGAGCACCTTGTTCAAGACCTCTTCGCCGCGCGAGGCCTTGGCCTCGACGATGCGCCCGCCTTCGAAGCGCACCTGGATATTGTCGATCAGCGTGCCCTGGTGCGAAAGCGGCTTGGTGCTCGACACATGGCCTTCGACGCGCAGCGCGTGCGGTGTGGTGAACACTTCCTCGGTCGGGATATTCGGATTGCAGGTGATGCCGTTCTTGGCGGTGGACGCGCCGCCATGCCATTCATGCCCGTCGGCGAGGCCGATCGTCAGGTCGGTGCCCGGTCCCTTGAAATGCAGCGAGGCGAAGCGCTCGCCGTTCAGCCAGGCGGAGCGCTTGGCAAGATTGGCATTGTGTTCGGTCCAGGCGGCGACAGGATCGCTGACATCGACGCGCGAGGCGGCAAAGATCGCCTTGGCGAGCTTGGCAATCGCGATCGGTTCCGGATCGTCGGGGAAGACCACCTTGGCCCAGGACGGGTTGGGATAGGAGACGATGTTCCAGTTGATGTCGAAATTCGAGATCTTCTCCAGCGCCGGCTTATAGGCGGTGGAGTTGGCGCGATTGGCGCGGCTGACCTTGCCGGCATCCTGCTCGGACAGCAGCATCGGATTGTCGCCGGCGATCGCAAGACGGGCCGCCCCGTTGGCATAGGCCTTGGCCATGCCCTCGTAGAGCCAGCCGGAGGCGCGGTCGAAGCTCTCGTCGCTGCCATATTGATAGCGCGCCAGCGTCGTTTCCTCGTCGGAATAGAAGACGCTCACCAGCCCGGCGCCGGCCAGATAGGCATGTTTGGTGATCAGGCGAACGAGCGGCAGCGCCACGACAGGCGACGTGATCACCAGATCCTGACCCTTCTGCAGCTGCAGCCCGACTTTGACGGCGACTTCCGCAAGCTTTTCCAGCTTGACGGGATCAACGGTGTTCTGGCTCTGGGGCATGAAAGTCATGGTTCAACCTGCCTTCTGTCATCGACGGTGTGAGGCTGGAAGACTTAGACCCGTTTGCGGCGAAAATGAAGCGCTCCGCTGCCGAATTGAAGCGGCCGGATTAGATGTCCGGCCGGCTGGGTGGGCGGGCTTTAAGCGGCCGCAGGCAGCCTGAGCAGGATCGAGTTATGCTTCTCGAGAAATTCCGTCAGCCGTTGCGAATAATCCGCGCCAACGGCGGCCTGGACGCTCGCCCGCTCGGAGAGCGCCTTGCGCCAGCGCGCCACCCGCTCAAGCCCTTCGAAGATGCCGCTGTCGCCGAGCGTGTCGAAGAGATCGAAATACCGAAAGACCGGTGCAAAGACAGCATCGACGAGACTGAAGTCGTTGCCGGCAAAATACGGCCCATCCGTCAGCACGTTCTCGACAGTCGCGAACTTGGAGATAAGCGACTTGCGCTTGGCCTCGAGTTGCGCGGCATCCTGCGCCGTCTCGTAACCCCAGAGATCGGAAAGCACGGATGAGCCGAATTCCATCCAGCCGCGATGGCGGGCACGCGTCAGCGCGTCTTTCGGATGCAGCGCGACGCCCGGCTGCGTTTCCTCCAGATATTCGCAGATGACGCTGCTTTCGAACAGCACGGCCTGGCTGCCGTCTTCCTCCTCGATCCGCAGCAGCGGCACCTTGCCGAGCGGCGAGATCTGCAGGAACCAGTCGGGCTTGTCGGCAAGATCGATGTTGATGCGCTCGAAGGGCACGCCCTTTTCGAGCAGTGCGATCGCGGCGCGCTGCACATAGGGGCAGAGATGATGGCTGATGAGGGTAAGCTTGCTCATGGCGGTCTCCTTAGCAATGACGATAGATGTAAATGCATCTAATATCGCTTGCGGCGGAATTCAAGATAGATGTAATTGCATTTATGTCTGAAGAAATGCCGAATCCGAGCGAAGCGGTCACCTCTGCCTGGACGAGCATCATGCGCGCCCGCGAGCGGCTGCTCGCTGCGATCGAAGCCGACCTGAAGGCGGCCGGCATGCCGCCGCTTGCGTGGTATGACGTGCTTTGGGAATTGGCGCGCTCGCAAGATGGCATGCTACGCCCCTACGAGATCGAAGAGCGGACATTGCTGGCTCAGTATAATCTTTCCCGGCTGATCGATCGGTTGGAAAATGAGGGCTTAGTCCGGCGCGAGGCCTTCGCTGAAGATGGGCGCGGCCGTTGGGTGGTGATCACTGATGCCGGCCGAAAGCTTCGCGAGCGCATGTGGACCGTCTATGCCGGATCGATCGAGACCCATATCGGCTGCAAGCTTGCCAAAAACGAGGCGAAGACGATCGCCGGCCTGCTCGACCGCTTCCTCTAGATTCGACTGTAAGAGCATGATGCCATCCGAAAACCGCCTACACTTTTCGGCATCATGCTCCGATCAGGCAATCATCGGCGCGGCGACAGCCTTCAGCGCCTTCAACGCATCCTTCGGATCGAGCCGCACCTGCAGCCCGCGCTGCCCGCCATTGATATAGACGAGCGGTTCGCCAAGCGCGGCCTCCTCGATCGCCGTCGGCACGGTCTTCTTCTGGCCGAAAGGGCTGATGCCGCCGACATGATAGCCCGTCAGCCGTTCGGCATCGGCAGGCTTCATCATGTTGGCCGATTTGCCGTGAAAGGCGCTGGCGAGCTTCTTCATGCTGACCTCGCGATCCGACGGCACGACGACGCAGACCGGTTTGCCGTCCACCTCCGCCATCAGCGTCTTCAGCACGCGATGCGGCGCTTCGCCCAGCGCTTCTGCCGCCTGCAGCCCGACGCGCTCGGCATTGGGGTCGTAGTCATAGGTATGGACCGTGAAGGCGATGCCCGCCTGCGAAAGAAGCTGTGTCGCGCGCGTGGTCTTGGACATCTCTTTCCCTCGTGAGTTCACTCGGCCGCCTGTCAGCCGCCGAAGGCACCGGCGTAAATCTCCGGCTTGAAGCCGATCAGCAATTTCCCCTTTGCCTCCAGCACCGGCCGCCTGATCATCGACGGTTGGTCGAGCATCAGCGCGATCGCTTTCTCCCGGGTGAGGTTCTCGCGCTCCGCATCGGGCAATTTGCGGAAGGTGGTGCCGGCGCGATTGAGCACGGTGTCGAGGCCGGCCTGGTCGATCCAGGCTTCGAGATGGGTGCGGTCGATACCGAGCGCCTTGTAATCATGAAACTCATAGGCGACGCCGTGTTCTTCCAGCCAGTTGCGGGCCTTCTTCATCGTGTCGCAATTCTTGATGCCATAGATGGTGATGGCCATGCCCGATCGATCTCCCTGTGATGGCGCGAGATAACATGCACGAAGGCCGGCGCAAACGCCGTGCGACGTTTTATCCCCCGAGCGCCTCGACGATCGAGGCAGACAAAGCCGGCCTGTGGCTCAATTCTCCAGCGTGCCGGCCTTGCGCGAAGCCTTGCTGGGTTCGTCGCAGGCGATCTTCATCAGGTCGCCGCGCCGCCGCACCAGCCGGTCGGATGTTCGTGTCAGGATCAGCCCATCCTGCGGCGCGGTGAGCTCGATGCTGCCGCCCGGCTGCCCTGGCCGGGTGATGATTGTCACTAGGCGGTCGCCTTCCGCAATCCTCTCGCCGATATTGCGATGAAAGAGCACGGCTCCGCCTTCCGGAGCGCGGATGATCTCGACATTGTCGAGCGGCACGGCCGGACCGGAAAATGCCGTTGCCGCCGGCTTTTCGTCACCGACGATCCCCCGTGCCGCGAGGAAACGCCAGAGCCCGTCGGCGTCTTTTTTCGCCAAGACCGGATCGACGTCGCGCTTGCCGCGCAGCTCGACGGTGACGGAGAGTCTGCCGGGCAGCTCGAATAGGCGTTCGCCGGGAACTTCATATTTCCATGCAAAGCCGACGGCCTCCTCGAAGGCCGAGCTTTCGCCATCCGAAAGCAGCACGGCCCCCATGTCGAGTGCAGCGGCGAGATCGGCCGCCTCCGGCCAGAAGGCCTCGTCGATATAGGCATATTGCAGCGATTCATCGTCGCAATGCAGGTCAAGCACGAGATCGGCCCCGAGCGCCAAATGCAGCAGCTGTCGCTTCAATCTGTCGGTAGCCGGATAATCGTCGAGGTCTTCGATCAGCGTCGGGCGATCGGCCAGGGAGATTAGCGGAAAGTCCCGGTTGAAATTGGTGCGCGAACCCAAGTCGAAACGGCCCTGCAATTCGCCGAAATGCGATTGCGCCGCACCGATCGGATTGGCCTGCGGCACGATGGTGATGTCGCCCGCGATCTCTCCCTGGTTTTCTGCCTGCCGCAGCCTTTCGCAAAGGAAATGCAGCAGCACCGTTCCAGGCAGCTCGCCGGCATGCAGTGCCGCCTGGATATAGGTCTTCGGCGCCTTCGGATCGCCGCCCTTAAAGCGCAGCACCGGCAGCCGCCACTCCGTTCCCGATGTATCGCCGGGGATGATGATCTCTGAAACGTCCATGCTGATTTCGCTTCCCGTGTGCAACACCTGAACGAGCTTTATGCGCAGAAGCTGGGCAAGCGCAAGCCGCGGCCAAGGGCATCAGCCTGCCTTAACCGAGCAGTGGCCAGCGATCGATAATCCGATGTTCGGCTTTTCCGAGAACACTGTGGATGAGCAGGAACTCCGACGCCGTCCATGAAACGGGTGTGTCGAGGGTCGTCGGCGGCATGGCTTTGCGGTCGTAGAGCAGCGTCATATGTGGCGTGAAATCGCGGCTGATATTGTGCCGCAATCCGGCATTGTGCATGCCGACGCCCAGTTGGACATGCACCCGGGTGAGCGGTTTCCGTCCGCCCTCGCCGCAAAGCACAAGCGCTCGCGCCTGCGGGAATCGCATGATCCGGTCAAAGGTCATCGCGAATGGCGCACTCTCGACCGTGGCGCCGGCCTGTCGTGCCGCGAAGACCACATCCTCCGGCAGCTTCGGATAGTCACCGACCCAGATGATCGACACATGCAATGTCGTCAGGCGCGGCATCCCGGAAAGGGAGAAGGCTCGACGATAGTCATCGGCGATTGCGACCGCCTGCTGCTCGACGGCATCAGGAGGACAGAGCGCAAAGAAAAGTCGGTGTCCGCTGACGTAGCTTTCGTTCCGCCGTCCGCGACCATTTTTGTCGTCTCCGAATTCGAAGGGCATCTGGTTCATAGAGTTTCAGGTCGTCATGACCCGCCTCGTCGTTTTCAAAACGCGACGAAGATACTCTGCAAGGAAGCAACATCAAGAACAAAAAGAGAACATAATTTCCCGATAGGCTCGGCGTCACACTCATCCGAACCGTCGCCCCAGGAGGGGCTGACATGGAGGTTCGGGCGACGGTGCGGGGCGCATCGCGATCTTTCCTGAAAGCCCGGCGCGCGCAAGAAACGGGTTGAAACAGCGGCCGTCCCATACGATTTTGAGGGCAATCGAAAACGCGGAGGCTGTGTCATGGCTGAGACCATACACCACTATCTCATCTTCGAAACCGCAGGTGGTTTCTGCGGCATCGCCTGGAGCGACGCCGGCATCACCCGCTTCCAACTGCCGACCAAATCAGCGGAAGCGACCGAACGGCTGCTGTTGCGCCGCCTGCCGGATGCCGAAGCCGGCGCACCGACGCCTGCCGTGCTGGAAACGGTCGCCGCCGTGAAACGCTACTTCCACGGCGAGGAAACGGATTTTTCCGGCGTCGAACTCGATCTTGCCGGCCAGGATACCTTCTTTCGGGATATTTATGCGGCGGCAAGGCGTGTCGGCTGGGGCCGCACCACCACCTACGGTGCGCTGGCGAAGGAACTCGGCGTCGGGCCGGAAGCCGCCCGCGACGTCGGCCAGGCGATGGCGAAGAACCCGGTCGCTCTGATCATTCCCTGCCACCGGGTGCTTGCGGCCGGCGGCAAGATCGGCGGCTTCTCCGCTCCCGGCGGTTCGTCATCGAAGGCCCGCATGCTGGAGCTCGAAGGCGTCAACCTCGCCCCGCCGCCGCCTGCCCAGCAGTCGCTGGGGTTTTAGGCGGCGGAGACTTTTTTCGTTTTCCGCAATTTCCGGCAAAATCGCTTCGCGCTTTGCCTGGCAAAACCGCTCTACACTTTTGCTGGAATTGCTTTGGCGGGGTCTCAGCCGATCAATGCGGGCTGGCTGTCGGCCGGATGATGATCTCGCTGACATCGACGTCGTCAGGCTGGCTGACGGCGTAGAGGATCGAATTGGCGATGGCCTCAGGGCTGATGGTGATCGCCCTGAAAGCCTTCATGGCGTCCCGCGCGGTCGGATCGGTGATCGTCTCGGCCAGTTCCGATGTCGTCGTGCCGGGAGAGATGACGGTCACGCGGATACGATCGGTCTCCTGCCGCAATCCGTCCGAGATCGCCCGCACCGCAAATTTCGTCGCGCAATAGACGGCGGCCGTCGGCGAGACGCTGTGGCCGCCGATCGAAGACAGGTTGATGATCTGCCCTGATCCCTGCGCCTTCATGATCGGAAGCGCCGCCGCGATGCCATAGAGAACGCCCTTGATGTTGACGTCGACCATCCGGTCCCACTCCTCGACCTTGAGAGCCTCGAGCGGCGACAGCGGCATGACGCCGGCATTGTTGACGATCACGTCCAGCCGGCCGAATTCGGACCTGGCAAAGCCCGCGAAGGCCTCCACCTGGGAACGATCGGTGACGTCAAGCTTTCGCAGGCGCACCGACCCACCCTTTGCCGCGATGTCGCCTGCGAGTTCCTCCAGCCGCTCGGTGCGGCGTGCGCCGATCACGATATGGGCGCCTGCGGCAGCCAGCACCTTTGCCGCCGCCTCTCCGATGCCGCTGCTGGCTCCGGTGATGGCAATGACTTTTCCTTCGATATCAGACATTTCAAGCTCCATTTGCACGCCGCTCGCCTGGCGATGCGACTGAGGTTTCTTGGTATTCAGCTGGGGAAATCGGCGCTGAGCGTCGTCTCCGCCCAGGCGTCGAAGTTTGCGCGCAGCGCATCGAGCCGTTCGCGGGCGATCTTCAGGGCAGGTGCGCCGAGCAGCAGGCGCAGCGGCGGTTCGTCCGCCTCGAACGCCGATATGATCGCGGTTGCCGCGCGCGCGGGATCGCCCGGCTGGTTGCCGGAGATCGAGCGGGTGGCCTGGCGCCGCTTGCCGGATGTTTCGGCATAGTCTTCGATGATCGTGCGGGATTCGACCATCGACCGGCCGGCCCAATCCGTGCGGAAGGCGCCCGGTTCGAGGATCGTCACATCGATGCCGAGCGGCCTGAGCTCATGGGAAAGCGATTCCGATAGGGCTTCGACCGCGAACTTGGTGGCATGGTAGTAGCCGGTTGCGGCAAAAGCGACGAGCCCGCCAAGTGAGGAGACGTTGAAGATATGCCCTTGCCGGCGTCGGCGCATGCCCGGCAGAACCTGCTTGGTGACATCTATCAGTCCGAAGACATTGGTCTCGAACTGGGCGCGTATCTCGGCATCGTCGCCCTCTTCGATCGCCGAGAGGTAACCGTAGCCGGCATTGTTGACGAGGACGTCGATCGCACCGAAATGCGTTTCGGCGTCACGAACCGCGCCGGCGATGGAGCGGCTGTCTGTCACATCGAGTGCAAGGGCAAGCGCGCGGTCGCCGTGTTGTGCCGTGAGATCTGCCAGGGTCTCGGGTCTGCGCGCTGTAACAGCGGCGCGCCAGCCACGGGCCAGCACGGCTTCGGCGAGTGCCCGGCCGAGCCCGGACGATGCGCCGGTGATGAACCAGATGGGTGTTGGGGAAGACATGATCGTCATCCTTTCCGGCCGGCAAACGCGGCCTTCTCCTGTGTGGTGTTGCCTTTCAGGCGGTACGTCATCTGCGCCGAAGCACCATGCCGCCATGATGGAGGGTATCGCCGTCGACGAAATCGCCGTCGGCTGTGAAGCCCGTGTCATCCCAATATTCGATGTGGCTTCCGGTGACGTCGTAGCGTCCCCGGTAGGCGCTTTCCCGGCTGCCACGGGCTTCGTCGTAACGACCATTGGGCAGAAGTTCGTGGCGGACGCGGCCATCATCCGTTACCCACATGCCGACATAGGGATGTTGCTGCATCGTGTTCTCGCTTGTTTGTTGCTGCTGATCTCGGTCGTTCACGGCATCGGTGGCGGACGAACTGGTCGCCGTGCCAGCCAGAGTGACCGCCGTGAAAAGCTGCAGGACCGGGCTTTTGAAAATCCTTCGCATTGCCTTGCCTTTCGAAGCCTTGCGTTGATCTCGACTTGAAAGATAGCGTGCCCATCTGCGACGATTAAGTTGCTAATCCAGGATGCCTTGGTTAGAAATGCTAACCAATGGTCGACGATCTCGAAGGCATTTCAGTCTTTCTTGCAGTGGCGGAGGCGCGGAACTTCCGGCTCGCCGGCGAGCGGCTTGGCGTCACCCGCTCCGCCGTCAGCCAAGCCCTGCAGCGCCTCGAGGATCGGGTCGGAGTCGCCCTGGTCCAGCGCACGACGCGCAGCGTCAGCCTGACCGAAGCCGGCGAAGTGTTCTTCGACGCGGTTCGTCCATCGCTCCGCCAGGTCAAGGATGCGATGCAGACGGTAAGGGAAATGCAGGCGCGCCCGAGCGGCCTGCTGCGGATCACCGTTTCCTCGATCGCCGAGAACTTCCTGTCCGGCACATTGCTGGCCGGCTTCATGGAAGCTTGCCCCGACATCAAACTCGATATCACCATCACCGATGACGAATTCGATATCGTCGAAGCCGGGTTCGACGCGGGTGTCCGGCTCGGCGAAGTGATCGAACAGGACATGATCGCGATCTCCGTCTCCGAAGAGCAGCGACAATGCGCGGCGGCATCCCGCAGCTATCTCGAGCGCCGCGGCCATCCCCGCCATCCCCGCGAACTGCAGGGTCATGCCTGCATCGGATGGCGGCCACGCCCGGATACGGCGCCTTATCGTTGGGAGTTCACCGAGAATGATCGCGACTTCGACGTCTCCGTCGATCCCACTGTTACGACCAACGACATGGGAATGATGATCCGCATGGCCTGCGCGGGAGCAGGCATCACCTTCGGCATGGTGGAGACCTTCCAGCCCTATATCGAACGGGGCGAACTCGTGCCGCTGCTGGAGGACTTCTGCCCGCCCTTCCAGGGCTTCTATCTCTACTATCCCAGGCGCCAGCGACAGCCGCTGAAGCTGCGCGCATTGGTCGATTATGTGCGGAGATTTGACGGGCGCCAGATGTGATCCGTGCTTCTGGCAACGAACTGGTTCAGGCTTGCCGGCCTATCTCAAAGCCTGCGGCAAATAATTGCGTCATCACACGATCGCGATGAACGCCTCTCCAGTTGCGATCTTCGATCGCGAGGTGCGACGCCTGAGATGGCGGAGTTTAAGATACTGCCGCCTCGCCAGTGAGGACCCGAGCTGCCTTAGCCAGAGGGCGCAGCAGCAAATAGGATGCGAAGACGTGAGTGATCATCAGCAGGGGCACGTAAATGATCGGGATCGCATATGCGGCGCCCAATTCCCCCGCCCGCGCGGGAAGGCCGGCCTGGATCGCGTGATAGTAGTCGAGGACGAGGTCGCCCATTCCCACGAGATTGAAGGCGACGACGAACAGCCAGAAGACCGGACGCATCCTGATCGTGACGAGCGCCAGCACGGCGAGCAGCCCGGCCGCAAGGTCGCCAAAGGCAGCGAAGGTGGCGAAGCTGGCGGGCAGGTTGGGACCGACGACGCCTGGGAGAAGGAAGACGAGCCCGAAGAAGCGGAAGCTGTGCAGAGTGGCGATCGCGCGGTGCGCCCTGACCCTGTCCATCGACGTGAGCCAGGGCAGAATATAGGCGCCGAAGCAAATCAGCCACGCGACATAGCCTAGGACGAGATGAGTTTGGAAGATGGATTCCGTCGACATCGGGGCACTCCTGATTTGTGGGATCCAGATGTACGCCCGCTTCCCGCGGTCGACTATTCGCGATAATATCGATGCGGTATGAAGCAGAACTTCACAGTCAGGCAAGGCGCGCTCGATGGCGTTGAGGCGTTTCTGAGCGTTGCCCGGCACCGTAGTTTTCGCAGGGCAGCTGGCGAACTCGGAGTGACCCCATCGGCAATCAGCCAGGCCGTACGCGCTCTTGAGGAGCGTGTCGGCGCAGTGCTCTTCATCCGCACGACGCGCAGTGTCGGTCTGACTGAAGCCGGCGAGCGGTTCCTGACGCGCGCAAAGCCCGCTTTCGAGGAACTGGTCGCCGCAAGCGCGGTAGCGCGTGAGCTCGGGCAGAGACCGGCTGGACTGTTGCGTCTCACAGTGCCGCCGGCAGTGGTGCCGATCCTGCTGGAGCCACTGATCGCATCCTTCTGCCAGGCCTTTCCCGAGGTCGAGGTGGAGGTCTCCGCGAATGAGGAATTGGTCGATATCGCCGCCGAGGGATTTGACGCCGGTATCCGGCTCGGCCAGTTCATCGCAGCCGACATGGTCGCGGTCCGGCTGACGCCGTCCTTCCCGCTGGTGGTCGTCGGCAGCCCCGAATATCTGCGCCGGAGAGGGCGGCCCGAGCGTATCCACGATCTGCGTCAGCATGCCTGCATCCGCATGCGCCGCTCGAACGGCTCAATCGCGCCGTGGTCGTTTGTCAACGGCAAAAACCCGATCGAGGCTGTTGTCTCCGGCCCGCTGATCGCCCATGATTTCCCCACCATGCTGGGAGCCGCTGTCGAAGATATGGGGCTTGCGCAGGTGCCGGAGCCAATCGCCGCCGGACCCGTGAAGGCGGGAAAACTCGTCCGCGTCCTGGAGGCGTTCGCCCCGATGGCGCCGGGTGTGTTCCTCTACTATCCCAGCCGCCATCAAGTGATGCCGAAGCTGCGGGCCTTTATCGATCACGTGAAAGGCCGGGCGGATGCTGGCGACAAACCCCGAATTCACATCGATGACACGCAAACACCAGCCACGAAAATGCGCTGAGGTGGAAAGCGCTGACCAGAATAGATCCAAACACTTTGTGAAGCAGATCAACGATACGAGGCGACCGTTGTTGCGAAGATAATGCCGCATCCATTGATTTCGAACGCCTAGATGACGCTCAAGATTGCCCATCACACGCGGTTTTGATATTCCCGATCCTCAAGGGATCGGTGGGGCGAGGCGGGCGTCTTCATGCCGGTTCTACCGATCATGACTGCAGTCTCACGGCCCGGCAGCCGGAGCCCCACGATCATCCATCCTGTTGTCGGAGAACATATGCTCGACGAGGTCTTTCCCATTCCGACCAGGGCCTTGATCCGCCAGGGTGGGCGGGCCTGTTTTTATCGTCTCGTCAATACGAGCCCCTTGTTGATACAGGTGCAATCGGGAACGAAGATTGTCATGGCAGATGACAGGGCTTTGCGCCTCGAGGCGGGCGCCTATGGCTTGCTGCCCGACTACAGACCGTTGACGATGGAGAACATTCCCAAAGCGCCGCAGAAGTATCAGACCCTGGCGCTTCCCGTTCCGCGACCGCTCTTCGAGGAAGCCTATATCAGAATGGGATCGATCGCTGTTCCATCGAGGCCTGTGCCGGCAGGCACCTCCAGCCTGCCGGAGGAAGCCGCGGCATTGTTTGACTATTGCTGTCAGCCTGGCAATCTGACGAGGCTTCCCGGCGCGATTGCCAAGGCTCGCTTGATGGAACTGATCACCTGGTTTGCGCTCTGTGGAGCGGTATTGGGTCAATGCCAAAGTCCTCGGCTCGAGGACCGGCTGCGGCAGATGATCGAAAGTGATACGGCCTTTGATTGGACGCTGGGGCACGCGGCGCGCTCGTTCAACATGAGCGAAGCGACGCTCAGGCGTAAGCTGGCTGCGGAGAATACCGGCTTCAGTGAGATCTTGAGCGATACAAGGATGAATCGCGCCTTGGGCCTCATCCAGACCACTACCCTGCCGATGGCGCAGGTTGCGCTTGAGGTCGGTTACGATTCACCGTCTCAATTCGCGGCGCGGTTCAAAGAGCGGTTTGGCGTCAATCCACGCCATGTGCGGGGCGGCTCCGAGCGTTTTGAGCGGATCGGGGCAGAAGTTGAGCGTAGCGGGGCAGATGCACATGCTCGGTGACGGTAGTTTTCCTGCATAATCAACCGCAGGAAAACAGAATGCGTTTTATCACAGCAGTACTTCTCGCCACATCCGTCTTTGGCGCGACGGCCGCACAGGCCGAAATGAAGCTCACCTCGAAGGATTTGATCGCCGGCAAGTCCATGACCGATGCGCAGGTCTTCAACAGCTTCGGCTGCGCCGGCAAGAACATCTCGCCGGAACTGACCTGGTCGGGGGCTCCTGAGGCGACCAAGAGCTTCGCCATCATGGCTTACGATCCGGATGCTCCCACAGGCTCGGGCTGGTGGCATTGGTCGGTGTTCAACATTCCCGCAGATGCCTCGGAGATCGCCACCGGCGCCAGCGGTGACAAAAAGCTTCCCGCAGGCACTGTCGAAGGTCGCACCGATTTTGGCATGTCAGGCTATGGCGGCGCGTGCCCGCCGGCCGGCGATCAGCCGCACCACTACCAGTTCACCGTCTACGCGCTCTCGGTCGACAAGCTCCCGCTTCCCGAGACCGCGCCGGCTGCCATGGTTGGCTTCTATGTCAGGGCCAATACGCTCGCCAAGGCCTCCGTCGAGGTCACCTACGGCCGCTGAAGCCGGCTTCGGATCGTAGTCGTCATTCCCTTTATGACAACGGCCGGCCGAGGTGACTGAACCTCGGCCGACCGTTTCCTATGCGGGCTTCTCTGGCCTGTAAAACCTAGGCAGTCATTGCTTGCCAGCAGATCAACGGACCGTCTTCAGCATCGACCCGCTCGCCGATTTGGACAAAGCCATTGCGTTCAAGAACACGCTGTGACGCGATGTTGTCGACGCGGGTCTCCGCACAGACCAGAGCCACACGAGGGTCGTTCCGCGCCCACTGAAGCAACTGCCCTATGGCCCGCGTGGTGCATCCACGACCCTGGTGTGAAGGCGCAACCCCATAGCCGATATGGATGTTTCCATCTTGTGGAACCCGAACGATGGAGCACAGGCCGACGATCTCGCCATCCTCCACGATCATCCAGGCCGACGGCGATAATTCTGCGCCGATGTCAGCCGCGAGGCGGTTCAACATCGCCAGTACTTCAGGAGGCGCAATGGCGCTGTCTTGGACAAGGTGCAGATTTCGAGGCGCGATGCCCTTCAGCAGCGCTTCGAAATCATTAGTGGTTAGTTCGATGATCATAGTCTTCTCGACATTAGACATGCGCCAGCATTGGGCGCGCTAAGGCCGAGCGATAGAGCGAGGATCAGCTCTCGGTCACGATGCCGTGCGCCTTCATCCCTACCGCCGCAGCCGGTGAGTTCTGGATCGTTGCGACGGCAAACAAAGGCATTCTCCTATAAGAAGGAAATGCGAATAACAGTGCCGGACGAGGATCGCAAGAGAGACGAGGATCGCAAGAGACTCGGATCGGTCGGCACGCCATGACGGTAGTCTATGCCGCTGGCAGTTACCATCGTGGCATTGAACACCGTGCACTATGGTCCGCCGTTGGAAGTTTCCGGCATGATCCATGCCAAACCGCAAGATCGGTCGAGCGCTGCGTTGCCGAAGGAATCTAGTTTGAGCTGCCACGGAGACCAAGACGAATGACCGCAGCGCTTCGGAACTATCATGAGCGGATGCAGCGAGTGCTGGATTATATCGACCAGCACCTCGATGACGATCTCGATCTTGACGTTTTGAGCGGTGTCGCGGCCTTCTCGAAGTTTCATTTCCACCGGCAGTTCACGGCGACCTTCGGATTGTCAGTGCATCGCTATGTCAGGCTTGCCCGCATGAAGCGCGCTTCATACCGGCTGGCCTACAGGGACGAAGAACGCGTCACCGATATAGCGATGGATGCCGGTTACAACGCACCGGATGCCTTCGCCCGCGCCTTTCGGCAACGGTTCGGACAATCGCCTTCGTCGTTTCGGAAGTCTCCCGACTGGGAGCCGTGGCTTGCCGCCTTCGGGACTCTCGACAATGCAAGGAGCAAGCTCATGCAGAAGACTTTTACCACTGACGACGTGATAATTCGCAATGTGCCCACCACGCCGGTGGCGATCATGGAGCATCGGGGCGATCCGGCGTCGCTCGGCGCCACCATCCAGCGGTTCATCGCCTGGCGCAAGGCCGCTGGCCTACACCCCAGGACAAGTCCGACCTTCAACGTCTGGCGTTCCGAGCGGCGTCCTCAGTCGCCTGCCGATTATAGCGTCGACCTCTGTGTCGGGACCGGCCAACCGATCGAGGCGAACGGCGAAAAGATCAAAGTTGGCGAGATCCCTGGCGGACGCTGCGCGGTGCTGTGCGTCGTCGGCAACACCGACAATCTGGAGCCCGCCGCGCTCTACCTTTATCGCGACTGGCTTCCGGCCAGCGGCGAGGCAGCACGCGACTTCCCGATCTATTGCCAGCGGCTGAGCTTCTTCCCGGAAGTGGCGGAGCATGAGGCGGTGGCGGAGTTGTTTCTGCCGCTGAAATAGCGCCCTGTGATGACGGCTTGTCCATTCTGATCGCTGGAAGCGGACAGGCCGTTGTCCACCCCAGGCCGGCCGGTTGGCGACCATCAGGTCGCGGATTTATGCGCAAAACCAATTGCGATATGAAATCAGTTGAGCTAACTTCCAACCGATTGCATAATGCAAGCAGACTTGTGCGGAAATGCCGTCTAAGGAAAGGAAGTGAGTATGGCTAGACTTGTGTTTGGAATGAACCAGTCCCTGGACGGCTACGTCGATCATATGGCGTTTGCGCCAGGCCCGACGCTCTTCCGCCACTTCATCGAAGAGGCTCAGCGGCAGGCGGGCAGTGTGTACGGTCGCCAGATGTATGAGGTCATGCGTTACTGGGACGATGAACATCCTGAATGGGATGCAGAGCGACAGGCCTTCGCGGCGGCGTGGCGGAACCAGCCGAAATGGGTCGTCTCGCGCTCGTTGACGTCGGTCGGTCCCAATGCCAGGCTCGTTGGGGAAGATCTTGAGGCTGCAATCCGCGAGCTGAAGGCGGAACGCGACGGGGAGATCGAAGTTGCTGGCCCCAATTTGGCGCGAAGCCTCACCGAACTTGGCCTGATCGATGAGTATCGAATCTACCTGCACCCCGTCGTGATCGGTCACGGCAAGCCATATTTCGCCGGACCCCGGCCGCCGCTCCGCCTGATGGCTCATGACCGGATTGGCGAGGATGTGATCAGGTTGACCTACGTTCCGGCTTGATCTCGGGACTCGCCAGATGAAAATCGCCGTGAAAGTCTGGTCTTGGCTTGGGGCCAAAGCGACGGAAACAGCCCGCTTCGGTGGCGAACTTCTCCGGCGCTATTCCCCTTCACTCCCACTCGATCGTGCCCGGCGGCTTCGACGTAACATCGTAGACCACGCGGTTGATGCCGCGCACCTCGTTGATGATGCGGGTCGCGGCGCGGCCGAGGAATTCCATGTCGTAGTGGTAGAAATCGGCCGTCATGCCGTCGACGGAAGTGACGGCGCGCAATGCGCAGACAAATTCATAGGTGCGCCCGTCGCCCATGACGCCGACGGTCTGGACGGGGAGCAGCACGGCGAAGGCCTGCCAGATGGCGTCGTAGAGGCCGGCCTTGCGGATTTCGTCGAGATAGATCGCATCGGCCTCGCGCAGGATCTCCAGCTTCTCGCGGGTGATGCCGCCGGGGCAGCGGATCGCAAGGCCGGGGCCTGGGAAGGGGTGGCGGCCGATGAAGCTGTCGGGCAGGCCGAGTTCGCGGCCGAGCGCGCGCACCTCGTCCTTGAAGAGTTCGCGCAGCGGCTCGACGAGCTGCATCTTCATGCGCTCCGGCAGACCGCCGACATTGTGGTGCGACTTGATCGTCACCGACGGGCCGCCGGTGAAGGAAACGCTCTCGATCACGTCGGGATAGAGCGTGCCCTGGCCGAGGAAATCGGCGCCGCCAAGCTTCTTTGCCTCTTCCTCGAAGGTCTCGATGAACAGCCTGCCGATGATCTTGCGCTTGGTTTCCGGATCGCTGACGCCCTCGAGTTCGCCAATGAAGCGATCGGCGGCATCGACGTGCAACAGATGCAGATTGTAGTGCTCGCGGAACATGGCGACGACGCCGGCCGCCTCGTCCTTGCGCATCAACCCGTGGTCGACGAGGATGCAGGTCAGCTGGTCGCCGACGGCCTCGTGGATCAAGAGGGCTGCGACGGAGCTGTCGACGCCGCCCGAAAGCGCGCAGATGACGCGCTTGTCGCCCACTTGCGCGCGGATCTGCTCGACCGCCTTCTGGCGGTAGGCCGACATCGACCAGTCGCCCTTGATGCCGGCGATGTTGTGGATGAAATTGCCGATCAGCTTAGCGCCATCAGGCGTATGCACGACTTCCGGGTGGAACTGCACGCCGTAATATTTGCGCTTCTCGTCGGCGATGAAGGCATAGGGCGCGTTGGAGGAGGTGGCGACCACCTCGAAACCATCCGGCAGCGCGGTGACGCGGTCGCCATGGCTCATCCAGACCTGGTGGCGCGAGCCGGAGGACCAGAGGCCCTCGAACAGCTGGCAGTCCCTGTCGACCTCGAGGAAGGCGCGGCCGAATTCGCGGTGATGGCCGCTTTCGACCTTGCCGCCGAGCTGCATGCACATTGTCTGCTGGCCATAGCAGATGCCGAACACCGGCAGGCCGCTGTCGAAGATGATCTGTGGCGCTCGCGGCGATCCCTCGTCCACCGTGGAAGCCGGGCTGCCCGATAGGATCACGGCCTTCGGCTGCAGGCGGTGGAAGCCTTCTTCGGCCGATTGGAAGGGGACGATCTCGCAATAGACGCCAGCCTCGCGCACGCGCCGTGCGATGAGCTGGGTCACCTGGCTGCCGAAATCGACGATGAGAACGGAGTCGGGATGTGCTGTCTGGGTCATGGCGAGGCTTTAATGAAAAGCGCTTCGCCTGGCAATCCGGGAAATCGGCGGCATCGGGTTTTTATTGTTCCAATTGTCCCGCATTCAAGGGCTCAGAACCAGAAAACCCCGTCCTCCAGCGCTGTGAACAGGCTGTCGACGCCATAGGAGAGCTTGCGGTCGACGATGTGCAGATATTCGGTCCAGCCGGATATATGCTGCAGCTCGACAGCGCCGTCGGAAATGCCGCGAAGGCCGATCAGCGGCAGCTTGTAGCCCTGGCAGGCCCGCAGCACCGCATAGGTCTCCATATCGACCATGTCGGCGTCGATCCCTGTATAGGCGGCGCCCGAAATGATGTTGCCGCCGGTGGAAAGGCTTGCTTCGGCAATGCCGGGAATGCGCAGCGGCAGCTCGAGCGTTGCCGGCAGGTCGAGAAAGGGTGTCTTGCCCTTTTCGAAGCCGAGTGGCGAGGCGTCCATGTCGCGGTAGGAAACCGAGGTCACCTGATAGATTTCGGTCTGCTCCAGTTTCGCGGAGCCGGCCGAGCCGAGGGACACGACGAGATCGGGCAGGTCGTCGACGGCATCCAGCCGCGCCAATGTCTTGCTCAGCGCGATGGCTGCCTCGACCGGGCCGACGCCGGTCATCAAAGGTTCGATGCGCGAACGCAGGAAGGGACCGTATTCGGCCTCCGCCGCCATGACGAAAAGGATGGATTTCCCCGCGACCGATTTCAGTTCGAACTTCATCCCGTAATGCCCTCTCTACCGCGGATCACCATCATCGTTCCGGTCATGGAGGCGATGAGTTTGGCCGGCCCGTCGCTGATCGCGTAGCCTCGCCCGTCGGCGACGATGATGGTGGAGCCGGGTTTGGTGATTTCCCCGCGAAACAGGAAACGATCGCCACGCCCCGGCGACATGAGATTGACCTTGAACTCGATCGTCAGGATCGAGGCTTCCGGGTCGATGACGCTATAGGCGGCAAAGCCACAGGCCGAATCGAGCGCTGCGGAAATGATGCCCGCATGCAGGATGCCGTGCTGCTGTGTCAGTTTGACGTCGAAGGGAAGCTCGATCTCGACGACGCCGTGCTCGACGCGCGTCAGCTCCGCGCCGATCGTCTCCATCGCCGCCTGCCGCGCAAAATTACGGCGGATTCGCGCGCGGAAATCGCCCCTGTCAGTCTCGCTCATGTCTGCCCCTCTTGCAGCCGCGAAAGTGGCATGGCGCGCCGCATTCGACAAGCTGGACATTGCTGAAATCGGTCCGGGCGCCGATGGAAACCCGGGACCGTGTCGCCGGGGCAACCTTTCACCTTCCGTCGCCGTACAAGCCGGTACAGCCGGCCGGTACCGCTGGCCGGTACTGCTGGCCAATACCGCTGGCCAGTACTGCCGGATCGTGGCGATCCGATGCGAAGGCGATTGCAGCTTCGCGCGGTGCGCGTATTCTCCGCATCGGGTCGCGAAATGATGGAGCGCCAGCATGACGACGATATCGCAATCGGTCCGGAATTTCGAGACCTGGCTGGCCGGCGAACTCGGCGACGATCTCGTCAAGGACGATCTCAGGGAGAAGCACGAGAAGATGCGAAGCGGCGATTTCGTCTTCCTGCGCGCCACCTATTGGCGCTGGTGCGAGATCATCCTCGATATCTGCCCGGAACTCACAGACGCGCCTGAGGTGCTGGCGATCGGCGATACGCATCTGGAGAATTTCGGCACCTGGCGCGATATCGAGGGCCGGCTCGTCTGGGGCGTCAATGACTTCGACGACGCGGCAGTGATGCCCTATGCATTTGATCTCGTTCGCCTAGCGGCAAGCGCCGTCTTGGCGCGCGGCGACGACGGTCCCTCGGTTCGCATGATCGGCGAGCTGATCCTCAGCGGTTATCGCAGGGGCCTTGAAAATCCGCTGCCCGTCATCCTCGAGCGCGACCACAAATGGCTGCGCAAGGCGTTGATTCTGCCGAATTCCGGACGCCGGGAATTCTGGGAGAAATACGAAATGTTGCTTCCCGGCAGCAAGCCGCCGCCATCAGCGTACGTTAAGGCGCTCGCCGCCGCGCTGCCGTCCGGGGCAGGACCCTTTGTGCCGAAGCCGCGCAGCGGCGGCACCGGCAGCCTCGGCCGGCCGCGTTTCGTCGCCTATGCCGAATGGCAGGGTGGGCCGGTGCTGCGCGAGGCAAAGGCGCTGCTGCCGTCCGCCTGGTCGCTTCGCCACAGGCCGCAGGACGCGGTGATCCATGCAAGCGAGATCGCCAATGGGCGGGCGCGCTCAGCCGATCCGCACTACCGGGTTTCCGGCCGCATCCTCGTGCGCCGGCTCTCGCCGAACAACTGCAAGATCGAAATCGACCGGCACCCCGAGATCCTGCTTTCGCCGACGATGCTCGAACTGATGGGCTTCGAGATCGCCAATTGCCATTCCGACGATGCGGCGGCGGTTGCAGTCATCCTGAAGGATTTAGCGGCGCGGGGAAACGAATGGCTGCACGAGGCGGCAAGGGCCGCGGCATCGAGCGTCAGCGCCGAGCAGAAAGCCTATTCGCGTGCCGGCTAAAACTCCACTTCCGTGATTAGATCCGTACGATGTGCTGATCCCAGGCGACGTCGCTGCGGGTCGACAGGAAATCGCCATCATAGGAGGAGACGGCAAAGCCGCTTTTTGCCGGCGCGATGCCCGCCGCATCCGGAACGGAGGTCTCGGCCAGCATCTTGCCCGTCCTTGCGTCGATGGTCACCGAGGCGCCGCCCTTCGGCGAGGTGATACCGACGAGACCTTCGCTGCGATTGACGGCGATCGCTCCGACGTAATTGGCAAGCCTGCGCGTCGTCTCCTCCGGCAGGTCGATGAAGGAGAGATTCTCGCCCTTGGCGAAATGGCCGACGAGCGGCGGCAAATCCTTGCGGTGACCTTCATACTGGCAGGCGAACCAGATGCGGCCCTCGCCGTCGAGATCGACGTGGCGGGTGGAGAGTTCCGCCCATTCCGCCGGCAGCACATGTTTTTCGATCAGCGCCCCGGTCGCCGCATCGATCAGCGCCAGCGATGGCTGCATCTCGCCGAGATTGAGCTTGGTGCGGCCGAAATCCGGATGCGTCTCGATGCCGCCATTGGCGACGATGAGAAGGCGTCCGTCGTCAGAAACCGTCATGTCGTGCGGACCGATGCCGTAGGTCTCGAATTCGCCGATGCGGGTGAAGCGGTTGGTGGCGTCGTAAAGACCGATCATGCCGCGATTGCCGTCGAAGTCGTTCTCGCTGGCATAGAGCAGACGACCATTGGGAGAGAAGGCGCCATGACCGTAGAAATGCCGGCCCTCTGGCGAACTGATGGCGATCGGCTCGCCCTTGTTCCGCGGATCGAAGATCATCGCAAAGGTGCCCGGCCGGCGCGCGAAAGCGACCGTCTTGCCGGTGGCAGCGCTGAAGGCCATGCCGTGGGCGCGGGCGGGAAGCGTCATCTGATCGACGATCTCGCCGCGCTCGGTCACGGTCGCAACGGCAAAGGAGCCGTCGGCTGCCCGAATGCCCGAGGCATAGATCGCATCAGTCCGCTCCAGTGCCATCAGCGACCTCGGCGCCAGGGCTGCAAGGAAGCCGAGGCCGGCCGCCTTGACGAAACTGCGTCGGTCGATCTCGGCACTTCGCATCATCGTCTCAATCTCCGTCCGAAAAGGAAAAGCCGGCCGAAAGGCCGATCGCCGCGCCATATTCGTCGCTGATCCGGGTGATCAGGTCGCGGCTGTCGGCAAGCAGCGTATCGAGCTTGGCCTTCTCCGCATCGCTTGTGGCGACGTCGATGTCGGGATTGAGCTTCGGCACGCTGTCGAGCAGCGATTTGAAGTCCTCGTCGATCGCGGCGGCAATCGGCTGTTTGTCCGGCGGCAGAAGCTCGGCCATGCCGGCCTTCTGCCAGAGCGTGCGCAGGCCTTCCAGATTGGCGGCCATCGATTTCCAGGTATTTTTGGAGCGCCAGTAGATCGCCATGCGCGGCCGTGGCGCGGTGTCCTTGCCCTTGTAGAACTGCTCCAGCCGCTGGTCGCGGACATTCTCCGCACCATGGACGAGAATGCCGAGCAGCGCCGTCACCGCTTCCTTGTTGTCCATGAAATCGTTGCTCTGCGGGCCTGGATGTTTCCAGCTCGCCTGCACGCCATCGGGCTTTTCCCAGGCGGCGACGACTTCGCCGGCCTCACGCTGGATATTGCCGGCGACCGCCTGGCCGTAAAGGCAGCGGAAACTGCCTTTCTGCCCGACGAGATCGTCGGAGCCATTGCCGTAAAGCACGTATTCCAGCGCCGTCAGGCCTTGCAACGCAACACTCTTGCCGGCGATCGCATCAACGGTCGAGTCGTTCGGATCGGCCTTGGCGATCAGCGCCTGCACCTGCTTGAGGCCGACGCCCTTGCGGTCGGGATAAAACAGGATGTGCTCGAAGAGATTGTCCTGGATGACAGGCCCCGTCTGGACGATCTCGATGATCGACCAATAGCGGATCGTGTCGTCGAATGTGGACTTCGCCTTGTCGAGCGTCTGCTGCGTGCCGTCGGCGCAAAGATCCTTCATCGCCGTCGTCAGCCGGGCGGCCGATTGCTGCATGTTGCGATAGCCGGGACGGATCACCTCGTCGACGGCGCGCTGCATGACGGCGGGAACGGCATCCTCGTTCAGCCCTGCCGGCGGAGTGGTCGTCTGGGCGGCCGCGGATGTGGCGAGGCCGATCAGAGTAAGGCAGAGCAGGGGGTGCCAAAGGCGCATCAAAGTGACTCCAGGAATGTAATCAGGGCCGCCCTGTCGTCTGTCGACAGGGAGGAGAAAGCGTTGCGGGCCTTTTCAGCTTCACCGCCATGCCAGAGGATCGCTTCGGTGAGGCTCCGCGCACGGCCGTCATGCAGGAAAAAGCTGTGTCCGCTGACAGTCCGGGTCAGTCCTATACCCCATAGCGGCGGCGTGCGCCATTCACGTCCGCTTGCAAGACCGACCTGCTGCCCGTCGGCAAGCCCGTCGCCCATATCGTGCAGAAGAAAGTCGGAATAGGGCCAGATCAGCTGGAAGGACTGTGCTTTTTCAGGTGTATCCCGCCGGGTGACGAATTTCGGCACATGACAGGAAATGCAGCCGCTTTCGTAGAAGATCCGCTTGCCCTGCAGCGTCTCGGCGAAGCTTGCCTTGCGCCGTGCGGGAACGGCGAGATTTTCGGAATAGAAGGTGACGAGGTCGAGAATGGGACCCGGCGCCTCTTCTCCGCCCAGCCGTTTCTGCACCCCGGTCGGCATATCAAGGCATTTTTCTTCCGCCTTGGTGCAGTCGCCCTGCGCATTCGGCTGATCGGGCGTCGAGATGCCGATATCGTTGGCGAAGGCATCGGCACTCTGGTCGCGCACCGTGGCGTTCTGCGCCTTCCAGCCGAACCGTCCGAGCGCAATCTTGCCGCTGCGATGGTCGCGCACGATCGCAGCCTTCCCCGAAATGCCGTCGCCATCGGCATCATCCGGATCGGCATGGGCCAGGATATCGGCTTCGGGAATTGCCTCGATCAGTCCGAGGCCGATCATCGCCGAGGCGACACGCGGCGAAATCGTCGTCGCGGGATCGAGCGGTCCATAGGCGGGATTGACAACCGCATAGCTCGGCCGGCGCAGCGACACAGTCTCGCCGTCGCCGAGCGTCACCCTCTCTTCGCGGTAGCTGATCGCCATCTTCCCCTCGGCAGCAAGGCCGGGAACGGCGAGGTCCTGCAGCTGATGGCCGTAGACCGGATCGGGAAAATTGACGACATCAGCACTCGCAACCGCCTTTTCTTCCTCCGGCGTCCTGGCCGCACGGGAAAGCCGCAGCAACATCGAGGTGGCGCTCGGACCTCCCTCCGGCGGTCTGCCGCGGCCATCATTGACATGGCAGCTCATGCAGGAGCGGGCGTTGAACATCGGCCCGAGACCATCGGAGGCCTGCGTCGAGGAGGGAGCGGAAACCCAGAGCTTGCGAAAGAGCGCGTTGCCGAGCTTGAAATTCTGCTCTTCCTCGAAGGGGATATTGGCCGAAATATGCGAGAAGCTGTCCTCGGTGACGGGGTCGATCGAGGTCGTCGCTCCTGCCTGCATCGCTTCGTATTGTTCGGCCTTGGAAAAATCCGCCGTCGGCCGGGTGACGTCGGCGACACGTTGCAGATCGGCTTCGGAAAGGTCGGTGCGTTTCGTCGGCAGATCGAAACCGGCGGCGATGCTGACGGAATAACCGGCAAGCGTGGCGCAGAGCGCTGCGCTGGCGATCAATCGGCGGGCCGGGGCATGCGACATTTCAGGGTCCGGGCCGCTCCGGCTTTCGAAGCGGCCCGCCTTTTTGCTTATTTGAAGACGGCGTTAGGATTATCCAAGCTGTCGGAACCTTCAAGCTGAACCGTACCGAGATCGAGTGCGGCAATAACGCGCTGCACCGATTTCGTCTGGTCGATCAGCCCGTCGATGGCGGCCTGGACGACCGCATTGCCTTCCTTGTTGCCCTCGCCGATCATCTGGTCGTACTTCTCGACCGTCTCGCCGCGCTTTGCCATGGCGTTCATGGCATCGAGCGTCTTGTTGAGCTTGCCTTCCACTTCGGCATCGAGCGCCTTGTCCTTGGCGGCCACCAGATCGTGCAGCGACGGACCGCTGAGCTTGGTGCCGTCGGCGCGGGTATAATTGCCGGTATAGGCGGCAGCGATGCCGATCGCGTCGTTGAGATGCGAGTTATAGGTATTGTCCGAGAAGCAATCATGCTCTTCTTCCGGATCGTGCAGCAGCAGGCCGAGCTTCATGCGCTCGCCGGCAAGCTCGCCGTAGGAAAGCGAACCCATGCCCGTCAGGATCGCCACGAGGCCGGCCTTCGGATCGGCTTCGACGTTCTTCGTCGCCGCACCGTCCGGCGTCCAGTTGTCGGTCATTTCCTGCAGGTCGGAAACCAGCAGGGTGGAGGCGGACTTCAGATATTCGGCGCGCCGGTCGCAATTGCCGTGCGTGCAATTCTTGAGGTCGTAATCGGTTGCCGGGCGATCGCCGGCGCCGGGACCCGTGCCGTTCAGATCCTGGCCCCAGAGCAGGAATTCGATGGCGTGATAGCCGGTCGCGACATTGGCTTCGATGCCGCCGGCCTCGGCCAGCGTGCCCGAGAGGAATTCCGGCGTCAGCTTGGAGGCGTCGACATCCTTGCCGTCGATCTTGATCGTCTTGTTGGCGATGACATTTGCCACGTAGAGGGAATTTTCGTCGCTCTCGGTGCCGTAGGAGGCATCGACATAGTCGATCAGGCCTTCATCGAGCGGCCATGCATTGACCTTGCCTTCCCAGTCGTCGACGATCGGATTGCCGAAGCGATAGACTTCCGTCTGCTGGTAGGGAACACGCGCCTTTATCCAGGCCTCCCTGGCGGCCTTGAGCGTCGCGTCGGTCGGCGCCTTCAGGAAGGCGTCGATCGCGGCGTCGAGCGCCTTGGCCGTCGTCAGCGAGTCTTCGTATTTCGCATGCGCCACGTCGGCATAGTGTTTCACCACGGCGGCGGCATCGGTCTCGGCATGCGCGGGAAGGGCGAGCAGGGCGGCGGGGGCAATCGCCAGCACGGCTGCGCGGAATGTGTTGAGCTTCATGATCCTCTCCTGTGACGGGATTTTCCGTCTACCGCATCGGCCCGAAAATCGGAATCGATTTTCGGAAAGCACGATGCGTCGATTCAAAGTGTTACAGCGTCCTTTGCGCGTCTGATAAGACGCGCGGCGCTGTGATCGGGCTCCGTCTCTTCGCGCAAAAGCAAACTGGTGTCAAACACTCTAGTTTGGAATGATTTTAAGAATGGACAGGCGCGGCTAACCGGTCATTTTTGAACGGCATTTGCTTGAAAAACCGGCAGTTGCGGAGGCCTCCGCTAGGTCGCGTCAGCCCTTCCGCTGCATGCGACAGAAGAAGAAGCCGTCTGTATCGGTGGAGGCGGGGGTCAAAGTCACCGACAGCCCGTCGGAAGAGTGCGGACGCGGGGCGTCCTTTCCGAAGAGCTGATCCCAGGCAGGCAGGGCGCCGACGATCTGAAAATCAGGATTGTCAGCCGTGAAGCGGCGCGCCTGTTCCTCGTTCTCCTGGGGCAGGACCGAGCAGGTCACATAGATCAGATCGCCGCCGGGTTTGACGAAGCCGCTCGCCTGCGCCAGCGCGTCCTGCTGCTGGGCGGTGCGTTCGTCGAGGTTCTTCGCCGTCAGCCGCCATTTCGTATCGGGGCGGCGGCGCCATGTGCCGGTGCCGGTGCAGGGCGCGTCGACCAGCACCTTGTCGCAGCGTCCGGCAAGGCCGGAGAGCGCCCTGGCATCGTCATGCACCTGGACATTGCGTGTGCCCGCCCGCTTCAGCCGCTCGATGATCGGCGCCAGCCGTTTGCGGTCGGCGTCATAGGCATGAACCTGTCCCTTGTTCTGCATGGCCGCCGCCATGGCGAGCGTCTTGCCGCCGCCGCCGGCGCAATAGTCGAGAACCTGTTCGCCATCGCTCGCGAGCACCAGGTCGGCGACGATCTGCGATCCCTCGTCCTGAACTTCGAACCAGCCTTTTTGGAACGAAAGCTCGGCTGTCACGTTGGGGAGACGCGAGGCGCCTTCACCAG
The DNA here is from genome assembly GCF_012349115.1 of Rhizobium ruizarguesonis. Classification (GTDB taxonomy): domain Bacteria; phylum Pseudomonadota; class Alphaproteobacteria; order Rhizobiales; family Rhizobiaceae; genus Rhizobium; species Rhizobium ruizarguesonis. The sequence goes on from NZ_PQIG01000063.1 coordinate 45,913, forward strand.
CGGCAATCCGGATGCCGTAGCGGGCGATCTTCGCTGCATGCGCGTTGGCTCTTTCAAGCGCCTTGACGACCTTGTCGCGGGAGGCTTTGAGCAGGTTGGCGCGCAGATCGAGCGTCGGGCGGGCGGCGAGCGCTTGTGCCTCGGCGAGCCAGCCGGCGCCGAAGGCCTGTTCGAAGGAGGATTGGACCCATTCGGGAATATCGCCGCGGATATGCGGTGGCGCATCGTCGAGCGAGCGGCTTTGAAAGGCCGAGACGGCGTCGGCCGAAAGTGGCACCGGCGCGAACTTGTCATCCGCCAGCTCGGTGGCAAGACTGTCCGGTGTGAAACCCCATTGGCGGAACATGACGGCATGGGCAATGGCCGCAGCACTGTCGTCATCCATCAGCCAGGCGTGGGAAAGCCGCATGCGCAGTGCATCATAGACGATGTTGCCGATCGCCGCACGATCGCCGGAGCCGGCGAAGCGGTGCGCGAGGCCCCAGTCCTTCAGCGCGTCGGCGACGGGCCGCTTGCGGGCATCGATGTCCGCGAGCACAGAAATCGCCCCTTCGAGGCGGCCGCCCAGACGCATTCACATGTCTCCTATTGCCGTAGCGTGTGAACGATCAGCGCAAACGCGAGTGTCACGCAGTCGTTGTTCACATGTCTCAACCGGGTGGTAACCGCGATTGACGGCAAGAGCAAGCGCCGCTTCCGGCGCAGTCAGTGGCGGCCTCAGCTGACGACTTGGTAGCAGACCTTCGCAGTGCCGGAGCTCACCATGCCGATATTCTGCGCGGCGGCGCGCGACAGGTCGATTACACGACCACGGATGAACGGACCACGATCGTTGATACGAACGACGACGGTGCGGCCATTGTTGCGGTTGGTGACCTTCACCTTGGTGCCGAAAGCAAGCGAACGATGTGCGGCAGTCAAGATGGCAGGGTTCATACGTTCCCCGGAAGCAGTTTTGGAGCGAAGTGCGTACCATGAAGCACCGCCACAACCATTGCCAGCAAAACCTTCCGCCGGAAGCATGGAAGAACAGGCTGCAATAGTTACAGCGGCGATAATAGAACGACGTATGTTCTTCAAAACAGAGTATCCCTCAACTATTGAACTCACGCCCTTGCAGGCGGCGGGGCTTAAATCTGTGAAAAAGTGGCGAAAAAGTGCCGCTGCTGTTCACGGAATATTACAATCAGTAACATGCGTGAGCGTGATGTCGGGATTCCAGCAATGCTCGCCGCGCCAAAGCGTGGAAAAAACCTAATAAAATCAGTTAAAATCCGAACGAATTTTCCGAAGGGATAGTTAACGCCATGGCGTTCACGAAAAGCGCGAAAATATTTTTCCGATTTCGCCATATTTACTGCCACATTTGGGCAAATTCAAAGGCCGTTAACCATAAGATGCGGCGAAAATTGTCCGGCCAAAGCGGGAAAGTAGGAATTTCCTACTCATTTTGGGTGAGCGTATCCGTCGCAAACAGGACTGAGTTCTACTCCCCACGCCAGCGTCCATCCTGCCACAATTGCGCAATCGACATGGGATAGTTCGGGAAGGAGAATGCGAAGCCGGCGGCCTTGAGCTTCGCATTCGAAACCCGTTTGTTCTCGCCGTAAAAGGTGCGCGCCATCGGCGTCAGTTCGGCGGTCTCGAACGCCTGCTCCGGCGGCGGTTCGACGCCCATCAGACGGGCTGCCTCGACGATCACATCCTGCGGCGGGCCGGGCCGGTCGTCGGTGACATTATAGATGCCGCCGAGGCCGCGCTCCGACAGGAAGCGTGTCGCCGCACCGATATCTTCGACGCGGATGCGGTTGAACACCTGGTCCTTCTTGATCAGTCGTCGCGCCGTGCCCTTGTCCAGATTGCAGAAGGCGTTGCGGCCCGGCCCATAGATGCCGGAAAGGCGCAGCACCGCCGCCGGCACGCCGCGCTCCCGGCCCATCGCCAGCCAACCCTCTTCCGCCTCGAGCCGCTCGGTGGACCGTCCGGAAACCGGCACGCACGGCGTTTCCTCACTTACCCAGGCGCCCTGGTGATCGCCATAGACGCCGACGGTGGAGAGATAACCGATCCATTCGAGCTTCGGAACCAGGCGTGCGCCGTCTTTATCAAGCAGCCGCAGCAGCGGGTCGGCCTTTCCAGGGGCGATCGACTGGACCAGATGCGTTACACCAGTCAACGCCCGCCGCAGCCCCGCTTCCATGCTCTCGCCGTCGAAAAGGAAAGCTTCGATGCCGTTCCGGCGGAGCGCTTCCACTTTGTCAGGCGAGCGCGTGGTGCCGGAAACCCGCACGTCGTCGCCGGCAAAGGCCTTGGCGATTGCCGTGCCGGAATAACCGCAGCCAAAGATCATCACATGCATCAGCCCACTCCCGCCAATCGCCATTCGTTCAGGACGTCGTCATCTCTCTCGTCTGCCCTTTGTGCGGCAAAGGCCGCAAATTCGCCAGCCTCCATCAGCCGCGAAAGCGCCCAGATCGCCATGCCGCGCACCACGGGCGAGGGATCGTCCGAAAGCTCGCGACATGGCCCAATGAGCGCCTTGTCGCCGGAATTGCCGGCGGCGATCAGCACGTTGCGGACGAAACGGTCGCGGCCGATCCGCTTCACCGGCGAGCCGCTGAAGAAGGCCCGGAAGGCGGCGTCGTCAAGCGTCAGCAGAAAGGCGATCGACGGCTCCTTCAGATCTTCCCGCGCCTGGAGCTTCATCTCGGAGGCGGAGCTTGCGAACTTGTTCCAGGGACATGCGGCAAGACAGTCGTCGCAGCCATAAATGCGATTGCCGATCAGCACGCGCAAATCGGTGTCTATCGGCCCCTTGTGCTCGATGGTGAGATAGGAGATGCAGCGCCGCGCGTCGATCTGATAGGGCGCGGGAAAGGCAGCCGTCGGACAGATGTCGAGACAGGCGCGGCAGGAGCCGCAATGATCGCTCCCGGCTGCATCGATCACGAGATCGGCGGTGGTGAACATCGTACCGAGGAACAGCCAGGAGCCATGAAGGCGGCTGACGAGATTGGTGTGTTTGCCCTGCCAGCCAAGTCCGGCTGCCGCCGCCAAGGGCTTTTCCATCACCGGCGCCGTATCGACGAAGACCTTCACATCGGCGCCAGCCCGCGCTGCAAAGCGCGTGGCGATTTCCTTCAGCCGGCCCTTGATGACGTCGTGATAGTCGCGGTTGCGGGCATAGACCGAAATCGCTGCCTTGTCCGGCTTGTTGAGGATAGCGAGGGGATCTTCTTCCGGAGCGTAATTCAGGCCGAAGACAACAACGGAGCGCACCTCGCTCCAGAGTGTGCGCGGATCGCCGCGCCGGTCGCGCGTCTCCGCCATCCAGTCCATCGTCCCGTGGCGCCCGGCATCAATGAACTGGCCGAGACGCTCTTTCGCTTGCGGGATCGCGTCCGGGCGCGTGATGCGACAGAGATCGAAGCCCTTGGCGGCAGATTCCGCCCGAACGAACTCGGTCAAATTGTCGCGGCGGCGGCGCTCTTTGTCGTCATTGTCAGGTTCGGGCATGAAGAGCCCTCGTCAGAAATCCAGATCGGCATAGTGTGAAACCGGTGTCAGGCCGCGCACGCGCTCGGTCAGCATCGGCCGGAAGGACGGACGCGACTTCAGCCGCTGGTACCAGTCCTTGACGACCGGCGAATCCGCCCACTCGATCTCGCCGAGATAATCGAGGATCGAGATCGAGGCCGCGGCGGCAAGGTCGGCATAGCTCATCCGCTCGCCCGCCAGCCACTGACGCGAGCCGGCAAGCCAGGTGAGATAGCGCATATGCTGGCGGATATTCGCGCGGGCCGTGCGCAAAACCTTGGAATCCGGCGCTCCGCCGCCCTGATCGGCGGTCATCTGCAACTTATAGACACGCTCGCGGGCGAGCGGCTTGGTCACATCGTTTTCCATCTTCTGCATGAACCATTCGGTCAGCCGGCGGATTTCCGCCCGCTGGAAAGGGTCTTCGGCGAGCAGCCGCCGGTCGCGTTTCAAGACGCCGTGCGTCTCGTCCAGATATTCGGAAATGACGCTCGCGCCGCAGAGCGCGCGCATGCTGTCGTCGACATAGACCGGCAGCGTGCCGGCCGGATTGAGCGCCAGGAAATCCCGGCGCTTCTCCCATGTCTGCTCCTCGATCAGATCCGCCTGATAGCCGTATTCCGCCAGGATCAGCCGGACGAAGCGAGATGCGGATGACATGGGATGATGATAAAGCGTGGGCATCGATACTCGGGCTTTGTGATTGCTGTTACAGGACTGTGTGGCAGCTCGATTATAGCGCCCTAGTCATGACTCATTGGTTGAAGCTATAGGAGTTTGGCCCCGCCAATACAAGCGAATCGGATTTTTCAGGCCATCTGATAATGGCGAAACACGGTCTAACGAACGAATGGAAGCGGCAGCCTGATCGGCCCAAGCGCTCAGGCCCGACCGAACTTTAAACCGGAGACAATGTATGGATTATATAAATGCTGCAATTCTCGGTGTCATAGAGGGGATCACCGAGTTCCTGCCGATCTCGAGCACCGGCCACCTGATCATTGCCGAGCAATGGCTCGGACATCGATCGGACATGTTCAACATCGTTATTCAGGCGGGCGCCATCCTCGCCGTCACCATCATTTACTGGCGTCGTCTGCTGGATCTGGTGCTTGGCTGGCGCGACCCCGTCAACCGCGATTATGCCGCCAAGCTGATCGTCGCATTCCTTATCACCGCCATTCTCGGACTGGTCGTCAAGAAGCTCGGCTTTGAACTGCCGGAGACCGCGACGCCGATTGCCTGGGCGCTCATCATCGGCGGTATCTGGATGATTTTTGCCGAGTGGGCCGCCGCCCGCAGGCCGCCCCATAAAGAGATCACCTGGCTTGTCGCCATCCTGGTCGGCATCGCCCAGATCGTCGCCGGCGTCTTCCCGGGAACGTCGCGCTCCGGCGCCACGATCTTCGTCGCCATGCTGGCAGGCACGGGCAACCGCGCTGCGGCGACCGAATTCGCCTTTCTCGTCGGCATCCCCACAATGTATGCCGCAAGCGGCTATGAATTGCTGAAGACGTTCAAGGATGGCGGAGCGGCGGGCGAAGACTGGACGGCGCTCGCCATCGCCTTCGTCGTCTCCACGATCGTCGCCTTCATCGCCGTCAAATGGCTGCTTGCCTATATCAGGAGCAACCGGTTTACGCTGTTTGCCATCTACCGCATCATTCTCGGTGTCTTGCTGCTCGGCATGGCCGCGACCGGTTTGATTGCCTGAGACATCCGTCCCGCATTGCATTCGCGCAACTCACGGCGCGAATGCAAATGCCCCGGCGGACCGCACAAACAGACACCCGATTACCGGCCAGGCGCCGATCGTTCAGTTAGTCATTGAGGGATACGCTCCCGTCGCCCTTTTGATGCTGGCGAGACGGAACGTTCATTGTGGAGCGCCCTGTTCAGGCGTTCCGATCGACTGCTTGCTTGAAGCAGGATGCCGGCGCAGGCGCCGGGCTTTTCGTCAATGGATGATCGAAGCCGTAGAGCAAGGATCGACGCCGTAGGCCGGCGAGCAATCGCCCTTTACCGCCGCGACCGAACCGGGCGCAACGAAAGAGCCTGCAAGGATAACCAGCGCCGCACACGCAAACAGGAGCGCGATTGACTTGCCCATCGAGAAATGCCTTTCACAGTGATTGCCGCACGCGACCGCAGGCGTTGAGTCCGTTGGAAGACGCGCGGGTTTGGTAGTCAGTGGAATGGCAAATAGCAATAAACGTTCCTGCTAAATTTGGCGTTAATTCCACAAAATTTCCGATGCGTCTTTTATGCAACGCTGCTGAATATGCCGAGCACCAGAACACTTCAAACTTGCGCCGGGCTTTGCGGGACACGGCAACGTCAAAAGGCCGCCCGCGGCATCCGCAGACGGCCAAGTCTTATCGTCTGGAAAAGATGGTCAGGCGGCCTTGCCGGTGCCGGTGTATTGGCCGTGCGGACGATAGTGCACGAGATAGGAGCCGAGCACCGATGCCACCATGGTGGGCGCAATGCCGAGGCCCTTCAGCGTGCGGCCTTCCGCCTCGGCTTCCCTGGAGACGATGTTGTCGCGCTTCAGCAGGCGCACCTGATCCGGCGTGATCGGCGGCGTTATGAAGGGGATCATCGAGGCGATGCTGCCGATCATTGAAGCGATGCCAAAGGGCAGGGATACCAGCGGGTTCTTGCGGCACGTTACCTTCAGCATCGTCTCGAGACATTCGCGGAAGCTCAGCACCTCGGGCCCGCCAAGTTCGTAGACCTTGCCGCCGGCGACCTTGCCGTCGACGGCGCGGGCGACGGCCTCGGCGACATCCTCGACATAGACAGGCTGGAATTTCGTCTTGCCGCCGCCGACAAGCGGCAGGATCGGCGACATGCGCGCCATCTCGGCGAACTTGTTGAAGAAGCTGTCTTCCGGTCCGAAGACGATCGACGGACGGAAGATCACCGCATCGGGCTTGACCGAGAGGATGGCCGTTTCGGCGCGGCCCTTGGTGCGGCCATAGTCCGAATCGGATTTCGCGTCGGCGCCGATCGCCGAAATATGGGTCAGCGTCGCACCTGCGCCGCGCGCCGCTTCGGCAACCGCGCGGCCGCCGAATTCCTGCACGGCGTCGAAGGTGTTGCGGCCGGTCTCGTGCAGAATGCCGACGCAGTTGACGACGTGGCTCGCACCGTCGACGGCGCGGTCGATAGAGCTGCGATAGCGCAGGTTCGCCTGGACGAAGGAAATCTGGCCGACATTGCCGAGCGGCTGCAGGAAGCCGGCGAGATCGGGACGGCGCACGGCGACGCGGATGTTGTAGCCGCGTTTGGCCAGCGCCCGAACCACGTGCCTGCCCACGAAACCGGACCCTCCGAACACGGTGACGAGCGGCGGCAGGTTGGCAAGGGTCATGGCAGGCTCCTCGAAAGGCTTTGCGGGATGCTTGATTGGCTCTCGTCTTAGCCGAATCCCGGCGTGACGGGAAGGCCCATCACGCCGTCAGTTTTTTAGGATGTGACCGCGCTCTAGACGCCCTCGACGACGACCATTTCCGCATCCGCGACTTCCTGGCGGATTTTCGCGGCGATCTGGTATTCCGGCGAATTATAGCAGTCGACCGCATGCTGCATCGAGGGGAATTCGATCACCACATTGCGCACGCGCGCCTTGCCCTCGAGCTCGGTAAAGGCGCCGCCGCGCGCCAGGAAATTCGCGCCATATTTTTCGAAGGCCGGCTTGGCCGCCGTCACATAATCCTTGTAGCGCTCGGCATCGCGAACGTCGACGCGGGCGATCCAGTATCCTTTGGCCATGGCCTTCTCCCTTTACAGTGAACCCTGTCAGCGGTTTGCCGGCCAGAGTGCCGTCACCATCTCGCTGAGGATCGCGCGGGCGGCATCTCGGGGATCCGGCGCCTTGACGACAGGCCGGCCGACAACGAGATGCGTCGCTCCCGCCTTCAGCGCGTCGAAAGGCGTCATCACCCGCTTCTGGTCGCCCTTGTCGCTGCCGGTTGGGCGAATGCCGGGGGTGACGATCGCCATGTCGGGTCCGACGATCTCGCGCACCGCAGCCGCCTCCTCCGCCGAGCAGACGATACCGCCCATGCCGGCCGCGCGCGCCTGTTCGGCGCGGCGCAGTACCAGGCTGTGCGGATCCTGGCTGTAGCCGGCCTCGGCAAGGTCACCGGCATCCATCGAGGTCAGCACGGTCACGCCGAGCAGACAGAGGCCGGAGCCGGCCGCTGCCTCGACCGCCGCCTTCATTGCTTTCGGATAGGCATGCAGCGTCAGCATCGACATGCCCATCTTGGCGATGTTCTCGACGCCGGAGGCGACGGTGTTGTCGATGTCGAGCAGTTTCATGTCGAGAAAGATCTTCTTGCCGCTTGCGGCAAGATCGCGGGCGAATTCCAGGCCGCCGGCAAAGACCAGCTGATAGCCGATCTTATAGAAGAGAATGTCGTCGTCGAGCGCGGAAACCAGTCTTTCCGCCTCGTCGATCGTTGGAACATCCAGGCCGACGATCAACCGCTCGCGTGCGTCCATCTGAAGTCATCCCTGCCAGTCTTCGATGGGCGTCCAGTCGCATGTTAGGCGCCGATCTGCAAGGCCGAAAGCATAGAGATTGCCGCCGCCGTCCGGCTGGTCGCGGTCGCGGCCGATCGGCCTGCCCGCCAGATGGCATTTGAGCAGCGTGCCGACACCGCCATGGCCGACAAAGGCGATCGGCGCCGCCGCATCATGCGTCGCAAGAACGGTGGTCACAGCCTCGACGATGCGGGCCTGCGCATCGACGGCGCGCTCCCAGCCTTTGAAGCTCTGCTCCGGATGGGCAAAGAACCAGTTGGCGGCTTCTTCGAATTGCGGCGGCGGCAGGAAGCCGGTGGCCGAGCGGTCGTTCTCGTGCATGGCGCGCACGACCTCGACGGGCACGCCGGAAGCTTCCGCCAGGATTTCGGCCGTTTCGATCGCCTTCGTCTCGTCGCTGGAGACGATGCGCCGCAATTGCCTGGCCCAGCCGCTCTCTGCCGCTTTGCGGGCGCGCGCCGCACCGATATCGGAAAGCCCCCATTTCGGCACGGGCACGTTCGGATCGATCCTGACTTGCGGATGGGTGATATAGAGCCCGAACATCTTAGCCGCGCTTATAGATCCAGAGCTGCGCCGGCGGAATGTTGCGCATGACGAAGTCGAAATGCTGGATATGGTAGCGGTCGGGATTGGCGGCGATCGGCGAGATCGCGCCATAGGAAATCTGCACCATCGGCCGGCCGGCCGGCAGTCGATCGAGTAGGCTTTCGAGCAGCGAGATGCGCTTCGCCATTGGGAAATTCAGAAGCGGAATGCCCGAGACGACGGAATCGAAGGTGAGACCGCTGAAATTGCTAAGGGTGGCCTGAAGATCGAAGGCATCGCCGTTGATGAAGTGCACGCCGGGATAGGTCCGCTGCAGATGCTTATGAAAATCCGTCGAATATTCGATTGCGACGAGATTTTCCGGACGGACGCCGCGGCCGAGAATGGCCTTGGTGATGGCGCCCGTGCCCGGTCCGAGTTCAAGCACCGGCAGCCCGGAATGGATATCGACGACGCTTGCCATGCGCTTCGCCGTGATCGAGGAGGTCGGCACGATCGAGCCCACCGTCTTCGGCCCCTGCATCATGCCCCGGAAGAAGCGGATCTCGTCGTCGAACCTCTTCCCGAACCGTTCCTTCACCTTGACCCGTAAGCTCATTCTCCACCCATCCGCATGTTGATCGAATGCCTTAATATGCCGCTTGTCGCTTAAGGGACAAGGATTTTCGCAACAAGGACATCGACATCAACAGCTCATGCGGCTTTCGACGCTGAACCCGGCATGAGATCGGCAAGCCTTTCGGCCAGGTGATCGGCGTCGACAGGCGCGCGCAGCTTCACGTCGGTATTGTCGAAGTAGAGATAGACGTCTCGGCCCTTGCTGCGCGCCGCTACGGGCGCCAGCACCCGCGTCGCATTCTCAGGTTCTCCGCCCGTGGCCCAGACGCGGATGCGTTGCGCCCATATATCGAGGGCTTCGTCCTCGTAGCCGCTGACATAGAGCTTTTCGGAGCCATGCAGGCGGCAATAGACGAAATCGGCGGTGATATCCATCAGCAGCGGCCATTTCACCGTATCGGCGCAGACGAGAGCGACCTTGTGACGCCTCAGCATGTCGATGAAGATAGGTGAGCGGAAGCTCTCGTGGCGGATTTCGAGCGCATGACGGATCGGCTGGTGCCCGTCGCTTTTAAGCCAGGCCGGTCCCTTGATATGCCAGTCGTGCTGCTTCGCAAGCGCTATCGCCGCGTCGCGGTCATGCGGCAGCAGCGACAAAAAACTTTCGAAAAGGGATGGGTCGAAGGCCATGTTCGGCGGCAATTGCCAGAGGATCGGCCCGAGCTTGGGGCCAAGCCGCAGCAGGCCCGAGGCGAGGAAATTGGCGAGCGCCATCTGGATATTCTGCAGCCGCAGCATATGGGTGATGAAGCGCGGTCCCTTGACCGCGAAGACGAAATCATTCGGCGTCTCATCGCGCCAGCGGCCGAAGCTTTCGGGCCGCTGCAATCCGTAGAAGGTGCCGTTGATCTCGATCGACCGGAAGTGCCGGGCGGCGAAGGAAAGCTCCTGCTTCTGCGGCAGGTCCTTTGGGTAGAATTGGCCGCGCCAGGGCGCATAGGTCCAGCCGGATATACCGATGCGCACCGTTCCCGCCTTTTTGGTCATGGGATCCTCCGTTTTGACAGGAGGAAAAACGGCAAGCGGTCGCCTTCGTTCCCCTCAGACGCGCATCGGCATCAGCACGTAGAGCGCATCGTCGCCGGCCGTGTCGCGGATCAGTGTCGGCGAGCCGGCATCGGCAAGCAGGAAGATCGCCTCCTCGCCGGAAAGCTGGGCGGTGATGTCGAGCAGGTATTTGGCGTTGAAGCCGATTTCCATCGCATCGGTGTCGTAGCCGACGGCGACTTCCTCAGTCGCACTGCCGGAATCGGGATTGTTGACGGTCAGCATCAGCTGCCCCTCGGAAAGCGCCAGCTTGACGGCGCGTCCGCGCTCGGAGGAGATGGTCGAGACGCGGTCGACGGCCTGTGCGAAGGTCGTGCAGTCGACGCGCATTTCCTTGTCGTTGCCGGTGGGGATGACGCGCTGATAATCCGGGAAGGTGCCGTCGATCAGTTTCGACGTCATGACGATCGAGCCGATCGTCAGCCGGATCTTGGCGTCGGAGACCTCGACGGTCACCAACGTTTCGGGATTGTCGACCAGCTTCTGCAACTCGCCGACCGTCTTGCGCGGAATGATGATGCCGGGCATGCCCTCGGAACCGGAGGGCGCATCGACATCGGCGCGCGCCAGCCTGTGGCCGTCGGTGGCAACCGCCCTGAGTTTCAGCTCGCCATTGCTCTCGATCGTGTGGAAGAAGATGCCGTTGAGATAATAACGCGTCTCCTCCGTCGAGATCGCGAACTGGGTGCGGTCGATCAGCATTTTCAGATCGGTCGCCTTCAGCTTGAAGGAATGCGTGAAGGTGCCGGCTGTGAGGTCAGGGAAGTCCGATTCCGGCAGGCACTGCAGCGAGAATTTCGAGCGGCCGGACTGTACGGTCATCGCGCCGCCATCGGTGCTGGTGGCAAGCAGCACTTCCGAGCCGTCGGGAAGCTTGCGCACGATGTCGTAGAGAAGATGCGCGGGAACGGTGGTGGCGCCGGGCTGTTCGACGCTTGCCGGTGTCGCCTCGGTAATCTCAAGATCGAGGTCGGTCGCCTTCATGTCGAGCTTCTGGCCGTCGGCCTTGAGCAATACGTTGGACAGGATCGGGATCGTGTTGCGACGTTCGACCACGCGGTGGACGTGGTTCAGCGATTTCAACAGGTTTGACCGCTCAATAGTAATACGCATGGGATGCTACCGCTTTCGACCGTGACTGTCCGGGCGCGTCGAGCACCCGAAGAATGCTGTCCCGGCTTGAGGCCGGGGGAGTGGACGGGCAAAATGGCAGACTTCAGCATTGCTTTGCAAGAGGCATGGACGCTCGCGCCCCTGCATTTGCCGTTTTCCAGAGCAATGCTCACAGAAATCCGAACCCTTGCCGAAGCGGTGCGGCTCGCCCATAAAGGCTTCGATGCCGGCCAAGAGCCGGCGGGACGAAAGCAAATGGCATGAATGAGGAAACGACAGCGGACGCCGCCAGCCGGCGAAGCTTCCGCCTGCACAATGCAACGGTGCCGGCGCGGCCGCTGGAGCCGGCGCTCTATCTCGTCGCCACCCCCATCGGCAATCTCGGCGACATCACCCTGCGGGCGCTGGAAACGCTGGCCGGCGCCGATGTGCTTGCCTGCGAGGATACGCGCGTCACCCGCGTGCTGCTCGACCGCTACGGCATCCAGAACCGCCCCTTCGCCTATCACGAGCACAATGCCGACGAGGCCGGTCCAAGGCTGCTGCAGGCGCTCGAAGCCGGGCGCTCGGTGGCGCTGGTTTCCGATGCCGGCACGCCGCTGGTCTCCGATCCCGGTTATCGGCTGGCTCAGCAGGCGATAGCGGCAGGTTACCGCGTCATTCCCATTCCCGGCGCCTCCGCGCCGCTCGCAGCCCTTGTCGGCTCCGGCCTGCCGAACGATGCCTTCCTTTTCGCCGGTTTCCTGCCGGCCAAGGACAAGGCCCGCCGCGACCGTCTCAGCGAACTTGCCGCGGCACCCGCGACGCTGATCTTCTTTGAATCGCCGCATCGCATCGGCGCAACGCTTCTGGCCGCTGCCGATGTGCTCGGAGCCACCCGGCCCGCCTCTGTCTGCCGCGAGCTGACCAAGACCTATGAGGAGTTCCGCCGCGGCACGCTTGCCGACCTTGCGGCGCATTATCAGCAGGTGGAAAACGTCAAGGGCGAGATCGTCCTCGTGATCGGTCCGCCGGAGCCGGTCGAGACGGATGAGGCCGATGTCGAAGCCATGCTGGCCGACCTGTCGAAGTCGATGCCGACGGCCGGCGCTGCGACCGAGGCCGCCCGCCTCACCGGCCTGCCGCGCAAGGTGCTCTACCAGCGCCTGCTGGAGATCAAGAACGCCGATGGGCGATAGCGATCTCACCGCCATCAGGAGGAAGGCGCTGCGCCGGGGCCGCATGTCGGAATATATCGCGGCCGCCTTCCTGATGCTGAAGGGCTACCGCATCCTGGCGCTGCGCCACCGCACCCGGCTCGGCGAGATTGATATTATTGCCCGCAAGGGCGATCTCGCCGTCTTCGTCGAGGTCAAGGCCCGCCGTGGCGAGGCCGCGGCGGTCGATGCCGTCTCTGTCGCCGCGCAGAAGCGCATACGGGCGGCAAGCGATCTCTGGCTCGCCCGCCAGGCGTATCAGGCCCGCCTTTCCCAACGCTATGATATCGTGGCGATCATGCCCGGCCGGCTGCCGCGGCACTTTATTGATGCCTTCTGACCCCCTTTCGACCCATTGGATTTCCGGATCGTTAAACTTTTAGTCCCCGCGTGAACCAGGTTCTTACGACTCTCTGCTACGTCAAATCTCGGTAGGGATAACAATTGGGGATTGTTTCATGGCCTGGAAGCTGATGCTTGCAAGTGCGGTCGCCATGGCCGCGCGCTCCGCGCCTTATGTCGTGGCGAAGCCGGCCGGAAAATCCTTCGTGGCGCATGCGAGCGACCTGCTGCCATTGAAGCCGACGCCGATCAATCCGGACTGGATCGTCAGCGGCAATCCGCAGGCTCGCACCGCCGAACATTCGCGCGGTCATGACGAAGCATCGCTAACGGCGATCTGGGACTGCACGGCGGGCGAATTCCGCTGGCGCTTCGGCTGGGACGAGACGGTGATGATCCTCGAAGGCGAGGTCCATATCACTGCCGAGGACGGCACGGAACGAACCCTGCGTGCCGGCGACGTCGCTTTTTTTGCAGGCGGAACCTGGGCGAGCTGGCGGGTCGACAATTACGTCCGCAAGGTCGCCTTCCTGCGAAAACCCTTCCCGAAGCCCTTGGCGATCGCCTACCGTCTCCGCAACATGCTGCGCAACAGCGGCAACCAGGGCATCGCCGCCTGACGACTTCGATGTTCGCGCCTATACGCTAATCGGGCTGAGGCGGGGCGGTTGTTTCGCCCTTCAAGATCTCGCAGGCGAATAGGATCGGATTGTCGAGGTCGGGCGCGGTTTGCTTGTTCAACAGAACGGCCACCGCCGCTGCGGCTATGTCTTGAATCGGCTGTTTCACTGTCGTCAGGCGTGGCGTTGTCATGCTTGCGAGCGGGATGCCGTCGAAGCCGAGGATCGAAAGGGCTGCAGGTATCGGGATTCCCAGATCATGCGCTGCCCGCATGCAGCCGATGGCCTGCTGGTCCGAACTTGCAAAGATCGCCGTCGGACGCTCGTTGCGCGCGCGGGCCAGAAGATAATTTCCCGCGGAACGGCCGCTTTCATAGTCGAAAGCCGCTTCGGCGATCAGCGGTGGTCCCGCCATCGGCGTGCTGTCGTCCGCCTGCTCCCCCGCCTGCTCGATTGCATCGAGATAGCCCCTGAGGCGATCGTTGGCGGGGACGGAGTGCCCGGGCCCCGAAATGAAGCCGATGCGGCGATGGCCGAGCTTCAAAAGATGCTCGACGCCAAGCCGAACCCCATTGCGGTGATCGGCGGCTATGCCGGAATATCCCGGCATAAGGCGGTCGACGACGACGATCGGCAATCCCTTCGGCAGCTTGAGTGTATGGAAATCATTGCTGGGAACCAGCATGATGCCGTCGACCTTTCGGCTTGTCAGCTGTTTGATGCGGTCGGCCTCCTTGGCCGCATGATCAAACGACGTCATGACGATGATATTATAGCCGTGATTTGCCGCCGCTTGTTCCGCCGATTGGACAAGTTCCGCGAAGAACGGATTGGTCAGATCCGGAATGACGATGCCGATGAGCCGGCTGACCTTGCCGCGCATGCTTCTCGCCGACGCGTCGGGCGTATAGCCGAGGTCTTTGATGATCGCTGTGACGCGCGCCCGCAATTCCTTCGTCACGGAGGGATGATCATTCAAAACCCGCGAAACGGTCCCGGTGGAAACTCCCGCAAGCTTGGCAACCTCTCGAATCCCGACCTTTGACATAACGGAAACAGTGGCCCTTTCTCTACGCCTTCGGAAGACACCGACGGGCGCCTGATCGACGCTTCCAGCTAATGGTCTTTACCGCCCTCGTCAAAGGGCTGCATCTCAATTTTAACCGCCAGTCTCCATAGCACGAGCGTGGGCCGACGCTCAATGGAAACGGTTCATCATATCCGCGTTGATATGGATCGAAGGAGGCGGCAAAAGCGGATGCTTGGGCCGATTTCCACTGCTTGACAATTTTTAAAGGCGTGCTACCCAGATGTCGTTGGAAACGGTTCATTGCCGCGGGCAACTCAGGTGGAGCTGAGCCCAGGGCCGTTCGGGAGGAAAAAATGTCCAATTTTATGAAGCGTGAATCCGTCTTGATCAATGCGCCGCGCCGTGCGGCATTGAAGCTTGGACTTGCCGGCACCTTGGTGCTTGCGCTGTCCTGTGGCGTGTCGCCCGCCTTTGCGGCCGGCAAGCCGAAGGTCGGCCTGATCATGAAGTCCTTGTCCAATGAGTTCTTCAAGCAAATGAAGGCAGGAGCCGACAAATATGCGGCCGAAAACAAGGACAAGTTCGACTTCAAGGCCGTCGGCATGAAGGATGAGCGTGACTTCGCCGCGCAGGTCGATGCCGTCGAAAACTTCGTCACGCAGAAATACGATATCATCGTTGTCGCGCCGGCCGATTCAAAGGCAATGGCAACCCCTCTGGCAAAGGCAGTCAAGGCTGGCGTCAAGGTCATCAACATCGACGTGCCGCTCGATGCCGATGCGAAGAAGAAAGCCGGTATCGATCTCGCGTTCTTCGGTCCTGACAATAAGGGCGGGGCGAAGCTTGCGGGCGATGCGCTCGCCAAGGATCTGGGACCCGGCGCCAAGGTTGTCATCCTCGAGGGTAACCCCGAGGCCGATAATGCCAAGGAGCGCAAGGAAGGCTTCATGGACTCCGTCAAGTCTGGCAAGCTCGAGCTTCTCGACAGCAAGACGGCCCATTGGGAGACGGAAGAAGCCAATACCGTCATGACGAATTTCCTGACGAAGTATAAGGATATTCAGGGCGTGATGGCAGCCAACGACTCCATGGCCCTCGGCGTTGTCAAGGCGCTCGATGCGGCCGGTCAGAGCGGCAAGATCAAGGTTGTCGGCTTCGATAACATTCCGCCGGTTCAGCCTCTGATCAAGGATGGCAAGATGCTTGCCACCGTCGAACAGTATGGCGCGCAGATGGCAGTCCTCGGCATCCAGTATGGCATGCGTGAACTTGCCGGCGAGACATTCACCGGCTGGGTCAAGACCGACATCAAGCTGGTCACCGCAGCGGATCTCAAATAGTCGAGATCGCCCGCATCGCGTGTCTGACAAGACGCGCGGTACCCTACAGGAAGCGCCGGCTGTTGGCCGGCGCTAACCGCTACCAACCGATCGACGCGTTATTCGCTCCGGATGAGGCTCGCTTCCGAGCCCTAGGATGCGCGCTGCGCGGAGTTCGAACAGAGCGTGTATGAGGTCGACGTGTCAGACGCAGCAAATGACGACATTTTGAGGCTGGAAGGGATCGGCAAACGCTTCCCGGGCGTCGTGGCGCTCAAGGATGTCTCCATGCGGATCGGCCGCGGCAAGGGGCACGTTCTTCTCGGCGAGAACGGTGCTGGAAAGTCGACCCTGATCAATCTGCTCGGCGGTGTCTTCAGGCCGGATGACGGTCACATCCTGTTTGACGGCAAGCAATACCATCCGGCCTCGCCATTGGAGGCCTTCAAGGCGGGCATCCGTGTCATTCACCAGGAGCTGCACCCGCTTTCCAACCTCACGGTGGCGGAAAACCTGCTGTTCGAGCATCTGCCGCGCCGCTACGGCCTGGTGAACTATAAGGCGATGAACAGCAGAGCGGCGGAACTCCTGGAAGAGGTCGGCCTCGACGTGGCTCCGACCACACTGGCGAGCCGCCTCAGCGTCGCTCAGCTTCAACTGGCCGAGATCGCCAAGGCGCTTTGCTACGAAAGCAAGCTTCTCGTTCTCGACGAACCGACGGCAACCCTGACCTCCAAGGAGGTCGATCGCCTCTTCGATATTCTGAAGCGGCTGAAGCGGCGGGGCGTGACCACGCTTTACATCTCTCACAGGCTGGAAGAGATCTTTGACGTCGGCGACGATGTGACGGTGCTGCGCGACGGCCAGCATGTGATCACACGACCGCTGTCCGGACTTGCTATTCCTGACATCGTCGAACTCATGGTCGGGCGCAAGCTTTCGGATCATGGCATTTTTCGCAGCGACAGCACCGTGTCCGGCGAGGCGCTCGGTGTTTCCGGCCTGAAGGTGACGCGCAATAGCCCGGAACTGTCATTTTCCGTGGCAAAGGGGGAAATCGTCGGTATTGCCGGTCTTGTCGGCAGCGGCCGGACGGAGGCGGTTCGCGCCATATTCGGCGCCGATGCCAAAGCGGCCGGCGAAATTCGCGTGAATGGCGATCTGGTTGAGATAAATTCGCCTAGGGATGCCGTTGCTGCCGGGCTCTGCCTTGCAACCGAAGACCGCAAGATGCAGGGCTTGATGCTCGACATGAGCTGCGCTGAAAATGCCACCATAACCGATCTCGGCAAGATCTCCCGCAACGGCTTGATCATGCGACGGGCGCAGGACGATCATTCGCAGCGCCTCGTGCGTGAACTGCGCATCAAGACCCCGTCCATCCATCAGGCGGTCAGGACCTTTTCCGGCGGCAACCAGCAAAAAGTCGTCATTGCAAAATGGCTGTTCCGCGGTCCAAAAGTGCTGATTTTCGATGAGCCGACCCGTGGAATCGACGTCGGTGCAAAGGCCGAGATTTATGAGCTTCTGTGGAAGTTTGCCGCCGAAGGAAAAGGCGTTCTGGTTGTATCGTCGGATCTGCCGGAGCTCATGGGCATTTGCCATCGCATCATCGTATTCTCCGACGGCAAGATATCGGGCGAAATAGTTCGGGAACAATTTGACGAGAGCAGGATCCTTTCGCTCGCCTACAAGGAGTACAGTCGTGTCCGCCAACATTGAAAAACAGACCGAGGCGAAAGAGGTGAGCGTCTGGGACAAGCTTGTCCGGATCTCGCTGAAGGAGGCGGGCGTCGCCATTGCCCTCATTCTGATCCTGGCGTTTTTCTCGGCGACGGCGCCGTATTTCGCAACGCCGGAGAATTTTCTGAAGATCTTCGTGCAGATTGCCATCAACACCGTGCTTGCTGCGGGCATGACCTTCGTCATCCTCGTTGGCGGCATCGATCTCTCGGTCGGGTCGCTGCTTGCCCTTTGCACGGTGATCGGTGCGACGATCATGATCAATCCGGCGTTCTCGCCATGGCAGGCGATTGTTCTCGCATGTCTTGCGTCGATGGGCACGGGTGCCATCCTTGGCGCTGTCAACGGCTGGATTTGCGAGAAGTGGAAGCTTCCTTCCTTCATTGTCACCCTTGGCATGCTGAACGTCGCCAGCGGCCTGGCGCGCGTGGTCAGCGACAATTCCACGATCACCGGCCTGCCGCAGCCTTTCGTCGATTTCGGCAACCTGATCTTCTGGGGCATATTTCCCTCGATCTTTCTGATTGCGATCGTCGTCGTCCTCATCGGCTGGTTCGTGCTGCGCTACACCGTCTTCGGGCGCTTCGTCTTCGCGATCGGCACCAATGAAGAGGCTGTGCGGCTGTCGGGGCATGAGCCGAAACGGTATAAGATCGCCGTCTTCACGATCTCAGGGCTGACGGCCGGCATTGCGGCCATGGTCTATCTGCTCCGTCTCAATGTCGGCAGCCCGGTTGCGGGCATCGGCTACGAGTTGAATGCGATCGCCGCCGTTATTATCGGCGGAACCAGCCTTTCGGGCGGCAAAGGCTCGATTGTCGGCACGCTGGTCGGCGCCTGCATTCTGCAGGTGCTGTCGACGGGATTGCAGCTCTTGGGCGCCGACGACAATATCAAGCCGATCGTCATCGGCGCCGTCATCGTGCTCGCCGTTATTCTCGACAGCTATCGCGGCCGGTTGATGCGGAAACTCGAAACGCGGTGAAAGGCAATTCCAGCAAAACTGTGCAGCGGTTTTGCGTCCGGAGTTGCGCAAAAACAAAAATGCTCCAGTGCCGGAAGCCCTTGATTGGCCGTTGCGTTTGAAATCCGGCCGACCTACATCTGTCCGGCATTCAGCGAGGGATGGAAATGGCCAAGATCACCAATGTAGCGGTCCAGATGGACCATGTCGAAGGCATCAATATCGCAGGCGATTCCACCTTCGCCATGAGCCTGGAAGCACAGGCGCGCGGCTACAAGCTGTTCCATTATACCCCCGACCGCCTGAGCTTTCGCGACGGCAAGCTCTATGCCAGCGTCGAGCCGATGGTGCTGCGCGACGTCAAGGGCGATCACTACGAGCTTGGCGCGCCGGAGCGCGTTGATCTCTCGACCATGGACGTCGTGCTGCTGCGCCAGGATCCGCCCTTCGACATGGCCTACATCACCTCGACGCATCTGCTCGAGCGCATCCACCCGAAGACGCTCGTCGTCAACGATCCGGCTTGGGTGCGCAATTCGCCGGAGAAGATCTTCGTCACCGAATTCTCCGACCTGATGCCGAAGACGCTGATCACCAAGGATGCCGCCGAGATCCGCCGCTTCCGCGACGAGATGGGCGACATCATCCTGAAGCCCCTCTACGGCAATGGCGGCGCTGGCGTCTTCCATTCGACCCGCGACGACCGCAACCTCTCTTCGCTGCTCGAAATGTTCGGCCAGCTTTTCCGCGAGCCCTTCATCGCTCAGCAATATCTGCCTGACGTGCGCAAGGGCGACAAACGCATCATCCTGGTCGACGGCGAATTCGCCGGCGCCATCAACCGCGTGCCTGCCGAACACGACAGCCGCTCCAACATGCATGTCGGCGGCCGCGCCGAGGCGACCGAGCTGACGGCGCGCGAAAGTGAAATCTGCGCCCGCATCGGCCCGGCGCTGAGGGAGCGCGGCTTCCTGCTCGTCGGCATCGACGTGATCGGCGATTACATGACCGAGATCAACGTCACCTCGCCCACAGGCATCCGCGAGGTGAAGAAGTTCGGCGGCGCCGATATAGCAGCCCTGCTTTGGGATGCGATCGAGCGCAAGCGCGGCTGAGCCAGGCGGCCCAAGACCGTTCTGGTCCTGCGACCGAGCACAACCATGGTCACAGCGGATACATGATTGCGTTCTTTGATTGTTCTTGTTTTATTCCGTCTTCCATGCCAGATTGCAACCGCTAGCCTTAATGCCTGTCGCCCAAAAGTGCGAAGCGGTTTTGGGAACACGACATGCATAAAATAAAGACTTGAAGCGCGTCGCATCGATGCGACGCGCTTCAAGGGTCGGAGGGCGGCGGTATGGTAGAGTTTGCGGGACAAGGGATGGGCTTATGGTCGCGCGTGTCAGTACGGTGGCATTTCAGGGCATCGAAGGTGTGCCGGTCGAGGTCCAGGTCATGGTCGCTCCCGGCAAGGTCGGCATGCAGATCGTCGGCCTGCCCGACAAGGCGGTGGCCGAAAGCCGCGAGCGCGTGCAGGCGGCCCTCCACGCCTCCGGCCTGGCGCTGCCGGCAAAGCGGGTGACCGTCAATCTGGCGCCGGCTGATCTCCCGAAAGAAGGCTCGCATTTCGATCTGCCGATCGCCCTTGCCCTGATGGCTGCCCTCGGCGCCATTCCCGCCGATGCGCTGTCGGATTTTGTCGTCGTCGGCGAGCTCAATCTCGACGGAACGATCGCCGCCATATCAGGCGCGCTGCCGGCTGCGATCGGCGCCAATGCGCTCGGCAAGGGGCTGATCTGCCCGGCCGAAAGCGGCGCCGAAGCCGCCTGGGCGGGCGCGGATGTCGATATCCTCGCACCCCGCAGCCTGATTGCCCTTGCCAATCATTTCCGCGGCACGCAGGTCCTGTCCAGGCCGGAGGCGTCGATCCGCGCCAATGCCGCAAACCTGCCGGATCTTGCCGAGATCAAGGGCCAGGAAAGCGCCAAGCGGGCGCTCGAAGTGGCCGCGGCCGGCGGCCATAATCTTCTGATGGTCGGTCCTCCGGGCTCCGGCAAGTCGATGCTGGCGGCCAGGCTGCCATCGATCCTCCCGCCACTTTCGGCCGCCGAGCTGCTGGAAGTGTCGATGGTTCATTCGATCGCCGGCCAGCTCTCCGGCGGCAAGCTTTCCGATCGAAGGCCCTTCCGTACCCCGCATCATTCCGCCACCATGGCAGCCCTCGTCGGCGGTGGCCTGCGCGCCCGTCCGGGCGAAGCCTCGCTTGCCCATCACGGCGTGCTCTTTCTCGACGAGTTTCCCGAATTCACGCCGCAGGCGCTCGATGCGCTGCGCCAGCCGCTCGAAGGCGGCGAATGCGTCATTGCCCGCGCCAATCACCGCGTTTCCTATCCGGCCAAATTCCAGCTGATCGCGGCGATGAACCCCTGCCGCTGCGGCATGGCGGGAGAGCCTGGCCATACCTGCGCCCGCGGCCCGCGCTGCATGAGTGATTACCAGGCCCGCATCTCCGGCCCGCTGATGGACCGCATCGATATCCGCATCGATGTGCCGGCCGTCTCCGCCGCCGATCTGATCAGGCCGATGGCGGCCGAAACCAGTGCCGACGTCGCCCGCCGCGTCGCCCGCGCCCGCGAGATCCAGCAGGAGCGCTTCGACAGCACCGGCGCAAAGGGCATCGGCACCAATGCCCGCTGCTCCACCGCGATGATCGAGAAACTGGCCGAGCCCGACGCCAGCGGCCTGCAGCTGCTGCGCGACGCCGCCGAAAAAATGAAATTCTCCGCCCGCGGTTACCACCGCATACTCAAGGTCGCCCGCACGCTGGCCGATCTCGACGGCAAGCCAACGGTCGGCCGCATCCATCTCGCCGAAGCCATCTCCTATCGCATCGCCGGCGAGAGGCTGACGGCTGCGGCGTGAGAAGAAAGGACTACTTGACAGCACGGTTGCCGGAAACTGAGAACGCGTGCGTGTGGCCCTCCACGCCTCCGGCCTGGCGCTGCCGGCCAAGCGGGTGACGGTCAATCTGGCGCCTACCGATCTGCTGTTGCCTTTGGTTTCCAGGGTGATCTGTAGTCTCTGCTCAAGATAGGCAGACACCGATTCCGCGACACGTGATCTTAGTGCGGTGCATGCTAGGCGGTGGGCTATTCGGCTGCTGGCTGCTAGACGACAACCTATTAGACCGTAGGCGTGCCAGGGGTGTACACGGGGGCTGCGCGAGGGAGCTACCCTGATCATGCAGTAGAAGAAATTTCCGCCGGAAATATTTGAACGGGGTTGTATTCGTGCAGTCTCCAACCATTACTTGGTCATGTAGCATGAAGCGGGGGCTTATGGCTGACTACCTTTCCAATTTGTGGCACATAGTTCCATGGGTCTCGCTGACACCTTTTATCGGCGCCATTGCAACAATTATCGCAGCCACCTTAGCTGCTCTGGTTGTCATTTCGCAGAATGCTAAGCAGGCGAGACGTGCCACCGTACAACTCAGGCATACCGAGGCGCTTAAACTGAAGATGCGCGTGTACGAAGAGATTGTCGGCCTTTGTCGTGAAGCAGGTGATGCGGAAGTGTCCTATTCTTCCTACGCTAGTGGCTTTGTGATCGACCTGACGCTCTATAGGGAGATGGCACGAGCGGGTCTAAGTTGGGGCTTGCCGAAGGCCAGGGCACTGAGCTTGTTCGAGAAGCAGGCACATTTCAGTAAGGCGGTGATAGCCTTGATTAGCTTGGCGGAGCGGTGGGGCGTTATTCATCCCGGCCTTGAGATGTACCGCTTGGCGTTCAATGTCGCTCTGCACGATGCGGAAATTGCGTTTGACCCATACCGCAGTCTGGTCATTCGCTTCATGCCAGCAGAGATCCCGAATAGCCCTGAGCAGGGATCGCTCTTTCCTTGGACCATGCCAGACGACGCCACTATTCAAACTCTCAAAGTCGCGACCGACGCGCTCATCAAGGCGATCGATAGCTTCGGTGGTTTCATGTACGACTTTCAAATCGACATGCAGAACCTTCTCGTTGGTGAGTTATTCGAACATCGGATCGCTCCCCGCCAGCCGCTTGACCCTAAGATCGTGGTCGCTCGCCTTGATGATTGGGAAAAGCTGAAAGCCTATTTCGAAAACAGCACGGCGTGGGGGAAGATGAAGATTGAAATCGACGCGCGGGTCCGCAAAGCAAACGAAGTTGCGGGGTAGCTGTAGCCGTCACGTTATGGCAAGACACCTTCGACATTTTCGGTCGGGAAGGTATATTCGCATTGACGTACCTGCCGTCTCCGCCGCCGATCTGATCCGGCCGATGGCAGCTGAAACCAGCGTCGACGTTGCGCGCCGCGTCGGCCGCCCATCTCGCCGAAGCCATCTCCTACCGCATCGCCGGCGAAAGGCTGACGGCGGCGGCGTAGGAAGAGGGCGCACCGAGCGGCCCGATATCCTGTGAAGATAACTGCAGAGTCATCCTTGAGCCCGCCGGTCTTGATGCTGGACTTCGCAGTGTCCGCAAAGGATTATGTGCGGCCTGAACGGAGGAGAGGTCATGCAGGGGATTGAGTTGTCGCGTCGCTTCTACGCGGACGTTGTCAGGCCCTGGTTGACCAGTGTTGCACCGGAACTCCCACATTCAGCGGCCTTGATTGGATTTGGATCGGAGCTGCTTGGTTTAGACGACGAGGTTTCCAGGGATCACAACTGGGGGCCTCGGGTCCACGTCTTCTTGGACGCAGATAGATTCAACGACTATGCCCGACGGTTGGTCGTCGAGTTCACCAAGGTGGCGCTCACCAATTACCTTGGTGAACCTATTGGGTGGCGGAGCCGCCCACATCCTCCTGCAAATGGCCCGGAGGCGGCAGGCGCCATTGAGCATGGACTCGAATTCCACACCTTTGAGGCTACGCTGGAACGGCTTCTGGCCGTTCGGTCCGTCGATAACCTTGCTCCCTTGCAGTGGCTGGGTTTCGCCGAACAGCGGCTGCTCGCCTTCACGGGAGGTGCCGTTTTCCACGATGACGACAAACGGCTGACACGCGCCCGAACGGCACTGGCCTATTTCCCTGACGACGTGTGGCTGTACAAAATCGCCTGTCAGTGGCGGCGTATTGCCGAGGAGCAGGCCTTTGTTGGCCGAGCAGGACAGGTCGGCGACGATCTGGGGTCCCGCGTGGTTGCGAGCCGGCTCGTGCGTGACATCATGCGGATGGGTTTCCTGCTCGACCGCCGCTATGCGCCGTACGCGAAGTGGTTTGGCAGTGCGTTCGGAAAACTGCCGCTGGCCGAAACCCTCTTACCGCTGTTGCAGCGGGCCTTGCTGGCCGAAGAATGGCAGCAGCGCGGAGAGGCACTTGCTTCGGCCTATCTTGCGCTGGCACGTCGCCAACTGGCGGACGGCATCGGCGGCAAGGTCGAGCCGGTCATTGGCCCATACTTCGAACGCCCCTTCGCGACGATCAATGCCGACCACCTGATCGAGGCAACCCTCAAGGGGATACGGGACCCCTTGATCAAAGAACTTCCGGTCGTCGGCGCCCTGGACCAGGTGAGCGATCTAACCCCCGTGCTCGAGGATCCGTCTGGGTCACAACGGATGATCACCGCACTGCTAGGCTGACGCGCATGGTTGCAGCCAGTCTCAACTCCGCTTCCGCCGATGCCGGCCGAAACCAACGCCGATGTCGACTGTTGACGCACTGGGACCATGTATCAGCGAGGCTTTTCAAGTTGCCACTCGAGATTGGAGCGCACTGCAGGCCATTCAGATGGAATGATGCTGTAGACACAAGTATCGCGAAGGGTACCGTCACGCATGCGCATATGCTGGCGCAAAATTCCGTCTAGCTTCGCCCCAAGGCGCTCAATTGCGCGTCGGCTCTGATGGTTGAGGAAGTGTGTACGAAATTCGACAGCCAGGCAGCCGAGGCTGTCAAATGCGTGCGATAGCAACAGCAGCTTGGCTTCAGTGTTCAGCGGAGTCTGCTGAGCGCGTTTGGCATACCAGGTGCTTCCTATTTCGACACGCGGCCCTGCAGGGTCGATATTCATGTAGGTGGTCATTCCCACCACGCTCTCGCTAGCTCTATCAAATACCACAAAGGGCAGCATCACGCCTGTCGCCTGAAGGCCTAGACACCGATCAATGTGGGCTGACATAGCTTCAGGTGCAGGAACGCCCGTGTACCATAGCTGCCAGAGGTTCCCGTCTTGCACGGCTTAGCAAGTCCGTCGTGATGCTCGTGCGCCAATGGAACAAGCTCAACGTGCCGGCCAGATAATGTGATTGCTTCTAAAGCCATAAGGGTGACCTCCGCGCCGGGGGAATTCATATTTCAAAACTTATGCATCTTGCTTTTGGCCCGGCAATACCAATGCCCTTGGCTGGCGCGTAATTCGGCACGAAAGTCGACGTTGGCGACAAGGCTGCCGTCGATCTACCGCCGCTGACGGCTGCGGCGTAACAAGAAGGGGCGCCGAAGCGCCCCGATATTCTGCGAAGATGAGAGCCGGGAAAGTGCGGCCTTAGCTACCGAGACCCTCAAACAGCGCTGTCGAGAGATAGCGCTCTGCGAAGGAGGGGATGATGATGACGATGTTCTTGCCGGCGTTCTCGGGACGGACGCCGACCTTGATCGCCGCCGTCAGTGCCGCGCCCGAGGAGATGCCGACCGGGACGCCTTCGAGCCTGGCGACCAGGCGCGCCTGTTCGAAGGCCTCGTCATTGGTCACGGTGACGACCTCGTCATAGATGCCGGTATCGAGGATCTTCGGCGCGAAGCCCGCGCCGATGCCCTGGATCTTGTGCGGGCCGGGGTTGCCGCCGGACAGGATCGGCGAATCGGCCGGCTCGACGGCGATGATCTTGATCTCGGGCTTGCGGCTCTTCAGCACCTGTCCGACGCCGGTGATCGTGCCGCCGGTGCCGATGCCGGAGACGACGATATCGACCGTGCCGTCGGTATCGTTCCAGATTTCCTCAGCGGTCGTCTTGCGGTGGATCTCGGGATTGGCCGGGTTTTCGAACTGCTGCGGAATGACGGCATCGGGAAGGGAGGACGCCAGTTCCTCGGCCTTGGCGATGGCGCCCTTCATGCCCTTTGGTCCCTCGGTCAGCACCAGCTCGGCGCCGAGCAGCGCCAGCATCTTGCGGCGCTCGACCGACATCGTTTCCGGCATGGTGAGGATCAACCGATAACCCTTGGCGGCGGCGGCAAAGGCGAGCGCGATGCCTGTGTTGCCGGAGGTCGGCTCGATCAGCACCGTCTTGCCGGGGGTGATCTTGCCCTGGGCTTCGAGGCTTTCGATCATGGCGACGCCGATGCGGTCCTTCACGGAGGCGATCGGGTTGAAGAATTCGAGCTTGCCGATCAGGTTCGCCACGACGCCTTTTTCCCGCGCCAGCTTGTCGAAGCGTACGAGCGGCGTGTCGCCGATGGTCTCGGTGATCGAGGAATAGATGCGGCCGCGGCCGGGCTTGTGCGACATGGGTGCTCTCCCTTTGAAATCCTGCTCCTGAAATCGAGGGGGAGAATAGGGTCAAAGGCCCGTCTAGGCCAGACCGCGTTCGACCTGGAGGAGCGATCAGGAGAGAAAAAAACCTTTGAAAACCGTTTCTTGCCGAATGTTTATTTCAGGCCGCCCGCGTGGCGATGAAGGCTGCCGTGCCGGCGAGGATACCTGATGCAACCCGGTTCAGCGCCTGCAAGGCCCGCGGCTGCTTCAGCATCGTCCGGGCTCGCGAGGCAAGCAGCATATAGGGCACGAGCACGACGATCAGCACCACGAAGGTGGTGGTGAGCAGGAGCGCATAGTCGCGCAGGCTGATATTGCCGATATCGATCAGCGTCGGCACCAGGGCGACATAGAAGAGCATCGTCTTCGGATTGCCGAGCGTCACTAGCAGGCCGGAGAGGAAGGATAGGCCGATATTGGTGGATTTCCGCGCCGCGATATCCTGCGGCAACAGCCCCGCCGTCCAGAGTTTCCAGGCGATGTAGCCGAGATAAAGGACGCCGGCGATCTTGATTATTATGAACACCTCGGTGAAGGTTTGCGCCACGAAGGCAAGGCCGAGAATGACCGCCGTGAGATAGGTCATGTCGCCGAGCACCAGGCCGAGACCCATGAAGAAGGTCTCGCGGAAATTCGAGCCGAGCGCGCGTGCAACGATCGCGGTGATCCCCGGTCCCGGAATGGCCGCTGCGATGAACAGCGCTCCAGCATAGGTCAGCAAGGCGGCTAGGCTCATGAGACGCTCCCTTCTTTTTGCCCCGCTATTTTATATCCGGTGCCTGCAACCATCAATCCGCCGGCGTTGATGGATGCATCACCGACAAGAATGCTTGGCCGCCGCACGCCCGTGACCTTGAAGAACCGCGAGGCTCCCGTATCTCTTGCGGTGAAGATCTCCGATGGGCACCCATCGTCATGGTCGTCTTCATCAGGATGTCATCGCCGCCCTATCAGGTCCCCAATATCGCTTCGTCACCCAAGGAGAAAACGGATGTCCCCCTCACAGGCCGAGAAGACCAGACTTGCGCCCCTGAAGACGCCTTCGGATTTGCCGACCAACGCCATTACCGATATTTCGGCAGCGCTCACCACGCTGCTCGCCGATATGTTCGCGCTCTATCTCAAGACCAAGAATTTCCACTGGCACATGTCCGGCCCGCATTTCCGCGACTACCATCTGCTGCTCGATGAGCAGGGCGAGCAGATCTTCGCGACCACCGATGCCATCGCCGAGCGTGCCCGCAAGATCGGCGGCGTGACGCTGCGCTCGATCGGCCATATCGCCCGCCTGCAGCGCATTGCCGACAACGACGCCGATTACGTGACGCCCGAGGATATGCTCGCCGAACTGCGCGACGACAACGGCCGTCTCGTCTCGCTGCTGCGCGAAACGCATGAGGTCTGCGCCGAGCACAATGATGTGGCAACGACGAGCCTGCTGGAGGTCTGGATCGACGAGGCCGAGCGCCGCACCTGGTTCCTGTTCGAAACGACACGCCGGCAGAAATAACATCGGCAGACCGGGCATGTCTGTCATGCCCGGTTCTCAGCTCTCCAGCGCCCGCGGCCGCAGCCAACGCGGCGTCCAGCCGAGATTCATGCCGGCGGCGGCAAGCAGAATGATCGCCGCGCCTGCGATCTGCATCGGCTGCAGCGCGTGGCCGAAGGCCAGCCGGTCGACGAGGATCGCCGCGATCGGATAGATGAAGGATAGCGCGCCCGTGAGATGCGTCGGCAGCCTCTGGATTGCGCCATAGAGCAGCACATACATCAGCCCGGTATGGACGACGCCGACCGTCACCAGGATCGCCCAAGACCTGACATCGCCGGGCGGATGGGAGAAATCCGTCATCGGCGCCAGCATCAGCATGCCGGTTGCGACCTGGATGAGCGCGATCAGATGCGGCGGCGTGCCTTTCAGCCATTTCGCGGCAAGGGCTGCGAGCGCATAGAAGAAGGCCGCACCGAGCGCCATCAGGATGCCGAGGCCGTAACCGTCAGATGTCGCCCCGCCTGTCTCCGGTTTTGCCTCGACGATGGCAATCATGCCGGCGAAGGCGAGCGTCAGCCAGAACAGCTTGGTGGCGGTGATCTTCTCGCCGAGGAAGAGCGCGCCGAGCACGAGCAGCATGAAAGGCTGGGTGTTATAGACAGTCGTCGCGATCGAGATCGTCGCATGTGAATAGGAGGCAAACAGCAGCAGCCAGTTCAAGACGATGGCGACGCCGCCTGATATGGCGATGCCGAAGGCGCGCAGCGTGATGGTGCCGGGCCGCAGCAGCCCGAGAGCGCCGCAGATGACAAGCAAAGTGAGCGCGCCGAACAGGCAGCGCCAGAAGACCACGCCGCTGACCGGCTGGCCCGACATGACGACGAACCAGCCGATCGTGCCCGAGATCAGCATCGCTGCCGTCATTTCCACCGTGCCTCTTTTGATGTCGCTGCCCATGATCGCCTCCATTTCGGTGGCATCAGAATATTGCGGCGAGAGGCATTTTTATATAAGGATAAGAAGGAAAATGATCGGTATCACCTAATCATGTGAGGGGAATATCTCGCCGTGGCTAATGATGTGCAATCGCTCGACGAAACCGATCAGGCCATTCTGGAGGCGCTGGCCGGCAATGCGCGGATCTCGCTGAAAGAACTGGCGCAGCAGGTCGGCCTGTCCTCGCCGAGTGCCGCCGAGCGCCTGCGCCGGCTGGAGGAACGCGGCGTCATCAAGGCCTTCACTATCGATCTCGATCCCGCCGCCGTCGGTTATCCCCTGCAGGCGATCGTGCGCGTGCGTCCGCTGCCGGGACAGCTGCACATCGTCGAGCGCATCATCCAGGAAATTCCCGAAATCATCGAATGCGACAAGGTGACGGGTGATGATTGCTTCATTGCCCGCCTGGTCATCCGCTCCATGGCCGATCTCGACGGCATCCTCGACCGGGTCGCCGAAAGGGCGGAGACCAACACCGCGATGATCAAAGCCTCGCCCGTCAAGCGCCGCCTGCCACCGCTTTCCCGCCGAAAATAGGGAGATCTAGAATTCCGCCATCGGCGACAGCATCGCCGGAAAATCCGGGGTAGCATGGTCGAGCCCGCGCAGCATCAGCCTCGTGCCGCTTTCCAACTGTTGTGGAGCACCCTCCCAGCCGAGCTTGTCGGGACGGAACAGCACTTCGACAGAGGCGGGCACGATCTCCAGTCCGCCAAGGATCGCGGCAAGCGAGGGCATCTCCGCCGCCACCACGTCGAGGAGGCTGAGGCGGCCCGCCTCGTCGATCTTCCAGGCGATGGCCGCCTGCCGCTCTGCCAGGAAACTGATGCGGACATCCGGATCGAGCTGGGTGTTGATCAGAAACATCGCTGCATTGACCGTGACCGCCAGCGAGGTCGAAACCGGGCTTCGGCCTTTCAGCAGCGCTTGCAGCAGGGCAAGATCATCCGCGTTGGTCGGCGAAAGCGGCCGGGCAGGTGCGGCTGGTGTCGAAGGGGCGGGTGCCGCTCCCTCGTATCGGTGCAGCGGTATCGCGTGGAAACCATAGGGCTCGTAAAGCGACGGCTTGTCGGTATAGAGGATGACGGCTTCAAAGCCCTGCCGCTCGCACCAGTCGAGCGCGTTCACCGTGACGTCGCGATAGAGCCCGCGGCCCCGCCATGGTGGCCGCACCGCACCCGATTGCAGCCCGGCGGCATGGACAATCCTGCCATTGAGGACGAAGGGCAGTGCAAAGGCTGAAATATTGGCCGTAAGTTCGCCTTCGGCATCAAACCAGCCGAAGGGCATGCTGGTGGGATCGGGTCCGCCAAGCTGCTGCAGCGGCCCGATATCGATGCCGAAAATATCCTTGAGCAGGCAAACAAGCGCCGCCCAGCCGGCAGGGTCGCCGAAATAGTCCTGCCGGAAGGTCAGGCCAGCGCTGTCGAGGCGCTGTGCCATCAGACGCCGGTGGAGCCGAAGCCACCTGCGCCACGCACCGTTTCGCTGGCCGCGGTGATCTCGGCCACCCGTGCCTGGGTCACCGGTGCGATCACCATCTGGGCGATGCGCATGCCGCGCGAAATAACGAATGCTTCCTCGCCGAGATTGGCAAGCAGCACTTTCACTTCGCCGCGATAGTCGCTGTCGACGGTGCCCGGCGAATTCAGGCAGGTGATGCCGTTTTTGAAGGCAAGGCCGGAACGCGGCCGCACCTGTCCCTCGAATCCTTCGGGGATCTCGAAGATGAAGCCAGTCGGCACCAGCGCTCGTTTGCCGGGCAGAAGTGTGAGGGGTGCTGCCTCGTCGACGGCAGCGCGCAGGTCCATGCCGGCGGCTCCCTTGCTTTCATAGCCAGGCAGGTCGAGGCCTTCGCCATTGGCTAAGCGGATCAGGTTCAGCGTCGGGCGCGTATCGTGATGAATGGTCATGGCCCATTACTTTGCGCCCGCGGGCCCGAGGTCAATTGCATTGCCGGGCTTTAATCGCTAGATACGCGGCAATTCCACAGGATTCACAAGCATGGCCGAAAGTCTCGCCGAGGCGGTCTCCCGCCGCCGCACATTCGCTATTATCGCCCACCCGGACGCGGGTAAGACGACGCTCACTGAAAAGCTGCTGCTGTTCGGCGGCGCCATTCAGCTTGCCGGCGAAGTCAAGGCGAAGAAGGATCGCATGCAGACGCGCTCCGACTGGATGAAGATCGAGCGCGAACGCGGCATCTCCGTCGTCACCTCGGTGATGACCTTCGAATATAACGATAATGTCTTCAACATCCTCGATACGCCGGGTCACGAGGATTTCGCCGACGACACCTATCGCACGCTGACGGCCGTCGACGCCGCGGTCATGGTGATCGATGCCGCCAAGGGCATCGAGCCGCGCACGCTGAAGCTCTTCGAAGTCTGCCGCATGCGCGATATTCCGATCATCACCTTCATCAACAAGATGGACCGCGAAAGCCGCGATCCCTTCGAGATCCTCGATGAGGTGGAAGAGAAGCTGGCGCTGGATACGGCGCCGATCACATGGCCGATCGGCCGCTCCAAGACTTTCTGCGGCTCCTACAATATCGCCGCCAACACGGTGCGCGGTTCGGATACCGAAATCGAGGGGACGCCGGTCAATGGCCCGCAAAGCGTGGCCGGCAGGCTGCCGGAAAACGAGCGCCAGGTCTTCATCGAGGAGACGGAGCTGGCGATCGAGGCCTGCCGTCCGTTCGACCGCGAAGCCTTCCTCGAAGGCCATATGACGCCGGTCTTTTTCGGCTCGGCGCTGCGCAATTACGGCGTTCGCGATCTCATCAACGCGCTCGGCGATTTTGCGCCGCCGCCGCGTGACCAGGTCGCCGATACCAGGACCGTGCATGCGACCGACGACAAGATGACCGCCTTCGTCTTCAAGATCCAGGCGAACATGGATCCCAATCACCGCGACCGCATCGCCTTTGCCCGCATCTGCTCCGGCAAGCTCGAACGCGGCATGAAGGCAAGGCTCGCCCGCACCGGCAAACAGCTTGGCCTGACGGCGCCGCAATTCTTCTTCGCCTCGCAGCGCCAGCTCGCCGACACCGCCTATGCCGGCGACGTCGTCGGCATTCCCAACCACGGCACGCTCCGGATCGGCGATACGCTGACCGAAGGTGAATCGCTTGTCTTCCAGGGCGTGCCGAACTTCTCGCCGGAGATCCTGCGCCGCGTGCGCCTGGAAGACGCGATGAAGGCGAAGAAGCTGAAGGAAGCCCTGCAGCAGATGGCCGAAGAAGGGGTCGTCCAGCTGTTTTCGCCGGAAGACGGCTCGCCGGCAATCGTCGGCGTCGTCGGCGCCCTGCAGCTCGACGTCTTGAAGGAGCGGCTGATGGCCGAATACGGCCTGCCGGTCTCCTTCGAAATGTCGCGTTTCTCCGTCTGCCGCTGGATCTCGGCCGAGCAGCCGGCCGATCTCGAGAAATTCCTCACCGTCAAGCGCGGCGATATCGCCCGCGATCTCGACGGCGACCCGGTTTTCCTCGCCCAGGACGGTTTCTCGCTGCGTTACGAGTCCGAGCGCCATCCGGCGATCAAGATGGTCGCGATCAAGGAATATCACGCCGCCAAGGCGGCGTGATAGCTAATCGCCAAGCCGTTCCGCCAGGAAATCGACGACGGCGCGCACTGCCGGCAGTTGGCCACGCCGATGCGGCATCAGGATCGTCGTCTCGATGCTGCCTGCCGTCCATTCCGGCAGCACCCGCACCAGCCGCCCGTCTGCCAGCGCCTTGCGGCAGACGGATGTCGGCAGGCAGGTAATGCCGAGCCCTGACATGGCCATTTCCATCAGGACATAGGGCTCATCCGCCGCCATGACGGAATGCAGCGTGACGAGAACCTCGTCGCCGCGCGAATATAGCCGCCACTGATCCTCTGTCAGGCTGGTCATGATCGTCGCATGCTGTGCCAGCTCCTCCGGCCGGCGCGGTTCGCCATGGGCGCAGATATAATCCGGCGAGGCGAGGATGAAGAAAGGGTGGCTGGCGAGCTTCCGCTGTACCAGTGCGGAATCCGGCAGCGGCCCGCGATGGCTGCGCAGCGCGATGTCGAAGCCTTCCTGCACGATGTCGACGAAGCGGTCCGTCACGTGCACGGAAAGCCGGAGCTTCGGATAACGTGCTGCCAGCGCCGGCAGATGCTCAGTCAAGGTAAACTGCGCCGTCGGCACCGAGGCGGTGAGGCGAACGCTGCCGGCGGGTTCAGCCAGATGCCGCCGCACGATGCCCTCGGCCATCTCCGCCTCGATGATCGAGGCCTGGGCGTGCTGAAAGAATTCCCGGCCGAGTTCGGTTAGCGCGAAGCTTCGCGACGTGCGCTGGATCAGCCGGACGCCGAGCCGGGCCTCCAGCTCCGCAACCCGTTTGCTCACGGTCGATTTCGGAATGCCGAGATGCCTGGCGGCGGCGGTAAAACTGCCGCTGTCGACGGCCTGCACGAAAAGATGGAGGTCGTTGAGGTTGAAGAGCGTCATCGTCAGCTTCCAGCTATGTAGACATTGCGATGCATTTATAGCCTCTACCGCGGGATCGTCCACATCTGCACATTCAACGTGTCCAAACGGGTTCAATTCTGAAAGGAACGATTGATGTCACCCATATTGTTTTACGGCGTGCCGGAGGGCTGCTCCTTCGGCTCGATCGTCGCGCTGGAATGGTCCGGCCTGCCTTATCGGCTCTGCCGCGTCGAGATGCCGGACATGGTCTCCGGCGAAGAATACAAGCGGATCAACATGGTCGGCGAAACGCCGTCGCTGCTGCTCGAAGATGGCAGGGCGATCAGCGAAAGCATGGCGATCCTCCACCATATCGGCGCCCGCGCGGTCGGCAACGGTCTGGGCTTTGCGCAGGGGTCGGCGGATTTCGATCGGCTGAACCAGATGCTCGCCTTTCTCAACACCAGTTTCTTCCAGGCCTTCGGCCCGCTCTGGTATGCGATCGAGCATCCGCTGGAGCCGCAGCAGAAGCAGGCCCTCACAGCCTACGGCATCGCCGCGGTCGAAAAGGCGCATCAGACGCTGGAGCGTCTGCTGGATGGCCGTGAATGGCTTCTCTGCAATGGGCCAAGCCTGGCGGATGCCTATTTCGTCGGGATCGCCCGCTGGAACGATTTCCACAAGGTCGTCGACC
Source organism: Rhizobium ruizarguesonis (assembly GCF_012349115.1). Taxonomy (GTDB): domain Bacteria; phylum Pseudomonadota; class Alphaproteobacteria; order Rhizobiales; family Rhizobiaceae; genus Rhizobium; species Rhizobium ruizarguesonis. The sequence continues at coordinate 79,681 of NZ_PQIG01000063.1, forward strand.
GCCGGCAGTTTCCCGGCCTGCATCGCCTCTATGAGCGCATGCAGCTGGAGCCGGCCGTGCGTTTTGCCCATGCGATCGAGCATCGGCAGGAGGCGAAAAGCAGTGGCGGTTTCCGCGGCGAGGTCGATCTGGCCGAAGCGCTCGGCCTGTTGAAACAGGCGGCCTGATCGCCGCCGCCGTCGCACCCCTGCGGTGCGACGGCCAATGTGGCTTAGCCGGCAGCGATGATCTCGATCTCGACCAGCCAGTCGTCGCGCAGCGTTTCGACAATGATCGCCGTGGTCGGCACGGCGCGGCCATTGAGGGCCCGAAGACGGGCATTCTGATTCGCCTCCATAAAGGCGCCGTCGCGGAGATAGCTCGTCAGCCGCACGATATTGCCCACCGTCATATCAGCGGAAGTGAGGATAGCGCGCAGATTGGACCAGATGAGCTCCAGCTGTCCTTCCAGATCGGCCGCCGCCATTCCCTGTTGATTGAGACCCATGGTGCCGCTGACGAAGAGCAGCCGGGATGGATGCTTGACCTCCAGCGCATGGATGTAATCAGGGCTCGCTGCATAAGTCCCACTTGCCGGATTGCGCGCGATCATCTCCATGTAATTTCTCCCACTCCGAATATTCTATTGAAGAATGCCAGTATCGGCGATTATTCTTCGGCAGAAAGGGGAGTTTGCGGAATGGCGAAAAATACAGACGATCTTCGGCAGGGACGCAGGCAGCAGCCGGTCATCGATGCATTCGACCGAAGAATATTAGCCGCGCTCGCCGCCGACAGCAGCCAGAGCTATGCCAGGCTTGGCGAAGCGGTCGGCCTGTCGGCGCCGGCCGTGCATGAGCGGGTGCGCCGCCTGAGACAATCCGGCGCCATCAAGGGCGTGCATGCCGCGCTGGATGGCGCAGCCCTCGGCAAGCCGCTGCTTGCCTTCGTGCATGTGGAGGCGGCGGGCTGGGGCAAGAGCGAGCGGCTGATGCAGGTCCTGCAGTTTCCCGAAGTCGAGGAGATGCATTCGGTCGCCGGCGACGCCAGCGTTCTCTTCAAGGTCCGCACCGCCAGCCCTCAGGCCTTGGAGGCTTTTCTCGCCCAGATCCACGCCGTTCCCGGCGTCACCGGCACCCGCAGCTATATCGCGCTTTCCACCTATCTCGAGCGCCCGGTCCAAGCCGGCGTCACCGATAGCTGGCCGGACATGCCTCTGCCGGAATAAAGGCGACGCCAGCCTAATCCTCGCCCTCGAAGCGCGGAAGCGTTTCGATATTCTCTACCCCGGGCAGGGCCGAGCGGCACCATATCTGCTTTTTCGGCGTCAGTTCCCGCCGCTGGTCGATGCTGCCGATGCGGATGCCGAACCCGCCGCCGTCGCCATCCGTGCGGTAAAGCGGCGATCCGCAATTCGGGCAGAAGAATTGCCGGCTGAGACCACCGCTGTCGCCATATTTTGCGTAGCCTCTTGGCTCGCCTGACGTGAGCGTGAAGCTTCCCGGCCGCGCCGGCGCGGTGATGCGATAGGCCGAGCCCGTCAACCGCTGGCAATCGGTGCAATGGCAGATCGAGACCCGCTCCGGGTCGATCTCCGCCTGATAGCGGATCGCGCCGCAGTGACATCCTCCGGTAATATGCATCGGCAAGTCCCCAAAGCATGTCGCGCAAAACTGTACGGCGGAGCCATCGCCACGCTTTAGTCCGCCGGCTGAGCGGCCAAATGTGTGGCGTAGAAGGCCTTTGCATCCGCCGTGAAGGCGGCCCGCTGATCAGCTCTTGTATAGAACATATGGCCGCCGCGATAAAGCTTCAGTCCGACACGGCCGTCGGCGAGCGAGGGCGGTAGGTGGTCGACCACGTAGCGGCTAACGCCATAAGGCGTCACCACATCGCTGTAGCCATGCGCGATCAGCAGATGGAAGGCCGGGTTTGAGGCGAGCAGCTGCCTGACGTCGTCGGTAGCGCTGGCCTGGAAGCGCGATCCGCCGCCGCGTCCGCCGCCCCATTCCCAGCGCCGGCTGATATCGCCGTCGAGCAGCGAATAGGTCATCTCGGTCTTGAAGCCGAGCTCGTTGCGGGCGTAATCGGCAAAGGCCCCTCCATAGGCGCGGGTGAAGCCGTCGAGGATGGCGTCGTCGCCGCGATCGTAATCCGATTCCGGATAGGGATCGGGTGCTGCAAAGGAGGCGTCGTACGAGCTCATCACCTCGCCGCTGCCCTCACCTGAATGTTTGACGAAGGAACTGCCGAGGAAGCCGCGGTTGCGGGTGACGATATCCTCTGGAATGCCCGTCAGGCGAGCGATCCTGCCATAAAAGGCGGCGGCATCGGCACCCGTCGGCGGTGTTCCGGCCAGCGTCGTCAGATAGTCGCCGAGCGCGAAGGTCTCTGCCTCCTTCTGCTTCTCTTCGTCAAAGGCCTTGTGCCGGTCGAGTTCGGCCGCCGCCAGCGATGGCAGCTCCAGCGCCGCGCCGAGTGCGAACTGATCGGCATTGAACATCAGCTGGCCCTCGAGCAAGGGGGAAAGCATCACCGCGCCGGCGACGATGATGCCCTGGCTTTCCTGCAGTGCTGAAGCGACCTTGGCGGCGCGGAAGCCGCCATAACTTTCGCCGAGAAGATATTTCGGCGAGTTGGAACGGTTGTTGTGCGCGACATAAAGCGCGATCGCCTTGGCGATGCTCTGCGCGTCGGCCCCGACGTTGTAATAATTGGAGGCGTCGTCGGCCTTTGCCGTCCGGCTCCAGCCGGTGCCGATCGGATCGATCAGCACCAGATCGGTAAAATCGAGCCAGCTTTGCGGATTGTCGACGAGTTTCGCATTGGCGCCGTCGCGTCCGTCCGGCCCGAAATCGAGCACTTTCGGCCCGACCAGCCCGAGATGCAGGAAGGCGGAGGCGGCACCCGGCCCACCGTTGAAGGCAAAGGTCAGAGGTCGATTTGGCCCGCCATCCCTTGCGACATAGGCGGTGTAGAAGATCGCGCCGGTCTGCGCCCCGTCCTGGCCGAAGAGATCCAGCGTGCCGGCGGTGGCGGTATAGGCAATCTTCCGGCCGCCGATCGTCAGCGCGTGCTCGGTGACGGAATCGGCCGGCAGCAGCTTCAGCATGCCGTCGCGTGCACCGCTCTGGACATTCGCCCTCGGTGGACCGCTTTCCTGCGCATGGGAAAAGGCAGGTGCTAGCGACGCCATAAACGCGGCGAGCAGAAACAGGGTTCGTATGCGCAAGATGTTTCCTCCGGCGGTCGGGATGAGAGGCTGAGATAGCGTAACATCCGCGACCGACGACCGGCATCAAGAGATGGTGATGGATAGGTGAGCGAGCGGCTCAGCCGTCCTTTTCGACCGCATGGACGTTGATCTCCACCGCCCGGCCCGCCTTCCAGCCATTGATTGCCGCGCCCAGTCCGAGCGCGACGAAGAGGGCTGCGCACCAGGAAAAGCTGCCGGTCCAGCCGCGGATGAGGCCGACGATGAGCGGGCCGATGGCGGCGAGCAGATAACCGACGCATTGCGCCATGCCGGAAAGATGGGCGGCGACATCGGGATCGCGCGAGCGCAGCACGATCGTCGTCATGGCCGCCGCGATCAGTCCACCCTGGCCGATGCCCTGCAGCACCGCCCACAGCCAGACCGTCGAAAGCGGCGCGAAGAGCAGGCCGAGCAGGGCGGTGACGGCGACGCCGCAGAGGCTCGCATTGATCAGCCGCTGGTCCCGGCCACGCACGGCGATATGCGGCACGATCAGGCAGGATGCCGCTTGCACCATCACCGACAGCGAAACGATCGCCCCGGCAGTGACGCCGTCGAGCCCGCGTTCGCGTAAGATAGGGACCAGCCAGCCGAAGACGCAATAGGCAAGTGCCGATTGCAGCCCCATGAACAGCGTCACCTGCCAGGCGAGCCGGTCGCGCCAGAGGCCTTTGACGTGGAAGCCATTTCGTCTTGCCTGTCCGCCGCTGCGAAGAACTTCAGGCAGCCAGAGCAGGCTGACGAACAGGGCGGGCAGCGCCCAGATGGCGAGCGCGCCCGCGAGAGAGCCGCCTAATCCATGCTCGATCGGCAGCGTCAGCCCGGCCGCACTTGCCGCCCCGGCACAGAGCGCCATCGTGTAGAAGCCGGTCATCAGCGCCGCGCGCCCGGCGAAATCCCGCTTCACCAGCCCCGGCAGCAGCACGTTGCCGACGGCGATGCAGGCGCCCGCAAGGGCGGTGCCGATGAAGAGCAGCGGCACGGAGGAAAGCCCGCGCAAACCCGTGCCGAGGGCCAGAAGCAGGAGAACGCCGAGCAGCGTGCGTTCCGTGCCGAGGCGCTGGGCAAGACGAGGCGCAAGCGGCGAGAAGGCGCCGAGGCAGACGACCGGAAGCGTCGTCAGCAGGCTGGCGCCCAGCGTGCTGAGGCCGAGCTCCGAGCGGATTTCCGGCAGAAGCGCCGAGGCGCTCGAGAAGACCGGGCGCAGGTTGAAGGCGATCAGCACCAGGCTCGCGCCGAGCAGAAAGCGATCCGCCGCTCCCCGCACCGGCGTTGCCTGCGGCGGTAGAAGGCTGCCGGCCTCGGCCTCTACAAGCAATTCGTCGGCCGCCTCGAGCGCGCTGGCGGCATTGTTGGAAGGCGTGTTCATGACAGGATCATCCGGTCGAGTGCGGCAAGAACCGGCGCCATGAAGCGCCGCACCCCCGCATCCGCCTTGTCGGGATCGCCGGTTTCGATGGCGTCGACGATATCGGCATGCGCCTGCATATCGGGTTCCGGAATATCCTTGCCGAGCGTCGCCGCGATGGTATCGGCGATCGAGGCCGAGAAAAAATCATAGATCTCGATCATCGCCCGGTTGCCGGAGGCGGCGATGACCGCCTTGTGGAAGGCGAGGTCGCGTTCGATGAAGGCCGCCTGGTTGCCGCCGTCGTAATTGCCGCGTTCGGCAAGCAGTCTGCGAAGCCCGGCAACAATCTCCGGCGTCTTGCGGATCGCCGTCAGCCGGGCTGCCTCGACGTCGAGCGCCAGGCGCGCCTCGAACTGGTCGCGCAGGCTGGCGCGCCGCGCCATCGTCAGCGGCCGGCCGGCATCGCTGGTGGCGCGGACATAGGTGCCCGAACCCTGCCTTGTTTCGAGATAACCCTGGGAGGCGAGGACCCGCACCGCCTCGCGCACCGTGCCGCGGCTGACGGACAGCATGGCCGACAGCGAGGCTTCATTCGGCAATTTCTCGCCGACCGCCCAGCGTTTGCCGAGAATGTCGTCGCGGATCGCCTCGATCGCCTCATCCGCGAGATTGGTCTTGCTCAGTGCGCGCATCTCACTACTCATAAAGTCATCAGATGACTTTATGAGTAGTGAGATTTCGATCTTTCGTCAACGCCTGACGCCAAGACAATAAAGACATCAAGACAATAAAAAAGGGCCGCCTCAGCGACCCTTTCCATGAGTTTGGCCTCAAACTGGCCTGGACTGTCTATGCAGCCCCAGGAAGGCGGGGATTAGAGCGAGGGCTGCCTCGCCTTCGTCACCTCTTCCATGCCCGTTACGAGGTCCGAAATCTCATTAGACATTGGATCACCTTCCTTTCGTTCTGTTGCTGATGGCTTAAAAGTAGGCCGATTCTTCGCAGATGCAAGAGAGAAATGCGTTCAGTGCGCAGCTTTGATGAAGGTGCCGTTCTGCAGTTCGCGCATCGCCTGCATGATTTCCTCGCGCGAATTCATCACGATCGGGCCGTGCCAGGCAACCGGCTCCTCGATCGGCTTGCCGGAGACAAGCAGGAAACGGATGCCCTGGTCGCCTGCCTGCACCGTCACTTCGTCGCCGCTGTCGAAGACCACGAGCGTGCGGTTGCCGGACATGTCGCGGATATTCAATTCCTCGCCGTCGACTTCCTTCTCGACGCGCACGCCGAAGGGTTTCGATGCATCGCGGAAGGTGCCGGAGCCGGCGAAGATATAGGCGAAGGCATTGCGGTAGGTATCGACCGGCAGGCGCTTCTTCCGGCCGGGCGGCACCGAAACGTCGAGATAGATCGGCTCGGCGGCGACGCCATCGACCGGACCGGCCTTGCCCCAGAAATCGCCGCAGATCACCCGCACCGCCGTGCCGTCATCATCGACGACGACAGGAATATCGGTGGATTTGACGTCCTGGTAGCGCGGCGCCGTCATCTTCAGCGAGGAGGGCAAGTTCGCCCAGAGTTGGAAGCCGTGCATACGGCCGGCAAAATCGCCCTTCGGCATTTCCTGGTGCATGATGCCGCTGCCGGCTGTCATCCACTGGATGTCGCCGGCGCCGAGCAGGCCGCTATTGCCCAAGCTGTCGCCGTGCTCGACGGTGCCGGCGAGCACATAGGTGATCGTCTCGATGCCGCGATGCGGATGCCAGGGAAAACCGCGGATATATTCCGCCGGATTGTCGTTGCGGAAATCATCCATCATCAGGAAGGGATCGGTCATCGCGGGATCGCCGAAGCCGAAGACGCGGTGCAGCTTGACGCCGGCGCCTTCCATGGTCGGTGTGGCAGTACTTTCATGCTTGACGGGGCGGATCGACATGGCGTCCTCCTAGAGGTTCAACTTGGCGGCGACTATAGCCGCCCGGCTGCCGGGCGCGAAGTCTGCGGGGCAGACAACGCAGTGTTCACAAAAGAACACAGCGTTTCGCCGAATTTGAAGAGGTCAGGCGTCAAGAAATCGTCATGTTTCACTTGCAAACCGGCCGGGCGTTAAGCTGTTATTAGCGACGACATTCGACAATTCAGTTGCGTTTCAGCATTTCCCGCCGATGCGGCGGGTTCCGGAGCAAAGAGCCATGTGTCGCTGGGCAGCCTATCGCGGAGACCCCCTCTATCTCGAGGAGTTGGTATCCTCGCCCGCCCATTCCCTGATCGAGCAGTCGCATTGCGCCACCCGCGCCAAGACCGCGACGAATGGCGATGGCTTCGGCATTGCCTGGTATGGTGATCGGCCCGAGCCCGGCCGCTACCGCGATATCCTGCCCGCCTGGTCGGATTGCAATCTGAAGAGCCTGGCGAGGCAGATCCGTTCGCCGCTCTTCCTCGCCCATGTCCGCGCTGCCACAGGCGGCGGCACGCGCCGCGACAATTGCCATCCCTTTACCCATGAGAGCTGGTCCTTCATGCACAATGGCCAGGTCTCCGGCTTCGAGCGCCTGCGCCGGCCGATGGAGGCGATGCTCGACGACGAGTTGTTCAATGCCCGCGGTGGCACCACCGATTCCGAATTGATGTTCCTGCTGGCGCTGCAGTTCGGCCTGCGCGAAGCGCCGATCGCCGCGATGGCGGAAATGATCGGCTTCATCGAGGACCTGGCGGAAAACACCATCGGCTCGGTGCTGCTGCGCTTTACCGCTGCCTTCTCCGACGGCAAGGCGCTTTATGCCATCCGCTATGCGACCGATCGCAAGGCGCCGACTCTTTATGCCTCGCCGGTTGGCAAGGGCTATTGTCTTGTGTCGGAGCCGCTGAACGACGATGGCGATGCCTGGGCCGAGATCCCGAACGGCAGCGCCGTCACGGTCGGCGAAGGAGGAATCGACGTCGCGGATTTTCGACCGGGCAAACGGGCGGCCGTCAAATCGCAGCGCATCGTCGTTCCAGCCTGATCCCTCGGCGTTAACTGAACTGCTTGGCGATCAGCGCCGCCAGCCGTTCTGCCACCTCTTCCTTCGCCAGGTCAGGCCATTGCTCGATGCCGTCGCGGCGGACGAGTTTGACCCTGTTGCGGCCGCCGCCCATGATGCCGGTCGCCGGCGAAACGTCGTTGGCGACGATCATGTCGGCGCCCTTTCTCTCGAGTTTCGCCTTCGCATTGATTTCGACGTCCTGCGTCTCGGCGGCAAAGCCGATCACCAGCTTCGGCCGCATCGTGTGATGGCCGACAGTCTTCAGGATGTCCGGATTCTCCGTCAGCGCCAGCGTCGGAATGGATTCGCCGGGATGTTTCTTCAGCTTCTGGTCGGCGGCCGAGGCCACGCGCCAGTCTGCGACGGCCGCGACCATCACCGCGATGTCGGCCGGCAGTGCGGCCAGCACGGCATCGCGCATCTCCTCGGCCCGCTCGACATGCACGACGGTAACGCCGACGGGGTCGGAAAGCGTCACCGGCCCTGAAACAAGCGTCACATCAGCCCCGAGTCTTGCAAGTTCTGCGGCGATCGCATGTCCCTGCCGGCCGGAGGAGCGGTTGGCGATGTAGCGCACCGGATCGATCGGTTCGTGGGTCGGTCCTGACGTGACGATCGCCTTGCGACCCTTCAGCGGTTTTTCTCCGTCATCGAGCATGATTTCGGCCGCAGCGACGATCTCCAGCGGTTCCGCCATCCGGCCAAGCCCGGCCTCCCGGCTTTCCGCCATCTCGCCGGCCATCGGCCCGACGAAGCGGATGCCGTCGGCTCGGAGCATCGCGGCATTCCGCCGTGTCGCCGGGTGCGCCCACATGGCGGGGTTCATCGCTGGTGCGGCAAGCACCGGCCTGTTCGTCGCCAGAAGCACGGTCGAAGCGAGATCGTCGGCAAGCCCGTTCGCCATCTTCGCCATCAGATCGGCGGTGGCAGGGGCGATCAGCACGAGGTCGCATTCGCGCGCCAGGCGGATATGGCCGATATCCTGTTCGTCCTGCCGCGAAAACAGATCGAGGAAGACATGGTCCGCCGCCAGTGCACCGACGGCAAGCGGCGTGACGAATTCCTGCGCGCCTTTGGTCATCACAGGGCGCACGCTCGCGCCGCGCTCGCGCAGCCGGCGGATCAGGTCCAGGCTCTTATAGGCCGCAATGCCGCCGGAGATGATGAGGAGGATGCGTTTGCCGCTGAGAGCCATGGCCTTCTACCCGTCGCCTTTTCTGACCGTCCCCGACCCTAAGCCTTTGGCGGAGAACATGCAATCGCGCCGCGACATGCAGCGGACCTGCTCGGGTAGCCGCTGCATGACGATCGCGATCGCCATGCCGAAGCCGGCAAGCAGCGCGGCAGCTGGTTTCCGCCGCGCTCGTGGGGTCAGAGGTTGCTCATCCCGCCGTCGATGATGAGTTCGCTGCCGACGATATAGGCCGCCTCATCGGAGGCGAGAAAGACGATCGTCTTGGCGACTTCGCTGGGGTTCCCGAAGCGGCCGACGGGGATCTGGGCCTGGATCTGCTCGGTCATCGCCTTGGAATCCGCTTCCGACGCCCCGAGCTTGCTGTAGAGCGGCGTGGCGATCGGGCCGGGGCTGACGGCGTTGACGCGGATGCCGCGGCCGATGAGTTCGCCCGACAATGTCTTGGCAAGCGTCAGCAGCGCGCCCTTCGTCAGTGAATAGACGCTGGAGTTCGGCATGCCGATATGGGCGTTGATCGAGGTGTTGAGCACGATCGCGGCCTGCTTCGAAAAAATCGGCAGCAGCGCCTGAATCAGGAAGAACGGTCCTTTGACGTTGATATCAACCGACTTGTCGAAGGCGGCTTCGCTCCACTGTTCCAGCGGCCCGAATTCGGCGACCCCGGCGTTGACGAAGAGGATGTCGAGCGTGCCGAAAGCCTCTCTCACGCTATCGGCGACGGCCTTCTGGCCGACCGCATTGCCGGCATCGGCCTGGATGACGGTGGCTTTGCCGCCAAGTTCGGCGCGGGCCGCCTCGACGCTTGCCGTGCTGCTGCCGGTAACGACGACGCGGGCGCCCTCGGCGATGAACTGGCGGGCGGTCTCGAGACCGATGCCGCTGGTGCCGCCGGTGATGAGGGCTGTCTTGTTTTGCAGGCGTGACATGATGACGTTCCTTTGATCGAATTTTGGGCCGCGGCCCGTTGTTGTTGTTGAATGGGAGAATGCGCTGAAAAAAGCGGCGCGATAAGCCGGCGTGTTGAAGGATCGTCAACCCGCAGCGGATAATCGCGCCGCGCCGTCTCAGGTGCGGGTGATCGAAGCGCCGCCGTCGACCAGCGAGGCCGTGCCGGTGACGAAGCTCGCATCGTCGGAGGCGAGATAGAGAACCGAGCGGGCGAGTTCTTCGGGTGTCGCGACACGCTTCAGCGCATGCAGATTGGTGACGAAGGCCTGCTTCTCAGGCGTATCGTTCATGTCCCGATACATGTCGGTATCAACAGCACCCGGCAGGATGGCATTGACGCGCACGCCCTGCTGGCCGAATTCGACGGCGAGCGCCTGCGTCAGGCCGATCAGGCCGGATTTGCTGGCGGCATAGGCGGCAACGCCCGGAAAAGCGAAGCTGTAGCCGACGAAGGTCGAGGTGAAGATCACCGAGCCGCCGCCATTCTCCACCATTGCGCCGATCTGGTGCTTGGCGGCGAGGAAGGAGGCCGTCAGATTGATCGCCAGCGCCTCGCTGAAGCCTGTTTCCGAAACGGCGGTGCTCGGACCGGCTTCGCCGAGCGTGCCGGCATTGTTGAAGGCGATATCGAGCTTGCCGTAATTTGTCACGGCGGCGGCGACCAGCGCCTTGTGATAGTCTTCCGAGCGCACGTCGCCGGCAATGGCGATGGCGTCGCCGCCCTCTGCCTTGATCTCGGCGACGAGACTGTCGAGTTCGCCCTGGCGGCGGGCGCCGACGACGACCTTGGCGCCTTCGGCGGCAAAGAGCTTTGCCGTGGCGCGGCCGATGCCGGAGCTTGCGCCGGTGACGATCGCGACCTTGTTGTTCAAGCGGTTCATGGTTCCATCTCCTGCGTTTAAGGTGAGGCGGCCCCTGCCCTTTCGATGAGTGGAAGATGGCATTTTCCATTCGTTCGGATTAGTCTCCAGACCGGGGAACTCGAATTCGGAAAAGCCGAACGATGATCAGGATAGAAGGTATTGCGGCTTTCGTCGCCGTGGTTGAGGCGGGCTCGGTCAGCGAGGCGGCCCGGCGCCTGCGGCTGTCCAAATCCGTCGTCAGCGAAAGGCTGGCGGAACTGGAGAAGTCGCTGGGCGGCATACTGCTGCATCGAACGACCCGCAAGCTTACCTTGACGGAGGATGGCACGGTCTTCCTCGGGCGCGCCGCGCGCATCGTGCGCGAGATCGAGGAAGCCGCGGCCGACATGGCCGAGCGGCGCGGAACGCTGTCAGGCCCGATCCGCATCGCCGCCCCCGTCACCTTCGGCCGCATGCATCTCGGTCCGGCGCTTTATCCTTTTCTTGCCGAACATCCCGAGATCGAACTGACCCTCGATATCGATGATCGACGGGTCGATGCCGCCTCGGACGGTTATGATGCCATTATCCGCAACGGCCCGATCGCCGATAGCCGGCTGGTCGCCTGGAAACTCGCGCGCAGCCGCCGCCTTCTCTGCGCCTCGCCGGATTATCTCGCGCGCCAGGGAATTCCGTCGTCGCTGGCCGATCTCAACAGCCATCGCGGAATCTTCTACACCAATCGCGGCGTTGCCGACTGGCGCTTCCAGACGCCCGACGGTGCGATCGTCGTGCGCGCGAAACTGGCGCTCGGCATCAACAATGGCGACATGCTCCGCGACGCCGCGATTGCCGGGCTCGGCATCGCGCTGCTGCCTGCCTTCATCGCTGGCCCGGCCATCCGTGAGGGCCGGCTTGCCGAAATCGATGTCGGCCATAGGCCGGAGGCCGAATTCATCTACATGGCCCATCCCGAGGGCCGAAATCCTTCCGCCAAGCTCCGCGCCATCGCCGATCACCTGAAAAAGAGTTTTGGTGATCCGCCCTATTGGGATCCGGTGGGTTAACTCATGTACTCAGCAGGCTGATCAGGTTCTCGGTGACCGGCGAGCGGTGTGTTTTCAGGATTGCCAGCGCCAGGCGCGCCACGGCCGGCGGTCCCTCGATCGGCCGATAGGCCACACCTTCGAGCTTGATCTGCGAAATCGAGGCCGGCACGATCGAGACGCCGAGATCGGCCGCCACCAGATTGACGACCGATGAAATCTGCGGCGCCTCCTGTGCCACGGTCAGCTCGAATCCCGCCTTGCGGCAGGCGAGCACGACATCGTCATAGAGGCTCAAGCCCACGAGCCGGGGAAAGAGGATGAAGGGTTCGTCCGCCAGCGCCGCAAGCGGTAGCTCGCTGCGTCGTGCCAAGGGATGGCTGGCGGGCAGGGCGATCACCATCGGCTCATCCGGCAGCCGCCGCAGCCGGATGCCCGCGGGATCGTCGAGGCCGGGGCGCATGAAGGCGGCGTCGAGCTCACCGCGTTCCAGCTTCTGCATCAGCGCCAGCGTATTCATTTCCGTCAGCGACAGCTGCACCTCCGGCCAGCGCGCGCGAAACCGGCGGATCGTCGTGCTGACCACGGGATTGAAGGCGGAGGAAGCGGTGAAGCCGAGCGACAGCCGGCCGGTCTCGCCGCGGTTGGCGCTTTGGGCCACAAGCTTCGCTTTTTCCGCAGCCGCCAGCGAAGCCTTTGCCTCGCCGAGGAAGGCCGTACCCGCTGCCGTCAATTCGGCGCCGTGCGGCACGCGGTGAAACAGCGCCGCACCCACTTCCCTCTCCAGATCGCGGATCTGCTGGCTGAGCGGCGGCTGCCCGATGCCGAGCTTGCCGGCGGCACGGGTGAAATTGCCTTCCTCCGCCACCGCCAGGAAATATCTCAGGTGCCGCAACTCCATTGCCATCTCCAAAACCTATCGAAATCGCCAGTTTCATATATTGGACAAATGGAGTGGCGTTGACTAGATCGGAGGTCGGAAGGATGAGATATGCCGACGAGAGCGCATGCCGTGAAGACCGCCGAGACAACCACGATCCCAGGACAAAAACACTACCTGACCCGCAGAACCGGCGCCTATCGCCGCGCCAGCCTGGCGCTCTTCCTGTCTGGCTTCTCCACCTTCTCGCTGCTCTATTGCGTGCAGCCGCTGCTGCCGATCTTCTCTCAGGAATTCTCCGTCAGTCCGGCCGAAAGCTCGCTGTCCCTGTCGCTCTCCACCGGCTTTCTCGCGGTCGCCATCGTCTGCGCCGCCGCCGTCTCGGAAGGCCTTGGCCGCCGCAGCCTGATGTCGATATCGCTGGTCGGCGCGGCATTGCTGACCATCGCCACCGCCTTTGCCCCGAACTGGCATCTGCTGCTCGTCATCCGCGCTCTCCAAGGCCTCGTTCTCGGCGGCGTGCCTGCTGTCGCCATGGCCTATCTCGCCGAGGAAATCGATCCGCGCGGTCTTGGCGCCACCATGGGCCTTTATGTCGGCGGCACGGCCTTCGGCGGCATGTCCGGCCGCGTACTGACAGGCATCTTCGCCGAATATCTCACCTGGCGTCCGGCGCTTTTCATCATCGGCGCCATCGGCCTTGCCGCCGCGATCGGCTTCATCGCCCTCCTGCCGCCGTCACGCAATTTCGTCCGCCGGCCGGGCTTCGATCCGCGCTTTCATGCAAAAGCCTGGCTCGGCCATCTCAGCAATCCGGCGTTGCCCTTCATCTTCGCCATCGCCTTCCTGGCGATGGGCTCCTTTGTGACCATCTATAACTATGCCGGTTTCCGCCTGGTGGCGCCGCCCTACGGCCTCAACCAGACCGAACTCGGGCTGATATTCACCGTCTATCTCTTCGGCATCGGCGCCTCCTCGATCGGCGGCCTGCTCGGGGACAGGATCGGGCACTTTTCCGTGCTTCTCTTCGGTCTGGCACTCACCGCCGCCGGCAGCGCGTTGACGCTCTTTGCCTCGCTCCCGGTTATCATCCTCGGTATAACAGTGCTCACGACCGGCTTCTTCATGAGCCATTCGATCGCCAGCGGCCTTGTCGGCAAGCTGGCGCATGGCACCAAGGGCCATGCTTCGTCGCTCTATATGCTCGCCTATTATGTCGGCTCCAGCCTCATGGGTTCGGCGGGCGGCTGGTTCTTCGCGGTTGAAGGCTGGGTCGCTGTCGTTATCTTCACGCTAGCCATGCTGGGGCTGGCCTTTGTCTCCGCCTGTTTTGCCCAGCAATTCGCGAGGAGAAAAGCATGATCCGCATAGACCGTCTCGACCATCTCGTGCTGACCGTCACCGATATCGCCACCACCTGCGATTTTTATTCCCGCATCCTCGGCATGTCGGTCGAAACCTTTGCGGAGGGCCGCAAGGCGCTGAAATTCGGCGGGCAGAAGATCAACCTGCATCAGGCCGGCCGCGAATTCGATCCCAAGGCGAGACACCCCACACCCGGCTCCGGTGACCTCTGTTTCATCGCCGAAACGCCGATTGCCGATGTCATCGCTGATCTACAGGCCGCGGGCGTTGCGATCGAAGAAGGCCCGGTCGAACGCACCGGCGCGACCGGGCGTTTGCGCTCGGTCTATTTCAGGGATCCCGACGGCAACCTTCTCGAATTCTCCAATCTGATTGCTTGACGTCCGCCTCCCGCACATCAACCAAGCCGGATATAGGGCACGTCCTTCTTCGCCACCTCGTCCAGCGCCTCCTCATAACCGGCATCGGCGTAACGCATGACGCCGAGCGCCGTATCGTTGGTCAGCGCATGGTCGAGCCGTTCGTCGGCGGCATCCGTGCCGTCGGCGACGACGGTGACGCCGCAGCTGGTCATGTAGCCGGCATAGCCGCCGCCGCCGGAATGGACGACGACGAGATCGGCCATCGACGAGCAGAGCATCATCGCATCGATCAGCGGCCAGTCGGCGATCGCATCCGAGCCGTCCTTCATCCCCTCAGTCATGATATTCGGATGCGCCATGGCGCCGGCGTCGAGATGGTCGCGGGAGAAGGCGACGGGGCCTTTGAGTTCGCCGCTCGCAACCAGCGCATTGACGCGCCTTGCGAGTGCCGTGCGTTCGCCGTGGCCGAGCCAGGCGATGCGGGCCGGCAACCCCTCGAATGGCACATGCTCGCGCGCCAGCCGGATCCAGTTGGTGATGATCTTGTTGTCGGGAAACATTTCGAGCAGCAGGTCGTCGATGCGGGCGATATCGCTCTCCTCGCCTGACAGAGCCATCCAGCGGAATGGGCCGATCGCCCGAGCAAACAGCGGCCTGAGATAGGCTTCGGTGAAGATCGGGATGTCGAAAGCATTGGCGACGCCGCCCTCCTTGGCCTGTGTGCGGATCAGATTGCCGTTGTCGAAGACTTCCGAGCCACGTTTCTGGAACTCCAGCATCGCCATCACATGCTCGACGATCGAGGCCCGGCTTGCCGCCATCAACTGGCCCTGCCCATCATCGCGCAGGCCCTTGACCTGATCGAGGCTCATGCCTTTCGGCACGTAGCCATAGACGAGGTCATGCGCCGAGGTCTGGTCGGTGACGATATCAGGCACGATGCCGCGCCGGGCGATTTCGGGATAGACCTCCGCCGCATTGCCGACGAGGCCGACGGAAAGCGCCCGCTTGTCCTTCACCGCCGCATCGATCATCTGAAGGGCGGTATCGAGATCGGGGGCGATTTCCTGGAGATAACCAATCTGCTGGCGCTTGCGGGCGCGCTCCGGATCGATGTCGACGCAGAGGATCGCAGCGCCTGCCATGCGGCCGGCGAGTGGCTGCGCCCCGCCCATGCCGCCGAGACCGGCCGTCAGCACGAACCGGCCGAGGAGATCGCCGCCGAAGCGCCGCTCGGCGATGCGCATGAAGATCTCGTACGTGCCCTGGATGACGCCTTGGCTGCCGATATATTGCCAGGCGCCGGCCGTCAGCCCGCCCCAGCAGATCAGTCCCTTGCGCTGCAGCTCGTAGAACACTTCGGCCTTTGCCCATTGCCCGACGATATTGCAGTTCGCCATGATAACAAGCGGCGCCTTGGCATGCGTTCGAACCAGCCCGATCGGCTTGCCGGACTGGATGAGCAGCGTCTGGTCCTCTTCCATCTCGGTCAGCGCCTTGACGATGCCCTTGTGTGCCGCCCAGTTGCGGGCCGCCTTGCCGAGAGCGGCATAGACGATCAGGTTGTCGGGATCCTCGCCGACGGACAGCACATTTTCGAGCAGCCGCAGCAGCGCTTCCTGCCGCCAGCCCTTGGCGCGCAGCTCCGGCCCGCCGGGAATCGGAAATTTCGGATGACGTGGATTGGCCTTCGGCATCGTGGGTTCCTCGTTTTGCTCTCTGTTTTTCCCTTCTCCCCTAGGGGGGCCGAAGGGTCCGATGAGGGGGCTGCACGACAGGACCTATATGTTGCCCTTCGCTTGCGCTCAGGGCACTCGCGGCCTTGCCGCTCACCCCCTCATCTGTCCTTCGGACATCTTCTCCCCGCTGGGGAGAAGGGAATGGTATCGTTCGTTATTTGCTCGGCAGCGATTCCACATAGCCGAGTGCCGCATCGAGCAAACGCCGTCTCAGGGCATCGTCGCCGTAAACTTCGGCATTGCCTCGCACCCAGCCATGCATCACCCGCTCGCCCGACAGCATCTGGATCACGCCCGGCAGCGCCAGCGCCCAGCCGTCATTGCCTTTGCCGAGACGGATCAGCATGCCGTCATGGCGCGCGCAGCAGAGAAGATTGCCGTTCAGCATGAAGGCCCAGCCGCCGAACATGGATTTTTCGGCAAGGCCCGGCCGATCGCCGAGTTCCTCACGCATCAGTTCTTCAAGGCCTGGATCGCGCGCCATGGCTCAGGCCTTCGTCGCCAGTGCATAACGTGCGATCTCGATCCCCATCGCCTTTTCGACGACGGGATAGACGGTCGGATCGAGCACGCTTGCCGACAGCGGAATGATCTCCATCGGCACATGCAGGATGAAGACATGTATGCCGCTCTGAAGCTGGCCGACGCTGAGCGGCTCGCCCTCCGGTGAAAGCGTGGTGATCACCGCGGGGAAGGTCGCAAGCCTTTTGCCATCTGCATCGTCCACCGCCATATATTCGTTCATCACATGCAGCGTCACCGATGTTCCGCCTGCGCCGACGGTGATTGTGCCGATGTCGAAGGCTTCCTTGGTGTAGACGACGTCCTTGCGGGTGATGACGCCCTCGGCAAGGATATGTCCGCCCGTCGTCTTGCAGATCGCATCGATGACGGCAGATCCGCCGCGCTTCTCCGCTGCGATGATTGCTTCGCCGAGCGCAAGCGCCATCGAGATGCCGCCGAGTGCTGCATGGCTGCGGACATAGGAGGCCCGGAGCGGATTGCGGCAGCTGGCGATGAAGCCGCCGGATTGGTCGGCTGCGGCGCGCAGCACCGGCGAGATCTTCGCCGTCGCGCCCTTCACGACCAGCTCGATATAACGATTCTCCCCCCGATTGCCGCCGACCGCGGTCTGGATCATCGGCTCGGGCGAACCGGCCATGCCGATCGAGCCCATGTCGCCCGTCGGATGCGCGCGGATATCGCCGACCGCGTCGACCACCTTGGTGCCGAGGATCGCCGACGGCAGCCAGCCGTTCAACGTCGAGGATTTGCCGTTCTGGCCGATGATCAGCCCGGAGAGCTTTTCGCCGAGCGCCTCCTGCAGCAATTGCACAGCCTTCACATAGTCGATGCCTTGCATTTCCCAGGGGGTGGTGGAGGCCGGTGCGCCGATCGCCGCTGCGGTGGCGATCCACTCCTCGTCCTTCAGCTCGTCGATCGAGACCAGCTCCGGCTTGCCGACATTGACGGCGGCAAGCCCAAGCATTCGCCCGTGATCGGCCCAGCCGCCGCCGCCGGCTGCATAGACGGAGCCGCCTTTGACGGCAGCTTCCACGTCCTTCTCAACGAGTATGCGTCCCATCGGTCCTCTCCTGATTCAAGCTCGCATCCATCTCGCGCACAGCCTCGAAAAGTACGGCGGCGCCGAGCGTGATATCGTCATTCTCCGCCCATTCGTCGGCCGAATGGCTGCGGCCTTCCCGGCAAGGCACGAAGATCATCGCCGCCGGTGCCACCCTGGCGATCCAGGCCGTATCGTGTCCCGCGCCGGAGGCCATGCGCCGGTGTTTCGCGCCGACCCGTTCGCAGGCAGCCTCCAAGATCGACAGCAGCCCGGCATCGCCAGGCGTCGGCTGATTGTCGGAAACCCGGTTCGGCGTCTTGATCGTCACGTCATAGGCTCCCGCCAGCTTTTCGATATGACCGTCGAGCCAGCGGCAGAATGCCTCCATGTCGGCGCGGATTTCGGCACGGCCATCGATGAGCAGCACCACCTTCGACGGCACGACATTGGCGGCATTCGGCTCGATCCTGAACTCTCCGACCGTCGCTGCGAAATGCCCCGGCGATTTGGCAAGTTCGGCGGCGGCATTGCGGATGTCGAGCACCAGCTGCGATGCCGCCACCAGCGCATCCGCCCGCCGGTCCATCGGCGTCGTGCCGGCATGGTCGGCCCGCCCTTCGACGGTGATCTCGATTCGGGTGATGCCTGATATCGCGGTGACGACGCCGACATCCTCCTTTTCGGCTTCGAGCACCGGGCCTTGTTCGATATGAAGCTCCAGAAAGCCGGCTATATCCGGCCTGTTCTGCTGCATCAGCACATCGGGTCGGCCACCGACCTCGGCGATGCCCTCGGCCAGGTCGCGCCCGTCGCTGACGCGCGAAAGCCAGGTCTCCGGCAGTTGGCCGGTCATGCCGCGGCTGCCGATGCAGGACACGCCGAAGATGCTCACCTCCTCGGCAAGAAAATCGACGATTTCCAGATCGTGATCGAGTTCGATATCCTGATCGCGCAGCGCGCGCGCCACCTCCAGCGCCGAGATGACCCCGGCAATGCCGTCAAAGCGGCCGCCGTCCGGCACCGTGTCGGAATGCGAGCCGATCATGATCGTGCCGAGCCACGGTTTCCGGCCTGTCCGCCGGCCGATCAGATTGCCGGCGGCATCGATCCGCGTTTCCAGCCCCGCCGCCTTCATCCGTGCTTCGATATAGGCCCGGCCGTCGAGAAAGAGCGGCGAGAAGGCCCGCCGCGTCCAGGGACGCCCCGGCTCGGTGATCCCGGCCAGCGCCTCGATATCGTCAGCGATCCGGCTGGCATTGACGGGAAGATTGCGGCTCATGCTTCAGCTCCCGCAATGACCTGGCGCGGCAGCGGCCGCACGAACCGGCCGGTGCCGGGCTCAGCCAGCACCTTCGCGCCCTCGGCAATCTTTTCGCCGCGCAGATAGGTGGCCGAGACGGTCCAGGGCAGGCGGATGTCGTTATAGGGGCTCCAGCCGACGACGTTGTTGCCGCTTGCCGATGCATCATAGACGCTGTCGCGCGGCTCGAGCACGACGATATCGGCATCCTTGCCCGGGGTCAGCGCGCCCTTGATATGGTCGAGCCGGAAATGCTTCGCCGGGTTCTCCGCCATCAGCCTGGCGGCCCAGGTCAAAGGAATGCCGCGTTCGGTGGCACCTTTGACGAAAAGCGGCACCATCACCTCGAGGCCGGGAACGCCGGAGGCGTTGGCGAGCATGTCGGGATTGGTCTTGCGGTTTTCCGACCAGCTGACGTGATCGGTCGAGACCAGCCAGACATCGCCTTCGGCCACCTTCCGCCAGAGCCTCTCCACCTCGGCGCGCGGCCGCACCGGCGGGTTGATCTTCGCCTTGCCGCCGAGCCGCTTCACGTCGTTTTCCTCGTCGAGCGTCAGGTAGTGGATGCAGCATTCCACAGTCGCCGCAAAACCGTCGCGGCGATAGGCGCGCGCGATATCGTAGCCGCGCCCGAGCGAGCAGTGCACCACATGCGCCGGGCAGCCGGTATGAGCACCCGTCTCGAAGATCGTATGCATCGCCAGCAGCTCGGTGATCGGCGGCCGTGACAGGCCGTGCGCCCGCCAATCAGAGATGCCGCTCGCCTTCACCTGCTCCATATAGGTGCGCACCGCCTCGTCGTCTTCATTGTGCACGCCCGCCGTCAGCCCCGTCGGCGCGATTGCCGCAAAGCAGGCATCGAGCAGGGCCGGCGGAATGCGTGGAAAGCGCTTGGGATCGGTGCCGAAGGTCGAGAATTTGAAGGCCGCGACACCTGCCTCCACCATCTCACGGATGCGCGCCGGGCCTTCTTCCGGATCGACGGTACCGTAAAGCGCAAAGTCGACCAGCGCCTGCGGACCGGCATGATCGACTTTCCGCTTCACCGCCGCTGCCGAGCAGACGAGATTGCCTTCGTCATAGGGCATGTCGACAATGACAGTCACGCCGCCGGCCGCCGCCGATCGTGTCGACCAGAGGAAATCCTCCTGGTCTTTCTGGGAAAGCGAATGCACCTGCGCATCGATCGCCCCGGGCAGGATCAGCGCTTTTCCGAGCAGATGCCGTTCGCGGCCCGCAGGCGGCACGCCGAGGCCGACCTCGGCGATTTTGCCGTCGCGAACGGCGACATAACCCTCGTCGAGAATGCGGTCCGGCAGCACCACCGTGCCCTGCAGAACGAGATCGAAATCCATGCCGCTTCCTTCCTAAGCTGAAATCAGACTGCCGCTCGAGCATGATGCCGAAAAGTGTGAGCGGTTTTCGGACGACATCATGCTCTAACTCTTAATTTAGAACAGGATTCAGAATTTGGGCCGACTGGGCCTAAACTCATCCTGTTCTAGGGGCTGGTCAGCCGCTCCTCGATGCGCTCCAGCGAGCCGAGCGCGAAGAAATCGTCGAAGGAGGCGATCGGAACCTGATCGGTCAGCTTCGAAACGAAGTCGTCCGAACCGAGTTCCTCCTCGATTGCCTCGACCTCCGCCGAAAGCGGCCGGTCGACCGTATAGAAATCCGCATGTTTGCGCACGACCTCGTAGAGCATGGCGGCGACACCCTTCGGTTCATCGCCGAGAATGTCGATCGCCTGGGCAGACAGCAGCGCCTCGAGGGCTGCGAGACGCTTCAGCGCCCGCATCTGCCGGTCGAAGCGCTCGATGACGAGCGGCAGGAAGGCAGCCTCGTCCTCCAGCCCGGCCGCAACCACCAGCGACTGCGCCGACACGGGATTGGACATCGACAGCACGCGCGAAAAGATCTCGCCGGCAAGTTTGATGATCGGCCCGAAACCGGTGGCAATCCGCCCCGGCGGCACGAGATTGACCGGCAGGTCGCGCCGCTGGCCATTGCCGAGAATGACGCAGCGGTTGAAGGCGTTGCGCGCCGCATGCGCCATGCAGAGCGCGGCCGATTCGAGCAGGATCGTCACATCGAGCGGAAGCGAGCCGCCCGACGTCATCACCCGGCCTTCGACCACGACGGGATTGTCGTCCGAGCGCCCGGTGGCGGCAAGGATCTTGTGGCCGGTCGATAAAAGGTTTTCGATCACCGCGCCGAACACCTGTGCGATCATGCGCAGGCTGAGCGGATCCTGCACATGCGTTGCGACGGGCCAGTTCCACTCGTCGGAGGCATTGCAGAGCCAGGCGCCGATCAGCGCCTCGCGCGCCGTTCCGACATGCCGGACCGCCTTCCAGGGATCGCGGGACGCGCCGAGCGCGCCGGCCGCCATCATCGCCGTTGCCAGCAGGACGCGGATCGAGGCAGCAGCATTGCGCGTCGTTTCCGCTGCAGAGGCAAAGCTCACCGCATTGATGCTGAGCGAGGCGAGGCTGTCGCGCGGCGCCATCCGCATCGGCTCCAGCCCAGCCGCCTGGAAAGCCTCGGCCGCCTGCATCCGGTTGCCGCGATAGATCGCTTCGCCGACGCCGGTCAGCACCGCGCCGATCTGTCCCATCAGGCCGATATCCGCACAGCCGATCGAGCCGGTGCGGCGCACGACCGGGATAAGATCGGCCTCGAGCATCCTGATATAGGCCTGGATCAATTCCGGCGTGCAGCCGACCTGGCCGGTCAGCGCCGTGTTGATGCGGATCGCCATGGCGTTGCGCACGATATTGCAGGAAAAGGGTGTGCCGGTGCCGAAATGATGGGCGCGCACCAGGCCGAGATTGAAGGTGTCGAGTTCGTCGGCCGACCACTCCACGTCTTTCATGGCGCCGACGCCTGTTGTCGAGCCGTAGACCGGCATGCCGGAGGCAATCGCATCCTCGACGACCTCGCGGGCGATCGCGATGCGGGCCATGCCTGTCGCCGAAGCCGAAATCTTAGCCTTGCCCGCACCAATCGTCACCATCTCGGCAAAACCGAGCGGTTGTCCGGAAAGTTCGATGCCAAGGCATTCGTGCTTCATGTGCTGTGTGTCCCTAGAACAGGATGATTTTAGGCCGATCGGCCGAAAATCTGAATCCTGTTCTGAATTAAAGAGTCAGAGCATGATGTCGAAAACCGCTCACACTTTTCGGCATCATGCTCGGAACGCGAGACTAAGCGAGCCCTCCGTCACATGGGATATCCCAAATGCCGAACACAGCATGTTTTTGGCAGCCGATCAGCTCAGCATCCAGGCAATATAGACAAGCGTCAATGCGATGACCCACAAAGCAATCTTGGCCGAGCGGTTGTGCCGCGCTTCGGCCTTGCCGATCGCCTCCGCCGTCTCAATGTCGAAACGCAAGCCGTGCTCGCTCATATGCAGGAGCTGATGATGGAATTTTTCGGTCTTCGCTGCGATTTCGGGCACGGCTTCGGCGAGCTTGACCGCCGCCTTCAGCCCGTCCTTGAGATCGGTGGCGATCCGTTTCGGTCCGAGATTGGTACGGATCCAGTCACCGACGACAGGCTCGGAGGCCTTCCACATGTTGAAGCGCGGATTGAGCATGCGCGATACGCCCTCGACCACGACCATGGTCTTCTGCAGCATCACCAGCTCCGGCCGCGTCGCCATGTCGAAGAGTTCGGTCACCTCGAACAGCAGCGTCAGCAGCTTGCCCATCGAGATCGTCTCGGCCGGCTGTCCATGGATCGGCTCGCCGATCGCCCGGATCGCCTGGGCGAAGCTTTCGACATTGTGATGTCCGGGCACATAGCCGGCCTCGAAATGCACCTCGGCGACGCGGATATAGTCGCGGGTGATGAAGCCATAGAGGATTTCGGCGAGGAACCGCCGCTCCTTCTTGCCCAGCCGCCCGACGATGCCCATGTCGACGGCGACGATCATCCCGTCCGCATCGACGAAGAGATTGCCCGGATGCATGTCGGCATGGAAGAAGCCGTCGCGCAGCGTGTGGCGCAGGAACGACTGGATCAGCGTATCGGCAAGCCGGTTGAGATCGTGGCCCGCCGCGCGCAGGCCCTCGACATCGGACATTCTCGTGCCGTCGATCCACTCCATGGTGATGACGTCGCGCCCTGTGCGCTCCCAGTCGACCTTCGGCACGCGGAAGCCGGGATCTTTTTCGGTATTCTCGGCGATCTCGGAAAGAGCGGCCGCCTCCAGGCGAAGATCCATCTCCACCTTGGTCGTCTGCTCCAGCGTCTTCGTCACCTCGACCGGCCGCAGCCGCCGGCTGGACGCCAGGAAACGCTCCTGCATATGGGCAACGAGATACATTGCCTCGATGTCATGGGCAAAACGCTGGCGCACGCCGGGCCGCACGATCTTGACGGCGACCTTCTTCCGGCCCTCGGCACTATCGACCTCGGCCGGATGCACCTGCGCGATCGAGGCGGCAGCGATCGGATCGCCGAAGCTTGCATAGAGCTCGCCGATCGGCCGTCCGAGCGAGCCTTCGATATTGGCCTTGGCGGCTGCCGAAGGAAAGAAGGCCATCCGGTCCTGAAGCTGCGACAGGTCGTTGGCGAATTCGACGCCGACGACATCCGGCCGCGTTGCCAGGAATTGCCCGATCTTCACATAGGAGGGACCGAGCCGCTCGACAGCCTGGGCCAACCGGTCGCTGCGCTTCTGATGGCGCGCCTTGCCTCGCTCGAAAATCGTGACGAAGGATTTGGCGAGCGCGACCGGAGGCGGCAGCCCTTCGGAAGGAAGGGCTGACACGACACCCTCACGCACGAGCACCCAGCCGACGCGCCAAAGGCGGAAATATGCGCCGAAAGTACTCATGTTCTGTTTGATTCTCGCGCGACGCTATTCGAAAACCGCTCTACACTTTTCGGCGTCATGCGTCAGAGCTTCCAGCCGGAATGGAGTGCGGCGATGCCGCCGGTATAATTGGTAAAGGTGACGCGCGAAAAGCCGGCCTGGCGGATCATTGCCGCGAAATTCTCCTGGTTCGGGAACTTGCGGATCGATTCCACCAGATATTGGTAGGGTTCGGCATCGCCGGTGATCGCCTTGCCGAACTGCGGAATGGCATTGAACGACCAGGCGTCGTAGATCTTGTCGAGAAGCGGCATATCGACTTCGGAAAATTCCAGCACCAGCAGCCGTCCGCCGCGCTTCAAGACGCGATAGGCCTCAGACAGCGCCACATCGATCCTCGGCACGTTGCGGATGCCGAAGGCGATCGTATAGGCGTCGAAACTGCCTGCCTCAAAGGGCAGTTCCTCGGCATTCGCCTCGACGAAGGTGAGATTGCCGGAAAGCTTCTTCTTTTCCGCCCGCTCGGCGCCGACACCGAGCATCGAACCGTTGATGTCGAGCACGGTGGCATGCGCCTGTCTGCCCGAAGCCTCGACGATGCGGAAGGCGATATCGCCGGTGCCGCCGGCCACGTCGAGCACCTTGTAGCCCGGCTCCTTGCGCGGGTTCAGCGCCGAGATCGTCGCATCTTTCCAGGCGCGGTGCATGCCCATCGACATGACGTCGTTCATGATGTCGTAGCGCTTGGCGACCTTGTGGAACACCTGGTTGACGAGGCTCTGCTTCTGGCCATCAGGCACCTCGCGGAAGCCGTAGGAGGTCTCCATGCCGCCATCGGCGGAAGTGCGGCTTTCTGACATCAGACTGCTCCGTTCCTGAAGATTCGGGCGAGGCGGCCATAGCGAAAGACCGCGCGCGACGTTATCTATGGGCCGCGTTCTCCACGGCACACTGGCGCTATAGCGCACATCGTCGCCGGTTGAAACACGTTAGATATAGATGGGTTAAGATGCCGGAATTGCCAGAAGTCGAAACGGTGAAACGCGGCCTGACGCCGGCGATGGAGGGCACCCGCGTCACCAGGCTGGAGCTACGCCGCGGCGATCTGCGCTTCCCCTTTCCCGACGCTTTCGCAGACAGAGTTTCCGGCCGCACCATCGTTGGCCTTGGCCGCCGCGCCAAATATCTGCTGGTCGATCTCGACGACGGCAACACGCTGATTTCGCATCTCGGCATGTCCGGTTCGTTTCGCATCGAGGAGGGTGCGGCCTCCGGCGTGCCGGGCGAATTCCACCATGCTCGCTCGAAGGACGAAAAGCACGATCACGTCGTCTTCCATCTGCAAGCCGCAAGCGGCCCGCGTCGTGTCATCTATAACGATCCGCGCCGTTTCGGCTTCATGGATATGGTGGGACGTGCCGATCTCGCCGCCCATCCCTTCTTCCGCGATCTCGGCCCGGAGCCGACAGGAAACGAGCTCAGCGCCGCCTATCTTGCCGAACGCTTCCGGGACAAGGCGCAGCCGCTGAAGAGCGCGCTGCTTGACCAGAAGAACATTGCCGGTCTCGGCAATATATATGTCTGCGAGGCGCTGTGGCGCGCGCATCTTTCGCCGATCCGCGCCGCCGGCACGCTGGTGACGGCGACTGGCCGGCCGAAGGCGCAGCTCGACCTGCTCGTCGCCTCGATCCGCGACGTCATCGCCGATGCGATCGCCGCCGGCGGATCATCGCTGCGCGACCACATCCAGACCGACGGATCGCTCGGCTATTTCCAGCATTCCTTCTCCGTTTATGATCGCGAAAGTCAGGCTTGCCGCACGCCCGGCTGCGGCGCTACGGTCGCCCGCATCGTCCAGGCGGGTCGCTCCACCTTCTATTGCGCCACCTGCCAGAAGTAAGCCTGCCAGAAGTAAGAGTGAGAAACCGGGAGAACAGCATGGCCTACGAGACCCTGATCGTCGAAACCCGAGGCAATGTCGGCCTCGTCACGCTGAACCGCCCGCAGGCGCTGAACGCGCTGAACTCCACCGTCCTGAAGGAACTGAAAGAGGCCTATGCCGCCTTCCACGCCGATGAGGCGGTCGGGGCGATCGTGCTCACCGGTTCCGAGCGCGCCTTTGCCGCCGGCGCCGATATCAAGGAGATGCAGCCACTCCAGTTCGCCGATATCTATAAGAGTGATTTCATCAGCGGCTGGGATGAGGTCGCCAAGGCGCGCAAGCCGGTGATCGCTGCGGTCAGCGGTTTTGCGCTCGGCGGCGGCTGTGAGCTCGCCATGATGTGCGACTTCATCATCGCCTCGGAGACGGCGAAGTTCGGCCAGCCGGAAATCACCCTGGGCGTCATTCCCGGCATGGGCGGTTCGCAGCGACTGACGCGCGCCGTCGGCAAGGCGAAGGCGATGGATCTCATCCTCACCGGCCGCATGATGGATGCGGCGGAAGCCGAACGATCGGGACTCGTTTCGCGTGTGGTGGCGCCCGATCGCCTGCTCGACGAGGCGCTGGCAGCGGCCGAAAAGATCGCCTCGCTTTCGCGTCCCTCGGTGATGATGGCCAAGGAGGCGGTCAACCGCGCATTCGAGACGACGCTGGAGGAGGGCTTGCGTTTCGAGCGCCGCCTGTTTCACAGCCTCTTTGCCACGGACGACCAGAAAGAAGGCATGGCGGCCTTCGTCGAGAAGCGCAAACCGGCTTTTACGCACCGTTAAATGCTTTTAGGCGCTTGCCAGTGGTAAAGCGTGAAAATCCGCGTTGACGTGGGCCGGCTTTAGAGTTATATGCCCGCCCACGGTTCGGAAAGCCGGTTTGGTTTTCCGCGATTGCTCCCGCATTGCTGGATTTTGTGGCCGCAGGGCCCGCGGTAATGGCGGAGTTTGTTCGAATTCTTGAGAGAGGCATCCATGGCCAATACAACTTCGGCGAAAAAAGCGACCCGCAAGATCGCCCGCCGTACCGACGTCAATAAGGCTCGTCGCTCGCGCGTTCGTACTTTCGTTCGCCAGGTCGAAGAGGCCATCGCATCCGGTGACGCCGCCAAGGCGAAGGAAGCTTTCCTGGCTGCTCAGCCCGAGCTTGCCCGCGCCGCCAGCAAGGGCGTGCTGCATGCCAACACGGCATCGCGCAAGGTCTCGCGCCTGGCCGCTCGTGTGAAGGCTCTTTCGGTCACCACGACCGCGTAATCTTCCATTAAGGACTTCTTCTTTATGATTAGCCCGGTAATTTTACCGGGCTTTTTCGATTCCACCGATCAGCCCCTGCATGGTTAATCTGACGACTGTTTCGTGTCAGCGCCATGACAGGAAAAATTGTTTAAAAACAAAGGTTTGCGCAAGGATGCTTTCACGCCGCGCGACTCTGCCCCAAGCTTCCGGGACCACAGGCGAGTCAAGAGGATTTTATTTTTTTTCTTTCAATGCGTGTCAAAATAGCCCGAACGGGGGAATCTCTTTGATTCAACTGCGATTCTTTTTTGACGCTGGTGTGACGCCCGAAAAGGGCAGGCGGAGTCAATGCCCGCTTCTTAATTTTGCGTAAAATTCATCGTTGATATTGCCTTTTGATCCTGCCTAAATGGCTTTCAACAAAGGGCGCGGACATCACCTGCACAGGCTCGGTCTTAACTGCCACGTCGGCAGGGCGATAAGTTTGTGCCGTTTGTTACGGAGCATTGCGCTTCCGTTTTTTCAAGCACTCGACGGATTTGAGCCGTAACGTGGCTGTTACGGAGCGGGGATGTTTTGTGCCTTCATTGGCCACACGTTTAAGGCGAGGCCAGCGGAGAAGGTTAAAGTTATATTGCGTTCGGGCTGGTCGGCCGAAAACGAGGTTCGACCGCCAGCCTGGCACGGAAAGCCGATGAAGGTTGCCGCATGAGCGCGGCACCTGCAACGGAGTTCTGCGCCGGTCCCTTATGGGGCAGTGTTTGAGTGAACCGGCAGGCGAGCGGCTCATGAGGATCCGTCAGCCCGCCAAAGCGGGGATGATCGGGCGGCCGTTTTAGCGGATGCCGCCCGGTGGAATTGAAAGGCGGCATTATGCAGATGAATACGATGACGACGGGCGGGCTCGACAATGGGGATGCGGCACCGCAGGCGTTCGGCTCCATTCGCCTCGAAGTGGGCGAAGCAAAGGCGGAAATGAAGCAAAGCATCTTGTTTGAGCGCGTCAGCGCGCGCTTGAAGGCCCAGGTCGGTCCTGACGTCTATGCCAGCTGGTTTGCCAGGCTGAAGCTGCATTCGGTATCGAAGAGCGTGGTTCGCCTTTCGGTTCCCACGACCTTCCTGAAGTCGTGGATCAACAATCGTTATCTCGATCTCATCACCGGTCTGTTCCAGGCCGAGGATCCGGAAATTCTTAAAATCGAAGTCCTGGTGCGCACGGCAACGCGCCACGGCACGAAGGCGCTCGATGAGGCGGCCGCGCCGGAACCAGCCGCCCCCACGCAGATGCGTCGCCCGACAAGCGCGCAGCCGGCCGGTCAGGCCGTCCAGCAGGCGGTTTCGGCTGTTGCCGCCGCAAGGCCTGCAAGCTTCGGCTCGCCGCTCTTCGGTTCGCCGCTCGATAGCCGCTTCACCTTCGACACCTTCGTCGAAGGCAGCTCGAACCGGGTCGCACTTGCGGCTGCAAAGACCATCTCGGAAGCTGGTCAGGGCGCGGTGCGCTTCAACCCGCTCTTCATCCATTCGACCGTCGGTCTCGGCAAGACCCACCTGCTACAGGCGGTCGCCAATGCCGCGGTGCAGAACCCGCGGGCGCTGCGCGTCGTCTATCTGACGGCCGAATATTTCATGTGGCGCTTCGCCACCGCGATCCGCGACAATGATGCGCTGACGCTGAAGGATTCGCTGCGCAACATCGATCTCTTGATCATCGACGACATGCAGTTCCTGCAGGGCAAGATGATCCAGCATGAATTCTGCCATCTCCTGAACATGCTGCTCGACAGCGCCAAGCAGGTCGTCGTTGCCGCCGACCGTGCGCCCTGGGAGCTGGAGTCGCTCGACCCCCGCGTCCGCTCGCGCCTGCAGGGCGGTGTGGCGATCGAATTCGACGCGCCGGATTACGAAATGCGTCTCGAAATCCTCAAGCGTCGCCTTGCTGTGGCCCGGCTCGAAGATCCGTCGCTCGACATTCCCGCCGAACTGCTCCAGCACGTCGCCCGCAACGTCACGGCCAGCGGCCGCGAACTCGAAGGCGCCTTCAACCAGTTGGTCTTCCGCCGCTCCTTCGAGCCGAACCTGTCGATCGAACGCGTCGACGAACTGCTCGCCCATCTGGTCGGCTCCGGCGAGCCTCGCCGTGTGCGCATCGAGGATATCCAACGCATCGTCGCAAGGCACTACAACGTCTCGCGTCAGGAACTGGT
This sequence comes from Rhizobium ruizarguesonis, assembly GCF_012349115.1. Lineage (GTDB taxonomy): Bacteria > Pseudomonadota > Alphaproteobacteria > Rhizobiales > Rhizobiaceae > Rhizobium > Rhizobium ruizarguesonis. Next base: position 108,731 of record NZ_PQIG01000063.1, read on the forward strand.
CTCGAACCGCCGCACCCGCGTCATCGTCAAACCGCGCCAGATCGCCATGTATCTGTCGAAGACGCTGACGCCGCGCTCCTTCCCGGAGATCGGCCGTCGTTTCGGCGGGCGCGATCACACGACCGTGCTGCACGCGGTGCGCAAGATCGAGGAGCTGATTTCGGGAGACACCAAACTTTCGCACGAAGTCGAGCTTCTGAAGCGCTTGATCAACGAATAATCGACGGGTTTTCTTAAGGATTCAACGGCCGGAAGCGATTCCGGCCGTTTTCCTTTATAAGTTTTTTATTCTATACCTCCCGCGCATCAACTGCATGTCAAAGACTGAAGCGCCAAAACGGCGCGTGGGAGGAATGAATGAGTTTTGAAAAGATCGCCGTTCTCGGCCTGGGCAAGGTCGGACGGCTGGCGGCGACGCTTTTGCATGAAGGCGGCTTCGAGGTCATCGGCGTCGACGCGCAATTGCCGCTGAGCGACGTCCCCTTCAAGTGCCGCACCGGCGATATTTCCGATCCCCAGGTGATCGGCGAATTGCTCTCGAATGTCGAGGCTGTGCTCTCCTGCCTGCCCTATCATTTGAACATCGAGCTGGCGCGCGCCGCCCATCTTGCGGGTATCCATTATTTCGATCTGACCGAAGACGTTCCCACAACCAATTTCATCATCGAACTGTCGAAGACCGCCCGCGGCCTGATGGCGCCGCAATGCGGCCTGGCGCCGGGTTTCGTCGGCATCGTCGGCGCAAGCCTGGCCGACGGCTTCGATCGCTGCCGTTCGATCCGCATGCGCGTCGGCGCCCTGCCGCAGCATCCGACCGGACTGCTCGGCTACGCCTTCAACTGGTCGCCCGAGGGCGTCGTCAACGAATATCTGAACGACTGCGAGGTCATCGAGGGTGGTGTGCGCAAGCTCGTCTCGCCGATGGAATGGCACGAGACCGTCTATGTCGGCGGCGTCAAGCTCGAAGCCTTCACGACGTCGGGTGGCCTTGGCACCATGTGCGATACGATGCTCGGCAAGATCGACAATCTCGATTACAAGACCATGCGTTATCCCGGCCATATGGAGCTGATGAACTTCTTCTTCCACGAGCTGTTGATGCGCGACAAGCGCAAGCTCGCCGGCGAGATCCTGACCAATGCCAAGCCGCCGGTTGAAGACGATGTCGTCTATGTCCATGTCGCCGCCGAAGGCACCGAGAATGGCAGCCTGCGCCGCAAGGAGTTCGTGCGCGCCTATTACCCGATCGAGATTGCCGGCGCACGTCGCACGGCGATCGCCTGGACGACGTCAGCCTCCGTCGTCGCCGTCATCGAGATGGTCCGCGACGGCCTGCTGCCGGCGACCGGCTTCCTGCACCAGGAGCATATTCCGCTGGAGATGTTCCTGAAGACGCCGACCGGCAGCCTCTTCAAGGCCGGCGCCACCAGCCACGGCTGAGACATGCCCTCAGGTGCGGCGGCAATATCGATGCCGCCGCGCTGCAAATCCACTCGTCTTATGATGTCAGCAGGCGAGATCCGCGACGACGGAATCGAGGATCAGCATGCCGGACGGCGTGCAGCGCAGGCGTGAATTGCCGATCCGCTCGATGAATTTGTGTTCGAGCAGGAATTCCTCGCGTTTCGGGTCGAGGTCGCGGCCCGAAAGCTGTTGCCAGCGGGCGAGATCGACGCCTTCCCTGAGCCGCAGCCCCATCAGCAGCAGTTCGTCGGACTGTTCCTCGAAGCCGAGCCGCTCCTCGTCGAGTATGCCGTGCCCATCACGCTCGACCATGTCGAGCCAGGCTTCCGGCTTGCGCTCGGTCGCCGTCGCAAGCTTCTCGGTGCCACGCGTCAGCCGGCCGTGGGCGCCTGGGCCGATGCCGGCATAATCGCCGTAGCGCCAGTAGGTCAGGTTATGCCGGCTTTCAGCACCCGGCCGGGCATGATTGGAAACCTCATAGGCCGGCATGCACTCGCGTGCCGTGATCTCCTGCGTCGCCTCGTAGAGCAATGCCGATTGCTCGCCGTCCGGCACGATCAGCTTGCCGGCCTTGTGCAGGCCGTAGAAGGGCGTGCCTTCCTCGATGGTCAGCTGATAGAGCGAAAGATGGTCGACCGCATAGGAGATCGCCTGCTTCAGTTCCTTTTCCCATTCCTCGACCGTTTGGTCGGGCCGGGCATAGATGAGGTCGAAGGACATGCGCGGAAAGATGTCGCGCGCCAGCCTTATCGCCTTCAGCGCGTCGGCGACATCATGCAGCCGGCCGAGGAATTTCAGATCCCGGTCGTTCAGCGCCTGCACCCCAAGCGAGACGCGATTGACGCCGGCCGCCCGGTAGCCGCGGAAACGTTGAGCCTCGACGCTCGAAGGGTTGGCCTCCATGGTGATCTCGATGCCGGCAGGCACATGCCATTGCCGCGCAATGCCGTCGAGAATGGCGGAAACCGTTTCCGGCTTCATCAGCGACGGCGTGCCGCCCCCAAGGAAGATGCTCGTCACCGTCTTCGGCCCGCTGAGGGACCGGACCGTCGCCATCTCCTTCAGGAAGGCTGATGTAAAGCGCTCCTGATCCACCGGCTGGTGGCGCACATGGCTGTTGAAGTCGCAATAGGGACACTTCGCCGCGCAGAAGGGCCAATGCACATAGACGCCGAAGCCCGGCTCGCCGGTATCGGGGAGCAGAGCCGCGTCGCGCGAGGTGCTTGGTGTGTCGAGATTGCCCACGGACCGACCTTATGCCTCCAGGCAGGTTTCGACAAAGAGTTTGAAGGCGCGGGCACGGTGCGACAGCGCTTGCGGCTTGCCGACGTTCCAACCGTGTTTCTCCTCGCCGCTCATTTCGCCGAAGGTGATGTCGTAGCCCTCAGGCTGGAAGACCGGATCGTAACCGAAGCCCTGCGTGCCGCGCGGCGGCCAGACGACGCTGCCTTCCACCTCGCCGCGGAACAGCTCCGTGTGCCCATCCGGCCAGGCAAGGCAGAGCACGCTGATGAAACGCGCCCTGCGCTGTTCCGGCTTTGTTGCGCCCGCATCCTGCAGCGCCTTTTCCACCTTCGCCATCGCCATGTCGAAATCGCGCGTGCCGTTAGATGTCTCCGCCCAATTGGCGGTGTAGACACCAGGATCGCCGCCAAGCGCGTCGACCACCAGCCCGGAATCGTCCGAAAGCGCCGGCATGCCGGCGGCATTGGCCGAGGCGACCGCCTTGATCGTCGCATTCTCCTCGAAGCTTGTGCCGGTCTCATCCGGTTCGACGAAGTTCAGCTCGGCCGCCGATTTGGCGGTGAAGCCGAGCGGCCCGATCAATTCCTGGATCTCGTGGATCTTGCCGGCATTGTGGCTGGCGACGACGATGGTCTTCGTTTCAAGCTTGCGCATTCAGATATCCTGTTCGATGCCCCAGATTTTAGCCTCCGCGCATTCCAGGCTGTTGCCGGCCGGATCGCGGAAATAGATCGAACGGCCGCCGTTCGGCCAGTGCACTTCGGATTCGATCGCCACGCCCGCTGCCGTCAACCGCTCGGCCATGGCATCGATATTGCCGCCGGACACCCGGAAACAGGCATGGCCCTGGCCGCTCGTGCCGTGCGGCGGCACCTGCAGCGACCCAGGCGCCGGCGGCTTTACCGTTTCCTCGGGATTGAAGATCAACAGAACGCCAGGCCCACAGCGGAAGAAGACATGCCGGTTGGCGGCGCGGGTGATCTTTTCAAGCCCGAGAACGTCTTCGTAAAACGTCTCGGCCTGGTCGAGATCCCGCGCATAGAGCGCCGTTTCCAACATGCCCTCCAGCATGGGGCTCACCCTTCGACGGCTTGCTTCTGCAGCGCCACGAGTTCGCCGATGCCGTTCCTGGCAAGCTGCATCAGCGAGGTGAATTCGCTTTCGCTGAACGGCGTGCCTTCGGCCGTGCCCTGGATCTCGACGATGCCGCCGGTGCCCGTCATGACGAAGTTCGCATCGGTCTCGGCCGAGGAGTCCTCGATGTAATCGAGATCGATCACTGGCTGGCTGGCGAAGATACCGCAGGAGATGGCGGCGACATGATCCTTCAGGACCCGGTCGACCTTGATCATGTTGCGGCTTTCCATCCATTTCAGGCAGTCGTAAAGCGCGATCCAGCCGCCGGTGATCGAGGCGGTCCGCGTGCCGCCATCGGCCTGGATGACGTCGCAATCCAGCGTGATCTGCCGTTCGCCGAGCGCCTGCAGGTCGACGACGGCGCGCAGCGACCGGCCGATCAGCCGCTGGATTTCCTGGGTGCGGCCGCCCTGCTTGCCGGCGGCAGCCTCGCGCTTCATGCGTTCGCCGGTCGCCCGCGGCAGCATGCCGTATTCGGCCGTGACCCAGCCCTTGCCGGTATTGCGCAGCCATGGCGGCGTCTTTTCTTCGAGACTCGCCGTGCAGAGCACATGCGTGTCGCCGAACTTCACCAGGCAGGAGCCTTCCGCATGCTTGGAAAAATTGCGCTCGAACGAGACCTTGCGCATCTGGTCGATTTTTCTGCCTGAAGGCCGCATTCTTATCTCCTGGAGTTTATTTGACCGCTTCTACGATTGGCGGCGCTCATTTGCAAATTCCCTTTTGCCACGGGTGTTAGTTTGACTTACTTTTCGGGAAGTATCATCAGCACGGGTTCGAAAGCTTCATGGGCATCAGGTCGACGTCGGTTTCGGATGCTGTAGCTGCGCTGGACGAGCGCTCCAGGGAAATTTTTCGTCGCATCGTCGAAGGTTATCTGGAAAGCGGCGAGCCGCTCGGTTCACGCAACCTGTCCCGTATCCTGCCGATGTCGCTGTCGCCGGCCTCGGTGCGCAACGTCATGAGCGATCTCGAAGAGCTCGGCCTGATCTATTCGCCGCATGTCAGCGCCGGCCGGTTGCCGACCCAGATCGGCCTGCGCTTCTTCGTCGATGCCTTCATGCAGGTCGGCGACCTCTCCGCCGAGGAACGCGCCAACATCGACCGCCAGGTGCGGGCCGAAAGCGGCGGCAATCCCGTCGAATCGATGATGAACGAGGCAAGCCGCATGTTATCCGGCATTTCGCGCGGCGCCGGCCTCGTCATCACCTCGAAAAGCGATCCGGTGCTGAAACATGTCGAGTTCATCCGGCTCGAACCGACAAAGGCGCTGGCCGTGCTCGTCGGCGATCACGATCAGGTGGAAAACCGCATCATCGAGCTGCCGGCGGGCGTCACCTCCTCGCAGCTGACGGAGGCGGCGAATTTTCTCAATGCGCATATGTCCGGCCAGACCCTGCCGGAACTCCGCAAACAATTAAGCCGGTTGAAGGACGACGTCCGCCACGAGCTCGATGCCCTGTCGCGCGATCTGGTCGAGCGCGGCATCGCTGTCTGGGCCGGCAGCCCGGACGAGGGAAAGCCTACGCAGCTCATCATCCGCGGCCGCGCCAACCTGCTCGAAGGCCTGGCCGGCGCCGAGGATCTCGACCGGCTGCGCCTGCTGTTCGACGATCTCGAGAAGAAGGACAGCCTGATCGAGATCCTCAATCTCGCCGAAAGCGGTTCGGGCGTGCGCATTTTCATCGGATCGGAAAACAAGCTCTTCTCGCTGTCCGGCTCGTCGCTCATCGTCGCGCCCTATCGTGACGATGACGATCGCATCGTCGGCGCTGTCGGCGTCATTGGCCCGACGCGGCTCAATTATTCCCGCATTGTGCCGATGGTGGACTATACGGCCCAGCTCGTCTCCCGCCTTTCGCGCAACCAGCTTTGACGCCGCAACTGCCAAGCGCGCGGAATTTTCGCTTCTTTGTCACGCAGACTTGATTTTTTTCGGTCAAACCTCGATATCGGGCGCATCTGAAGACACCAACCGGAGACCGTCATGACCGATGACACGACGAAAAACGGACCTGACGCAACTGCGGCGGATGCCGCAGCCGACGCTACCGCCTACGTCGAGAACGAAACTGCGCAGGAAGAGGCCGTCCAGCCGGACGCGCTTGAGCTTCTGAAAGCCGAAAACGGCGAACTGCGCGACCGCTATCTGCGCCTTGCTGCCGAGATGGACAATCTGCGCCGGCGCACCGAGCGCGAGGTGAAGGATGCCAAGTCCTATTCCGTCGCGGGCTTTGCACGCGACATGCTCGCCGTCTCGGACAATCTACGCCGCGCGCTTGATGCCATCTCTCCGGAGACCAAGGCTGCGGCCGATGCCGGCCTTAGCACGCTGATCGAGGGTGTCGAGATGACCGAGCGCGCCATGCTGTCGGCTCTCGAGCGCCACGGCGTTCGCAAGCTGGAGCCGGTTGGCCAGAAGTTCGATCCGAATTTCCATCAGGCAATGTTCGAGGTGCCGAACCCAGACGTGCCGAACAATACGGTCGTGCAGGTCGTGCAGGCAGGCTTCTCCATCGGCGAGCGCGTGCTGCGCCCGGCCATGGTCGGTGTCGCCAAGGGCGGCCCGAAGCCGGCGGAAGCCGAAACCAACTCCGTCTTCGACGAGAAGGACGCCTGATATCCCTTCCTCCTGGGGAAGAAGGGAAAGCCGAAGCGTTAGATGCGGGCGAAGCGTTCGATCAACAGATCGAAAAAGCCATCCGCATCGACATGGCGCATAACCTTGGCGTTGCGCTTGCGCTCGGTCACATGCCACCAGTCGACGACCGTCATGCCGACGGTGAGTTCGGACTGGACCTCGATCTCGACATTGCAGTCCCGGCCCTGGAAAAGCTCCGGCTTGAGCAGGTAGGCGACGACGGTCGGGTCGTGCAGCGGCCCGCCGTCGGAACCGTATTTCTCGATGTCGAAGCGTTCGAAGAATTCCAGCATCTCGACCATGGCCTTTGCCGGCGCCGTGCCGATCTCGGCCATGCGTTTCACCCGGTCCTTGCGGGTCAGCAATTGATGCGTCACATCAAGCGGCATCATCACGATCGGAACGCCTGAGCGGAAGACGATATCGGCGGCTTCGGGGTCGACATAGATGTTGAATTCGGCGGCCGGCGTGATGTTGCCGCCCTCGAAGAAGCCACCGCCCATCATCACCAACTCGCGGATGCGGGGGATAATGTCGGGCGCCTTCTGGAAGGCCATGCCGATATTGGTGAGCGGCCCGAGCGTACACAGCGTCACCGCGCCTTCCGGCTCGCGGCGCAACGTCTCGATGATGAAGTCGACGGCATGGCCGGGCTGCAGCGCCATCGTCGGCTCGTTCAGCTCCGGACCGTCGAGGCCGGTCTTGCCGTGCACATGTTCGGCCGTCACCAGCTTACGGGCGATCGGTGCGTCGGCGCCGGCGAAAACCTTGGTCTCCGTCCGTCCGCTGAGCTCGCAGACGATGCGCGCATTGCGGCTGGTGAGCGAAAGCGGCACGTTGCCGGCGACCGTCGTGATCCCCAGCACCTCCAGCTCATCGGGACTGCCGAAGGCCAGCATGATGGCAGCCGCGTCGTCCTGGCCGGGATCCGTGTCGATGATGATCTTTCTTGCGCTTGCCATTCCGATCGTTCCATCCTCGCACTGCGTGTTATCGGGCATGCACCGATTTCTTCACGTCCCGTCACAAATCAGCACAATCCGCGCGGGCATGTTTTGATGCGAGGCAGCAGGCGCTTTGTCAAGGAAAGAGCCTGACGTCAGCTTAAAATTGAGAAGGTGGCGCCGACACGTCGCGCCCCATGCCTTGCAGCGCCGGGCTCCTGTCCCCATATTAGCGGCATCCGGATGCTGCACTTAAGGTCCGGGATGGTCGCTTGCGCCAAGGACTTGAAAAGAGATGAGCCGCATTACCCCTTTCGCCAGCCCGCTGCTTCTGGGCTTCGATGCAATGGAAAAGACGCTGGAGCGCATTTCCAAGGCGAGCGACGGATATCCGCCTTACAATATCGAACGCATCGGCGCCGACAGCGGTGCGCCGGAACGTCTGCGCATCACCCTTGCCGTGGCCGGCTTCAGCGAAGACGAACTCGATGTCTCCATTGAGGAGAACCAGCTTCTGATCCGCGGCCGCCAGGTCGAGCAGGTCGAGCGGGACTATCTCTATCGCGGCATCGCCGCCCGGCAGTTCCAGCGTACCTTCGTTCTTGCTGATGGCATGCAGGTGCTCGGCGCCGGCCTGAAGAACGGTCTGCTCTCCGTCGATCTAATTCGTCCGGAACCCGCGCGAATGGTCAAGAAAATTAACATTTCGGTCTCACAGTAGCACAACGGTTTGTCGAACCGTTGGTCCCTTCTCCCGGAGGAACAGGAATGTTGATGAAAGAAGCCACGTCTCACTTGACCAAATCCGAGCTTGCCCACATCGGCAACGGCGAGGTCGCCTATATCAGAAAAATGCGGACCGATGAGGTCGCCAAGTGCTTTCCCGAGGCGCCGGATATCGATCCGACCGTCGATCTCTGGGCGCTCTTCGGCGCCGACGGCACGCCGATCCTGCTGACGGATAACCGCTCCAGCACCTTCTTCAAGGCTGCCGAGGACGAATTGAAGACGGTCAGCCTGCACTGACCGTCAACGACCGTCTGTCGCGTTTTACCGCGTTCCGGCACGGGGTCCCCTTATTCATTTCGCTGCGGTCGGGACTGTTGTCGCGACATTGCGCCTACAGCGCCGCGCGTCTTTAAAGCATGTCGCGCAAAACTGTGCAGCGGTTTTGCGATAACGACATGCGTAAAAACAAAGACCTAAAGCGCGAGGAGCGATCTGAAAGATTGCACCGCGCTTTAGAGACGAGCAAAGGATGCCGCGGCACTTTGAATTGCGGTAGGCTCAGATCTTCCTGAATGTCAGATAGGCCGAAGACCGGCCTTCGCGTCGCGCCTTGGCCTCGTAGCGTGTACTCGGCCAGCCCTCATAGGGCGTCAGCCAATCTGCTGCATTGTCGGCCATCCAGTCAAAACCGCCATGGTCGCGGCATTTGATCAGCGTCCAGTTCACATAGGTGTCGATGTCGGAGGCGAAGCAGAACAGGCCGCCGGGCTTCAGCACGCGATGAAAGCGGTCGAGATTGGTTTTCGAGACGAAGCGCCGCTTCCAGTGCCTCCGCTTCGGCCAGGGATCGGGATAGAGCAGATCGATTATATCGAGTGAACCGTCCGGCAGCCAGTCGAGCAGCTGCGTCGCGTCGTCATTATAGACGCGGATATTGGAAGCGCCGGTCTCGCCGATGCGCGACAGCAGCTTCTGCATGGAATTGACGAAGGGTTCTACACCGATGAAGCCGGTCGAAGGTGTCTCCAGCGCGCGGTGGATCAGGTGCTCGCCGCCGCCGAAACCGATTTCCAGCCGCAATCTTTCGACTGGAACCGGGAAGAGGGATGTCAGCGGCTCGGGGGGAGCCGCTGTAAGATCGATCAGGAATGCCGGCAGGAGACTGTTCAGCGTCTCGGCCTGCTGTTCGCGCAGGGCCTTGCCCTTGCGGCGACCGAAGAAGGCTTCGGTCGCCCGGCTGCGGCGTTCCATATCCGTCATGCTTTATCTCAGGCCTTCACGCTTTCCTTGAGCGCCTTCACGAGGTCGGTGCGCTCCCAGGAGAACGAGCCGTCGCGGCCGGCCTTGCGGCCGAAATGGCCATAAGCAGAGGTCTTGGCATAGATCGGCTTGTTGAGGTCGAGATGGCGGCGGATACCGGTCGGCGAAAGGTCCATGTTCTTGCGGATAGCCGCTTCGATCTGATCCTCGGTGACCTTGCCGGTGCCGTGCAGGTCGACATAGATCGACAGCGGCTGGGCGACGCCGATCGCGTAGGAGATCTGGATCGTGCAACGGTCGGCAAGGCCGGCGGCGACGACGTTCTTGGCAAGGTAGCGGGCGGCATAGGCGGCCGAACGGTCGACCTTCGTCGTGTCCTTGCCGGAGAATGCACCGCCGCCATGCGGAGCGGCACCGCCGTAGGTGTCGACGATGATCTTGCGGCCGGTGAGGCCCGCATCGCCGTCCGGTCCGCCGATGACGAACTTGCCGGTCGGATTGATGTACCACTTGCAATCGTCGGCGATCTTCAGTTCACCGAGCGCTTCGCGGATATAGGGCTCGACGACGGCGCGGACCTTGTTCGAATCCCAGCTCTCGTCGAGATGCTGGGTCGAAAGCACGATCGAGGTTGCTTCCGACGGCTTGCCGTCGACGTAACGCACGGTCACCTGGCTCTTGGCGTCGGGGCCGAGCTTGGCGACTTCGCCGTCGCCCTTCTTGCGGGCAATCGCGAGCAGTTGCAGGATCTTGTGGGAATAATAGATCGGGGCCGGCATTAGGTCCGGCGTTTCGCGGCAGGCGTAACCGAACATGATGCCCTGGTCGCCGGCGCCTTCGTCGCCCTGCTGGTCGGAGGCGCTGTCGACGCCCTGCGCGATATCGGCCGACTGCGAGTGCAAGAGCACGTCGATCTTGGCCTTCTTCCAGTGGAAGCCGTCCTGCTCGTAGCCGATATCCTTGATGGCGCGGCGGGCGGCAGCCTTGAACTTCGACGGGTTGATGACGTCCTTGCCGTCCTTGTCCTTCTTCATCAGGCTCGGCGGCAGGCGGACTTCGCCGGCGATGACGACGCGGTTGGTCGTCGCCAGCGTTTCGCAGGCAATGCGCACGCCCCATGGATTGACGCCGGTCTTGGCCGCTTCGCGGTAGACCAGATCGACGATCTCGTCGGAGATGCGGTCACAGACTTTGTCCGGATGACCTTCGGCAACAGATTCGCTGGTAAAGAGATAATTCGCGCGCATTTCGGGATTCCCCTCAAAGAACAAAAGCCAGCTAGTAGGTACTCAGTTCGAGGGCCGATGACAAGCGCAGAAGGACATAAATATATCTTTATATCTGCGGCAAAGTGACAAATTTTGCCCCAAAAACGCAAAAAAGGCGGCCTTTCGACCGCCTTTCGAATTCTGCACTGGTCTTGGTTCAGTCGGCGTCGGCTTCAGCGGCCAGGGCTTTCACCAGCTCCACGACCTTGCGGCGAACCTTGGGATCGGAAATCTTGACGAAGGCGCGATTGAGCTGCAGTCCTTCCGAGGAGGACAGGAAATCGACGACGTAATTCGAGCTGGAGGCTTCCATGCCGCCGCCGCCGGCAGAATGTTCGCCGGGCGCGTCCTCGAAGAAAAAGGACACCGGAACATTGAGGATGTTCGAGATGTTCTGCAGGCGGCTTGCGCCGACGCGGTTGGTGCCCTTTTCGTATTTCTGGATCTGCTGGAAGGTGATGCCAAGGCTTTCGCCAAGCTTTTCCTGGCTCATGCCCAGCATCGTACGACGGAGGCGAATACGGCTGCCAACATGGATGTCGATCGGATTCGGCTTCTTTTTGTTTTCAATCATGGTCGTGCCCTAGCTAAGAATTTCAACCTGTTTCTAACCGGCATGCCCCTGATCCATCCCAAAACGCCACGTTGCAAGAGGTGAGGAACCCACCTTCGAACATACGTTAAGAACGCCGATTGTCATCACTATGCAATTTTAGGGGTTTTTGGTCAATTCAACCCGGAAATAAAACCTCTGCGAGAAATTAGCGCAATCAGAATCAGCAGTGCCTCGGTCAACCAGAAGTATGTTTGCTGGGGGTATGTCGTTCCGAGTCCCGCGCTGTTGCTATCGAGCGTTGCATCGATGAAGCCGGTTTCCTCAAGATCGAGGCCCGCAATAATTTCCCCATGGGCGTTCACCAGCGCTGAAATGCCGCTATTGGCATCACGAATCAACGGCAGACCGGTTTCAACAGCCCGTACCCGCGCCTGCTGGAAATGCTGATAGGGGCCGGGCGTCGCGCCGAACCAGGCGTCATTGGTGATATTGAGGATCGCATTGGCGTCTTTTATGTCGCCGGTCATTTCGCCGGGGAAAATGATCTCGTAACAGATCAGCGGATAGAGATTGAGGCCGCCGGGCAGCGTCAGCAGGTGCCGGCTTGCCGCGGCCGAAAACCCTCCTGGTATTTCGACGACGTTCTGAATGCCGAATTCGGTGAGCACGTCCTCGAAGGGCAGGTATTCGCCGAAAGGCACCAGATGCACCTTGTCGGAGGCGCCGATGATCTGGCCGCGGCCGTCGATCACGTAGATGGAATTATAATAGCGCGTCGGAGTGCCTGGCCCCATCTCCTCGGCGCGCACGGCGCCGGCGATCAGCACCTGGTTGTCATCAAGCGTATCGGCGATCCGCGTCAGCGCATCCTGGTTGTCGGTCAGGATGAAGGGGATCGAGGTTTCTGGCCAGACGATGATATCGGGTTTGCGTCCGCCATTCTTCGGTGCTTCAGCCGAAAGCTTCAGATGCGTCTCGAAGATCGCGGCGCGGTCGGCGTCGTTGTCCATCTTCGCCGCCTGGTCGATTGCCGGCTGCACCAACCGCACCACCGGCCGCTTGTCCTCCGGCAATGTGTTCGGCCGCGGCGCGAGATGGAGAACATAAGCGCCATAACCGAGATGGGCGGCAAAGAGCAGGACGGCGAGCGCGATGCCCGGCCGCGCGCCTTGCCGCGTCCCGGCAAGGGCAGGCGCAGAAAAAACGAAGACGGCAAGGGTCGTCACCCCCATCGCCCCGATCACATGCGCCGACTGCATCATCAGCGGAACCGGCATCATGCCGTAGCCGATGGCGTTCCAGGGAAAGCCGGTGAGGATCACGCTTCGAAGCCACTCCATCAGCCCGAAGCCTGCCGCAAGCGCGGCGATCCGCCCCATGCCATCCGACCAGATGATGCGGGCAAGGGCGGCTGCCAGCCCGTAGAAGATCGCAAGACAGGCCGGCAGCCCGAGGATTGCCAGCGGCAGCGCCCAGGCGAATTCCTCCTGATCGACCAGCAGCGCATGGCCGAGCCACCAGAGACCGGCGACGAAATAGCCGAAGCCGAACAGCCAGCCGGTGGTGAACGCCGGCCACAGCCTGCCGATCAGGCCGCTTTCAGGCGAAGCCGCCGCCCCGTCGATCAGCCAGACGAGCAGCGTGAAGGAAACGAACATCGCCGCGAAAAAGCCGAAGGGCGGCAGCGCCAGAACCGCGAATGCCCCGGCGGCGATGGCCAGCAGCGACCGTTTGAAACCCCAGACGAGGATAACCCTGTCCGCAAGCCGCTCCATGCGCACTCCCATCAACCCGCGAATCAACCCGCTCGCAGTCTTTCAAAAAAGCGGCTCTTTGTCCCGTCAGTTGGGTCCTGTCAGTTGGCGGTCGATTCCGCCGGCCGGTCGTCGCCGGCCTCGGAGCCGGGGGCGATGTCGCCATCCGTCTTGGCGCGGCGGCGAACCGCATGGCGCTTGCGGGTAATGCGCAGCCGTTTGATGCGGCGCGGATCGGCGTCGAGGATGTGAAATTCGAAGCCCGGCAGCGCCTGTACGACTTCGCCGCGCACCGGGATGCGGCCGAGCGCCGAGAAGATTAGGCCGCCCAGCGTATCGACCTCGTCGACCTGCTCGCTGATGTCGAAATCCGGCCCGATCGCTGCGGCGATCTCTTCCAGTTCGACGCGGGCGTCGGCGATGAAGACGTCTTCGGCGACGCGTTTGAACATCACTTCTTCATCGTCATGTTCGTCGTCGATGTCGCCGACCACCATTTCGACGATGTCCTCATGCGAGGCAAGCCCGTCGGTGCCGCCATATTCGTCGATGACGAGCGCCATCTGCGTGCGGTTTACTTGCATCCGGCGCAACAGGTCGGACGCCAGCATCGACGGCGGCACGAACAGGATCTTGCGGATGATGCCGGCCTCGGCCAGCGTTTTTTGCAGGTCGACGCGGGCGAGATCGAAATTCTGCTTGGCCGAACGCGTGGTCTTCTGGATGTTTTCCGGCGCAACCTCGATCGCCGGCACGACAGCGGCCGGTTTCGTCGGGCCGCGGCGCTTGTTGCGCGCCTGCTTGGCGACATAGGAGAGCAGATCGCGGATATGCACCATGCCGCGCGGATCGTCGAGCGTATCGGCATAGACAGGCATGCGCGAACGGCCGGATTCCTCAAAGAGGATCATCAACTCGCCGATGGTGATGTTCTGGTCGACCGCCTCGATATCGGCGCGCGGCACCATCACGTCGGCGACGCGCACTTCGCGAAAGCGCAGGATGTTGTTAAGCATCGCCCGTTCGTCCGGCGAAAAGGCATCGTCGCCGGCCGCATCGGTCATCAGCGCGTCGGCGAGATCCTCGCGCAGTCGCGAGCCCTGCTGCGGGCGAAGCATGCGCGCGGCGCGCGACCAGAAGGATTGCGATCGGCCGGATGGCCGACTACTACTGCCTGCCTCGTCCGAAGAGGAGGATGGCTCGGAGTCCTTGGCGTCTGCCGCCGGCTTCGTCGTAAAGTCGCTCATGGTTCCATTTTAAGGTCTTGACCCTCGTAAGGATCAGATAGGCCGAGCTGCGCCAAAATGCGAGTCTCCAGCCCCTCCATAATTTCGGCTTCGGCACTATTCATATGATCGTAGCCGAGAAGATGCAAGAAACCGTGCACCAGAAGATGGGTCAGGTGGTCGTCGAAGCTCTTTTCCAGCTCGGTCGCTTCCCGCTCCACCGTCTCCCGGGCGATGATGATGTCGCCGAGCATCGGACCGGGCATCTTGCCGGGCTGAACCGGAAAGGCGGGGAAGGAGAGCACGTTGGTCGCCTTGTCCTTGCCGCGCCATTCGGCGTTGATGTCCTGGATCGAGGCATCGTCGGTAAAGACAAGCGAAACCTCGGGCGGCATCGTCGGGAAGGGCTGCTTCTCGCTGTCGCGGAGATAGATTGCCGCGGCACTGAGCACGCGTTCGCAAAACGACTGCAGCGTTTCCTCGCCGGGCCAGCCGATGTCCTCGACGCTGATCTGGATGTCGAGTTCGGCCATCAGTCCTGCCGGCTGACGTCTTCGGTTTCGACGGCATAGGTGGAATCATAGGCCCTGACGATGCGCCCGACCAGCGGATGGCGGACGACGTCGGTATCCTTGAAGCGCACGATCGAGATGCCCTCGACGCCGTTCAGAAGCTGCAAGGCCTCGACGAGGCCGGATTTGACGCCGCGTGGCAGGTCGATCTGGCTCGGGTCGCCGGTGACGATCATGCGCGCATTCTCGCCGAGACGCGTCAGGAACATCTTCATCTGCATCGTTGTCGTGTTCTGCGCTTCGTCGAGGATGATGGCGGCGTTGGCGAGCGTGCGGCCGCGCATGAAGGCGAGCGGCGCGATTTCGATGACGCCGGCGGCGATCGCCCGGTCGACCTTGTCGGCGGGGATCATGTCGTAGAGTGCGTCATAGAGCGGGCGAAGATAGGGATCGACCTTTTCCTTCATGTCGCCGGGCAGGAAGCCGAGGCGCTCGCCGGCCTCGACCGCCGGACGCGACAGGATGATCTTTTCGACCGCGCCGCGCTCCAGCAACTGGGCGGCATGCGCGACGGCAAGATAGGTCTTGCCGGTGCCGGCCGGGCCAACGCCGAAGACGAGCTCGGCGCGTTCCAGCGCCCTGATATAGGCGTCCTGCGTCGGCGTGCGGGCGATGATCGTCTTCTTGCGTGTCGAAACCTGCGCCATCGTCAGCTTGGCCTTGCGTTCCATTGTGGGAAGGCTGAGCTGGTCGTCGGCGGCGACCGCCATGCGGATTGCGCCCTCGACGTCGGATCGTTCCACGCTGCCGCCTTTCTGAAGTTTTTCATAGAGATAGTCGAGCGTGCGCCGCGCCTGATTGGTGGTCACGACATCGCCTGTGATGACGACGGAATTGCCGCGTGCCCGCGCATCGATATTGAGCCGTTGCTCGAGCAGCTTGAGGTTCTGGTCGAATTGACCGAACAGCTCGCTGGCGAACCGGTTGTTCTCGAACGTCAGGACGAAGTGATTGGTGTCGCTCGGCGTGCGGGGGTGGCGCGGTGAAGAAGAAACCAATTCTTGTCCGTTCAAGCGGTCGGGCTCCTTAGGTTAAACCGCAGCCTCTGCGCGTTCGGCAAACAGGCTGTTTGTTCCGGTTCCGGTGATTCGCACTTTAATAATGTCACCGATTTGCGATGCTTTTGCATCAACATTCACTGATTGAAGCCAGGGAGAACGTCCGATTAGTTGTTCCGGCATGCGACCGGGCTTTTCGAGCAACAGGTCGATCTCCTTGCCGATGCAGGATTCGGCAAATTCCTGCTGCTGCTTCAGGAGAAGCATTTGCAGGCGTTCCAGCCGTTCTGCCTTGATTTCTTCCGGCACCTGATCCTTCAGTTCCGCGCCGGGTGTGCCCGGCCGTGTCGAGTATTTGAACGAGAAGGCCTGTGCATAACGTACCTCCTCCACAAGCCTCAGTGTATCCTCAAAATCCTCATCTGTCTCCCCCGGAAAGCCGGTGATGAAATCGCCGGACAGGGCGATGTCAGGCCGCACGGTGCGGATGCGCTCGATCAGCGCCAGATATTCGGCCGCCGTGTGACGCCGGTTCATTGCTTTCAGGATCCGGTCCGAGCCCGATTGCACCGGCAGATGCAGATAGGGCATCAGCGCCGGGAGGTCGCGATGGGCGTTGATCAGCCGGTCGTCCATGTCGCGCGGATGGCTTGTGGTATAGCGCAGCCGCGCAAGGCCGGGGATCTCCGCCAGGCGATAGAGCAGGTCGCCGAGGCTCCATGCCTCGCCTTGGCTCCCGGCGCCGTGCCAGGCATTGACGTTCTGCCCGAGCAGGGTGATCTCGCGCACCCCGCTTTCCACGAGCTTTTCGGCTTCCTCGACGATCTGGGAAACCGGCCGCGACACTTCCGAGCCGCGTGTATAGGGCACGACGCAGAAGGTGCAGAACTTGTCGCAGCCCTCCTGCACCGTCAGGAAGGCGGTGACGCCGCGGGCGCGGATCTTTCGGCTCTCGGCGATCGGCAGATGCTCAAACTTGTCCTCGATCGCATATTCCGTATCGACGACGCGGTGGCCTTGTTTGGCCCGGCGCAGCGCCTCCGGCAGGCGATGATAGGTCTGCGGGCCGATGACGACGTCGACGGCGGGTGCGCGGCGCAGGATCTCCTCGCCTTCGGCCTGGGCGACGCAGCCGGCAACGCCGATCATCATCTCCCGGCCGTCCGCCGCCTTCTTCTTTTTCATCTCGCGCAGCCGCCCGAGCGCCGAATAGACCTTCTCGGCCGCCTTCTCGCGGATATGGCAGGTGTTGAGCAGAACGAGGTCCGCCTCTTCCATATCTTCCGTCGGCTCGTAGCCGTCGCGGGCGAGCGCGTCGCTCATGCGCATGGAATCGTAGACGTTCATCTGGCAGCCATAGGTCTTGATGAAGACCTTGCGGCTGTTGCTGCCATCGCGGGGTGTCGATTCCGGGGCCTGGAGAAGGGCGCTGTCCTGTGTCATGGCGCGCTATTTAGTGGTTTTTGCCGCCGGAGAAAATCGAAATCTTGCTTTAGAGCCTTTCCTGGTCAGATTGCGGCATTCTGTTGGCTCAAGCGGAGTCGGATGGTCGATCGGCCGGCGCGCGTCGTAGCCAAGCTCTACGGCCAAGCCGGCCGGTCGATCAGGCGGCCCGTTTCAGCCAACCCGAAGGGCCGGGCATCTTTCCGCCAGGATCAGAGGCGATCGGCTCGGACGTACCAAGGGGTATGCCCTTCGCCAATCGCCTCTGCCCTGACGAAAACCTGCTCCGGCAGAATGCTGCAATCTGACCAGGAAAGGCTCTAAGAGATTTCCCGCCCGCGCAGGCGGCTGTTCAGGAGGTTGCGGATGCGCAAGGCGATCGTCGCGCTTACCTCCTTGCGGCTGGTGTCGGCGCGGTAATCCACCGCCTCGCCGAAAGAAACCTCGGCGTCGATGGCGCCGCAGCGCACGATGTCGATGAGATGCGGCAAGAGGTCGAGATCCCCCGGCCAGGCGGCGAGCCGCCGGTGATAACGCCCCATGGCGATGCCATGCACCCTGGTATAGGCAACCGCCACCGGCTGCACCACGACCGTTCCCGTCGGTGACGTGGGCACCGCCATCGCGGCAGCACCGAATAGCGAGGACTTGACCTCCAGCAGCCGGTTGCCGTCCGAGGTCGTGCCCTCGGGAAAGAGCACGACGATCTCACCGTCGGCCATGCGCCCGGCGATCTCGTTTGCCTGATGACCGGTCTTGCGCCGCTCCTCGCGCACGACGAAGACGCTTTTCTGCAGCTTGGCGAGCGCGCCGAAGATCGGCCAGTCGCGAACCTCGATCTTGGCAATGAAGACGACGTCGGCAACGGCCGACATCACCATGATATCCAGCCAGGAGGAATGGTTGGAACAGAGCATCAGCGGCCGGCGATCTTCCAGCTTGCCGCTCACGCGGACGCGGATGCCGAGGCAATAGCAGACGATACGGTGCCAGACGCGCGGAAGCCTGCGGCGCAGCCGCCAGTCGAACCGCAGCGCCAGCACCTGCAGCGGCATCAGCACGAGGCTGACGGCAAGGATGACGACCGCAGCGAAGGCGATGCGCAGCCAGGCGATCAAATGCTGGTCTCCCAGGCTGCCATTGCTTCAGAGGTCTTCTTTCTTCAACGGAACGCCGTAGAGCTCCAGACGGTGGTCGACCAGCCGGAAGCCGTGCTCGCGGGCGATGCGCTCCTGCAGTGCCTCGATCTCCGGCGAGCGGAATTCGATGACCGTGCCGGTCTTCAGGTCGATGAGGTGGTCGTGATGCTCTTCCGGCACCGTCTCATAGCGCGAGCGCCCGTCGCGGAAGTCATGGCGGGCGATAATGCCGGCATCCTCGAACAGTTTCACGGTGCGATAGACGGTCGAGATCGAGATCTTCGCATCGACCTTCACCGAGCGGCGGTAGAGTTCTTCGACGTCGGGATGGTCTTCCGAGTCTTCGAGAATGCGCGCGATCACGCGGCGCTGCTCGGTCATGCGCATGCCGCGTTCGGTGCAAAGCTCCTCAAGGGTCTTGGCTACATCAGTCATCGCCCGCCTATAGAGATATTCGTGTTTCGACAACGCCGCACGGCATTTGCGCCGGCCTGCATGTCATCTCGCTGCCAGGGAACTACCGAAGAACGCGCTTCATGACAAGCGCCGTGGAGAGGGCGCCGTTTTCTTGCCTGTAGTAACCCTGGCGTTCGCCGACCTTTTCGAAGCCGAGCTTGCGGTAGAGGCCAAGTGCTGCCGTATTGCCGTTGTCGACCTCGAGAAACATGCTCTCGCCGCCACGCGCGTGTGCTTCCCGCATCGCCGCCTGCATCAGCCGCCAGCCCAGTCCGGCGCGGGCGACCTTCGCCTGCACGGCAATCGTCAGGATCTCCGCCTCGCCGGCGACATGGCGGGCAAGGATGAACCCCGGAAGCGGCTTTTTCAGGATGGCATTGGTCTGGCGTGCGACGAAGCCGAACACGGTGTCCTGCATCAGCAGGCCGTGAAACTCACCATCGCCCCAGGGGCGGGCGAACCGCTCGCCGTGCAGGAGGGCGACCTCGCGGCAATCCTCGCGCTCCATGGCGATGATCTCGAATTCCGGTTTCAGCGTCAGATAGGCTTCCAGCATCGTCATACTCGTCGCGCAATCGCATACCCGGCCTGCGGCTTGGCATCAGGTCCGCGCAGATAAAGGGGCTTCGGCTTTCCGGCATCGGGGGAGGCGGCAGCGCCCAGGCGCGCCACGATGGAGATCGGGAATCTGTTGATGTGATCACCGCCGGCGTCAGCCTTCAGCAGCACCGTCGCCGAACCGGTGATCTCGCCGTCGAAGCCGGCGGCAAAAGCCTGCGCTTCTGCAACGCTGACCGCCCGTGGCGTGTCGAGCGGAGAACCGTCGGCTGCAAAGGACTGGAGGTAGATCTCGTCGCGCTTGGCATCCATCGCCGCCAGCACGGCGCGATGAGGCGTCTTGTCGCGCTGGGCTGATGCCATGACTTCTAGCGTCGTGATGCCGACGGCGGGAACATTGAGGGAGAGCGCAAAACCGCGGGCTGCGGCAACGCCGACGCGGATGCCGGTAAAGGAGCCGGGACCGATGGTGACGGCAAGGCGGTCGATATGAGAAAGCGCCAGTCCCGCCTGATCCAGCGCGCGATCGACGATACCAATCAGATGTTCAGCATGCCCCTTGCCGATCATGTCCGATGCCTCCCCCAGCACCGTATTCCTGCCGCTGTCATAGACAGCGGCAGCGCAGTCCACACCCGCCGTGTCGAGCGCCAGAATGATCATGCCATCAATTTCCGAATAAACCAGTGTCGCCTATCGATAAATCCGTTCGGCCGAACCTGAGATGAACAGCCGGACGAATTCAAGTTTTTTAAGCGGCAATCACTTCCTGCACTTCCGGAACGAAATGGCGCAGCAGGTTCTGCACGCCGTGCTTCAGCGTTGCCGTCGAAGACGGGCAGCCGGCGCAGGAACCCTTCATGTTCAGGTAGACCTTGCCGTCCTTGAAGCCGCGGAAAGTGATGTCGCCGCCGTCTTGGGCAACGGCCGGGCGCACGCGGGTTTCCAGAAGCTCCTTGATGGTCAGCACGATCGATTCATCGCCTTCGTCGAAGAATTCGTCGCCGGCATCGGCGTCTTCGGAAAGGATGGAGGCATCGCCCATGACCGGCTTGCCGGACATGAAGTGCTCCATGATCGAGCCCAATATAGCCGGCTTAAGATGTTGCCAGTCGGCATTATCCTTGGAGACGGAAATGAAATCATAGCCGAAATAGACGCCGGTGACGCCTGATATTTCGAACAGGCGGGCGGCGAGCGGCGAGGCTTCAGCCTCTTCGGCGCTGCGGAACTCGGCCGTGCCGTTTTCCATCACCACTTTGCCCGGCAGGAACTTCTGCGTGGCAGGGTTCGGCGTGGCTTCGGTCTGAATGAACATCTGGTTCTCCATGCGGCCGGCCCATGGTCTCGACCGTCTTTAGAATTCTTCAAAAGAAGATAAGCCGATTGACGGCTCTAATCAAGAGACTTGTACTCAAGAAAAGCTGGAACAGGATGATTCTAGGCCTGATAGTTAGAGCATGATCTCGTCCGAAAACCGCTCACACTTTTCGGCATCA
>NZ_PQIG01000064.1 GCF_012349115.1 Rhizobium ruizarguesonis
TTGGCCGTAGAGCCGGACTACGACCCGCGCCGGCCGGTCGAGCATCCGACTCCGTTTGAGCCAACAGAATGCTGCAATCTGACCAGGAAAGGCTCCAGACGGCGCCCGGCCAAATGCGAGCAAGGTCCGGCGCGATGCACAAAAAAGAGCGGCGGACCGATCCGGCCCGCCGCTCTTATATTCTATTCAAAAAAACAGATCTACTTGGAGATCAGGCAGCTTCCGCCCGCCGCGCGATACTGTTCGCAGAGTGCTGCGGCCTCGTCCTTGGAACCGGCCGGAATGCGGACACGATAGAAAGTGCCCTTGCCGGCGATATCGGCCCTGCGGATCTCATGACTGCGGCCACCAAGCACGCTGGCGAATTTCTTCGACAGGTTGGCATAGGATTTGGTCGCCTCGTCTTCCGAAGGCAGCGAGGCGATCTGGATGCCGTAGCCGCCGGCGGATGCAGCCTGCTGCGGCTTTGCGGCGACTGGCGCTGCGGCCGCGACCTCAGTCGTTTTCGGCTGCTGTACGGGCGGGCGGACATTGCCCTTCTCGGTCACGGTGCCGACGACGTTGACGGGCTGATCGACCGGACGGGCGGTGGGGATCGGAGCGCTATCGGCAATCGCCGAGGTCTTGACCGGGCGCACCGGCGAAGCGACCGGAGCGCGATTTGCGGCCTGCGCGTCGGCACTGCCGGCGAGCGGCGGCTGTACCGGCGCGGTTTCGACCGGAGTTGCAGAACGAGCATCGGCGGAAGCAACCTCGGCGCTTGCCGGGAAGCTCGCAGCCGTTCCACCGACTGGCGGCACGGGCGGGGTCGATTGCGCGGATGGGGTCGACTGAGCCGTCAACGGCGGCTGAGCCGGCGGCGTCGGCTGGGCAGACTGTGTCGCCTGGGCAGACTGCGTCGCCGGGGCAGGCTGCGTCGCCGGGGCAGACGGCGCCGGCTGGTCGACGGGAGCCGGTTCGTCGCGGGCGACCAACGTACCGTCAGGCTTGACGATCATCGTGCGGACCTTGCGCGGCGAAACAGACGGCGTCTTGTCGGCGTCGGTTGTCGGAGCGTTGTCGGCGTTGTCCTGGGTTGGCAACAGACGCGGATCCTCCGTCTCACCGACCGCAGTCGGCGTGACCTGATCGTCGGCGTTGGCGTTCTCGTCGTCCTCAGGCAGCGCTTCCGGTGTCAGCGTGCGCTGGACGACATCGACGGGCGCCTCGTCGGAAGATACGAGCGCCTTCTGCTTCGGCTCTTCGGCAGAACCCGCAACGCGGTCGTAGACGGCCTTATCCTGGTTCGGCACGGTCTTGCCGCCGGGATTATCCGGAACGACCTTGACCGGCTCCTTGTCGGCGGCGATCACGCGCGGCTCACCGGACGCGACAATACCGAGCCCCTCGCCGTTCCAGACGGAGGAATAGACGCCATAACCGACGCCGGCAAAGACCACGAGCACGACGGCCCCGGCAAGCAGCCGACGCATCGACCGGGCGCGGCTGAAATCAGCGGCCTGGCTTGCCGATTCGATCCGGACTTCGGAGGTCTCGCGGCGCTCGACCGGTTCACGCACACTGCGGCGGAAATCCTCCTCCAGCGCCCGTTCGAAATCATCGAGGCCGTCGGCGATGGTAGGCTTGACATGCTTTGCCGCGGCGGCAGCCGTATCCCGGACAGGCGCCGGTGTTTCCCGCGGCTTGGCCGGTTCAAAGAAGCTGGCGATCTCTGCGTCGAGATCGAACTCGTAATCTGCGGTTTTCGCGACCGGGGCGGGCTGCTCCACTGGCGGCAGCGCCGGCACGTGCATGTCGTCGACGGTCTCGGGACGATCCTCCGGGTCAGAGATCATCGCCGGATCGAATGGCAGGTCTTCGGTTGAGTCGCCGGCGGACGCCCAGTTGAAAGCCGGAGCCGGAGCTGGAGCCGGCGGCTCGGGAACGAAGGCCTGAGCCGGCCGCGAGGGGGCAGCAACCTGCTGGTAAGCCGGAGTTTGCGGCTCAGGAGCAAAAACGGGAGCGGACAGAGGCGAGACGGCCGCGACGTGCTGGGGAGCAGGCGCTGGCGTCTCAGGCTGCGGCGCGGGCTCGGACGGCTCAGAGAAATCGAGATCGGCGAGTTCCAACTCGATGCCGGCAAGATCCAACTCGAAATCATGGCCGGCGAAGGGGTCTTCGGCTTCCGGTACCGGCTGCGGCGCCCGAGAATATGCCGTTGCGGCAGGCTCTGGCGCAACGACCTCTGCAAGCTGCGGCGCGACTGGCCTTGCGGCTTCGACAGCATAGACCGGAGCAGGCCGGACGGGTGCTGTGGCGACGGCGACCGGTGGGGGGGCGATCACCTCGGCCTGGACAGGTGCGTCTGCCACGGGGGCGGCAGGAACGGGCGCGGCCTCAGTCGATGCGGCCTGCAGTGTGACGGGGGCCGGATTGGCACGTTGCGGCACCGGATAACGCGAGACGTCGGCGAGCAGATCGTCAAGATCGAAAGTGCCGGCGGTGTGCGGAACATCAGGCACGACCTCGGTCAGCGCGGCATCGGCCTGGATCTCGCCCTCGACGGCGGCGGCGATGAGATCGAAACCGGCATCGGACCCGAAATCCTCCAGTTCTTCCTCGACTTCGACGAATTCTTCGGCCTCGGCAGTCTCTTCCGGCGCGATCACCTCATCATGGCGGTCGAGTTCGGCGGGGAAGCCAAGCGACGGTGAAGCGGATTCGAATTCCTCGGAAGGCTCGATAGCGGCGACAGGCGCCGGCGGTTCGATGACAGGTTCAGGCTCGACTACAAGAAGATCGACGGACGGCACTTCAGCTGCCGGTGCCACGACCGTTTCGGCCACAGGCTCCGGCAAAACAACCGGTTCCTCGCGTTTCGGAGCATGGAAATTGGCAAGTGGCAGCCTGATGCTGGCAGCCGACCATTGCGGCGCCTTGGCGGGCTGCGCCAGCGAAGAGACGGGTGCGGCGCCGATCGACAGCTCAAGCTCCTCGATCAGGTCGCGTGCACCGCCGAATGCTGATTGCAGCGATGCCTCGGGCTCGGGGGAAAGCTGCTCCGCCCAGTCGGCGGCCGGCGCTTCCCCATTCCCTGTGGCAGGCACAGCTGCTTCTTCAGCCTCAACCGCGGCGACGGAAACCGGCTCAGGAACCTCCGCATTTTCGGTAGCCGGAGAAGCATCGAGGACCGGCTCGACGTAATCTTCAGGCATGTCATCAGAGATCGGCTCGGCGGGCCGGTCGAGCTCTGCGAGCGGACGGGGCGAATCGTAACGGTCGAACTCACGCCCCAGCTCGTCCTCGAGATCGAGGGCGGGCTCCCGGCGTCCGGCCTCGGTCACCGTATTCGCTGCAACACGCGGCTCGAAGCCGACGATACGGGCAAGTTCAGCCAACGGATCATCGTCGGCAAACAGATCGTTTTTTCCGCGCGTATCATACGCAAGTTGTTTATCAGCCATGCCTATCCCACTCGCAAACGCCAACGCTCAAATGCCAGCGCATTGTGGGGAAATGGTGACGTTATCGCATTTCGTCCGGTGCGGCAGTGCCTGTAATGGCAAGTCCCGACTTCAAAACCGACGCGACGGCGTACACCAGCCCAAGTCTGGCAATACTTGATTCTCGGTTTTTATCATTAACAAATCGTAATTCCGTCTGATCTTTACCTTTGTTCCAGTGCGCGTGGAAGGAACTGGCGACGTCGTAGAGGTAAAAAGCGATGCGATGCGGCTCCTGCGACTGGGCCGCTGCCTCGACGACACGCGGGAATTCAGCAAGCTTGGCGACGAGCTGCAATTCGGCCGGATCGCCAATGCCTGCAACGGTTTTCGCGAGTTTCTCGGGCGAGACATCGAGGTCGGGAAAGGCCTCCCTCGCCTGCCGGAAGACCGACATGCAGCGAGCATGCGCATATTGCACGTAGAAGACTGGATTATCTTTCGATTGTTCCGTCACTTTGGCGAAATCGAAGTCGAGCGGTTCGGAATTCTTGCGGTAAAGCATCATGAACCGGACCGAATCACGGCCGACTTCTTCGACGACGTCCCGAAGCGTGACGAAATCGCCCGAGCGCTTCGACATCTTCACCGGCTCGCCGTTGCGATAGAGCTTGACGAGCTGGCAGAGCAGCACTGTCAGCTTCGCCTTACCGTCCGAAACGCCGCGTGCAACCGCTTCCAGGCGCTTGACGTAACCGCCATGGTCAGCGCCAAGCACATAAATCATCTCGTCGAACCCACGGTCGAACTTGTTCTTGAAGTAGGCGACGTCGGCGGCGAAATAGGTGTAGGAGCCATCCGACTTGATCAGCGGCCGGTCGATATCGTCGCCCACTTCGGTCGAACGGAACAGGGTCTGTTCGCGATCCTCCCAATCCTCGGGCAGTTGCCCCTTCGGTGGCGGCAGCGTGCCCTTGTAGACATAGCCCTTGAAGGTCAGGTCATTGATCGCCGTGCGGATCGCGGCCGCACCGTTGGCATGCAGGGTGCGTTCGGAGAAGAAGACGTCGTGATGGACGTTCAGCGCCGCCAGATCCTCGCGGATCATCACCATCATCGCGTCGATGGTCCGGTCCTTGACGATCGGCATCCATTGATCTTCCGGCATGTTGTGCAACCGCACCCCGTAATCGGCGGCAAGCGACTGGCCGACGGGTACGAGATAGTCGCCGGGATAGAGACCCGAGGGGATTTCGCCGATCTTTTCGCCGAGCGCTTCGCGATAGCGCAGGAAGACGGAACGGGCGAGCACGTCGATCTGCGAGCCGGCGTCGTTGATGTAATATTCCTTCTCGACGCCGTAACCGGCAAAAGCGAGCAGGTTGGCAAGCGCGTCGCCGACGACGGCACCACGGCAATGGCCGACATGCATCGGACCGGTCGGGTTGGCCGAGACATATTCGACGTTGACCTTCCTGCCCTTTCCAAGCGTCGAGCGCCCGTAATCGGTACCGGCGCCGATCATCGAGGCGAGCAGCCGTTGCCAGTAGCCGACGGCGAGACGGATGTTGATGAAGCCGGGACCCGCGACCGAGACATCGGCGACGTCGGAATCCTCTTTCAGCTTGGCGATGATGACATCGGCCAGCGCGCGCGGGTTGGTTCCGAGCGGTTTTGCCAGCACCATTGCGGCATTGGTCGCGACATCGCCATGGCTCGCGTCACGCGGCGGCTCGACGGTGATGCGGCCGAAATCGAGCTCGGATCGCTTTTCCCTGACCAGTTCTATCTGTTCAAGGGCGGTTTTGATCCTGGCTTCGAAGTCGGTAAAAAGGTTCATCGCACTCTTCCATGCATAGGCTGTGCCAAAGGCTCAAAATCGGCCCTCGGCGTGGGCGACCGCTGCCTATCGCAAATCAGGAGTGTGGTCAAACAACCGCCTGTGGGCGCTGATCGCATAGGTGTCGGTCATGCCGGCGAGATAATCGCCGACATGACGGGCCTTCGGCGCATCGGACAGGCCGGCGATATGATCGACCCAGTAATGGCTTTGCATCTCCTTCGGATTGGCCATGTAGGCGGCAAAGAGATCGGTGACGATCTGGGCGGCACCGGCACGGATGCGCATGATATCGGGATTGCGGTAGATGCGTTTGAAGAGCATCGCCTTGATCTGCCTGTCGGTCTCGGCCATCCCCTCGGAAAAGGTCGCAATAACCTGGCCGGCGCCGCGAATGTCGCCCGCACTCTCAGGGTGCAAGAGCGACAGGCGCTGCTGCGCGACGCCGATCACGTCTTCGACCATGCGGGTGATCTGGCGGCGCATGATCTCATGGGTGAAGCGGCTCGGCTCCAGGTGCGGATATCGCTCTCTCACCTCGGCCATTAGCCCGGCAAGAAACGGGATTTCCTCCAGCATGTCGAAAGTCAGGTAGCCGGAACGCAGGCCATCGTCGATATCGTGGGTATTATAGGCGATGTCGTCGGCGATCGCCGCGACCTGGGCTTCGAGGCTGGCATAGCTTGCAAGCTCGAGATCGTGCAATTCGCAATAATCGAGGATCGGCTGCGGAACGGGACCGCGCGTGCCGACTCCATCCGGCGTCAGAAGCGGACCATTGTGCTTGACGAGACCTTCCAGGCTTTCCCATGTCAGGTTGATGCCGTCAAATTCGGCATAACGCCTCTCCAGCTTGGTCACGATGCGCAGCGATTGTGCATTGTGGTCGAAGCCGCCATAGGGCAGCAGCACCTCGTGCAGCGCATCCTCGCCGGTATGACCGAACGGCGTGTGGCCGAAATCGTGCACGAGCGCCACGCCTTCGGCCAAATCCTCGTCGAGCTTCAGCGCGCGGGCAAGAGCGCGGGCGATCTGCGCCACTTCGATCGTATGCGTCAGCCGGGTGCGGTAATGATCGCCGTCCTGGGCGATGAAGACCTGGGTCTTGTGCTTCAGCCGGCGGAAGGCGGTGGTGTGGACGATGCGGTCGCGGTCGCGCTGGAAATCGGAGCGCGTCGGGCTTCCGTCCTCCTGATAGAGCCGTCCGCGCGTCGTCCAGGGGTCGGCCGCATAGACCGCCCTTTCACTACTGCCGAAACCCAAAGCACGCGTATCGATCGTCATTCTTCACCGTCGTTTTGCATGTTGCCGCATCTGCCCATTGACGCCGCTTTGCGCTCTTCATACCTATAGGTCGATGAAACGGCAAAGAGGCTCTTCCCTAATCGCTTCGGCGCATCATCGCCTTTTCGCGAAGATCATGGTAAGTTTCTTTGATATCAGGCATTTGAACATTCAAGTGCCAAAACCCATTCTCTCCGGATCTTGACCCCGGCAGGAGGAAATATGACGGATACAAGTGTAACCCTTTCGGATGCCGCGGCAAAGCGTATCGCTGCGATCGTCGGCGCCGAAGCCGGCAAGAGCGCGCTGCGCGTCTCCGTCGAAGGCGGCGGCTGTTCGGGCTTTTCCTACAAGTTCGATCTTGCCGACAGCGCAGCGGACGACGATATCATCGTCGAGAAGAACAACGCCAAGGTGCTGATCGACAGCCTGTCGCTCGTCTACATGGCGGGCTCGGAGATCGACTTCGTCGACAATCTGCTTGGCCAGTCCTTCCAGATCAAGAACCCGAATGCGGTGGCAAGCTGCGGCTGTGGCACCAGTTTCTCGATCTGAACGTCTAAACGCACGGACTCCCCATCAAACCGGCCGAAGAATTCCTTCCGGCCGATTTATCGTCTTGTCCGCCGGTGAAAGACCGCGATAAAAGAAGCGCACTAAAGTGCGCTGCATTGACGCTGATCCACGCGGTGCGCTTTAGCTCTTTGTTTTTTATGCCTGTCGTTATCCCAGAACCGCTGCACACTTCTGGGCGACATGCATTATGCGGAACGGGACAGAGCCATGAAGATCGCGACCTGGAACATCAACGGCGTCAAGGCGCGCATCGACAATCTCACGCAATGGCTGAAGGATTCCGATCCGGATATCGTCTGCCTGCAGGAGATCAAGACGGTCGACGAGGGCTTTCCACGGCTGGAGATCGAGGCGCTCGGCTATCACGTCGAGACGCACGGCCAGAAAGGCTTCAATGGCGTGGCGATCCTCTCCAAGAGTTCACCTTTCGAAGTGAACCGCGGCCTGCCCGGCGATCCGCTGGACGAACAGGCGCGTTTCCTCGAAGCGGCGTTCACGTTGTCCGATACGCGCATCCTGCGTGTCTGCTGCATCTACCTGCCGAACGGCAATCCTGTCGAAACGGAGAAGTATCCCTACAAGCTCGCCTGGATGGAGCGCCTGCAGACGTTCGCCGCCGAACGGCTGGCCTATGAGGAGATGCTGATCCTTGCCGGCGATTACAATGTCATCCCGGAACCGCACGACTGCTTCGATCCCAAGGTCTGGGAAAACGACGCGCTGTTTCTGCCGCAGACGCGGGAGGCGTTCCGCAGGCTCGAAAATCTCGGGCTGACGGATGCTGTGCGTGCGACGACGGATGCGACGCAGTTCTATTCCTTCTGGGATTATCAGGCCGGCGCCTGGCCGAAGAACAACGGCATCCGCATCGACCATCTGCTGCTGTCGCCGGAAGCTGCAGACCGAATGACATCGGCTGCGATCGAAAAACATGTGCGGGCCTGGGAAAAGCCGTCCGACCACGTGCCTGTCATCGGTTATTTCGATTTCGCGGCCTGACGCTTCCAGCTACAGCGCCGCGCGTCCGATTAGAGGTATGGCGCTCTAATCGTCGGAACCGCTCGCGATGGTGTGCGAGAGGGATACCGCCGTGCGGCGGTCGGACTCGTTGGCAACCGAGAAGGCCTGCTCCTGCAGCGCTTCCATCCAGCCGCAGTCCTTGGGTTTGCAGCGGTCGAGCGCTGCCGTCATCAGCGCCAGGCCGCGGGCCGTCTGGCCTTCGTCGAACAGAATATTGCCGAAGACCGCCATGGCGCCGGGATGGCCGCTCTTGCGGGCCTGGTTCAGCCATTTCTTGGCTTGCTGCGGGCTGGCATTGCCGCCCTCGCCGGCCAGCATCATCTGTGCCAGCTGGAACTGCGCCTCGGGCACGCCAAAGGTTGAAGCGACCTGAAAATATAGCTGGCGCGCCTGGCTGAGGTCGATCCTGACCGGGCTGCCGGCAATGCCATGCTTGTAATAACTGGCGAGCGAGAGCAGCGCGTTGACGAAGAAACCCGTATCTTCCGAGCCGGGTTCGACGCCCTGCTGGGCGATCTCGCTATAGATCTTGAAGGCTTCAAAATCATCCTGCGTGACACCGTCGCCGTCGGCATACATGTTGGCGAGTGCCCAGCGTGAGCCGGTGTGCCCCTTTTCGGCGGCGTATTTATAAGCTTCGATCGCCTCTTCCTTCTGGCCGTTTTTATAGGCTTTGAAGCCGAACTTGAAGAGATCGAAGGGTCCGGATTCCTTGCTGACGCCACCTTTGATGTCGAATGCGCTGCACGGACCGGACAGCGCCAGCGCTACGGCTATCGACATGCCCACCAGCATGAATTTGAACAGTTTGAACTCGGACGTCACCATTTCAACCGATTTCTTTCGCTCATCTCAGGCAGGCGGCAACGGCGCTCGCACCGTGCATCCCGCGGATGTATTTCTTCGAGGCGAGCGATCCCGCGGCGAGCTCCATGGCTCCTTTACCCGCGTCGCATCCAGCCCACTGGCCTTTTCTCAAAGGGGATATTCTCAGCCCATCCTTCAGAACCACCCGGCTCCCGGCATGGCTCGACTGCAATCTCCGTGGCACTCTTTCGGCAGGTGCGGTATTCGCCTTCCCGCCTTTATCGCATTCGTAAACGGTAAATGTGACGAAACCGGTATCGACATTTCCGGCAAAGCCGGGTTGCTCATCCGAGCGGGTCGAAAACAATGACAATGAATGGATCGACGACTTCGTCGCGAGGCCGGATTGGCGGCTGGAACAGCCTTGTTCGGAAAGCGAAACGACCGCAATCAAACGATTGTCGCCAATCGCGCCGTACGACCTGATGTACCCGGAAAAAAATCGACCCATACTACTATTTACACGCACCGTATGCCTGCCATCACCTCGCCCGCAAATAACGCTGCGCCCTCTTTGTGGCGGGAAATGGACAAATTCGTCCCACCACCACCATACGCCAAACGTCGTAAAAATGTGTTGCTGAATCGTCACAAAACGGGATCGGGAAATGGCATGATTAACGGGCGCGAATAAAGAAGAGCCCGGCAGTGCCGGGCTCCTCAATTCTTCAAATCGGGGAATTAGAACTTGATCTTTAGGCTCGTCGACAGCGCAGCGACCAGGTCGTTGTCAAAGGAATAGGAGACATCATCTCCAAACGTGACGCCGTTCTGGGTCACAACGCCGGACGAACCGCTCGTCAACACGCCCACGGCACCGGCAACGCGCCATTCGATATGTTCGGTCGGCGTGAAGGCTGCACCGAGCCCCAGCGTCCAGCTATCGGTCTGCGCGCCATAGCCCTGGCTGGTGCCGCGATCCCAAGTGAGGCTGACTGCACCTGCCCACTGTTCGTTGAATTTGTGGCCAACACCACCGGTGATGGTCCAACCGTCCTGGTAAAGAAGGTCGAGCGACGTCAGCTCCGTCGCACCGCCGGAGGTGCAGGCGACTAAGCCCTTGGTCGATTTTGGGCAGAAAGGCACGGACTGCAGGACACTCCAGTTCGTCCACTTAACCGATCCGAAGGCGAGCCAATCCGGAGCGATACCGCTTTGCAACTTAAGCTCAAGCGAATCCGGCGCTTCGGCAGAGCCGAAGACATCCGTGACCCTTCCATAAGGAGCGCCATTCAGCGGTGCAAATGGTGCAGTCACCTGCGTCAGATCCACCGTACCGGTCAGATTGTCGTACTTTACGCGGCTGTTATAGACGAGGCTTGCTCGCATTGCATATTCCGGAATCTCGTAGGCGAGACCGGCGCGCCAGCCCCAGCCACTATCTTCGAGATCGAGGCGGCCGACGCCGTTGCCGGTACCGACCAGAAGCGGAACGGTTGAAACCAGACGTTCCTTGAAGCCTTCGACTTCCTGATAGAAAGCGCCGCCGATGAAGCGAAGCTGCCCAGGGCCGACATCAAAACGATAGGAGCAGGTGCCGCCATAGTTGCGGGTTTTGATCTCTGTCTCAATGTTATTGTTGGCACCGGCCCAGTTCAGACCGGGGTCGGTATGCCCGCCGAAGGGCTCTGAATAGTCGACCAGGCAGTCGATTGCATCGCCAAAACCAGCCTTAAAGCCAATATAAGGGATGGTGTAATTTGAGGTATCGTCCGCGGTGTTTGGACGGCTGTTCAGATTGCCACCGCCTGGAGATGTCGACGTATCCGTATCTCGGACGTCCTTCAGCTTGCGCTGCGGCGTGACGTAGGTGACGCCCGACTGAAACGAGAAAGGCGACGTATCGAACAGCTGATCGATGTTATAGCCGCCACGCTCCAGACCGCCGGCGAAGGACGGCGATGCAAGCGACGAAAAAAGAACGAGCGACGTTACGCCCTTGGAAAACCTACGCGATGCCATTGTGTCTCCCCCACTACAGCAGTTGATGTGACGACACAGTGTAAGTGTTCGCCGGAAATGGCAACGCGCCCCACGGCAGCGCCTCTAACCATTGTGACTGTCAATTTACGTAAAGAAATTGACGGACACGTCAAAAAATCTGGTTAATAAAATTTTATTCCGAGCTTAGTGCTCTCAGATGCGCTTTTTTGGGTTTTCATTCCAAATATTGCAGAAGCTGTATCAATCCGACAACAGTGGCAGTTTTCGCCAGCTGGATGCCCGTTCAGCCACAATCCACAGGCTCCGCGCCTGAAACTGGCCGTTTTCACGACCGAATCGCGCGCGCCCAGAACGACAAAAAGACGCGCCGGCAGAGGGCGCGTCTTTGAAATAACTTACCAAAATGGGTCGGTGAAACTTACCCGGCTTCGCTCACCCTGGAAAGAGCGATCCTCAAGCTTGCGATCTGACCCTTCAGTTCCTCGAGGCGATCACGCTCGGCCTCGACCACTTCGGGATTGGCGTTGGCGACGAACTTCTCGTTGGAGAGCTTGCCGTCGATGCGGGAGATCTCGCCCTCCATCTTGGCAATCGCTTTTTCCAGACGAGCCTTTTCGGCGGAAAGGTCGATCAGCTTGCCGAGCGGCAGGCAGATGGTGGCCTCGGCGACGACGATCTGAGCGGCACCCTTGGGCGCATCGTCAGCCAGCGATATCGCCTCGACGCGCGCAAGGCGCTTGATGGCGGCGTCGTGGCGGAACAGCCGTTCACGCGTCAGGTTGTTGGCCTTGACGACGACGAGCGGGGCTGTCGCCGACGGCGGCACATTCATTTCGGCGCGCACCGAGCGGATGCCGGAAACGAGGTCGATCAACCAGTTGATCTCGTCGGCCGCCCCGTCGTCGGCATAGGACGGCGCCGGCCATTCGGCATGGCAGACCAATGTGTCGCGCTCTTTGCCTTCGCCTGCCGTATGCGCCCAAAGCTCTTCGGTCATGAAGGGCATGAAGGGATGCAACAGCTTGTAGATCTCTTCGAGAATATAAGCGCTACAGGCCTGGGCTTCAGCCTTGGCGCCCTCGTCTTCGCCATTGAAGACCGGCTTCAAGAGCTCGAGATACCAGTCGCAGACCTCGTTCCAGACGAAGCGATAGAGCGCGCCGGCAGCATCGTTGAAGCGGAAGGCTTCGAGTGCTTCCGTAACGTCACGTTCCGTACGGGCAAGTTCCGTCAGGATCCAGCGGTTGATGGTGAGTTCGGCGGCCTCGGGCACGAAATGCGGGTCGCTCTTCGCGCCGTTCATCTCGGCGAAGCGCGTGGCGTTCCAGAGCTTGGTGCCGAAATTCCGGTAGCCGGCGATGCGGGCCGGATCGAGCTTCACGTCGCGGCCCTGCGCCGCCATGATCGCCAAGGTGAACCGCAGCGCGTCGGCGCCGTATTCGTCGATCAGTTCCAAGGGATCGATGACGTTGCCCTTCGACTTCGACATCTTCTGCCCATTCTTGTCGCGCACCAGCGCGTGAATGTAGATCGTGTGGAATGGCTCGACGGGATCGCCATTTTCATCTTTCATGAAATGCAGGCCCATCTGCATCATACGAACAACCCAGAACGGGATGATATCGAAACCGGTGACGAGAACGTTGGTCGGGTAATAACGCGCCAGTTCCGGTGTCTGCTCCGGCCAGCCGAGCGTCGAGAAGGGCCAGAGTGCTGAGGAGAACCAGGTGTCGAGCACGTCCTCGTCACGCGTCAGGATCTCGCCCGGCTTGAAGTTTTCAAGCAGGTCCTCAACATAGGCCTTCATCGGCCCCTCATGCGAGAGGTAGTGCTGGATCGCCGCCTGCAGCGCCTCTTCCTCGGTCTGTTCGACGAAGACTTGACCATCTGGGCCATACCAGGCGGGGATCTGATGCCCCCACCAGAGCTGGCGGGAAATACACCACGGCTCGATGTTTTCCAGCCAGTTGAAATAGGTATTTTCCCAATTCCTGGGAATAAACCTGGTTCTTCCCTCGCGAACGGATTCCAGCGCGGGTTGCCCCAATGTCTTGTTGTCGACAAACCATTGTTCGGTCAGCCGCGGCTCGATCGGCACGCCGCCGCGATCGCCGTGCGGGACCATGTGCTTGTGCGGTTCGATCTTGTCGAGAAGACCCGCCTCTTCGAAAATCTCGACGATGACCTTGCGCGCATAGAAACGGTCCTGCCCTTCCAGACGGTCCCAGGCGCCATGCAGCGCCGCCGGATTGTCGAGACCTTCGAGGAACTCCTCGTTCTCCTTGATGGCAATCGTGCCATCGATATTCATGATGTTGATAGATTGCAGGCCTGCGCGCTTGCCGACCTCGAAGTCGTTGAAATCATGCGCAGGCGTGATTTTCACCGCCCCCGTGCCAGCCGTCGGGTCGGCATAGGAGTCGGCGACGATCGGAACCTTGCGGCCGACGATCGGCAGGATGACATGCTTGCCGACGACCGGCTCATAACGCTCGTCTTCGGGGTTCACGGCAATGCCGGTATCGCCCAGCATCGTCTCGGGTCGCGTCGTCGCGACGACGATATAGTCGCGTGTCTCGAATTGAGTCGGCTTGCCTTCCTCATCGAAGGCAATCGGATATTGATAGGTGACGCCCGGCTCGAGCGGATAGCGCAGATGCCAGAGATGGCCCTTCACCTCGTGCTGCTCGACCTCCATGTCGGAAATAGCAGTCAGGAGTTTGGGGTCCCAGTTGACGAGACGCTTGTCCTTGTAGATCAGCCCTTCCTTGTAGAGCGTGACGAAAACTTCGAGAACGGCCTTCGACAGGCCTTCGTCCATGGTGAAACGTTCACGCGACCAGTCGCATGACGCACCCAGGCGCTTCAGCTGGTTGAAGATCAGGCCGCCCGATTCAGCCTTCCATTCCCAGACCTTGTCGATGAAGGCTTCGCGGCCCATGTCGCGGCGGCCCGGCAGTTGCTGTTCCATCAGCTTGCGCTCGACGACCATCTGCGTGGCGATGCCGGCGTGGTCCATACCCGGCTGCCAGAGCACGTCCTTGCCGCGCATGCGCTCGAAGCGCACCAGGATGTCCTGCAGCGTGTTGTTCAGCGCATGGCCCATGTGCAGCGAACCGGTGACATTCGGCGGCGGGATCACGATGGTGAAGGTCTCGGCCCCGGCTTTGGCGTTCGCGCCGGCGCGGAAAGCGTCCGCCTCATCCCATATCGCGGCGATTTTCGGTTCGACGGCGGCGGAATCATAGGTCTTGTCGAGCATTTTCTGACCAATTTCGAGGTTCGAGGATGGCCGTTTGTAAATAGGATGGTCACGGCCAAGTCAATAAAAAAGCCGCCCCGGAGACCGGAGCGGCTTTTCAGGAAAAAGCAATCCGATCAGCGGCGCGGGCCGCGGGCCACGCGCTCGATTTCCTCGCGCACCAACCGCTCGACCAGTGTCGGCAGATTATCATCCAGCCATTCGCGCAGCATCGGGCGCAGCATGTCCTCTGCGATCTCGTCCAGCGAGCGGCGCTCGGCACCGTCGATCGCCGCGGCGAGTTCCTCGAAGGAGCGGCTGATCTGCAGGCCGGCATCCTCCGAAAGCAGCGTCGGCTGGACCTCGTCCATAACGCTCGGCAGGAAACGGTCGGTCGACGACTGAGCGGGTTCCAAAGCCGGCAGCACTGTTTCGATAGCAGGCGCTGGCTCGGCGACCGCCACCTCAGGCGTTTCCATAACGACCGGCTCGGCCGGCTGCTGGATCGCAACATGCTGAACGGGCGCTGCGGCAGCCGCGAAAACAGGCTGCGCCTGCTGCGGCTGTGGTGCCGCGGCACGCGGCGCTTCCGGCATCACGGCCGGCTGCGGTTCGGGCTGGCGGAAACCGCTCGGAATTTCGCGCAGCGCCTGACCGGCTTGCACGGCGCTGCGCTCGGAGGCAGCGCGCACGCGGGCGGCGACATCGGCAAGCGACAGCGCGCGGGCCGGCACTTCTGCTTCGGGAGCTGTGCCGGCCGAATTGGCGGCGACGAAACGCGGATCGGAGGAGCGCATGACCGGTTCGGGGAACTCCACGCCGGCATAGGTGTCGTCGACCGTCAGATGAATTTCGGAGCTGTTGTCATCCTCGTCGGCGCCGTAGACCGGCGGCAGGGATGCGGAAATCGCCTTGCCGGCGCCGGGCTCATTGCTTTCGATGATCTGGCGGATGGAGGCCAGAATTTCTTCCATGGACGGTTCACGCGCTACACTTGGCTGAGCCATATCTATCCCCGTTATTCCAAAACAACGACCGGATGGTGTGGAGCATTCATCCGAATCACCACAACCTTAGAATACCCCAGGCGTGAAAAAAATCATCGCGAATCAAATGAATGCGGCCATGCACAGTTTTGTTACCTGATGTTTGCCACCCGCTAAGCCTGTTGCAATTTTGCGGCGGAAACATCCCGTGAAACAGAAGTTGAATCGCATCACATCCACCCGTCCGGCGTGGCGACGTCAGGATAAATGATGTTTGTGAAGGCTTTCCAGCGGCGCGGATAAAAAACGGGCGCCGATGGCGCCCGTCGCTGAATTTCATCGACAAGAACGATGTCAGAAAACGAATTCGCGCGCCTTGGCGAAGCCAGGCAGTGGCTTGACCGAGGCATTGAAGAAGACGTTTTCCGAAATGGCGCCGCGCTCCGCGACGAAGACCTTGGCGCGGGCGGCATTGCCGTAACCTTCGACCGTGATCAGACGGCCACCATCGCGCAATTGACCGAGAAGGGCGGCCGGAACCTCTTCGACCGCGCCGTTGATGAAGATCAGATCATAGGGAGCGCCGGCAGCGTAGCCCTTTTCGAGCGGGCCGGTCACGACTTCGACTTTGGCGTAGCCGGCCATCTGCGCCTTCGCTTCAGTGGCTAGTGTCTCGTCACATTCAAGCGCGATGACGGAGCCGGCAATGATCGACAGCAGCGCCGATGTGTAACCCGTGCCGCAACCGACTTCGAGCACGAAATCATCCTTGGTGATCGCGGCCAGTTGCAGCAGCTTGGCGAGCGGCGACGCCTCCATCAGGAAGCGGGCCGGCTTTCCCGGTGCGGCTACGGAGATCTCGACATCGTTGTCGATATAAGCCAGCAGCTTCGCCTTCTCCGGCACAAAGGCCTCACGCGGCACCGTGAGAAACGCCGTCAGCACGGAATGCGAGGTAACGTCCGTCGTGCGAACCTGGGTATCGACCATCTTTGCGCGCGCTGCTTCGAAATCCATCATGTCCTCTCGCTCTTAAAAAGCGGTTCCTGTCCCTCGTCTCTTAATCTCCGCCACGGATGCTTTCAAGGCTTGGCTGCCGCCGGCGAAAAGAATCCGGCCGGCGCCTCTTCCGTGCCACAGAAGACCGCATGGATGCTGCAACTCCAGCGTGGAACCTTCCGCCCCTTCATGTTATGATTTGCATCGGAGGAAATAGGAGGAGCAGGCCATGTCTGCGATTTTCGAATATTTCACGCTGTTCGATTTTTTCATCGTCGCAGCGCTGATTGGCATATTCTGCTGCGGGCTGCTGGACGGCGAAACGACCTGGAGGCGATAGGGCGCCGAAGCGCCCTCGAGATATCCCCCGCATAACGTCTGCAGCAGTCTCATGCCGGCGGACACGGTTTTTACATGTGCTCCGTTCGTTTTGAAACAGCGGCGGGCACGTCCAGCCCTCGCTAGCCGCGTGCGCATTAACGTTACGTCAACCATTTTGTTGCAGCGCCCTCACCTTCCGCTATGGGTGTGCGCATGCAAACCTTTCTGATCCAATCGCGCGGTATAGAAGCCCTTCACTACAACGCCGATGCCCGCCTGCTGCTGATCAAATACAGCAGCGGCGACATTCGCAGCTTCACCTGCATTTCGCCGCAGGGCATGCGGCGGCTGCTTGGCGCCGGCCCCGAGATCGATGATGGGCCTGAATTGAGCGATCTGGAATATCAGGCGGAAATCCGCAAGGGCGGCCTGAGGGCGCTCTACCGCCTCACGGGAATCAATCCGTTACAGTTCGATTTTTCGCCCGGCCAGCGGGTCTGGTAGCATCGAAAACGCCAATGCCGCACCACTGAGCCAGCAGCTTTTCACATAGATATGTCATGTGGAAGATGTTGGAGGCCTCGCCCGGAATTGAACCGGGGTACAAGGATTTGCAGTCCTCTGCGTCACCACTCCGCCACGAGGCCTCACGCGCTCGTTATCTGAGCCGTGGCGAGCGTTTAGAATGATCGTAAGGAAATCGCAAGAGGGCATTTCGGAAAAACGCCATTCCGCCGCTGCCGAAACGGCCCTTTTCCCATCCCGAAACGGCGCGGGCGCAGGCTGGAATTTCCATCGCTGTGACGATGCCCCATTTCCTGCCAATGATTGTATTTGAAACAAATTCTTGACTTGACTTCGATCATCGTCCGGGCCTCAATTATCCTCGGGAGGGTATAGGAGCTTGCGATGGATTGGGCTGCCCTCAAATCGAAGCACGTGCGTGCAGCATACGACGCCGAAACCCGGGATCTGCATGTAAAATTCCCCGGTTCTCCGCCGGTGAAACATGCGGATATCCCACTGCACGTCTACCAGAACCTGCTGGAAACGAATGATCCATACTTCTATTACCAGTACTATATAGCGCCGTCTCGCGTATCACAGGGCCGACGACAACCGGTCTCCGTGGCGTCCTACGCGGTGAAGCTCGTCCTCCTCCTTGCCGCCTGCAGCCTGCTGATGGCGACCGGCCTCGATCCGGAGCGTGGTGGGATTTTCGAGGAAAGCGAGCTCAGATCCAATTAGACGCTAATATGCATGGGCGACACGCCCAGCTCAATCTCAGCGCCTGCGGCAAGGCGGGTGATTCCCGCGTCGAAATTGTCGCTTCTGTTGTGAGAACGGTAGCGGCGATTGTTCCGCTCGCGGTCGTTACTGCCATCACGCTCATTCCGGCCGTTGAAATTGCGATAATTGCGAGGTCCGTTGTAGCTGCCGCCTTGACCGTGGTCGACCACGCAGCCTTCGGGACGGCGACAGATGCCGCGAGCGTCAAAACCGCGGCTGTCGATGGCTTGGGCCTCGGCGGAAATGCCTGAGAGAAGAGCCGCTGCCGACAGGACGACAACAAAAAATGCCTTCATTTCCTCACCTGGATCATCGTGACGCAATTTTGCATTTTACATTCCATAAACCACGAATGCGAAAGGCGATCCACTGTTCCACAAAACCCCGACCGTCAGTCAGCCGGTCTCCGCCGCCTGTGCCACCAGACCGCCAGCCGCCGCCGAAGCCGGCGCGCGAACGGTAGATCGTGCGAGAGCACGAGGAAACCGAGCGGCAGCATCCAGAAGCCAAGGATGGGCAGGAAACCCAACACGCCGCAGAAAATGAGGGCCATGCCGAGTGCCATCCGCGCGATGCGCGAGCGTGGCATGCCGATGCTGAAAGAGCCGAGCACAAGCCTGCCGCTTGCATGATCGATGCCGAAGCGCACTGCCCGTGCCTTGCGCTTCTCGCCGCCTCTCGTCTCCTGACGATCATTCACGTTTGTCATTCCCCAGAGATGGGCGCAGGCATCCCAAATACAAGTTCATTTCATTTTTTTGAAAAAACCGCTTGGCAAATCGGGAAAGCGTTTGTATTAGCCCACTCACACCGCGCCAAGCAGTGATCCCTGGTAGCTCAGCGGTAGAGCATTCGACTGTTAATCGACAGGTCGCCGGTTCGAATCCGGCCCGGGGAGCCATTTTTCAAGTTAAGCGCCTGTTTCGTTGATAGTTCCGAATGCAGGCGCTTACTTCCCCACTTTCCCTCCCCACTTTTGAATGCT
Source organism: Rhizobium ruizarguesonis (assembly GCF_012349115.1). Lineage (GTDB taxonomy): Bacteria > Pseudomonadota > Alphaproteobacteria > Rhizobiales > Rhizobiaceae > Rhizobium > Rhizobium ruizarguesonis. Next base: position 18,776 of record NZ_PQIG01000064.1, read on the forward strand.
CCCATAAGGGCTTTTCGCGTTGGGCATCGCGGACAACGCGCTTTTACGACCAGTAGGCGACCGCTGGCCAACCAACCGCCGACGGTGTACAGCAAACGCCATGGCCCTAGATCCCGAAAAAGCATTTTTAGATTACGGTGCGGCGGACTGCAGTGTGCAGTTCTGGACCGCCGACGCACCTGCCGTGCAATTCACCTCTTTGGAAGCCGCCGTCAGGTTCGCAAAAGACCATGGCGGCAGGTGGGAAGAGATTGAGATAACAGTCCATCTGCCGCGCGAGGACATCGCCTTCGCCACCGGAAAAGTGCATCAACTCATTGACGCTCTGCCAGGTGACCTGCGGAAAAAACGGTAATGAGGTGGATTGGCGGTCAATAGAACCGGCTGGCGCCTGCCTGACGCCCCCCAAGCTGCCCGCTTTTCCAGACAAGAGCCGACCTTTTAGTAACTACACGAACGGCCGTCGCCGGGTCGGAAGCCATCCGCACAGGCCGGGTTCATTGAATCTCCCGGCTGATATCCTGAGGCCGAGCCATATGAATTCGGCGCTGTCGAGCATGCCGAGGTCATGGCAGCAAGACTGATTGCTCCGGCTGCTACAAATGCCCGAAATTTGTTCATCGATTCCTCTCCAGTTTAGGCCGTGACCGAGTGACGAGAGCTTCTCTCCTCCCAAGTTCACCTTGTCCCTCAAGATATGGCGCTCTCTTCGCCGGACGTCAGGTCCGAACGCGCAAGATTCTTCTCGATCTCGACCAGCTCCGCATGAAGATCGTCGATGACAAGCCGGCCGGGAACAAAGACCGTGGTTCAAAGTTGAGTGGCATCAACCACGTAACGTCAGTTTCTGACAGGAGGTCTTTATGGGTCGCGGTATTCTTCTTTGGCTGCTTGGTGTTCCACTGCCGATCATCATCCTTCTTGCTCTGTTTGTGCGATAGGAACAGATCATGTCGGTTTCAATGACAGATTCCGGAGAGATTGCTACTCCGGTCGAATCTTCCAAATCCGCCATGACATGGGGGCCTATCTTCGGAGGCGCCGCTGCTGCCATCGGAGTGACCCTCATTCTTTTGCTGCTTGGATCCGGGGTTGGGTTGACAATGGTGTCGCCCTGGTCGGGGCAAAGCAGCTCGCTCAGCACGGTCGGGGTGACGGCGGCGATCTGGCTCGTTGTCGTCCAATGGCTCTCCTCCGGGCTCGGAGGTTATATCACCGGCCGGCTGCGCACGAAGTGGGCGGCTGTCCATACCGACGAGGTGTTCTTCCGTGACACCGCGCATGGCTTCATCAGCTGGGCGCTGGCGACGATCTTCGTCGCCGGCTTTCTAGCCTCGTCGCTGACCTCGCTTGCCGGTGCGGGCGCACAAGCCGTGGGTTCGGCGGCCACGGCCGCAGGTACGGCGGCGTCATCGACGGCATCGACCTCGGATCTGCCTACCGCCTATTTTACCGACGCTTTGCTGCGTCCAGAACAGGCCCGTGCAGGAGCAACATCCGATGATACTGCGGCAACGGCTGAAGTCTCCCGCATCCTCCTCAACGGTGCTGCCGCCGGCCAGATCCCGGATGACGACAAGGCCTATCTTGCCACCATCGTCTCTGCTCGCACCGGTCTTTCCGAAACCGATGCACGCACCCGCGTCGACACTGTGCTGAAACGCATCGACGACGCCAAGGTCGCCGCACAGAAAGCTGCCGATGAGGCACGCAAGGCTGCCTCCACCACGGCATTGCTCGGCGCGTTGTCACTTCTGATCGGGGCTTTCATCGCTGCTGCCGCCGCAGCCTATGGCGGGTCGCAACGCGACGAAGAGGAAGACCTCCTCGTCACGCCCCGCATTTAAGGCCCGGGCTCAGGATCAACGGAAATCGGGGCGCGGGGTCGAAAGGCTCCGCGCCCCATTACGTGGAGCCATCCCCGGCCTGCCGCGGTTGGATGATCGCCCGCTGCAAAGCCTTTTTCCCGATGGGGTTTATTTCGCATCGGGCGGAACATGTGGTCGTTGGCGAGCTTCGGTTAGGTAAAACCCTTTCCGGAGAACATATATGGCCAAGAAAACCTCCCAAACCTCGCCCTCGGACACGGCAACGATCCATGATCAGAAACTGCACCGGGGTGCAGGCGGTGAGCTTCATCAGTTTGCCGAAGACGGCATGCCGGTGCTGACCACCGCTCAGGGCGGCCCCGTTTCCGACGATCAGAATACGCTTCGTATCGGCGCCCGTGGCCCTGCCCTCATCGACGACTTCCACTTCCGTGAGAAGATCTTTCATTTCGACCACGAGCGCATCCCCGAGCGGGTCGTGCATGCGCGCGGTTACGGTGCCCATGGCTACTTCGAAACATATGAATCCCTGGCGGCCTATACCCGGGCCGATCTTTTCCAGCGGCCCGGCGAAAAGACGCCGGCCTTCGTCCGGTTTTCGACCGTTGCCGGCAGCAAGGGTTCCTTCGATCTGGCGCGCGACGTGCGCGGTTTCGCCGTGAAGATCTACACCCAGCAGGGGAATTGGGACCTGGTCGGCAACAACATCCCGGTCTTCTTCATTCAGGACGCGATCAAGTTTCCCGACGTCATCCATTCGGTAAAACCGGAACCCGACAGGCAATTTCCGCAGGCGCAGTCGGCGCATGACAATTTCTGGGATTTCATCACGCTGACGCCCGAAAGCATGCACATGATCATGTGGGTGATGTCGGACCGCGCCATTCCGCGATCGTTCCGCTTCATGGAGGGTTTCGGCGTTCATACCTTCCGCTTCGTCAATGCAGCGGATGAATCGACCTTCGTCAAATTCCACTGGAAACCGAAGCTCGGGCTGCAGTCCGTCGCCTGGAACGAGGCAGTCAAGATCAATGGGGCCGATCCGGATTTCCATCGCCGCGACCTCTGGCAGTCAATCCAGTCGGGAGCCTTCCCGGAATGGGAGCTCTGTGTGCAGCTTTTCGATCAGGACTTCGCCGGCACGTTCGACTTCGACATCCTCGATCCGACGAAGATCATTCCCGAGGAGATCCTTCCGGTCAAACCGATCGGCCGTCTCGTGCTCGATCGAATGCCCGAGAACTTTTTTGCGGAGACTGAGCAGGTCGCCTTCATGACGCAGAACGTTCCCCCCGGGATCGACTTCAGCAACGATCCGCTGCTGCAGGGACGAAACTTCTCCTATCTCGATACGCAGTTGAAACGTCTGGGCGGTCCGAATTTCACCCATCTGCCGATCAATGCGCCGAAGTGTCCCTTCCACAATTTTCAGCAAGATGGCCATATGGCGATGCGCAATCCTGTCGGACGCGTCAATTACCAGCCGAATTCCCGGAATCAGGGGCCGCGGGAATCGCCGGTTCAGGGCTATCGGCACTTCCCGGCCGAGGAGCAGGGTCCCAAGGTTCGGCTGAGGCCGGAAAGCTTTGCCGATCATTACAGCCAGGCCCGGCAATTCTACATCAGCCAGACGCCGCCGGAGCAACGCCATATCGCCGCGGCGCTGATCTTCGAACTGAGCAAGGTCGAAACGCCGGTCATTCGTGAGCGTATGGTCTCGCATCTCTTGAACATCGATGAGACGCTGGCCAGCAAGGTCGGCCACGCACTCGGCTTCAAATCGATGCCGAAGCCTGCCGATGCGGCCATGCCGACGCGGCAGGATCTCGAGCCGTCGCCGGCGCTCAGCATCGTCGAGCGCGGTCCGAAGCGGTTCGAAGGACGCAAACTCGGCATTCTTGTCAGCGATGGCACCGATGCCGCTGTCTTCAAGGCGCTGCTTGCCGAGATCACCGAGCAGAAGGCAGCGTTCGAAGTGATCGCACCAAAGATTGGCGGCGTGACACTCTCGGACGGCAACTGGATCGAGGCGCATCAGATGATCGACGGCGGACCTTCGGTGCTTTACGACGCCGTCGCCCTCCTCCCCTCGGCCGAGGGAACCGGCGACCTGCTGAAGGAGGCAACGGCCCGCGATTTCGTGGCGGACGCCTTCGTACACTGCAAGTTCATCGGCTATGTGGAAACAGCGCTGCCGCTGATGCAAAAGGCTGGAATTACCGATTCACTGGATGAGGGCGTGATTGCGCTCGGAGCGGTGAAAGACGTTCCGGCTTTTATCAAGGCGCTTGGCAAACTGCGTGTCTGGGGCCGGGAGCCATCCGTCAAATTGAATTGACCGTCTCGTCGTCATCTCCGCACGAGAATGGCTAGTCGTCAGAATAAAACCCGCGGAAACGCGGGTTTTATGTCGTTTGCGGCGCCCTATTTATTAAGCCCAGGTGATGGAAGCCGCTCCATCTTCGTTTTTACGCGCTGTGGAGAGCCGTATGCGCTGGCGCTTTCGACAGATCTCTGACTTGGCCGTCTTATGGGCAGGCCATCGTGTGGTCCCTGTCACGCTGATCGCGTTCGTAGCCATTTGGGCGGCAGTGGGTCTTAGCTTTTCCTTCCCACGGCAGTGGTTTCTGCTGACCAATATGGTCGGCACCCTCATTGTATTTTTTATTTTGCTGCTGGTGCAGCACTCCCAAAACCGGGACATGGCGGCACTCCATGCCAAGCTCGACGAACTCATCCGATCAAGCGAGGCGGGGAACCACTGGATAGCGGCTGAGAAGAAAGATGCCGACGCGATCGAGGGAATGCGCCAGCAACACCAAGGCCAAACCTCAGAAAGTGCGAATTAGGCCGACGCTGCCTCTGCGGCAGATTTCTCGTCCGCTTTGTCCTCGACGCATTCGGCTTTCTCGGCAAGGGTCTTGCTCATTTCCCTGAGTTCGCCCTCGTCCAGCTTTTCGATGCCGACAAATTTATTGGCCGCCTGGCTCGTCAGGATGAGTTCGTCAAGTTTGGCCTGCAGAGCCTTTCCGTCACGGTTCTGGCTGTTCTGCAACACAAACACCATCAGGAAGGTAATGATGGTCGTAGTGGTGTTGATCACGAGCTGCCAGGTTTCTGAATAGCCGAAAAAAGGGCCGGAAACCGCCCAGACAAGCACCAGCGCCAAAGCCGCTACGAAGGTGAACGGCTTTCCCGAGAGATCGGCGACGGCGGTCGCAAAGGAAGAGAAGAAGTTGGATTTGTTCGACATCTGAAAGGCCTCATTGGGTCGCAGCGTCAACGCTGTCAATCGACAACATCAACTCCACATCTGGCCCGAAGTTCCTCGCGCCGCCGAGCTCAATCCCAGCAGTCGGACGCCCATCCGTTTGCACCATCGAAAAACATTGTGCACCGCAGCAACCTTTTCGTAGAGTGACGCGTTTAGTTCAGCATCACCGCCATCCCGGCTGCTGATTGGCGGAGACTTTCATGAGATCTATGTCGGACACTCTCGCACGCCTTGCTGCGTTGCGAGGAACCCTTCGCGCCCAACCTACGCAGGACAACCCTGATCTTGTCGCCTTGGAGACGTTTGGCTCTAACCCGGGGGCTTTGGGAGGCTATACCTATCTGCCGTCGAAGCGCGGGAAAAACATGGCCCTGGTCGTTGTCCTGCACGGCTGCACCCAGACTGCCGCCGGGTATGATATCGGATCCGGGTGGTCGCGATTGGCCGAGGACTATGGTTTCGCGCTGCTGTTTCCCGAGCAACGACGGGCAAACAATCCAAATCTCTGCTTCAATTGGTTTAACCCGGAGGACATCCGCCGGGATCACGGCGAGGTCTTTTCCATTCGCCAGATGATCGCAAAGGTCGTTGCGGAACACGGTATCGACGGCAGGCGCGTGTTCGTGACCGGGCTTTCGGCGGGCGGCGCCATGGCCGCAGCCATGCTCGCCACCTATCCCGAGGTTTTTGCGGGCGGCGCGATCATCGCGGGCCTGCCATATGCAAGTGCCGCAACCATTCCCGAGGCATTCGACCGAATGCGCGGTCACGGCAGCCCAACTGCCAAAGAGCTTGAACTGCGGTTGAGAAACGCTTCAGGCCACAAAGGCCCGTGGCCGACATTATCACTTTGGCAGGGAACCGCAGACAGAACCGTCGTGCCATCCAATGCGAATGCGATCGTGGAGCAATGGAGAAATATCCACGGCGTCGACGCATCGCCGGGGCGCGTCGAAGATATCGGACGACACCAGCGAAAGGTCTGGACCGATGCTCACTGTGTCGATGTAATCGAGCTCTATGCGATTGCCGGGATGGATCACGGCACGCCGCTCGATGTCGGCACCGGCTACGGGGCAAGCGGCCCCTTCATGCTTGACGTCGGAATTTCCTCGACCGTCGAAATTGCCAGGTCCTGGGGTCTGGTTCCCTCATTTGAAAAACGGCGCGACGCGAAACCTTCGACTGCGCAACCGGAAAACGTTGCAGGCCCATTCGCTGCGGGCAGCGACCGTGGCGGCATTCAGAAGGTCATTGAAGATGCCCTCCGGTCCGCTGGGCTGATGCGCTAATCGCATGCATAGGACGGCTATCGGCGAGATCGCCACTATCGGTTTTGAGACTTGGGCAGTGGTCCGTTTTGGTGGCTGAAGACGAGTTCGCTCTGGACATCTTGCTGAAACTGCAGCACCCGTTGACCGATATCGCTCTCCGGCATCCCTGCCGCCAGAAGCTGATCGGCAAGCCTGCGGCATTCGGCCTTCCAGAATTCTATCGCATCTGCGCCATGCCGCCGGCCGAGTTCGCGAGCGCAGCGCTCGACATTGGCAGTTCCGGTTCCAGCGGGAAAGGCAATAATCTTGCCTTCATTGGCGCCGGCAGGCCGGCGGGTCATTTCAGTAGCCATCGAACACAGGTTCCTTTGATCCTGTTCGTTGTCTACGGGACTATGGTTAATGCTTTCTATTTGCTACAGTAAGAAGATCAATCAGGTGGAAATTTAGCGGGCCGCAATGTCACCAGACAATCGGATGGGTTTTGCCGGTGAGCACGTTGACGAACCCCTCCGGCGCCAGCTCCGACGGCGCAACCAGGACCCAGCGCCAGGGTGAGCAGGTCAGCGTCGCAAATGACAGGCGTTCGGGAAATCCCGGCCACCATCGAGGCGAAAAGGTCGGCTCGTACATCCAGTCGATGCCGGCGCCGGCGGCATAAAGAGCCTGCATCTCCGCATCGAGCACTTCGGCCGAACGCGCCGTCATCAGGCCGCCGACCTCATAGCGCACGCGGGCGAGAATCTTGCCGCCGGATACCAGCACCCAGCCGCCCTGCTGCTCGTTCAAGGCATTGACTGATATCGCCATCGCCTCGTCGGATGAGCCGACCGTCCAGATATTGTGCTTGTCGTGCCCGAGCGTGGAGGCGAGCGCCGTCTCCGGCGTGCGCGGTCCGGTGCCCAGCCAGAACATCCTGGAGACCTTGGCCTCCCCGGAGAACCGGTCGACAATCGAGAATTTGGTGACATTGCGCACGGGATCCCGCTGCACGGCGCCCTCTTCCACCGGCAATTCCATGGTGATGAAATCGTCGTGCCAGTGAAACGGGCGCAAAAGTGCTGCGTTGACCGTGGTCCGGTTCGTCGGCGCTTCGATGCGGAAATCGTCAGCCGTGACCGTCCGGTCTATTTTCACGGTCCGCGTCGCCCATTGCGGCCAGTCGATTTCAGGACGCGCGCCAATGAATGTCGCGCCTTCCGACACAGGACTCCCGTCGGCCCACACTTTTTCGATCGACAGGCTGGCAACGTCGTTCAAAAGAACGAAATCGGCGAAACGGCCCGGCGCGATCGATCCGACCCAAGGCGTCAGCCGCATATGGCGCGCCGGATTGAGGGTGACGCACTGGATGGCGATCTCCGGCGCAAGGCCGTTTTCAATGGCGAGGCGGACATTGTGGTCGGTCGCGCCGATTTTCAGCGTGTCCGAGGCGCTGCGGTCGTCGGTCACCAGGGCGATCTGCGACCAGTCCGTCAGTCCCTTGTCGATCAGCCCGCGGATGACCTCCGGCAGGGAATGCGGCCTGAGCTCGATGAAAAGACCGTGGAGAAGCTTCTGCCAGATCTCATCGAGAAACCAGCCTTCGTGATCGGAGGCGAGACCCGCCGCGGCGAAGGCATTGATCGAGGCCATGTCACGCAGTCCGGCACCGTGGCCTTCGACCACGCCTCGCTGCTCGAAGGTCGCGCCGATCATGCCCCACAGCCGATCGTAGGAAGGATTGCCGGGATCGGATATGGACGGCCAGTCCATGACCTCGTCGAGCCCGGCGACCATCAGGCTTTCGGCAAGGAAGGCCTTCTGCTCATCGTACCCGAACCAGCCACCACCCCATTCATAGGCGGTCGGCGGGACGGCGGAGCCAGGCAGGGGAAAGATTTTCATCGGCGATCCGCGCCGGCGCGCTTCCAGCCAGAATTCCAGATTGCGGGCGCCGTTGACGTTGGAAAATTCGTGGCTCGCCTCGCATGTCCAGGTCACGCCATGCGGCATCACCAAAGCCGCCTCCCACTCAGGCGTCAGATGGGAGCTTTCAATATGTTTATGCGCCTCGCCGAAGCCCGGCACGGCCGCAAGATCCGGCTCGGAGAACCGCTCGCTCACCTCGCCTGCGTAACTGCCGGCGGGGCCGACATAGGCGATGCGGCGGCCCTTGATGACGATCTCCTGATCGTCGAGCCATGTCCTCGAATGGACATCGAGCAACCTGCCCACTCGCAACAACCTGTCGGCGGGCCGGCGTCCGAGCGCCGTCAGCACCAGATCCTGGCGCGTCAGAACCTCGTCGGACGCGTTGATCAGCAGATCATCTGGAAGAGGAGCAGTGCGCGAAGTGGCCATGAATGGAATGCCCGTGAGAAGCTGGAACCGCCGGACCGTAAAGACCACAATCCGATGTGTAAAGCGATGCTCCGGTCCTGGAAAATTCCCGGCACAAGAGCGTATTTGCCCAAGTATTGAGCTTGCGACCCGGTCGATCAAAATAGTATCCCTCAAATCCAGGGGGTATGATCCCGATTATCAACGCCGTTTTTCACAGAAGGACATTGCTCATGAAGGCCAGACGTTTTGCCCGAATCCTGTCTCTCGCGCTGCTTGCCGCCGTGGGCAGCACCGCCGCGGCACAGGCGCAATCGAAGACGCTGACCATCTCCTGGTGGGGCTATAACGGCGAGAAGATGAATGCGAACATCATCACGCCCTTCAAGAAGATCTGCGGCTGCGAGATCGTGTTCGAGACCGGCAACAATGCCGACCGGCTCAACAAGCTGAAATTGCGCGATGGCAAGGGCGTCGATGTCATCTATCTCACCGACAGCTTCTCGCAGCTCGGCATCGAACAGGGACTGTTCCAGGAGATCGATGCGTCGAAGATCCCCAACCTCGCGGATATTTACGAGCTGGGCAAGGCGCCTCAGGGCAAATATGGTCCCGCCTATACGATCGGCCGCGTCGGCATCGTCTATGACTCCGCCAAGGTCAACCCGCCGATCACCGCCTGGGGCGACCTCTGGCGCGACGATCTGAAGAGCTCCGTCTCCCTGCCCGGCATCACCACCACGGCCGGTCCGCTGGTCGTTTTGGAAGCCGGCAAGCATGGCGGCGCGGATGCCTATGAAGACACCGACAAGGCCTTTTCGGAAATCGAGGCGCTGAAGCCCAATGTCGTCAAGAACTACAACACCGGCTCGGAGCTGGTGAACCTGATATCAACCGGCGAAGTGCGCGTTGCGCTGGCCCAGGACTTTACCCTGGCATCGATGCAGGCGGCCGTTCCGACGATGACATGGGCCAAGCTTACGGACGGCGATATCGCCACGCTGAATACCGTGAACATCCCGAAGGGTTCGGAAAATGTCGAACTCGCGCATCAATTCATCAACTTCATCCTGTCCAAAGAAGTCCAGCAGGCTGAAGCCGAACAAGGCGTCGATGCGCCGATCTCGACGAAGGTTAGCCTGACGCCGGACCAGGCGAAGATCTGGACCTATGGCCCGGATATGGTCGCCAGCCTCACTCGCATCGACTATGCCAAGATGAACGCTGCCAAGGCCGACTGGATCGACCGCTGGAACGAAGTCTTCGGCCAGTAAGCTGCGCGATATCCGGCCTGAGGCCGGTTTATTGCCAAGCTGACCTGGAAGCGCCGCACATCCGAATCCGAGATGCGGCGCTCCTGATATCAGGACATGCACGAGTTTTGAGATGAAGCATTTTGCCAGATGGGGATTGACGATGCCGGCGACGATTGCCGTCGTTGTGCTTCTCATCATTCCCGTCGCCATCACCATCGCCGCGACGTTTGCGGAACCGAAGGGCGTGTTTGCGCCCTATGTGACCTTCTTCAGCAGCGGTTTTCGCCGGGCGGTTCTTTATCGGACGTTGGAGGTCGCCCTGGTCACGACGGCGATTTCGCTCACTGTGGGCTTCATCACCGCCTATGTGATCGCGCAGATGCCCGGTCGCGCAAAGAGCATCATGATCATCGCGGCGGTTTTTCCGCTGCTGACAGGTGTCGTCGTCCGATCCTTCGCATGGCTGATCATTCTCGGAAAGAATGGCATTCTGAACGCCATGCTAATCTCGACCGGCATTATCGGGGAGCCGCTTTCGATGCTCTATACCGAAGGCTCGGTGATCGTCGCCATGGTCTATCTCTTCGTTCCCCTGATGATCCTGACGCTCGTCGGGGTGCTTGAAGGCATCCCGCGCGATCTGATCGACGCCTCCGCCTCGCTCGGCGCGAGACCGCTGATGACATTCTTTCAGGTGATCCTGCCGCTCGCGACACCCGGCCTCATCGTCGGCGCGGTCCTGGTCTTCACCGGCAGCTTCACCTCCTATGCGACACCGCAACTGCTCGGCGGAGAAAAGCAGATGATGATGGGGACCTTCCTCTACCAGCGCGCCATGGTGACTTTCGATTGGGTCGGCGCATCGACCATCGCCGCCATCATGGTGGCGCTGACGCTCGGCGTTGTCCTCATCATGAGCCGCATTGCACGCCGGCTCAACCCGATGGCGGTGTGATGGACAGGCGCATTCACCCGATCCTCGCCGCCTTTGCGGCCTGCGTTTTCTTCTTCCTGCTCGCACCGCTCGTCATCATTATCGGTGCGGCCGTCAGCGACACGACCTATCTGACCTTCCCGCCGCAGGGCCTGACATTGCGGTGGTTCGTCAATATATTCGAAATCGAGGCCTTCCGCACGACCGCGCTGACCAGCCTGCAGGTCGCTTTTTTCGGCACGGCGCTGTCGCTGCTGATCGGCGTGCCGGCGGCCTATGCGATCAACCGCTACCGGGTGGAATTGCCGCGCTGGCTTTCCACCATCTTCGTGCTGCCGATCCTGGTGCCGGAGATCGTCTTCGGATTTTCGCTGATGAAGTCGGTCACAATTGGCCTCGGGCTGCCCATCTTCATCAGCCTGCTGGTCGGCCATGCGCTGCTGATCCTGCCCTATTCGGTGCGTGTCGTCGGCGCCAGTCTGGCGGCCTTCGATTTTTCCGTTGAGGAGGCGGCGATCAGCCTGGGTTGCCCGCCGCTGAAAACCTTTCTGACCGTGGTCCTGCCGAATATCCGCGCCGGGGTCATTGCCGCCTTCATCCTCGCCTTCATCACCTCGATCAACGACGTGTCGGTTTCGGTCTTCCTGACCGGGCCGGGTATCTCGACGCTGCCGATACAGATCCTTGCGCATATGGAGCAGTTCTTCGATCCGACGATCGCGTCGGTATCGGTACTGCTGATGTTCGTAACAGTCGGCGTCATGGCCGTCGTTGAGGCCACGCTCGGCCTCACCTTCCTGACAAAGTAGAACGCTCTTGACCGAATCCCTCACCATCGATTCCATCTCCGCCCATTACGGCAGCACCCAGGTGCTCAAGGACCTATCGATTTCAGTCATGGCCGGGGAGTTGGTGTCCCTGCTCGGCTCCAGCGGCTGCGGCAAGACGACGACATTGCGCCTCGTGGCCGGTTTTCTGCAACCGAGCAGCGGCAGCATCAAGCTCGGCGAGCGCGACCTGACCGGCCTCCCCGCACATGCGCGCGACATCGGCCTGGTCTTTCAGAACTACGCGCTTTTTCCGCATCTGAGCGTCCAGGACAATGTTGCCTTCGGCCTGAGGCAGCGTCGTATTCCCCTGCCGGAACGGACGAAAAGAACGATGGCGATGTTGGAGCGTGTCGGTCTTGCCGCCCTCGCCGACCGCCTGCCGTCGGCCCTGTCGGGCGGCCAGAAACAGCGTGTGGCTCTCGCCCGGGCCCTGGTCATCGAGCCGCCGCTTCTGATGTTCGACGAGCCGCTTTCCAACCTGGATGCAAAGCTCAGGATCGACATGCGCGTCGAGATCAGGCAGCTCCAGCGCGCCAACGGCACGACCTCGCTTTACGTCACCCACGACCAGGAGGAGGCATTCTCGATCTCCGACAGGGTGGCGATCATGAATGCCGGGCGCATCATGCAGCTTGACGCGCCCGAGGTGCTGTATCGCCAACCGGCCAACGCTTTCGTCGCCCGCTTCGTCGGATTCGAGAACCTGATCCGCATGAAGGTGACCGCGCGCAACGGCGCGCTTGTGACCACTGAAACAACGGGCGGAGCACGGCTGCAGCTGTCGCAAGACACATTCGGGCCGATCAAGGACGACTTCGTGCTGGCTTGCCGCGCAGACGGTCTTGCCGTCAGCCGTGACGGTGATGGCATCGCGGCCGTGCTCGGCACGCGCACCTATCTCGGCCGGGCCTATCAGTACAAATGCACGACCGCGGCAGGCGAGATCACCGCCAATGGGGCACTGTCCGATCCGCTGGAAACAGGGGCGTCCGCGGTGCTCACGCCTGTGGCCGAGCAATGCTGCATTCTCGACCCGGAAGATTGAAACGCTGAGGAGAGACGATGACTAGTGCCATGGACCAAGATATCGATGCCGTTCTTGCCCATGTGGACCAAAGCCTCGATGGCAGCCTGGCGCGGCTTTTCGAGCTGATCCGCATTCCGAGCGTCTCGACCGACCCGGCCTATCGTGATCACTGCCGCACTGCTGCCGAATGGCTGAGCCGGGATCTGGCGGCCATCGGCTTCGAAGCATCGGTGCGCAAAACGACCGGCCATCCAATGGTCGTCGCCCATGAAAAGGCGGCGTCCGGACCGCATCTGCTGTTTTACGGCCACTACGATGTCCAGCCGGTCGACCCGCTGGCGCTGTGGACGAGCGATCCATTCGAGCCACGCATGGAAGCCTTGCCGAACGGCGATACCGCGATCGTCGCGCGCGGCGCGTCCGACGACAAGGGGCAGTTGATGACCTTCGTCGAAGCCTGCCGCGCCTGGAAAAGTGTCACCGGGAAACTGCCAGTGCAGGTGAGCGTGCTGTTCGAAGGTGAGGAAGAGGCCGGCAGTCCGAGCCTCGCACCCTTTCTGGATACCACGGCAGAAGAATTGAAGGCCGATGCGGTTTTCGTCTGCGACACGGATATGTGGGATCGCGAAACGCCTGCCGTCACGACGATGCTGCGCGGGATCTTCAGCACGGAAATCGAGATCACCTGCGCCGATCAAGACCTTCATTCCGGCATGTTCGGCAATGCCGCGCGCAATCCGCTGCAGGTACTGTCAGATATCGTTTCGAGCCTGCGGCGCGCCGACGGTAGCGTCGCGGTCGAGGGTTTCTATGATGACGTGAAAGAACTCCCCGACTCCATCAAGGCGCTGTGGAAGAGACTGCCCTTCGACGAGGAGGCCTTTCTCGGCGATATTGGCCTCAGAGATCCGGCCGGCGAGGCAGGCCGTTCCGTCCTCGAACAGATCTGGGCGCGGCCGAGCTGCGAGATCAACGGCATGAATGGTGGTTATACCGGCGAAGGCTTTAAGACGGTCATTCCGGCAAAGGCGAGCGCCAAGATTTCGTTTCGCCTGGTGGAGGGACAGGATCCCCAGGCGATCCGCGATGCTTTCCAGCGGCACGTGCGCGAGCGAATCCCAAGAGATTGTTCGGTCAGCTTCAGGGATTACGGGCTTTCGCCGGCAACCGTCATGCCGATAGACAGTCCGTTTCTCACCAGGACGCTTCAGGCGCTTTCGACGGAATGGCAATGCGAAGCAGCCCTTGCCGGCACCGGAGGCTCGATCCCGATCATCGGCGAATTCAAACGGCGGCTCGGATGCGATGCCCTGCTGGTCGGCTTCGCCCGCTTCGACAACCGCGTCCACAGCCCGAACGAAAAATACGATCTCTCCAGCTTCCACAAAGGCATACGATCCTGGGTTCGCATCCTGGCGGCCCTCGCCGACTGACGCGGGTGTATCGCGCCGCGCGGCTTTTCGAGAGCGGCAAAGGACGCTGTAACACTTTGAATTGCTGCATTATGCAGTAGGCTATGGTGCAGCAAGCGCCCCACATCACCATCGACACCGACGCAGCAGAGACCACCGATGACGATAACCGCTCCCCGCGATTTCCTGAAAGGCCTGTTTGACGCGGCGGTTCGCGCCGCCGATCCGCTGACCGGCATCAAGGCGCATCTGCCTGAAAGGCCGAAGGGAAGGACCGTGGTGATCGGTGCCGGCAAGGGCGCGGCGCAGATGGCGCGGGCGCTCGAAAGCGTCTGGGACGGGCCGCTCGAAGGTGTGGTGGTCACCCGTTACGGCTATGGCTGCGAGACACGCGGCATCGAGATTATCGAGGCCGCCCATCCGGTGCCGGATGCGGCTGGCCTTGCCGCCGCAAAGCGGCTGACCGAGACGGTGAACGGGCTGACGGAAGACGATCTGGTGATCGCGCTGATCTGCGGCGGCGGCTCGGCGCTGCTGCCCGCCCCACCGGACGGGCTGACCCTTGAAGACGAGATCGCGCTCAACGAAATGCTGCTTGCCTCGGGCGCGCCGATTTCGGCGATGAATGTCGTGCGCAAGCATCTCTCCACCATCAAAGGCGGAAGACTTGCGGCAGCGACCAAAGCGAGGGTCGTCAGTCTGATCGTCTCCGACATTCCCGGCGACAACCCGGCTCATGTCGCCTCCGGGCCGACGGTCCCTGATGGTTCGACACGGCACGATGCGCTCGAGATCATCAGACAATACGGATTGCAGCTGCCGCAGGCAGCACTCGACCATCTGAACTCGCCGAAAGCCGATGCACCGCGGCCGGACGATCCGATATTCTTGCGGCACGCGCATCACATCATCGCCTCCGCCGGCATTTCGCTGGAGGCGGCTGCCGCCCTGGCGAAGTCGCAGGGGATCGAGCCGGCCATTCTTTCGGATGCGATCGAGGGGGAATCGCGCGACGTGGCGCTGGTGCATGCGGCGATTGCCCGCGAAGTGTCGGGCCGGAACCGGCCGTTTCCGAAGCCGGTCGTCATCCTTTCCGGCGGCGAGACGACGGTGACGCTGAGAACCAAGGGTGGCAAGGGCGGACGCAACGGCGAATTCGCGCTCGCCATGGCGCTTGCGATCGACGGACAGGAGGGCATTCATGTCCTCGCCGCCGACACGGACGGGATCGACGGCTCGGAGGATAATGCCGGTGCCTTTGCCGATGGCGGCACGGTGAGGCGCCTGCGTGCCGCCGGGCTCGATCCGCGCCGGCTACTCGACGGCAATGACAGCTATTCGGGCTTTGCGGCCACCGGCGATCTCTTCGAAACCGGCCCGACCGGAACCAATGTCAATGATTTCAGGGCCATCCTGATCCGTTAGGAAGCGGCGGCGCTGGCGGATCAGGTCTCGATCCGCCCCTGCTCGACCAGCCAGCCGACTGATTCCTGCACCGCCTGCAGGGAGGTGTATCTCGGAGTGTAACCGAGCAGGCGTCCGGCTTTTGCGATCGAACAATTCGGGCTGCGGGCAATATGTTCCCAGGTCGCCTTCGCATCCTCAGCCGTCTGACTTTCGGCCCAGGCGTCGAATGGGGCGAAGCTGAGCTTCGGCTCGTGCCCGAACCAGCGAGACATGGATTCGGCATACCCGCGAAGGGTCAATGCCTGCTCCGAAACCGCGTGGAAACTTTCGCCGGTCGACGCATTCCAATTGGCGATCGCATCCATGAACATCGCAGCCACGTCATCGGCATGGACGTGATGAACGGTCTCCAAGCCGAAATGGGGCAGCGCCAGGGTCTCTCCGCGGGCAAGGGTCGAAAAGACCTGCAGGTTGAAATTGCCGGCCGGATTGAGCGGCGTCCAGCCCGGACCGACAATGTGTCCGGGATGGATGATGGTTGCCGGAAATCCGCGAAGCCTTGCCTGCTGCAGCAGATAGGTTTCGATTGCCGCCTTCTGCGTCCCATAGTCGCCGAACGGAAATTTCGGCGTCTCCTCCAGCGTGGGTACGACCGTCGAATGGCCATGCGTCCAGATCGTGCCGGTATGCAGAAAGTGACCGACATGCCCCGACAGCGCCGTCACCAGATGCTCGGCACTTTCCAGCGTGAAGCAGATCATGTCGATGACGATGTCGGCTTTCACACCACGTACGGCTGGGCCGAAATCACCCGTCCGCTCCATGGCTGCGCGATCCATCTGACGCTGATCGACGGCAGCCCAGGCGTGGTTTGCCGTATAGGGCTTTGCCGTGCCGCGGCTGATCGTGACGACGTCGTGACCGGCTTCCACCAGACGGGGAACGAGATAGGTTCCCACATGGCCCGTTGCTCCGATAACCAAAACCCGCATCATCGTTCCTCCCTTGGCATTTCCGTGTTGAATATGCGCGCTTAGGTGATCCTGCAAGCAGACTTTTCGTGATCAAGGGGCTGGACAGGCCCGCTATCGATTCTTGAAAACCAGACAGGTGCCGCCGTGTTTGCGGATCTGGTTACAGAGGTCGTTGGCTTCCATGCGCGTCTGCCGGCCGATGCGGACAGCATAACGCGGCCGAAAACCGAAGCTGCGATCGCGCTGGCGCAGGATCAGCGGCTGCTCCGCATTCAGGGGCGCAGGCAGATCCTGCACGGCATCGAGAAACATGCGCCGGGCCACCGCGACATTCGCATTCGCCGCAAGCTGGACGCCCCAGGGCGCCCATTCACCCTCCTGACGCCAGGGCGTGTCCTTCAACGTCCGTCTCTCCGCAAGCGCCACACAGCCATCGAGGAAGGACTTGTCCTTGTCGAGCGGGGCGGCCGCATCTTCCGGTGGGGTATCCTTCCATTCCTCGACCGTATGCGCGGTGATCGCCATGACGTAGCCACGCGTCTCGTAAGGTAATCTGCCTGACGCAAGGTAAGTGGCAAGGCCGTTTTCACCGGCATTATAGGCGGCGGCGGCAAGTCCGAGATTGCCGAAACGATTGCGCAATTCGTCGAGATACTGCGCAGATTTCCGCAGCGCTTCCAACACCTGGTAGCTGTCTTCGAGACCGCGCAGTTTCGCCGTTCCGGGCATGAACTGCGCAATCCCCTGGGCTCCCTTGAAGCTGACTGCATCGGGGCGAAAGGTGCTTTCTCGCCAGATGAGACGGGCGAAATAATTCGCTGGCAATTGATTGGCGCTGGCGAAATGCTCGATCGCGACGCAAAGGTCGTAGTTGAAACTGTCTTTCCGGATGCAGAGCGTCTCACCCGATCCCGCCGCCGAAGGTCCCGAATACAAGCAGGCCGGCGACCCGGCGCTCCCCTCAGGCTGGGCCTTTACTGTGTCCATGGCGGGAAACAGAAGACAGAGCGAAAGCATGGCCTTCGTCGATCTCCTCGCAATGTCGGACTGACGCTTTCGACGTATCATCGGATCTCGGCAGGTTCGAACTTCCATCGCGACGCTGGATTCTAGATACCATCGATGAAGGCGCGACGCCTCCCCCATTTCCATATCTGCACCCGAATTGGCGCCAGGAACGGTCACAGGTTTCTAATTTCGCCATCGATTTTGGAACAAACATATTCGACCTGCCATGGTCGTAGCGTCATCCTGTTTGCCAGGAAATCCCGAGCAAACGAGGATAAGCAGATGATTGATCTCCACTACTGGCCGACGCCGAACGGCAAGAAGGTTTCGATCTTCCTGGAGGAAACGGACACGCCCTACCGGCTGGTGCCGGTCAATATCGGCCGGGGCGACCAGTTCAAACCCGATTATCTCAGACTCAACCCCAATCACCGCATGCCTGCCATCGTCGATCACGCGCCCGCCGATGGTGGCGGTCCGTTGAGCGTCTTCGAATCCGGCGCGATCCTATTCTACCTCGCCGAAAAGACCGGCAAATTCTGGCCGCAGGATCTGCGCGGCAAATACGAGGTCACGCAATGGGTGATCTGGCAGATGGCGAACCAGGGGCCGAAGCTCGGCGAGGCCGGTCATTTCCGCCGCCTCGCCGATCGCGAAGGCGATCAGTCCTATGCGGTGCGGCGCTTCACAGACGAAGCCAACCGCCTCTACGGCGTTCTCAACATGCGGCTTCGTGACCGACGCTATCTGGCCGGTGACGAATTCACCATCGCCGACATCGTCAGCTATCCCTGGACCGTCAACTGGCAGGCACAGGGTCAAGACATCAACGAGTTCAAGCATTTCAAGCGATGGTTCGAGGAGGTTGGCGCAAGGCCCGGCGTCCAGCGCGGCCTTGCGGTCGGCGCCGATCTCGGCACCGACAACAGCAAGCTCTCCGAAGAGGAACAGGCGCGTATCCGCAAGATCCTCTACAACCAGCGCGCCCTTCCCGTTCCGGATTGAGCACCGGCTCGGCCAAGGAAATTCGCTTCTCCGAGCTTCGCCTTGTTCAGGCTTTTAACGGACCTGCCTTGGCGGTCGCAAAAGCTCTTGCACCTGCATTGCGACCAAGGATAACCATATAGTGACAACCGAGCCGGCAGTCAGCCCGAGGCCGGTTCCGGTTTCGCGGCGTTGCAAATCACCTGCCCGAGGGGCCAGGCGGCTTGGGTAGCTGGCGTTGCGACTTGGGGTGTGACAAGCAATGGCAAGACCTGTAATCGGCATCATCGGGAACGCCCGCATCATCGAAAGCCGCTTCTCGACCCAGCTTGTCGGAGAAAACAATTTGCGGGCCGTGGCCGATGTCGCCGAAGCGTTGCCGCTGATGTTTGCCGGCAATCCTAAACTGGCCGATATCGCGGATCTGCTGGCTGTCGTCGACGGCATTCTGCTGACGGGTGCCAGAGCCAATGTCCATCCCAGCCGATTCAACATGGTGCCGGATCCCAAGCATGAGCCTTATGATGAGGATCGTGACGGGCTGGCGCTGCCATTGATCGAAGCCTGTGTTGCGCAAGGCGTTCCTATTTTCGGCATATGTCGCGGTTTTCAGGAAATGAATGTCGCCGCCGGGGGCTCGCTACATCCCGAAATCCGGGAATTGCCCGGACGCATGAATCACCGAATGCCGCGCCTTGAGACCGGCGAGATCCATCCCGACCCCGCCATCGTTTTCGGCGATCGTCACGACGTTCGACTTATAGAGGACGGGATGTTTGCACGCATCCTCGGCCGGGAGACGATCCGGGTGAACTCCCTGCATGGGCAGGGCATCCTCGACCTAGGCGAAAGAGTCGTTGCCGAAGGCATTGCCGAGGACGGGACGATCGAGGCGATACGGTTCAAGGACGCGCCGGGATTTGCGCTCGGTGTGCAATGGCATGCCGAATACGATCCGCAAACCAACCCTGTTAATCGTGCGCTGTTTCAGGCATTCGGCGATGCGGTGAGAGCCCATAAAGCCATCGCTTAGTCTGATCAGTAAAAAGCCGCCGCGAAGTGCTTTCGCGGCGGCTTAGGGAATGGCTTGAAAGCAGTAGTCAGGCCGTCGGCTGCTTGGTCTTCCTGAGATAGGGCAGAACCGTATCGAAGGAGCCGAAACGGGTGATTGCGTCTTCGTTGGAAACCGCGGCGGTGATGATGACGTCCTCGCCCTGGTTCCAGTTCGCTGGTGTCGCCACTTGGTGCTTGGCCGTCAGCTGGATGGAATCGATGGCGCGCAGGATCTCATTGAAATTGCGGCCCGTCGTCATGGGATAGGTCAGGATCAGCTTGATCTTCTTATCGGGACCGATGATGAAGACCGAACGCACGGTCGCGTTGTCGGCAGGCGTGCGGCCTTCCGAGCTCTCGCCGGCGCCGGCCGGCAGCATGTCGTAAAGCTTGGCGACCTTGAGGTCCTTGTCACCGATCAGGGGATATTCAACGTCGAAGCCGGTGGCGGTCTTGATGTCGTTCTTCCACTTGGCATGGCTTTCCACCGGATCGACGGAGATGCCGATGACCTTGGCGCCACGCTTGGAAAATTCTCCGGCAAGGCCAGCCATGGCGCCGAGCTCGGTCGTGCAAACAGGCGTAAAATTCTTCGGATGCGAGAACAGGACGGCCCAGCCGCTGCCGATCCACTCATGGAAGCTGATCGGTCCCTGGGTGGTGTCGGCGGTAAAATCGGGGGCAATATCGTTGATGCGTAAGCTCATGGTCGGCCCTCCAAAGCCTTGTGTTCAATGTTGTTTATCTCAAATCGAGGCCATGGGATCCGTCTGCCGGAAGCGGTCGCGAGATTGCGGTCAACAGGATCGCACCGGCCGAAGGTAAAAACTTCCCATTCCAGGATTTTAAGTAAGTTATATACCACGATCACCGAAGGCATGCTCTTTCGATTTCCGGCCTGCTCCGGCATTATTTTTCCGGCAAGTGCGCGCGATGAAGAGACCGATGGGTTTTCCATCGGTCCCGTCAAAAGCTGCGGGAGAACCGCCCGCCCCTCGCCTAGGCGGCCTGGACCGATTTGATCTTGTCGATGCCGCCGACAACAGGCGCGAAATCCGCCCAGACGCCCTGGGCGCCCTTCTGCCATTCCTCGAAGGCTTCCGGCTTCAAGAGCTTTCCGCCGTTGGCAAGTGCTGTCTCGACGGATTTGGATTCGTCGTCGACGATCAGCTGGTTGAAATAGGCAGCCCCTTCGCTGGAAGCCTGCTGGAACACCGCCTTCTGCTCGTCGTTGAGGCCGGCCCAGAAGGTCGAGGCATAATAGATGACGCCGGATGCCCAGATGTGGCCGGTCTCGGTCATATCAGGCACGACCTCATAGAGCTTGAAGCCGGCATAGGCCGACTTGGTCAGGTCCATCGCGTCGGCGACACCGGTTGCGAGCGCATTATAGGTCTCGGTGATCGGAATGCCGATCGGCGTCGTGCCGAATGCGCTCCAGAGCTTGGTGTGCAGCGGGCTCTGGATGACGCGAATGCGCTTGCCCTTGAGCTGCTCCGGCCGCGTCACCGGTTCCTTGGTCAGGAGATGGCGGGCGCCGTAATTGATGAAATCGCCGACGACGAAATTCTGCGCCTGCAGTTTCTGCTTGAGATCGGCGCCAACATCGCCGCCAACGGTCCTGCGGACATGGTCGGCATCGCGAAAGAGGAAAGGCAGATCGAGGATCTGCAGTTCCGGCGCCCAACCGGAGAGCGACGAGACAGTCGAAAGGCTGGCCTGGATGGAGCCGAGGCGCACGCCTTCGGCCACTTCCTTCTCGCCGCCGAGCGCACCGTTCCTGACGATATTGAACTTGAACTGACCGGGAAGCTTCGCTTCGACCAATTCGCCGATCTTCACCCAGATCTTCGTTTCCGGCTTGTCGTCGCCGAGCAGCGAGGCGATCGTGATCGTCGTCGTACGGGCAGCGGCCGTGCGGACGAAGGCGGGCGCGGCAAGCGCCGTTCCGGCGAGAGCTGCGGTCTTCAGGAAATTGCGTCGGTTGAGATTGTCCATGGGGTTGTCCTGTTTACTAGAAGATGATGGCCCAAGCGCAGAGGATTGCGAGCGAGACCAGGAGAGCGAGCAGATAGGGAACCACCGCCCGAAAGAGCTCTGAGGCGGGAATGCGCGTGACGCCGCTGACGACGAAGATCAGCATGCCGAGCGGCGGCGTCAGCCCGTGGATCATCAGGTTGACGACGATGATCACGCCGAACTGAATGGGATCGATGCCGGCGGCGACCGCTGCCGGCAGCAGGATCGGGCCGAAGAGCAGGATCGCGGCGCCGATATCGAGAACGAGGCCGATCACCAGCAGGATGACGTTCGACAGCAGGATGACCGCAAGCGCGCTGCCGCCGAGCACCGTCGTCAGATGCGAGATCAGTCCGGACACGTCGTCGACCGCCAGCAAAAAGGCAAAGGGGCCGGCCGTGCCGATGAGAAGGCCGATCGCCGCCGCTTCGACAGCCGCCTGGCGAAAGGCGGCATAGAGCGAGAGAATGCCGAGGCGCGCGCCGATGCCGAGCAGCAGCGTGTAGAAAGCGGCAAGAGCGGCCGCTTCCGTGGTGGTGACGATGCCGATGCGGATGCCGACGACGACGATGACGCCGAGCCCGAAGGCTGGGATCGCCTGGACCGCCGATTGCCAGCGCTGTCTCGCATTTGCGCGCGGCAGGGGCACCTGCTCACGCACGGTCAGATGGATGGCGACCGCCAGGCATATGGCCATCAGGCCGCCGGCAAAGAAGCCGCCGACGAGCAGCGAACCGACGGAGAGATTGGTCGCGGTCGCAAGGATCAGGAAGGCGATCGACGGCGGGATGACATTGTCGAGAACCGATGTCGAGGCGATGATCGCCGCCGCCTGCGCCGGCCGATAGCCGTGTTTGACCAGCTCGGGCTGGAAGGTCGATGCGCCGAAAGCGGCATTTGCGACCGAAGAGCCGGAGGCGCCGGAAAAGAGAACGCTGGTGAGCAGTGTCGTCTGCGCCAGTCCGGCCCTGCGATGGCCGACCATGGCGGCGGCGAAGCGCACAAGCTGGTTGGCGACGCCGGAGGCCGTCAACAGGCCGCCGGCGAGCAGGAAGAAGGGAATGGCGAGCAGCAGGAATTTCGAGATGCCAGTGACGGTCGCGGAAACGATCGCCGGCTCCGGCAGGCTGCTGCCGAAGGCGATGACGACATAGGCTGCGGCAAGAAAGGCGTGCGGCAGCGGCGCAGCAAGCACGAGGCCGACCGCGGCAATCAGTCCGAGAAAGATGCTCGGCGGCCAGTCGAGATCGAGCGAGACATGCGGGATGCCGGCATAGAGCGCGACACCGACGGCAAGCGAGAGCAAAACCGGCAGGATCCTGCCTTCGGCGACGCGCTGCAGCAGCAGCACGACGAGGATCAGCGCGCCACTGGCGCCGAGGAAGCCGAAGCGGATCCATTCCGGCACGCCGAGCGTCGGCGAGACGCCGCCAAGCATCGTCATGATCTCGCTGCCGCCGAAGCTCAGGATCAGCGCCGAAAGCACGGTGAAGACGTCGGCGCCGATCGGCGTGACCTTCTGCAGGCTTTCCGGCAGCATCTTGACGAAGACGTCGAGGCGCATGGCAAGCGCGCTGTTGAGGCTGAGCGGCGCGCCGAGTGCGATCAGGCCCACATGCAGCCAGATGCCGAGATCCTCGGCGCCGATGAAGCCGGCGCTGAAGAAATAACGCAGGCAGACGGTGACGAGCACCATCAAGAGCAGCACGGCGAGAACGACTGCCGCGGCAATGCCGAGAACCGCTTCGATCGCCCGCAGCAGGCGCGCTGCTACCCCGCTGTCCGGAGCGGCCTGTTCGATCGGATGAAATTCACTGGTGGCCACAAAACTTACCTTCTGGCGAGAGGATCATGCGCTCTTGGCGGTCGAAAGATCGCGATCGAAGAGCGTCGACCAGGTGTAGTTCCGCGCCTTCGAGACCTCCCTGCTGACATCGAGCCGCGGCAGCACCTTTTCGCCGAAACGATAGGCTTCCTCAAGCAGCGGCATGCCAGAAAGAATAAAAGTATCGACGCCCGCTTTCTGATAGGCTTCGAGCGTGCGCAGAACCGTATCCGGCGAACCGACGATCGCCGTACCCGGGCCGGGCCTGACCAGGCCAATGCCGGCCCAGAGGTTCGGCGCGACTTCGAGATCGCGCAGGTTTTCCGGCTTGAGGCCGCCATGCAGTGCGGTCATGCGCTGTTGGCCAACGGAATCGCTTCTTGAGACGAAGCGCTGATTGGCGGTGATCGCCGCATCATCCATACGGTCATAGAGATCGGCCGCCGCCTCCCAGGCCTTTTCGTCGGTGTCGCGAACGATGACATAGAGGCGGATGCCATATTCCAGTTCACGGCCGTAGTGGGCGGCTCGCGCCTTTACGGCTTCGACCTTCTCGCCGATCTGGGCGGGCGTCTCGCCCCAGGAGAGATAGGTGTCCACATGTTTTGCGGCGACTTCAAGCGCCTTATCCGAGGAGCCGCCGAACCAGAGCGGCGGTGGTGCGATGCTCTCGCTGACCGGCAAGGCGAGCTTGGCGCCATCCGTCGAGAAATACTTGCCCTGATAGGTGACACTCTCACCGGAAAAGAGCCGGTGCCAGAGCTGAAGATATTCGTCCGCCATGTCATAGCGCTCGTCATGCGGTAGCATCATGCCATAGGCGCCGAGCATCTTGGCGTCGCCGGAAACGACATTGATCAGCAGCCGGCCGCGGGCGAATTCCTGGAAGGTCGCAGCCATCTTGGCAAGCAAAGTCGGCGCAACGAGGCCGGGATGGATGGCCACGAGAAAACGCAGCCGCTCGGTGTGAGCAAGCAGCGCACTCGCCAGCACCCAGACATCATGGGCGCCGGTCGCAAACAGTGCCCCGGTATAGCCCAGATGATCATAAGCCTGGGCAAGCTGCTTGTAGTAGCCGTAGTCGACCTGACGCGAGCCTTCCGGCTGCCAGGGGTAGGCGCCGTCGGGCGCGCACATGTACCAGAAAACGTTCATCTCCGGTTTCCTTGTTATTTCGTCATTTCCGGGCGTTTCAGCACGATGGGCTTGTCGAAATGACCATGGCGCAGCAGCGTGTCGGCCTCCTCCTGCTGTTCGGCAATGATCTCTTCGTCGATCGGAAACACCGTGAAGTCGCGCGAGCGCACTACCTTTTCCCAGGCGTCGATATCCGTTTCCCCGCGGTCGCCAGATCCGCCGCGGTCGCCGGATGCAAGAAGTCCGGCGGCGGCGCGCGGATCGGCGGCGATCTCGGTGCCGATCCGGCTGAGTTCGGAGACGATCGCCCGGGTCTCGACCGCCGAAAGGCCGTTCCGCTGCAATGTCCAGAACAAAGAACGGTTGGGAATGGCCGCGCCGCAACGGACGATCGGCCTGACGTCGTCGCGCTCCAGCGCCTTTTCGAGACGTGGCGACATGGCGACCCAGGCATCGACGCGCCCTTCGAGCAGATCGGCGAGCGAATCGCGCGCGCCGCTTTCGACCCGCTCGACATCGGGCAGGCTCATCCCCTCACCTTCCAGGCTGCGGGCCAGAAGATAGGTGTGAAACGAACCGTCGATCAGCGAGATCCGGCGGCCCTTCAACTCAGCGACGGAGCCGATCGAACTATCGCGCCTGACAAAGATGGCGCCATTGGCCGGGCGCGGCGCGGAGGCAGCGATATATTCCACGCCGAGGCCGCGCATATCAGCCTCGATCGGCGGCGTCGAGCCGGTGCCGCCGAGATCGATCTCGCCGCTTTCCAGCAGGGCCGCGGTATCGCGACCTTCGGCATAGGATACGAAAATCGGCTGCAGATCTGCGAAGGCGCCAGGCCAGAGCCGCGCGAGGCGAAGATGCAGGTTGTTGGGATGAACGCCAATTCTCATGTTGCTTCGACCGTCGTCATGGTTGCCTCAATCAATTTACTTTTTTATAAATTGATTGCGAGGAAGCGATTGTCGTCAACGGGAGAAAATCGCCTTTGAAATCCCATAAAATCGATAGGCAATGAAATCTTTTACCAGATCGAGCGAAGTGAGCGAGCCGGAGTTGAAAATTCAGCGCCATCACTTTACTTTTTTATAGAACCTTCAAGGACGACACCGTTGACGAAGCCCGTTTCCTCAAGAGTCTGCCGCGATGTCGGCGCAGCAAGCGAATTGCTGAAGCTGATCGCCAACGCCAACCGCCTGGCGATCGTCTGCTATCTGATAGAGACGGAAGCCTCAGTCTCGGCGATGGAGGACGAGCTCGGTATTCGCCAGCCAACGCTTTCCCAGCAATTGAGCGAGCTTCGCGAGGCCGGCGTGATCGAAGGACGCCGCGACGGCAAGGCGATTGTCTATCGCGTCATCGATCCTCGTATCGAAACGATCGTACAAACTCTGCGGGACATGTTCTCCGGCCTCCACGATGTCACCGGGCGCTTCGGAATGACGAAGCTGCCGGTCGACGAAATGATGTTCGATTGAACCCCGGATGATCGACCTCTATACTTGGATCACGCCGAACGGGCTCAAAGTATCCATCGCACTCGAGGAGTTCGGCCTCTCCTACCGCCCCCACACGATCGATATCACCAAGGGTGATCAATTCCAGCAGGACTATCTCGCCATCAATCCGGGCGGCAAGATTCCTGTTATCGTCGATCACGAGACCGGCATCACGCTTGCCGAATCCGGCGCCATCCTGCTCTACCTCGCCGAAAAGACCGGCCGCTTCCTGCCCCGGCAGGGTGCCGCTCGGCATCACACGATCGAATGGCTGATGTGGCAGATGGGCGCCTTCGGGCCGACGCTCGGCAACGCCCATTATTTCCTGACTTACAATGCAGGTGAAGCGCCGTTCGCAGAGGATCTCTTTCGCCGGGATACCCGCCGCCTCTATGAGACGTTGAACGCGCGGCTCGCAGACCGCGACTATCTCGTCGACAATTATTCCATCGCCGACATGGCGGTCTGGCCCTGGGTTTCCCGTTTTCAGCGCCACGAGATCGACCTGAATGCATTCCCGAACGTCAAACGATGGTATCTCAGGCTTGCGGCGCGACCACAGGTCAAGCGCGGCTATGACGTTCCCCATTTCACATCCGAAATACCGCAGCCCTGAAGACCTTGCCGACGCGGCATATTGATCCCGCCCGAAATTTCGGCAATTTGATTATTTTTTGCGCACACCTATTTTTGCACATTTTTCAGGCGGACGCCTTGCTAAATTTGCTGCACTGCGTCATGAATATAGCAATGACGCATCTCGATCTGACAATTCTGGTGATCGACGAAAATGCCATTCGCGCCTCCATCATCGAAGAAGGACTGCGCGAGGCAGGGCATGTGCGCGTCACCGTCGTGCATGAGGTCAACGGCATCGCGCGAATCATCGAAACGCTGATGCCTGACGTGATCATCATCGATATCGAAAATCCCAACCGCGACATGATGGAGCATCTGTTCCAGCTGACGCGCACCGTCAGCCGCCCGATCGCCATGTTTGTCGATCGCTCCGATACGGCCTCGATCGAGGCTGCCGTCGATGCCGGTGTCTCGGCCTATATCGTCGACGGATTGAAGAAGGAACGCGTCAAACCGATCCTCGACATGGCCGTCAGCCGCTTCAATGCCTTCAACCGGCTACGGCGGGAGCTTGCCGATGCCCGCTCCGCGCTCGAGGAACGCAAACTCATCGAGCGCGCCAAGGGCATATTGATGAAGATGCGCGGCCTGTCGGAGGAAGAGGCTTTCGCCCTGCTGCGCCAGACAGCGATGAACGAAAAGAAGAAGATGTCGGAAATCGCCCAGAGCGTCGTC
This sequence comes from Rhizobium ruizarguesonis, assembly GCF_012349115.1. GTDB lineage: Bacteria > Pseudomonadota > Alphaproteobacteria > Rhizobiales > Rhizobiaceae > Rhizobium > Rhizobium ruizarguesonis. The sequence continues at coordinate 46,154 of NZ_PQIG01000064.1, forward strand.
ACTGCCGCGGGGCTGCTGATGTAATGGCCGACCTGATGAATTTCCGGAGGAAACCGGAGTGGATATGATGACAACGACCTCCAACCCCGGCGGCGAGCTGCCCTCGCCCGTGCGGGTGAACAACGAAGGACCGAAAGTGCTGCGGGCCGGTTTCATTCCGCTCGTCGATGCATCGGTGCTGATTGCGGCGGCGGAATTCGGCTTCGCGCGGAAGGAAGGCCTGACGCTCGATCTCGTCAAGGACGTCTCCTGGGCGAATGTGCGTGACCGCCTGGCATTCCGCCAGTTCGACATTGCCCACATGCTGTCGCCGATGCCCGTCGCCTCCATGCTCGGTCTCGGCTCCAATCCCTCACCGACGATCACGCCGTTTTCGCTGGGGCGCGGCGGCAATGCGATCACGCTGTCGACGCGGCTCTTCGACAGGATGCGGGATGACGCGGGATTGCAGGAAACGGCAAGCGCGCTCGACAATGCCCGCGCCCTGGCAAAAACTTTGGCGGCAATGAAGGCCCGTGGCGAACCGCTGCCGACTTTTGGGGTCACCTACCCCTTCTCCTCGCACAATTACGAATTCCGCTACTGGCTGGCAGCCGGCGGCATCGATCCCGACAAGGACGTCAAGCTTGTCGTGGTGCCGCCGCCCATGACTTCTGATGCACTGGCAGCCGGTGCGATCGACGGTTTCTGCGTCGGTGCGCCGTGGAACATGGTCGCTTCAGAGCGCGGCGTCGGCCGCATCGTCGCCGCCAAACAGGATATCTGGCCGTCGGCACCGGAAAAGGTGATCGGCATGCGGCCGGACTGGGCGGAAAGCCATCCGGAAACCGTTTCCCGGCTGATCGTGGCGCTCGACGCGGCAGCCCAGTGGTGCGATCGGCCGGAAAATCACGATGCGCTGGCGGCAGCTCTTGCCGACCCGCGCTATATCGCTGCCCCCGTCGAGATCATTCGCCGTGTACTCGCCGGCGAATTCAGCCTCGACGCAAAGGGTAACCGCCGCATCATCACCGATTATTTCATGTTCCATTCCGGCTTCGCCAATTATCCCCGACCGAGCCAGGCGCTGTGGATCTACAGCCAGATGATCCGCTGGGGACAGGCCGAGATCAGCCTTAACATGGCAAGGGCCGCAGCATCCGCCTACCGCCCGGATCTCTATCGCACGGCTCTGGGTGACGACAACGCACCTGAAGATGCCGATATCCGCATCGAAGGCAGTGACGAGGGCAACCGTTTCATGGACGGCCACGTCTTCGACCCGGCGAGGCTGCCGGACTATGTCGCAGGTTTTGCCGTCAAAAGCGCCCTCGCCTTCGTTTCCGACGACGAGGTATAACCGATGCCGGCCTGCACAAAACGCCAGCAAGCATCTGCCCGCCTCACGACAAGCGCACAAAATATTTGCATGAGCGGGTGGCGGCCCGAAAAACAAGCAGGCGGCGCGTTTCGTAAAATATCATTTTTATTCAGCAGCTTGAACGAAAATCACCAAACTGGCACGCAGCTTGCAAGACCTTTATAGCGCCGGTCAATGACGATCAGCGCAGAATGAGCGCGCGATAGACGCTCACGGAAGACACAGAAATTGGCTCTTCAGATTGAAGAGGTAGGTTTTAGCTTGAGCAATCCGGCCAACGGATTGCCTCCAGGCAAATGGGCCAGAAGGCCCAAGAATTCGGCGTCCAACGGCGGGCGCCACCAGCAAAGCCGCTGATCAGGATATTTCGCGCACCTCGTGTATGCGCGTCCTGACCAGCGGCTTTTTGTTTTAACCCTCAGCGATGGATCGGCACGACCTTGTCGGGCCCCGGAGAAGTTATGTCTGTCATCGAGAAAGCACAGCCCATGTCGGCCGGCGAACCAGCCAAAGCATTGTGGATCTCCACTGTAGCCTTCACCCTCTGTTTTGCCGTCTGGACGATCTTCGCGATCATCGGCATTCGCATCAAGCAGGATCTCGGCCTGAACGAGGCCGAGTTCGGATTGCTGGTCGGCACCCCCGTGCTCACCGGTTCGCTGGTGCGTATCGTTCTTGGCATCTGGACGGGCCGTTACGGCGGCCGTCTCGTTTACACGCTCACCATGCTGGCCGCCGCATTGGCGACCTTCCTGCTCTCCTACGCCCAGACTTATACGCAGATGCTGATTGCCGGCCTCGGCGTCGGCCTCGCCGGCGGCTCCTTCGCAGTCGGTGTCGCCTATGTCTCGCCTTTCTTCCCGGCGGAGAAGCAGGGGACCGCGCTCGGCATCTTCGGGGCAGGCAATGTCGGCGCGGCCGTGACCAAATTCGCCGCTCCCTTCGTGCTGCTCGCATGGGGCTGGCAGGCAGTTGCAGAAATCTGGGCAGTCTGTCTGGCGCTGATGGCAATCGTCTTCTGGTTCACCACGACCGATGATCCGGCCTTTCGTCTGCGCCGCGAACGCCGCGCTGTCTCCAAGAGTTTCGCACAGGAATTCGCGCCGCTGCAGAACGTTCAGGTCTGGCGCTTCTCGCTCTACTATTTCTTCGCCTTCGGCGGCTTTGTCGCCCTGTCGCTGTGGCTGCCGCGCTACCTGGTCGGCGTCTACGGCTTCAACCTGGAAACCGCCGGCATGGTCGCCGCCGCCTACTCCATCCCGGGCAGCATCTTCCGCGCCTTCGGCGGCGTGCTGTCGGATAAAAAGGGCGCGCGCAGCGTAATGTATACGATGCTTGCCGTATCGGCCGTGGCCACCCTCATCCTTTCGCTGCCGGCTGCTTCTGGTGGCGGGACGGGTCCGGCGTTCGGCATCACCCCTGTCATCTTCATCGTCGTCATCTTCGTGCTCGGCTTCTTCATGAGCCTCGGCAAGGCTGCCGTCTACAAGCACATCCCGGCCTATTACCCCGAAAACGTCGGCGCAGTCGGCGGCGTCGTTGGGATGATGGGCGGCCTTGGCGGCTTCATCCTTCCGATTGCCTTTGGCCTCCTCAAGGACATGACCGGCCTTTGGTCCAGCTGTTTCCTGCTGCTCTTTGCGATCGTCGTGATCTCTCTCATCTGGATGCACCTGTCCGTCAAGCAACTGTCGCGCCAAGGGCACTCGGCGCCCGTGGCTGCAACCTGATCTAAGGACCTGGAAATATGACCGAAAAACTTGTCATCATCGGCAATGGCATGGCGCCCGGGCGCATGCTGGAGCACCTCTTCGAGCAGGCGCCGGGTCGCTATGAAGTTACGATCTTCAATGCCGAGCCGCGCGTCAATTACGACCGCATCATGCTGTCGCCGGTTCTCTCCGGAGAAAAGGACTACGAGCAGATCATCATTCACGGCGACGGCTGGTACATCAAGCATGGCATCATGCTCTACAAGGGCCACAAGATCGTCAACATCGATCGCGCCGCCAAGACCGTGACCTCCGACCACGGCGTCACCGAAAGCTACGACAAGCTGGTGATCGCAACCGGTTCCGTGCCCTTCATCATTCCCGTTCCCGGCAAGGATCTGCCCGGCGTCATCACCTATCGCGATCTCGACGACGTGCAGGCGATGCTGCTTGCCGCCCAGTCGCGCGAAAAGGCTGTCGTCATCGGCGGCGGCCTGCTTGGCCTGGAAGCAGCGGCCGGCCTTGCCCAGCGCGGCATGGACGTTACCGTATTGCACGTCATGCCGACGCTGATGGAGCGCCAGCTCGACCCCGCCGCCGGCTATCTGCTGCAGAAGGCAGTCGAGGAACGCGGCATCAAGGTCATCTGCAAGGCCAATACCAAGGCGATCGTCGGCAATGGCAAGGTCGAGGGCATCGAGCTTGACGACGGCCGCATCATCCCGGCAACGCTGGTCGTGATGGCCGTCGGCATTCGTCCGAGTGTCGGCCTGGCGAAGGACGCCGGTATTGCTGTCAATCGCGGCATCGTCGTCGATGCAGGCATGCAGACCTCGGACGGCGATATTCTCGCGCTCGGCGAATGCGCCGAGGTGGGCGGCATGGTCTATGGCCTCGTTGCGCCGCTCTATGAAATGGCCCGTATCGCCGCCTCGCATCTCTCCGGCGATCGCTCGCCCGCCTTCGTTCACGCGGATACGCCGACCAAGCTCAAGGTCACCGGCATCGAGCTTTATTCGCTCGGCGATTTCGCCGACGGCGACGACCGCGAGGAGATCGTGCTGCGCGATGCTTCAGCCGGCGTCTACAAACGTCTCGTTCTGAAGGAGAATAAGATCATCGGTACCGTGCTTTACGGTGAGACCGCCGATGGTGCCTGGTTCAACGACCTGAAGAAAAAGGCGACCGATATTTCGGAGATGCGTGAGACGCTGATCTTCGGACAGGCCTATCAGGGAGGGTCGCCGCTGGACCCTATGGCGGCCGTTGCAGCCTTGCCGGATGACGCGGAGATTTGTGGCTGCAACGGCGTATGCAAGGGCAAGATCACTTCGACGATTTCAGGCAAGGGGCTGACGTCGCTCGACGACGTACGCGCCCACACGAAGGCATCCGCCTCGTGCGGTTCCTGCACCGGCCTCGTCGAACAACTCATGGCGCTGACTCTCGGCGACAGCTACAATCCGACTGCGGTCCAGCCGATGTGCACCTGCACCGAACTCGGCCATGACGACGTTCGTCGGCTGATCAAGGCCAAGGGTCTGAAGAGCATCCCTGCCGTCATGCAGGAGCTCGAGTGGAAGACCTCGTGCGGCTGCGCCAAATGTCGGCCGGCGCTCAATTATTACCTGGTCTGCGATTGGCCGGACGAATATGCCGACGACTACCAGTCGCGGTTCATCAATGAACGTGTGCATGCCAACATCCAGAAGGACGGCACCTATTCCGTCGTTCCGCGGATGTGGGGCGGTGTCACCAATTCGAACGAGTTGCGCGCCATCGCCGATGTCGTCGACAAGTTCGAGATCCCGATGGTGAAGGTGACCGGCGGCCAGCGCATCGACCTGCTCGGCATCGAGAAGGAAGACCTGCCCGCCGTCTGGGCCGATCTCGGCAAGGCCGGCTTCGTCTCCGGCCAGGCTTATGCCAAGGGCCTGCGCACCGTGAAGACCTGTGTCGGTTCGGACTGGTGTCGTTTCGGCACGCAGGATTCCACCGGCCTCGGTATCCGCATCGAAAGGTTCATGTGGGGCTCCTGGACGCCGGCCAAGCTGAAGATGGCCGTCTCCGGCTGCCCGCGCAACTGCGCGGAAGCAACCTGTAAGGACATCGGCGTGATCTGCGTCGATTCCGGTTTCGAGATCCATTTCGCCGGTGCGGCCGGTCTCGACATCAAGGGCACGGAGGTCCTTGGGCTTGTCCGGACCGAGGACGAGGCGCTGGAGCATATCGTGGCGCTGACGCAGATGTACCGCGAGCAGGCCCGCTATCTCGAGCGCATCTACAAATGGGCCAAGCGCATCGGCCTGGAGGAAATCCGCCGCCAGATCATGGGCGATGCCGAAAAGCGCAAAGCCTATTACGACCGCTTCGTCTTCTCCCAGAAATTTGCCCAGGTCGATCCCTGGTCGGAGCGTGTTTCCGGCAAGGACAAGCATGAGTTCAAGCCGATGGCGACGATCGGCTATCCGCAGGCTGCAGAGTAAGGAGATGGACATGAACTGGATCGCAATCGGTGACATCTCCGACATCCCGCTGCGCGGGGCGCGCTGCGTGAAGACGCCGCAGGGCAAGATCGCCGTCTTCCGCACGGCCGAAAACGAGGTCTTCGCCATCGAGGATCACTGCCCGCACAAGGGCGGCCCGCTCTCCCAGGGCATCGTCCACGCCAAGTCAGTCACCTGCCCGCTGCACAACTGGGTGATCTCGCTGGAAACAGGCAAGGCGCTCGGCGCCGACGAAGGCGAGGTCCGGACGATACCGGTGCTGAACGAAGACGGCAGGCTGTTCATCGCCTTGGAAAGCCTGATGATGGCGGCGGAATAGATGGCGGCTGAGGTCAAGACCACCTGTCCCTATTGCGGTGTCGGCTGCGGCGTTCTCGCCACGATCGACGAGGCCGGCGCAGTCAGCGTCAAAGGAGATCCCGAGCATCCGTCGAATTTCGGCCGGCTCTGCTCAAAGGGTTCAGCCCTTGCCGAAACCATCGACCTCGATGGCCGGCTTCTCCATCCCGAGATCGGAGGCGAACGGAGCGACTGGGACGAGGCGCTTGATCTGGTCGCCCGGCGTTTTTCTGAAACGATCGCCGAACACGGGCCTGACGCCGTTGCCTTCTATGTCTCGGGCCAGTTGCTGACCGAGGATTACTATGTCGCCAACAAGCTGATGAAAGGCTTCATCGGCTCCGGCAATATCGACACCAATTCAAGGCTCTGCATGTCCTCTTCCGTGGCGGGGCATCGCCGCGCCTTCGGCGCCGATACGGTGCCCGGTACCTATGAGGATATCGAACTTGCGGATCTGGTGATCCTGACCGGCTCCAACCTTGCCTGGTGTCATCCCGTCATCTACCAGCGGCTTGCCGCCGCAAAGACGGCACGGCCAAACATGCGGATCGTCGTCATCGATCCGCGCCGGACGATGACCTGCGACATCGCCGACCTGCATCTCGCCATCCGCCCGGACGGCGACGTTGCGCTGTTCATGGGACTGCTTGCCCATCTCGCGACAAGTCCGGCAATAGACCAGAACTATATCGCCGCCCATACCGAAGGTTTCGGCGACGCTTTTGCCGCCGCCGCCGCGCTCGATATCAACGATCTCCTGGAACGGACCGGCCTGCCGGCCATGCAGATCAGGGAATTCTTCCGCCTGTTCGAGACAACGCCGAAGGTCGTGACCTGCTACAGCCAGGGCGTCAACCAATCCTCCTCCGGCACCGACAAGGTCAATGCCATCATCAACTGCCATCTGGCGACCGGCCGTATCGGCCGCCCTGGCATGGGACCGTTTTCGCTGACCGGCCAGCCGAACGCCATGGGCGGGCGCGAGGTCGGCGGTCTTGCCAATATGCTTGCCGCCCATATGGCGATCGAAAATGCCGAAGACCGGGATCGCGTACAGCGCTTCTGGAACTCGCCCGTCATCGCCGCAAAGCCCGGCCTGAAGGCGGTCGACATGTTCCAGGCCGTGGCTGACGGGCGCATCAAGGCGCTGTGGATCATGGCCACCAATCCCGTCGTCTCGATGCCGGATGCCGACAGCGTCGAAAGCGCGATCGCCGCCTGTCCTTTCGTCGTCGTATCGGACATCCTGAAAGAGACGGATACGACCCGGCACGCAAATGTGCTTTTGCCCTCGCTCGGGTGGGGTGAGAAGGATGGCACCGTCACCAATTCCGAACGGCGCATTTCAAGACAGCGGCCGTTTCTCGACGTACCGGGCGATGCAAGGGCCGACTGGTGGCAGCTTGCCGAGGTCGGACGCCGCATGGGATTTGCCGCCGCCTTCGATTTTGATGCGCCGGCCGCAATCTTCGACGAGCACGCGGCGCTTTCCGCCTTCGAAAATAACGGCAGCCGCGACTTCGATATCGGCGCGCGCGCCGGCATGAGCGGCGGCGCCTATGACGAACTGTCGCCCTTCCAGTGGCCGCAGGCGTCAGGGACAGAACCAAGCATCACCCGCTTCTTTGCCGAAGGTGGCTTCTTCCACCCCGATCGCAAGGCGCGCTTCGTCGCGGTCAAACCGCCCGCAACGGATCGCACCAATGCCGAGCACCCCTTTACGCTGAATACCGGGCGCATCCGCGACCACTGGCACACGATGACGCGAACCGGAAAGAGCGCGCGGCTTTCCGCCCATATCGCCGAACCCTTTGCCGAGATCCATCCGCGCGACGCGATCGAGACCGGCATATCAAGTGCGGGCCTCGTCGAAATCGACAGCCCGCACGGCAAGGCAATCGTCAGGGCGCTGGTCACCGATCGCCAGGCACGCGGCGGCATCTTTGCGCCGATGCACTGGAACGACCAGTTCGCCGCAAGAGCGCGGATCGACGCCGTGGTCGCACCGATCACCGATCCTGTTTCCGGTCAGCCCGCATCGAAGAACGTTGCCGTCGCCGTCCGGCCGTTTCGCGCCACCCATTACGGTTTCGCCGTCTCCGCCACAAAACCTGCCACACCTGACGCCGCCTATTGGGCGCTGGCAAAAGCCGCCGGCGGCTGGCGGCTGGAGCTTGCCTTCGGCGAAAACGTCGAAGACTGGACGGCCTGGTGCCGCGCGGTTTTCGCCATTCCGGCCGAGATCGAACCGCTTGGTTATGCCGACCGGCAATCCGGCGACCTCAGGCTCGCCTTCTTCGATGGCGAGGTCTTGCTTGCCGCGCTATTTCTGGCTCGCGAGCCCGTCGCCGTCGCGCGCAACTGGGCGATCTCGCAGCTCTCCGCCTCGCATGGCGACCTCAGGAAACGCTTTGCGCTCGTCGCGGGTCGTCCCGGTGCCGGCAGGCCGGATCCGGGCGCCACCGTCTGCTCCTGCTTCAGTGTCGGGGTCAACCAGATCGCTGCTGCCGTGCGGGGCGGATGTCACAGCGTCGAGGCGGTCGGCAAGGAAACCAGCGCTGGAACCAACTGCGGCTCCTGCCGCAGCGAAATCGGCAGGATCATCGATCGCTGTCTTGCCGCAGCCGCGGAGTGAACCGCGCAAAAGCAAGCAGGGCGCGATCGGAGCACTTTCAGGCCGCGTTCGGGACGATAAGCATCCTGTGATCGGGGGAGATGCGGATCGAGATCTCGTCATAGGATGACAGGGTCGGGTGCGGCGTCTCCATCTTGTCGTGATGTGTTGTCGTGATGACCATGATATCGGCACCCGCCGCCTCGCCGGCGGTGATGCCGGCTGCGACATCCTCGAACACAAGGCAATCCTGGGTGCTGACGCCGAGGCGCTCGGCGCCGAGAATATAACATTGCGGGTCGGGTTTTCCGACCTTCACGTCCTCAGCCGTCACCATGAATTTCGGCACCGGCAAGCCTGCTGCCTCCAGTCGCCGGTGAGCCAGGCGCAACGGCGAGGAGGTGACGATCGCCCAGCGATCCGGCGGCAATGAACTCAGAAAGGTCGCGGCGCCGGGAATGGCAACGACGTCACTGACATCGGCGATTTCGGCCTCGGTCACCAGCTTCGATTCATGTTCGGGATCGACTCCCGGCAGGTTCAGCCGGGTGATCGTGTCAATGCCGCGCGATCCATGCATCTTCGGCAAAAAGGCGGCGACATCGAGCCCATGACGCCTTGCCCAGTCGCTCCACACACGCTCGGCCGCGCGGATCGAATTGAGGATGGTGCCGTCCATATCGAACAGGAAGGCGGCATAGGGCTTCTCGAAGCCGTAGGGCATCGGCATAGACAAAAGGCTGGATCCTTCAGGGAAAGAGTCGGACGGTGGACGCTATCGCGCGATGAAACGGCAAATCGTTGCGTTTTGCAAGCTTCCGGAAGATGGCGGTGACCGCCTTCAAACTGCCTTCGCCTAGAAAGCCGCAGTGCCGGAGGTGACGATCAAATCGCAGGAAAGCCGGAGGCCGATCAGGTCATGGCAGAGGTCATCGGCGCCATCGGCGAGTTCCAATGCGGCCGGAGCATCGGCGCGCAGGTAGGCCTGCGTAGTCGGATCGACGCGCATCGGAGCGGCGGTCCATAACGAGGGGCGGCTGACGTCGAGCGCCGAAATACCAGCCTTCTCGCCGCCCACGGCAGACGACGCGATCGCCATGCCGCTTGCCGTCAAGGCGAGCACAAGCGCTATCTGGAGACTGAGATCGGCGGCTTCGCGAAAAGAAACGAACATAGCGGCCTCATGCCACGGTTTTTTAGTATCTCCGCATGCAGGTAGGGCATGCGTCGGCGCCGATCCAGCGACATCGCCCGTTAAGGTTTACGCATAACCATGCCGTACAGGCCGCGCGTGAATGCAGGTTTTCTGCAAATTTCGGAACAATGATTCCATCAGGCAGTTACCCCAAGGTCATCCAAGATGAAAATCAAAGGAGGATATCCCATGACTAAATCCCTCATCGCTGCTTCGCTACTTGCCATCGGCATGGCGTCGTCGGCCTTTGCCCAATCGAACCCGGATCCGATCGGGCCAACGAACGGCGGTTCGACCGACCCGAGTTCCGGCACCTATTCGTCCGATTACACCAATAGTGACAACGGCATTCATCCGGTAACGGTCTCACCGGTCGATCCGACGACCACCCAAAGCATCGGCCAGCCGAGGACGATTGAATGCCCTGGCATGCCGCAACAAATGTCCGGCGTCGACACCCGCGGTGGCCAGAGCGGCGCATCCATCAGCGAAGCCTGCCGCGAGTACGATAACTAAAGCGCGTCGCGATCTTTCAGATTCGCTTGTCGCGCTTTAGGTCTTTGTTTTTACGCATGTCGTTGTCGCAAAACCGCTGCACACTTTTGCGCGACATGCTTTAAGCGACAGACTCCCGCTCTCAGAAAAAGGCCGGTTCACGCCGGCCTTTTTCATGTCGCCGACAGCCGTGAAAACTTTTTCCACCGGATGAAACTTTTGATTCGGATGGTCCGTACATCCGTAGCGGGTTGAAAAGAACACAAGCGGGGAACGGCTTCATTGGCAAAGGACGCGGCACCACCGGTCATCCTCTGGTTTCGCAAGGACCTGCGACTTGACGACAACCACGCGCTTGACGCCGCCCACCGCTCCGGACGGCCGATTATCCCGCTCTATATTAGAGAACCGGAGGCAGCAGGCACCGGTCCGCTGGGTGCTGCGCAGGCATGGTGGCTGCATCATTCACTCGAAGCGCTGGACAGGTCGCTGCGCAACCGGCAGGGACGGTTGGTGCTTGCAAGCGGCGAGGCGCTCGAAGTGCTCTGCGCCTTTATCAGGGAGAGCGGTGCCGAAGCCGTCTTCTGGAACCGCCGCTACGATCCATCAGGGACGTCGATCGACATCCGTATCAAGCACGAACTGGAAAAGCAGGCGATCGACGCGAGAAGCTTCGGCGGCCAGTTGCTGCACGAACCTTCCCGGCTGATGACCGGCAACGGCACGCCCTATCGCGTCTACACGCCATTCTGGCGCGCGCTGGAGGGCTCCGGTGAACCGCAGCCGCCGCTGGACGCGCCGGCGAAGCTACCGCTGGCATCGCAATTTCCGGCATCGGAAAGGCTGGAGAGCTGGAAGCTGCTGCCGACGAAGCCGGACTGGGCAGGCGATTTCGTTGATCTCTGGACGCCCGGTGAAGATGGCGCGCATGAGAAGCTCCGCGCCTTCGTTGAAGACGCGCTCGAGAGCTACAAGGAAAACCGAGACTATCCAGCGAGACCGGCGACGTCGATGCTGTCGCCGCATCTGGCGCTGGGCGAGATATCCCCTGCCCGTATCTGGGATGCGACACGCGGCCTGTCGCAACGGGTGCCGGCCGCCGACATCGTGCATTTCCGCAAGGAGATCGCCTGGCGCGAATTTTCCTATCACCTGCTTTTCCATTTTCCGCGTCTTGCCTCAGCCAACTGGAACGATCGTTTCGACGGCTTCGAATGGCGCAACAACAGCGGAGATTTCGAGGCGTGGCGCCGCGGCATGACCGGCTATCCGATCGTCGATGCCGGCATGCGCCAGCTCTGGCGCCATGGCTGGATGCACAATCGGGTGCGCATGATCGTCGCCTCCTTCCTTATCAAGGATCTGATGGTGGACTGGCGCCGGGGCGAAGCCTGGTTCCGGGATACGCTTGTTGATGCCGACCCCGCCAACAATGCCGCAAGCTGGCAATGGGTGGCGGGCTCGGGAGCCGATGCCTCGCCATTTTTCCGCATCTTCAATCCGGTGCTGCAGGGCGATAAATTCGATCCCGACGGCGACTATGTCAGAACCTACGTGCCGGAGCTTCGAGGGCTTGGGGCGAAATACATCCACCGGCCGTTCGAGGCGCCGAAGAGCATACTCGACGAGGCCGGCATCACGCTTGGCCAAACCTATCCAAAACCGATCGTCGATCACGCGAGCGCCCGCAACCGGGCGCTCGTCGCCTACAACGCCACGAGGGATGCCGCATGAACGCGCACTTTCGTCCCGCTCCCCGCCGGCTGAAGATCGCCGTCATCGGCTCCGGCATCTCGGGCGCCTCTGCAGCCTGGGCGCTGTGTCAGGTGCACGACGTCACGCTTTATGAAAGCCAAGCGCGGGCCGGAGGCCATACGGCGACGGTCGACGTGGATTACGACGGGGTTCAAATTGCGGTCGATACCGGCTTCATCGTCTATAACGAACAGAATTATCCCAATCTGACGGCGCTATTTGCCGAGCTCGGCATCGCGACGCATGCAAGCGACATGAGCTTTTCGCTTTCGCTCGACCGCGGCAGACTGGAATGGAGCGGCGGTGGGCTGTCCTCGGTCTTCGCGCAGAAGCGCAACCTGCTGAGGCCGTCTTTCCTGTGGATGATCCGCGAGATCCTACGCTTCAACCGCACCTGCCTCGAAGATCGGGCAGCCGGTCATCTCTCCTCGCGCTCGATCGGCGATTATCTCGACTGGCGCGGCTTCTCGCCCGGTTTCACCAACAACTATCTCGTGCCGATGGCGGCGGCGATCTGGTCGACACCATCAGCCCGCATGCTGCAGTTTCCCGCCGAGCAGTTCGTCAATTTCTTCGACAATCACCGGCTGATCTATCGCCGGCAACACCAGTGGCGCACAGTGACCGGCGGCAGCCGCACCTATCTTGACCGGCTGCTTCGGCCGCTCGGCGAACGCGTGAAACTTTCCTGCGGCGTGCGCGGCGTGATCCGTTCCGAGCGCGGCGTCACGATCATCGACGAAACGGGCGGCGAACACCCGTTCGACAAGGTGATCTTCGCCTGCCACAGCGATCAGACAGCCCGCCTGCTCGTCAATGCCACCGATCGGGAAAGCAGGTTGTTTGCGGCCATTCCCTACCAGCCAAACCGCGTCGTCCTGCATCGCGACCAAACGCTGATGCCGCAGCGGCGCAAGATTTGGGCCTCATGGAATTATCTGCGTTCCAGCCGTGAAGACGGAAACGCGGACGTCGCCGTGACTTACTGGATGAACCGGCTGCAGGGCATCGACGAAAAATTCCCGCTGTTCGTGACCCTCAATCCCGACCGCGAGCCGGACCCCCATAAGGTGTTTGCCGAATTCACCTATGAACATCCGCAGTTCTCGGCGGAAGCCATGAGAGCGCAACAAGCGCTCACGACCATCCAAGGACAGAATAATTGCCATTTCGCGGGCGCCTGGACAGGTTACGGATTCCACGAAGATGGTCTCGTTTCCGGTCTGGCGGCGGCAGAGGCCTTGGGCGGGATCATACCCTGGCGAACGGCCCGAACCTCCCGACAACCTCAACCGGATGCGGCGGCATGACAGGGCACGGCGAAAAACGTGGCATGAACGCGGTGGCCAACGGTGCGCCACCGAATGCTGCGGCGGCGCTCTATGTCGGCGAGATCATGCATCAACGCATGAAGCCGTTCGGCCATCGCTTCCGCTACCGTGTCTTCTCGCTGCTTATCGATCTCGACAGGCTGGACGAGGCCGGCGGGCTGTCGGTGCTGTTTTCCGTCAACAGGCGCAATCTCGTCTCGTTTCACGAGAAGGACCATGCCGACATCGGGGACACGTCGCTGCGCGCCTATGCCGACCGGCTGCTCGCCGAGGCAGGGCTCGACCGCGCGGACAGGATCCTGCTCGTCTGCTATCCCCGAATTCTCGGCTATGTCTTCAACCCGCTTTCCGTTTATCACGCCTATGATGCCGGTGGCACGCTCGTCGCGATGATCTACGAGGTGCGCAATACTTTCGGCGAGCGGCACAGCTATGTCTGTCCGGTCGGTCATGGCGAAATGTCGGAAAGCGGGCTTCGCCAGAGCTGCGACAAGCTCTTCCATGTCTCGCCCTTCATCGGTATGGCGGCGCATTATCATTTCCGCATGCTGCCGCCAGGTGCCGAAATCCGCTGGCGCATCCTGGAAAACGACAGCGAAGGCCCGCTTCTCTCGGCGACGTTTTCCGGACGGCAGATGCTTTTGACGAACCCCTCGCTCCTGGGGTTGACGGCGCGCATCCCCTTCCTCACCTTCAAGATCATCGCCTGCATTCATTGGGAAGCGCTGAAATTGTGGCTGAAAGGCGCGCGCTACGTCAGGCGTCCGGCGCCTCCGCCAGAAGTCAGCATCCGGCAACCCCTCCCGCTTGCGGACGCGGCGGAATGACATTACAGCGCCGCGCGTCTTTTCAGACGCGCAAAGGACGCTGTAACGCTTGGAACTGCTGCATAATTTTATCCGCAAATCGGTTCCGATTTACGGAATTATGCAGTAGCCTTCGGTGCAATAGCCGGGGGTCGGTCGAGCGCATCGTCGCGGATGTATAAGCATCTCTAACCGGCAAGAGAATACTGGAGGAGGAGAGATGAGCAAGGCGCAGGACTGGAATCTGCTGGCCCGCGACGCGGTGACGCTGACGGGGGAAAACATATCTCGCCTGGTGAAGGGTCTGCCCTTCAAGGCGAAGTTGGCGTTGCGCGGGCTTCTGCGCATGCAGCACGGCTCGCTTGCCGTTACTCTCCCCGACGGTCGCAGGCTGCTGGTGGAGGGCAAGCAGCCCGGGCCGAAGGCGGCGCTCAGCCTCAACAACTGGAATCTTGCCTATCGGGCGCTGACGAGCGGCACGATCGGGGTCGCCGAAACCTATATGGACGGCGACTGGGACAGCCCCGACATCACCGCCTTCCTCGAACTCTTCCTCGTCAACGGCGAGGCCGCGCACAGTTATGCCAATGGCAAGGGCGGCCTTGGCCGCCTCTTCGAGCGCGTCCGCCATTGGATGAACACCAATACCAAGACGGGCTCGAAGCGCAACATCTCCGCCCATTACGATCTCGGCAACGATTTCTACAGGGAATGGCTCGATCCGAGCATGACCTATTCCTCAGCGCTCTATTCCACGGGCGCCAACGATCTTCAATCGGCCCAGAACGCCAAATACCGGGCGCTCGCCGAGGCAACCGGCATCGGGCCCGGCGATCACGTGCTGGAGATCGGTTGCGGTTGGGGCGGTTTTGCCGAATTTGCCGCAAGTGAGCTGAACTGCAAGGTGACCGGGCTGACGATCAGCCGCGAGCAGCTCGCCTTTGCCCAAGAACGTATCCACAAGGCCGGCCTCGACGACCGCGTGGAATTCCGCTTCCAGGATTACCGAGATGAAGCAGGGCTCTATGACCGGATCGTCTCGATCGAGATGTTCGAAGCGGTCGGCGAGAAATACTGGCCGTCCTATTTCTCCAAACTCAGGCAATGTCTGAAGCCGGGCGGCAAGGCTGGCCTGCAGATCATCACGATCAAGGACGAGTCCTTCGACCAATATCGCAGCAATCCCGACTTCATCCAGAAATACGTCTTTCCCGGCGGGATGCTGCCGACGCGCAACCATCTGGCCGAACTCGCCGGCAAGGTCGATCTGTCGCTGGTCAAGGACTTCGGCTTCGGGCTCGATTACGCCCGCACGCTTGCCGAATGGCGCGAGCGCTTCTGGTCGGTCTGGGAACGCATCCGCCCGATGGGCTTCGACGACCGTTTCAAGCGGCTCTGGGAATTCTATCTGTTCTATTGCGAGGCCGGCTTTCGCGCCCGCAATATCGATGTACGCCAGGTCGTGTTCTCGCGCCGTTGATCATTCCGCCGCATGCGGCGTCACCGGATGGTGACCCGTCAATGACGGCCGCTCCCGCCAGCCGGTCACGCGGTTCACCAGCGTGAAATAAGCGCCATAGGGGAGCAGGCGGGCGAGCTTCAGCATGGTGGTGAAGCGCTTCGGGAACGTGATCTCGAAGGCCTGCGATTTCAACCCGGCAGCAATCTCCCGGGCGGCCTCCTCGACCGATACCAGAGCCGGCATCGGAAAGGCATTCTTCCTCGTCGCCGGCGTATCGACGAAGCCCGGACAGACGAGCTGGATGCGGATGCCCATCTTGTCGAGATCGAATTTCAGGCTTTCCGCCATATTGATCAGCGCCGCCTTGGTGGCGCCATAGGCAGCCCCCGTCGGCAGGCCGCCATAGCCGGTGACGGAGGAAACGATGGCGATCTGTCCCTGCCCTTTCGCCTTCATATGGCGGATCGCCGGCAGCAGGCAGTTGACGACGCCGGAGAGGTTGACGGCAAAGCTCTTCTCGAAATCGGTGCGGTTCAGATCCTCGGCATGGACCGGCAGGTAGACGCCGGCATTGAGGATCGCCATGGCGAGCGTGCCGTGCTCATATTCGATCGAGGCCATGACATGCTCCATGTCCTCGGCATCGGTAACGTCGCCGTCAAGCACAATGATACTGCCCGAAAGGCCATTGGCCTCGGCTTGCAGTTCGACCAGCTTTTCGTGGCTTCTGGCGGTGACGGCGACCTTGTATCCTTCGCCAGCGAGCTTTAACGCAAGCGCCCGGCCGATGCCTGAACTTGCGCCCGAAATCCAGACGATTCCATGTTCGGGATGGGCAATGAAATCACGCATGACATGTTCCTCCGGGCTGCCTGATCAATGCGAAAACAGGTCCGGAAGTTCCTCAACCCCTCCGGATTTACGGCTCTATCACACCATTGTGGCTGCTTTCAGCCGATCAGGTCGCCGATCATCTGACGAAAGGATCCGGTGAGCTTGACCGGTCCGTCCGAGACGGCAAAGGCGATGCACGGCCTGTCCTTTTCGGCAACCGGCCGGTGGTCGACCGTCTCGTCGGCGATGGAGATGTCGCCGGGACCGAAATGGCCGCGTTCATCGTTGAAGGCGCCGTCGAGAATGAGGATCAGTTCCATGCCTTTGTGGGTGTGCGCCGGCAAGGCGCGACCCGGCCGGATCCACATCAGGCTGACCTCGCAGCCGTCCATGTCGAGCGAATATTCCCTGAAGCCCGGCAACCGCTTGCGCCAGGGCACGTTCTCGGCATCGAAGCCCAAGAGATCGCGCAACGCTTGGGGAAACAGCGCATTTTCCGGCCGCGCGGCCGTCCGTGGCGCCGGGACGGGAGACGCCGAGGAAAAGATCGCCGCAAGCCGCCCGTCGCGATCGGCAATGGCAACTTCGGGCGCGCTTTCCAGAGCTTCGCCGGCCAGCAGCTCGAGGCTGTTCACCAGGCTGCGATTGTCCGGTTTCATTTCCAGATGAGACTGCACCAGCACACGCGCCGGCTCGGGCAAGGAGCCGGCAACATAATGCGCCATCAATGCATCGATCGTGTCGATCTGTTCGTGAACCATGTCGGTTTCGGTCACGCCCTGTTGCCGCGCTGCGTTTTCGCTTTGTCGTCATCCGTACGGGGAAAGTCAATCTTCGGATCACCCTTCACACGGCGGGATTGCGGGCCATGCGTCATTTCGGGGGAGGAAAGCAAATTTTATCGTGTCCGCCAGAGGCGTGGAATAGCATTTCTTGCCAACTCAGCCTTGTGAAGGGAAAAGACCATTCCTAAAGTAAGAGTTCGAATAGAGGCAGATTCCATGACCTTCCACCCCTCCGTCCTCGAAGCCATCGGCAACACGCCCCTGATCAAACTCAAGGGCGCCTCAGAGATGACCGGCTGCACCATTCTCGGCAAGGCGGAGTTCCTGAACCCCGGCCAGTCGGTAAAGGATCGCGCCGCGCTCTACATCATCCGCGACGCAGAGCGGAAGGGATTGCTTCGTCCGGGCGGCGTCATCGTCGAGGGTACGGCCGGCAATACCGGCATCGGGCTGACGCTGGTCGCCAAGGCGCTGGGTTATCGCACCGTCATCGTCATCCCGGAAACGCAGAGCCAGGAAAAGAAAGACGCGCTGAAGCTGCTCGGCGCCGAACTCGTCGAAGTGCCCGCCGTTCCCTACAAGAACCCGAACAACTACGTGAAGGTATCCGGGCGGCTGGCAGAGCAGTTGGCGAAGACCGAGCCGAACGGGGCGATCTGGGCAAACCAGTTCGACAACGTCGCCAACCGTCAGGCGCATGTCGAAACGACGGCAAAAGAAATCTGGAAAGACACCGACGGCAAGGTCGACGGCTTCATCTGCTCCGTCGGCTCCGGCGGCACGCTGGCAGGCGTGGCTGCCGGCCTCAAGGCTTTCAAGGCAGACGTCAAGATCGGCATCGCCGATCCCGACGGCGCCGCACTCTATGAATTCTACCAGAACGGCGCGCTGAAATCCGAGGGATCCTCGATCACCGAGGGCATCGGCCAGGGCCGCATCACCGCCAATCTCGAGGGTTTCACGCCTGACTATGCCTATCGGATCCCGGATGCCGAAGCGCTTCCTTATCTCTTCGACCTCGTCGAGAACGAGGGCCTCTGCCTCGGCGGCTCGACAGCGATCAACATTGCCGGCGCGGTCAATCTCGCCCGGGATCTCGGACCTGGTCACACGGTGGTGACGATCCTCTGCGATTACGGCAACCGCTATCAGTCAAAACTCTTCAACCCGGATTTCCTGACGTCGAAAGGACTGCCCGTTCCGGGCTGGATGGCCAAGTCGCCCGATATCCACGTTCCCAACGAGCCCGTGTGAGACCCTATGCCCGTCAATGCCCTCTATCGTGACGACTTCTATCTCTCGACGTGCGAGGCGGTCGTCACCGCCGTTCACGAAGACGGGGGCATCGAACTGGACCAGACCTGCTTCTATGCGACATCAGGTGGCCAGCCTGGTGACACCGGAGAGTTCGAACGCGCCGACGGCAGCAAGATCGCGCTCGGCCAGACGAAGCATGGTCCAAGCAAAGATGTCATCATCCATGTACCGCTCGAAAACGAGCCGCGGCCTGTGGTCGGCGAGACGCTGGTGCTGCATGTCGACTGGCCGCGCCGCTACAGGCTGATGCGCATGCACACGGCCTGCCACCTGCTTTCCGTCGTCTGCTCCTATCCGATCACCGGGGCTGCCGTCGGCGAGGAGGAAAGCCGCGTCGACTTCGACATGATCGAGACGATCGACAAGTACGCGGTGACGGCCAAACTGATGGAACTGGTCGAGCAGAACCATCCGGTCACCCTGCAATGGATCACCGACGAGGAGCTTGTGGCCAATCCCGACATCGTCAAATCGAAGAACGTGCGCCCGCCGATGGGGCTTGGGCGCGTCAGCCTCGTCTGCATCGGCGAAAACTCCTCGATTGACAGCCAACCCTGCGGCGGCACACATGTCTCCGAGACTCAGGAAGTCGGCCGGATCCATATCGCCAAAATCGAAAAGAAGGG
Source organism: Rhizobium ruizarguesonis (assembly GCF_012349115.1). Lineage (GTDB taxonomy): Bacteria > Pseudomonadota > Alphaproteobacteria > Rhizobiales > Rhizobiaceae > Rhizobium > Rhizobium ruizarguesonis. Next base: position 65,295 of record NZ_PQIG01000064.1, read on the forward strand.
CAAAGAGAACCGGCGCTTCCGCATCCGCTTCGGCACGCCCGGCGACGAAGCCTGACCATCAAGGGAGACCATCATGAGTGAGACCAAGAGCCGTTTCGTCGTTTCGGCCGACTGGCTGCAGTCCGAGCTCGGCAAAGCTGACCTGCGCGTGCTGGACGCCTCCTTCTATCTGCCGGCGCAGAAGCGCGATGCCGATGCCGAATATGCGGCCGGCCATATTCCCGGCGCCATCCGTTTCGACCAGGACAAGATCGCCGACCATTCGACGTCGCTGCCGCACACGATCCCCTCGCCCGATTATTTCGCCGCCGAAGTCGGCCGGCTCGGCATCAGCGAGAACGATCGGATCGTCGTCTATGACGGTATCGGCCTGTTCGCCTCGCCGCGCGTTTGGTGGCTTTTCCGGGTGATGGGCGCGAAAAATGTCTTCGTTCTCGATGGCGGTCTCGACGGCTGGAAGGCCGAGGGCCGTCCGCTGGAAACCGCAGCACCCAATCCTGCGTCGGCGACCTTCACGCCCAAATTCGATGAAAGCCGCGTGGTGACGCTTGATAGGATGCGTGACATCGTCTCCAGCGGCGCGATGCAGATCGCCGATGCCCGCAGCGCCGGCCGCTTCGCAGCCGCCGAACCCGAACCGCGTGCCGGCATGCGCTCCGGCCATATGCCTGGCGCCCGCAGCCTGCCCTCCGGCGTCTTCGCCAGCCAGGGCCGATTCAAGTCGCTGCCCGACCTCAGGCAGACGATTGAGGATGCCGGCATCGATCTTTCCAAACCTGTCGTCACCTCCTGCGGCTCGGGAATCACCGCGGCGATCATCACGCTGGCGCTGGAATCGCTCGGCCATCGCGATAACAAGCTTTATGACGGCTCGTGGAGCGAATGGGGCAGTCGTGACGATACGCCCATCGTCACCGGTCCGCCGACGCCGGTCAAAGCCTGATCGCCATGGGGAAGACACCCGCTTCGCTGAAAGCTCACATCACCCGGCTCGAAATGACGGCGCCGCCGAAGGCGAGCATGCCGGTGCCCGTCAACATCCAGACGGCGATCATGCGCACTCCGGAGATCCCGCTGCCCTTCTACCGGTATCTCTACCGGCAGGTGGGTGCGCGCTGGCAATGGGTGGATCGGTTGCGCATGAGCGACGAGCAGCTTGCCGAGACGCTGAACGACAAACGCAACAATATCAGCGTTCTCTACGTGAACGGCGCGCCCGCCGGCTTCTATGAATATTTCTGCGAAGACGAGGATATGATCGAGCTCAGCCATTTCGGCCTGATCGAACATGCGCTCGGTCTCGGCATCGGCAAATGGTTCCTGCTGCAGGCGCTCTATGCCATCTGGTCGCTCAATCCTAAGCGGGTTACCACCACCACCAATAATCTCGACCATCCGCGTGCGCTGCAGCTCTACCAGATGTACGGCTTCTCCCCCGTGTCCACAGGCACCGGCATCGTCCGGCCGCTCAGCGACAAGGAGCTTCTGGAGATTGCACGGAAAAGCTGACGGCTTCTTCCCGACGTAAGTGGAGGCGACTAACGCTGCGTCAGGCTTTTCGGGCGGCGCGGGTCGTTGCGGCGCTCGAAATCGAGCGTGCGGCCCGACTGTTCCTTCAGTTCCGCCACTTCCCGGCGCAGAGCCTTGAGCTCTTCCAGTATTTCCGCATTCTGTTGCGCCAGCAGCGCGAGATCGATGTCGGGCATAGGCTTTTTCCTTTTCGTCATGCAGTTTTGCGGAATTCGATAGCAAATGCCAGCCATGTCGGCTTGGCCAAAAGCCGACATTCACGCTGAGCGGAAATCACTTAGCGCGCAGGGGACTGTCGCCGTACCGGCGGCCGGTGATCAGCCATGCGCGCGAATCGAATTGAATTCCGTGGGGTGTCCGGTGCTCCTCCAGCATGTCGAGCAGCCGCGCCCGTATTTCGGCTGTCTTGGCGGGACGATCGAGGGCGTTCTTCACATTTTCAAATGTCTGAATCGTCACCAATGCAGTCTCGGGATCCGGACCGTAGAACACAGGCTCGTTGACTTCATGAAACTCGATGGCAGTGAACCCCGCCGTTTCTAGCAGTCCAGACGTTACCGAGGTTTCGCTCAGCGAAAAGGCTTTGCTAGCCGCAACCGGACCGGTTGAATCCGGATCAAGCGCCTCCTGTATGGCGGTCGCCCACTCATTGTGGTCTCTGCCCTGCCAGACCATGAAAATGAAACGCCCACCCGGGCGTACGGCGTTGGCGATGTTGGCGAAAGCCACCGCCGGATCGGCGAAGAACATGACACCAAATCGACTGATGCAAAGGTCGAATTCCCCTTTTGCGAAGACATGGTTCTGTGCATCCGCCAGTTCGAACGTCGCATTGGGTAGTCCCTCCTCGGCGCTGCGCCGGCGGGCAATCTCCAGCATCGTGGCGGACAGGTCTATCCCGTGCGCCCGTCCTGCTTCGGCAGCGCGAGCGGCGTCACGTGTGGTTTGTCCGGCGCCGCAACCGATATCGAGAACACGATCAGACCGCCCGACCGCGGCGGCGACCCGAAAATGCGCGTTATGGAGAGCAAGCTCGGCATCATAGAAGTCCGCGAAGTTCAATGCTGCTTCTTCGGCCATCATCTGTCCCTCCAAACCGAAATTCGTGATGGGTTAGCCACCCAGCCAGCGCCCTCTCAAAACCGAGCAGCGGCCCGACCATGGGCCATCCGATCGTGTACCACGGTATGAAGACGCCCAATATGCCCGGCGCACTCCCGCAGTGTCTGAGGTTACGAGGAGGTGGGAGTGTGCGCTTTGCGAAAGAAGCAAACTCCGCGTTTCACTCGATCGCCAATGCCTGCGGTGCGCAAGAATCGGGTGGCTTGCACACTCGTCCGGGTGCATTTCATGGCTATCACAAAGGAGATCTGCCATGACCGCCATTCGTTTTGTTGCCATGCCAACGACCGACGCCGAACACCTCTGGAACGGCGGGCGCGACGCCTATGACGGGCTGCCCGAGACGATAGTTTCCGACGGTGACGGCAATCCCTGCCGCCACTGCTTGGGGAATATCGAAGAAGGCGAGGAACTGCTGGTTTTCGCCTACCGGCCCTTCCCCGCGCTGCAGCCCTATGCCGAAACCGGCCCGATTTTCCTACACAAACAGCCCTGCCGACGTTACGCCGCCGAAGAGATCCAGCCGCCGATGCTGGCGATGAGCCCCGACTTCATCGTCCGCGGCTATAGCGCCAACGATCGCATCGTCTATGGCACCGGTGCGGTGACTGATATTGCTGAGATTCAGGCCTATGCCGAGACATTGCTCGCGCGGTCGGAGATCGGCTATGTGCATGTGCGCTCAGCGCGCAACAACTGCTTCCAATGCCGGATCGACAAGGTAAAGGCGCCTGCCCCAGCGGAGAACGGCGCCTGATAGGCGGCGGGCGAGGCGCAACGAGAAGTCGTCAATTCGCCGGCACGCTCCTTCTGCTGTGATCGGCTCGGCGGTTTCGGTTTCCCCTAACGAATGCTTTCGGGATCGCGCGCCTTCGAATGTTATCAAACGCCGCGCAAGGCAATGATCCGCGAACCTGCGGAAGCCTGCCGTTGGTGTGCGAGCGGCGCATATTCGGGCGATGCAAAGAGACCACGGATGGCATCCATATCGAGAAACTCGATGATCAGCATATTCGTCGCCTGCCAGCCTTCGAGTTCGAGTGGCGCGTCATCGAGGGCGATGAGGCGGCCGCCGGCCTTTACCACCAGGGGCAAGGCCTTCGAGCGGTAATCGGCGATAGCTTCGGGGTCGTGGATATCGAGATCGACAACGAGGTAGGCGGACATGATGATATCCTTTCAATCAGTGTGAAGTTTAGGGAGTGTGTTTTTCGCGTGCGGCGGGGCGGCTTATGGCAAATGCCGCCACTTCACCATGCGCTTCCGGAGATCGAGCGTGCCGCCATCGACGGTGAAGCTGCCGTCACCGCTATGATGCATGGCCCGTCGTTCCTTGCGGGTCTCGTCGATCCAGATCCTCTTCGCTTCGAGGATAAAGAGATTGTATCGATCGACGAGACCCGGATCGGCAACACGGCATTCGATATTGGCAAGGCAGTCCACCAGCAGCGGCGCCGCGACATCCTTTGCTGGACGAGTCCTCAAGCTGAACCGCTCGAACTTGTCCACCGTGTCACCGGAGCAATTACCGATGTCCACCACGGTTTCGGCAAGATCGACACCTGGAATCGCAATCACGCATTCGCCGGTCTTTTTCAGGGTCCGGTGGCTGAAGTCCCAGGGGCCGATGACGCAACCGATCAACGGCGGTGCATGCTGGATCATCATGTGAAAACCCATCGTCATCACATTCTGCGTGCCCTCAAGGCTCGTCGTCACGAGAACGATCGGGCCGGGTTCGAGCAGGCGATAGGCCTGGGAAGCGGAAATCTCTTTCATCGTGCGGCTCCTTCGCGAGTCTCTTCCCCGCACCTGTGCGGGGAAGCTGAAAGACGCTCTGGCGTGATTACCAGCCCTGTTCGACCGGCAGAACGAAGAGTTCCGCGACATTCACATGCGCTGGCGCCTGCGCCGCGAAGACGATGGTGTCGCCGATGTCCGCGCCCTGCAGGAACGTCATCTGCTTGGCAAGGTCGTCCATCTGCTTGATATAGCCAGGCTCGGTGATGTGATCGTACAGCTCTGTTGCCACGGCGCCCGGCTGGATGCAGGTCACCCGGATATTGTGCTTCTGGCCCACTTCCATGCGCAGGCCGTCGGAGAACGCGGCGACCGCATGCTTGGTGGCGCAATAGACCGACAGGCCTTTGAAGACCTTGCGGCCAGCAATCGACGACATGTTGAAAATGTGGCCGGAATGCTGATTGATCATCTGCGGCAGAACGGCGGCCGTGGTGTTCAGCAGGCCTTTGACATTGACCTCGACCATCCGGTGCCATTCGTCGACTTTGAACTGATCGACATCCGAAAGCGGCATCAGGCCAGCATTATTGACGAGAATGTCGATCGAACCATAGGCACCCACCAGCTTTTTGACGCCGGCTTCGACAGCGGCTGGATCGACCACGTCCATTTCGATCACGAGGACTTCACCGCCCTTCGAGACTATCTCCTTTTTGAGGTCTGCAAGCTTGTCGATGCGACGGGCGGCGATACCAACCTTTGCGCCGGCCTCGGCGAGCTTCAATGCGGTTGCGGCGCCGATGCCGCTCGAGGCGCCGGTGACCAGCGCGATTTTTCCATCGATATTCGTCATGGTTTATCTCCTTGTCTTGGCGCCCTTCCAACTGAAACGGCGGTCGTGTTCGACGCGGAGGAACATAAGGAGGAGGGCTTGATCCCTCTCTCGGGACCTTGCGAGACCTGTCGGGGTCTTGCTCAAATCAGCAACTCTAACGCATGTCGCGCAAAACTGTGCAGCGGTTTTGCGATAACGACATGCGTAAAAACAAAGACCTAAAGCGCGAGGAGCGAATCTGAAAGATTGCGACGCGCTTTAGCTGCGACGGTAATCGCTGGGGGAGACACCAGCCTCACGGCGAAAAATCTGAGCAAAATGGCTGGGGCTCGAATACCCCACGGACATGCCGATCTCGATGATGCTGATATTGGTTTCCTGCAGAAGTTGCCGGGCTTTGGCGATGCGTTGGCGAATGAAATAATGGGATGGAGAAAGGCCGGTGGCCTTCTTGAAGAGGCGGCTGAAGTGAAAAGCGCTCATGCCGGCCGTTTGCGCCAGACGTGCGAGATCAAACGGCTCGTGAAGGTTGGCGTCCATGAATGCGATGGCCCGCCGTAGCTTGGCACCCGGGAGGGCATTTGACGGCCGTGCCTCTGCGTCAAATGTTGCATATTGCCGGATAAGATGAACGGCGAGCGTCTGCGCCAATCCCTGCACGAAGAGCCGACTTCCCTGCCCTTCTGCCGTCAGTTCAGCATGGATCAGTTCCAGCATGCTGGAAAGATGTTGGTCGCGGCCGCCCGATATGTCACGCAGGCGCATGGCGCTGGCAGCCTTGCCGAGAACCTCTTCCGTCACCCGGTCAAACAACGGAACGGAGAGATAGAGATGCATCACCTGGAAGGTTCGTCTCCCTCGGCACGCCAGCGCATTTCGTATGGCGTGGGCGACCGCGTCAGAAAAAAATCCCCGACTCTGACTGTGTTGGCCTCCCACTCCCCACCCAGATCACGTTCCTCCACACATGCCTGGCCTGAGATTACCCAAACAATGAGAGGCTCGGCGACCGCCGGAACAAGAAAGGGTTGTTGCACCTTCAAGCGGGAAAACACCTGCACGAATAGATCGGTCCAGGCCGGTCCATCCCCGCTGACGAGTGTTCTACCGGCAATATATGTTTCGAGGCCGGCAGGTGACGTTCGAAGCGGAACCGGCGATGTTTGCTCTCGGCGATCAACCGTCATTGCTGCTCCGTTTAGATGCGACTGCCCATCGGCATGATACGATAGACACTGATCGGCGGGACACAACTCGTCGCGCTGCGTGACAAGGAAAAGCATAACTCCAACGCCGCCGACGGTCGCGGTTCGATTACAGCTGCGCCGTCATAGAAGGAAGGCGGCATCCCCTCGGATACCGCCCTCCCGACCGAAAAATAGCGCTGTAAGTCGTCACCTAGAGTCAGCTAGCTTACGCTACGTTCAGCACGCTTTCCGGCGCGAAGGCCTCGTAGCCCAGCGCGTCGGCGACCGGCTTGCTGGTAATGCGGCCCTTGTGCACGTTGAGGCCGTTCCTCAGATGCCTGTCTTCGGCGATGGCGCGCAGGCCGCGGTCGGCTAGCGCCAGGCCATGAACCAATGTGGCATTGTTCAGCGCGTGCGCCGAGGTGACCGGCACGGCGCCTGGCATGTTGGCGACGCAATAATGCACGACGCCGTCGACTTCGTAAGTCGGATCGGAATGGGTCGTCGCATGCGAGGTCTCGAAGCAGCCGCCCTGGTCGATGGCGACATCGACGATGACGGAGCCCTTCTTCATGCCGGACAGCATCTCGCGGGTAACGAGCTTCGGAGCGGCAGCACCCGGGATCAGCACGGCGCCGATAATGAGATCGGCCGAGAAGACTTCCTCCTCCAGCGCCTGGATGCTGGAATAACGGGTGTGGATGCGGCCTGCGAAGATATCGTCGAGCTGGCGCAGACGCGGGAGCGACTTGTCGAGGATGCTGACATCGGCGCCGAGGCCGGCGGCCATCCTGGCCGCATGCAGGCCAACGACGCCGCCACCGATGACCGCGACCTTGGCCGGCAACACGCCGGGTACGCCGCCGAGCAGGACGCCAAGGCCACCATTGGCCTTCTGCAGTGCGGTGGCTCCTGCCTGGATCGACAGGCGTCCGGCGACCTCCGACATCGGCGCCAGCAACGGCAGGCCGCCGCGCTCGTCAGTCACCGTCTCATAGGCGATCGCGGTGACGCCGGAGGCGATGAGACCCTTGGTCTGTTCGGGATCCGGCGCCAGATGCAGATAGGTGTAGAGAAGCTGGCCGTCACGGAGCAGCGCCCATTCGGCAGGCTGCGGCTCCTTCACCTTGACGATCATGTCGCACTTTTCGAAGATATCCTTGGCGGAGGCGGCGATCTTGGCGCCAGCCGCGGCATAGGCAGCATCATCAGCGCCGATACCGACGCCTGCCTTGGTCTCCACCCAGACCTCGTGGCCGTGGGCAACATATTCTCGCACCGAAGCCGGCGTCAGGCCGACGCGATATTCATGATTCTTGATTTCCTTCGGGCAACCGACACGCATGCGCGTTCCTCTCATTTTATCTCCGCGTCGCGGATTTTTTCAGATGAGGAATCCAACCATCAAGACAGTGAAATGTCCTTGCAAAGACGATTTGCGAAGATGCGATTTTTCGGCGATTATTGCATTTATCCTATCTTTTTTCGAAGGTTCTTCGAATGGCTGATCTCGATACCATCGATCTTGCGATTCTCCGGGCATTGCAGGCCAATGCTCGCATCACCAATGCCGAACTTGCCGAAAGGATCGGATTGTCGCCTTCGGCCTGTTCCCGCCGGCTCGACATCTTGGAAAGAAGCGGCGTCATCGGCGGCTACCATGCGCGGCTTTCACACAAGGCGCTCGACTACAAGATGATCGCCATCGTGCATATCTCGCTCTCCGGCCAGTTCGCCAAGACGCTGGCGGAATTCGAGGCAGCAGTGAAGCTCTGCCCGAACGTGCTCGTCTGCTACCTCATGTCGGGCGAATACGACTATATCCTCAGGGTCGCCGCCCGCGACCTCGAGGACTATGAGCGCATCCACCGCGACTGGCTGTCGGCCCTGCCCCATGTCGTCAAGATCAATTCCAGCTTCGCGCTCAGAGAAATCATCGACAAGCCGAATGTCGGGCTTTGAGGCCTTGCATCTTCGCCGAAAGCCTGCCCAGACTTTTCACGCTCGCGGGCGTTTCCCGCTCATTGGCAAGTCATGACATCGAAGACCCAAGGCTATATTTTCGTTCTGCTGGCGCTCACCATCTTTTCACTGCAGGACGCCATCTCGAAACATCTGGCGACGGCCTATCCGCCGATCTTCGTGACGATGATCCGCTATTGGGCCTTTGCGCTTTTCACGATCATCCTCGCTTCGAAGATGCGCGGTGGGATCAAGGCGACGGCCCGCACCAAACGCCCCTTCCTGCAGGTGACGCGCGGCGTTCTGCTTGCGGTTCAGGTGGTTCTGGCCATCACCTGCTTTGCCGTGATCGGCCTTGCCCGTTCACAGGCGATCTTTTCCGCGACGCCGATCCTGATCGCGCTGCTGGCGATGCCGATCCTCGGCGAACGGGTCGGGTGGCGGCGGTGGGCAGCGATCGGCGCCGGACTTTTCGGGGTGCTGCTGATCCTGAAGCCGGAAGGCGAATTTTTCGACGTGAAGCTGCTTCTCGCCGTCCTTTCCTGCTTCAACTTTGCCTTCTACGTCATCGCCACCCGCCTGGTCAGCCGCGACGACTCGTCGATGACCAGCTTCTTCTATACCGGCGTCGTCGGCGGCGTCACGATGACGCTGGTTGGGCCGTTCTATTGGAGCTGGATGGCGCCGGGCGACTGGGGCTGGATGGCGCTCGTCTGCATGACCAGCATCTCCAGCCATTATTTCCTGATCCGCGCCTACGATGTTCTCGATGCCGCCGCCGTCCAGCCGCTGACCTATCTGTCACTTGTCTACGCTTCTATCTTCGGCATGGTGATCTATGGCGAAACGCTCAGCTTCAACATGATAGTCGGCTCGGCGATCGTGGTCGCCGCCGGCATCTTCACCGTCTGGCGCGAACATGTGGTGGGACGCAGGGCCGCTGCTGCCAATTGACGTTTCACTGCAATTTTAGCCAAGCCCCTAAAACCATTTCAATTTTCCGGCGCTATGCTCCCTGGCTATATCAAGGGAGACAGTATGACCCGCAACTTGAAAATCACGGCCCGAAAGGCCGATCGGAAAAACTGCCGCGTGTTCGGCCATGTCAAATACCTGAACAGCCAGGTGGATGCCCGCATCCTCAACCTATCGCCAACCGGTGCCGCCCTGGAGATGAAGGGGCCGCTCCATGCTGCCTCCGGCAGCAAGGTGCGCATCGAGGCCGAAAACCTCGGGCTGCTCGAAGGTGTCATCCGCTGGAAGCATAATGGCCGCGTCGGCATCCAGTTCGACGTGAATTCGAATGCGCGGGCGCAGATCTCCTCCTATTTCCGCTTTTTCCATAAGGAGATGCGGCCGGTACTGGCAGTACGCCCGCTGGTTAGAACCGCCGTCAACGTCGAGCGGACGCCCCACTTAACAACATCGACGCCAAACTCGTAAGGTTGCCCGGCCTTTGCGCCGAAGGAGCGGCTGAGATGCTCCAGCGGCTGCGGTTGACGCTGACGCCGAGGATGACCGCGCCTTGCGTTTGCGGCAGCCTGGCGCCGAGTGACTGAACCATAAATTGCATTTCAGAGCCATGACGCTTTTCCGGCGGATTGTTTTGACGTCCTGTCATTTTCGCAGTGTACTCCTCGCCAAATCGTCCTAATTCTGACGGGCCGGACGATGCATGACCCTGAAGGAGAGTTTCCATGTCTTCCAATTTCGATGTTGGCGTAATGAGCCGCCGTTCCCTGCTCGGCGGCCTCGCCGCCACTTCCGCCCTGGTGCTGCTGCATCCTTTCAGCGCCCGCGCCAGCGCCAACCAGGCGCATCTCAGGCTCATGGAAACGACCGACATTCACGTTAATGTCTTCCCCTATGACTATTATGCCGACAAGCCGAACGACACGATGGGTCTTGCGCGCACCGGGACGATCATCGACGGCATCCGCGCCGAGGCTATCAACTCACTGCTGATCGACAATGGCGACGTGCTGCAGGGCAATCCGATGGGCGACTACATGGCCTATCAGCACGGCATGAAGGACGGCGACGTCCATCCGGTGATCAAGGCGATGAACACGCTCGGCTATACGGTTGGCACGCTCGGCAATCACGAGTTCAACTACGGCCTCGACTTCATGTTCAAGGTCCTATCAGGCGCGAACTTCCCCTTCGTCTGCGCCAACCTGACCAAGGGCCAGCTCGCCTCGGACCCGAAGCAGGACGATCTCTTCTTCAAGCCCTACATCATTCTGGAAAAGCAGATCAAAGACGGCGCCGGCAATGAGAGCCCCGTCAAGATCGGCTTCATCGGCTTCGTACCGCCGCAGATCATGCTCTGGGACATCAAGAACCTCGAAGGCAAGGCGCAGACGCGCGACATCGTCGAGGCCGCCAAGGCCTGGGTTCCCGCCATGAAGGAAGCCGGCGCCGATATCATCATTGCGCTCTCGCATTCCGGCATCGACGGCAGCGCACCATCCGAAAAGATGGAGAACGCCTCGCTGCATCTCGCCGCCGTCGATGGGATCGACGCGATCTTCACCGGCCACCAGCATCTCGTCTTCCCCGGCCCGAAGAGCTGGGACGGCGTCGCCAATGCCGACCCCGTCAAGGGTACGCTGCACGGCAAGCCCGCCGTGATGGCCGGCTTCTGGGGCTCGCATCTCGGCCTTATCGACCTGCTGCTCGAAAAGGACGGCAACAGCTGGAAGATCGTCGATTTCACCTCGGAAGCACGGCCGATCTATCATCGCGACGACAAGAAGAAGGTGATTGCCGACTACGCCGACAAGAAGGACGTGGTCGAAGCCGCCAAGGCCGAGCACGAAGCGACACTTGCCTATGTCCGCACCCCGGTCGGCAAGACGTCAGCACCGCTCTATTCCTACTTCGCACTCGTCGCCGACGATCCCTCGGTGCAGGTCGTCAGCCAAGCCCAGACCTGGTACATCAAGCAGATGCTCGCCGACACCGAGTTCAAGGACCTGCCGGTGCTTTCGGCGGCGGCTCCCTTCAAGGCCGGCGGTCGCGGCGGCGCCGATTACTATACCGATGTTCCGGCCGGCGATATCGCCATCAAGAACGTCGCCGACCTCTATCTCTACCCGAACACGGTGCAGGCTGTTGCCATCACCGGCGCCCAGGTGAAGAACTGGCTCGAAATGTCAGCCGGCATGTTCAATCACATCGAGGCCGGCTCGAAGGATGCGGCGCTGCTCAATACCGATTTCCCCTCCTACAATTTCGACGTGATCGACGGCGTCACCTACCAGATCGACCTGTCGCAGCCGCCGAAATATGATTCATCAGGCAAGCCGATCCATCCGGACGCCAACCGCATCCAGAACCTCGCCTTCAACGGCAAGCCGATCGACCCGGCTCAAAAGTTCGTCGTCGTCTCGAACAACTACCGCGCCGGCGGCGGTGGCAATTTCCCTGAGATCACCGCGGATAAGGTGATCTTCCAGGCGCCGGATACCAACCGCGACGTTATCGTCCGCTATATCCATGATCAGGGCACGATCAATCCGTCGGCTGACGCAAACTGGACCTTCAAGCCACTCGCGGGCACGACCGCGACCTTCGAAAGCGGCCCGAAGGCGAAGCAGTTCCTCGCCGAGGTCAAGAGCGTGAAGATCGAGGATGCCGGCGAAGGGGCCGATGGTTTCTCGAAGTTCAGGCTGGTTCTTTAAGCCGAAGAGGATGCCGGCGAAGGCGCGTCCGCCGCGCCTTCGTCATTCGGCCGCGAGCGGTATCGCGGGTTCCTGGAGTTCCGCCATCTGCGCATGAAAATCGGCCTGGTTCGGGCAATGGGAAAGCCGCGTGCGGAACGCGTCGATCATCCAGGTGGCGGCAGGTCCGGGCGGGTTGGCGAGTTGGCGCACCGAATATATCGGATACTCCCCCTGTTCGTAGGCATCCAGATCGAGATGGACGAGCGTGCCGCCAACGAGATCGTCATGGATCACGGAAGCCGGAAGGCCGCCCCAGCCAAGGCCGGCCTTGATGAGCTGGTGCTTCGTTGCAATATCACTGACGCGCCATGTCTTGTAGGACAGAACGTTGAAATCGCGCCCCTTCGTCCGGCCCGACGCATCGGTGACGACGAGTTGCACTTCCTCGCGGACGTCGCCGAGCGTCAGTGGCCGGCCGATCCCGGCAAGCGGGTGGTTGCGCGCGGCAACCGGCAACATGAAGGAATGACCGATCCGTTCCGTGACGATCGAATCGTCCTGCTTGACGACCGCGCCACCAATCCCGATCGTCGCCTTGCCGCTGAGGACGAGATCCATGACCATTCCGAGCTCGCCGACATTGAGGCTCAACGAAACGGATGGAAACATCTCGCGGAATTCGTGGAGGACGTCCACCAGGGCTCGCGAAGGCACCATGACGCTGATGGCGACCGAAACCTCCGCTTCGAGCCCTTCCCTCAGGCTCTTGACGCGCGCCCGCATGACCTGCAGGTCGCCCAGAATGCGCCGCGCATCCTCCAGCATCGCCTTGCCAGCCTCCGTCAGCCTCGGCTGGCGTGCGCCGAAGCGCTCGAAAAGCGGCACTTCGAGCTGTGCTTCCAGATTGGCGATCGTATAGCTCACGACTGACTGTGCCCGGTTCAGCGCCCGCGAAGCGGCCGAAAAGCTGCCGGTCTCGGCAACGGTCAAAAACACCTGCAATTGGTCCAGAGTCGGGTTCGGTAGCATCTTCTATCCATTCCATCGATAGTTTCGATCGACATTATCACCGTTTTTTCGATAGCAGGCCAGACCTATTTTCCTCATCGAGACTGCGGCTCACCTCCCAGCAACGGGCCGTCAAATCCCATTCGAAAGGAAATGCACCATGTCGTCCATCCTTCTTCTGACGTCCAGCCCGCGCGCCGAATCGCTCTCGACGCCGATCGCCGTCGATCTCGCCGAAAAGCTGAAGAGCCAGAATCCGGGCAGCGTCGTCGTTCGCCGCGACCTTGCCGCCAACCCGCTGCCGCATATCGATGACCTCTTCACCGGCGCGATCCGCAAGCCGCCCGAGGCCCGCACCGCTGAGGAAACCGTTGCCGTCAAGACTTCCGACGAGCTTGTCAACGAACTGCTCGCCGCCGACACGATCGTCATCAGCACCGGCCTCATCAACTTCAACATCTATTCGTCGCTGAAGACCTGGATCGACAACGTCGCCCGTGCCGGGCTGACCTTCAAATACACGGAAAGTGGTCCGGTCGGCCTCGCAACCGGCAAGAAGGTTTATGTGGTGCTCGCCTCGGGTGGCGTCTACTCGCAGGGCCCGGCCGCCGCCTTGAACCATGCCGTACCGTACCTGAAGTCGGTTCTCGGCTTCCTCGGCATCAGCGATATCGAGACCATTTATGTCGAAGGCCTGGCCTTCGGTCCGGAAGCTGCAGAAAAGGCCATCGACGCCGCCAAGTCGCGCGTCCAGGAAATCGCACTGGCGGCCTGATCGGCTCTTCGACGCTCCATGGAACGGCCGGCCTTTGCCGGCCGTTTTTCATTTGTCGATATCGGCGACAAAATCCCGGACCGTTGCCAGGATTTCGGCCGAGAGTTCCTCATCGGACGAAATCCTGGCAAGGCCGACCCCGCCGGTCATCATCGCGAAGGCCATGATCGCCCTGCGCCGCCGTTCGCTATCGTCCGCTCCCGCAGCCTTGCTCGCCAATGACGCGAAATTGCGCCGGAGCCCGTCCGTCGCAATCCCCCGCGCCTTCTCGCCGCTGCGTGATATATCGGAGGTCAGCGCGGCAAAAGGGCAGCCTTCACCGGGATTGTCGCGATGATAGGCGCTCACATAACGATCGGCGACATCGGCAGCCGTCATCTCCGCCGGGTTCACCCCCTCGGCCTCCAGCTTGCGTCCCCATGAATCGAAAGCGGACTGGATCGCCTCGGCGACCAGATCGTCGCGGGAGGCGAAATGCTTGTAGAAGCCGCCGACGGTCAGTCCGGCCTCCTTCATCAGGTCGGCGACGCCAATACCTTCGAGCCCCTCCTCGCGCAGCCGCTTCGACGCGGTCTCGACAATCTTCCCGTGCGTCTTCTGTTTTTCCAGCTGCGAACGACCCATCGGACATCTCCCCGGCACCAATCGAATGAGCATGATGTCGGCCGAAAACCGCTTACACTTTTCGGCATCATGCTTCTCTTGACTCATGTGGATTATCATCATAATCCTTGTAGATAACGATCATAATCCAGATCGTTGCCAATTCCAAGAGGAGCATGAATCATGCGTCTAAGAAATAAGGTCGCCCTGATTACCGGCGGAAACAGCGGCATCGGTCTTGCGACCGCCAGGGTCTTCATCGACGAGGGTGCCAGTGTTGTGATCACCGGCCGCAACCCGGAAACGCTCGCTGCCGCCGAAAAGGCGCTCGGGGCCGGTGTGCTGGCGCTGAAGGTCGATGTCACCGATGCCGCCGCCACCGAGAAGGCCTTTGCGGAAGCCGCCGGAAAGGTCGGCAAGTTCGACATCGTCTTCGCCAATGCCGGTATCGGCGGCGCGACGCCGCTCGGCGAGACATCGCCGGAGCAGTTCAACCAGATCATCAGCACCAATCTCACGGCGGTTTTCTTCACCGTGCAATCGGCCCTGCCGCATCTCAATGACGGCGCTTCGGTGATCCTCAACGGTTCGGTGCATGCCGTGCTCGGCGCTCCCGGCTGGTCGGCCTATGCGGCGACCAAGGCGGCGGTCCGTGCAATGACGCGCAATATGGCATCCGAGCTTGCGCCGCGTGGCATCCGCGTCAATCAAGTGACGCCCGGCGGCACGAAGACGCCGATCTGGTCGCCGATGGCCCAGACGGAAGACGCCATGTCGGCACTCGAGGCGCGCATCGGCGGCATGAGCCCGCTCGGCCGCATGAGCGAAGCCGACGAGATCGCCAAGGCGGCGCTCTATCTGGCCTCGGATGATGCGGCCAATGTCACCGGCATCGAGATCACAGTCGACGGCGGCATGACGAGTGCGCCCTCCGGCGCCAAGATCTTCCGCGCTGCCTGAGTGAGCCGGGCTGGGCAGGTCAAACTTGCCCGGCCCCTCGCCGACCTCGGTCACCCGTCATAGAGTGCTTGTATTGTCTCTTACGGATGCTTTGTTTCGTTCTTGCGTTGCACGGTGGGCAACACGAAAGAGGACGATTGCCAAATTCAGGACGGCAAGCAGGAGCAAGACACAGAGCATGGTCTGGATGCCGGAGGAAACGATCAGATTTCCGGCGATCAGTGGAAAGCCGAAGACGCCGATGGAATAGGCGAGCGAGAATAACAAAAGCGACTGCGGCATAAGGCCAGTTGGAGCCTCATTGGCCGCCAGGCCGTTAATAACGGAATAGGTCAACCCATAGCCCACCCCCAGCATCGTTGCGCCTCCCAGATAGGCAAGCTGATTTGATGTCAGCATCAGGAACAGCAGGATCGACGCCAGCGTCAGGCTTGTCAGGACCAAAAGCGAATAGAGTGGGTCTTTCTTGACCACATATCCCGCCACGAACAGCCGACTCAGAATCGCGGCGGACATGAAGCCGATGAAGAACAGGGAGTAGTCGAACCCATGCGCCTTGGCGTAGCTGGTCTGAAAGCTGGACAACCCGCCGAAAATCGCGCCGCCGATGCCGACCATAATGATGGAATAGATGGCCTGCGAGCCGATCACCTCACGTGCTGAACCAAACGAGATCTTGTTGACATGAGGCAAAATCTTGCCGGCCTTGGTCAGTCGGATATGGAGCAAAAAGTAAAGCGCACCGCCGGCAAGACTGGCAAGGAACGCAAATGCGAAGGCCGCCTCGATCGGCATCGACCAGCTGGTAGCAATGCGGCCAATGATCAGTCCGGCGCCGATGCCCGACATCATTGATCCCGAAAGCAGGGCAAAAAACCTGATCCGGTGTTCGGGTTCGACGATCGCAGCGACCAGAATGGGTCCGAGCGCATAGAAGGTACCCCAGCCTATGCCGAGGATGAAACCGACCGCCATCAGGCTCAGCCCAACTGAGGGAACCATGGCGAATCCCAGCGCTGACGCGGCAAGAAACAGCCCCGAAACAGCCACCGCCCGCGCCGAGCCGATGGCATCCGCGATGTGGCCGGACAGGATCACGAGAATGACGGTGCTAACAGTCGCAGCCGAAATGATCAGGCCGGCCAGCGCCTCGTCGCCGCCACGCTGGCCAACCAGCACCGGGATCAGAAAGGTCACGCCATAAGCGATCGAAAGAAGAAACCCGCCGATACACAAAACGGTAAACTCGCCGCCATCGACTTTCTTCCGTGCAATTGAATCACTCATGTCTCCACGCCCCTCGCAGGAAAACTCATCCGGGATATTTCCGCAATGGAGATCACGTTTGCATTTTACGAACAAGCCGTTTTTATGTTTCTAATATCCTATTGAAAATACATATATAGACAGGCAAGTGTTTCGGTTTAAGCAACATCCTCAACATCCCCGGCCGAAGCACTGCATCGATCGATAATTAGGAAGCCGGCTCCCGCGCCATCAGCATCGATGCGCGCAAGCGTATTCAGGCGAATCTCGAGGATACCTAAGGGTTGGCCACGTTCAGCCAAATGGTGGAAGTGCCTCAATCGAGGCCGGCCGGACCAACTGGGTTGGTCGGGCTAACTGAGTTAGCCGGGCTAACTGAGTTTCACCACGCCGGAGCGGCCGACGACGCAGTTGCGGCCGCTCTTCTTTGCCGCGTAGAGCCTGCCGTCGGCAGCCGTCAGCACGGCGGTGAAATCGACGCCGTCTTCGTCGGCGGTCGCAACGCCGATACTGACCGTGACCGGCCTGTCATCCGGCGTCTTGACGCTGGTCGCGATCGTCCAGCGCAGGCGCTCGGCAAGCAGCAGACCTTCTTCATGGTCGGTGCCCGGACAGACGGCGACGAATTCCTCGCCGCCGAAGCGGAAGACGCGGTCGCTGGAACGCAGTGTCGTACCGAGCCGAGCGGCGATCGCTTTCAGAACCTCGTCGCCCTGGAGATGGCCGTAGCCGTCATTGACATCCTTGAAGTGATCGGCGTCGATAATAAGGACGGTGGCGAATAACCCCTGCTTCAGTGCCTCGAGCAGCATCAGCGGCGCTTCCATTTCCATGCGCGTCCGATCGTAGACGCCAGTGAGCATGTCGCGGCCGGTGCGCTCCAGAAGAGCGTTGTAGCGCTCGCGGAACGTCAGGTCGCCGAACACGTCGCTGATGGAGCGTGCGGACCCGGCTGCTCCGCCGCGGCGAATACGATATTCATAGAATGCAAACATCGCCGCGTAGAGGCAGACGGCAAGCATTTTTGCCTTCCAACCGCCCCAGAATGCGGCGATCGGCACGTCTAAGAAATAATGCAGCGCGGCGAAGAAGCCGATCTGGTCGAAGGTCAGCAGCACGAAGCCCGAAATCAGGAAACGTAGGACGACGCGGCGGCGGAAGAAATCGCCGAGTTTTTCGTAAAGCAGAATGATGCCGAGCGAATCGACATAGAGCAGCGCCGTGCCCCAAACCATCAGCCAGCCCATCTCCTTGAGGAAATCGACGTCGGGTGTGTGGTTGGTCGACATCTGCAGCGGCTGGTGCAACTGCAGCACCCAGGCAATACCGACGGTGAGCAGGTTGCCGAGGAACAGGCCGTAGATCGGCTGGCGCACCGTCGCGGCATCCTCCTGCAGGTAAAGCATCAGGATCATCATCAACTTGCCGGAGAAGAAGACGGATGAACCCGGCGACACATCCCCGAACGGCAGCGAGACATAGAAGACCGCCGCCAGATAGGTCTCCATGAAATGCATGACGCCGAGCGCCGTCAGGAAAACCCCGAGACCGAGCCGATGACGGAAATGCAGAAGCGTTACCATCAGCACGAAATAGGCGATGGCTTCGACGACGAAGAGAAGGAGGTTGAGTGTCTCCATCATGAGACCTCGGCTCCGGACGTTCGGCCTCCTGCTGGCGCGGCGATCGCGACGGCGAATCCTTTGGTCAATCGTCCGAAACAGTCAAACACGGGGGTGTCCTGCAAATCCTGCAGGCGATACCTTTCACCGCAATCCTTTAAGATTGCGTGAGTGAGAAGGCGCTCGCTGGAGCGCACCCGGGTCACACACAGGAATAGTTGCAGCCGGTATCCAGGAGCTATGCCCGGATCCCGATTCAGACCTGACGAAGCTTCTCGCCGTCACCAAAGAGCGACGAACCATGCTGATCGATGATCTGCTGCGCCTTGCGCACTGTGCATTCGATCGCATCGTCGGAGGACGTAAACAGATCGGCGCGGATGAAATTGCGCACTAGCACCTCCTCGCCGACCTTCTTTTCAATGCGGCCGGCAAGGCGATACTGGCTGCCTTCCCTACGCGGTTCGGCATAGATCGTGCAATCGCCGTAAAGCTGCGGCTCGCCGGAAGGGCCTGCCGCTTCCGTAGCCGGTTTGCTGCCGCCGGAGAACATCGAAAAGATATTTGAAATGAACGAAGCCATGCTCCGCCTTTAGCACGGCGATATCGCTGTCGCCAAGTCAAATGATCAAGTTGGCGAGGATCTCGTTTTCGGTAATATCCTCGTAACCCATGCCGGCTGCTTCGAAATTTCCGATCAGCCGGGCGAAATTCTCAGGCGCTTTGGTTTCGATGCCGATCAGGATGGAGCCGAAGTTGCGCGCCGATTTCTTTAGATATTCGAAGCGGGCGATATCGTCGTCGGGGCCGAGCAGATTGAGGAAATCCCGGAGTGCACCAGGGCGCTGGGCGAGCCGCAGGATGAAGTATTTCTTCAGCCCCGCGTAACGCATGGCTCTTTCCTTCACGTCAGGCAGACGCTCGAAGTCGAAATTGCCGCCGGAGACGACGGCAACGATGGTCTTACCGCGGATCGCTTGGCCGTCCATCGCGGCGATCGCTGTCAGCGACAGGGCGCCGGCCGGCTCCAGCACGACGCCCTCGACATTCAGCATCTCCTGAATGGTGACGCAGATGGCGTTCTCCGGCATGAGTTGCACCTGCTCGGCCGGAAAATCGCGAAGAGCCGCGAAATTCAGGTCGCCGATGCGCGCCACTGCAGCGCCATCGACGAAATTGTCGACCTTGGGAAGCGTCGTCACCTTGCCCGCTTCGATGCTGCGCTTAAGGCTCGGCGCGCCGGCCGGCTCAGTGAAGACGAAAGCCGATTTCGGCACCGTGCCGTCGAGATAGCCGGTGATGCCGGCGGCAAGTCCGCCGCCGCCAACCGGCAGGACGACCATGTCCGGCACTGTTCCCTCCGGCAGCTGCTGCATGATTTCGGCGGCGACGGTCGCCTGGCCTTCGATGATGTCGGCATGGTCGAAGGGCGGCACCATGACTCCACCGACCGCCTCCACATGTTCGCGGGCGGCTTGGTAGCACTGGTCGAAGAAGTCGCCGAACAGCCGTATGGTGATGAATTCAGCGCCGAACATACGGGTCTTGTAGATCTTCTGCTGCGGTGTCGTCACCGGCATGAAGACGACGCCCGGCACGCCGAAATGGCGGCAGACGAAGGCAAAGCCTTGGGCGTGATTGCCGGCCGAGGCGCAGACGAAGGTCTTTCCGGAGGCACCCTGCCCGATCGCCTTGCGGAAGAAATTGAAGGCGCCGCGGATCTTGTAGGAGCGCACCGGCGACAGGTCCTCGCGCTTCAGCCAGATATCGGCCCCATAGCGGGCCGAAAGGTGATCATTGAGCTGCAGCGGCGTTGCCGGAAAAAGGCTGCGCATCGCCTCTTCGGCGCTTTCGACATCAAGTCTCGTCACGGGCGTGGTCCATTCTCTCAATTAGCCATCGCCGCTATTGCACAGGCCGGCCGGCAAAAGAAAGCCCGTTTCAGCCGTTTCCGGTTCGCTCCCGGACCGGTTCGCTCCGAGGAAGGTTTCTTAAGCCAATCGCGAAATTGGCGGCACATGAACTGATTTTAACTGTCAATGAAAAGGGCGGCCACTTATATGAAGCTATGATGATCTTCAAATTCGCAAAACCGCTCGCCTGGTTGCTGCTCGCCTTCATCATCTTCGTCACGGTTTCGCCGATCGGAGAGAGGCCGGATACGGTCACGATGGTCGATATCGACCGCGCGGTTGCCTATCTACTTCTCGGCCTCGCCTTCGCGCTTGCCTATCCGAAACAATGGAAAACGGTGGCCGTGCTGCTGATCGTCGGCGCATTCGCCATCGAATGGCTGCAATATTTCGCGCCGAGCCGCCATCCGCGCCTGCATGACGCGAGCATCAAGGCGATGGGCGCAGCCCTCGGGCTTCTGGCCGGCTGGGTGATTAACAGGTGGCGCGATACGAAGGCGCCAAACGCCCTTCCGTTCGCTGAACGCTGATTATCAGCGGGATCGGCTAGAAAGCGCACAATTGCATCGCCCAGAAGAACAGTGGTATCGCGGCCATCGCAGTTGCGAAAACAAGCGCGACACTGGTCTTGAAGACGCGGATGCGCCTAGTCCTTGCCCCACTCCAATCGTAAACCATCGTCTTACTCCCACAAGACAACACTTACTCAACCGCCGCGGCGCAATCCTTGCACCGAAAATGCCATATGCAAGCAATAGCGCGCTTTTATCCACAATATACACGCATAATACAAGCATATTCGAACGGGATTATGAAGGTGGTGCGGGCGACGGGGGTCGAACCCGTACAGCCAAGGCCGAGGGATTTTAAGTCCCTTGCGTCTACCAGTTTCGCCACGCCCGCTTGCGGCGTTTTCAATATCTTGCGTCATGGGCGATGGGAAGAGCCGCAGCCGTAAAAATCATGCCTGTTTTGGCCAGTTGCACCGCAGAATGATCCGTCACACATTTTCCGCCCGAAAGCCGCGGCCGAACAAGGGGCACTCGGTCTGTCGCGAGAGAAAACGGAAAAGACGCGGCGAGCCTCACGCCCGCCGCGCCTTTGTCATTTCAGTATCAAAGATCAGGCGAGCTTGGCAGCAAGCTTGGCGACATGGGCGCCCTGGTATTTTGCGCCTTCCAGCTCGATCTCGGAAGGCTGGCGCGAGCCGTCGCCGTTGGTGATGGTGGAGGCGCCGTAGGGCGAGCCGCCCTTGACTTCCTCGGTGCCCATCTGGCCCTGGAAGGCATAAGGCAGGCCGGCAACGACCATGCCCTGGTGCAGGAAGGTGGGGATGAAGCCGAGGATGGTCGTTTCCTGGCCGCCGTGCTGGGTTGCCGAAGAGGTGAAGACCGAACCGAGCTTGCCGACGAGTTTGCCGGCGAACCAGAGGCCGCCCGTCTGATCCCAGAAATTGCGCATCTGCGAGGCGACCGTGCCGAAGCGGGTGCCGGCGCCGACGATGATCGCGTCATAGTCCGCCAGTTCGTCAACGGTGGCGATCGGGGCCGCCTGGTCGACCTTGTAATAGGAAGCCTTGGCAACATCTTCCGGAACCAGTTCCGGAACGCGCTTGACGGTGACGTCGGCGCCGGCCGACTTCGCGCCTTCGGCAACGGCATAGGCCATGGTTTCGATATGGCCATAAGCCGAATAATAAAGGACGAGAACCTTCGCCATCTTCAATCTCCCTTGGAGCACTGGTTGAATTTCTTGACCGAGGGAGTTCTATCAGCGCCTGTTTCGGAACACAGCCATGCCGTGAAGAACTCAGTGTTCAACATCCGTAGACGAAAATTCACTTGCGTTTTCATTTCAGCAAAAATGAACGTATCCGGCGGCTGTTTGCAAAGCGGCCGAACGGCACTACCTATTCACCAGCCTCAGATCACGGAACATCCCATGAGCCAAGACATCGTCGTCACCGCCGCCATGCTCGCCATCGGCGACGAACTTCTTTCCGGCCGCACCAAGGATAAAAATATCGGCCACCTCGCCGATTTGCTGACGCTTTCCGGCATCGACCTCAAGGAGGTGCGCATCGTCGCCGACGACGAGGAGGCGATCGTCGAGGCGTTGAACGCGCTTCGCGGCAAATATGATTACGTCTTCACCTCGGGCGGTATCGGGCCAACGCATGACGACATCACCGCCGATGCCATCTCCAAGGCTTTCGGCGTGCCCTGCGAATATGACGAGACGGCAATGACGCTGCTTGCCGAGATGTACCGGCGCCGAGAGATGGAATTCACCGAGGCGCGCCAGCGCATGGCGCGCATGCCGCGAGGGGCTGCGCATATCGCCAATCCGGTCTCAACGGCGCCCGGCTTCATCATCGGCAACGTCCATGTCATGGCCGGCGTGCCGCAGGTCTTCCAGGCGATGGTCGACAATGTGCTGCCGACGCTTCGAAGCGGCACGCCGGTGCTTTCGCTCGCCATCGCCTGCCCTTACGGCGAAGGCGAGATCGGCACGCCCTTGACCGCTATCCAGAAAGCACATCCGGAAACCAGCATCGGTTCCTACCCGCGCTATATCGGCCAGAAATTCTCAACAGAGATCGTCGTACGCGGCCGCTCGCAGGCGGCAATCGATGCAGCCGGCGCCGAGGTGCAGGCTATGATCGACGCCATCCGCCAAAAGAAGGACATCGCCGAAAACCATTCCGCGGAGGCCTGAGGGAAACGCCGGAACTCAAAGGCCATCCTTGATCCCTATCAAGGAACAGGAGAACGGTCCGGTGCATTCCTTCCCTCGCGCACGCCATTTTAGCGCAAGGAGAATTGATATGTCTTACAAAACCATTCTCGCCATTCTCGATACATCAGACAATAGTGCTGCGGTTGCCGATTTCGCCTTTGCCATTGCTGCTCAAAGCGGCGCCCATGTGATCGGCCTGCATGCCGAAATCATCTCCGCCGTGCCGCTGGTGGCGCCGATGGAAATCCCCGATCCCGTTGCCGTGCAGGCGCTGCAGGACATGGCGCATAGCGAAACGATTGCCGTGGAGCGCATCTTTCGCGCGAAAGCTGAGGCATCAGGCGCCTCCTCCGAATGGCGCAGCTTTGCCACATCCACCGGATACGGCTCCGCACCGCTGATCGAAAGTGCCCGCAGCGCCGACCTCTTGATCGCCTCACAGGCCGACCCGGCCAGACCTTCCGACAGCCACGTCGACGTCGACAGCTTTCTCTTCGAAAGCGGCCGGCCGGTGCTGATGATCCCCTATATCATCCGCCAGCCGAAGCCGATCAAGCGTGTGCTGATTGCCTGGAACGGATCGAAGGAGGCGGCGCGCGCGACCTTCGACGCGCTGCCGATCCTCAAAGCCGCCGACGAGGTGGAGATCTTTTCGGTCGATCCGGCCGACACGGCGCTGCAATCGCCGCTGACCGCAGGCGCCGACATCGCCGCGACGCTTGCTCGTCATGGCGTGAAGACGACGCTTTCGACGGCCCAAAGTGTGGACAAGAGCGCATCCCATGTCATCGAGAACCGGCTTTCGGACAGCAGCATCGACCTTCTCGTCATGGGCGCCTATACACATTCCTGGCTCTGGCAGATGATCTTCGGCGGCACGACCAAGACCCTGCTGCAATCGATGACGGCGCTGACGCTGTTATCGCGTTGATTGGCTGCTCTTGCCTTTTGCCGGCAAATCCCGCTAATTGCGGCGACCGATGACAGCTTCGAACTCGGCCCCCTCTCGCGCAGTTCCGGCTGCGCGATTTGCGTTTTGCCAATCGCCGCTTCAAGCCCGTCCGGTCGCCGGCAAACGGCGTGTCGTTTTTTCATGCCGCGGAGCAGCCCGATGTCCCTTCCCGATAAAGCCTTTCCCGTTTCCTGGGATCAGTTCCACCGCGATGCGCGCGCCCTTGCCTGGCGGCTTGCCGGCCTTGATCAGACGTTCAAGGCGATCGTCTGCATCACCCGCGGCGGCCTCGTTCCGGCCGCGATCATATCGCGCGAACTGAATATCCGGCTGATCGAGACCGTCTGCGTCGCGTCCTATCATGACTATGTGAACCAGGGCGACATGGTGCTGCTCAAGGGAATAGCGCCCGAACTTATGGAAAATGGCGGCGAAAGCGTGCTGGTCGTCGACGATCTGACGGATACCGGCAAGACCGCCGCACAGGTGCGCACCATGCTGCCGAAGGCACATTTCGCCTGCGTCTACGCCAAGCCGAAAGGCGTGCCGACCGTCGACACTTTCATCACCGAGGTGAGCCAGGACACCTGGATCTATTTCCCCTGGGACATGGGCTTCACCTATCAGGAGCCGATCGCCAAAGGCGCGGGCTGATCGCCGCCGATCACGGCGCGCAACCATCGTATTTACCACTTGAAATTGTTCCAGATTTTGTCAGCGAGGTTTCCTGAATCCGCTATCAGGGTCTGCACATCTATTTTACCTTGTCCTAATAGACTTGGCGACGTGCGAATCATGTCAGGTTGCGCTTAAAGCGTGCAACGAACGATGCGACATAAGGAAACAAGATGGCGCGGTGGTGGCATATAAGAGCGGTTGTGACCGTCGGGCTGGCGACCTTTCTGTTTCCGCTGGCGCCTGTCCGCGCCGAGCCTGCCTACATTCCCCTCGTGCGCGACTATGTCGACAAGCAGATCCGGCCAATGGTGGAAACGCCCTTGGTGCTGAACGCCATTGCCGACCAAAACGCGCAATTCGACAATGTCAGCGAAATGGATATGCGGGTGCTCGACGAGACCTACCGGTCGGAGGTCGATCAGCACCAGCTGCATATGGTCAAGCTGCTGCTCGACAAATCCGTGTCGCACTACCTGAAAGCCAGGCAGGACACCTCGCAAGGGGTGATCGTCGAATTTTTCGTCACCGACTCGCATGGGCTGAATGTCGGGCAGAGCACCATCACCGCCGACTATTGGCAGGGCGATGAGGAGAAATATCTTAGAACCTTCGTCAACAGTTCCCGGGAGATCTTCATCGACCGGGCCGAACGCAACGAATCCACCCAGAATCTCGAAACGCAGGCCAGCTTCGTCGTCATGGACGAAGAGAACAGGCCGATTGGCGTCGCCATCGTCACCATCGCCATCGATGCGCTCTAAGAGCATGTCGCGCAAAAGTGTACGGTTTTGCGATAACGACGCGCTTTAGGAGCGCTGATTTCACCGGCGAATCGCCATGCGCATTTGCGCCGGAAATGCCATCACAAGATTTGCCGCAGGACGCTTTTTTGCCGTTTCGACCTTTTCCTTAGCCGGCAACACCTGCAAGCCATTGTAATTTCAGCGCTCCCCGGCTTTCCCCAATCTCCACAGGCGCATCCACAACATGTTGTGGTTAGCAATCAATTAAAAGCCAGCCCTTGACGGAATCAGCTGTTTCAAACTTTACTGTTACTGATGTTGCGGCGGCGACAGGACCGGAGGTAACGAGCCCGGTTCCCTTTTGAAAATTAGGACGCAGAATCAGGGCGATGGACTGGGAACGGTTCAGGCCTGACAGGGTTTTTGCGCGGTTTTCAGCCTCCAAAAAAAGTGACATCGGGGCTGGCGATAATAAGCTGTTAATACTATATTTAGTGTTTGCAGCCACCATCACCACAAGATACAGGAAGATCATCTCCGGATGACACCCCTGTCACGATACGGAAACGAGACTGGCTGCACGACCAAAAAAGTGCCGCCGGATAGAAATTTTGCGCCCCGGTCGCGGGGACCGGGCGCCAACACGAGGTCAAGACCATGCGCATCGAACGTCGTTTCACGAAGGCCGGCCAAGGCGCCTATGCGGATATCGAATTCCGCAAGGCGACGAGCGAGATCAAGAACCCTGACGGTTCGATCGTGTTCCGCCTCGAGAATATC
The DNA here is from genome assembly GCF_012349115.1 of Rhizobium ruizarguesonis. Classification (GTDB taxonomy): domain Bacteria; phylum Pseudomonadota; class Alphaproteobacteria; order Rhizobiales; family Rhizobiaceae; genus Rhizobium; species Rhizobium ruizarguesonis. The sequence goes on from NZ_PQIG01000064.1 coordinate 91,381, forward strand.
GACGTTCCCGCGCAGTTCTCCCAGGTCGCGACCGACGTTCTGGCGCAGAAGTATTTCCGCAAGGCCGGTGTTCCCACCCGGCTGAAGAAGGTCGAGGAAAACGACGTTCCTTCCTTCCTGTGGCGCTCCGTTCCCGACGATGCTGCGCTGAAGACCCTGTCTAAGGACGAGCAGACCGGCTCCGAAATCGATGCGCGCCAGGTCTTCGACCGTCTTGCCGGCACCTGGACCTATTGGGGCTGGAAGGGTGGCTATTTCTCCTCCGAGGAAGATGCCTCGGCCTTCAAGGACGAGCTTGCCTATATGCTCGCCACCCAGCGCGTCGCCCCGAACTCGCCGCAGTGGTTCAACACCGGCCTGCACTGGGCCTACGGCATCGACGGTCCTGGCCAGGGCCATTTCTACGTCGACCCCTTCACCGGCAAGCTGACCAAGTCCAAGTCGGCCTACGAACACCCGCAGCCGCATGCCTGCTTCATCCAGTCCGTCGAGGACGATCTCGTCAACGAAGGCGGCATCATGGACCTCTGGGTGCGTGAAGCGCGCCTGTTCAAATACGGCTCCGGCACCGGCTCCAACTTCTCGATGCTGCGCGGCGAAGGCGAAAAGCTTTCCGGCGGCGGCCGTTCCTCCGGCCTGATGAGCTTCCTGAAGATCGGCGACCGCGCCGCCGGCGCCATCAAATCGGGCGGCACGACGCGCCGCGCCGCCAAGATGGTGGTCGTCGACATCGACCATCCCGATATCGAGGAATACATCAACTGGAAGGTCAAGGAAGAGCAGAAGGTCGCGGCTCTCGTGACCGGCTCGAAGGTCGTCGCCAAGCATCTGAAGGCGATCATGAAGGCCTGCTTCAACTGCGAAGGCGGCGACAACGGCGATTGCTACGATCCCAACAAGAACCCTGCCCTGAAGCGCGAAATCCGCGCCGCCAAGAAGGACCAAGTTCCGGAGAACTACGTCCAGCGCGTCATCCAGTTCGCCCGCCAGGGCTACAAGGATCTCCAATTCAAGACCTACGACACGGATTGGGATTCCGAAGCCTACCTGACGGTATCGGGCCAGAACTCCAACAACTCCGTCTCGATCAAGGACGACTTCCTGCGCGCCGTCGAGAATGATGGCGAATGGAACCTGACCGCCCGCAAGGACGGCCGAGTGATGAAGACGCTGAAGGCCCGCGATCTCTGGGAAACCATTTCCTATGCTGCCTGGGCCTCGGCCGATCCGGGCATCCACTTCAACACGACGATGAACGACTGGCACACTTCGCCGGCCGGCGGCCCGATCCGTGGCTCGAACCCGTGCTCGGAATACATGTTCCTCGACGACACGGCCTGCAACCTTGCCTCGCTGAACCTGCTGCAGTTCAAGGACAAGGCCACCAAGCGCATCAACATCGCTGACTACGAACATGCGGTTCGCCTGTGGACCGTCGTGCTCGAAGTCTCGGTCATGATGGCGCAGTTCCCGTCGAAGCGCATTGCCGAACTCTCCTACGAATACCGCACGCTCGGTCTCGGCTACGCCAATATCGGCGGCCTGCTGATGTCGTCGGGCATTCCCTACGATTCCACTGAGGCCCGCGCCATCGCGGGATCGCTGACCGCGATCATGACCGGCATCTGCTATGCGACCTCGGCCGAAATGGCCGCCGAGCTCGGCCCATTCCCGAACTTCGCGCCGAACCGCGAGAGCATGCTCAAGGTCATTCGCAACCACCGCCGTGCGGCGCATGGCGAGAGCTCCGGCTATGAGGCGCTGTCGATCAACCCGGTCGCGCTGATCCATTCGGAAAACCCGGACCAGGATCTCGTCGCCCACGCCAAATCGGCCTGGGACAAGGCGCTCGAGCTTGGTGAACAGCATGGCTACCGCAATGCCCAGGTCTCGGTCATCGCGCCCACCGGCACGATCGGTCTCGTCATGGATTGCGACACCACGGGCATCGAGCCCGACTTCGCCCTCGTCAAGTTCAAGAAGCTCGCCGGCGGCGGCTACTTCAAGATCATCAACCGCGCCGTGCCTGACGCGCTGCGCACGCTCGGCTATTCGGAAAGCCAGATCGCCGAGATCGAGGCCTATGCCGTCGGCCACGGCAACCTGAACCAGGCGCCGGCTATCAATCCGTCGACGCTGAAGACCAAGGGCTTCACCGACGAGAAGGTGGAAGCCGTCAACGCCGCGCTGAAGAGCGCCTTCGACATCAAGTTCGTCTTCAACCAGTGGACGCTCGGCGCCGACTTCCTGAAGGAGACGCTGAAGGTTTCCGACGAACAGCTCGCCGACATGAGCTTCAGCCTGCTCGACCATATCGGCTTCTCGAAGAAGGACATCGAAGCCGCCAACATCCATGTCTGCGGCGCGATGACGCTGGAAGGCGCCCCCTTCCTGAAGGCGGAACACCTGCCGGTCTTCGATTGCGCCAATCCCTGCGGCAAGATCGGCAAGCGCTACCTCTCGGTGGAAAGCCATATCCGCATGATGGCGGCGGCCCAGCCGTTCATCTCCGGCGCAATTTCCAAGACGATCAACATGCCGAACGAGGCGACCGTCGAGGATTGCAAGAACGCCTACATGCTCTCCTGGAAGCTTGGCCTCAAGGCCAACGCGCTCTATCGCGACGGCTCGAAGCTGTCGCAGCCGCTCAATTCCTCGCTGATCGAGGACGAGGACGACGAGGATGCGCTGGAGGAACTGCTGCAGGCGCCCCTCGCTGCCCAGGCGGTTACAGTCACCGAGAAGATCATCGAGCGGGTGATCGAACGAGTTTCGCGCGAACGCGAGAAGCTGCCGAACCGCCGTCAGGGCTATACCCAGAAGGCCGCCGTCGGCGGACATAAGGTCTATCTCCGCACCGGCGAATTCGGCGACGGCCGCATCGGCGAGATCTTCATCGACATGCACAAGGAAGGCGCTGCCTTCCGTGCGATGATGAACAATTTCGCCATCGCCATCTCGCTCGGCCTGCAATATGGCGTGCCGCTCGAGGAATATGTCGAGGCCTTCACCTTCACCAAGTTCGAGCCGGCCGGCATGGTCATCGGCAATGACGCGATCAAGAACGCTACCTCGATCCTCGACTATGTCTTCCGTGAGCTTGCCGTTTCCTATCTCGGCCGCCATGACCTGGCGCATGTCGATACGTCGGATTTCTCGAACACCGCGCTTGGCAAGGGCATCCAGGAAGGCAAGACCAACCTGCTCTCCACCGGCTGGACCCGCGGCTACAAGCCGACACTGGTGTCCGGCACCGGCGGCGAACGCCAGGCAGGCGAACCCAAGGGTGCGGCCACCGCCGCCCCTGCCCGCGCCGCTTCCACCGGCACCGTGACCGCTTTTGCCGGTGCGGCTGCCCGCAAGCTGGAGCCGACGATTGCCGTCTCCACCTCCGAAATCGTCGCCTTCAAGCGCGATTACGAAGAGCGCGCCAAGGAACTGGCGGAAGAGATCGCCGAAGAGGTGACCGAGGAACTCACCAGCGACGCAACGGCCTTGTTCTCCGATAAGGCTGCAGCCGACGCGGCAACGGCAAAATCCGAAGCCAAGAAGCGCGAAGCCGAACGCCGCCAGCGCTCGATCATGCAGGGCTATACCGGCAACATGTGCTCGGAGTGCCAGAACTTCACGATGGTGCGGAATGGCACCTGCGAGAAGTGCGACACGTGCGGTGCGACGAGCGGGTGTAGCTGAGCGGGCTCTTCCTACTCTTCAGTTCTAGAAATATCGTGGGAGGTCCGGGCAACCGGGCCTCTCATACTTTCATAAGCAATATCGAAGTTGGAACTTTGAGGCCCCTTCAGCTTCGCGGCCGAAGGAAGCCAGAAACAGCCGATCATCGTACCGGTCGATACGTTCGTTCTTCCTCGGGCTTAATGTAGGATTTTCGACTGCTGGGGCAATCTCGCCGGATCCCGCTGGCCTCGCTTTAGCCGGCCCCCGGCTTTCGTTTAAAAGGGAAGAAAGTCGAATAGGCGCCTGCTCAATCTCGCCGCCCAAGACGGCTTGACGGTGCCGGCGGCCAACGGCGGGCCGGACGAAGGAGCCAGTGGCGATTGGTAAAAGCGGTTGAGCAGCGCGTCGCACACATAGTGCCCCCAATTCGTCAGATGCTCCGTCTCTTTCGCGCCGAGGAAATGAAGGTAGGTGCCTACCTCCGAGGGAACGACCGACGACGACGGCAGCGTGTAAGACGCATATGGCTTGAGTTCAGCATCCTTGCTGTCGATCGACCAATAGACGCCACGGGTTCTTGCGCGCAGAGCCGATTTCGAGAGGTCGTCAAGGCCGAGCATGTCTGCCCTTTTGGCAGCCTTGAAGCCGCCGATCAGATCTCGCCGCCTTAACGACCTCACCTGATTGTCCGTGGTATCGAGAACGCGCTTGAGCTGAGTAAGATAGTTCCAGTATCCGCGGGTGGAGGACCGCCAAGGCGCTCCGGCATCGCTGACAAGCAGGCAGTCGCAGCGTTTCAGAGCCGGCTCGATGCCGTGATTGTCATAAACGCCACCATCGCTCAATATCGCCCTGCCCGGCGCAACAGGTTCGCCAACGGTGTCATCAAGTTTTTCTCTCTTCCATGAAAACTGCGACAGGTCCAATCGCAGCGGTGACAGCACGGGCGGGAATGCAGCCGAAGCGGCAACCGCGGTCGCGAGCGAAAGCGCGGGATGAAACGACACCCCGATCCTGTAGTCCGCGATATAGCGGTTCGACATCCGGAAGAGCGAACCGGTGCTGAGATTGCTGGAGCAAAATACGAACCAGGGCGATTTCGGAAGATCGCTCAGGCTTGGTGATTTTCCGTCGAAGAGATGCCGCTCGTAGAGTTTCGCGGCTTCCTCCGCCGCGCTCGAGAAGGGGTTGAACACGCCCTTCAGGAAGCTCGCCCCATCCGCGAATAGCTGACTGAAGGCCAGAATGCGATCGAGGTATTCTGTCTTGAGGTTGACGGCGACCTCGTTCTCAAAGACGAGCCGTGGCCACATATAGGCCAACAGGCCGGACGCGATCGATCCGCCCGACACCGACGAGATCATATCGAGTTTTGCCAGAAGACCGGCCTCGTTGAGCCTCGCAAGCGATCCCGCATGGAAAAGCATGGCCCGGTAGCCGCCGCCCGAAAGGCAGAGGCCGAGTTGGTAGCGCTCGGCCGGCTTGTCGGGTTCGTTAGAACCCGGCAGGGCGGTGTTCGATCGGGAATGTTCGTTTTCCGACATGCTCGGCCTCACTCAGGAATATGAGCTTCCCAACATTTCTTCCTCCGGGGAAATCACTGGTCGCGCGTCTTTGGGCCTGCGCGCTACTTACTCGTATGTCGGCGGGAATTGGCATCGCATTTGTGCCACTCCCAGTTTATTCCGGCTTCGTCCTTATGGCCATAACACCAGTCCGCGCGATTGAGCAGCGGACCGAGTTCGTCGCGCCGTTTGCATGCCCGTAGCGTCTCGGCCCCCTCGCGATCGACACTTGTGCGGCAGATATCGTCCAATCCTGTCCACTGATGGATCAACCGATCCGGTGCCTTGGCCCCCTTGTCCGTGGCGAGCACCTTTCCGGTCTCGGACTCGATCTGCAGAGAGGCCGTGTTCCACACGAAAGAGAATTCCGCCATCCCGCAGGACGTCTTACCCGTGTCCCTGTTTCCGGCAAACCACTCGACAATTCCCGACATTTCGCATTTTCCGGCACAGCTGGCAGTCACGGAGCCCGGCTTGACGCTGTAGATGCGCTCCGGCCAGCGTTGGGCGAAGGCTGCCTTTTCCTTCAGGACGGCGTCTTTGTCGACCGAGTTTCCGAAGAAGGAGACCTCGTCGGCATAGACGCCCTTCATAAAGGCCAACGCCGAGGCACTGTCTTTCGACCATTCGTCATTGTATCGGTTGACGAAATCAACCGCCTCCGTGGTCAGGTCGCCGGGTTCGGAGGCCGCCACCTCCTCGGAAGCGCTGGGGTCTGACGGCATGTCGGCGGGTGTTGCGCTCTCCTGCGGCGCTGCGCCTGGCGGGGACGGCGCGCTTTCCTGTGCCGAGGGCATATCCTCGGGCGTGTTGATGTTCCAGTCTCGCATTTCCGCAGCGGTGAGATACCGTATATCGGTGCTGTCGATCGACAGGCTGAGCTGCAGCAGATTGGGGCTTACTCCCATGTCGGTGAGATAGCCGATGATCTCGCCGGTCATCAATTGAACGGTCGAGACTGCCAATTTGTTGTCCATGGGGACATCGTCGGATAGGGAAATCCGATGCACGCCGATGGAGCCCGGCTCGGCGAACCTTTCGACGCCACCGACGAAGGCGAAGGCGCAAGCCGATGCACATTCCAAGGCTCTGATCTGGAGCGTTCTCGCATTCAGTGCGCGGATGGCGCGGCCGAACCTGATCGCGGTGACCACGTTTCCGCCGGGCGAGTCAAAGCTGATGTAGTCCGCTTGGTACTGCGTGTATTCGTCGACAAGCTGCATCGGATCGTCGGAGAATTCAAACACGCCATTTATTACCAGACCACGTCCCGGGGCGCCGTCCACACGTTGGTAGGAAATTGCTGCATGCCCCTCTCCTGCCATGGCGACGAACGCCAGCAGCATCGATATGAACGAGACGGATTTCCGCATTTTTCGCCAGCCTTCGAGCACGTATATCTCTCCTGTCGTCACTCGCAGCATATCTTGCCCACCTATTGCCGGGCGATCATCGAATCCTTGCGATGAGACCGTCAGCCTTCAAATGCGACCAAACCCGTGTCCATCACGAGTTTGAAGATCAACAGCTTTGACGAGAACATTTCAGACTTACCCCAACAGCATATAATCAATGCACAAGGGACAATCTTCTGACAAGCGGCACAATCAGAAGTTTTGATACAAGGTAAACGCGGGTTCCTCGCCGCGATCGGGAGATCCCAGTCCACGCGATCCGGTGCGTGCCGACAATCGATCGAGAGCCGCAGGAAGAAGGGGGCGCTTCTTCGAATTTCGTCCCAGGCCCCGCTCCGCCGTTACGGTTTCACACGGTCGGGATGCGCCGCCTGAAATGCCAGCAGTTCGGCGCATCTGCCGTCGATGTCGACGATGCGCTTGAAAGCGGTGAACTCAACGCCCCAGCGGCGGGCGTTGTAGACCTGGGGAACAAGACAGAGGTCCGCCATCGTCGGCGTATCTCCAAAGCTGAACGCGCCATCGGCTTTGCCGATCATCGCTTCCAGTTTGCGCAGTCCGTCGGTGATGAAATGTTTCATCCATTCCTCGCGGGCATCGGGCTTCTCAGTCACGGTCATGTGATGTGACACGACATGCAGGTTGCAGATCGGATGGATGTCCATGGCAATCGCATATGCGAGGGCGCGGACTTTCTGGCGATCGGCAATGTCCGATGGCAGCAATCCGTATTCCGGCCGAAGCTCGGCCAGATATTCGATGATCGCCAGCGACTGGGTCAGCGTTTTCCCGTCGATCACCAATGTCGGCACCAGTCCCTGCGGGTTGAGGGCCAGATATTCCGGCGTCCTGTGTGCGCCGTCCAAAAGGTTGATGGGCACCGTCTTATAATCGATGCCCAGGAGATTGAGCGCGATACGAACACGATAGCTCGCCGATGATCTCCAGTAGTCGTAGAGAACGACCTCATTCATTGCGGGCCGGCTCCCCGATATTTCTCGACCGTCTGCTCGATCGCCCCGAAGATCGAATGGCCGGCCTTATCCTTCATCTCGATGCGGACTTGATCCCCGAACTTCATGAACGGTGTCTTCGGCGATCCGATCTCGATGGCCTCGATCATCCTGATTTCGGCGATGCAGGAGTAGCCGCTTCCGCTCTCTTCCATCGGTTTGCCCGGGCCGCCGTCCAGCTTGTTGGACACTGTTCCCGAGCCGATGATCGTGCCGGCCGCGAGATTGCGGGTTTTGGCGGCATGGGCGATCAACTGGCCAAAATCGAAGGTCATGTCGATGCCGGCGTTCGCCTTGCCGAACGGCTTGCCGTTCAGGCTGACGAGCAGAGGGAGATGCAGCTTGCCACCGTCCCAGGCATCTCCGAGTTCGTCCGGCGTCACCGCGACCGGAGAAAATGCCGATGCCGGCTTGGACTGGAAGAAACCAAATCCCTTCGCCAATTCGCCAGGGATCAGACCGCGCAGCGACACGTCGTTGACAAGCATCAGCAGGCGGATGGCGCCGCGCGCCGCTTCCGGGCTGGAACCCATGGCGACATCGCCGGTAATGACGGCGACCTCGCCCTCCATGTCGATCCCGTAGGCCTCGTCGGCCGCCAAGATCGGGTCGCGCGGGGCAAGGAAAGCGTCCGAGCCGCCCTGATAGATCAGCGGATCGGTCCAGAAGCTCGCCGGCACCTCGGCGCCGCGTGCCTTACGCACCAGTTCGACATGGTTGACGTAAGCGGAGCCGTCGGCCCATTGGTAGGCACGCGGCAGAGGTGACGTTGCGTCATGTTCGTGAAACCGGATCGTCGGCTGGGCGCCCGTCTCGACGCCTTCGGCAATGAGCGCGAGCCTCGGAGCCACATGCTCCCAGTCGTCGAGTGCTGCCTGCAATGTGCGGGCGATATGACCGACCTCGGAACAGCGGGTCAGGTCGCGGGAAACGACGACGAGCCGGCCGTCCCGCGTGGAGTCTTTTAACGTTGCAAGTTTCATGGCCGAAATCCCGTGCCGGAGGATGACTTCAGTTGATGCATCACTTGAGACCGGGGGTTCCGTCGAACTTGCGTTCCAGGCCGTCCCAGCATTCCAGGTAATTATCCTGCAGCGTTTCAAGCTCGGCTGCGTATTTCGTCAGTTGCTGCGGGTACCTGGTCTCGAACATGAAGGCCATGGTGTGATCGAGCTTCACGGGTTTGAGCTCGGTATTGGATGCCTTTTCGAAGGCGAGCGCGTCCGGCCCGTGAGGAAGCATCATGTTGTGCAGGCTCATGCCGCCCGGCACGAAGCCCTCTTCCTTGGCGTCATACTGGCCGTGGATCAGCCCCATGAACTCGCTCATGATGTTGCGGTGGTACCAGGGTGGCCGGAACGTATGCTCAGCGACCAGCCAGCGCGGCGGAAAGATCACGAAATCGACATTCGCGGTACCCGCATCTTCGGTCGGCGCGGTCAGCACCGAAAAAATCGACGGATCGGGATGATCGAAGCGGATCGCGCCAACCGGAGAAAATGTCCGCAGATCGTATTTGAACGGGGCGTAGTTGCCGTGCCAGGCCACCACATCCAGCGGCGAGTGGCCGATGTCCGTGACATAGAATTTTCCGCACCACTTCACATGCACGCGGCAAGGCGTTTCCTTGTCCTCGAATGCGGCGACAGGCGTCTTGAAATCGCGCGGGTTTGCCAGGCAGTTGGCGCCGATCGGCCCGCGGTCCGGCAGCGTGAATTTCGCGCCGTAGTTCTCGCATATATAGCCACGCCAGACCGTCTGCTCGCCGCCCTTCAGAATCTTGAACATCATGCCGCGGGGGATGAGGCATATTTCCAACGGCTCGACATCCATGATGCCCATTTCGGTGAACACTCTGATGGCGCCGAGTTGCGGCACGATCAGCAATTCGCCATCGGCATTGAAGAAGTAGTCGTCGACCATGTCCTCGTTGAAAACATAGGCATGGGCTGACATGCCCACCTGGGTTGTGGCATCGCCTGCCGTGGTGACGGTCCGCACCCCTTCGAGAAAGGTCAGTCTCTCCGTGGGCGCGGGGATGGGATCCCAGCGAAGCTGGCCGAGGGGAAGCGAATGTTCGTCGAGGCACGGCGCGGTTTTCCAGAGCGGATAGGACGCGTTGGAGAAGCGGCGGGTGTGACGCACGCTCGGGCGGATGCGATAAAGCCAGGACCTTTCATTGGTCCCGCGCGGCGCGGTGAACGGCGAGCCGGAAAGCTGCTCCGCATAAAGACCGTAATTGCATTTCTGCGGGCTGTTCTGGCCTTGCGGCAAGGCGCCGGGAAGCGACTCGGTTTCGAAGTCATTGCCGAACCCCGGCATATATTTCAGCGTGTTTGCCGTCGTGGCTTCACCATCCGACGTCTGGATCGATGTCTGGTCCATGCTCACTCCTCCCCGAACACTCCAGCGCCGCGCGTCTGAAAGATGCGCGGCGCTTTAGAGTCTACTCCGCTGCAGTCCCGATGACACCACGCTTGATCTGATCGGCCTCGATCGACTCGAAAAGCGCCCGGAAGTTGCCTTCGCCGAAACCTTCGTCGCCCTTGCGCTGGATGAATTCGAAGAAGATCGGGCCGATGACGGTCTTGGAGAAGATCTGCAGCAGGATCTTCGTCATGCCGCCATTCACCACACCTTCGCCATCGATGAGGATGCCGTGCTTCTTCATCCGCTCGATCGGCTCGCTATGGCCGCTCACGCGTTCATAGGACATGTCGTAATAGGTCTCCGGCGGACCCGGCATGAAGCGCAGGCCGTTATCGGCAAGCCTGTCGGTGGCGTCGTAAATATCCTCCGTTCCAACGGCGATGTGCTGAATGCCCTCGCCCTTGTACTTCTTCAGATATTCCTCGATCTGGCTGGTGTCGTCCTTCGATTCATTCAACGGAATGCGGATTTTGCCACAGGGCGAGGTGATGGCGCGGCTCACCAGACCGGTGATGCGCCCATCGATATCGAAGAAGTGGATCTGCTTGAAATTGAACAGGTTGCGGTAAAAATCCCACCACTTGTCCATGTTGCCGCGGAAGACGTTGTGCGTCAGATGGTCGAGATAATAGAAGCCGATCCCCTGGGGATTCGGGTTGCGCTCGCCGAGCCAGTCGAACTCGGCCTCGTAGGCCGATCCCTTGGCACCATAGGTCTCGACGAAATAGAGCAGCGAGCCGCCGATGCCGACAATCGCCGGGACATCGAGCATCTTGTCGTCCCCTTCATAGGGAACTGCGCCTTTCGACACCGCGTGATCGAAGGCGTGTTGGGCGTCGACGACGCGCCAGGCCATCGACGGGGCGCAGGGACCATGATTTGCGACGAAACGCGCGGCATGACTGCCGGGTTCGGCGTTGAGGACATAGTTGATGTCACCCTGTCGCCAGACGGTGATGTCTTTTGTCTTGTGCTTGGCGACCGCAACGTAGCCCATGCGTGTAAAGAGTTCGCGCAGCGTCTCGGGCTCAGGATGAGCGAATTCGACGAATTCGAAGCCGTCGGTGCCGGCCGGATTGTCGGCGGCGATTTCCGAGGGCGGCGCATCATGCGGGAAAGGACCCATTTTCTTTCCTCCAAAGGAGATGGCATTTGATATGCAAAGTGTGGCCCAAAACGCGTGCAAAGTTCTTGCATTCTTTATGCTCTAGGAAGAGATTATGCACGATCCGTGAGTGTTCTGGAGATTTCGTGCAATGGATGAGCCGCTCGATAAATTGGATTTGCGCCTGCTCCAGGAACTTCAAAAAGACGGCAGGCTGACGAACAACGAGTTGGGGGAGCGGATCGCGCTTTCACCATCGCAATGTTCGCGCCGGCGGACGAGACTGGAGGCTGAAGGATATATCCGCAGCTACCGCGCCTATCTCGATCGGCAGAAGTTGGGTCTCGATATGCTGGTGGTCATTTCCGTGACGCTTGCGACCCACAACAGAGACAATGCCCGCCGGTTTTCCCAGCTGATCAACGGACTGCCGGAAGTTCTCGAAGCCTATGCGCTGACCGGTGAAATGGATTATCACCTGACGGTCGCGACCCGCGGGCTCGCCGACCTCTCCAAATTCGTCAACGACGTCCTGTTGCCCCACGAGTCGGTGCAGCACGTGAAGACGTCGATCGTCCTCGATACGCTGAAGACATTCGAGGGCTTTCCGGTGCTGATGCCGGGGCACTGACATGGCGACTGCGCGATGATGTCGATGGCATCGCCCTGCGCAGTCATATCTAGAGCGGCAATTCGGTCGAGAATTTCAGCTCGCGCAGAACAAAGCTCGAGACGACTGTGCGCACATGCGGGTTGCGCATGAGGTAGCGGGTCATGAAGGCTTCGTAGCTTTCCACATCGCTTGCCCTTATCTTCAGCATGTAGTCGAAGGCGCCGGACAAGGCGTAGCACTCCATGATCTCCGGCCGTTCCAGCACCACGGAAGCGAAAGACGCGACCGCCTCTTCGTGGTGATCCTCCAGCGTCACATGCGCGATGACGCAGAGTTTGAGATCGAGTTTGCCGGGATCGAGCAGCGTCACACGCTTGCGGATGACGCCGTCGGCTTCAAGCTCCTGGATCTTCCGCCAGGCCGAGCTCTGCGACATGCCGGCCTTTTCCGCCAGGTCGGCCAGCGACAGGCTGCCGTCGGCCTGGACGAGCTGCAGAAGCTTGCGACGAAAATTCCCAGGTTCTTTCATTTTTGGCGTCACTTTCGGGAATATTTGCCACCATTATGGCGACAGCCAGCATGAAAGAAAAGAAAATCCTCCAAACTCGGATCATAATGGCAGGAAAAGCGCCCTGCTCGGGAGGATCAGCACATGACCAAGGAAAGCAGCTACACCGCCAAACTGCCCGGCCCGGACGGTTTGTACGACTACACCCCGGATGAAGATGTTATCTGGGGTGAACTCTACCGGCGTCAGATGAAGCTGCTGGCCGATACGGCCTGCCGCGAATATCTGGACGGCGTCAAAATGCTGGGGCTGAAGCCCGATAAGGTGCCTCAGCTTCTCGACGTCAACAGACGCCTGAACGAGACCACCGGCTTCGGCGTGGAAGGCGTGCCGGCGCTCATTCCGCCCTCGCGCTTTTATGAGCTTCTGTCGCAAGGCAAATTCCCGCTCGCAACCTTCCTGCGCCGTCGCGAACATATCGACTATATCGAGGAACCGGACCTGTTCCACGAGGTCTTCGGCCATTGCCCCATGCTCACCAACCAGAGCTATGCCAATTTCGTCCGGCATTTCGGCGAAACCGCTGTCCGCCTCGGCAAGGGCTATTCATGGCATCTGTTCCGGATCTTCTGGTTCACCGTCGAGTTCGGCCTGATCAATACGCCGCAGGGACGCCGCTGCTTCGGCGCAGGCATCGTCTCATCGCCCAGCGAAGCGAAGGCGGCAATGGAGAGCAAGGCCTGCGAATTCCGGCCGTTCGATCTGCTGAGCGTGCTGAGAACACCCTACCGGATCGATATCCTCCAGCCGATCTATTATGTCATCGACAGCTTCGCCGACCTTGAAGCGATCGTGGAGCAGGATATCGAGGCCACGATCCTCAAGGCCAAGTCGCTGGGTGATTTCGCCCCGGCTTTCGAAGCCAAAGCTTCGTGAGTTGCGGATGATAGGCCGCAACGCCGGTAGGCCGGAGAGGAAAGTGGGATCGCGACATCTTCCCCGTCACTTCGGCGTGGCTGAACTTCGACTGACGAAGTCCACCAGCACACCGGGCTTTACCATACCGGCCAGCTCTTCGGCGTCCCAGTTCGTCAGCCGCACGCAACCGTGCGACCCAACCTTGTCGATGAGCTTCGGCTCCGGTGTCCCGTGTATTCCATAGGTCGGTTCGGTCAGGTCGATCCAGACCGTGCCGACCGGACCGTTCGGCCCTTTCGGAATCGTCAGGACCTTGTCGTTCTTTCCCTGCTTGAAGTTGCGCTTCGGGTCATATCTGTAGACCGGCATCCTGGCGACGCCCTTGACCTTGTGCTTGCCCGACGGCGCCGGATTGTCTTCGCTTCCGATCGTCGCGGGATAGACTGCAAGCAGTGATCCATCCGCGGCATAGGCGAGCACCTGTCCCGTCTTCCTGTCAGCCTCGATCTTCTTGACCTTTCCTTGCCTTGGAGGGCCGGGATCCACGACCCACACCGTATCGCCAGGAGCAAACTGCGAAGCCGGGTTGAGCGCATGCACGAGATCGATGCCCATATGGAACCGCTCGGATAACTTCTCTGCAACGCTCGTATATCCCAAGCTCTGCATCTTCGCCTTCTCGCCATAGTCTTCGGGAATCCTGTCAACGAGATCCTTGGCATCCTCTGCCGAGACGACATAGCTTTCAACGATCGGGGCAACGATGGTGGCATTGCCTTCCAGGCGGGAGACGACGTCCGGATCCGGCCTCCCATCGACAGGGAGATTGTTCATCTCCTCGAAGCCGGCCACGGCCTTGTTGACGTTCTCCCCGGAGAGGCCATCGATCACACCTGGAGACGAGCCTGCACGGTCGAGCAGGACCTGAAGGCGGACCATGGCCGGGTCTGGATCTGCGGGCTTAGGCTTCCCTGCCACAATGGAAGCAATCGACGCGGTATTGATTGCTTCGGGTCGGAGTTCCCGCGCGGCAGCACCGCCAACGAAGATGACCAGAGCGAGCAGCGACATCGGCAGGGCTGTTTTCATGGACGACAAATGGCCAGAGCGGGAACTTGTTCCACTGCGCGAGAGCGGCTGGAGGATTTCGGCGACAGCTACGTCTTCAGCGGAACCGCCGGCTTCTGTTCACGATGATTTCAATGTCCAGCCTCTGCAAATTCAGTACAACCGCCATTTGATCCGAAGGAGCTCGTGAATGCCACGCGAGAGCGTCAATGACCTGATGGCCTTTCTGGCGGTCGCCCGGGAGAAGAGCTTTACGCGAGCGGCGGCGAAGTTGGGCGTGTCTCAATCGGCGCTCAGCCACGTTGTCCGCCAGCTGGAAACGCGGCTTGGAATCCGGCTTTTGACCCGTACCACGCGGGCCGTTTCGCTCACCGACGCTGGAGAACGATTGTTCCAAGGCGTGGGGCCTCACTTCGACGAGATCGAGGCGCAACTTGAAACCCTCATCGAGTTCAGGGAAAAGCCAGCCGGCAACATCCGCATCACGGCATCCGACCATGCGATAAAGTGGATCATCTGGCCGAAGCTCCAGCGCTTCCTACCCAACAATCCCGATATCAAGGTGGAGCTGATACGCGAGAACGGGCTGTCAGATATCGTGACGGAGCGCTTCGACGGGGGCGTCCGGATGGGCGAGCAGGTGGCGAAAGACATGATCTCGACTCGCATCGGACCTGATTTCCGTTTTGCCGTCGTCGGCGCACCCTCATATTTCGATGGCAAAGAGATTCCCGAGCATCCGCAGGACCTTGTCCGCCACAACTGCATCAATGAGCGCCTGCCCACCTATGGGGGCTTCTGGGCATGGGAGTTCGAAGACAACGGGAAAGAGATTAAAATCCGGGTCGAGGGACAGCTTGCCTTCAACAACTCCTATCAAGCCGTGGAAGGGGCTCTGGAAGGGCTTGGATTGGCTTACATACCGGAAGACGTCGCTCTTCCCTATATCGCGGAAGGCCGTCTGAGACGCGTTCTGGAAGCCTTTTCGCCATACTGGGATGGCTACCATCTCTACTATGCCAGCAGAAGGCAGTCCTCTCCGGCTTTCGTGGCGTTGGTGGACGCCCTGCGCCACCGAGCCTGACGATCGGCGTCCGGCATTGTCATCCTCTTTCTACGGCAAGCAGCGGTCACGGCGTCTTAGCGTATTTCCTGGCTTCACGCGATCTTGCCGTGCGACGGGCCGGCCTCAGTTCTTCGATCGTCGGCAGCCACCACTCGGCATTCTCAACCGGAAGCGTTTTCGCGGGCCAGGTGCGGACGAGTTCTTCAAGTGTGGGCACCCGCCAATATCCCCAGACGTGATCCTCGGTCACACCGGGATAGAAATCCGCAACGACATCTGGGTCGACCAGTTCGCCTGAGATTTCGGCAAAGACAACGATTCCATAGGCGGTGACCACAGGACGTCCTATCGGCGGCAGGTCGTCGCTCTGAAGCGGGTAACGGTGACGCTTTCGTTCCGCAGAGCGGAGTTTGCTGCGCATATCCTGTTCGGTCCCTTTCCGCTCCTCGGCTCGACGTCGTCTTTCCTCCGGCTCGTTTTTGCAAG
This sequence comes from Rhizobium ruizarguesonis, assembly GCF_012349115.1. Classification (GTDB taxonomy): domain Bacteria; phylum Pseudomonadota; class Alphaproteobacteria; order Rhizobiales; family Rhizobiaceae; genus Rhizobium; species Rhizobium ruizarguesonis. The sequence continues at coordinate 107,243 of NZ_PQIG01000064.1, forward strand.
CCGCCGCTTCGATATCAGGCCATCTGCGTCGGAGTTCCTCATAGGACCGGAAGGGAACGTGCCATATTCTGAGATCGCCATCCCACCGTGAGGACGGCACCTCGTGCAATTCGTCGACGACGGTCTTCGAATATGGCGTGCGGATTCGGAAGTCTGCCTTGCCGAGTTCAAGATATGGACTGTCGATGGGATCGAAGGCGAAGGCGTCGCGTCCCTTCGCGTCCGCATGGGCGTCGGCCTCAGCCTCGATCTCGGCAAGCCATTGTCCGATGCGACGGGACGCCGTCCGGCCGGGAACGAACCAGGCCTTGCGGGCATCGCTCCAGCGGGCACGGGGGAAGCGTCTTCGGAATTGCTCGACGGTCATCCTGTCGTAGGGGAAAGAAATGTCCGCGCCGGGCTTCGAACCGTCTTCGCCGGACGGCGCCTTGTTGTGATCAGCGGCGGATTTCGTTTCGGTCATGGCAGAAGAACGCTGACGCGCAGCGATCGGTTTCCGGTGAGGCGCTCGTTTGGCTGCCCACTGGCGACCCTCTCAGTGAATTGTCATCGACGGCTTCTCCGCATGCGAAATGCCATCGAGCGTCGCGATAAGCTTTTCGAACTCGTTCAAGACACGATTGAACTCGGCGTCCTGCATGTTGGTGATTTCGGATATCGTCGAGGACACGGACGCAATCAGCCTGTCGATCCAAACACAGCGCTCGGCCGGCACATTTGCGAGAACCTCCCGCCGATGCGTCTTCAGCTCGCGGAGGATGCGAACGATAAGGGCTCCCCGGTCCGCTCGGGTCAAGAGCGGAAGCCTTGTCTGCGCCTGCTGGATTTCTGTTATCAGCGCCGTTGCCATCCCCTGATCTCCAACACTCCAATACAACCGGGTATCACAACCGTAGCGATTGCAACACGGACTTTAGTCCGATTCACCAGCTTGGTGCAGCATCATCCGCACCACGTGACCACCGCCGATAATCAATTGCTCGTGGCAACGAGATTTGACATGTCGCAGCTGCGCCGCGGTCCTTCCCATGGTTGATACGTATTGTCTTCCGGTCGATACGACTTGTAGCGAGCGGCGCACCGGGCTGCCGCCTCTGCATTCACTTTCGTGCCGACGCCGCCATCGGCCTCGGCGACAGTCGGCTGGAACGGCGAAGAACATTCGCGAGTCTCACCGCTATAGGATCGGTAGTTGTTGGTCACGGGATTGAAAGAGCGATAACGTTCCTCACACCAGGCAAGATGCGCGGCCGAAAGTCTGGGCTGCGGTGTCTGAAGTTCGGATGGCGGGCGAGCCGAATCCGGCCTCGCCGCTGATGCCATGCTGGCCGACGCCTCGGTCACATAGCTGGAATAGAGAGGCGGAATTCGTTCATAGTGCTGCTCCCGAGGATCGACTTTCACCGGCGTCGTCGTCCATAGATCGCGCGCTGCGAGCTCCTTGAAGGTGTGAGGTTCGGAATCCGCCACAACATAAGATGCGACAGATGCGGCAGCGATGCAGGCCCCGACCGAGCTTAAGATGCCAAAGGCAACGGATGCGATGGCTTTCATTGTCCCGACCTCTGCTGTTGAGCCAGTGGAACCCAGATGCGGCCAGCGGCGCTGTTATGTCTGCCGCCGGTGGCGACAAGCACGGCGAGAATGCCGGCGATTGCCAGCAGGATCGCGATCAACGGCAAGGCCAGCCCATTGGACTTTTCTTCAGAATAGATCATGTTCCTCTCCTATGCCCCGGCGGCGGAGAGCCGCCGGGGCCGGCCGCTATGCCGCGATGATGTAGACGATCGTGAATGCAGAAGGATCGACGATGACGATCCGGCCATCCGCGAGGAGGAAGAAACGATAGGCCTTGTACTGCGGTACGATCTCCACGATTCGCGGCGGCAGCGGTTCGAGCCTGATCTTCTTCGGGATGGTGGTGCCGACCGAGACCGTGAAATCCGCCCCCCGAACGGGCTCGACATGAACCTCCTTCACAACGCTGCGGATTTCCGTCTGCTGCTCGACGGAGATGTTCACGTTGGTCGTATTGTTCGTCTCGGTCTTCGTGGTGTTCTGAGTGTTGCTGTCGACCGATGTTTTGTTGTTCTCAACGTTCGTCTTGCTGTTTGACTGGGTCTCAGTCGAGCCGCTGGAAGACCTCGCGTCGCCGGACTTCTGGGTTTCACCGGAGCCGGTCGGCGTGCCAGTGTCCTGGCTGCCGGCAGGCTTCTGGCTTTCCGTCGAGGACTGTCCCGACTTGGAAGACTTCGAACTGTCCGGGCTTTTGCCAGAGGCGTCCGTGCCTGCGGCACCGGAGCCGGTTTCGGTCGAGCTTCCGGACTGCGTCTTAGCACCGGGCTGACTTGTCGTCTGACCGGAGGAACCATCCGTGGGGGTTCCCGACGAGCTTCCGCTAGAGCCGGAAGGCTGCTGGGTATCCTGGCCGGTCGATGCTCCTGCGCCACCCGAGGAGGAGGCGCCGCTCGCATCCGGTTGCTGGATCGCACCACCGCTGGACTGGCCGTTTTGGGCAGCACCCTTCTTGGGAAGGATCGGCGCATCCTGCGCCGCGGCGGAGATGATGCCGACCGGCGAAACGCCGATCGAGAGTGCCGTCATCAGCACGGCGAGTGTTTTGGTCTTCATAACAATCTCTCTGCTTTTTCGGCCGCACGACGTTGTCGTCCGTCGTGCGGCGGTTCTCAGGTTCTAACGATGATATTGAGGGGCAAGACGCGGCAGAGACCGCGTGGGATCAGGTCACTTGATAACCTGGATCACCTTGCGGGACGACGGTTCAACGATGACGCGTTCATCATTGACCACCGCGTAAGCATAGGTCGGGTCATCCGGAATAGGCGTCACGACAACAGTCTCCGGCAGAGGCTGGCCGACAATAACCTTCTCCTTCACGACCACGCGCGCCGATGGTGCCGGAGCCTCGCGGACATAGGTGACGACCTTTTGCGGCGGCGGATCGATCGCCGTACCAACGACTGCGCCGGCAACGCCGCCGACAGCAGCGCCAACGGGGCCGCCGACGATCGCCCCGGTGACCGCGCCACCGGCGGCACCGTTAACGGTCGAGGACTGGGCGAATGCGACGCCCGACATGAGGGTCGCGGCAGTTGCCGCAGCGACGATAAGCTTGGAGATCATTTTCTCCTCCTTCTGTTTCGAGGCGGCCTTCGTGACCGCTGCGAAACCAACTAGCTGGAGGCATGGTCGTTCCACGCCCCGGACCTCAGTCTGATAGACCCCGGCCTTTGGTCCCCAACCCATGTCAATGCACGTCGCCGGCGCTACTTAAGGATCGAAAGACCCCATACACGGGCTTACAGCGCCACGCGTCTTTCCAGGCGCGTAAAGGACGCTGTAACACTTTGAATTGCTGCATAATTTATCCTTAAATCGATGCCGATTTGAGGAATTATGCAGGAGGCAGGGAGACTGAAGGAGATGGCGCGATCCAACCGCCGGGAAGCGGGACGCCGGCGCCTGGCGATGCGTTTGCCGCACATGCGGACGCTGATCATGGCAGCGTGCGACCCATTGCAGCTCGAGCTCTTCGAGGCCTACCAGATGGCAGTCGAAGCGCGCGACGCTCTTCGAGGACGGCAGTTCAATGCGAACCTGGTGCGGGAATACGACGAGACCTGCTTCGAGATCGAGCGGCACGTCATCCGCGCGATGCAAGAACCTTCCTACGCGCAGCGCACGAGCTGAAGTCCGGTGAGCCGTCATACTCGGCGGACAGAACTTTTGCACATTTCATTTGGAGAATCGCGCGATTGATCCGCTGGCCTGCACCAAGCGGCGTTACGAAGCGCGACCGACGACGACGAAGGCGCTCATGCCGCCGCACGGACGAACCCCGTGGCGTGATTCCATTTGCTCGGCCACCTCATCGACTATCTCTGAGATGCGCGCCGGCGCCCGACTTTCGATCTCTTCCCTGAGCGGAGTGCCTTGGCAGAAGGCCGCTGCGATGTCATGGGCGGCGGCAACGGAGGTCAACTCGATCCGATCGCAGGAAATTGCGTCAAATCCCGCCGACGACATTTGCGCCTTTATCGACGCTATATCGAAGTAGGAATATGACAAGTTTCTTAGAAAGTCCGGTGGATTGGACGGAAAGAGGCTTGCCAGACATTCATCCACGCATCTTGCGAAGTCGTTGGCCGGGAGTGAATCCCACGTCGTGAACAGGAAACGACCGCCGCTCCGCAACACTCTTTTGGCCTCGTCATAGGCCTTCAACTTATCCGGAAAGAACATCACGCCGAACTGGCAGACGACGAGATCGAACATCGAAGACGCGAACGGCAGATTTTGCGCATCGGCGTGCATCCAGTGGGTCCGCGACATCGTCAGCGACGGTGCGCCAACGTCAATCATCGCCTGGCTGAGATCGGTGGCAACGATCTCCGTGGCCGGATCAAGCGTCACCCGCAGAGCACGTGTCAAGGCGCCTGTCCCCGCAGCGACCTCGAGAATGCTGCCCGGCTTCAATCGCTCGGCGACGATCGCCATCTCCGAGGCATAGGGCTCGAAGAGAATCGGCACGAGAAGGCTGTCGTAAAATTCGGCGACGCCTTCCTCGAAGGGCGCGAGAGAAGAGGCCGATGCGGCGCGGGCGCCGCCTTCGATATCCATGGAAATCGTCACTCACAAGCCTCCAAACCCGGGTTCGTCGGCCAGGAAATATGCTTGAATCTGCTGATGTCTACAGGCGTCAGACCTTGGTCCCAACCTTCTCCGACCGAAGTCCCTGAGGTGGAACGCGCGTCGGACTCGCGCCGTTTCGAGGGATGTTGAAGGAGATCCGAACATGCACCAGAGTCATAGATCCCGAGTGAATGACGCTTGCAACGCGTCCGTCTTCGCCCTTGTTATCGTTCTGGCCGCCCTTCTCTACGTCTTCGGCGTAGCCATATCAGGCGATAGCCTCGGGCTTACCCAGAGCATAAGAGGCGCCGAGGTCTTCGATACCAGGAATCTACCCTGACGCTGTTTGGAAAAACTCTGAAGACGCGGTAGGTTAATCGACAAGTCTCTTGCCGGAATCAACATGAATTGGCTTCGCCGCTGGAATGCCCGCTCACTCGCCTCCCAGTTCTTCATCGCGGGTGGGCTCATATCGATGGCCGTCATGTTCCTGGTGGGCATTCTCGTCACCCACCTCATAGAGGAGGCCGTCATCCACAATTCTGGTGCTGCGACGGCGCTATATGTGGACAGCGTGGTCGCGCCGCTGCTTCCCGACATGCAAAAGGAATCGTTGCTGGACGAAGCCAGTGCTCAGGCTCTCGATGAGACGCTTGGTCAGGGCGCGCTCGGCAGGCGTCTCGTTTCGTTCAAGCTGTGGCGAAGCGACGGCACCATCCTTTATTCGAATGAGAAGGAGCTGGTGGGCAGGAAGTTTACGGTCAGCGACAAGCTCCAGAGGGCATTCGCAGGGTCTCTCGTCGCGCGCTACGAAATCGCCAGCGATCCGGAAAGCGACAAGGAGCGCGCGCTTGGCAAGCCGCTCATGGAGATCTACAACCCTGTGCTCCAGCCATGGTCCGGACGGGCGGTCGCCGTACTTGAGTTCTACGAGACGGCAGAAGGATTAAGCGACAGTCTGGCGCATGCCAGGCTCCGGAGCTGGGGCGCTGTCGCTGCTCTCACAGCAATCTTTTTCCTTGTTCTCTCGGCTCTGGTGTTTCGGGGGAGCCGCACGATAGAGGCGCAACGCAAGGATCTCAGGGAACGGGTCAATGAACTGTCCGCGTTGCTGGCGGAAAACCGCGGACTTCAGCGGCGGCTGCAGCGCGCCTCCCAGCGGTCGGCGGCGCTGAATGAAACATATTTGCGCAGTATCGGTGCCGATTTGCACGACGGTCCGGCCCAGCACATCGCCTATGCCTCATTGCGGCTGGACAGCGACGTGTTGATCAACGCGTCCACACAGCCCGAAGCGCGTGAAAAGGAGCTTGCCTGGATACGCTCGAGCCTTGCCGAGGCGATGACGGAAATCCGCAATATCTGCAGTGGGCTGGTGCTCCCGCAGATCGAGAAGTCCTCGATCACCGAGATCGTCATGCGGGTCGTCGAAGCGCATCAGCACAAGACCGAAACCCATGTCGAAACTGTTATCGACGAGGATGGACCTGAACTTCCTCCTGCGGTGAAGATCTGTATCTATCGCTTCGCTCAGGAAGCCTTGAACAACGCCTATCGCCACGGTGGCGGCATTCTGCAGGCTGTTAAGGCCGTCTCGCACAACGGTCATGTCCGTGTCGAGGTGAGCGATCGCGGCGATGGCTTCGATCCGACCGAGGTGAGGCCGACGAGCCTCGGCCTTGTCGGACTTCGGGAACGCATCGACAGCCTGGGAGGATCGTTCGAGGTCAAGACAGGCGAAGGAGGGACGACCGTGACCATGATCTTCGAGCCTATGGAAGTGGGAGACTAGAGATGACATCCATCACCATCGGCGTCGTGGACGACCACCCGCTTTTTCGCGAGGGTGTAACGCGCAGCCTGTCGGAGATGAGCGGCTTTAACGTCATTGGCGAAGGCGCCAGCAGCGATGACGCGGCCATGATCGCCTCGGACAACTGCCCCGACATCATGCTCCTCGATATCTCGATGCCCGGCGGCGGGCTGTCTGCGATCAGCGACGTGCTGGCGCGGAGCCCGACAACGAAAGTGCTCATGTTGACGGTATCCGAGGATGTGGACACGTTGCTTGACGCTCTGCAACGGGGCGCGATGGGCTATGTTCTGAAGGGTGTCGGTTCCCGTGGCCTCGCCGAAGCCATCCAAACGGTCCTGAGTGGAACGCGATATATCTCGCCGACGATGTCGGCAAAGGTCATGGAGAATTCACTGCATGGCGGAACCTCAGACAAAAACAGTCTGACACCACGGGAACGCGAGGTGATGGATCTTGTCGCTCAAGGCTTGTCAAACAAACATATCGGCTTGCGTCTCGGCCTGCAGGAAAAGACCGTGAAGCACCATATGACCCAGATTCTGAGCAAGCTCGGTGCCTCGAACAGGACTGAAGCGGCTCTACAATGGCGCGAACGGCGCTAAAACAGGGTATCGTCCGACTATCACGCTCTAGCGAAGGAAGCGGCTCAGCCGGCGGGCATCGTTGGCCGTCGCCTGACGGCTTATGATCGTGCGGCCTTTCGAGTCCTTCATAATGTAGCGGCCGCGCTGCAGGGTCTCGGTGATACCATTCGCATGACGGACGTCGATCGAACCATCGGAAGCTTCGGTCGCTGTCGTTCCCAATCCTTCTGACGACCTTGCAGAAGAGGAAGAGGATCCCGCGCTGCTGGTGGAGCTCCCACCATTGCCATTTCCTGAGCCATTGCTGCTGCTGTTGCCACCACTATTGCCGTTGCCACTCCCTCCCCCGTTGCCGCTACCGCCGCTATTGCCATTCCCTCCACTATTCCCGTTGCCGTTACCACCACCGTTGCCATTCCCGTTGTTACCGTCTTTTGCCTGCGCGCACTCCGCCGCCAGAACAGGAAGGAAACCGTCGAGATTCAATCTGGCGGGTGATGCGGCAGCGACGAGGGCGACGGCCGCGCTGCCGCCCAGTCTCAGAAAATCGCGTCTCCGGATACTCATGCCATGGCCTCGTTCGTCCGTTCGCCGTCCCATGCATATATGACGTATAAGATTTCTCGCTGTTCCCAAGACAGAATGCAACCGACCTAGGTAGTAGGCGCCGGCAAGACTTTGGTCCGGCTTATTTGATTGCCGTACTCGTCATCGAGAAAAGTCCGGGCAATCGCAAGCGCTACGTTACTCGCTTCTCCTCATTCCAGCTGCCGTGTGAGGCGGAAGCATTTCTATGGAACTTCTCTCCTCGTCGTCGCTTTGTTTGTCGAAGTGCAACAGAGGAAACCCCGATGGCAAACCCGAACGAATCCCCGGCAGTCCAGTCCATGCGAAAAGAGCAGGCAGAGCAACGAAAGCGGCCCCCAAAAGGCGAACTCGACAAAGCAATCGAGGATACCTTTCCGGCGTCCGACCCGGTGTCAGCCACCCACACCTCCATTCCTGCCGGCCGCAGCGACGTCGAGGCGGCTGAGCGTGTGAAGCGCGAGCCAGATCCGACCAAGCTCGACGAGGAGTTTCCGCTCGTGGATCAAGCCCTGCGCCCAAGCGGTGAAACCGCCCGCTCCTCCGAAGAAATGCGCGCGCTTCAGAAGGAAGCCGGTCGCATGGCTGAATCCGCTTCGGGGCTGGCTTCTGGAACAGCTCGCCTGGCAAAGGCGGAAGCACGCACATTCGTCCATGACCTCGAGGATCGCATACGCCGGCAGCCGCTGACAGCCGCAGCGATCGTCGCCGGCATCGCCTTCGTCTTCGGCGCGACGCGTTGAGGAGCCAAGTGACAGTCGACTCGCTCGATCACCCCGCGGGGATTCGACCGGCGGACCATTACGATATGGAGAGCCGCCTCCATTAGCACGATTGCGGGCGGGGATTTCCTGAGGACGAAACTCAGGAGCGCTTCTAGAGCCCGTCTGTGCTTCGACTTCCGAGGGCATCGTGAAAATCGCAACCTACAATGTCAACGGGATCAATGGGCGGCTAGACATTCTGCTGCGCTGGCTCAAGGAGGACGCCCCTGATGTGGTCTGCCTCCAGGAACTGAAGGCAGACGATGCCAGGTTTCCGCGAAAGGAAATCGAGCGGGCCGGCTACGGCGCCATCTGGCACGGACAGAGATCCTGGAACGGGGTTGCGATCCTGGCAAAAGGCAAGATACCGATCCTGACGCGGCGTGGTCTTCCCGGTGATCCTGACGATACTCACAGCCGGTATATCGAAGCTGCCGTCGACGGCATCCTGATCGGATGCCTGTATCTTCCCAACGGCAATCCGTTTCCAGGAGTAAAATTCGATTACAAGCTGCGCTGGTTTCTCCGTCTGCAGGCGTACGCCGCCGAACTCCTCGAGCTCGATGTGCCTTCGATCCTGGCCGGCGACTTCAACGTCATGCCGACGGAGATCGACGTCTACAAGCCGGAACGCTGGCTGGACGACGCCCTCTTCAGGCCGGAAGTGCGCAAGGCCTATGCTGATCTCGTTGCCCAGGGTTGGACCGATGCCGTCAGACATCTGCATCCAGAAGAGCGCGTCTACACCTTCTGGAAATACTGGCGGAACAGCTTCGAACGTGACGCGGGGCTTCGGATCGACCACTTCCTGCTCAGTCCGGCAGTCGCCCCATGGCTTCGATCGGCAACCGTCCGGAAAAAACCGCGCGGCTGGGAGCATACGAGCGACCACGCGCCCGTCATGATCGAGCTCGACGTTTCCAAAGCTGGAGCAGACCTATGAGCCGCAGGCCGCTTGCGAGCGAGGGAACCAGTCACGTCGCCGAGAGTTAGTCCAAAAGCGCGGGACGGCATTCCTGCCCCGCAATTTTCCAACCTGATGTGACCGCTGTGGACGAAGCCAAGAACTACTTGAACACCGACGAAATTCAGGCCGACGACCAGTTGTCGCCGAAGCCGGTCGAAGGCAAGGATCCGCCAAGGCGGGTGCGCAGAAGCGAGGAAGCTATCGCCGAAGGCTCTGACGAGACCGAGCGCGTCCGGGTTCCGCGCCCAGTTCCGAATCCCGATTGATCAGCCGCATGGCTCCGTCTCGAAGTGGCTCCGATTACCGGCATCACCTCATTTGTCGGCGCCAAGATCGTAGATGCGGCCTGTCAACCAGGCTGGCCAGTCTCGCTCGAAGAAGGACTTGGCGCTTTCATCCAGCGCGCGGTTCGGGCGGGTTGAAAGCCTGATCTCATCGCCATCAATCCGAACGACGATCTGCTCCTCGCGATGCGCTTCGCGTTCTTTCCGGAAACGATAATCCTGCAACGGGCCAGAGCTCGCAAGCGGGAGAGATTCGCCCTCCACATCGCATATTGCGCGCGCCCCGCGGCTGCCGCCCCCATTGCGAATGAAGAAATCGAGCGCGCCGAGTACGGCTTCCGAGGCGAGCGCCATATGTCGCCATTGCACGCCTCGAACCGCCTCCGCTGCACGACCATAGGCAATGCCGTTCGCATGGATTTCAGCGTTCAGTTCGCGCGCTTCGATCAAGGCTCGGCCTACGCCTTCTTGATTGCAGATGATGCCAGCCTTCTCGCTCATTCGCGCCTGCACTTGCGAACGGATCGATTTGACGGTGAGCGGGCTCTCGGTCCGAAGGACGGTAAGGAGATCGACGATGCCCGCCTCTGCGATATCAGCTATGCCCTCTGCTGCCGACCGCTTTGCCCGACCGCTCGCGCTGATGTGCTCTGCCGCGCGCGTACCGAAGACTTGCCCGGCATTGAGCGCCGCTCCACCCGGCCTCGTCACGCCGTGTGTGCCCGCTGCCTCTCCGACCGAGTAACAGCCGCCGAGACTGCTGCGGCCCCAGGTATCGACCATGATGCCGCCGTTCATGTGCTGGTTGTTGACGGCAAATTCCAGCGGCTCCTCGGCGATATCGATCTTGTAGCGGCGGTAGAGCTCGATCGCGAGCGGGTTCATATGCTTCAATCGATCGATCGGCATGTCCTGGTCGGCGCCGGCCTTGCCGAGATAGTTGCGGACGTCTTCGTCAAGTCTCTCCAGACTGAATGGCAGGTCGCCCGGCACGGATAGGGGATTGCGATTGAAGTCCATAAAGACGCGCCGCCCTGCGGCGGTTTCGCTGGAGATGGCAAGGTCTACCAGGCTTGAGCCGAAATCGAGCATGCGCGTCGCGTGAAATGGCCATTGATAGCCCTTGCGAAAGACGTTCGAAGCCAGCTCCTGCGTGCTGCGGTAGTATTCTGCCAGGAAATGGTGCTCGGCGCCCTCGGTATCGAGCGAGTAGATATGCGGGATCGCCTGGACGTATGTGCCCGACAGATTCCATGGGAACCCTTCCCTGCGTGTTCCGATACCAAACTGGCTTTCGGTCAGGTTGACGAGCTCGACGCCTGCCTCGAGCGCCAATCCGAGAGAGCCGAAGCAGCCGTTGGGATAAACGCTGTCGCGATAGAGCTCGCCCGGCCCGCCGGCGGCGAGCACGATCACCCCACTGACGAACAGCGCGATACCCAGCGGGTTCTCCTCCGTACGGTCACTGGCCCGCATGGCGACCATCCCGACCACGTGGCGATCAGCGCCATCGCCCTTGGTGAGGATCTTTACCGCCGTGGTCTGGTTGTAAAACGGCACTCCGAGCCGGATCGCCTCCTCGGCCAGCACCTTGACCATCAGGCGCGAGGTGCGCGGGCCGCAACTGGTGGCGCGGCCGACCTCGTCATGGTCGGTCTGATATCTGAGCGTCCCGCCAAGCGGATCCTGCGGCAGCGGCAGCCCTAGGAACTGAAGCGATGCCATCATCCGGGACGAGCCCACAGCCTCGACATAGGCCGTGTCCTCGTCCATTGCACCGCCGCTGCGGATGGCTCGGGCCATTGCCTTGTAATTGTCGCCCTGATCCGCCGTATTTGCAGTGTGAAGGGTCTGCTTGTCGGATCCCGAACAGGCCGAGGTCCCACCCCAGGCGCTTTGGCTGACAATAACGACGTCATCGCCACGCCGCTTCATTTCCACTGCGGCTCGCAGACCTGCCGCGCCGGATCCGACGACGACGCAACCGGCTCGATAGATCGGCGCCTCGATGCCGGCGAGCCGAACCACGTCCGAAGGGGCGGGTTCGGCTGGGAGCCGTGGCATGTCGACATCGGTCAGTGCGTCAAGAATTTCCTGCGGAACGTCTATGGTCATCGGCGTTCAACCCAGCGGGATGTCGACCCAGCGTTTTTGCCGGGAGGACTCCATGCATGCGTCGACGATCTGGCAGATGTGGTGGCCCGTATCGAATGTCGGCCACATCGGCCTGTTTGCAACGATCGAGCGGATCACCTCGGCCACCTCGATGATCTTGCTTTCATTGTAGCCCAGACCGAAATTCGGCAGAGGAAGGAAAGCCCTGAAGGTAGGGTTCTCAGGACCCACGTCGATCTCCCGGAAGCCGCGCCGCCCCGTCCGGTCGTCGTTGGAATAGAAGCGCAGCCGGTTTATCTCGTCATAGGTATAGGCGATGCTGCCTTTCGTTCCATAGATTTCGTAGGTCTGCATGAACTTGCGGCCGGTCGCGACACGGCTGAAATCGACGATCCCGCCGGCACCGTTCTCGAACCGGCACAGCAGATTGGTTGCATCGGGATTGGTGATATCAGCCCAGGACTCGTTGCCTGACAGTTTCACCTGCTCGCCATAGGCAAGGCCCTCGACGGCAGGCCGACGCGGCGTCACGATGAGATTGTCGGCGATCAGGGAACTGACGCGGCCGACCAGGAAATCCATGAAGCTGAAGATGTGCGAACCGGTATCACCGACGATCCCGGTCGGCGCGAGCTTTCCGTCGGCGCGCCACATGAAGGGCGCGTTCGGATCGCCATAGATGTCGACGTGCTGGCAGCCGCGGAACAGCTTGATCTCGCCGATTTCGCCGGATTGAATGATATCTTTCGCCAGATCATGGACGGGATTCCGAGGAAAGGCGTGTCCGACGCGCGTAATGACACCCTTCGCCCGGGCGATGTCGGCCAGTTCCCGCGCTTCGGCGGCGGTGTTTGCCAATGGCTTCTCGCAATAGACATGTTTGCCTGCCAGCAAAGCCGCCTTGGCCACCTCATAGTGGAGATGGTCGGGCAGGCAGATATCGATCAGATCGACATCAGGATCAGCGACCGCCAGATTCCAATCCTGAAGAATTCTTGCACCTGGCGCCCTGTGGGAAAGATCCCCGGCTGTTTTCGAGGGACCTTCGACGAGAGCGACGATCCGAGCCGTTCCGTCCGACACTCCGAAGAAATGCGGAAAGGTCTGATAGGCCATCGTGTGGACCTTTCCCATCCAGCCCGAGGCGCCAAGCACTGCAACTCTGACTTCAGACATTGTCGTCTCTCCTCTCGAGATGGCTTACCGGATTTCGGCGCGGGCCTGAGGCCTCGCATCGTTGCGTTCGTAGGCGAAGATGGTGGGGGAAAGTGCAGGCAAGCCCCGGATGAGGTCCGATCCCTTTTCGCCGACCATGATCGTCGGCGCGTTGGTATTGCATGACGGCACGCGCGGCATGACGGATGAATCACAGACCCTGAGGCCTTCCAGGCCATGGACCTTGAGATCAAGCCCGACAACCGCGTCAGGCCCTGTCCCCATCTTGCAGGTGCCCACCGGATGATGGTCGGTCTTTGCGTTGGCGCAGCCGTAGTCGAAAAGCTGTTCGTCGGTCATCACCTTCGGTCCGGGAAGCCTTTCGGCCATGACATAGGGCTTCAACGCCGCCTGCTGCATGATCTCGCGCGCGATCTTCAGCCCTTCCAGGGACATCGTCCTGTCGTGGGGATCGGACCAGTAGTTAGGGTCGATCAATGGAGAGGCGGCCGGGTCGGAGGATGATAGACGCACCGTCCCTCGCGAGCGCGGATGCAGATAGGCGGAGTTAAGGGTCACGCCGGCATTCTTGAGCCGCTCGACGCCTGCTTCGATGCCCGATCCGAGGCCGAGGTGGAACTGGATATCAGGCGAACGGGCCTCGGGATCGGCATACCAGAAGCCGCCGGTCTCGAAGAGCGACGAGGCGACAGGACCGGTCCGGAACAGGACATATTGAATCCCGGCCCAAAGTGTCCGGTGGAGTTTTGCAACACCGTCATAAGTGTGATCGCCCGTGCATTCAGCGATGACGAAAAGATCCAGGTGATCCTGAAGGTTTCCACCGACACCCGGCAGATCGTGAAGCACCTTGACGCCCACCGACCGCAGATGGTCGGCCGGTCCTATGCCGGACTGCAAAAGCAGCTTCGGCGATCCGATTGCGCCGGAGGAGATCAATACTTCGCGTTCGGCGCGCACGATCTCCAAGCCGCGCGAGGTCACGATCTCGACGCCTGTCGCACGGGCTCCCTCCACGATAATACGCGCGACGTGCGCGCCCGTCCGCACCGTCAGGTTCTTCCGGTCCTTGATCGGCGAGAGATAGGCCAGCGAAGCCGACGACCGGCGGCGGTTGCGCTGCGTGAGCTGATAAAATCCCACTCCCGCCTGCTGGCGCCCGTTGAAGTCGTGATTGTAGGGAATGCCGAGCTCCTGCCCTGCACGGATATAGGCGTCGCAGATCGGTAGCGGCGCTGCGGGCATCGAGACGCCGAGCGGACCGCCATAGGAGTGATAGTCGTCGGCGAAGCGCTGATTATCTTCCGCGCGTTTGAAATAGGGAAGGATCGAGCGGTAGTCCCAGCCCGCGCAACCGTCTTCACGAGCCCAAAGGTCATAATCCACCGCGTTTCCGCGCGTGTAGAGCTGTGCGTTGATGGACGAGCCGCCACCAATGACTTTCGCTTGCGTATAACGAAGCACGCGGCCATTCATGTGCTTCTGGGGAACGGTTTCCCATCCCCAGCTGGCGACGCCTTTGGTCATCTTGGCGAAGCCGGCAGGCATATGAAAAAGAGGATTCCAGTCGCCTCCGCCCGCTTCGAGCAGGAGGACGCTGACATCGGGATCTTCGCTCAGCCGGCTCGCAAGAACGCATCCTGCCGGACCGGCGCCAGTGATGATGTAATCGAATCCCATTTTACTGTCCTGTTGCATCCGGCCTGGCGACCGCCAGTGCCTGTGTCATGCCTGCAAAGTCCTTCGACGCGATGTGATCTGCCACTCTCAGCGCTTGGGCGGCGATGGTGAGCGCAGGATTCACCGCGGCCGAGGTGGGGAGGAAACTGGCGTCGACGACGAAGAGATTTTCGTGATCATAAGACCGGCAGTACGCGTCGAGCGGCGCAGTCGCGGGATCGTTTCCGATTCGGATCGTTCCGCATTGATGGGAGGGCGTGCGCTTATCGAAGGGTCTCGCCAGCACGATCGGAAATCCGATCGATTTCAGGATCGCCTTCAGCTTAGCGACAAGGGCAAGATGGGCGTCCCAGTTGGTTCGTTGCCATTGGAGAACAATCCGATCTCCATCCACCATGACGCGGCTTTCGGGATTGGGAACGTCCTCGCTCATCGCATAGAAGTCGATGGCATGGCCGGTGATGAAGCGCAGAAGCCACTCCGGAGCCTGCGGCAGAGAACCCTTGAGAACCTTTTCAGAGATGCGGCCCAGGAGCTGCACGTTGCCGAGGGGCGGTCCACCCTCCCCGTCGGAGAGATAGAAGTCGTTGAAGGCAAACGTCTTCTGGTAGATGGAGGTGTTCCTGAACCGCGGCGAGACCCCGATGACGGCGGACGCATTGTGATTCATGAAGTTGCGGCCCACCTGGTCGGAAGAGTTCGCCAGACCCTTTGGGAAGCGGTCGTTTTTCGAACGCAGCAAAAGCACGGATGATTGGACCGCCCCGGCGGAGAGGATCACGATCTCAGGCGAAACAGTCACCGTCTGCCCGTTCTTGATGTAGGTCACCCGGTCGATCCGGCTCCCCGCTCCCGTGTCGAGCCTCGTCACACGCGCATTGGTTTCGAGCCGCACGTTCTCGTGTCTGAGCGCTACTGCGAGGGCTGCGGTCTCGGCATCCATCTTGCCGTCGCGTGCGTTTGGATGCGCATCCCATGGCGTGGGTGCTTTGGAGAGCCAGGCGTCAAGATCCAGGCCGAGCGGCAGGGAAAACGGATGCAGGCCTTTCTGCTTGAGGCGCGCCCTGATATCGGCAATCGGCGCCTCGTCCGGGACGGGCGGGTACTCGTAGGCCGCCGAGTGGTGCGGTTCGGTGGGATCTTCGCCGAGACTGCCGCGAACCTGGTACATGCGTTCGGCCTGGCAATACCACGGCTCCAGCACCTCATACGGAAACGGCCAGGCCGGCGAAACACCCTCGCGGTGTTCGATGACTGCGAAATCTTGGCTGCGATAGCGAGACAATACTGCGCCATAGAACTTCGAATTCCCGCCGACATTGTAGTAATTGCCGGGATTGAACCCCTTGCCGTTCGCCTCGTACCAGGTTTCCTTCGGTCGAAAATGTCCCCGCTGGAAGATCGCGCGTTGGTCGCGGTTGACCGGAAGGTCGGCGATATGGTCGCCGGCTTCGAGGATCAATATCTGCGCGCCGGTCATGGCCAGGCCGGCCGCAACCGTGGCGCCGCCGACGCCTGAACCGATGATGACGATGTCAGGTGAACTGCTCATGTTAGCACCTGGCCATCACACGATCCGCGCCTGGCTCTCCGGATCGAAGAACACGGCCTTGTCGAGATTGAATGCCAGGCGGGTGTTTTGTCCTGGAGCGATGCCGGTATCGGCGCGCAGGCGGGCGACGACGGATTTGCCGCCGAGCTTGGTGACGGCGAAGGTGTCGGAGCCGGCCGGTTCCACCACCTCGATCAGGCAGTCGCCCTCGGTCAGCGAGCGTGCCTTGCGGTCGGCGCCATCGGGATCGGTCAGCGCCTCCGGGCGGATGCCGAAGATCACCTGTCTGCCGGTATAGGCGGTCAGGCCGTCATTGCCTGAGATGACGGGGAGCTTCAGCGGGGCGGCATTCGGCCGCTCCAGCGAGACTTCGAGGCCGCCAGCGCCGTTTTCGACGGTGGCGTTGAGCAGGTTCATCGCCGGCGATCCCATGAAGTCGGCGACGAAGATGTTGGAGGGGCTGTTATAGATCTCGGCCGGCGTGCCGAACTGCTGCAGCACGCCGTCCTTCAGCACGGCGATCTTGGTGGCCAGCGTCATCGCCTCGATCTGGTCATGGGTGACATAGACGAAGGTGGTGCCCATGCGCTGATGCAGCCGCTTGATCTCGGTGCGCATGTCGACCCGCAGCTTGGCATCGAGATTGGAGAGTGGCTCGTCGAACAGGAAGACCTGCGGATTGCGCACCAGCGCCCTTCCCATGGCGACACGCTGGCGCTGGCCGCCGGAGAGCTGGCTCGGCTTGCGGTCGAGCAGATGGCCGATCTGCAGCATGTCGGAGACTTGGGCGATCGCCCTGGCGCGCTCCTCCTTCGGCACGCCGCGGATCTCCATGCCGAAGGCGATGTTGCCCGCCACCGTCATGTTCGGATAGAGCGCATAGGACTGGAACACCATGGCGATGTCGCGCTTGGAGGGATGCAGGCCGCTGATGTCGCGCCCGTCGATCTTGATATCGCCAGAGGTGATCGTCTCCAGCCCGGCAATGGTGTTGAGCAGGGTGGACTTGCCGCAGCCGGACGGGCCGACCAGCACGAGAAAGCCGCCCTTTTCGAGTTCGAGGTCGATCCCCTTGAGAATGTCGACGGCGCCGAAGCGCTTTTTGAGACCGGAGATTTCGAGGAAGGCCATGGATTACCCTTTGACAGCGCCCGCCATCAGACCGCGCACGAAGTAGCGGCCGGCGAGGATATAGACGATGAGCGTCGGCACGGCGGCGATCATCGCAGCCGCCATGTTGACATTGTATTCGACGACGCCCGTCGAGGTGTTGACGACATTGTTCAGCGCCACCGTCATCGGCATGGATTCACCGGTGCCGGCATAAGCCGAGGCAAACAGGAAGTCGTTCCAGATATTGGTGAACTGGTAGATGACGGTGACGACGATGATCGGCAGCGAGTTCGGCAGCATGATGCGGCGAAAGATCTGGAAGAAGCTGGCGCCATCGACCTGGGCGGCGCGGACCAGTTCGGTCGGAAAGGCCTCGTAGAAATTGCGGAAGAACAGTGTCGTGAAGCCCAAGCCATAGACGACATGCACGAAGACCAGATTGACCGTCGGATTGCCGAAGCCGAAGCTCAGGCCCGTGGCGTTCTGCAGCGTCATGCCGAAGCGGCCGAGCGAGCCGAGGATCGTTGCCATCGGCAACAGCACCGACTGGAACGGGATGAAGCAGGCAAACAGCATCAGCCCGAACACCAGCGTGTGGCCGGGAAAGCGCCATTTGGTCAGCACATAGCCATTCAGCGCCCCCATGATGGTGGAGATCGCCACAGCCGGCACGACCATCTTGATCGAGTTCCAGAAGTAACCCTTGATGCCGGCGCAGGTCAGCCCGACGCAGGTCTCGCCCCAGGCCTTGATCCAGGGATCGAAGGTCGGCGCTTGCGGCAGCGCCAGCATGTTGCCGTTCTGGATCTCGTCCATCGTCTTGAACGAGGTCGTGAGCATGACGAAGAGCGGCATCAGATAGAGGACGGCAAAGATCAGCAGCAGGCCGTAGATGATGACACGGCCGATCCAGCGGGTGTTGGTGCTGTTCTGCGCCCTGCCGGCTGTCGGTGAGATGATCGTGCTCATCGCGCCTTCTCCTTCAGTTCGGAATAGAGATAGGGAACGATGATTGCCGAGATCGTCATCAGCATGATGATGGCGCTGGCCGAGCCGACGGCCATTTCGTTGCGCTTGAAGGTGTATTCATACATGAAGTTGGACGGCAGCCAGGCCGAGCCGCCGGGGCCGCCGGAGGTCAGCGCCACCACGAGATCGTAGGACTTGATCGCCATATGGGCGAGCACGATGAAGGCGGACAGGAAGATCGGCCGCAGCAGCGGAATGACGATGCGCCGATAGAGCTGGAATGGCGAGGCGCCGTCAATCTGGGCGGCCTTCATGATCTCGCCGTCGATGCCGCGCAGTCCCGCCAGGAACATTGCCATGACGAAGCCCGACGCCTGCCAAACACCGGCGATGACGACGGTGTAGATGACGAAGTCCTTGTTCTTGATCCAGTCGAAGTGGAAGCTCGTCCAGCC
>NZ_PQIG01000065.1 GCF_012349115.1 Rhizobium ruizarguesonis
CTCCCGTGCTGACCCGGGCGGCGGCGTCCCGCAGTTCGAGTCTTCGACGCTGCGGCTCGTCTCTCAGGCTTCAGATTTGAGCTTGCCACCGACCGCCCAGGAATCCTTGGCGATCTCCGTTATCAGGATTTCCAGCGATTCCGGCGGGCACGCCAGGGTTTCGACGGCGGCCTTGGTCGCTTCGCGGACGAAGGCGCGTTTCTGATCGTCGGTGCGGCCGGGATGCATCTGCAGGTGAAGAATGGGCATGGTTTCTCCTTATTCAGGTTGGTGGTGTCCGTCGTCTTGGCGCGGGCATGACGACCATGTTGTAAATTCATTGGTTGATAAATAAGCTCCCGGTTTCGTCATTCGAAACCAAGAGGTAGGCAATCGTGGACAAGCTGGCCGGCATGGCGATGTTCGTCAGGGTCATCGACAATGGCAGTTTCGCGGCCGCCGCGGAGATCGCGCAAGTGTCGCCTGCCATGGTTGCCAAGCACATCAAGACGATCGAGACCCGGCTCGGGGCGAAGCTGATCCATCGCACCACGCGACGCCATCAGCTGACAGAGGTCGGCCAGCTCTATTACGAGCGCAGCAAGCGCGCGCTTTCCGAAGTGGCGCTGGCCGAGGCCTCGGCAAGCGAGCTGCAATCGGCGCCGCGCGGCCGCCTTCGGTTGGTGGCACCCGTCAGCTTCGGGACGCAAGTCCTGGTGCCGGCGCTGATCGACTACCAGAACGCCTATCCCGACGTCAGCATCGAGCTTTCGCTCGACAACAATGTCCATGACCTCGTCGGCGAGGGTTTCGAACTCGGTATCCACATCGGTCCGCTCTCGGACAGCAGCCTCGTCGCCCGCCCGCTCACGCCCTACCGGCGGATTCTCGCTGCCTCGCCGGACTACCTTGCCCGCCATGGCCGGCCGGCCTCGCCGGAGGCTCTGGCGAACCATCTCTGCCTCGGCCACTCCTATTGGCGCATGCAGGATCGCTGGCACCTGGTCGGACCGAGCGGCGGAATGCGCGATGTATTGATTTCCGGAAAATTCTCGGCCAACCAGGGGGCGGCGCTGCGCATGGCAGCGCTCAGCGGCGCGGGAATTGCGCTTCAGCCGGAACTGCTGCTCGCTGCCGATATCGCCGAAGGACGGCTTGAACAGGTGTTGCCCGAATGGTCCTACAAGCCTGTACCGATGTCCCTCATCTATGCGCCGAACCGGCGGCCGACTGCGATGTTGCGGACGGTGATCGATTTCCTGATGGAACGGTTTGGCTGACAACGCTCGGTCGAGGCCGACGGCCGCTATACCGCGGAAGCCTATAAGCTGGCGATCATTGCCTAGAAGGGAAAGCGGTGTGCCGCTTATACCGTTTAATGCCCAGAGTGGACCAGGGTTCGTACCTTCCACCGTGCGAGAAGGTAGTTTCTCCCTACCTGAGCGGATTTCGGCGCTGCTTGGGCGAGGCTTTCATGCAGGCGAGGCATTTCCGGTCGCCCCTCAAAGCAGCACGCGAAGAGATGCGGCCATGCGGGCGAAATCGGCCTGGCGCCGCGTTCCGGTCTTGGCGAAGATGTTGCGGACATGCGTCTTGATGGTGCTGGCGGACAGGCCGAGCTGTTTGGCGATCGCCTTCGGCGTCTCGCCGCGGACGATCAGCTCGAAGATACGGGTTTCGGCCGGGCTCAGGCCGTAAAGCTGGGTCACGGGTTCGCTCGGCAGCAAGGACTGGCTACCGGCCGGCACAAGGAAGAGAGCGGCCGATGCCGGCAGGCAGAGTGCGCCGCGGCTCTGGCGCTGGCGCAGCGGCAGGACATGTACGACATAGGCGATGCCGTCGGCATGGCGCACGGGAATGCCGGCGCCGCCGCTCCGGCCAAGGGCGGCCTCGTCGGACGCGGCCCTGGCGACGGCCTGTTCTAACGCTGCAGCCCCCTCGCTCCTCACCACCAGCCGGTTGCCGGCCGACCGGAACGGGCCCGGCTGCGACAGCAAGCTTTCGGCAGTCGGATTGGCATGGATGATGGTCATCAGTTCGTCCACCAGAAGCACGCCGACCGGCAGGCTGTCGACCACCGAGGCATATGCCGATGCTGCGATCGACTGCACCTCCAGCTGTTGGGCGATCGAGATGGCGCGGCGCAGATGCGGGGCGAGAAGGCGCAACTGGCTCAGCTCGTCCTCGCTCACCGGGCCGGCCGTGGCGTGGCGTCCGAGGGCCAGGCTGGAGACCATATGCGGGTTGCGCTCCAGCCCGATCGCCACCGCATCAATATAGCCCTGCGGTGCGAACCAGCCGGTGTAATAGGGATTGGCCTTCAGCCGGCGGCCGTCGGCGATCTGCGACTGCAGGATAGGCTCTTCCAGCGGATATTGCTGGATCCGAGCATCGCCGCCCCAGATCTCCATGATATCGGCCCAATAGCCCGGTAGCCTTTCCATCCACGGCCCTTCGATCCCGACGCTGACGCCGAAGATGGCGTTGCCCTCGGGAAAGGCGCTGATGCTGAGCAGGCCATAGGAAAAGTTGAGCTCGCGCAGCAGTTCGCTGACGAAGGCCTCCCATTTGACCGGTTCGAGAACGCAGTCGTAGATCATGGCGACGAGTTTCGATGTCAGTTGAAGCGGTGGATGAATGTTCATGGGGACGGATTACACAGGTAAGGACAGGGAATGGGCGAGACCCACGAGGTCCGCCTGCCTGTTCGTGGAAGTCTTGGCGAAGATCCGCAACATATGCGTCTTCACCGTCGAGCGTTTCAATTGCAGGGTATCGGCAATCTCCGAGAGCATCGATCCCTCACCCAGAAGCTGCAGCACGCGTGCCTCAGCCGGCGTCAGCCGGTAAAGTGCGCTCAGTGCCTGCTGCGGCGGCGAGCGCGTCGCCATAGGCGAGATTAGAACGATGGCGACCGCCGACCGCAGGATGGGAAGCTCCGGTCTCAGATCCTCGCGCATCGCCATCACTTGGATCACAACAGGCGCGCCGCCGCCATCGGCGATGAAATTGATCGGCGCGCCGGAGGCAACCGTGTCTGATCCGTCCGTCCCGCCGGTCGCCTTCGCCACCGCCTGCAGAAGCGTCTTCTGCGCCGAGGCCGGCCGGAGTTCCAGGGATCGGCCCCGCAGTCGCACGGGATTGCCGCGCTCGATCATGCTTTCGCCGGCCCGGTTGGCGCGAATGAGGTAAAGCGCCTCGTCGACGAGCAGGACCCCGCTCCCCCAGCTGTCGACATTGGCCTCGTGCAGCTCGGAGGCAACCGCCCGGTCGCGAGCGACCCGGCCGATCGAGACCGCCCGCTCGAGATGCCCGATGAGGATGGCGTCGAGATCAGGCACGGCGGCGATCCTGATATCGCCGCCAACCCTGTTGCCGTTACCGGCGCCGTTGGCTGCCGGTGCCGGCAGAGAGAGTTGTTCGACGTCCAGGCCTGAAATATCAGGCAACAGGCACCGGATGGTCTCGATCGTGGCGGGCCAACGTTCCGGAAAGAGCGCGCATTCGTAAATCTGCCCAAGCAAGGATGAGAAGACATCCGGCGGTATATTTTCTGCCATTCGGGATGCTCTTCGGATTTGCTGCGACGCGGCAAACATAGTGCAGTCCAAAAATGAGCTCAACTTGTTTTTCATCCTTATGGTGGACGACGTTGTTTAGAGCCCACCATACAGTCGCGCCGGAACTTGCCCCTGAAGCAACGTTGAAGGCACGACATGACGACACCAATCATTCTCTCTTCGAACGCTGACGGCGAAGCCGGCAATGGCAATTGGGCTGTGGCCGGAAGCGGCAGCATTTCTCCCGATGGAACCAAGGCGGTCTTCACCTCCTCCGCCTCCAATCTCGTGGCCGGAGACGGGGATGGCCACTCCGACATCTTCCTGAAGAACCTCGTGAGCGGAGAAGTCACCGTTCGCTCGGATGCGGCAGGTGCTGGGAAGGCCAGCTTCACGCCGGATCGATCGAAGGTCACCGTCGTGTCGGCGGCAAACAAACTCGCTGTTTTGGCTTAAGTGCTGGAATTCGATGCACCGTCAAATTCTAAGATATTGATTTAGAAGGAATTGTTATGCCGAATATAACTGAAGCCGCACTTATATCCGCCGAAACTGGTGATAGCGCAGACGTAAACTCCTCGGGAAATCCAAATATCGACCCGCTTCTTTCGGGGACCCGCTGGACATCTACGACCCTTACCTACAGCTTCCCTGCTCAAGGTTCTTCCTATTCCTATTATCCCGCGGGCGGCTTCGAATATCCAGGCGTCGGACTTGGGCCCTGGTGGGCGCAGCATGTCGGCTTCACCGCCGCCCAGCAGGATACGACCCGCTCCGCCCTTGCCATGGTCTCCTCTTACACCGGCCTCAACTTTACCGAAGTTACCGAAACGGCGACCGACCACGCCATTTTGCGGTTCAGCCAGTTGAAGACCGTCTATGACAGCGACGCGCCACCCATCGAGAATTTCGATTCGACGATGTTCAATGCCCCCGGTCACACGCCCGAGGCGGGTGACGCATGGTTCAGCCAGGATAATTTCTTTTTTGGCCAGCCGATAAAGGGAAATTTTGGCTTCCTGGAGATCATGAGGGGCGTGGCGCAGACCCTCGGCCTGGATCAGGGTGGGCACAGCGCCGACGATTCCATCGTCTTCGGATCTGACCATTGGTTCGGCTACTCCGCCGGAGACCAGTCGCAACAAAGCTTCATGCCGGCAGATATCGCGGCTCTTCAATATCTCTATGGCGCCAACTTCACCACCAACGGCGGCGACACGACCTATTCATGGGACCCGTCCACAGGCGAGCAATTGATCAACGGCGCCGGCAAGGGCGCCCCGGCGACAAACACTGTCTATGCCACGGTCTGGGACGGCGGCGGCGTCGACACCTACGATCTGTCGAACTACAGCAGTAACCTCAAGATCGACCTCGCCCCGGGTGCCATGTCGACTTTCTCCGAAAGCCAGCTGGCCGTTCGCCATCTTTCGGCGAGCAACATCATCACGCCGTCTGCGGGCAATATCGCCAACGCGCTGCTCTACAACAACGATACACGCTCGTTGATCGAGAACGCCAAGGGAGGATCCGGAGCGGATACGATGCTGGGCAACATCGCTGACAACACATTGAGCGGCGGCGGCGGCAACGATGCGCTCTCGGGCAAGGGGGGCAACGACACACTGAATGGCGGAGCCGGCAATGACGGCCTGCTGGGCGGGGCCGGCAACGACATCCTTCGCGGCGGCGCGGGCGCGGACGTGCTCTACGGCGACGACCAGCCTGCGGGCGTTGGCCTCGGCAGCGGCTCGGTGATGAAGCCTCTCGGCAACGCTATTTCGTCCTTCGCCACGGCGCTCGATATCTCCAACAGCTTCAGCGTATTTGCCGATGCCAATGTCACCGATTCGAACACCGTGCCGCATGTCACGATCAACCTTCCCAGCGAACAAGCCTACAGCGAGGGCTATTATCGCGTTCATCTCAACGCCGGGACGACGGTGACGCTCGATGTCGATGGCCTGCCTTACGGGACCTACAGCCAAGTCGGCCTCTACGACTCGGCGCACGCGCTGGTTGCCTTCAACAAGGCGATGGGTGGACAGCTCGATCCCGGCTCGGCCAGCGGGACCGACTCCTTCATCACCTTTACCGTGGCCACGACAGGCGATTATTACATCGCGCATTCGGTCAGCGGCAATCTGGCGCACCAGCTTCATGTCTCGGCGGATGGCCCAGTTTCGCCCATCGCCATGGGCGGCGGCGAGGTTGTCAAGCCCGCCACGCTCGATCTTTCCTCCGCTGACAAGGCGCTCGATCTGACGGATCGCTTTAGCCTGGCGGCCAACGCCAACATCGCCAACGCCACCTCGTTGCCGCATGTGACGGTCAACGCCTCGACCGGTGAGAACGGCTTTGATTACTACCATCTCCGGCTTCTTGCCGGCAGCACCGTTACCTTCGACATCGACGGCACGTCGCCGACCGTGACCACGGACACGAACATCCGCTTATACGCCGCGCGCGGGCTCGATATCGCCTACAACGACGATATGAGCGGGCCGCTCGATCCGGGATCGACGAATATAAAAGATTCCCACCTGACATTTACGGTCCAGAATACCGGCGACTATTACCTGGTGGTCGATAATTACTACAACAGGGCCTATGATTATCAGCTGCACGTCTCGGTGGACGTGCCAAGCTACGGCGCTGTCAGTTCTGGCAATGACACCGCCTCTTATTCAGATGCGACGCAGGCCGTGACGGCCAGTCTCGCCGACTCCTCGGTCAACACGGGCGATGCGGCCGGAGACAAGTATTTTTCGATCGAGAACCTCACCGGCTCGGACTACGGCGACACGCTTATCGGCGACAGACTTGCCAATATCTTGAGTGGCGGCAAAGGCGACGACCGGATATCGGGCGGCGGCGGCGACGACATTTTTTCCGGTGGCGATGGCACCGATACGATCGTGTTCGCCGGCAACTACTCCGATTACCAATGGAATTCGGATCTTCACACCCTCACGAGCGTTGCGGAAGGCAAGGACGCCTACGGCCTCGATGTTGAATTCGCGCAATTCGCCGATCGCACGATCGATCTGGGAACCGGCGAGCCACCTCCGGTCAACACCGCCCCCACCAACATCCAGCTCTCCAGGATGGTCGTCGTCGAAGATACGCCGCAATGGACGACGCTCGGCCTGCTGTCGGCCTTCGACGGCGACGGCGACACGCTGAAATTCAAGCTCATCGACGACGCCGACGGGCAGTTCTCCCTGAAAGGCGACAGGCTGGTCACCGCCAAAGCCTTCGATTTCGAGGCGAAAAGCTCGTTTGCGATCACCGTCGAGGTCTCCGACGGCACGGTGTCGGTCGACAAGACCTTTGCCATCTCGGTCAAGGATGTCGCCGAGCCTGCGGTCAACACCCCCCCGCACGACCTCAAATTCTCCCGCGCCGGCATCAAGGAGAACATCAAGGTCGGCTCGTCAGTCGGGCTGCTGTCGGCGACGGACACTGAAGGCAATTCGATCAAGTGGTCGCTGGTCGACGATGCCGACCATTTCAAGCTTGTCGGCAACAAGTTGCAAACGACGGCGGCGATCGACTACGAGACCATTACCGATCACGCCCTGACGATCACCGCAAAGGCAATCGATAGCCTCGGCGCATCGACCGTCAAGTCCTTCACCATCGGCATCCTGGACACGGCCGAGCCCGTCCTGGCGGTGGCAGCCCATCACGACATCCTGATGTGATGTTGCTATGCCGCTTCTCGCCTCGCTTGCTCTATCTTATGCATTGGTTCTGGTCGCGCCAGGGCCAAACTTGCTTATCGTGCTGCGCGTGGCAGTAAGGCCATCCTGGGGTCGCCTGCTGAGCGTTGCCGCCGGGATTGCCTCCGGTGCCGCCATTGCCTCTTATCTCGCTGCGATCGGAGCAACGAGCCTTTATATGCTGGATGACCTGGATCTGTGGGCTTCGGTTGTTTTGTCCTCAATCCTCCTTTATTCAGCCTTCCGGCTTGCGCGCCGTCCTCTTGGGGGAGCGCCTTCTCAACAGCTCGGATCGGATAGCCTGAGTCTCAGGCTCTACGGCTTGGGCCTGGCAACGGCGCTCAGCAATCCCCTGTCCGTTCCCTTCTTCGTGGGACTCTATCTCGCCCAGCCGGGCTTCAGGACCGGTATGGGTGAAGCGGCCACTTGCATCATTTTCGTCATGGCCTTCAGCTGGTTTACCCTGGTTGGATGTGTTTTCTCCGTGCCGGCCATTCAACGGCTCGACGCGATCTGGACGAAGACTGCCCAAACCGTCCTGGCAGCCGCCATGGGGCTTTATGGTTTAATACTGCTTTTTGAGCATGTGCTTTGATCCAAGCACTCAGGGAACCCCAACATGCCGACTTGCTGCGTGACGCGGTTGGAAGCGGCTAGCCTGCTATCCAAGGCGTTTTTGTGCACTTCCCCTGCTGTGGAAAGAATAGACATCGCGAAGACCGGAACGGAATTGCGCGGTGCTGTTGATGGCCGAGCCATCGCCGAAAGCCCGTGATCTCCTTCTTCGACATAAAGTCTAATCAACACTTCATATCCACGGATTTTCCGCGGGCTGTCCCTTCGATTCGCAATTCCAAGCCCAGGCGCGACGCTCGGACCTTGTGATTGCTGGCGGCTAAGAGGGGTGAGACAATTTGCCTACTTAACTATGACGTAAAGCAATTTACGCTTCAATTGACTCTTCAAAATCGCGGATGTAAGTACTGCTTGAATTTTGAAAATGTAAGTAGAATATATGCATCACCTCGGCGAAGTTGTAATACGACGACAAAAAGAAAAGTTGATTGAAATC
This sequence comes from Rhizobium ruizarguesonis, assembly GCF_012349115.1. GTDB lineage: Bacteria > Pseudomonadota > Alphaproteobacteria > Rhizobiales > Rhizobiaceae > Rhizobium > Rhizobium ruizarguesonis. The sequence goes on from NZ_PQIG01000065.1 coordinate 8,337, forward strand.
GTAAGGAAATTTGTAAGCCGGGGACAGCCTTACGTTATAATGAACTTTCCATCAAATAAAGATCCTGGTCATCATGCGAGTTGGCTTGGATTGTCGATGGTATTGCGAGAAGTAACGGGGCGCCCCCCGGTGCTGACTGGCAGCACTTCTAAAAGTATAGACGAGATAAAATCAACCCCAGGCGACGCTCCAATATTCATTTGCGGGGGGATCGACTTTGGAGACGCGCGGACGGGCAGGGATGATGTCCGCTACCGTTTGATGTGGAAATATCCGGATCGGACGATCATTCAGATGCCGCAAACCATTCATTTCGCGAACGAGTCGCTCAAGGAATACGCGAAACGTACGATTGGGAGGCATCGCAATTTTTTTTGCATGACGCGCGATGATCAGAGTTTCGAGCTAGCCAAAGCCAACTTCGATTGTGATGTAGAGGCTGGCCCGGACACGGCATTCGGCATGGGAACGCTGAAACGGTTCGAAGCTGATCCCCTCAGGGTACTATATGTCATGCAGCCTCGTGGAGAGGACGACGTTGATATAGCGAAAGCGCGAGCGATTGCTGATGGACCTCTTACCAATTGGGTTAACGGTCCAAATAGTTTGTCGCGCATGCGCAAGTCGACCGTCGTCAAATCAGCGTTGCGGCATGGCTTTAGCCGCACCGAGATGATGGCCGAACATCGTGAGGATGTCGCTGCTCGATATGTCGAGTATGGCGTGAAGATCCTGTCCGGCGCGCAACGGATAATCACCAACCATCTACACGGTCATATTCTCTGTCTTTTGCTGAATAAGCCGCATATCGCGGTTGCGAGGGAGGGAAGTAACCTACACGACGTCATCGACAGCCAGACTGGCGACAGCCCTCTGGTGGAGAAAGCGACAAATGCCAACGAGCTTTTAGTAGCAATGTCTCGCCTGCCGTATGAATTGGGAGGAGCTTGGTACAAGTCAAGTAAACCCATGAATCTAAACCCTACTATTCCCGTCCCAGATCTAATACCTCAACCCTCCATAGTCTGATTCCCGGTAGGAGCTCACTTTGTCGGTTTTACAAGACGACGATATTCTATTCAGCCATGTCAGTGAGAACCGATCCGCCGCAGCCGTTACGGGTGCTTTCTGGTCGGCGCTGAGTACGCTTATTCCGACAGTCCTTACCTTCGCTGTCTTTGTCGTGACATCTCGCGTTCTCCAGCCTCAGGATTTCGGTCTTGTCGCACTGGCATTCAGCATTGTGTCGTTTGCGGGCAGCTTTGGACCAACGGCATTTGGCGAAGCGATCATACAAAGAGCCGAAATCAGGCGAAGCCATCTGGATACGATATTCCTGCTTTCGCTCGCTTTTTCATTTTTGATCTATGGCGCTTTGTGCATAGCCGCTTCGCCAATCGCGGCCTATGTGGGGCATGAGCAAATCACACCCCTGATTTACATCATGGGATTGAAGGTTTTCTTCGACTTCACGGCCGTCGTTCCGAATGCAATTGTCAATAGGAAGATGTCGTTTCATCTGGTAGCCGTCCGCACCGTGATTGCTACCATCACTTCTGCCTGCATTTGCCTTGTTTTGGTTCTCGCGGGTTTCGGCTTGTGGGGGCTTGCGATTGCACAGATCGCGGCCACAGCGGCATCATGCGGCGCCGCTTTCTGGGGCGCCGGCTGGCGGCCCGGGCTTCACCTGAAGCGAGCAAGCCTGAACGAGCTCCTTCACTATGGGTTCTTTGCATCCGGCACTCGGTTTTTACAGACGATGAGCTTGGACAACTTGCTCATTGGGGTGCTCTTGAGCCCGGCAGCGCTCGGGATCTATAACTTTTCCAAGCGTTTGTTTGATATGATCAACAACGTCATCGCCGGCGGCTTAACATCTGTCACGCACGTCTTGCTTTCTTCATTGCGGTCCGATCCGAAGAAAGTTCGAGAAGCATTTCTAATGGCAACGTTTGGTTGCGCTCTGGTTTCGTACCCCGTATTCATTGGTCTTGCCGCCGTTGCCGATGATGCGATCACCACAATTTTCGGTGCCCATTGGATCGCGGCCGTTTGGCCGGTTCGGTTCTACTGCGTCATAGGATTGATGGCTGGGATCGGCTACGTGCAGGCATCCTTGATCAAGAGCCAAGGAGAGATGGATTGGTGGTTTTACTACCAGCTGGCACGAAACCTCCTCACACTCCTGACGATCGCAATTCTCTATCCTTATGGCGTCACGACGATTGTTTTCGCCATAATGATCGAAGTTCTGTTGTTTTGGCCGATCACCAGCTGGAAGGTTTCGCAACATATAGAGCTGAGTATCCCGGCATATCTGGCGCAATTCCTGCGGCCTACCGTAGCCTCTGCAGGAATGGTTGCAGTCGTTTTCCTCCTCCACGAATTGCTCATTCATTGGTCCCCGTATCCACGCTTGGCCGTGGAAATCCTTGCAGGCGGCATGGTTTACTGTGGCCTGATATTCGTTCTGTGCAGAGCTCGTTTAAATATCTTGATCGGCAGTATAAAGCAGGCACGGCAGCGCAAAAGTAACAGGGGTGCGGTTGCCAACCCTGCATGATTTCCAGGCCCTAGCCGCATAGACCTGTGTTGCGATTTGAAGGATCTCGTCCTCAAGCCGTCATCTGAAATTATGAGAACGTCGCTTCGGTGATGTTCTCATCCACCGCATCCGAACGCCTCTCAGACGCAAACGCGTAATAGGATAATCCATAAGATGACTAGCCTCGACCGCGGTTATTCGCCACCGGCGATGGACGACGTAGGAGTCTCGGTTGCCGACCGCAACCGTTACTATACGCTCGATGCAATGCGCGGATTTGCCGCTATGTGTGTTGTCGCCACACATTTCCGGGAGAGCTATGCGCCTTCAGCCTATCTGGCAGTCGATTTTTTCTTCGTTCTCAGCGGATTTATTATCGCAGATATTTACGGAAAACGGCTCGCTCGCGGTCTGCTGTTCCAGTCGTTTATGGCGGCCCGCATCAAGCGTCTTTATCCGCTCTATTTGATCGGAATTCTGGTCGGCCTCATACAGATCATTCTGTTAACAAGCTGGGGGCTGAGAGATCAAAGTGTTATCGACCTGCTGGCGTCGACGACTGCGAACACGTTCTTTCTGCCCAGCCCAATGTATTTCCTTCAAGCGAACCCGATGCAAGGAATGTTTCCAATCAACGGTCCGGCGTGGTCGATGTTCTGGGAATTGTTGGTGAATATAGTCTTCGCCCTGTGGCTTTTTCGGCTCTCTATCCGAGCCCTCTGCGGAGTTGCATTGGTCTCGGCTGCATGTTTGGTTTTTGTCGGTCTTAAATACGGCATGTTGAATATTGGCTGGGAGTGGCCCTCCGCGGTAGGTGGCCTGCCAAGGGTGATGTTTTCATTTACTGCAGGGGTCGTGATAAGCCGGCTATTCGGCGGCATTCCCGCTTGGAGGAAGGGCTGGGCCGCCATTGTGCCATGCCTTCTTCTGATGATTTGCATTGCGGCGCCGGTTCCTGCCGTGCTGCGGCCGTACTACGACTTGATGTTCGCGATGGCCTTGGCGCCGCTCATCGTGACTCTTGGCCTCTTTTTGGAGATGCCTGCAAAAGCAGAGGCTTTGGCGACATGGATTGGGTATATCTCCTACCCAATCTACATCCTACATCGAGGTGCGATCGGTGTGTTCAAGCCGGTTGCGGCGTCGATTGGATTGAATAACCCTCTCGCATTCTCAGTGTTTCTCAGCGCGGTCGTATGTTTCGCTTATGTGACCGCTCGTCTCGTTGACAAAACTATGGCTACGCGGACCCGTCGAGCTCGATAACTTTGCGTCGGCTTTCCTGGGGCTGAGAATGGTCGGTCAACCGCTCGTCGTGAAGTTGATATTTTTTACCTGCTTCGGCACATTTGCCGTGAGCTTCGCAGTTGCTTTCTGGGTGATCATCAGGGTGCTCTTTGAGACCGACTGTTTGGTAGATAAGCCGGAAGATCAGGGCCTCAGCTGGCGGGAACGGCAAGCACGCAAGCGCAGCCGCTTCGACAGGTACTATGTCGCTGAGGAGTTTCGTTCATTGCGTAAGGCAGCCGCCATCGTCCAGACAGGTTGCGCTTTATCCTTCGGCTCCTTTATATTGCTGGGCTTATTGTTTGGCGAAAGAGCGTCTCATTAGGTTCGAACCACGCCTTCCGGTCAAATGCCCATCAAACCGTCGATCAGCGGCGGGCGGGCGGCTTCATGGCGGCGCGGCGCTGCAGCGCGAAACGCGCGGCCGAGCAGTTGATGTCGGGGACGAGATCGTAGGTCTGCTGGTAGAGGCTCCGCGCCAGCGTATTGTTGCCGCGGTTTTCCGAGGCAAGGGCGGCAAGGGCCGTGCGCTTGTAGGCCTCGACAATCGGCTCGGCGGCCTTTGCCAGCGCGGCGTCGTCAGCCGGTTCGGCTGCAAGCGAAAGGGCGGCATAGCTTGCCTCGCCATCCCTGCCGACACGGCCGCCGACAGCCCCGTTGAAACTTTGTTCGGAGACCTGGCGCATGCGCCTGGCATTCTTGATGCATGTCGGAATGCGGCCAGCTTCCGCATTGATGCGCTCTGCCGTCGGGCCACTTTCCGCGCTGCTGCCGCCAGATAGGATCACGTAGCCGATGATGCCGACGATGGCGAGATAGGCGACCCCCATGCCGGCCAGGAAGGCCGGCTGTTTGAGCAGCGACTTCTTCGGCTTGTCGTCACTTGCCTTGGAGGCCTCCTTCTTCGGCGGGTCCTTGGCGGCGGCCTTGACGACGAATTGGAATTCGACGTCCTTGCCGAGACGGAAGCTGTCGCCGGCCTTCAGCGAGGCCGTCTGCAACAGCGCTTCGCCGCGCAGCATGATCGGGTTCAGTCCCATGCGGCGAATGATGAAGCCGCCGTCGCTCTGCCGCTCGATGCGGGCATGGATCGGCGCTAGGAACGGATCGTCGACGACGATATCGGCATTGGAAGCCCGGCCGATCGACATTTCCGGCCGGTCGAGCACATGGCTGCGGCTCTGGCCGCCGGGACCGGTCTGCAGAAGGCTTGGTTTGTTTCCGCGAAAGAAGGAAAGAAAGGCCATGATCAGAACATCCCACTCGACATCATCTCGACAATTGCAGGCGCCAGCACCAGAAGCAGGATCGACACGACGATCATCATCGCCGGCATGACGATCTTGGCCTTCAGCTTTTCACTGGCCCTGTCGGCCTTTTCCCAGCGGCGGAAGCGCAGGTCGCGCGCATGTTCGCGCAGCAACTCCACACGGTTGCTGCCCTCGACTTCGCCCTGGATCACGGCGCGGATGACGCGGATGACTTCTTCGGCGGTCATGCGACGCTCCAGACGCTGCAGGGCCTCGATCATGCCGGTGCCGAGCGCCACGTCCTTCAGCGTCTGTTCGATCTCCTCGCTCATGACGGTGCCGGGTGCGGCCTCGGCATAAAGCCTCAGGCTTTCCGGCAAGGTCGCTTGCGCTTGCTGCGTCATGACGACGAGATCGAGGAAATAGGGAAATTCGCGCGAAATGCGTTCCTTGCGGTCCTGCGCCTTGTCATCGGCGACGACCCAGAAATAGATGGCGGGGATCAGGCCGAGGATCAGCCCGGCCACCAGCCCGCCGATCACGCTGCCGCTGGCAATGCCGAACAATAAGCCGAGCACGACGAAACCGAAGAGGCTCAGAACGACGAGAAGCGCGATATATTCCCGCCCCGTCACGCCGCCGAAGGGCCGACCGCCATAGATCAGCTTCTGCTCGAGCTGCGCGCCGTAATCGGCCAGGAACGGCTCGAAATGCGTCAGCACGAATTCGACCGGCGTGCGCATGCCGATGCTGTCGACGATATTCGGCGGCGGACCATCGCCGCCTGCGGACCGGCGCACCACCTGAATGCTGCCGAGCATGTCGCCGATCCACCAGACGAACAGCGCTGCGGTGATCCCGGCAAAGACGACGGCGATGAGGCCAAGAGGTATCTGAGACATCAGACCGACACCTTCATCATCGAGCGCATCCAGAAGAAACCGGTCGCGTAAAGTATGGCGCCGACGATCGCGATGACGATGCCGATGGCGTTGCCGAACACCTTGTCGATCAGTTCCGGCTGGCCGAAGAAGATCATCAGGATCATGAACAGCGCACCGCCGTTGACGACGCGGAAATTCATGCGCGCCTGCGACGACGAGGTCGTGATCTTCTGGTCGAGCTTCCAGATTTCCTTGAAGGATTTCGACATTTCCGTCAGCGGCTCGGAAATGTCGCCGCCCTGGCGGGCAAAGAGACCGAGGGCCGCATCGACCATCTTGAAGTGCAGGCTCGGCACGTTGCGGCCGTGGCGGTCAAGCGCCTCGACCAGGCCGATGCCGAGCTTCTGTTCGCGGGCGATGCGTTCGAACTCGCGCGAGGCCGGCATCTGGCCGGTATCGGCCACCGCATTGACGGCGATGGCGAGCGGCTTGCCGGTGCGCACCGCCGAGACGATCTGGTCGACGGCGTAGGGGAGTTGCGATTCGATCTGCAGCCAGCGCCGCTGCAGAAAATAACGGATCACGCCTTTGGGCAGGAAGATGGCGACCGGGATGGCGACGACGACGCCGAAGATCGGCCCGAAAATCAGCGAGACCACCACGAAGACGACGATCGCCGTGATGGCGTAGGCGAGGATCATCGTATAGGGCGGAACGGCATCGCGCCCGAAGACCTGTGCCGCCTCGCTGGCGAGCGCGATGTCACGTTCGGTTGCGCGTAAGAGCGGCGCCGGCCAGCGCACCGGCGCGCCCCAGACGAGCAGTCCGGCCGTCACTGCGCCGAGGGCGACCGCAAAAATCTGCAGAATGCTGATATTCATCGCTTCCCCCTCAGACGAACATGTCCAGTTTTTCGATCTCGCCGTCCTCGCCGAACTCGACGAGCTCGGCGACGAAGCTCGGCAGATAACCGGTGAAGGCATGCACGGCCTGTCCGCCGGCGCGCCCGACGAGATTGAAGATCGGCTCGACAATGATGAGGCCGGTATCCGGATCGATGCCGATCACCTCGGATATTTCGGTGACGGCGCGCCGGCCGTTCGCCAGTCGGTTCAGCTGCACGACGAGCTCGACGGCGGCAACGATCTGCTGGCGGATCGCCATGACAGGTAGAGAGCTCTGCCCCTGCAGCACCATCACCTCCAGGCGGGTCATCATGTCCTGTGGTGTGTTGGCATGCGCCGTCGTCATCGAGCCGGCATGGCCGGTGTTCATCGCCTGCAGCATGTCGATCGCCTCCGCACCGCGGCACTCGCCGACGATGATGCGGTCGGGCCGCATGCGCAGCGCGTTGCGCACGAGATCGCGGATGGTGACACTGGTCTCGGACTCCGCCGTCTTCGGCCGCGATTGCAGATAGACGACATGGATCCCGTCGAGTTGCAGTTCCGACGTATCCTCGACGGCAACGACGCGCTCGCCGATCGGGATGAACTGCGACAGGCTGTTCAAGAGCGTCGTCTTGCCGGAGCCGGTACCGCCTGAGACGACGATGTTCTTGCGCGAGCGGACGGCCGCCTCGAGGAAGGCGCGCATCGGCTCGCTGAGCGCACCGGCGGTCACCAGCTTGCTGATATCGAGCCGCGACTTACCGCCGAACTTGCGGATGGTGAGGCAGGCGCCCTTGACCGCCAGCGGCGGAATGACGGCGTTGACGCGTGAGCCGTCCGGCATGCGGAAGTCGGCCATCGCCTCGCTCTCGTTGATCGAGCGGTTGGAATCGACGGCGATGCGCTCGATCACCTTCATCAGCTGCCGCTCATTGGCGAAGGCGAAAGGATAGCGTTCCAGCAGGCCGAATTTTTCGACGTAGATCTCGTCATAGCGCGTCACCATGATTTCCGAGATGACGTCGAGATCCATCAGCTCGGAGATCGTCCCCCAGCGATACATCAGCTCCTCGATATTGGAGCGCAGGTGCATATGGGCGATCTCGTAGCGGTCGCCGGCGTTGAAAAGAGCCTGCCGGGACTGGAAGGCGGCGCTGAACCGCGTATCGAGCTGGGCGAAGTCCGAGCGGGTGGATTCGAAGTTCAGCTTGAGCTGCAGGGCCGAAATCAGCGCCTTGCCGACGTCGAAGAGGCGGCGATTGTCCTGCTCCTCGCGCGCGAGGCTTGCGGCATTCGACGAGGCGTCACGCCGGCCCGTGCGGGCGATGCGTTTTGCCAGCCATCGATAGACGGCGTTCTTGATGACAAGGATAACGAGATCCTGCGGCGCGCTGTCGAGCGCCTCCTTGATGAACATGTCGAGACGCTCGCGGATACGGGTGCGCGTCTCCTCGCGGCCGAAATCGGAGGATTTCACCAGCCGGTCATACTGCGTGTCCTTCAGCAGGCGCTCGTGAATTTCCATCTGCAGGGCGAGCACGCGTTCCTGATCGGGAAACTGCGTGACCGCTACGGGGGCCGCGGCCGGCTCGACGAGCTCGATCGTGACGTTCGGCACCCAGATCGACATGCCGGCCGATACCGCAACCGGCGTGCCGGCTCGAAGCGGCTGATCGTCGACGCGCGTCGGGTTGCGGCCGTGATGCTGCACCGACCATCCCTGGCCCGATTTCCGCAGCACGAATTGCGGCGAAGAGACGTGGCTGCCGCGCAGCCGCACGACGCCCGCGCCGGCGGGGAGCGTCAGCGTGCTGCTTTCGCCAACGAAATAAGTCTCGTTCGCCGAGAGCGGGATCACCTCCCGACCGCTGCCGTCCTCATAGGAAATCTTCAACAGCATGGCTCATTCCCCCGCGACGGTCACATGCGCGTCCAGTTGATGCTTGGCAGGTCCTCGACGGTATTGTCGGCCGGATTGCGCAGCACCAGGTTCAGGCTGCCGTTCGACTGGCCCATGGCAAAAATCAGCATCTCAGCTTCCGACGGTGTCACTTCGACGGTCACATTGTTGTAGGTGCTGTTGGCCTTGGTGACTGCACCCTCCGCCGTCGTCGCCGCGCCGACGGCCAGCACTTTGACATTCTGCAGGAAGGTGCGGGTGACGACGCGAGTGCGCGAGCTGATGCCGAGTTTATAGTCCTGCGCTTGTTTGCGGTAGGCGTTGACATCGTTCTCGTCGGCGCCTGGATACTGGGTGAGATAGTTCTTCAGCATCTGCTCGACCGGCGACTGCGGCTGGGCTGGAGCCTGCGGCTGTCCGGCTGCGGCCGGCGCCTGGCCCGGGACGGCAGGCTGACCTGGCACGGCAGCGGGCTGGCCAGCGGCTCCCGGCTGGGCTGCTGCGGCCGGCGCCACGGGCTCGACCGGTTCGTCGACCGTGCCGAGGATATCGACATAGCTGCCCGGCTCGACGAAATGGCCGACAGCCGAGGCGGCGTTGACGGGAAGGGTCAGTGCCCGCTTGCCGGGTGCGATCATCGTCGTCAGGCGCCCGCCATCGGTATCGTCGAAATACTGGAAGAGCAGCACCGAGCCGGCCGGAATGTCGGCGGCGGCCGTCCTGTCCTTCAGCCATTCCTGATAGGCGCTGGCCGCGGGAACCGCGAGCTTGGCGAGCGCCCCGAAGCTTTCCGGCAGCATCACCGGTTCGGCGAGCATGTCGGGCGTGATCGCCTGACCTCGCGTCACCTTCCTGTCGGGCTGGAGCCGCATGAAGGCATAGGCCACCTGCTCGTTCTTGACGCTCTCGGTCCAGAAGTAGAGCAGAACGCCGGTGATGAGCCCGACGATGACGGCCGCGATGAGCTTCCAGTTCATGGTGTTATTCCTTCGACGAAGGGTTGCCTGATTTGAATGACTTCGACGGTCCGGCCGTCGGTTTTACTGCGGGTGTACAAGACATTGGCCTCGACGCTGCCGCGGCGGCCATAAAGTGCTGTGACCCGGCCGTGCTGCGCTGGCGATGTCTCGATGGTGAAGCCATCGCGGACAAGCAGATCGGCGCGCTGATCCGACCAACGCGTGGCCGACAGCGTGCCTTTCGACACGACCGTGCGCGAGGTGTGGCCCTTGTCGCGATCGCCGATATCACTCAGCACCTCGACACCGGCCGGCGGACGCAGCGACATCGGCAGCTTGCTGACATCGGCTGGAGCCGCGAAGGCCGGAAGCGTCGAAGCGACATCGTCAAAGCGGCTCATCAGCACTTCGGTCATCGGCGCATCGGCCGGACGACGGATCATGATCGAGACGCCGGGAATCGGCGCTCTCGCGGAAGGATTGGTCGGGTCCTGGCGTCTGAGATAGTCGAGGGCTGCCTCGCCGTCGCCGTCGAAGAACTGAACCACCACGGCAAGATCGTCGCGGATGCGGCTGATCTTTGGCACGATCAGCATATTGGCGGCAATGACGGCAGTCAGCTCTTGCCTGTCGTTGGCTTTCGGCAGGGCAGGGCGGGTATTGACGGCCAACACCCGCAGCCATTCGTCGGTGATATCGGAAATGCTGCGATCGCTCTGATAGGGCGTGAATTCAAGCGGTTGGCCGTTGATGACGAGATCGCGCGGCGCCCGTTCCGGCGCGCCGACGATACCGGCCAGCATCGAATTCAGCGTCACTCTCAAGTCCTTGTAGATCTCGGCACGGCCCGGTGTGGCCATGGCGGCGGCGAACCCGATGACGAGCGCCAAACCGGCGAGATGAACAGAGATGCGGGGCCCTTGTCTCATCTTATTTCGCTCCCGGAAAGACGCCGTCGAAGAGATCGCCGGAATCGTCGGCGACATCGCGAATTTCCCGGCGCAGCGTCGGATCGTAGCCGTGGCTCGTGGTGTCATTGTTGTGCGAGGCAAACAGCGTCGAATCATCAACCGTGAACGCATCCTTCCAGCGGAGGCTCCTGATCGTATCGAGATCGTCGGAATCCCTGAACTTGTAGACGCGGTCGGCTGTCGCGGTGACGAGCTGCGGCTTCTCATTGGCGAGGTCGCCGACCATGTCGCCGAAGTCGCGGCCGTCGCTCTTCAAGGTATTTTGAACATCGTCCCAGACAAAGGTGCGCAGGGGGTCGCCATCGCCTTCATGCGATGGTGTGCGCGAGCAGTTGATGGCGTCGCCCCCGGGCAGTGCCGGCAGAGCCGGGATCGGGAAGACATTCGAGAAATCCGACGTGCAGTCCAGCCCATTTGCCTCGGCGAAGGCGGCGTTGCGCATCGCAAGCATGGTTCCGACCTTCTTGGTGGAAATCTTGTTCGCGTGGATGACGAAAATCACGATCAGCAAGATGACCGGCGCGGCGAGCACGAATTCGATCGAGGCAAGACCGCGCCTGTCGCGGTGCAGCCGCATCAGCAGCCCGCGGCCTGGAGGACCGCCCATAGGCTCAGTGTGTGTTGACGGCAGCCCAGGCATTGGCTCCTCCTCGGTCGAAGACACGGGTCAAGCCGGTAAAACTGTCGGCCGCCGGGCTCTGCTTGATGGTGTTGGAAACCTCGCCGATATCGTCGGCAAGCGTGGCGGGCGCAAGCGATGCCAGCCAGTCCTGGGTGTAGAGGTCGAAGGCCGTGTAATTGTGGACCCAGCTCTGCGCGAGCGCATAGGCGGAGGGTGTCTTGTCCTTGAAGATGCGGATCTGCAGCCTGGCGCGCGGGGCCCGCGAAACGATCGCCAGCGTCTGGTAGTCGTCGAGTTGCTCGCCGCCGAAGGGCGTGAAGTTAAACGGTATGCGTCCTTTCAGCCAGTAAGGCTTCGGGAAGGAGATGACGGGCAGGGGAGCACCCGCCACGGAAATCGCGCCACCGGCTGGGCCGCAGACCTGGTTCCAGATCATGTCGAACTTGCGGGTGAAATCGTTCTCGTCTTTTGTCTGCTTGTCGGAATAGCGCGGCGGCACGTCGATCGGCAGCTGGAAGGGGTTCACGACGCCGAACTCGATGCCGAAGAATTCCTCGGCGACAAAGAAGCTGCCATCGAGGACCAGTTCCTGCCACCAGCTGAGATCGCCAAATTGCTCGATGATCGCCTTGAACGGAACCTTGCTCAAATAGGCCGGGCCGAAGGCTTCATAAAAGATGTAGAAGTCCACTAAAGCATCGTCGATGCCGCTCTCGTGGTTGACCCAGTCGCGGATATGGCTGCCGTCGACGCCGCCTGCGGTCAATGGACCCTTGCCGTTGGGGAAGCCGCGATTGGCAAACTCGCCGCGCATGAGAAACGGGTCCTGCCCTTGCGTGCCATTGCTCATCGCCAGGCACATTTCAGCATAGGCCGCAGCGGGATTGACGCCGTCACGATCGACCGGCAGGTTACCGCCCGCACCTTCTCCGGCGTCGTCGCAGGATTCGCACGGCGGGTGGAAGACGACATGGTCCGACTTGTTCAGGCGCACCAGATGCAAGGCTTCATTGCCGACCCGCTGCGGAAAGCTCTCGACGAGGTAGTCGTTGAGATCATTCATGGCGTCGATGATGTCGCTGGACTTCACGATGAGGCCCCAGGGATCGTAATCGATCTGTGCTTTTACCGTATATGCAAGCGCCTTGGTGGCTCCTATCGCCCGGACTCCCTGGAACGCCAGGCAAGCACCGTAGATGATGCCGCCGACGATCGGAATCTTCTGCCAGCCCGGGCAATAGGGCATCGGCGGCATCGGCGGCACGAGCGACGCCGGGCCGAAGCCTTCCGTGAAAGAATATTCGGCGAGTTTCGCCAGAATGACGCCCGAGCGCAGGGCGAGTTCGGCCGTCGTCAGCTGGAAGGCGACCGACGTCGCCATGACGACGGTTGCCTGCGACGAGGCAACATTGTTCATCGCCATGATGTTGAGATAGCGCGCTTCCCAGTCGGCATGGACGAGTGCTGCGGCATCGGCCGTATCCTGCGTGCGCTGCTTGTCGTAGATCATCTGTCCCGTATTCAGGATCCAGACGATCATCAGGGCGAGCGCGATCGTCATGTAGAGAATGATCGGCGACAGGAAGCCGCGTTCGTCGCGGTGCAGGCGCTTAATGAGGGTCGGTGTCATAGCAGGTTCACCTCCGCCGTCGAGATCGTGTAGTAGCGGCCGTCCTTCCTCTGGCCGCGGGCAAAGACCCAGCCGGCATATTCGAGCAGCAGGAAGCGGGCTTCCACCTTGGCGGTGACAGGCACATGCGGCGAACGGTTGATGGCGGCATAGATTGCCATCGGCGCGCGATCGACGGTCACGGTAACGTTCTGCGGATCGAACATGTAGCGGGCCTGGTTGCGCATCGCCCGCCAGTTCTTCGAAAGGCCGGAAGCGTCGGCAAGGCTTTTCAGCGCATCTTCCGGCGGCTGGCAGGCGCCGACGCATTTCAGCTGGTCGTAGGGTGCGGCCGGGATCAGCGCCAGGCGGGCGGCAAGATCGGCCTTGCCGGCGGCAGCATCGTCATCGCAGGTCTTCACGTCGATGATGCTTCGCAGCGTGATCGGAAAAGCCGGGCAGAAATAGACGCGGGCGCTGCGGGCCGCCGCATAGGCTGCATAGTGGGTGAAGAGGTGGTTCTTGGCCAGGATCGTGAACTGGAAGACCACGAACATGAAGAAGACGAAGACCGGCGTGACAAGTACGAAATCCATCATCGTCGTGCTGCCGGAGGTATCGCCGTGCAGCTCCGATATCCGGCGCCGGCGGGCGGAAAGCCGCGGCAGCAGCAGCATCGAGGCAAGCAGCATCATGGCGATCGCAAAGGTACCGAGGAGCGCGCCGTGATCCTCAGGGAACCAGAAGGTCCGTGAGTGCAGGATCGAACTCCAGAAGGCACCGTCGAAGATGGGGCGTTCGAGTTCCGCGCGCATTGCCGTTACCTCACGAGTGAAAGAGGGGTGAAATCAGGCATGAAAAGGCACCAGAGAAGTCCGAGTGCAGCGGCAACGCCGAAGCGCACGGTATGATGTGTCTCGCGCGGCTTCAGCACCGAAGCGGCGTCGCGGAAACCGGCGGGCAGGAGAAGCGCAAACAGTCCGACCGTTCGGGCCAGCACGCTCCACTGAACACGCCGCGCCATGGAGAAAACGGCAATCACGCCGCCGACCATGAGCGATGCAAGGGTGACGTCGATGGCGGGCCAGAGGCCAAGAATGGCGCCGAGCGCCGCCATCAGCTTGACGTCGCCGCCGCCGCAGCTTCCGGCTGCGAAGGCGATGAAAAAGATCAGGCCGGCTGCAAGGAGGCCTGCGAAGGCAAGCCCTATTCCTGCGAGACCGCCGCTGACTGCCGCCAACATGAACCCGCCAAGCAGGCAGGGATAGGTGACGGCGTTCGGGATATGACCGTGGCGATGGTCGAGCACCGCCGCGGTCATGGTGCAGGCGACGGCAAGAGCCGCCGCTGCAGGCATCAGGGTCAGATCATAGGTCGTATCCATGATCCCGACCCGCTTATTGACCCGGCTCAGGAATTCTCTCGGCATCCGAGAGCGCCGTGTTCTTTTCGTTGAACCATTCGCCGATCTGCTTGCCGAATGCGAGCAGAAGCAGCATCAGCGGAATGACGATCAGGGCGACGGCCAGGACGATCTGGGCCATGTCGCCGCGCTCGTCCTTGTGAAGTGCAATTGCGAGAGTCTTGAGTTTACCAAACATGTGATTACTCCTCATTCCCAGGTTTGTTTCGGTTCGAAGCCCTGGTGAAGATGAACCAAGCATACGCTATCGATCTGAATGAGCATGTTGCTCGATCCAATGATATTTTCTGCTTCAGCTTATCTTCCCCGGCTGCCAACGTTTGTTGAACAACACCATTAAGACCCAAGAGTGCGCCCAAGGCCAGCCCTCCGTCAAGCAAACGAAACGAAGGGTTCCAATTGTCTTGGAGGCATCGCCGGCACAATCGCAGTTGACGTCATGTTTTTTCAACTAACCGCTTGAACAGGCTAAGGTTTTAGCTGAATGGCCGAAGTTTTTGTCAACCTTGCAGGGCCTCGTCTACGGCTCCATAATTGGTCAATTCTTTCAAAGCGATAGAAGAAACGGCATGTGGCGATCACAATGACTGCCTGCGCGAGGGCCGGCCATGGCGTTGTTTGACGATCTGGATTAAGCTTTCGTCAAATGGTGGGTATCGCCCGCCAGTCGATCCGGAGAGAGAGAACGATGGAAACGATGAGCAGCATCTTGATACTTGGATTGGTCCTCATTCCACTGATGATGTTCTTTCCGACCGCGGTTCAGATGATGGCGACACTGTTCGGCATGAGCACGGTCCTGGTCGGGATGCCGCTCTGATGAAAGCCGTTTCCGACGACGCTGCCGAACAGGCAACCTTCCAGGTCCTGACCCGGGCGCTGGACAAACTGCTCGGGCCGATCCGTTTTCTCCTCGACGATCCGAGCGTGTCCGAAATCCTGATCAACGGGACATCCGACATCTTCGTCGAAAGGCGAGGCAAGCTCGAACGCGCCGATACGCGTTTTGCCAGTCGCGAGGACCTGGAATCGGCCGCGCGCAGCATCGCGCAATTCTCAGGCAAGCGGCTGACGCCCGAGGAGCCGAGCATCGAGGCCCGTCTGCCGGATGGTTCGCGCGTGCAGATGATCCAGCCGCCGGCCGCCCGCACCGGGCTCTGCATCTCCATTCGCCGCTTCCTGAAAGAACATCGCAGCATCCGCGACCTCGTCACCCAGGGCAGCCTGACGGAGGAATCGCTGTCGCTGCTGCAGGCGGCCGTCGGGCTGCAGAAGAATGTCATCATCTCCGGCGGCACCGGCACCGGCAAGACGACGATGCTGAACGCGCTGTCGGAAGCCTTTGCCGACCACGAGCGCGTCATCGTCATCGAGGACACGTCCGAACTGCAGATCCGCAAGGAACACGTGGTCTATCTCGAAGTGACGAAACCCGACCGTTTCGGTCGCGGCGGCGCCAGCATCCGCGACCTGTTCCGCTCGTCGCTGCGCATGCGGCCCGACCGGATCATCGTCGGCGAGTGCCGCGGCGGCGAGGCGCTCGATATGATTCAGGCGATGACGTCGGGCCACAGCGGCAGCCTTTCGACGGTGCACGCGAACACGCCCTATGACTCCCTGCACCGGCTGGAAACGCTGGCGCTGATGTCTGATATCGACATGCCGCTTCGGCCGCTGCGCGCCCAGATCGCCTCGGCAGTCGACGTCGTCGTGCAGATCGCCCGCTTCAAGCGCACCGGCCGGCGCCGGGTGATCGAGATTTCCGAGATCAAGGGCCTGAACAATGACGGCCAGTATATCGTCGAAAGCATCTACAAGCTCGAGGGCGACGGTCATTCCAATCCCGACGGCGCACTGCTTTGGACCGGTGTCGTGCCGAGCTTTGCCGCCGATGCGGTGGAAGAGCTGCAAGGCGCGGAGCGCCCCGAATGGGTCGGTGCCGCCGCGCTGCATACAGCTTAAAAACGATCGAAACCTGCCTCTAGAACAGGAAGATTTTAGGCCGGGCCGGCCCAAAATCTTCCTGGTCTACATTCTATAGTTAGAGCATGATGTCATCCGAAAACCGCTCACACTTTTCGGCATCATGCTCTGTCAGACGCTATCCTTTTCAGCGCTCGCCGCCATATGGGTGAGATCGTCCCAGAGGCTTTCGGCAAAACTGCGCAGAACCGTAAGCTCGAAGCTGTCTTTGCCGGTGCGGACGATCTGCACAGAGAGATGACCGACCATCGTCATCGCCGAATGGCCGTCCGGGAAGACGGAAGGATCGAGATCGACGGCGGTCCCCCTTGAGAGAAGCGCCCGCGAAGAACGGCCGGAAACGCCGATCCGCACGCGCCCGTGGCTCTGGTCCATGACGAAGGCCTTTCCCGCAAGCGCTGCCGCGAGAGCATCGAGGTTGGCAGGGACAAGCGGCTCGTCGCCGGCGACGAACCATTGCCGGAAACCCGCCTTGCGGATCGAAGTTTTCGCAAAGCCTGCTTTCAGCAATTCCGCAGCGAGCGCGGTTGGCTCGATTGCGCCGAGCACATGCATGAGATGGCCCTCCGGCAAGGCTTCCAGCCGGACGCCTGCCCCTGAGATGCTGTTATATGCCGTGCCGGCCAGAACCGGTTTGTGCTGCGGAAGATCAGGCATGGAGCTTCTCGTTTTCAGGATCGATGAAGACGGGATGGCAGAGCACCGCATCGGTGAATTCGTTGCGCAGGCCGTTCCAGACCGTCACCTTTTCACCGATGCGCTCCGGCCCACGCCTGACGAGCGCCAGGCCGATCATATGGCCGAGCCCCGGCGAAAAGGCGCTTGATGTCACGTAGCCCTGGTCGTTTTCGAGCGTCGCCGCAACGCCGTCGGCAAGAATATGCGAGCCGGTGCGGAAACCGCTTGCCGGATCGAGCGGCTTGACGCCGACGAGGCGCGGCCGCTCAGGGTCCTGCAGTCCTTCGCGCGCCAGCATTGCCTTGCCGATGAAATCCGGCTTGGTGGATGAAACCATGCGGCCGAAGCCGAGATCGCCGGGCGTTACCGTGCCGTTGATCTCAGCATGGGTGACATGACCCTTTTCGATGCGCATGACGCCGAGCGCTTCGGCGCCATAGGCGCAGATGCCATGTTTCTCGCCCGCCGCCATGATCGCATCGGCGACACCTTCGCCGTAGCCGGCCGGTACTGCAAGCTCGTAGGCGAGTTCGCCGGAGAAGGAGATCCGGAAGAGCCGGCCTTCGAGGCGGCCGCCGAAGAGGGAGACCTTGCGGGCGCTCATGAAGGGGAAGGCCGCATCCGACAAGTCCTCGTCGACGATCTCCTCGAGAATGGCGCGCGACTTCGGCCCGGCAACGGCCATCTGCGCCCATTGATCGGTCGAGGAGGCAAAGCAGACGTCGAGGTCCGGCCAGAGCGTCTGGGCGCAGAATTCGAGATGGGTGAGCACGCCGGCGGCAAGTGCGGTCGTCGTCGTCATGAAGAAATGCTCGTCACTGAACCGGCTGGTGGTGCCGTCATCATAGATGAAGCCGTCCTCGCGCAGCATGATGCCGTAACGCGCCTTGCCCAGAGCAAGTTTGGCGAAGCCGTTGCAATAGATGCGGTCGAGGAAGGTCGCGGCATCCTTCCCGAAAATCTCGATCTTGCCGAGGGTCGAGACGTCGCAGAGGCCGGCATTTTTCCGGATGTTCAGCACCTCGCGGTCGACGCTTTCGCGCCATGTCGTCTCGCCGGCACGCGGAAACCAGGAGGACCGGTACCAGAGGCCGGTTTCGACGAAGACCGCGCCGTTCTTCTCGGCCCAGCCATGCAGCGGCGATTTGCGCGCCGGCTGGAAATGTTTGCCGCGCGATGTCCCGGTCAAGGCGCCGAAGGAAACCGGCGTGTAGAAGGGCCGAAAGGTCGTCGTTCCCACTTCGGCGGGCGACACGCCGCGCGCCTCGGCAAGGATGCCGATGGCGTTGATGTTGGAAAGCTTGCCCTGGTCGGTCGCCATGCCTGATGTGGTGTAACGCTTGGCGAGCTCGACATGGCCGTAGCCTTCGCGGACGGCGAGGCCCAAATCCTTGAGATGCACGTCGTTCTGGTAATCGACGAAAGCCTTGCCCTTCGAGCCTTTGACCGACCAGAGCGGCTTTGCCTGTGCAGCCGCCTCGGAGGCCATAGTAAAGGCCGGTTCCGCCGCCGCGAAGCCGATCGTCTTCAACGCGGCAGCTGCCTTTGCGGCGCCATCGCCGAGGCAGGTCGCCGTTTGCGCAAGGCCGGCGGCCGAGCCGGCAATGGTCAGACCTTGCTGCTGGACAGGCGCCAGAAACGCCGATGCCTCGTCCGACCATTGCGGTTTTGCACCGCGATGGCAGGCAAGATGAATGATCGGGCTCCAGCCGCCCGACATGGCAAGCGCATCGGCTTCGATCCGACGGGTGCCGGTTGCTGCCTCGACGCTGACGCCGCGCAGGCGCTTGCCGCCAAACGCATCGATAAGCCTGGCGCCCTTCAGCACCTCGGCGCGGCCCTGCCAACTCGTGGCCGCATCCCCGCGGCTGTCGACGATCGCCGCGACCGCGAGGCCGGCGGCTTCAAGATCGGCAGCGGTGCGATATCCGGCATCGTTGGTGGTGAAGATGACCGTGCTTCTGCCAGGTGCTACCGCCTGCCGGTTGAGATAGCTGCGCATGGCGCCCGCCATCATCACACCGGGAATATCGTTGCCGCCAAAGACGAGCGGCCGCTCTTCGGCGCCGGTCGCAAGGATCGCCTGGCGGGCGACGATGCGCCACAATCTTTCGACCGGACGATCCGGATCGGGCGTCGCCACATGCTTCTGCACCCGTTCGACGGCGCCGAAGACATTGTCGTCGTACCAGCCGAACACCGTCATCCGCGGCAGGCGCCGCACATTCGGAAGTCCCTCCAGCTCGGCAAGCAGCTCACCGAGAAGCGCGTCTGCCGGCTTGCCGTCGACAGAACCGCTGTCGGAAAGCAGGCTGCCGCCCAGTTCGGGTCCCTCGTCGGCGAGGATGACGCGCGCACCGGCGCGGCCGGCGGTCAACGCTGCGGCAAGACCGGCAGGGCCGGCGCCGATCACCAGCAGATCGCAATGCGCCCAGCATTTCTCGTAGGAATCCGGATCGGCCTGATAGGAGGCCCTGCCGAGGCCTGCCGCCTTGCGGATCACCGGCTCGTAGAGCTTTTCCCAAAGCGCCGCCGGCCACATGAAGGTCTTGTAGTAGAAGCCGGCGCTGAGGAAGGGCGACAGCAGCCCGTTGACCGCGCCGACATCGAAGCCGAGCGAAGGCCAGCGGTTCTGGCTCTTTGCCGTCAGCCCCTGGTAAAGCTCGATCATCGTCGCGCGCGTATTCGGTTCGGTGCGCCCGCCGTTGCCTGTCGTCACCAGCGCGTTCGGTTCGGCAGCCCCCGCCGTCAGGATGCCGCGCGGGCGGTGATATTTGAAGCTGCGGCCGACGAGCTGGACGCCGTTGGCAAGCAGCGCCGAGGCGAGCGTGTCGCCTTGATGGCCTTCAAGGGGCCTGCCGTCGAAAGTAAAGCCGAGCGACGTGGTGCGATCGATGCGGCCGCCGGAGGAAAGACGGAAGCTCGTCATGCCGGTTCTCCACCGAGCTTGGAAAGGGCAGCATCCCTGACGCCGTAGACCGCATGGGTGACGGTATCGCGTTCGACGATCAGCCAGCGGCGGCATCCGGAAGAGTGGTGCCAGTATTCGCTGTGCCGGCCGCGCGGATTGTCACGCAGATAGACATAATCGAACCACGCCTCCGCACCGGCATCCGGCGCCGGCCGAGCAAGGCCCGCATCGCCGCGGATCGAAAATTCCTCCTTCGGTCGGGCGCCGCAATGAGGACAGGAAATCAGGCTTGCCATCGTCAAATGTCCTCAGTGCAGATTGGGCTGGGCGCCGACGCCCTTTTCGTCGATCGGGTAGCCGCGCGCGAAGCGGTCGAGCCGGAAGGCGCGGGCGGTCTGATGCGGCGCATTGCGGGCAATCAGATGGGCGTAGCAGAAGCCGGAGGCGGGTGTCGCCTTGAAGCCGCCGTAACACCAGCCGGCGTTGAGATAGAGATTGTCGATATGGGTGCGATCGATGATCGGCGAGCCGTCCATGCTCATATCCATGACGCCGCCCCAGGATCGCAGATAACGCACGCGCGACAAGGAAGGGATCATCGCCAGCCCGGCTTCGGCGACATGTTCGACCGAAGCGAGATTGCCGCGCTGGGCATAGGAATTATAGCCGTCGATATCGCCACCGAAGACCAGGCCGCCCTTGTCCGACTGGGACACGTAGAAATGCCCGGCGCCGAAGGTGACGACCGTGTCGATGAACGGCTTCAGCCCCTCTGAAACAAAGGCCTGCAGCACATGGCTTTCGATCGGCAGGCGAAGGCCGGCCATATCGGCGACGACGGTGGAATTGCCGGCGGCCGCAAGCGCCAGCTTGCCGCAACCGATGAAGCCCTTGCTGGTCTCGACGCCGGTCACCTGGCCGTTTTCGCTGCGGATGCCGGTCACCTCGCACTGGGTGATGATGTCGACACCGCGTTGATCGGCGCCGCGCGCATAACCCCAGGCGACCGCATCGTGGCGCACCGTGCCGCCGCGCGGGTGGAACAGGCCGCCCATCACCGGGAAACGGGCATTGTCGAAATCGAGGAAGGGCAATTTCTTGCGCACCGCCTGCCGGTCGAGAAGCTCGGCGTCGACGCCGTGCAGCCGCATGGCGTTGCCGCGGCGCGTATAGGCGTCGCGCTGCGCGTCGGAATGGAAGAGGTTGAGCACGCCGCGCTGCGAGACCATGGCGTTGAAGTTGAAGTCTTGCTCCAGCCCTTCCCACAGCTTCATCGACAACTCGTAGAAGGGATTATTGCCCGGCAACAGGTAGTTCGAGCGGATGATCGTCGTGTTCCTGCCGATATTGCCGGAGCCGAGGTAGCCCTTTTCGAGGACGGCGACATTGGTGACGCCGAATTCCTTGGCAAGATAATAGGCGGTGGCAAGACCATGGCCGCCGCCACCGACGATGATGACGTCGTAATGCGGCTTCGGCGCCGGGTCGCGCCAGGCAGGCGCCCAGCTTTTGTTGCCGCGAAGGCCGTTCAGGAAAATCGAAAGAGCGGAATAGCGCATGGGTCAATCCGAAATGAACAGCTGCATGATGCCAGAAAGAGGCCAGCAGACTTGCACGATAGGGACATAAATAGCTAAGAAAGAGACATGTCCTCACTTGATAGCAGAAATGCCCAGACGATCGGTTTCATCCTTATCCCGGGATTTGCTCTGATGTCCTATGCCTCGGCGACCGAACCGCTCAGGGCGGCAAATCTCTTGGCGGGACGTGAGATCTATCGGCTGCAGATCTTCTCGCCGGATGGCGCACCGGCGCTTTCCTCCTCGGGCGTCAGCGTCCCGGCCGAACCTCTGCCCGTCAGGGGCGCGGGGCTCGGAACGGCCTTCGTCTGCGCCGGCGGCTTGCCCCGGGACTGGCGGTATCCCGGCGTCCTTTCCTGTTTGAGGCAGCTGTCGCGCGAAGGTGTAAGAATCGGCGGCATCTCGGGCGGTCCGTATCTGATGGCCGCCGCCGGACTGCTTGGCGGCCGCGACTTCACCATCCACTGGGAGCATGCCTCAGCCCTTCTCGAAGCCTTCCCGGACCTCACGCCGCGTCAGGCGCGCTTCATGATCGACGGCAACAGGATTACCTGCGGCGGCGGCATCGCACCGCTCGACATGATGCACGTGCTGATCGCCGAGCGCATGGGGCCGGATTTCGCCCGCCGCGTCAGCGACTGGTATCTTCATACCGAGGTCAACGAACCCGCAGCCCCGCAGCGCGCCTCGCTGGCAGAGCGCTATGGCGTCTATCATCCAGGCCTGCTCAGCGTTCTCGAACGGATGGAGGAGACGATCGAGATGCCGCTCGAGCGTGCCGCCATGGCGCGCATCGCCGGCGTCACCACCCGCCATCTCGACCGGCTCTTTGCTGCCCAGCTCAATACCACCTTCCTCGATCAGTACCGCAGGATCAGGCTGCAGCATGCCCATCGCCTGCTGAAACAGAGCCCGCTTTCCGTCTCGGAAATCGCGGTGGCCACCGGTTTTTCCAGTCTGAGCCATTTTTCCCGGATGTTCCGCGCGGTCTATGGCATCGCTCCGCGCGCGGCGCGGCGGGAATAGTTTTCTTCACGGTTGAGAAATTTTCACTATGACGATAGGGTTGCCTTCAGACAAAAGACAAGGCGGCAGTGGAAAACCCATGAAATTGAAGCGTGAAGCGGCAGAACAACCGGAACAGGCCCATGGTGGACGCACAGCCTTTTCCCAGGACCCGCACGCCGTCCGCGAGCCGAAGGAAAACAACCTCGAAATGGCGATCGGCCATGAGGTGCGCGCCTACCGCAAGAAACTCGGCATCACGGTCACCGATCTGGCGGCGGCCACCGGCATTTCACTCGGTATGCTGTCGAAGATCGAGAACGGCAACATCTCGCCGTCACTGACGACGCTGCAATCCCTATCACGGGCGCTCGGCGTGCCGCTGACCGCGTTTTTCCGCCGCTTCGAGGAACCGCGCAATGCCGTCTTCGTCAAGGCAGGCCAAGGCATCGAGCTCGAACGGCGCGGCACGCGCGCCGGCCATCAATATAATCTGCTCGGCCATATCGACAACAATACCAGCGGCGTCATCGTCGAGCCCTATCTCATCACATTGACGGCCGATTCCGACATCTTCCCGACCTTCCAGCACGAGGGCATGGAGTTTCTCTATATGCTCGAAGGCGAGGTGGTCTACCGTCACGGCGACCAGCTTTTCCAGATGCAGCCGGGCGACAGCCTGTTCTTCGATGCCGATGCGCCGCATGGGCCTGAGGAACTGGTGAAGCTGCCGAGCAAATACCTCTCGATCATCACCTATCCCCAGCAGATCTCCAAAGGCTGACTTGCCTTAAAAGAAAAAATCTTTCTTCCGAGTTGAAAACTCAAAACAGACCTGCTAGTCCTTTCTCAACACGAACGGAGGTCTCGTCATGTGCGGAATTGTGGGTCTCTTCCTCAAGGATAAAAGTCTCGAACCGGAGCTCGGCGCGCTGCTGTCCTCCATGCTGGTGACGATGACGGATCGGGGGCCGGACAGCGCCGGGATCGCGATCTATGGCGACGCCAGCGGCAGCAATGCCAAGATCACCATCCAGTCGGCCAATCCGAAGAAGGATTTCGCCGGCCTCGAGGCCGAACTCGGCGAGGCGGTTGGCGCACGGGTCGCCATCCAGGTGAAGAGCACGCATGCCGTCATCACGCTTGCGAGGGACCTGCTCGACGCGGGCAAGGCAGCCGTTGCGGAACTGCGTCCGAACGTTCGCATCATGAGCAGCGGCGACGCCATCGAGATCTATAAGGAAACCGGCCTGCCGAAGGATGTTGTCTCCCGCTTCGCGGTCAATTCAATGGCCGGCACCCACGGCATCGGCCATACCCGCATGGCGACGGAATCGGCCGTCACGACGCTCGGCGCCCATCCTTTTTCCACCGGCTCCGACCAATGCCTGGTGCATAATGGCTCGCTGTCCAACCACAACAATCTGCGCCGCGAGCTGAAGCGCGAAGGCATGACCTTCGAAACGGAAAACGACACCGAGGTCGCCGCCGCCTATCTGACGGCAGAGATGGCCAAGGGCAAAAATCTCGGCCAGGCGCTGGAAGGCGCGGTGGATGACCTCGACGGCTTCTTCACCTTCGTCGTCGGCACGAAGTCCGGCTTCGGCGTCGTGCGCGACGCGATTGCCTGCAAGCCCGCTGTCATGGCCGAAACGGACCAGTATGTCGCATTCGGTTCGGAATACCGGGCGCTCGTCAATCTGCCCGGCATCGAGAATGCCCGGGTCTGGGAGCCGGAGCCTGCAACCGTCTATTTCTGGGATCACCAGAAGGTCGCTTGACCGGCACCTCATGCGCATTCTCCAAGGGTTATCGAAACATGCCTGTCATTGATCTTGCCACTACGCCGTTGCGTGAACTCAACAGCGCCCTGCACAACATCCAGAACGGTTCGAACGATCTTTCCTTCGAAGTCGTCAACCCGCGCGGCAGCCATTCGGTTGCCGTCGGCATCGATGCACCCGTCACGGTCGACGTGAAGGGGTCCGTCGGCTATTATTGCGCCGGGATGAACGACGGCGGGACCGTCACCGTTCATGGTTCGGCAGGTCCGGGTGTTGCGGAAAACATGATGTCTGGCACAGTCGTCATCGAGGGCGATGCCAGCCAGTATGCCGGCGCAACCGGGCGCGGCGGCCTCCTTGTCATCAAGGGCAATGCGGCGTCTCGCTGCGGCATCTCGATGAAGGGCATCGACATCGTCGTTCATGGCAATATCGGCCACATGTCCGCCTTCATGGGCCAGTCCGGCCATCTTGTGGTGCTCGGCGATGCCGGCGACGCGCTTGGGGATTCGCTCTACGAGGCGAAGCTCTTCGTGCGCGGTTCGGTCAAGAGCCTGGGTGCCGATTGCATCGAAAAGGAGCTGCGTCCCGAGCATCTGACGAAGCTGGCCGAACTTCTCGAAAGGGCGGGCGTGACCGAAGTGCGGCCCGAGGAATTCAAGCGTTACGGCTCCGCCCGCAAGCTTTACAATTTCAATATCGACAACGCTGACGCATATTAAGGCGAGGGACCATCATGAGCTATCACAACCCCTATACCCCGCCGCGCAAGTCCGCGACCTTCGACGATTACACGCTGGCGGAAATCCGCCGTGCTGCGGCGACCGGCATTTACGACATCCGTGGCGCCGGCACCAAACGGAAGGTTCCGCATTTCGATGACCTGCTGTTTCTCGGCGCATCGATCTCGCGCTATCCGCTCGAAGGTTACCGCGAGAAGTGCGACACGTCAGTCGTCCTCGGCGCGCGCTTCGCCAAAAAACCCATTCACCTGAAGACGCCGATCACCATTGCCGGCATGAGCTTCGGCGCGCTCTCCGGCAATGCCAAGGAAGCGCTCGGACGCGGCGCGACGATTGCCGGAACCTCCACCACGACAGGCGACGGCGGGATGACCGATGAAGAGCGCGGCCATTCACAGACGCTGGTCTACCAGTATCTGCCGTCGCGATACGGCATGAATCCCAAGGACCTGCGTCGCGCCGATGCGATCGAGGTGGTTGTCGGTCAGGGCGCAAAGCCCGGCGGCGGCGGCATGCTGCTCGGCCAGAAGATCTCCGATCGCGTCGCCAACATGCGCAATCTGCCGAAGGGCATCGACCAGCGCTCGGCCTGCCGCCATCCGGATTGGACCGGCCCGGACGACCTCGAAATCAAGATCCTGGAACTGCGCGAGATCACCGACTGGGAAAAGCCGATCTATGTGAAGGTCGGCGGCGCGCGTCCCTATTACGATACAGCGCTTGCCGTGAAGGCCGGTGCCGACGTGGTGGTGCTAGACGGCATGCAGGGCGGAACCGCCGCGACACAGGATGTCTTCATCGAGAATGTCGGCATGCCGACGCTTGCCTGCATCCGCCCCGCTGTCCAGGCGCTGCAGGATCTCGGCATGCATCGCAAGGTGCAACTGATCATCTCGGGCGGCATCCGTTCGGGCGCCGACGTGGCCAAGGCACTGGCGCTGGGCGCCGATGCCGTTGCCATCGGCACGGCGGCGCTTGTTGCGATCGGCGACAACGATCCGCACTGGGAAGAAGAATACCAAAAGCTCGGCACGACGGCCGGTGCCTATGACGACTGGCACGAAGGCAAGGACCCGGCTGGCATCACGACGCAGGACCCGGAGCTGATGAAGCGGCTTGATCCGGTCGCCGCTGGCCGCCGTCTTGCCAACTATCTGAAGGTTATGACGCTGGAAGCCCAGACCATCGCGCGCGCCTGCGGCAAGAACCACCTGCATAACCTGGAACCGGAAGATCTTTGCGCGCTGACGATGGAGGCCGCCGCCATGGCCCAGATCCCGCTCGCCGGCACGAACTGGTATCCCGGCAAGGGAGGCTACTGATTTCTACCGGCCGGGCAAACGTCCCGGCCGCCTCGCATCCATAACCAAAGTGTCTCCAAGAAATCCAAAGGGGAACGAGAATGACACTGGACCTTGCTGCTTTTGCCAGAGACAAAGGCATCAAATATTTCATGATCAGCTATACCGACCTGTTCGGCGGCCAACGCGCCAAGCTGGTCCCCGCAGAAGCCATCGCCGATATGCAGAAAGATGGCGCCGGCTTTGCGGGCTTTGCAACCTGGCTCGATCTGACGCCTGCCCATCCCGACCTGTTTGCGGTTCCCGATGCTTCCTCCGTCATCCAGCTACCCTGGAAGAAAGACGTCGCATGGGTTGCTGCCGACTGCGTCATGGACGATCGGCCTGTCGAACAGGCACCGCGTGTGCTGCTGAAAAGACTGGTCGCTGAAGCTGCGAAAGAAGGGCTCCGGGTCAAAACCGGCGTAGAGCCCGAGTTCTTTCTCATCTCCTCGGACGGCTCGGTGATTTCGGACCAGTTCGATACAGCCGAAAAGCCCTGCTACGATCAGCAGGCCGTGATGCGTCGCTATGATGTCATCGCCGAGATCTGCGACTACATGCTCGAGCTCGGCTGGAAGCCCTATCAGAACGACCACGAGGACGCGAACGGCCAGTTCGAGATGAACTGGGAATATGACGACGCGCTTCAGACAGCCGACAAGCACTCCTTCTTCAAGTTCATGGTCAAGTCGGTCGCCGAAAAGCACGGCCTTCGCGCCACCTTCATGCCAAAGCCATTCAAAGGCCTGACCGGAAACGGCTGCCATGCCCATATCTCGGTCTGGGACATCGATGGCAAGGTCAACGCCTTCGCGGACAAGGAAATGGCCTTTGGGCTCTCCGCTCAGGGTAAGACCTTCCTCGGCGGCATCATGAAACACGCCTCCGCGTTGGCCGCGATCACCAATCCGACGGTCAATTCCTACAAGCGCATCAACGCGCCGCGCACCACATCGGGCGCGACCTGGTCGCCGAACACGGTCACCTGGACGGGCAACAACCGCACCCACATGGTGCGCGTGCCGGGACCGGGACGTTTCGAGCTGCGCCTGCCGGACGGTGCGGTCAACCCGTATCTGCTGCAGGCGATCATCATCGCGGCCGGCCTTGACGGCATCCGCAGCCAGGCCGATCCCGGCCGGCATTACGATATCGACATGTATGCCGAGGGGCATCTGGTGAAGGACGCGCCGCGTCTGCCGCTCAACCTGCTCGACGCGCTGCGTGCCTATGATGCCGACGAGGGATTGAAGCAAGCGATCGGGGCTGAGTTTTCCGCCGCCTATCTCAAGCTCAAGCACCAGGAATGGAATGCCTACTGCTCGCATTTCACCCAGTGGGAACGCGACAGTACGCTCGACATCTGAGTGGCTGGACGCCTCCAATCACTGACGCGCCGGGGCGAACAGGCTCCGGCGTGATCGGGTCCCCTGCACTTGATATGGCGAAGAAAGTGACAGCATGAAGAACTTCGTACTCACCGTATCCTGCAAGTCGACGCGCGGCATCGTGGCGGCGATTTCGAGCTATCTGGCCGACAAGGGCTGCAACATCATCGACAGCTCGCAGTTCGACGATCTCGATACCGGCAAGTTCTTCATGCGCGTCAGCTTCATTTCGGAAGAGGGTCTTTCGGGCGCCGATATCGACACCGGTTTTGCAGCCGTCGCCGCTCCTTTCGAAATGGATTACGATTTTCACGACAGCGAGAAGCGCATGAAGGTGCTGCTGATGGTGTCGCGCTTCGGCCATTGCCTCAACGACCTGCTTTATCGCTGGAAGATCGGCGCGCTGCCGATCGACATCGTCGGCGTCGTCTCCAACCATTTCGATTACCAGAAGGTCGTGGTCAATCACGACATCCCCTTCCACCATATTCCGGTCACCAAGGCCAACAAGGTGCAGGCCGAGGCCCGCATCATGGAAGTGGCCGAGCAGACCGGCACCGAACTGATCGTGCTCGCGCGTTACATGCAGATCCTCTCGGACGAGATGTGCCAGAAAATGTCCGGGAAGATCATCAATATCCACCATTCCTTCCTGCCGAGCTTCAAGGGCGCAAACCCTTACAAACAGGCCTACGGCCGCGGCGTTAAGCTGATCGGGGCAACCGCGCATTACGTCACCGCCGATCTCGACGAAGGCCCGATCATCGAGCAGGACACGGCGCGCATCACCCATGCGCAGTCGCCCGACGACTATGTCTCGATCGGCCGCGACGTCGAAAGCCAGGTGCTGGCCCGTGCCATCCACGCCCATATCCATCACCGTACTTTCATCAACGGCAATCGCACCGTGGTCTTCCCGGCAAGCCCCGGCAGCTACGCCTCCGAACGCATGGGTTAGAGACGGCTTGGGGGACGGCAAAAACGTAGCCGCATCCGTTGTTCAGATGGTTAAGGTTGCAGCAAGCGCCGTCAAAAGTTTGGGAAATGCATGCCGGGCGGGGTTGCCACGGCGCGAAAGACTTATATAGTCAGGAAATAAATATTCCGTAGAGGAAACAAAAGGGAACGGACAATGGCTTTATCATGGCGTTTCTCCGTCTTGGCGGATCGGCATCGCGCTCTGGGATCGAAGCTCGAGGACTGGAGCGGCATGGGCACCGCCTGGACCTACGACAAGGACATGTCGGAAGAACATGTCGCCGTCCGCACCAAGGCCGGCATCATGGATGTCTCGGGCCTGAAGAAGGTGCACCTGGTCGGCCCGCACGCCATCGCCGCGCTTGACTCCATCACCACCCGCGACCTGACGAAGATTTACCCCGGCCGGTCGGTCTACGCGACCATGCTGAACGAGCGCGGCCACTTTACCGACGACTGCATCGTCTATCGCACCGGCCCGAATTCCTGGATGCTGGTGCATGGCTCCGGCTCCGGCCACGAGGAACTCGTCAAGCAGGCGGCAGGCCGCAATTGCGCGGTGCTCTTCGACGACGACCTGCATGACCTGTCGCTGCAGGGGCCGATCGCGGTCGATTATCTCGCCAAATATGTCCCCGGCATCCGCGACCTCAAATATTTCCATCATATGCAGACGACACTGTTCGGCGCACCGGTGATGATCTCGCGCACCGGCTATACCGGCGAGCGCGGCTACGAGATCTTCGTGCGCGGCCAGGACGCCGTCATGGTCTGGGACCGGATCGTCGAGGAAGGCAAGGAGATGGGCATCATCCCCTGCTGCTTCTCGGTTCTCGACATGCTGCGGGTCGAAAGCTACCTGCTCTTCTACCCCTACGACAATTCGCAGATGTATCCCTTCGCCGATCAGCCGCCCGGCGACAGCCTCTGGGAACTCGGCCTGGACTTCACCGTCAGCCCCGGCAAGACGGGCTTCCGCGGCGCCGAGGAACATGCCCGCCTCAAAGGCAAGGAACGCTTCAAGATCTTCGGCATGCTGATCGATGCCGACGGACCGGCCGATCTTGGCGACCAAGTCTTTGCCGACGGCAAAAAGGTCGGCGTCATTACCTGCCCGAGCTATTCATCGCTGACGAAGAAATCCATGGCGATTGCCCGTCTGGACGTTGACAAGGCGGTGCATGGGACGAAACTCGAGGTCCGCGGCAAGACCGTGAAGGCAGGCGCCACCGCCCACACGCTTCCTTTCGACGATCCGGAGAAGAAGAAGAGGATTGCCGTAGGTTAAGGAGCACGCAAATGCTCGTTGCAGGCATCAAGAGCCGACCAGTCTACACGGGCCTGACCATCCAGCCGCGCGCCCGGCGGCACATTTTCGCGCTCGAAGGGGAGGGCGCCAAGGCTCTGCTCGATCAGCAGCCGGGGCTGGACGAAACGGCTCTTTCCCGCAGCGAGATCCTCTATGTCGCCCGCGGCTCGCAGGGTACCGGCCTGGACGAGGCGCTGGCCCGCCTCGGCGCCGACATGTTCTTCACGGCGCCGACGATTGCCACGCTGCTCTTCCGATTGAAGGGTTCGCTCGCCACCGCCCACATGGGCACGCGGCTTTATCTGTCGGGCACGGAAGGTTTCATCGGCCAGGCAATGCTGGTGGCGCTCGATTACGGCATGGACCATGCCTCCGTCATCACCGAGCATCGCGGCTCGCTGGCCCGGCGTGTGCAATGCGTCCATTGCAAGGGCATCACCGACGACGTCACCACCAGCCCTTTCACCTGTAGCCATTGCGGGCTGCCGCTTCTGGTGCGCGACCATTATTCGCGCCGGCTCGCCGCCTTCCAGGGCGTCAATATCGATGCGGAAGAACCGGGTAGCGCGCCTGATCCGGAGGAGTTGTTCCTTTGAGCGGTGGTACTGAAATTCCTGTCCGCGTGACGCGGATCACGCCGATCGCCGAGCGCGTCAAGCGCTTCCGTTTCGAGCGCCTTGACGGCAAGCCGATGCCTTATTTCTCCGGCGGCGCCCACGTCATCGTTTTGATGAACGATGGCGGCCATATGCGCCGCAATGCTTATTCGCTGATGTCGCCGCCGCATGATTGCGCAGCCTATGAAATCAGCGTGCTGCACGTCGAGGATTCGCGCGGCGGCTCCACCTTCATGCATGAGAAGCTCAGCGAAGGCGACGAGCTCAAGGTCAGCTATCCCGTCAACCTGTTCCAGCCGGACTGGCGCGGGCGCAAGCACCTTCTGATCGCCGGCGGCATCGGCATTACCCCCTTCATCGCGATGATGGAGCAATTTTCCCGCGAGGGCGCCAATTTCGAGCTGCATTACGCCATCCGCACGCGCGACCGCGGCGCCTATTGGCAGCAACTCGTCGAGCGCTATGGCAGACATCGCATCAAGATCTATTGCGACGCCGAAGGTGGCGCCATCCCCCTGCCGCGCCTGCTCGACAGCCAGCCGCTCGGCACGCATCTCTATGTCTGCGGCCCATCCGGGATGATCGACGGCGTGCTGAAAACGGGGCTGGACGCCGGCTGGCCGGAGCAGAACCTGCATTCGGAACGGTTCCTGTCGTCGCTGCCCGGCAAGCCCTTCGCGATCGAACTCCTGCGGTCCGGCAAGACCGTGAAGGTCGGTCATCACGAAAGCATGCTGGAGGCGATCGAGGCGGCGGGCGTCGACGCGCCCTTCCTCTGTCGCGGCGGCGCCTGCGGTCAATGCGAGACCGGGGTCGTCACCTGCGACGGCAAGCTGCTGCACCATGACGTCTATCTGACGAACGAAGAAAAAGCATCCGGCCGCAAGGTGATGATCTGCGTTTCCCGCTTCGAGGGAAACACGCTGCATCTTGATCTCTAGCGGCATCGGAAGCGGAACAAGGAGACCGGACATGGCAATCGTCTTCAAGCAGGAAACCTTCCGGAACGATTTCAGCTATCGGAACAGCCCCGAAAACATCCGGCGTTTCCCGTTTCCCTTCGACCGCGACGAATACATGTATTCGGTCAACATGGAGCCGCATGTGCACGGCCGGGCGGGAACCGTCTACGAAAGCCTGATCGACGTCGACGAGCATTATGTCGCCGAGATGCACGACCGGGCGCTGGTCCTGAAGGAAGATCCGCTGCGCTACCAGGCGCTGCCGCACATGATGAGCGCGCAATGGGATACGCTCGAACTTTTGATGGAAGAGCAGGCGGCGGGTTACCCAGACCATTTCACCCTGATCCGCAACGGCGACCAGTGGCGCTGGATCAACCGCCCGCTCGGCATCGACGACAGCTTCACCTTTGGCGATGCCTCGACGCTGCCCTATGAGCCCTTCGAATATATCACCCGCCAGGCCCAGGGCGACTTCTGCATCGTCGACCAACGCGACGGCAATCTCTGGATGGATGCCGGCATGGTGACGACGCAGGCCGACTGGTCGCTCGATTTCGATATCGGCATGAACTTCATGGAATGGCACGGACCGGTGCCGCTCGCCCACCAGATCGGCGTCTTCGACAGGGCGCTGAAATTCCTGTTGAACCTGCAGCAGGGCAAGCCGACACGGCGCTTCAACTGGACGATGACGATCAATCCGCGGCTCGACACCAGCCCGGAGAATTATCACAAATGGGGTCCTGACCGCACCACGGTGACGCCGGAGAATGTTGGCGAGAAGGTGCATCTGCGCGTCGAATTGCAGAGCCTGTGGCGCCTGCCGCGCTCGAACGCCATCCTTTTCGTCATCCGCTGCTACCTGATGAACATGGAAGAGCTCGCCACCGTGCCGAAATGGGCGCGACGCTTCCCGCGCGTGCTGAAGACGCTGCCGCCTGAGCTCATCGACTACAAGGGCCTCACCCGCTTCCGTGAGACGACGATCGACTGGCTTTCCAAATATGACGACGGGGCGCCGACCAGCCCCGGCATCTATCCGGACTGAGGCGCAGCGATGCGTCAGGCAATGCGATATAATCAAGAGGGGAATGCTTCATGACTAGAGTAGCCGTCATCGGTGCCGGTCCTTCCGGACTGGCGCAGCTGCGCGCCTTTCAATCGGCCGCCCAGAAGGGCGCCGAGATCCCGGAGATCGTCTGCTTCGAAAAGCAGTCGGACTGGGGTGGGCTCTGGAACTATACCTGGCGCACCGGGCTCGACGAATATGGCGAGCCGGTCCACGGCAGCATGTATCGTTACCTCTGGTCGAACGGCCCGAAGGAATGCCTCGAATTCGCCGATTATTCCTTCGAGGAGCATTTCGGCAAACCGATCGCTTCCTATCCGCCCCGCGCCGTGCTCTGGGATTACATCAAGGGTCGCGTCGAGAAGGCGAATGTCCGCCACTGGGTGCGCTTCAGCACGCCGGTGCGCATGGTCCGTTTCGACGATCAGACGAAGAAATTCACGGTGACGGCGCATAACCGCGTCGAGGACCGGATGTATGACGAGGAGTTCGACTATGTCGTCGTGGCATCAGGTCACTTCTCGACGCCGAATGTGCCCTATTTCGAGGGTGTGAAGACCTTCAACGGCCGCGTGCTGCATGCCCACGACTTCCGCGACGCGCTTGAGTTCAAGGGCAAGGACATCCTGCTCGTCGGCCGCAGCTATTCGGCCGAGGACATCGGCTCACAATGCTGGAAATACGGCGCGAAATCGGTGACCACGAGTTACCGCTCGAAGCCGATGGGCTTCAAATGGCCGGAGAATTTCGAGGAGCGGCCGCTGCTGACCAAGCTCGAAAACCGCACGGCGCATTTCCTCGACGGCTCGACCAAGGGGGTCGATGCCGTGATCCTCTGCACCGGATACCAGCACCATTTCCCCTTCCTGCCCGACGATCTCCGGCTGAAGACGGCCAACCGCCTCTGGGCTGACAGCCTCTACAAGGGGGTGATCTTCGACAAGAACCCGCAGCTTTTCTATATCGGCATGCAGGACCAGTTCTACACCTTCAACATGTTCGATGTGCAGGCCTGGTGGGCGCGCGACGTGATGATGGGCCGCATCACCCTGCCGCCTGAAGAGGAGCTGAAGGCCAATTTTGACATGTGGCGCGCCCGCGAGGAGACGCTCGAAGATGCCGAGCAGATGATCTGGTATCAGGGCGACTATGTGAAGGAACTGCTTGCCGAAACCGATTATCCGAGCTTTGACATCGAGGGGACCAACCAGACCTTCATGGAGTGGGAGCATCACAAGGCCCACAACATCATGGGCTTCCGCGATCATGCCTATCGATCGCTGATGACCGGCAATATGTCGCCGACGCACCACACGCCCTGGGTCGAGGCGCTCGACGATTCCATGGAGGAATATCTGCGCAACTGATGAGGCGGACCTGCATTGCCGGAGGAGGGTATTCATGCTCTCTTCCGGCATTGTGACGTGCGCCTTTTTAAATGAGACGACATAAATCCATCTGCAACTCTTCTCTTCGGATGTGGCCTTCATGGATTTTCAAACGAGCATTCTCGGGCGCATGAGTGGTTTTCTCTATCGCTGCCGTGCCGATGAAAACTACACGATGCTGGAGATGACCAACGGCATCGAGCGCATCTTCGGTTATCCCGTCGACGAAATCATCGGCAACCGCACGCGGACCTTCACCTCGATCATGTACGAGGAAGACGTGCCTCTGATGGACGAGATCGTCGGACGGGCGCTGGAGAAGCGCACGGACTGGACGATGGAGTACCGCTCCGCCATGCCATGGGTCATCTCATCTGGGTGACCGAGACGGGCGGCGGCATCTGGGACGAGAAGGGTGAGCTTCTCTATCTCGAAGGCAGCATCATCAACATCGAATCGCTCTATCAGCGAATCGATGACCAGACCGCCGATATGCGCATCACCGCCTCGAAGACCAATGAAATCCTGCAATCGCTGCGCTACCTGAAGCTGCTCGCCGTCAATGCCGGCATCGAGGCCGCCCGCGCCGGCACGGCCGGATCGGGCTTTGCGGTGCTTGCCGCCGAGATGCGCACGCTCGCCAACTCGTCTGAAGAGGCCGCACGCGCCATTTCCAACGCGCAACGCAAGGCGGAAGGCTGAGCGCTGCCCAAGCAGCGGCAGATTTGCGGCTCACGTTCGAAGCCGCATTATTAACCGTTCCGTTCTTCCCGAAATTGCACGGCCTTTCCAATGGCTTGCGGCAATCCTGTGTCTGAAGAATCTCCTGTGGTTGTGGGTAATATTAGGGCCGCGTTAACTTTTTGTTAACCATAGCAGCGGTAGACATGGTCAACGATTTCTTCACATAGATGACCAAAGTGCTAACAGACGCTCGCTCTATCCGCATCAAGGGCCGCTCTTTCCTCGCGGTCATGCTGTCTCCAGATCTTCCGATCGATGATTGGTTGATCAGGCTGGACGATCTGGCTGCGCGTTCGGCCGGCTTCTTCCTCGGACGGCCTGTCGTGCTCGACCTGACGGACCTGCAAATCGACCGCTCGCAGTTGAAGGACCTGATTGCCGAACTTGCCAAGCGCAATGTCAGCATCATGGGCATCGAGGGCGCTCGGCCTTCGATCCTCGGGTCCGGCATGCCGCCCGCCCTCAAAGGCGGTCGGTCGGTTTCCGATATCGAGGTTCAGGCAAAGGAGCCTGCCGATCCGCCCGGCAAACCGGCAGTGGCGGAGACCCGCCCGCCAATGCAATCGATCGTCATCCGGGAGCCGGTGCGCTCGGGGCAATCGGTGATCTTTCCGGAAGGCGACGTCACCGTCATCGGTTCGGTCGCCTCGGGTGCCGAGGTCATCGCCGGCGGGTCCGTCCATATCTATGGCGCCTTGCGTGGCCGAGCCATGGCGGGGTCCATCGGAAACGCATCGGCGCGGATCTTTTGCCGCAAGCTCGAGGCCGAACTGGTTGCAATCGACGGCATCTACAAAATGGCGGAAGACATGGCGCCCAATCTTCGCGGACAGGCGGTTCAGCTCTGGCTCGAAGACGACGCGATCATGGCAGAGAAACTGATCTGACGACAGCGCCGCGCGCCTCATCGGGAGCCGCAAAGGACGCTTTAACACCTTGAATTACTGGGGCCACGGCAAAGGAGAGACAATGATGGGGAAAGTGATCGTCGTCACGTCAGGCAAGGGCGGGGTTGGCAAGACGACCTCGACCGCCGCGTTGGGAGCGGCGCTGGCGCAACGCAATGAAAAAGTCGTCGTCGTCGATTTCGACGTGGGCTTACGCAATCTCGACCTCGTGATGGGCGCCGAACGCAGGGTCGTCTACGACCTGATCAATGTCATCCAGGGCGACGCCAAGCTTACCCAGGCGCTGATCCGCGACAAGCGGCTGGAGACGCTGTTCCTGCTGCCGGCTTCGCAGACGCGCGACAAGGACAACCTGACGGCCGAGGGCGTCGAGCGCGTCATCAACGACCTGAAGCGTTATTTCGACTGGATCATCTGCGACAGCCCCGCCGGGATCGAGCGTGGGGCAACGCTTGCCATGCGCCACGCCGATGTTGCCGTGGTCGTCACCAATCCCGAGGTCTCGTCGGTGCGCGATTCAGATCGCATCATCGGCCTGCTGGATGCCAAGACCGCCAAGGCCGAACGTGGCGAGCGGATGGAAAAGCACCTGCTGCTCACCCGCTACGACGCCAACCGCGCCGAACGCGGCGACATGCTCAAGGTCGACGACGTCCTGGAGATCCTTTCCATCCCGCTTCTCGGTATCATACCCGAAAGCATGGATGTTCTGCGGGCATCCAACATCGGTGCGCCGGTCACGCTGGCAGACAGCCGCAGCGCGGCTGCTATGGCCTATTTCGATGCCGCTCGCCGGCTTGCGGGCGAGACGGTGCCGATCGCGATCCCAGAGGAAAAGAGGAATATTTTCGGCAAGATCTTCGGACGGAGGGCGGCATGAATATTTTCCGTCTTTTCAACAAGCAGAGAACCGCACCAGCCGCCCGCGAACGGCTGCAGGTCCTTCTCGCCCATGAACGTTCCTCGGCGGGGTCGGACCTGGTCTCCCTGCTGCGCGAGGAAATCCTTGCGGTGATCGCCAAGCACGTGCAGCTCGACCACGACAAGGTGCAGGTGACGATCGATCGCAACGAGTACGTCTCGACGCTCGAGATCGACGTCGAAATTCCGCTGAATGCAGCCGTGCAGGCCGCGTGAACGACAACGCGCTGCCTGTTGCGACAACAGGCAGCGCTGACGATCAGGACTTTCTGGCTTTGCGATTGGCGTAACGCAGGTCGCGTTCGGCCTTTCGGGCGGCTTCATCGGCAATCACGCGAGCGATCCGGTCTTTGTCAGCCGCTTCGCGCGCGTCGGCATCGGCGCGTGCTGCGGCCTCGGCGGCAGCCTGGCGTTCGGCTTCTGCAGCCTGAGCCCGCTCCAGTTCCTCGAGCTTGACCCGTTCTCGCTGAGCGCGACGTTCTTCCCTGGCCGCGGCAATGGCTTGACGCTCCGCCTGCTTTGCCAGCCTTGTGGGTTCGGCTGAATCCTTGGCGTTACGATACGCATTGAGGAGAGCCGCCTTGGCTTCGGCAGCGGCGCTGCGGCGATCGGAAAGCTCGTTGTTTCTGGCGTTTTTCAAATCTGTTTCCTGACTGTTTGACTTCGACTCTAGAGCATGATGCCGAAAACTGTGCGCAGTTTTCGGACGACATCATGCTCCAACTCTTTAATTTAGAACAGGACTCAGAGATTAGGCCGATCCGGCCTAAAATCATCCTGTTCTATGGCGCCGCACGTCATCGGACGCGCAAAGGGCGCTGTAATAATTTGAACTGCTGCATGGTTTTATCCTGAAATCGAATCCGATTTAAGGAATTATGCAGTAGGGGTCAGATTTTCTTTTTTCGCTTCGCGGCAGGAGCAGTAACCCCTGTCAAGCGATCCTGCAATTCCTTGGCCTCACGCGCTTCGCGTAACCGCAAGGTTTTTTCCTCGCGGGCACGTACGGTCGAATCGATCTCTTCGACCGCGCGGCTTCGCGCCAGGAACTGCGATTGCGCGTTTCCGAAGGCAATCTCCGCCTGCTTGCGTGATTTGCTGTGTGACTCTGTCATATCAATCCTGGATTTTATCACAGCGCCGCGCGTCTTTCAGACGCGCAAAGGACGCTGTAACGCTTTGAATTACTGCATAATTCCTTAAAGCGATTCCGCGTTTAGGAAATTATGCCGCAGCCCGCTGGCCGACTCAGCAAAAAAGGCCAGGCAACGTGCCTGACCTTAATAGTATCATACTTTCGACAGTGCCGGTACATCCGCGGTCAAAGGAAAGCAGATTTCAGTTTAGGCAGCTTGGAGATTGCAAGCGGACATTTTGCCCGACTTGTTATCGCGCTCAAGCTCGTAGCCGATCTTCTGGCCTTCGACGATTTCGCGCATTCCGGCGCGTTCGACGGCAGAGATGTGGACGAAGGCGTCAGCGCCGCCGTCATCAGGCTGAATGAAGCCGAAACCCTTGGTGGAATTGAACCATTTAACTGTGCCAGTGGTCATAACAAACCCTTTCATAGCAATTGACGACCGCACGTGCGGAAGCACGACGGATGATGATCTCGATTTTGAAGAGGGAAGTTCGTCCAGGGCACGTTGCCAGCGTGCGATAACAAAAGTCAAACAAGCAATATCGACTATCGAGATATAGACACTCAACCCGAATTTGTCAACTTTTAGTTTTTCAGGGCCACTCACTCATCATCAGGTTGCATCTCGGTCGCCTTGCATGCCGGGACACCAATCGCCGGCCTCGACCACAAAAGCAGGCATTACGAGCGCGGCCGCGTCTTCTGCGGGTCGTAATGCGAAAGCGGGACGATCGTCGCCGGCAGGCGCTTCTGGTGGCCGTCGAGCTTGCCGATCTCGACCTCGATGCCGGGGCTTGCATGCATGACGTCGATGCGGGCGAGCGCGATCGTCTTGCCGAGGATCGGCGAACGCGTGGCGCTGGTGATAACGCCCACCTGGGCCCGGCCGATATGGATGCAATCGCCATGACCGACCGCTTCGTTCGCCTTGATATCGAGGCCGACGAGCAGATGGCGCGGATGCTCCTTGCGCCGGATCAGCGCCTCGCGGCCGATGAAATCGTCCTGCTTGGATTTCAGCGGCACCGTGAAGCCGATCCCGGCCTCGAACGGGTCCGTCTGGTCGGTGAATTCGTGATGGGCGAAGATCAGACCGGCCTCGATGCGGACCATGTCGAGCGCCTCCAGCCCCATCGGCTTCAATCCGTGCGGCTGGCCTGCCTCCCAGACGGCGTCAAACACCGTCAGCGCATCCTTCGGATGACAGAAGATCTCGTAGCCGAGCTCGCCTGTGTAGCCCGTGCGCGAGACGACGATTGGAACACCCTCGAAGCCGCCGATGCGGCCGACGGTGAAGCGGAACCATTCGAGCTCGCCGATCGTCGGCTGGCGCGGCGCCGTCCAGATGATCTCCTTCAGGATATCGCGGCTCTTCGGACCTTGCAGGGCGATATTGTGCATCTGGTCGGTCGAAGAGCGGACCCAGGCCTTGAAGCCCTTCTTCTCCGCCTGCTGGCGCAGCCATATGCCGCTGAAATCATCGCCGCCGATCCAGCGGAAGTTCTTGTCGCCGAGCCGGAACAGCGTGCCATCATCGATCATGCCGCCGTTTTCGTAGCACATGGCCGAATAGACGACCTGGCCGGTCGACAGCTTGCGCACGTCGCGCGTCAGGCAATATTGCAGCAGTTCCTCGGCATCCGGCCCCGTCACCTCGAATTTCCGCAAGGGCGAGAGGTCGATGACGGCAGCGCGCTCGCGGCAGGCCCAGTATTCCTCCACCGGCCCTTCGCTGGAAAAGCGGTTCGGCAGCCAGTAGCCGCGATATTCGGTGTAGTCCCGCGTCAACGCGGAGAGGCGGGGATGGAAGGCGGTTTCGCGTGTCAGTTCGGCGTCGGCATCTGGGGTCATGCGATAGGCTACCGCTCGTGAGAATTTCTCTTTTCCGGAAAAGGTGCGGACGTGGATATCCGTCGGATCCCAGCCGTTCGCCGCATCGATATCGTCAGGGCAGGACGAGGAGACGCAGACGAGGTCGGTCAGCGCCCGCATCAGCACGTAATCACCAGGGCGCGACCAGGGCTCGTCGAGATAGAGCTGGTTGTTGTGGTCGATATTGGTGTTGTAGAAATAGTTCAGCGCTTCCCAGCCCTTGCGGCCGGCAATGCCGTAAGGCGCCAGCGCAGCGTTGAAATTATCCGTACAGTTGACGTGGCCGGGATAACCCATGTCGTCGTAATAGCGCGAATTGCAGGCGGTCGCGAAAGCGTCGTGACGCCCGACCGTATCCTGGACGATTTCGACCAGCGGTTCGAAGTCGCGGTCGAAGGCCTTGGAGGGGAGACCCGGCGTCGGATAGCTGCGGCCGAGCAGCGTGCGGGTGACGGTGGAATCAAGCGCGAGGTCGAGACCATTGTCGACCTTGCGGGCGGCAAAAGCCTGGAAATCGGTGCACTGGCGTCCATAGACGTCGATGATCTGGATGAATTCGCCGGCACGCACGAAATAGGCGGCCGCGGTCGCCGCCCGGATGCGGATATCCTCGACCGGATCGGCGGCCGGTTCCGGCAAGGCGGAAGCGTAATCGCGGATCAGCAGGCTGCGCTTGATCCTGATCTCGATCGGCGTCGCCGTATCCTGTGCCTCCGGCGACATGGCGCTGGCGGGTGCTGCGACGATCAGCAGGCCCTTCATGGAAATCGTGAAATCCGCCCGGCTGCCCGGGGTCGAACCCGCCCCGAAGATACAGAGCGCACCGGCCACTGCCAGATCGGCGCCGCGACGCTGAAGCGCTGCACGCGTGCGGGCAGCACTCTCATCCTCCGCTTGAAGAATGGCCTTCAAACCCTCGGCTGAATTGCTGAATGCCGTTCCGAGACCGGCGGCCAGGAAGCGGCCTTTCTCATCGAGGAAGGAGATCTCACAGACCTGCCCGCCCTCGCTGTCGATGACACTGACCCGGTCGCCCGGCTCGACGCGCATAACGACCGATCCACCGCCCTTTGCCCTGTAGCGCTCGGTTCCCTCCGGCAGGGTAGGAATGCCGGGATAATGCACGAGGCTCGGAGCGGCCGGCCGCAGGCCTGTCATAGCAGGATGAAGTTCTCGCATTCTGCCCTCATGGGGATCGGGCATGCCCTCAGGCATGCGGACACAGGTTTACAAAATGGCTGTGGAAAGTAAAGTGATGTTGACTAAAAAGAAAATATCTTCACTATGCATAAAGAGTTCAGACTCGGGAATCCGTCGGGAACACGGATCGCCAAAATCATCCGGGCGGGCTTGAGACTGTCAGGGAGACACGTTCAGGGAGACGTACAAAGATACGTCCGGAACAAATAGAATGGGGAATTTCACTGATGACAGACATTGTGGAGGCCGGGATTGCATCCGGCACCGAAGGTAAGCTTGTACGCGCGCTCGATTGGAAGGGCGCATTCTGGGTGGCTGCGGGCGTGCCGCCGCTTGTTCTTTTCTCCATCGGCGGCATTGCGGGCACGACGGGCAAGCTTGCCTTCGTCGTCTGGATCATCTCGATGGTGATGGGTTTCCTGCAATCCTTCACCTATGCCGAGATCGCCGGCATGTTCGCCAACAAATCCGGCGGCGCTTCGGTCTATGGCGCCACCGCCTGGTTGCGCTATTCGAAATTCATCGCGCCGCTGTCCGTCTGGTGCAACTGGTTTGCCTGGTCGCCGGTGCTGTCGCTCGGCTGCGCCATCGCCGCCGGTTACATCCTCAACGCATTCTACCCGATTCCTGCAGCCGATTCGCAAATGGTCCTCGACTGGATCTCAGCGCATGCCGCTTCCATCACGGCCGACAGCCCCCGCGTCGCCGAATATATCGCAGCCCATGCCGGCACGACGCCGGATGACGCCGTCAAGGCATTGCTCGGCACCGACGGTATCGCCGCCCTGACGCCGGCGATCCGCAGCTGGTCGCTCTTGAGCTTCAACATTCCCTTCCTTGCCACCGCCAATATCAACGCCACCTTCTTCATCGGCGGCATCCTGATGCTGATCATCTTCGCGATCCAGCATCGCGGCATTTCCGAAACGGCAAGCGTGCAGAAGTGGCTGGCCATCATCGTGCTGGTGCCGCTGCTCATCATCGGCCTCTACCCGATCGTCAGCGGCCAGATCCTGGCCACCAACGTCACCGGTCTCGTGCCGCCGACAGCCGCCTATGCCGCTGTCGACGGCACCTGGAGCAACGGCGGCTGGACACTCTTCCTCGGCGGCCTCTATATCGCCGCCTGGTCGACCTATGGCTTCGAGACGGCCGTCTGCTACACCCGCGAACTCAAGAACCCGAAGACCGACACCTTCAAGGCGATCTTCTATTCCGGCCTTGCCTGCTGCCTGTTCTTCTTCCTCGTGCCCTTCGCCTTCCAGGGCGTCCTCGGCCATGCAGGCATGCTGGCCCCCGGCATCGTTGATGGCACGGGTGTTGCCGAAGCGCTCGGCGGCCTGATCGGCGCCGGCCGCGTCGTCACCCAGCTGCTCGTCGTACTGATGATCATGGCGCTCTTCCTCGCAATCATGACGGCGATGGCCGGTTCCTCGCGCACGCTCTACCAGGGCTCGAAGGACGGCTGGCTGCCGAAATATCTCGACCACGTCAACGAGCACGGCGCGCCGACCCGGGCGATGTGGACCGATTTCGCCTTCAATCTCTTCCTGCTGGCGATCGCCTCCGATGTCGGCGGCTACTTCTTCGTGCTCGCCGTCTCGAATGTCGGCTACATCATCTTCAACTTCCTGAACCTCAATTCCGGCTGGATCCACCGGATGGATTCCGGTCATATCGAACGCCCCTGGAAGGCGCCGACCTGGCTGATCGGCCTCAACACCGTGCTGGCCTTCGTCAACGCGCTCTTCCTCGGTGCGGGTGCCAAGGTCTGGGGTTATTCCAATGCGCTCTGGGTCGGCTTCATCTTCGCCGCCCTGATCCTGCCGGTCTTCGCCTATCGCCACTATGTGCGCGACGGCGGCAAATTCCCGGCCGGCGCGATGGAGGATCTCGGTCTCGTCGGCCAGGATCTCGGCGTCAAGAAAGCCGGCATCCTGCCTTATCTCGCGCTCGCCGGCGGGCTGGCGATCGTCCTGATCGCCAACGTCATCTTCCAGCTTCCGGCCTAAAATCGCCTCCCAAGCAGAAAGGCCGCTAAGCCGCCATGGAAACATGGCGGCTTTTTCATTGGTGGTTGCAGACCGGGCGAGACGACTCATCCGGTTATAGAAGGAAGGCTCAGCGGCCGCCCTCGATCTTGCGATGGCGCTGGTTGATACCGCCCTTGCCATAGGGATAGTCCAAAGGCTGGGGCGCACTCACCTCGTTGAGCCGCGCCATGTCGTCATCGGAGAGCTTGAGTTTCATGGCGCCCAAATTGTCGGCGAGCTGTTCCGGTGTGCGGGCGCCGAGGATGACAGATGTGATCGCCGGCTGCGCAGCAGTCCAGCCGAGCGCCACCTGCGCCATGCTGACGCCATGCGCCTTGGCGATCTCCTCGACGACGCCGATGATCGCCCAGGTTCGTTCCAGCGCATTACGCGGCGCATAGGATTCACCGCCGCGATTGGGGTTTTCGCCGAGGCGGGTGGCGCCGGTCGGCATCTCGTCGCGCTTGTACTTGCCGGTCAGCCAGCCGCCGCCGAGCGGCGACCACGGCAACAAGCCCATGCCGGCATCCTGGCAGGCCGCGACAATCTCGAGCTCGATGTCGCGCACCAGCAGGTTATATTGCGGCTGCAGCGTCACCGGACGCGTGTAGCCGCGCGCCTTGGCGATCTCCGAGGCCTTGGCGATGTGCCAGCCGACATAATTGGAGAAGCCGTAATAGCCGATCTTGCCGGATGAGACCGCATCGTCGAGGAAACGCAGCGTCTCCTCGATCGGCGTCAACGCGTCCCAGGCATGCATCTGGTAGAGGTCGATCTGCTCGAGGCCGAGGCGGCGGAGCGAATCGTCGAGCGCCTGGCTAAGATGCCGGCGCGACAGGCCGATATCGTTGGGGCCGTTGCCCATCGGAAAACGCCCCTTGGTGGCGACGATCGCCTGGCGGGCCTCGGTCGGGCGCGCCTTCAGCCAGCGTCCGATGATCTCTTCCGACTTGCCGGCGCTGTAAACATCAGCGGTATCGATGAAATTGCCGCCCCAGGCGAAATAATCGTCGAGCAGCTTGTGCGAGGCGGCCTCGTCGGCCTCCGCGCCGAAGGTCATGGTGCCGAGGCAATAGGCGGTGACGACGGTCCCGCTGGGACCGAGCTTGCGATAATCCATTTCTTCCTCCTCATGCGGATACCCGCAGCCGACGTGCAAACGCCGGGGTAGAAGCCGGGGCTCCTGCAATCAATGACAATGACAATATTGTGCTTGAGGCGGCCGCTCGCCGCCGGATGACGTGTAGCGCCCTGAACTGGGAGCACAGGGGCGAGGGCAGCATAACCAATCCCGCCCGCGCTACCAAGTGAGAAAAAAATATTCCTGCCTGCCATCGCAGCCGGCGAGGATCACGGACTTTGCGAAAACGACCCCGCGATCAGCTCGGCTGCAGCGACGCCGGTCTCGTAGGCGCCGTGCGCCGTCGAATAACGCGACGTCGAACAGGCTTCGCCGGCAAAGAAGATCCGCCCGTCATGCGGCGCGGCGAGACGGCCACGCAGATCGGAGGCGCCGGGCTCTGCGTAGGAATAGGAGCCGCCGATATGGGGCGCTGCGGCCCAGGCCGACATTGCGAGCACCGACAATTCCTTGCGGATATCCGCGCCGAAATGTGCCGCCAGTTCATCTCCGGCGAAGGAGAAGGCGGCCCCTCTGCCTTGCCCCTCCAGATCATGCGCGAGGTCGCCGGCAAAATAGGCTTCGACGACGGGGGCGCCGAACGGCCGAAGCTGATAGGTGCCGGTTGCGCCGCGACGGGTAGAGCCGAGCATGTGCGTATCCGCCGGCAACGCCTCCCGATTTACAAGCCTCAAGAACAGCTTGTCGGCGAGCCCGAGCGGCAAACGGGCTGCTGCCTCGATCTTGTCAGGCAAAGGCGGGTCGAAGTCGATCTTGCCGGCGGCAAGCACATTCGTCGAAACGGTCGCCAATACGGCGCGGGCATTGAGCACACCATGGTTCGTCTCGATGGCGATACGGCCGGCATGACGAT
The DNA here is from genome assembly GCF_012349115.1 of Rhizobium ruizarguesonis. GTDB lineage: Bacteria > Pseudomonadota > Alphaproteobacteria > Rhizobiales > Rhizobiaceae > Rhizobium > Rhizobium ruizarguesonis. Next base: position 53,231 of record NZ_PQIG01000065.1, read on the forward strand.
GGTCGATGCGCGTGACCTCGGTGCCGAGCCTTGCCTGAACCGGCTTGCCGTAAAGCGAGACCAGCGTTCCATAGCCCTCGCGCACCCGCCAGTCAGGGCCAGGGCCGGGATCGTATCTGTTGTAATCGACGACCGACGACCGCTCCAGTTCGGCACCGGTGATATAGGTGCCGACCGCCCGGATCTGGCCGTTCCAGGGATTGCCGGGCTCGAGCATATCGGCCATGGCTGCATCATTCCCCTCGTGGCCCTCGTGGCCCTCGAGGCGCTCGAAATAGGCGCCGATCGCCTGCCTTGCGGCACGCACCGCCGCGTCATCCCGCTGAAGCCGCCGTCCGCCATCGTTCCAGGGTGCAGGCGTGCGGTCGACCGTCAGTCCGACCTCGCCGGCGATCGCAGTCCAGGCATTGGTCCGCGCGCCATGCAGCCAGCCGCAGCCGAGATCGAGCCCGATATCGGCGGCTTCAGGCAGCCCGACCGTCCAGGCGCGACCGCCGAGACGATCGCCGGCTTCAAGCAGGAGGATGGAAAGATCCGGGCGGATTGCCTGCAGGCGGCGGGCGGCGGCAATGCCGGCGGCACCGGCGCCGATGACGACGACATCCTCCATGGCGCCCTTGCTTTTGTCACCAGGCATACATTCTCCTTCGGTCGCGCGACGGTTAAGTGGAAAGAGTTGCTCTCATGCCAGCCCCGCTTTGTCATTGCAGCTGTTCCAGCAGCCGCCGGAGTGCTGTCCGCAGATCGTCCATCTGCTGCTGGCTGGTCAGGGCGGCCCAGCTTTCATCGACGCGCCGACCGGCCGCCATCGCTATCGGCCTGACCCCCTGGCCTTTTTCCGTCAGAAACACCAGCCGGCCGCGCCGGTCATTCGGATCGGGCCGGCGCTCGACATAACCCAAGCGCTCGAGTTCTTCCACGGCCTGCGTCATCGTCTGCTTGCGAACACGGGCGAGCTTGGTCAGCTCGCTGACCTGGATGCCCTCGGGCCGCGCGAAGGTGAAGACATTGGCGTGCGGCGGGCGGATATCGCCGTAGCCGGCCTCATCGAGTGCCGCTTCGACGGCCTGTGTCCAATGCTGATGGACCAGACGCAACAACAGGCCAAGGGAAGAAGACGACATGAAACCCCGCGCAGCGATATAGACAGTTACCTGTCTATATGATAAATGGACAGTCGCCTGCCTATATAGCACGAAAGCGTGGAGCTCCATATGCCGACCATCGATATCCTCACCTCGTTCATCTCCTACGAGGAATTGGGGGAGGGCGACCCGATCGTCTTCCTTCACGGCAATCCCACCTCATCGCATCTCTGGCGGAACATCATGCCCGGCATCGGGGCCGGCCGCTGCCTGGCGCCCGATCTCATCGGCATGGGACGCTCCGGCAAACCCGATATCGGCTATCGCTATGGCGATCACATCGCCTATCTCGACGCCTGGTTCGATGCGCTTGACCTCGACGACGTCGTGCTCGTCGGCCACGACTGGGGCGGCGCGCTGGCATTCGACTGGGCCTCGCGCCACGCCGAGCGGGTGCGCGGCATCGCCTTCATGGAAACCATCCTGCGGCCGATGGGCTGGGAGGATTTGCCGGGCGGAGGAAAGGCGCGTTATGAGCTGTTGCGGGGTGCGGGAACCGGCGAGGCCAAGGTCCTCGACGAAAATTTCTTCATCGAACAGGCCTTGCGCGCGACCACGCTGAAAGGGCTCAGCGATTTCGACTGGGATGTCTACCGCGCACCCTATCCGGACCGTAACAGCCGGCGCCCGCTGCTGGAATGGCCGCGCGCCATGCCGATCAACGGCGAGCCGGCCGACGTGGTCGCCAGGATCGAGGCCTATGACCGCTGGCTTTCCGCCAGTCCTTTGACTCCCAAGCTGTTGCTGACCTTCGACGGTCCCTCCGAAACGCTGTTGATCGGCAGCGAGATGATTTCGTGGTGCCGCGACAACGTCGCCGGCCTGGAGATCAGGGGTTGTGGGCCGGCGCGCCACATTGCCCCCGAGGACCAGCCCGAGGCGATTGCCGCCGAAATCAAAAGCTGGATCGACAGGAGGGGGCTGAGAGCAGCGCACCGGAAGGTCGCGTCTCAGGCATAAAAATCTGCGTCTGCGGCACCGTGACTGCGACATGACAGACTGTTGCAATGTTGAGCCGGTTCATGGGTGGGATCAATCAGCCACCGTGAAGGTCCCATGCCACGTTTCGATCGCCGACGCTTTCTTCTTGCCTGGCTTCGCGCGCCGCTGCGCATCGCCTCGATCACACCATCAGGCCCCCGCCTTGCGGGCCTGATGACCAAGGAAATTTCTACGCTAACCGGGCCGATTCTCGAACTCGGCCCAGGCACCGGGGTTTTCACCGCGGCCCTTTTGGAACGCGGCATTGCAGAGCGCGATCTGACTCTGATCGAATACGAACGGGATTTCGCCACGCTGCTTCAAGATCGCTTTCCCGATGCCAGGGTGCTGCATCTGGACGTGCGGGAGATGTGGAAGACGGCGCTTTCCAGAAGCTTCTTCGGTGGCGTCGTCAGCGGCCTTCCGCTTCTTGCCCTGCGGCCGGACGATGTTCAGGCGCTGCTCGAGGGCTGCTTTTCCAACCTCAGACCGCATGGTGCCTTCTATCAATTCACCTACGGCCCAAAATGCCCAGTGCTCGTCGAAATCCTCGACTCCCTCGGTCTTGTCTCAAAGAGGATCGGCTGGACGTTGCGCAATATCCCGCCGGCTGCGGTTTATCGCATCAGCCGCAGGTACCAGCCAATGGCTCTGATCGAGCAGCGCCGCGCATGATGAGAGATAGGATCCTTTGCTTCGAGGCAGCAATCCGGCGTTCGATGCGCTACCGCTGCTGCGGGCGTCGATGAGGTGATATGGTCTCCTCCTGTGGATCGACGGCCCCGATAGGAATGTGAGATGCGCATATTACTGATCGAGGACGAACCTCAAATGGCCGTGGCGCTCCGGGGCGCCCTGACCCGGCACGACATGGTGATGGACCACGTCTCGACCCTATGCGACGCCGAGCTGGTGATCGGCGACGGCGCTTACGACGCCGTCCTCCTGGATCGGCAACTGCCCGACGGCGACGGCCTTGAACTCATTCCGAAGATCCGCAAAAAGGGGTTGACGCTGCCAATCATCGTCATCACCGCCAAGGGAGAGGTTCCAGACAGGATCACTGGGCTTGAGACCGGCGCCGACGATTACCTCGCCAAGCCGTTCGTCTTCGACGAACTTCTGGCGCGGCTGCGTGCCGTGATGCGCCGCTCCGAAACCTTGCGCCCGGCGCTGATCTCGGTCGGCCGGCTTTTATTCGATCCGACCTATTGCGACATCATCGTCTCCGGCCAGCGTCTGGAAATGCCGCGCCGGGAGGCACTTGTGCTCGAATGCCTGGTGCGGCGGGCCGGTCGCATGGTGCCGCGGCCGGCCTTGATGGAAGCGGTTTTCGGCTTCGACGACGAGATCCAGTCGAATGCGCTCGATTCCCATATATCGCGGCTGCGGCGCAAGCTGGCAGCGTCGCATGCGGGCGTAGTCATCAACGTCATCCGGGGCGTGGGTTATCTCCTGCGTGAAGCATCATGAGCAGACGATGCTCCTATTCGCTGCGCAAGCGCCTGCTCTGGCGGCTTCTTGCCGTACAGTCGGTCGTGCTCATTCTGGTGATGATCGTGCTGACTTCGGTGGGCAAGATAACCGATTACAGGTCGACAGAGGGCACGATCGAGATCCTGCGCCAGGCCATCTTCCGCCAGCCCACCGGAGAGTTGAGCCTGAGGGAGACCGAGGATTTGCGACAGCTGCGGAAAGATGCGCCCGATCTCTGGTACACCATTCGCGACATGCAGGGACATGTTTTGACCGAGGGCCGGATTCCGGAAGAATATGCCACCATCGGCAATACGCTCGATCATGTCGGCCAGGCAAGGTTCGGCTCGGATCTCGGCGACCACGACCGTCCGGCTGCCCGGATGATGTGGATTGCGATGGATTGGGGACAGGTGCAGTTTCTGACGGGCACCGACGGCCCGAACTCACTCGCCTTCATCCTGTTCCGCGTCTCATTGATCCTTGTGAAAATTGTTATCCCCATCGTCGCAGTGATGGCGTTGGGCGCGCTGATCGCAACGCCGCTTGTCGTGCGAAGGTCGCTGGTCGGGATCGACCAGGCGGCACTCCAGGCCGATACGATCGATATCGACCAGCGCGGCGGCCGGTTGTCGGAAAACGATATTCCCGAAGAGATCGCGCCGCTGGTGCACGCCGTCAACCGCGCGCTCGGCCGTCTCGACGAGGGCTATGAGCGGCAGGAACGGTTTCTGACCGACGCCGCCCATGAGCTGCGCACGCCGATCGCCATTCTCAATACGCGAATTGGATCCCTGCCGCACAGTTCGACCAAGACCGACCTCTTGGAAGATGCCGCAAGGCTTGCCGTTCTCACCGAGCAGATGCTCGATCTTCAGCGGCTGAAACAGGGCAAGGTCCAGTTCACCAAGGTCGATTTGGGGCAGCTGGCGAGGAAGGTTATCATCGAGATGGCGCCGCTGGCCTTTGCCGCCGGTTATATGGTGCAGTTCGATGTCGAGGGTGCCGGCGAGATCGAGGGCGATCCTCTGGCGCTGCAGCGCGCCCTGATGAACATCCTGCAGAACGCGATCAACCACGGCGGCCGGAAAGGCATCATCTCGCTGACCGCCGGCTGCAACTGGATCGAGGTCAAAGACGAGGGACCGGGCATTCCCGCCGATATGCGGGATCGGATATTCGAGCCGTTCTTCAAGCGCCATCACGACGGACGCGGCGCCGGCCTCGGCCTCAATCTCGTTCGTGACATCCTGCGCATGCACGGCGGCGAGGTGACGATCGACAACCGCAATCCCGGCGCGATCTGCCGGCTGAGCTTCCAACCGGACAAAACGGCAGGCGTTCACACGCCGCCGCGCCTGGCGACTGCGTAATTCAAAGGGCTACAGCGTCCTTTGCGCATCTGACGGACGCTCGGCGTTGTCGTGTGATGGATTAAATCGCGTCTCCGTGACATATAGATCCGATGAGCGTGCACAGAGATTCGCAACTCGACATGTTTGCCAAGGCATCGCCCGCGATTGCCAAGGTGCGCGGTCCATCGCGCCGGCAACCTTCCCAACCGACCGCCTACTCTGATGAAGACATGGCGCGGACGCTGGAAGAGAGCGGCAACTATCGCATCTTGAGAAAACTGGCGGCCCGGCCGATTGCATCAGTCAGACGGCCGGAGTTTTCGCGGCTCGGCGTCATTCTCGATACGGAGACCACCGGTCTCAACCACCGCAGCGACGAGATCATCGAAATCGGCGCCGTCGCCTTTACCTTCAACGATGACGGCGCGATCGGCGATATCGTCGGCATTTATGGCGGCCTGCAACAGCCGTCCCGGCCGATCCCGCCCGAGATCAGCCGGCTGACGGGTATCAACGATGCGATGGTCGAAGGACAGCTCATCGATATCCAATCGCTGAGAACTCTGATCGAGCCGGCCGATCTGATCATTGCCCATAATGCTGGGTTCGACCGGCCGTTCTGCGAGGCTTTCTCAAAGATTTTCACCGGCAAGGCCTGGGCATGCTCGGTTTCGGAGATCGACTGGAGCGCCCGCGGCTTCGAGGGTACGAAGCTCGGCTATCTCGTCGGCCAGGCTGGGTATTTCCACGAAGGCCATCGCGCCGTGGACGACTGCCACGCACTGCTGGAAATCCTCGATCGAGAGCAGCGCGACGGTGAAAGCCCGTTCACCGAGCTTTACCGCGCCAGCCAGCGCTCACGCATCCGTATCTTTGCCGAACACAGTCCGTTCGAGATGAAGGATCATCTGAAGGCGAGGGGTTATCGCTGGTCGGACGGAAGCGACGGCCGCCTGAAGTCCTGGTGGATCGAAGTCGGCGAAGAGGATCTCGACGACGAGCTTTCCTATCTGCGCTCGGATATTTACCGCTGGGCCGAGGCGGAGCCGCCGATCGTGCGGCTGACGGCCTTCGATCGTTTCAAAGCATAATCGGGAAATCGCCACCAGATTTGATGATCCATGCAATTGCCGCATAGGTGCAGTGATGCATTGGCGCTGCAATAGTCAGGGGTCTCATACTATATAGAGCTCATCGAAGCGAACGAAGCGCCAAGGACTGGCAGCTAAGCTTCGAAAGCCCACGAAAGGGGATCATCATGAACGTAGCACGCTCTTTTAATAACTGGCGCAAGTATCGTCAGACGGTCGCTGAACTGGGTCGTATGTCCGCACGCGAACTGGACGACCTCGGCATCGGCCGCAGCGAAATCCGCAACGTCGCCCGCGCAGCCATCGCCCGCTAACGGCAGCTTAGACCAAGCATCTTCGAGACTATGCCAGCGCCTGCTTCCTCCCAAGCGGGCGCTTTGCTTTTGTGCCTGCGGCAGATGGAGCAGGCTGATCAAGCCGCCCGCTTTTCGCATAGCGCATAGCTGCCCTGCAAAGAAATGCCTATCAACTGAGCAAGAAATAAGTATGATTATTTCTATCGAAGCGATGCACCTCCTCCCGCATCCCTTCGATGTACAGGCGCCCCATCCTCCTCCCAGGGTCGTCTGTGGAATGACAGCACTCCTCCTCCCAGCTGTCGTTCGGTTTTTTTCGAAAGCCTGCCGCACCTCCTCCCGCGGCAGGCTTTTTCGTTTTGGCCCAAGAAAATTCCGGACCGCGCCGAAGCGACCACTTGCGATCATCGCTTGATGATGGCGTCATCATCTCCGGAAATTCTCCTCATCTATTCCCAGATTTTCTTTCGTGCTCTTGCGGGCCTTGCGTCTCCTCAAGCGCGCACCGACAAACCTGTTGACACCAAACTTGTCGTACAACTATGTAACCGGATGGATACCGCCGCGGCGGAACAGGCCGGACAAGATCGGCTTCCGCAATAGCGACGACCCCTGGCGACAATAAAGCGGAAGGAAAATTGACATGCAGATCGACGTGAGGCACGCCTCCCATCCCGAGGCCGTGCGCGATTTCGACACGGAGACGTTGCGGCGTCACTTTCTGGTGGAAACCGTCTTCGCGGGCGGCGAGATCCGGCTGACATATTCGCATTACGACCGGATGGTCATCGGCGGCGCGACACCGCTCGGCCCCGGTCTGACGCTGACGGCACCGACGGCGATCGGACAGGAAACCTTCCTTGCCGAGCGTGAACTCGGCGCCCTGAACATCGGCGGCGCCGGCCGCATCATCGTCGACGGCACACGCTACGATCTTGCCAAATATGATTGCCTCTATGCCGGCAAGGGTGCCAAGGACATCAGGTTCGAGAGCGCGGATGCTGCCGATCCGGCAAAGTTCTATCTGGTCTCGACGCCGGCGCATCAAGCGCACCCGACCGTGTTGCTCACCCGTGAAAAGGCCCGTCACCTGACGCCGGGCGAAGCCGCAACGGCCAACAAGCGGTCGATCTACCAGTTCATCCATCCGGAAGTCTGCCAGTCCTGCCAACTCACCCTGGGCTTCACCATGATCGAGCCGGGCAGCGTCTGGAACACAATGCCGGCCCATACGCATGACCGCCGCATGGAAGCCTATCTCTATTTCGATCTGGAAGCGGAGCAGCGTGTGTTCCACTTCATGGGCGAGCCGCAGCAGACCCGGCATATGCTTGTCGCCAACGAACAGGCGGTCATCTCGCCGCCCTGGTCGATCCATTCGGGCGCCGGCACCAAGAACTACAGCTTCATCTGGGCGATGGCCGGCGACAATAAGAGCTTCACCGACATGGACCATATCGCCATTGCGGATCTGAGGTGAGCGTCGTGGCAAATCCCTTCGACCTTTCTGGCCGGGTCGCCGTCGTCACCGGCGCCAATACCGGTCTCGGCCAGGCCATCGCGGCAGCGTTGGCGCAGGCCGGTGCGTCGATCGTCGCCGTCGGACGCTCCTCGATGGACGAAACCGAAGCGCTGGTGAAGGAAGCGGGAAGCCGCTTCCATGTCGTCAAGGCCGATCTTGCCAGCATCGAGCCGGTCAAGGGGATCGTCGCTGAGACCATCCAGACCTTCGGCGGCCTCGATATCCTCGTCAACAATGCCGGCATCATCCGCCGCGCCGATGCGCTCGACTTCACCGAGGAAGACTGGGACGCGGTGATCGACGTCAACCTGAAGACCGCCTTCTTCCTGTCGCAGGCAGCCGGCCGCCATATGGTCGACAAGGGCAGGGGCAAGATCATCAACATCGCCTCGCTGCTCTCCTTCCAGGGCGGCATCCGGATCCCGTCTTATACTGCCTCGAAAAGTGGCCTCGCTGGACTGACCAAGCTGCTTGCCTGCGAATGGGCCGACAAAGGCGTCAACGTCAACGCCATCGCCCCCGGTTACTTCGTCACCAACAATACGACGGCGCTGCGCGAGGATGCCGACCGCAGTGCCGCCATCCTTGCCCGCATCCCGGCCGGGCGCTGGGGAACGCCGTCCGAACTCGGCGGTGCGGCCGTATTCCTGGCATCGTCGGCATCCGACTACGTGCATGGAACGGTGCTGCCTGTCGATGGCGGTTGGCTGGCGCGCTGATCGGTCTCACCAACCGATCAGGCCTAGAGCGCCTTTTCAGACGCGCTAACGACGCTCTATCGTTTTGATTTTCCGCGTAACCCCCGAAAATCGATTCCGGTTTTCGGGGTTATGCGCTAGAGCATGATGCCGAAAAGTGCGAGCAGTTTTCGGACGACATCACGCTCTAACTCTATAATTTAGAACAGGATTCAGATTTTAGGCCGACCCGGCCTAAAATCATCCTGTTCTAGGGCTGCTGCCCACCGCATCGGCGTGGAGGGAATGCGAACAGGAAACGGGGTCGGCGCAGCCGCCTCAACACCAGGATTTCGAAACAGGATGGCAGATAGGGACAACGCAGTCGTCAATACCATTCAGCAGGCGCCGAACCTGCGCAGCTACCTTGCCGATATGTTGACGGCGCAAATCGAGTCCGGCGACCTGAAGCCCGGCCAGCGCCTGCCGACCGAGCAGGCGATCATGACGGCGACCGGCGTCAGCCGAACGATCGTTCGCGAAGCGCTCGCCGCGCTGCGCGCGAAGGGGTTGATCACCACGCGGCAAGGCCTTGGGGCTTTCGTCTCGAACGATCCGACGCCCAGATCCTTCTCGATCATTCCGAACGACCTGCAGTCGATCGACGAGGTTCTGCGCGTGCTGGAGCTGCGCATGGGGATCGAATACGAAGCCGCCGGTCTTGCCGCGCTGCGGCGCACGCAGGAGGACATCGACCGCATGCAGGACCGTCTCGATGCCCTCGACAAGGCGCTCGAGGAGGGTGGATATGGTGCGCAAGAGGACTACGCCTTCCACAGATCCATCCTGGTCGCAACGCAGAACTCCTATTACGGCCGCCTCTTCGACACGTTCGGCAACATTATGGTGCCGCGGCAATGGGCACGCTTGGACAAGATGACATCAGTCGAGCGCAAGCGCCATGCGGCGCGCATGCGCAGGGAACACCATGCCATATTCGCGGCGATCCGCGACCGCGACGAACCTGCCGCGCGCCGCGCCATCCGAAGCCACCTGTCGAAAAGTGCCGCACGCTTCGAGGAGCTGCGCGACGCTACCGCATAATGCCGCGGTGCGCGGAGCGCGCGCGCACGCGTCACACCTCAGGCTTCGGCTTCATCAGCCGCCGCCAGGCGGCATGGTCGGTGTGCAGATCGGCAGAGGCGTGGATCGCGGGAAGAAGCGGTTTGCGTTTGCGCCGGCCGAAGCGCCGTTTGAAGCCGAGGATATTTTCGACGAAGCTTCTGGTGTAGAGCCCGGGGCCGCTTGAATAGATGCGCCATCCACCGTCGACGGCGGTCTCTCCCGCCTTGACGCGCTCCCATTCGGCCGTTGCCTGATAACGGTCATGAAACGCTGCATCGCTGCTGCTGAAATAGGTATTGCGCTGGCGCAGCGATGCATGCGGCAGCGCTGATGTGACTGAAATCGGATTGACGACGGCGATCGCCTTCCAGAGCTCTTCCGCCTCGGCCTCCAGCGCCAGCGTTTCGCAGTAGCGCAGATGCGCATGCACATACATCAGCCCGATCTCGCGACCGAAGAAGGAGGAGGATTCGGCGCGGCGAAACAGCGTCTCGGGGCCGCCGGCATAGGTCGCGGGCTTCTCCATCAGCCGCACGCCGTCGGGAAACAGCAGATGATCTTCGATCAGCTTCATATGATCGCCTCTCTGAGCCGGCGTGAACAGCCCGCCAAGCATCGCCTGCGTCATCGAGATCAACGAAAAATGCAGGCCGGTGCGCTGGTCGCTCGGGTGCAGCAGCAATTCGACGCCGTCATGGCTGGGATCGAAGATACCGTAGCCGGCAACGACGCCGTCACGCACGAGATGGCGGTTGAAATCCCGGCGCATCGCCGTTGCGATCTTCCTTAAGCCCTTGGCCTTGTTGCCATGACCGAGGCGGCGCAGGATCGCGGAATAACGGACGATCTGCTCGTAGAGCAGGGCAACGGTCCAACTGCTGACCATCCAGTCGCGCAGATGCGGATCGGCCGGCTGCAGGGAATCGTTCCAGTCTCCCTCGCCATAGCGGATCAGATGCGTTCCCGGGATGAAAGCTTCGCGAACGGTATCGAGCAGCTTCTCGACATGGATCGCAATGGTGTCGGGCTCCGGCGCCCTGGCCATCGTCTTTTCATCGCGCCAGGAGACTTTCTCGTCGAGAATGGCGAGATCGCCGGTCGCTTCGATATAGTCGCAGAGCGCCTTCAGCGGCCAGACGACGATGTCGCCGTGACTATCGCCCGCCCGGATATTGGCATAGGGCTCCAGCATGAACCATTGCGGCCAGTCGCCTTTGTCAAGGTATTGTTCGCTGAAGACGGTCTTCAGCACCTCCTTGGCCTCGCGGTCATGCTCATAGGCGAGCAGGAATTCGATCGGGCCCTGGCAGGCGTCGCGTGTGCCCCAGGCCGCACCCGTATATTGCTCGAGGCCGTGCGGTACGCTCAGATGCACGATCGCGTCATGCGCAAGCCAGGGCAGCAGGGTCGTCTGCGCGGCAAGGTCGGGCGAGGTGCTGCCGATCGTTATGCCGCGCACAGCGTTCCGCCAGAATTTTGATGCCGGTGCAAGCATGGCTTCATCGGTGACGCCCGCCTCATAACGCTGCGCCAGTCGTTCGGCTTCCGCCGCATCGGTCATCGAGCCGACGACGGCAAAGGAGAGCGCCTGTGTCGGCCGGGATCTGAGCGCGACGAAGGCGCCGTTGCGCGCAATCCCATCACTGTAGAGCAGTTCGTCGCCGCCGATCTCATCGATGGCATCGGGCGTCGAACTCACCAGCCAATAGCCGGCATCGGGATAACGCTCGCCCCAGAGCCAGGCCGGGTCCGGCCGGAAAAGCATGCGTTTTCCTGGCGTGTCGAATTCGATCTGCCCACCCGCGTCATATTCGCGCTCGCCGAGGACGATGTGACCGAACACCAGGAAGCGGCAGGGCTTGCCCTCGACGGAGATGGTCCACTGCATCGCCGCATCCTCGCCGGAGGCGACCGCCGACACGATGATCGTGCATTCGGGGAGGCGATAGATCCAGCGGCAATCGCTGAGCCCCATTTCGAAAGCCGACGGCACCGCCAGAAGCTGCCAGCCGGCGCCGACATCCGCCATGATGCGCAGCCCGCTTGCGCGCGTCAGATTGTAGGGGTCACGGGAGACGGAAAAGAGCTTGTGAAAGGAGGTGTTGCCGATCGTCAGCTGGGCCGCGAAAATGCCCTGCATCCAGCAGGTCGCGGCAAGCGTCGCATCATCGAGCAGCATATTCTCACCGCTGCGGACGATCGCGCCGTGACGGCGCGCTACCAGGAGTTCCTTTTCGCGCAACACGACATGGCGGTTCAAGGCGCCGTCCGGCACGAAAAACGAAAGCAGCTTTCCCTCAGCGCGCTCTTCCAGGCTCCGCTCCGGATAAAGCTGGCCGATCGCCTTCTTATCAAGCGCCTCGGCCTTCAGCAGAGGGGCATCCTGCAGCAGGCTGCGGACCGGCGCCGCCTCTGCTATATCGGCTGCCACACCTTTTATCGTTACCAGCCCGTCGAGCCACGAAAGATCGGCATCGCTCGACGCCTCGGGATGATCGGCGGCGAAGACGGCAAAGAAGGTCGCGGTCGCGCCGCTTGCCGGCACGGAGAGCGGTCTCGACTGGATGGCGGGACATGCCGTCTCCTGCTGCCGCCGTTTGCTCGGCAGGCTGGTGCCGAAAGGCCCGACCAGCAGATCGCCGAGGCGGTCGCTCGCCTGCACCAGCTGGATCGCATCCGTGGCATAGGCAGCCGCCCCATCGAGACAGCCCTGGACGAGCCAGGGAATGCGGGCACCTGCCTGCTTGAGATTTTGCCGGTTCATCACGACGGGACCGAATGTCTGGTGATCGGCGATGTGATGATCGACATATTGCGACGCATAGGCTTCGCTGTTCATCAGGAAACCGCGATCGCCGAGACCGACGTCCTGGATCAGCACCAGATCGACCGGCAGCGTTCCATCCTTCAGATGCCGGATGGAGACACGCCAGAACCAGGCCGTTTCGGCGGGATGAAGCTCGAGGCGGACATTGTAGCCGATATCGCCTCTCTTGCCGCTCCAGGAGAAGCTCGTCGCATCGTGCCCGAAACTGCCATTGGCGCGCGGCCCGACAATCTCGACGACGTCAGGTTTCGCGCCACCAACGCGCAGATAGAGGCGACCGATGCCGCCGACGAGCGGCGAGCCCTGTATCTGGTTGATCTGCACCGATCCCAGAGCGTCGGCATATTCGATGGCAAACAGCGTGCCGTTCGGCAGGGCCGATATCGACAGGCCGGAACCGTTGCTGATCGTGCAGAGACCAAGCTCTTCGCGGCGAGGCATTGGGAAACTGCGATTAAGGTCCGAGGGCATTGGGATCTCGTGGATTGGCTTCAGAAGGGAACTGGAGGATGACGCAAAATGGTTGAGAGAAATCTTACCACTATCGCCGGTTCTCGGTTAGGTCCTTGAAAGACAGGCCAGCCGATATCACTTTATGTTCAATTCGAAAGTTGCACCGAGAGGTCATTGCCAAGGCGCCAAAGGAACTGAGGTCGCCGGTGACGATGATGCCGTCAGGTTGCTCAATGGCGCCACACGGCGGGAACGGAGTTCCCTATCATTTAAGTTCAAGGCAAACTGGGACGGAAAGCGCTGATTCCGTCTGTGCATGCTTCTTGACGCAACTCGCAGCTCCCATTCAACGAGGTGACTATTGACGCAGTTCTTCGAAACCACTCAAGGGATCATGGCAATGGGAGCGTTCATCGCCGCTGGCGGTTTAGCCGCTGGCTCCTTGCTTCCCATCGTCATTCGACTTGCGAAGTCTGGGATCAACCGGCGCCCGAAAGCCGAGGTTAGAAACCTAGCGATGCTGACGGTGCTGGCCCTAGACGATTTTGTCGGAGCCAGCTATGCGGCCGTTCACGACATGCCCGAATTCAATCCTATGGATGAAGGCGAATTCGCGTTTCACGTTCGCGATCCAACCCTTGCACTTCCGCAGGACGCAAACTGGGGGCTTTTTAATACCGAGCTTTCAGAAGAAATTTTGTGGTTGTCGAACCGAGTGAAGACCCTTTCTTATGCGTTGGATAGTCTCGACCTTTCCAGGCCCGGATACGATGGCTTCTTCGAGCGACGCCAAGAAGGTTATGCTGGTCTGGCGGCTGAAGCGATGGACATTATTGAGCGTATGCTCGAAGAGTTTGACCTCACCCTGCCTGCCAAGCCAGATTATTATCGCCAGCGGGAAGGTCTCGTTTCAGCTATCCAAAAGGCTGGAGAAAACAACCCGCGGCGCCCAAAGGCGCGCACTCTCGCGCACCCGAGTGGGTCAAATGTGCTGCAACTGTTCCCAAAGGCGAACGACGACGCCGAGTAAAATCAAGCGAAATCGTCGAACCCGATCAAAGGCATCGCGTCCTCACGCATGGCCTCTTCTCCACTGGATGGCTCGTTTCATTGCGGCCTAGTCCGCAGCCTTCAAGATGCCATCCTCTACGGACTATTTTCGGCTGGATGGTCCGCTATTGCATAGCTGCATTGCACAAAAAATGTTTTCCAACTGGTCAAAAAAGGAGCATAGTGATCACAGCTGATGCAACACGACGGCTTTCCTCCCAGTTCCGTCGTTTCAGCTGTTCCCCTCTGGAGGTTTATACCTTCACAATTAATGGGCCACGGTTCTCCGTCGGCCCTCTTTTTTTGTCTGCGAAAATCACGCGTTGCCGCCGGGTTTGATTGACCGGCTCCAATTCCCCGGGGAGCGCCCCTTTTGTTGCTCAAAGCGCCAAAACCAACGAGTCGGCAGGCGATTTGAAGTGGCGCTGCCAATGGTCGTTTATGCATGAGCGAAATTTACTGGCATTGCAGGAACGGTCGCGATTGCCGCATAAAGCAGTCCAAAACCTCTCAAACACTTTCCTCCCAACCTTAGCAGCGGCCTCTTCGCCATCGTTGATCGGTCTTTTTGTGACTAAAGATTTCGGCCTGGTCATCGGGATTTTCGCTGCTTTGCTGCTGTTGGCAGGTGCTGCAGCCTATTTCATCGATGCCGAGACGCGCAGTGCTAAGCTGGCCTAGAAGCCGTTTGGCCGATGCGTTGGGCTTCCATCTCAGGATCGCGGGGTAGGGTTCTGGCCACCTTGTCGCAGAATAAATTTTTGGGGCGAAGACTGACAACTGGTGGCGCTATTGCCGTCTCGGCTCCAGGTTTTTCAACAACTTAGTTGATTCTCTTTAGAGCGGTTTCGTCAACCCTGGTTTTCACGTTGACGTTGGCCGCCTGGCAAAGGGCACTGAGAGCAGGGCGCAGCCGGTCAGGACGGCGACGATCATCCAGGCTTCGTTGATCGCCTGGACACTTGCCGCTGTCTGGACCAGCGGATCGAGTAGCGCCATGGTATCCGCATCGAAGCTGCCACTATGCCCCGATATGGTCTGAAGAGGTGCGCCGACGAATGTCCCAGCCTCGATGTCGCCGGTTTGAAGACGGGTCCAGAGGGCTTGTCCGAGCGGTTCCGAGCGCGTGTAGATGATGGTGTCGATCAGCGCGATGCCGATGGCCCCGCCGAGATTGCGCATCAGGTTGAAAAGACCGCTCGCATCGGGAATGCGATCTGCCGGAAGTGTGCCGAGCGCCAACCGCGTCGGCGGCAGCAGGCAGAACATGATGGCGACGCCGCGCACGACCTGCGGCCAGAACATCGCGTCATAGTCCGTGCGAGGATCCTGAAACGCGCTCATCCCGACACCGATCGCAAATAGCGCGAAACCGGCAGCCGACAGCAGCCGCGCATCCATACGCTTCTCCAGCGCGACCGCAATCGGCGCCGTGACCAGTTGCGCGATGCCGGTGACCAGCATCGTCATGCCGATTTGGAGAGCGTCGTGTCCCCTGATGAAAGCGAGAAAGACCGGCATGAGATAGACCGAGCCGAAGAGGCCGATGCCGAGCACGAAGCTCAGAACCGAGCCGACGAGAAAGTTCCGATCGCCGAAATTGCCAAGATCGACGATCGGCCGGTTTCTGCGCAGCGTTCGCCAGACGAAGACGCCTCCCGATGCAAGGCAGGCCGTTAGCAGGCTGAGGACATAGGCCGAGATCCAGCCGCTCGTCGGCGCCTCTTTCAGGCTGAGTTCCAGGCTCGTCAGCGCGGTCGCCATCAGCAGAAGCGACAGGCCGTCGAGATGCCTGAGTTCGGACAGATCGGTCGCTTGCCGCGGCAGGAAGCGTGCCGCCAGGATTGCCGAGACGATACCGGGGATGATGTTGATCAGGAACAGCCAGTGCCAGGAATAGGTCTCAGTCAGCCATCCGCCGACGATCGGTCCGACGGTCGGTGCCAGCACCGCAAGAACGCCGGCAATCGTCGTTGCAAGCGCCTGCCGCTCGTTCGGGAACAGGATGAACACGGCTGAAAAAACCGATGGGATCAGCGTTCCTCCGGAAAAACCCTGCAGCACCCGCCAAGCCACCAACTCACCGAAGCTGCCGCTCGCCGCACAGCCGGCGGAGGCTGCGACGAACAGGCTGATGGCGGTAACGAACAGCCACCGCATCGTCAGCAACCGGGTCAAGAAGCCGGTGAGTGGGATCGCGACCACTTCGGCGATGAGATAGGCCGTCTGTATCCAGCTCATCTGATCCGGATCGATGCCGAGCGCGGACTGGATAGTCGGCAGCGATGTCGCCACCACCTGGACGTCGAGGATCGCCATGAACATGCCGACACACATCGCCATGAAGCCGAGCCAGACGATGGCGGGCGTTTCGTCAGGACGGGCAGATTCAAGTCGTTCCGACATGCGATGATCCCGCGCGCTGCGTTCTCCGCCTCGGGTGCGAAGACTAAGGCCGATCGTGGTTGCGATCGAGACGACGGACAGCATTGCTCAGAAGTGAACCGCGATTTCGCCGATCGCGACACCATAGTTCGGATGAGGACGGAAGCGATAGGGACCCGCCGGCACAAATTTGCAGGAGTGAGTTGAACGCGATCGAGCCTGACCGGGAAGGCCAGGCTCGATCGTGTGATCAACGGATTTGGTCCGAGCGTCCTATCTGTCCTGCGCTTAGCTGCGGAAGAGCGACAGGATATTCTGGGACGACGAATTGGCGATCGATAGCGACTGGATCGCAAGCTGCTGTTGTGTTTGCAAGGCGGAGAGTTTGCTCGACTCCTCCTCCATGTCGGCATCGACCAGCCGGCCCACACCCGAGTCGATCGAATCGGATAGCGCACCGACGAAGTCTTCCTGCAGATCGATGCGCGTCGAGATTGAACCGAGTTGCGCACCGGCGGAGGTCATTGCCGACAGTGCGGATTCGATGGTCGACAGCGCCGACTGGATCTGACCGGTGGTGAAGTCGGTGATGTCAAGCGAATAGACGGAATCGCCATTTGCATCCACCGTTCCGAGGATGCCGGACGCGGTATCGATCGTCCCGCTGCTCATGCCGAACAACACATTGCCCGTGGAGCTGGTATCCAGAGCGTATTCCGTCATTTTAACGGAAACGGCGCCCGAGCCGTCGCGAACGAAGGACGATACGACACTTTTCGTGCCATCCGCGCCGGCGACCCAGTTTTCACCCGAGAACGACGCCGACTGGGCAATGCTCAGCAGCTGTTCCTGAAGCTGACTGATTTCTTCCTGGACCTTGGACTTGTCGACACCGTCTTCGGTCGCTGCGACGAGCTTGGATTTGATCTCGTCGACGACGTCGATCGCATTGTCCATGGCCGTATAGGCAGTATCGACCTTTGCTGCGCCGAGGCCAAGGGCGTCGGACACGGCCGAGAGCGCCTTGTTGTCGGACCGCATCGTGGTTGCGATCGACCAGTAAGCGGCGTTATCGGATGCTGTATCGACCCGATAACCGGTAGAAACACTATTCTGTGTCGTTTCGAGATTGGAGTTGATGCTGCGCAGCGTCTGAAGGGCAGACATCGCTGAATTGTTCGTATTGATGCTCGTCATGGGAAATTCGACCCGCTCTTAGAAGTTGGATGTGTTGCATCCCGGGTGACATCCCGGCCGTGGCGAGCAGCCTCATGCTTATCGACCAATGTTCGAGCAGGTCGATTCGCCATCGTTGAAATAATTATGGTACTTAAAGGTACATTAATTATTAACGCCGGAATTATCCTTACAAAACAACACAGGTAGCCGGCCCGGAGGCCGTTGCAAAAAGTTTGAGATCGCCAATTGACGTGTCGGCAGGAAACTGACTATCAATATTAAATCAATTTGATTGACTTCAAAAATAAGCAACAAGGGGAACGATGGAATGAGATTGAGCAAGAGTGCAATCCGCAACAATTCCATGCGCGCTGGCTTGGCGGCGGCAACCGCTCTGACGGCGCTCGTCGTTTTTGGGACGGGTGGTGCAGCCGCAGAGTCGGTGCTGACGATGCATATCGAGGAGCAGAGCAGCTGGGTTCAGAACTTCAATCCGTTCGACCTTGCCGGCCGCCGGCAGAGCACGATGGATTTCATCTACGAGCCCCTGGTGATCTTCAATGCCGAGGATGGTGGCAAGCCGGTGTTTCGCCTGGCGACCAGCTATAAATTCTCCGATGACATGAAGTCGATCACCTACGAGCTTCGCCCCGGCGTCAAATGGTCCGACGGGCAGCCGCTGACCTCGGCCGACATGAAATACACAATCGATCTGATGCTGAAGAACGCCGCGCTCGACACGGTCGGCGTCGGCGAGACCGTTGCCTCCGTCGAGGCGCCGTCGGCGACCGAGGTCAAGATCAATCTGAAGGCCATGAACTCCGATTTCCCGGAATCGCTTGCCGACCTCGCCGTCGTTCCCGAGCATATCTGGAAGGACGTTTCCGATCCGGTCGCCTTCAAGAACGAGAAGCCGGTCGGTTCCGGGCCGATGACAGAGCTGCGCCGGTTCACGCCGCAGGTCTACGAGCAATGCCGCAACCCGAACTACTGGGATGCCGCCTCACTGCATGTCGATTGCCTCAGGCTGCCGCAGATCTCCGGCAACGACCAGATGCTTGCCATCCTGCCGGAGGGCAATATGGACTGGATCGGATCCTTCATTCCGCAAATCGACAAGACCTTCGTCGCGCTCGATCCGGATCACAACGGCTACTGGCAGCCGCCGGCCGAGACCGTCGCCTTCCAGATGAACTTCAAGAGCGGCAATGAAGGCAACCTCGAGGCCTACAAGGACCTGAACTTCCGCCATGCCTTCAGCCTTGCCATGGACCGCACGTCGATGGTCGATATTGCGGGCTTCGGCTATCCCGTCGTCAATGAGCATGCGTCCGGCCTGCCGCCGCGTTTTGAGAGCTGGCGCAACAAGGATGCCGAGGGCGACAAGGATGCCTTCATGGGCTTCGATACCGAGAAGGCCAACAAGATTCTCGATGATGCCGGCTACAAGAAGGGTGCCGACGGCTTCCGCGCGACGCCGAGCGGCAAGCCGATCGCCTTCCCGATCATCGTTCCGAATGGCTGGACGGACTGGATCGACGCCGTTCAGATCGCCGTCGAAGGACTGCGTGCCGCCGGCATCAACGCATCCGTCACCACGCCCGAATATGAGCAGTGGCGCAAGCAGATCCTCGACGGCAGCTTCGAGGTCGTCATGAACTCCCGCGCCGATGCCGCAACGCCGTTCCGCGGCTATTACCAGAACCTTTCGACCGCCTATGGCGGGCGCATCACCGGCGCGCCCTCGCGTTATTCGAACCCGAAGCTGGACGCCCTTTTCGATCAGTATCTGAAGGCGACGTCGGAGGACGATCACAAGAAAATCTTCAACGACATCCAGCTGCTGGTCGCCGACGACTTCCCCGTTGTGCCTGTCTTCAACGGGCCGACCTGGTATCAGTTCTCGAGCAAGCGCTTCACCGGCTGGGTCACCGACAAGGATCCCGTCATGAATCCGGAGGATCATGACAATAACCGCATGCGCCTGATGCATCTGCTGCGCCTCACCCCGGTCCAATAAACCTCGCGGGAGGTGCAGACATGCGTGTTTCGAGCCGGCGCCTCGGCGTCTATGCAGTCGCCTTGGCGTTTGCGATCGTCGTGAACTTCATTCTTCCCCGGCTTATGCCGGGGAGCCCCGTCGATGCCATGGTTGCCCAACTCGGCCCGCGGGCAACCCCGGCCGCGATCGGGGCGATCAAAGCGCGCTTCGGCGCGGTCGACCAGCCGATGCTCTGGCAGTTCGTCGATTACGTGAAGGGGTTGGCGACCCTCGATCTCGGCGTCTCGGTCAAATATTATCCCCAGACCGTCGCCCAGGTTCTCGGCCGTTCGACGCTCTGGACGGTCTTCCTTGTCACCACCGCGATCATCTTTTCGCTCTGCGTCGGCGTCGTGCTGGGCGCGATCTCGGCTTGGCGCCGCGGCGGACGCTTCGACACGATCGTCTCGCCGCTTTCCGTGATCATGATTTCGGTGCCGCCCGTTATCGTGGCGCTGACGACTTTGTTCGTCTTTGCGGTCTCGCTGCGCTGGTTTCCGGTCGGCTACGCCTATGATCCGAACCTCGATCCCGCCTTCAATTTCACCTTCGTTGGCAGCGTGTTCATGCATGCCATCCTGCCGGTCCTGACGCTTTCGCCATTCCTGATCGGCGAATTCCAGACGACGATGCGCTCGTCGATGATCTCGGTGCTCGGCGAAGATTACGTGACCATGGGCCGTGCCAAGGGGCTCAGCCACCTTCAGGTCATGTTCGGCTACGGCGCGCGCAATGCCATGCTTCCCGTTTTGACCAACCTGGCGCTGATGCTCGGCGCCGTCTTCGGCGGTTCGATCGTCACCGAGATCGTCTTCAACTATCCCGGATTGGGGCTAACGCTTTATACCGCGAGCATCGCCCGCGATTACCCCGTCATCCAGGGACAGTTGCTGCTGATGACGCTCGCAACGCTCGGCGCCAATTTCCTCGTCGACATCATCTACGGGCTCGTCGATCCGAGATTGCGGGAGGCGGTCTAATGAACTTCGGGCTAAGGTCTGTCCTCAACCAGAAGAAGGCGCTGGCCGGCCTCGTCATCATTGCGGTCCTGTGGCTGATGGCGCTGTTTGCGCCGGTCGTTGCGCCCGGCGAGCCCGGCGCGCGTGTCGGTCGCTCGCATCAGCCACCGTCGATCGAACATGTCATGGGCACGACGAAGATGGGGCGGGATGTCTATCGCCAGTTCGTCTGGGGCGCTCGCAGCTCGCTCTCCGTCGGTTTTGCCACGGGCATTGCCATCACCGTTCTCGGCACGGCCATCGGCCTCATCGCCGGTTATGTCGGAGGCAGAACCGATGCGGTGCTCGACCTTGCGACCAATGCCGTCCTGGTCATCCCGAACATGCCGCTTTTGATCCTGCTCGCCTCCTTCGCCGGCACCGTGGGGCCGATGACCATCATGACGATCATCGCGCTGACCTCCTGGCCCTGGGGCGCCCGCATGACGCGGTCGCAGACGATGGCGCTTCGCAATCGCGATTTCGTCACGGCCTCCCAGATGATCGGAGAGCCGGCCTGGCGTATCATCTTCGTGGAAATCCTGCCGAACCTGACGACGCTGATCGGCATCAATCTCGTCGGCAGCATCATCTACGCCATCGTTGCCCAGACGACGCTTGAATATCTCGGCTTCGGCGATCCCCTGAAAGTCTCCTGGGGCACGATGCTCTACAATGCCCAGAATTCTTCGGCAATCATGGTCGGCGCATGGTGGGATATCGGCGTGCCGGCGCTCGGCATCGCGGTGACGGGGCTTGGCCTTGCGCTTTTGAATTTCACCTTCGACGAGATCGCCAACCCGCAGCTTCGCTCCGGCCCGGCGCTGACGCGCTGGTTCCGTCTCACCCGCGCCCGCAACCGGGAACTGGAGCTCGGCCGATGAGCGACAATCTTCTGGAAATCGACAAGCTCAACGTCGACTACCTCGTCGACAAGGGAGAGTTCCGCGCCGTGAAGGATGTCTCTTTCAATATCGGCCGCGGCGAGATCTTCGGGCTCGCCGGCGAATCCGGTTGCGGCAAGAGCACGATTGCCTATGCCATCACCCGTCTTTCCAAGGCACCCGCCTGGATCAGCGGCGGCAGCATAAGGCTCGATGGACAGGATCTTTTGAGGCTGCCGGAACGCGAGTTGCAGAGAATCCGCTGGAAGCGCATCGGCATGGTCTTCCAGAGCGCGATGAATTCGCTCAATCCGCTGATGCGGGTCGAGGCGCAGTTCCATGACGTTCTGCGCCGGCACACCGGTTGCTCGCATGAGGAATCAAGGGCTCGGGCTGAGGAGATGTTCCGTCTCGTCGGCATTCCCACGCATCGCATCGGCGATTACCCGCACCAGTTCTCCGGTGGCATGCGCCAGCGCATCGTCATCGCCATCTGCCTGGCGCTGAGGCCCGAGCTTATCATCATGGACGAGCCGACGACCGCCCTCGACGTGGTCGTGCAGCGGGAGATCCTCGAGCAGGTCCTCGACCTGCAGCGGACCTATGGTTTCTCGGTGCTCTTCATCACCCATGACCTGCATCTGATGGCGCAGCTCTGCCAGCGCATCGGCGTCATGCTGAAGGGCGAACTCGTCGAAGTCGGCGAGGTGCGCCAGGTCGCAGAGGCGCCGCTGCACGATTACACCCGCAAGCTTTGGAATGCCATTCCCCAGCTTCCAGGCAATCCGCATCACTCGGGAGCCTTGGCATGAAGGCGGAGGCAAATCCTGTTGTCACCGACGCCGTGATCCGGCTCGAAAATATCCAGCGTAATTTCGGCCCGGTACACGCGTTGAAAGGTGTGTCCTTCTCGCTTTTTCCCGGTCGGGCATTGGCGCTGGTCGGCGAATCCGGCTGCGGCAAGACGACCTGCGCCCGCATCATTGCGCGCTTGGACAAGCCGACGGGCGGCAGGCTGTTTTTCCGCGGGCAGGACCTGACCGCCCGCGGCGAGGCGAAGGATGAGCATCAGTACCGCAGGGCGGTACAGATGGTCTTCCAGGATCCGTTCTCGTCGCTCAATCCGGCCTTTACGGTCAGCCATCATCTGGCGCGGCCGCTGCAATTGCATCGACAGAGCGGCTCCAGGACGGATCTTGCCGAAGAGATTGCCCGCCTGCTGACAAGCGTCGGGCTGGAGCCCGATTTGACCAGGCAGAAATTCCCGCATGAGCTCTCGGGCGGCCAGCGGCAGCGGGTGAATATCGCGCGGGCGCTAGCCGTTGCGCCGAGCGTGCTGGTGGCCGATGAGCCGACCTCGATGCTCGATGTCTCCATCCGCAAGGACATTCTCCATCTGCTCGCGACAGTGAAACGCGAAAACGACCTTGCCATGCTCTATATCACGCACGACATCGCAACGGCAGCGCACGTGGCCGAAGAGATCGTCGTCATGTTCGCCGGCCAGATGGTCGAATGGGGCGACACCGATACGGTTCTGTCCGATCCGCGCCATCCCTATACAAGATTGCTGCTTTCAGCCGTTCCGGACGGCAGCAGACCCTTCGTGACCGGCGGAAGCGCACGTTTCCTCGAACAGGCGGAAAAGGTACGCTCGCTCAGCCGTCCTGAATCGACTGTCATCGAGCAGGTCGGCTCCAACCATTTCATGCGCGCACTCGGCGTTTCCAGCTGAAGGATGGCAAAATGGATTATCTCGTCAACCTCTCCACCCTGCCGCAAGACACGCAGTCGGCCGAACGAATGGCCAGCGAGGGCGTGACGATCCGCCGGGCCTTGCCGCCGGAATTCCGGCTGATCACCGGCTGGATCGCAGAACAATTCGGCGAGGGATGGGCGAGCGAGGCCTCCGTCGCGATGACCCGCCAGCCGCCGAGCTGTTTCATCGCCACACGCGAGCAGAAGCTCGTCGGTTTTTCCTGCCATGAAGCCACGGCGCGCGGCTTCTTCGGACCGACCGGCGTCGACGAAGGCCTTCGCGGGCTCGGCATCGGCCGGGCATTGCTTTTTGCCAGCCTGAACGACCTGAAAGCGATGGGCTATGCCTATGCGATCATCGGCGACGTCGGCCCCTCTGCCTTTTACGAAAAGGCGGTCGGGGCCATGCCGATCCCCAATTCCGCTCCCGGCATTTACGCCGGAATGCTCAAGAGCTGATTTTCAAAAGGCCCGATCGTCAAAAAGGCCAGATCTTCAAAAGGAAAGAGTGACCATGTCCACATCACGACCAAAAGCCCTGCGGCTTGAAACCCTTTGGAACCCGCCTGCGGACGGCAAGGAATTCTCCTACGTCCTGCGCCTCAAGAACCTCGGCACAGAGCCGCTTTCGAATTTCTCGCTGTGCGTCAGCGGCCCGGGTCGTGTCGATCCGGCCGGGCGCGTCGAAGGCGCCACGGTTTCGCAGCGGCTGTCGAATTTCACCGAATTCCAGCCGCCGGCCAATTTCGTTCTCGGCGCCGGCGAGACGTGGACGGTTTCAGTCTATGCGCTGAGCTGGCAGTTCCGCCACTGGACGGACGGCGCGACGAGCGGCTATCTCGCGCTTTCCGACGGCAGCACGATCGTGCTCACCATAGAGCCGACGCGATCTTCGGTCAGCAACGCGCCATTGAAGCGTGGCGCCGAGATCTATCCGGTTCCCGCCAATGCGCCCGTTCAGGTGTCGATCATCCCCTGGCCGAACCATGTGTCCGTCACTTCCCGACGTCCGCTGCCGGCCGGTTTTGCGCCGCAGGCGCGGAGCGCTGAAGCGGAGGCGGCAGCGCGCGGCTTCGCAGCGCTGGTCGAGCATCTCTTCGCCGTCGAAGGCATCGTGCGGAGCGAGACGGAAGGCGCGGTTCCGGTTGCCCTGAAGGATGCCGCCGGCTTCGGGCCGGAGGCCTATCGGCTGAGCTTCGAGGGTGAGGCGATCACGATCGAGGCAAGCAGCCAGACCGGCTTCCTCTACGGCCTTGTCACGCTCGGCCAGATCTGGCGCGGTGCAAGGCTGCATCCCGAGGTCTTCCAGTTTCCGGCATCCGGCGAGATCGTCGATGAGCCGTCGATGGGCTGGCGCGGCCTGCACCTCGACGTTGCCCGCCAGTTCTACGGTGCGGCCGAGGTCAAGAAGCTGGTGGCGGTGCTTGCCTGGAACAAGCTCAACCGCTTCCACTGGCACCTTTCCGACGACGAAGCATGGCGCGTCGAGATCGACGCCTATCCTGATTTGACCGCGGTCGGTGCCTGGCGCGGCCACGGTCTTGCCGTTCCGCCGCTGCTCGGTTCGAGCCCGGCCCGCACCGGCGGTTATTACACCAAGGCTGCCATCCGCGAGATCGTCGCCCATGCCAAGAGCTTCGGCGTGGAGATCGTGCCGGAGATCGATGTCCCCGGCCATTGCTACGCCATGCTGCAGGCGATCCCGGAGTTGCGCGATCCGGCCGAGGTCGGCAGCTACTATTCGGTTCAGGGCTTTCCCGACAATTGCATCAATCCGGCCCGCGAGAAGACCTATGAGATCATCGAGACGATCCTCTTGGAACTCATCGAGCTCTTTCCGTTCAAGACCATCCACCTCGGTGCTGACGAAGTTCCGCTCGGCGCATGGTCCGGCTCGCCGGAAGCGCTCGAGCGCCTGCGTAGCGTCGCGGGCGACGAGGTTGCCGATGCGCATGCCAAGCGGCTGAACGTCGTGACCAATACCCATGGCGCCGACGATATCCACGGCTCGGGTGCCGCCATCCTGCAGGCGGAGTTCCTGAACCGTGTCCAGCGCTTCCTTGCGAGCAAGGGCTGCATCACCGGCGGCTGGGAAGAGGCGGCCCACGGCGATGTCATCGACAAATCGAAAAGCTATCTCTGCAGCTGGCGCAATGTCGAAGTCTCGGCCGAACTTGCCGAGCGCGGCTACGAAATCGTCGTCTGCCCCGGACAGGTCTACTACCTCGACATGGCGCTCAGGCCCGACTGGGATGAACCCGGCGCCAGCTGGGCGGGGACTTCGGATGCCGAGAAGCTCTACAATTTCGACCCCATCGGCGGCTGGACGGCGAGCCAGAAACAGAAACTCCTCGGCATCCAGGCCTGCATCTGGTCCGAGCCGATGACGGATCGTGCCGTTTTCGACCGCCTCGTCTTTCCGCGCATTTCCGCACTTGCTGAAACCGGCTGGACGAAGCCGTCGTCCAAGTCGTGGGAGCGCTTCAGGGCGCTCGCAGGACTGATGCCGCTGCTCTACGGGCTGCAGCAGTCGTAGCGCCCGGATCGGGCCGCGGGTTTTGATTTGAGGATCACCCTCGCCATCGCCGGAGGCGGTGATGGCGGGGGGAAACTGACATCGCTTTCAAAGGGCGGTGTCAGGTGCCGTTTCATCTGCCGCGGGCAGCTCGCATTCGGGTGCGGCGATACGAATAGGACGAGTTCCAATCGGCGCGCCGGTCGCGCGGTCGATGGTGACGGGATCGATCTCGGTTCCGGTCTCGGCGTCGACGAAACGGGTGACTGCACCGCCGCTGCGGTGCTTGCGGCCCCAGGCGCCGATTGCAAACAGCACCGGCAGAAAATCGCGGCCGGCTTCCGTCAGCACATATTCGTCGCGCGGCGGACGCTCGGAATAGCGACGCTTTTCCAGCAATCCTTCCTCGGTCAGCGATGATAGCCGCCCCGTCAGCATTGTCGGGACGATACCGAGGCTTTTGCGAAATTCATCGAAGCGGGTCAGCCCCGCATGGGCGTCGCGCATGATCAGCATGCTCCACGCATCGCCGACGAGCGCCAGGCTGCGGGCGATCAGGCAGGGTTGTTCGGAAAGATTCTTCATGTCGATATCTTTTTAGTAGTGACTTGCTATCTTTTTGATAGTAACAGAATGCGCATGGATGTTCCACGACAAAAACGAAGGCAGACGTCAATGAGCAAGACAGAACGCAGCATTGCCCTGGTCACCGGGGCTTCCTCCGGCATCGGGCTGGTGACGGCGAAGGCGCTGCGGCGCGACGGTTACCGGGTGTTCGGCACCAGCCGAAAGCCGATGGCCGACACCGCCGATGGCATCACCATGCTGGTCTGCGACGTCATCGACGATCAATCGGTGCAGGGCGTCGTCGACGAAGTTCTGAAACGCACGGGACGGATCGATCTTCTCGTCAACAATGCCGGGATCGGCCTGCTCGGCGGCGCCGAGGAATCGACGACGGCGCAGGCCAAAGCCGTGTTCGACGTCAACGTCTTCGGCACGATGCGCATGACCAATGCGGTGCTGCCGGTGATGCGGCGGCAGCGCAGCGGTCGGATCATCAACCTGAGCTCGATCCTCGGGCTGATCCCGG
Source organism: Rhizobium ruizarguesonis (assembly GCF_012349115.1). GTDB lineage: Bacteria > Pseudomonadota > Alphaproteobacteria > Rhizobiales > Rhizobiaceae > Rhizobium > Rhizobium ruizarguesonis. The sequence continues at coordinate 80,082 of NZ_PQIG01000065.1, forward strand.
CGCCGTTCAACGCGCTCTACGCAGCGACCAAACACGCGATCGAAGGCTATTCGGAATCCCTCGATCATGAAGTGCGCACACAGGGCATCCGCGTCGTGCTCGTCGAACCGGGTGTCACCCGCACCTCCTTCGAGGAGAACATCACGCGCCCCGACCGGCCGCTTGCCGTCTATGACGCAGTGCGCGCCGATGCGGAGAAGCTGATGCGCGAGATCGTCTCAAAAGGCGATGCGCCCGAGGTGGTCGCCGCAACCGTCGTCAAGGCCGCCAATGCGCCATCGCCGAAGAGACGCTACACGGCCGGGAAAGCAGCAGGACAAGTGCGTTTCATCCGCCGCTTCCTGCCTGAGTCCTTTGTCGACAAGAGCCTCCGGAAATTCAACAAACTTCCCGATTGATCCTGGCTTGCCGCATTGTCGGCTCATCGCAAAAACGAAAGTTCGCCCTCATGAAAGCATTCCTGATCGATCGCTACAAGAAAGGCGGCGCCCTCAGGCTCGGCCAGAGCCCTGAACCGCAGCTGCGGGAGAATGACGTCATGGTCGAGATCCATGCCGCCAGCGTGAACCCGCTGGATGCCAAGATCCGGGACGGAGAGTTCAAGCTGATCCTGCCTTACCGGCTTCCCTTGGTGCTCGGCAATGATGTCGCTGTGTCGTGGTGCGGGTCAGCGCCAATGTCCGGCAATTCAAACCCGGCGACGCGGTCTATGCGCGTCCCGGCAAGGAATCGGCACCTTCGCCGAGTATATCGCCATCGACGCTGCCGATATCGCCCTGAAGCCCGCCAATCTCAGCATGGAAGAGGCCGCATCCATTCCGCTTGTGGCGCTGACCGCATGGCAGGCACTGGTCGAGCGCGCCAAGCTGCAGAAGGGGCAGAGGGTGCTGATCCATGCGGGCTCCGGCGGCGTCGGCACCATCGCGATCCAGCTTGCCAAACATCTCGGCGCCCACGTGGCGACGACCGTGAGCACGGCAAGTATCGATCTGGTGAAAAGCCTCGGCGCCGACGTGGTGGTCGATTACAAGAAGGACGACTTCGAAAAGGTGCTGAAGGGCTATGACGTCGTGCTGAACAGCCTCGGCAAGGATACGCTGGAGAAATCGCTCGCCGTCCTGAAGCCCGGCGGCAAGCTGATCTCGATATCGGGTCCGCCCGATCCCGATTTCGCCAGGGAAAACGGCTTCGGCTGGCTGCTGCAGCAGGTCATGCGCTTCTTGAGTTTAGGCATCCGGCGGAAATCGAAGCGCCGGGGGATCGGCTATTCCTTCCTCTTCATGACGGCAAACGGCGCGCAGCTCGGCAAGATCACCTCGCTGATCGAGGCGGGCGCCATCCGCCCCGTCATCGACCGGGCCTTCCCGTTCGATAAGACCAACGAGGCGCTGGACTATGTGGAAACGGGACGCGCGAAGGGCAAGGTCGTCATCGCGGTGAAGTGAGGTCTGGAAGGCCGAAGAGCCTCGGTTTAGCCGAGCGGCTTTTGCAGGACGTCGAAGCACGGATTGGTTTCGGAAAGGAGAAGTGCGGTCGAGCGAAGGGTTTCACTGTCTTTGCCGGTAGGCAGAGGGTGTGACGCCTGTGCCCAACTTGAATGCCCGTGTCATGTGGCTCTGGCTGCTGAAGCCGCAGGCCGAAGCGATCTGCGCGATCGGGTCCATGCCTGATAACATCGATTTGGCGCGCTCGATACGCCGGTGAGCCACCCAGCCATGTGGGGACACACCATAGCTTGCCCGGAACATCCGCTGAAAATGAAAGGCGCTGAGCTGCCCGATCGCCGCCAGATCCTGCAAGCGGATTGTCTCACCGAGATGGGCCTCGATATACTCCAGACTCCGGCGCCGCACATGAGAAGCGAGCCCGCCGCTGATCGCGCAGGGACGCATCCCGCCATAGCGCGGATCAACGAAGAAATCGTTGATCGTCTGTGCCATCGCTTCTTCAGCCTGCAGATGACTGCCCGCCACGATCGCTTGCGTCATCTGCCGAAGCGTGCGCGCCAAGGGGGGTGCATCTGCGAAGGTCACTTCGGGAAGAGCCATGAGCCGAGCATCGCGGTCAAACGTCTCCGCAAACATCCGGCGCAACTCATCATCGGGAACATACAGATGGACGAATTGGGAGAAGTCGGTGATTTCCCATTCGGACGAGTGCTCCTGTGGCATGATGCACAGCACTCCCGGACGGCCGCGCGCGGCGGGGCTGCCATCCAGACGTCGCGTTCCGGCGCCGCCCCTGAGATAAAGACTGAACGTATGGCCGTTCGGCCGCTGATAGCTCATCCTGTCGTGTGCATTGCTCCAGATGGCAGCTGATCGCCCGAACCCCAAATCGATGGACTGTGACATCCGCGCAGTGGGAGATGCGGACAAAAACCTGAAAACCGAGGGGTGACTATATTTCACCAATTCTTCCCCACACCTGACCATGCCGCGCGAACAATACCGGCGGACGAGCTGCCTGGCGAGCCGGAAGTCCGGGCAAATCGATTTCATAGCAAGAATCTGCAAGAGACCTGCTCGCGGTTCGCCTATTGGTCGGGAAAACGAGGATCACTCCATGGCAAATGCCGCTCTCTTCATCGCCACCGTCCTTATATGGGGGACGACTTGGATCGCCATTGCGATGCAGGTCGGTCCCGTGCCGGTCTTGGTCTCGGTCTTTTACAGATTTGCGGTCGCAGCAGTGATCCTCCTCGCCATCCTGGCCGTCATGCGGCGGCTCAAGCTGCCTGCCTTGCGCGATCAGCCTTTCATCCTTGCGCAAGCGCTCTGCCTGTTCAGCCTCAATTTCATCTGCTTCTACAACGCCGCCGCCTCTATCCCGTCCGGGCTGATCTCCGTGATCTTCTCGCTCGCAACGATCTACAATGCCGTCAATGCGCGCCTCTTCTTCGGCGACCGCATTACAGGCCGCACGCTTCTCGCAGCGGCGCTCGGAGCAACCGGCCTTCTCCTCCTTTTCGGACAGGACGTCGTCGTCGATTTCGATATGGGCACATTGAAAGGGATCGGGCTCGCAGCGCTTGGCACGCTGTTCTTCTCGCTGGGCAATATGGCATCGCGTCGAAACAGCGCGGCTGGAATCTCACCGCTGACCGCCAATGCCTGGGGCATGACCTATGGCGCGATCGTCCTCCTCGTCCTGATTGCCGTGACGCAAACGCCGATCGTCGCACCGCCCAACGTCACCTATCTTGCCGCCATGCTCTATCTCGCGGCAATCGGATCGGTGATCGGCTTCACCACCTACCTCATGCTGGTGTCGCGCATCGGCTCCTCACGCGCTGCCTATGCCACCGTCCTGTTCCCGATCGTCGCCCTGTCGTTGTCGACGGTCTTCGAGGGCTACCACTGGACCGCTCTGGGCCTGATCGGCCTGGCGCTGACGCTTCTCGGCAACGTGGTCATCTTTGCGCGACCTCTGGCCCGTCGCCCGCCGCAGTCAGATGCGAGGTTGCCGGCAGGCGGATGAGAGGCCGGCCCAAGCAATCTCCCGGGCAGAGGTGTACTAGCCAAGCGGCTTTTGCAGCACGTCGAAGCGCGGATTGGTTTCGGAAAAGATCGGCAGGGCGGCGGCGCCGAGAATTGCCGTATCCTTGCCGGTCATGCCGATCATGACGCGAGGCACCGTCCGCTGCTGGTTGGTATCGATCGGGGTGTGCAGCGGCTCCAGCCGCTCTGCAAGCCGAAGCATGAGCGATGTCGATATGCTGCCGCCAAGCACGATGGTCTGCGGATCGAAGGCCAGTTCCAGAAAATCAAGGGTCTGCCGCAGCGGTTGGACGGCCTGATCCAGCCAGGTATCGAGACCTTCGCCGCCCTTGGCGATCAGCGCATCGAGATCGTCGGGCGACAGTTCCTCGGCGTTGGCAATGCCCATGAATTCGTAGGCAACGGCCGGCGAGATGTAGCGATCCAGACAGCCGCGCTTGCCGCAACTGCAGAGCTTGCCATGCGGTTCGACGATGATGTGACCGATCTCGCCGGCATTGTTGCGGCTGCCCTTGTAGAGGTGACCGTCGAGGAACATCCCGGCGCCGATGCCACCGCCGCCGGCGAGGAACAGATAGACGAAGCTGCCCAAACCGCGGGCGACGCCATGCAGGCGCTCGCCGATCGCCGCTGCCGTCGCGTCGTTTTCGACGAGCACCGGCACCTTTACCCGCTGTTCCAGCTCATGCCCGACGGGAAAACCCTGCCAGCCGGGCAGGTTCAGCGGACTGAGCGACGTTGTGCCGCCATCGGCATAGCGGCCGGGCAGGGCCATCCCGACGCCGAGCAACCTGTTCCGGTCGAATGCGAAGGCCTGCTGAAGATCCTCGACGATGGACTGGAGAGCCGGCATCGCCCGTTGCGGATCGGGATGTTCGACATGGCGCTCGATGCGTGCGCAGACGGCGCCGGAGAGATCCGTCAGGACCCCGCTGGCGCGCTGCCGACCAAGTTCGAGGCCGATCGAATAGGCGCCGCGTGGATTGATGGAGTAGGGGATGATCGGCTGGCCGCGCGCCAGCTTCTGCGCCTCGGCCGGAACGAGAAGATGCGATCGCTCCAGCTCCTCGACGATGTTCGATACGGTCTGGGCAGTCAGCGCCGTCATCCGGGCGATCGCCGCGCGCGACAAGGGACCGTTCGTGCGGACAGCCTCGATCACCACACGCCGGTTGTGAGACTTGGCCTGCTCGAGATTCGTGCCGGAGATTGCCTTCATGTCGCCTTCAAAGGAATTGGTGCGTCACCCTTGTCACAAGACGAACACCGATGAAAGCCACATTCTTCGCCACGTCCCTGGACGAAAGCATGTCGCGCAAAACTGTGCAGCGGTTTTGCGACAACGACATGCGTAAGAACAAAGACCTAAAGCGCGACAAGCGAATCTGAAAGATCGCGACGCGCTTTAGCGGGCTTTGCCCCTATGCAAGAGGCCGATGATCGCTATTCCCGACAATCCGGTGACGGCGCTCAGGATCGCGGTTCCCGAATAGCCAGTCACATAGGTGCCGGCGGCAAAGACCAGCGCGCCGAACCCGGCGCTGGCAAAGATATTGACGGAGATCAGTGCGCTGCCGAGGCCCGGCCGGTCGGCGATCAGATCCTGCAGATAGGTGATCGGAATGGTGATGATCGCCGACGCTCCGATGCCGGCAAGCAGGGTGAGCGCATAGAGGTGCCACGGCTCAGAGGCAAAGCCGAGAAGGCTGAGGAACACGGCATAGATGATGGTGCCGGCGGCAAGCGCCGTCATCTGGCCGGCCTTCCGTGCGATCCGCGACCAGACGATGATGAAGACGACTTCCAGCAATGCGACGATGCCGACAAGAATGCCGACGTCGCTCAGCGAACCATGAGCAGCACCGGTGGCGATCAACGGCAGAAGGGCGTCATTGAGATGCAGCGTGCTGGTAATCAGCGCTACCCCGCCAATATGCGCCGAGATGCGCGGCGAAACCACCTGGCGAAGCGCGCCGAGATAGCTGAGATGATGAACTGCCGCCATCTCCGTTCCCGTCCGCTTCGGCAGGGCGAAGACGATGATCCCCTGACAGAGCAGACATGAGATGCTGGCAAAGAGGTAAGCCGGCAGCATGCTCGATGCGCCCGAGAGAACCAGGCCGGTGATACCGGGGATCAACACCCAGGACAGGGAGATCATGGCGCGTACGCCGGAGTTGGCCGTCACCATGTCGCTTCGGTTCATGCCGTGCATCGCCGCGCGCGCATTGGCAAATAGCAGCGAGTTCAGCGCCCCGTAGATCGGCAGGGGCAGCAAGCCGGCGATGACGAAGACGGCGGCGCTGGGAAAGGCGCAGACCATGCCGTAGCCGACGATGCCGAACAGGCAGGCGCCGATCATCGTCGACCGGTACTCGCCCAGCCGGTCGGCGAGATTGCCGAGCAGGACGCTGATAACGACGTTCACCGCCGCGGAGAGGAAACTCAGGAAGGAATAGAGGCCGTCGCTCAAGCCCAATTCGCGGATACCCACGACCGAACGATAGGGAGCCGTCATCGCCCCCGCCATTCCGAAGGTGAAAATGGCGATCATGCTAGCGCGGATCGCCGGATTACGGAAGACGTCGGGAAAAAGTCGGCTCATGCGGTCATCGATCAGAAGTAAGCCGGCTTCACAACCTGCTCCTCTCGTCTTCCTCTGGAGCAATTCCAGGAAAAGTGCGAAGCGGTTTTTCGTCCGGAATTGCGTAAAAACGAAAAGTTAGAGCGGTTCTGCGGTTCCATGAAAAGTTGAACCGCTCTGGATTTCAGTAATGTTCCGATTGCGAGAAGGTTCGCGCGAGCTCGGCCTGGCCTGCCGTGAGGCCGCAGTCGACAGGCAGGCAGACGCCGGTGATAGAGGCGGCCTGGGGACCGGCGAGGAAGGCCACGGCATTGGCAACATCTTTCGGATCGACGACCCGCTGTAGCGGATACCAGCGGCGTGCTTCCTCGAAAACGTTGGGATTGGCGCTCGCACGGGCTTCCCAGGCCTGCGTCTTCACCGTGCCGGGTGCGACGGCGTTGGACCGGATCCCGAACTTGCCGTATTCCACGGCGACCAGCCGGGTGAAATGCAGAAGGCCTGCCTTGGCGGCGCTATAGGCCGGGTGTCCGAAGACATGCATGCCGTTGACCGAGGCGATGTTGACGACGGAACCCTTGGAAACCGTCAGCATGGGCTCGAATGCGCGGAAACATAAGAATGCCGCTTCGAGATTAAGCGCAACGTCCGCCCGCCAGATCTCGGGCGTCGTGTCGTGCAGGCTGGTGGCGCGGGCAGCACCGGCATTGTTGACCAGGGTTCGAACCACGCCGACGTCTGCTGCGCGTCTTGCCAATTCGGCAATGCTCGTCTCGCTGGTCACATCGCATTGGACGGCGACGAAGCGATCGCCCGGCCCGAGCTTCAATGCCACGGCAGCCGCAGCCTCCGCATCGATGTCGGCGAGCAACACGATGTCGTGGTCATCGGCGAGCCGTGCGGCGATCGCCGCGCCGATATCGCCTGCAGCGCCGGTAACGATGGCTATCGACTGCGTCATTTTCTGTCGCTCCCGTTCATGAACCTCAATCTCCAAGCAATTGCCGGTCGTCGCCGTCGCGGTGAATGACCAGCTGTTGCTTGATGCGCCGAAGCGTGGTCGTCGCCTTTGGCTGAACGGCGTAGGCGACCAGGCTCGACAGGATATCGACCGTCGCGATGTAGGCGATGCGCGTCGAGGTCGGGCGATAGATATTGCTGCCTTCGGGAAGATCGATCGGCACGACGATCTCGGCAGCCTTGGCAACCGGGCTGTCCGTCTGGGTGAGCGCGATCGTCTTCACCTTTGTCTGGCGGGCAAGCTCGAAGGCCCGCACCAGCTCCATATTGCGCCCTGAGAAGGACGAGCCGATCAACACGTCGCCCGGCTTTGCCGCGGCAGCCATCATCAGCTGCATGCTGTGGTCGGAACTTGCCGTGATGCGAAGCCCGAGACGGAAGAGGCGGTTCTGGAGCTCGTCGGCGATCATCGACGAATTGCCGCCCGATCCGAACGCATAGATCATATCGGCCTTGGCGATATGCGAAACGGCGGCTTCGATCGCGGCAAGATCGAGCGACCGATGCAGGAGAAAGAGCGCATTCTGGGCCTTGGTGATGATATCCTGTGCGACATCGGCCGGATCAGTGCTTTTCGATTCCGGTTTCAGATACCGCACCCCGATATGGGCGGTCCTTGCGAGCTGCACCTTGAAGTCGGAAAAGCTCTCGCAACCGAGCCGTCGGCAAAAACGGGTGACGGTCGGCGGCGATACCTTGGCCCGTTCCGCGAGCTCGATGATCGAGGCATTCACGGCAAATTCGAAATCGTTGACGATGATCTCCGCGATGCGGCCCTCGGAGGGAGAGAGCCGACCCTTGTCTTCCTGCAGCGTTGAAAAGATATCCAAGCCCGTCCCCCCGATGGTTCTCTATTTATCCTTCTTCTTATAGGCCACGCAGTCGATCTCAACCTTGCAATCAACCATCATCGACGATTGCACACAGGCGCGGGCCGGTGGATGTTCGCCGAAATACTCCTGGTAGATTTTATTGAAGGTCCAGAAGTCGCGCGGATCATCGAGCCAGACGCCGACGCGCACGACGTCTTCGACGCCGTATCCGGCCTCGTCGAGGATCGCCAGGACATTGGCAATCGTCTTGTGTGTCTGGGCAATGATGTTGCCATCGATGATTTCGCCATCTTCCATCGCAACCTGGCCGGAAACATACAGCCATCCGTCGGCTTCGACCGCCCGCGCGAAAGGCAGCGCCTTGCCGCCGGCGCCCGTTTGAACAGTGCCATAGCGCTTGATGGGCATGCTGAAGTCCTTGCAAATTATTTTCTTGATAAGTTGACAAGTGACCATAGAAAGCAGAATTTGACCAGTGAAAAACACGTTTTATGAAAAGAATTTCAATCCGGGGCAGATATGCGCGATCCTTTCAAGAATCCTTTCCCGTCCGACAGCGCCCGGCACGCTATCTGGGAGATGCTCGTTCCGCGCGATATCGATGCCTTTCTGGCCGCCGATTGGTCGATGGTCGAGCATGACTTTGTGGAAGAGGGTTTCATCGGCATCGACGGCCGAAAGGAAGTCAGCCCCGACAAGTGGCGCCTCGCATTTCCGACGCTGTCGGCCTATCGCCAGGAATGGCTGAGGCAGGCAGAGGATTTCGCAAAACAGAGTTTCGCAGAAGATGCGCGCACGGCGATCTTCACCACGACGACGCTGGAAGATATCGAAATCGAAGGCGACATGGCGCTTGTTCGCAAGAAATTCGATGGCGGCATTTCCAAGCCTGACGGCACCCGAGACGTCATGCAATGGCAGACGCTCTATTATTGCAGGCTTCACGAAGGACGCTGGAAGATCTCAGGTTTCACCGGCTACCTGCCGAACCCGATGGGTTGACGCGGGGCCGACAATACGAAGGCCACTTTCTTGCGCATTTTCACGGCAGCACTGGCGACCGAGACCAACACCTTTTCCCCGATCTGCGTGGATCGTCGCGCATTCGAAGCCTCTCTTTATGCTCCGCCCGGCCAGCATCCCGAGACGCCGACGCTCTGCACCGCGCCGATCACCGTCGGAAGGCGCGTCACCCGAGAAAAGGGTTGGGAACTGATTGAGGGAACCGCCACCTGGGCCGATCCCGCAGGCCTCGTCAACCGGGCGACCTACGAGGAATTGCGTGACGAAATCCTCGGGCAACTCAACGCGGCAATGCCTGTCGACGCCGTTGTCATGGGCCTGCATGGCGCCATGGTGGCTGCCGGATACGAGGATACTGAAGGCGATCTTCTCTCGCGCATGCGGGAGATCGTCGGGCCTGATGTCCTCATCTGCGCCGAACTCGATCCGCACAGCCATCTCACCGCAAAACGCGTCGCTGCGCTCGATTTCGCTGTCTATTTCAAGGAGTTTCCGCATACGGACTTCGTCGACCGCGCCGAGGATCTCTGGCGCATGACGGTCGAAACGCTCGAAGGCCGGATCAAGCCTGATATGTCGGTGTTCGACTGCAAGATGATCGACGTCTTCCCGACATCGCGCGAGCCCATGCGTTCCTTCGTCGACAAGATCATGCAGATCGAGACGGATGATCCTGACGTCTTGTCGATCTCGGTGATCCACGGTTTCATGGTGGGCGACGTTCCCGAAATGGGAACGAAGCTGCTTGTCGTGACGGACAATAAGCCGGAGAAGGGCGCGGCTTTGGCGCGCGAACTCGGCCTCGAGCTGTTTTCGAAGCGCGGCACCTTCATGGTTCCGCAGATCGACGAGAAGGAAGCCGTCACGCGCGCGCTTGCCGCAACCGCTTGGCCGGTTGTCATCGCCGATGTCTGGGATAATCCGGGTGGCGGCACGGCAGGGGACGCGACTGTCATCCTCGGGGAACTCATGGCCCGCGGCGTCACGAGTGCTGCGATCGGCACCATCTGGGATCCGGTGGCCGTCCAGATTTGCTTTGCGGCGGGCGAGGGGGCGGAAATTCCGTTGCGCTTCGGCGCCAAGTCGGCGCCCGGCACCGGCAATCCCGTCGATGGCACCGTCAAGATCGTCAAGCTGGTGAAGAATGCCGAGATGCAGTTCGGCGAGAGCCTCGCACCTTTCGGCGACGCCGTACATATCGTCCTCAAGGGCCTCGACATCATCCTCAATTCGACGCGCGCCCAAAGCTTCGATCCGAGCCTTTTTTCGGCGATGGGCATCGATCCCGCCCGACAGAAGATCCTGGTGATCAAATCCACCAACCACTTCTTCGCGTCCTTCTCGAAGATCGCCGCAGAGATCCTTTACTGCTCCGCCGGAACGCCCTATCCCAATAATCCGGCGACGACGCCGTACCGGCGCGCACCGAAGACCATATGGCCGATCGTCGCCGATCCACACGGACTAGAACGCGGAGCCGCCTAGATGCATGACAACCGGTTTGCCGTCGTCGCCATGGCAGGAGACAGGATCGCCGATCTCTCGACGCCGCGTCCTGTGATCGACGAAGACAGGCTGGCTGCAAACATAGGCCGCGTTCAATCCTATATGGATCAGCATGGGCTGAACTTCCGCCCGCATATCAAGACGCACAAGATCCCGGCTCTCGCCGTCGCGCAGGTTGCCGCCGGCGCCAAGGGCATCAATTGCCAGAAGGTGACGGAAGCCGAAGTCTTTGCCGAAGCCGGCTTCGAAGACATCCTCATCACCTTCAACATCCTGGGACCGCAGAAGCTCGAGCGGCTGGCCAAGTTGAACGAGAGAATTTCGGCCCTCAAGGTCGTCGCCGACAGCGAAGTGACGGTCGACGGGCTCGCAGCACATTTCTCCGGCCACAAGCCGCTGAACGTGCTGGTCGAATGCGATACCGGCGGCAGCCGCTGCGGCGTGCAGACACCGGCAGAAGCGGCTTCGCTCGCCAAGCGCATCGCCGCTGCCGACGGCCTCACCTTCGGCGGCATCGTGACCTATCCGAAACCGCAATCGGCTGCCGCCGTCGAAGCCTTCATCGCCGAGACGCTCGAACAGCTGACTTCGGAAGGCATAACCTGCCCGATTGTCAGCAATGGCGGAACCCCAAGCCTCTTCGAGGCGCATCTCGTCAAATCGGCCACGGAACACCGCGCCGGCACCTATATCTATAATGATCGCCAGATGGTGCGCATGGGCCATTGCACCGAGGACGATTGCGCCATGCATGTGCTGGCGACCGTCGTGTCGCGGCCAAACGCCGACCGCGCCGTCATCGATGCCGGGTCGAAGGCGCTGACATCGGATCTTCAGGGTTTCAGCGATTACGGGCTGATCGTCGGTTATCCCGAGGCGCGGATCAGCAGCCTCTCGGAAGAACACGGCGTGATCGACCTGTCGAACTGCACCGGCCCCCGGCCGCAGATCGGTCAGAAGCTGTTCATCATCCCGAACCACACATGCGTGGTTTCCAATCTGTTCGATACGATGGTCTTCCATCGGGGCGGCATCGTCACCCGCGTCGAGGAAGTCGCCGCCCGCGGCCTCGTCTGGTAGGGGTCGGTTCCGATTGAAGGCGAAGTGGCCCTGATCACCGACGACCGCAGTGATTGGCTGATTGCTCGCGGTCTCGGTATCAGCAAGGATGCAGTCGCTGATATCGCAAGACATGCACGCGGCGGATGATTTCGTTGCGCCAATAACAGACATCAGCTCAGCACCGACGGATGACCGATTTGGGGCGGAAACTGACGGTCGGTTTTCGGCTTCTAAGTATTGAGAGCAGCCGTTCCATAGCGCCCGATACGGGACGCAAACCTAGCCCGCAATCAATCGAGATTGCCAGCGCTTCCCAATACCAAACTACCGACGCTGGATTGTTCAAGATCATCGAGTGGCGTGAGTATTTCGGAGACCTGATCGCGCAGCCAAGTGTGTGCACGGGAGGCCGAATTGCGCCGGTGCCAAATCATTACCAACAGTGTTGGTGGCAAAGCAAAGGGCAGCGGATGAATGGCAAGCCCCTCTGCGATGGCCACTTTCACGGCCATCCGGCGCGGTACAATTCCGACAAGGTTTGTCGCGGCCACAGACCGCAAGACGGCCGTAAAGGTCGGTACCGAGAGGACGACCTCACGTTGCAGGCCCAATGCAGCAAGTGCGGCAGTTTCTCGATCGGGCGCCATCTCGATGACGCGGAAGGCGGCGTGGCGCAGACTGCAATACAGTTCGACGGGCATCGCCGCCGCCGGCGTAACACCGTGCTGGCGTAGAACCGGATGATCCTGCCGCGCAACAACAACGTAACTGGCATGAAAGATCGGTCGCCAATCGACCCAGGGCGAAAAATTGCCCGCAGGCAACAAGATCAGATCCAGCCTGGCTTCTCGTAGGTCGTCCATGGTCTGAAGGTTGAGCGAGTCGGTATAGCGCAGCGAAATGCCCGGTGCCCGCTGTTCCAGGTTAGCCATTAGGCCGGGTAGCATCATCTCGGTGAAAAAATCCGACGCTGCAATGCGGAAAGTCTGCACCGCACTCGCTGGATCGAAGCTTGCCGGGTTTAAGAGGCGGCTTGAATCCTCAAGCAGTTGAGTCAGCGGCAACGCCAAAGCAAGTGCAAATTCGGTCGGGCGCATTTGCTGGCCATCACGCATCAGCAGTGGATCGCCGAAGGCGGCGCGCAACCGCCCAAGGGCCGCCGACACGGCCGGCTGCGATAGGCCAACCCGCTCCCCGGCGCGCACGGTAGACCGTTCGCGCAACAAGGCATCCAGCACTTTCAATAGGTTAAGGTCGAAGGCGGATAAATTCATGGGATCAATTCAGTCGATATAATCATCCAATTTATCACAAGCCCGGCGGTGCGCTATTTCGGGGGCCTTCCGATCAACCAACCACGAAGGTCCCTGTATCATGAACGTATATACCCAGCCACAGCAGTCTCATAGCTGGAACGGCACCACCTACCGCATCCTGTTGTCCTCCGCCGAAACGCAAGGCGCCATGTCCATCGTCCACGGCGTTGCCGGCCCGCTTGAGGGCCCGCCTTCGCACATCCATGAGGCCGAGGACGAAACTTTCCTTGTGCTGGAAGGCGTCATTGATTTCGAACTTGAGGGCACCGTGTTTCGGCGCGGTCCGATGGAGACTGCGCATATCCCACGTGGCAAGCGTCATAGCTTCCGCACCGGTCCCGACGGCGCTGTTTGCATCGCCGTGCTGACGCCGGGTGGCTTTGAAGGTTTTTTCGAAGAAGTCGCCGCAGCGGGTTTTCAAATACCGCGTGACATCGCCGCGGTTGCCGAATGTGCGGCACGCTATGGCTCGCAGTTTACCGGCCCCGGGCTGGCGCAGAGAGGCTGATATGCGTGACATCGCCTTTATCTTTTTTCTCGCGGCGGTCGTGTGTGTCACCTCTGGCATGGTTTGGGGGATCCAGATGGCAATCAGCGAGGACCACTTGCTGGCGCCGGCCCATGCGCATCTCAACCTGGTGGGATGGACGACGCTGGCGTTGTTTGGCCTGTACTACCGGCTGACCCCCACTGCAGCGCGGGGGATACTTCCCCGCGTTCACGCCGGACTTGCCATCCTCGGTGTCGCTCTCATGGTCCCAGGTATTGCCATGGTCATGGCCGGAGGTCCGCCCGCTCTGGCGAGTGCCGGCGCGATACTGACTTTGGCCTCGATGCTGCTGTTTCTGGTGACCGTTGCCCGCCACGGATTTGGTGCAGAGGCGTGACGACTGACCGCGGGCTTCGCAACGCCCGCGGTCAAAAGGCTTGGTTTAGCCTCCGGGCATTATAAGAGAAGCGGACCGAACGCCGCGAGAACTGCCGTCCGATTGCCAGAGGTCCTGTGGCGGCATCACCTGCTGTCTCGCCAGTTCGGGCAAATGTCCGCTTTGCGGGTGCGGCTAAAAAATCTCAATGTCCGACATAAGGGCGCAAAGCGGTCAAGACCGCCGTCGGCCCCTTTGCTGCCGTTCGAGGTCGATCCGAGGAACGTGCGGTATGTGCTAGAATGCGGCCTGAAGGCGGAATGCGACGGACGCACTGCGAGGGACGGTGTGATCGTACCGGAATTCGCGCAACCGAGAGCCGACGTTGTGCTCTTGAAAGGGGAGACGAGGACGATGCCGACACCACAGCAACCCAGTCTAATAGTTCGACAGAAATCCCCACAGAACATCGAGTTTCCGTTTGCGTCGCTCTCCGATTGGCTGATCCCAACCGAGCTGTTCTTCGTGCGAAACCATTTCCCGTCGCCGGACCTCGATGCGCGAGACTGGAGATTGCGCGTTGGCGGGGCGGTGGAGCGGCCGATCGAACTTGACCTCGACAGCATCAAGGCGATGCGGAGCACGACTTTCACCGCCGTCGTCGAGTGTGCAGGGAACGGGCGCGTCTACTATGAGCCGCCGAAGGAGGGGTTGCAGTGGCAGAACGGAGCCGTCGGCAATGCCGCGTGGACAGGTGTTCTTCTGCGCGAGATTTTGGAAATGGCGGGCGTTAAACGAACCGCACGTGAGGTACTTCTCGCAGGCGCCGACAGCGGCGTCGTCGACACAAACAAGAAAACGGCTTCTCCCGGCCCCATCGCTTTTGCGCGCAGTTTACCGCTTGAGAAGGCCATCGCTGACAGCACGATCCTTGCCTATTCGATGAACGAGGAGCCGTTGACGCGCGATCACGGCTACCCGCTACGCGCGGTCGTGGGTGGCTGGTTCGGCATGGCTTGGGTCAAGTGGATCACTGATATCACGGTTGTGGAGCAACCGTTCCTTGGCTACTGGCAGGCGCGCGACTATTTCCGTTGGGAGCGCAGCCTCGGGGAACCCAGGCTGGTCCCCCTTGCGGAGATGGAGGTCAAAGCGCAGATCGCGCGTCCCGTACAGGGGGCGCGTCTCATCGCCGGCCAACCGTACCGGATTTTCGGAGCCGCCTGGAGCGGAGAGGCTGTTATCCGGCAGGTGCAGGTCTGCACCGGAGATGGCAGGGGCTGGCGCGAGGGAAGGCTCCTCGAAACAGAACGTCCCTTTGCATGGCGCTTGTGGGAGTACATGTGGACCCCTGAAGAAGTGGGGCAATATATACTGCGATGTCGCGCGATCGATGGGGCGGGGTGCGTGCAGCCCGAGCTCCAGCGTTCTGACTGCGAGAGCTACGCAGCCAATTGGATCGTTCCGGTGGAGGTTACGGTCGTTCCCGAGCCACAGACGTACGAGGAGGAATTCGTGATCTAATCACCCGCATTGGGTGGAACATGAAGGCCGGCGCAACTCGACCAGCAGGTATCTGGCTGGACCGGCTCAACAATGGCGGAAGGCTGATCCTACCGCTTACCACCGATCTTGGATTTACCAGCAGCAACTGGAGCAACAGGCACCTTCGAGGGCCGGACTCTGCTATCTGCAGGAGATTGTCCAAAGACGTTCGTGGAGTGAGAAGCACCCCGAAATCATGCCGGCGGGCAGGCGTAATTGCTTAGGGTGTCATTCGCGCCTAGCCGAATCCGACCCCTGGCAGGACCAACCGCCGAAACAGGGCCAGTCGGCTCAGGCCGCCGTCGGATTGATCACGTTCATATCGATTTCGGTCAGTTCCACGCGCCGCTCGAAAGCTATGCCCGCCTCGTCGAAGAGGTGGCAATCTGCGGCATTGATGCCGGTTGCAACCGGCACGTCCGCGCGGATGCCGACGCTGCCCGGCAGCATGGCGCAGAAATTTTCGGCCTCTCCGTTGAGCGAGGCGTAAGCGACCGTATTTGCCCCGAGGCGCTCGATAACCGTCGGCGTCACGGTAAAGACGATATCGCCGCCGTTAAGCTGGATATGCTCCGGTCGGATGCCGAGCGTCAAAGCCTTGCCGACAATGCCGTCGCGCGGCGCCACGGGCAAAAGGGCTGTCTGGCCCTGATAATCCACCTCGACGCCACTGGCGCTGACGCTTTTACAGGTCACAGGAAGAAAATTCATTTTCGGATTGCCGATGAAACCGGCGACGAACTGGTTCGCGGGCTTGTGATAAAGCTCCAGCGGCGCGCCCGTCTGGGAGATATCACCGGAATCCAGCACGACGATACGATCGGCCATGGTCATCGCCTCGACCTGGTCGTGCGTCACATAGATCATCGTCGCCTTCAACTGCCTGTGCAGCTTGGCAAGCTCGATGCGCATGTCGGCGCGCAACGCCGCGTCGAGGTTGGACAGCGGCTCGTCGAACAGGAATATCTTGGGTTCGCGCACGATCGCGCGGCCGATCGCGACGCGTTGGCGCTGGCCGCCGGAAAGCATACCGGGTTTCTGCTGCAGCCGCTGTTCGAGGTGAAGGATGCGCGCTGCATTTTCTACCTTGGCCTTGAGCTTTTCCTCTTCCATCCTTTCGACGCGAAGCGGAAAGGCGATGTTCTCGAAGACTGTCATGTGCGGGTAAAGCGCGTAGGACTGGAACACCATGGCGATGCCGCGCTTGACCGGCGGCAGGTCATTGACCCTGATACCATCGATAACGATGTCGCCCGCGCTCGTCGCGTCGAGACCGGCAATCATGCGCAGCAGGGTGGATTTGCCGCAGCCTGACGGGCCGACGAAGACGACGAATTCGCCGTTCTTCACATCGAGCTGCACGCCCTTCAGAACTTCGTAGTCGCCATAGAACTTCTGAACTTTGTTGAGAAAGAGCTGTCCCAAAAATCTGTCTCCACCGGCGGCCTTCGTCGCACATTCGATCATCGTTCCTGCATATTCCCTAAATCGGAATCGATTTAGAGATGAAATTATGCAGCAATTCAAAGTGTTACAGCGTTTCCTTGCGGCTGTGGAACAGACCACGACGCTGTAGGGAAGGGATCGCGGGCTGTTGCCGTCCGCGATCCCAGGGGCCCAAAAAGCTTACTTGAACGCCTCGACTTCGCCAGCAGCCTTCTTGAGCGCCGCTTCCGGCTCGGCCTTACCCGTGACCACGGACTGGATCATCTCGATCATCGAGTTCTGGAAGCCCTTATAGTCGGTGAAGAGCGGCTCGGGACCACCATAGCTGATGCCGTCGATCAAGGGCTTCCAGTAAGGATCCTTGGCGACGAACTCGTCGACCTTGGCTGACGGACGCAGGGGAGTGAGACCGGCGCCGCCCTGCAGTTCGTATTCCGACTGCACGTCGGGCGAGGTGATGAACTTGGCAAATTCCGTCGCCTTGTCCTCGACCCCCGAACCCTTGAAGATCGCCAGGCTGTCGGTGATCAGCAGCGTGCCGGGGCCCTTGGCGTCGGGACCGAGCGGCAGCGTCGTGATGCCCCAGCTGATCTTCGTTTTCTTCAGGCGGTCGGCCGCACCCGAACCTGCCTGGATCATGGCGACCTTGCCGTCGAGGAAGATGGCGCGGACTTCGTTCTGCTCGTAGGCGGTCGGACCTTCTTCGGAGTAGGGAACGATATCCTTGTAGGCCTTCAGCGCAGCAAGAATCTCAGGGCTGTCGAGCGTGACCTTGCCGTCGGCATCGATCACCGCGCCATTATTGGTGTAAACCCAATGCATGAACTGGTGCATCGTATTGTCGAAGGTCTTGGCGGAGAGACCGTAGCCCGGAATGCCGGTCTTTTCCTTGATGGTCTTTGCCATCGCGATTTCTTCAGCCCAGGTCTTCGGCGGCGTCTCGGGATCGAGGCCGGCCTGCTTGAAGAGATCCTTGTTCCAGTAGAGCGCCTTGGTGGAGAAGGCGATCGGAACGCCCCACTGTGAGCCCTCGAAGGTGACCGTGTCGACGATGTGCGGATAGTAGGTCTTCTTCTCGTCGTCTGTCATCGGCACCGGAACGATGAGGTCGTTCTGCGCGAATTCCTTCAGCGTGCGCGAACCGACATAGGCCATCGCCACCGGCGTGCCGGCGGCGGCGAGCGTCGTTGCCTTGTCCTGGCACTGCGCCCATCCGACGACCTCGGGGGCGATCTTCCAGCCTGCGTTCTTTTCTTCCCACTGCTTGATGTATTTGGTGTGGACCGGGTCGATCGTGTCGCCGCAATAGATCCAGCTGATTTCCTTGTCGGCCGCCTGGGCAGTGACGGCGGTCAGTGCCGTCGAACCGAGCAGGGCGAGCGCCATAAGGCCTGTCTTGATGGTAATGCTCACGTCGTGACTCCCATTCTTGTGTTAGCTGTTCACTCGTTTTTTGGTCTTATTGTTTCACCGCACCGGCGGTCAGCCCGCCGACAAGGTAGCGCTGAAGGAAGAAGATGACGACCATTGCCGGCGCGATACCGACGAAGGAAGCCGCCATCAGTTCGTTCCAGATGACCTCCTGCTTGCCGAAGTAAGCAAAGAGCCCCACCGGCAAGGGCATGTATTCGGTCTTCGAGTTGAACGTCAGCGCGAAGATGAATTGCTGGGCGTAAGCGCCGATGAAGGTGGTAATGGCGACGACGATAATCCCCGGCATCGCAATGGGCAGGATGACACGGCGAAGCGTATAGAAATGGCTGGCGCCATCCATGTAGGCCGCTTCGTTGAGTTCCTGTGGAATGCGGATCATGTAGGTGCGCAGCAGCCAGATCGCCGACGGAATCAAGAAGGCGACGCCCGGCACGATCATGGCGAGATAGGTGTTGAGCACGCCGATGCTGCGCATCAGCCGGAAGAGCGGGATCAACAGCACGGCGCCCGAGAACATGTTCACCGTCAGGAACGCGCCGAGCAGGATCCCCATGCCCTTGAATTCGAACTTCGCAAAGGCATAGGCCGCCGGAATGACGAGGCAGAGCACGATCAGCGTGACGATGATCGAGATGAAGAACGAGTTGAAGATATAGCGCCCGAAGCCCGGCACGCTGATCCACATCGTCCGATAGGCTTCAAACGAGCCGTTCTCCGGCCAGAAGCGGTAGGGCGAAGAGAAGAGCTGGCTGAGCGGCTTCAGCGAAACCAGGAAACCTTCGACGAAGGGCGACAGCACAAAGAAAAGAAACAGCGCGATGCCGCAATAGATCAGGATGATTTCCCACCAGCGGTAACGGTCGATCATGGCTGCATTGCTCATGCGCGCTTCTCCGGGTTGAGACGGCGGGTGACGCGGAAATAGGCGAAGCAGAAGAGCGAGAGGAAGATACAGATCAAAACGGCGCGCGCGGCACCTTCACCGTATTTCTTCGAGCCGATCGCGGTCTGATAGGTATCGATGATCATCGTCGTGGTCTCGCCGCTCGGTCCGCCCTGCGTCAGGATCCAGATGATGTCGAATGAGTTGAAGGTGGCGATCAGCGACAGCATCGACATGGTGATGATCGCCGGAACCATCAGCGGCAGCGTGATGCGGCGGAAGCGGTACCAGCGGCCGGCGCCGTCGGTCCAGGCGGCCTCGTAGAGATCCTTCGGAATGGATTGGATCGCGGCCAGGAAGTAGATCGTCACCAGCGGCACGCCGATCCACACGTCGGTGACGATCGTTGCCCAGAAAGCGGTGCTTCCATAGGCGAGGAAGGCGACCGGACCGTCGACGAGACCGAAGCGCTGCAACATGCCTGATATCATCCCGAACTGGCCATTATACATCCAGCCCCACATGAAGATACCGATCGCCATCGGCACGATCCATGGCGGCATGGTCAAAAGCCGGAACAGCGAGCGGCCGGGGACCGCGGCATTCAGCATGGTCGCACCGAAAGTGCCGATCACCATTTTCAGGGCGACCGAGAAGAATGTCCAGATGAACGTACGGATGATGACTTCTGCAAACCGCTCGTTGAAGATTTTCTCGTAGTTGACCCAGCCGACCCAATTGGTGGTCTTCTTAAGGGATGCATCGGTGAAGGAGAGAATGAAGGTATCGACCAGCGGATAGGCGACGATCGCCAGAACATAGAGCACAGCCGGAAGAAGAAGGATGCAAGCGAAGATGAAGGTGCTTCTTTGAACACTCATCTTGCCGCCCTCCTCAAGCCGCTCTTGCGTGAAGGGCTTCGTCGAAGCGGTCCCAGATGGGACGCAGATCGATGACCGCTTTCTTCATCCTCGCTTCGTCCATCGCCAAGGCGAGGATACCGGCTTCGAGCGCATTCAGCGTGGAAACAGGAAGTTCGAGCCCGGTGCGCACGCTTTCAAGCAGATCGCTCGCCATCTGTTCATCGGCGCCGTAGTGCTGGGAGAGCTCGGTGGCGGCATATTTGTTTTCGACAATCTTGTTGCCGGTCAGCTGTTCGTGAACGTCGAGATAGCCGCGCACGAAATCGCCTTCGGCCATGCCGCGCGAACCCATGATGGCAAAACGGCGGAATTGATCGGGCACATTCAGATTGGTGTGAAAGTTCATGCCGACGCCATTGGCATATTCGACGATCGCCACCTGATAGTCGATGATATCGGCATCGCTGTCGAAGACCTTGTCCGATCCCATCCACCCGCTCGGCTTGCGGTGGAAAAGCTCGAGGTCGTTGATGCCCTCGCGCGCCGGGTCGTTTGCCGGAATGAAGCTCTTGCGGCCACCGAAACTTGCGACGCGTTCCGGCCTTGCGCCGGCGACACCATTGTAAAGATCGAGGTCGTGGCAGCATTTCTCCAGCATGAAGCTGCCGGAATAGCGCTCATAGCGGCGCCAGTCGCGCATGAAGAAGGCACCGTGATAAGGCTCGATATGTTCGGAGGCCTCGATCGACACGATCTGACCAAGCTTGCCCTCGGCCTGGATAGCGCGGAGATCCTTATAAAGAGGAGAATAGCGCAAGACGAGACCGACCATCAGTCGCTCGTGGCCGAATTTTGCCATCAGATGGGCAAGTTCGATGCTTTCAGCGATCGTGGTGACGATCGGCTTTTCGCAGAAGACCTTGAGACCGGCTTGAAGTCCGAGCCTGATGTGGTCGAGATGCAGGTGATTGGGGGAGCCGATCATCAGGAGATCGAGCTTTTCGGAGGCAAGGAGCTCCTCCGGCGAACCATAGGCCTTGCCGACCGAAATTCCCTTTTCCGTCAATCCGGGAAGTCCGGCTGGTTCCGGATCCACATAGCCTACAATGTCGAAGCTGCTATCGATTGCCTTGAAAACATAGCCGAGATAGCCGAGCCGGAATCCTAGCCCGATGATTCCCACTTTCATGCCGATCAAGTTCCCATTTAGTAATTTATTTTCTTTAAGTTGGGACAAAAATCGCGAGGCGTCAATAGAAAACGGGCCTCAAAGCGCGAGCATGAAATTAATTTTCATAGATCGGTAGCCGGCGGTCGATTGCTGGCTGCGACCGGCCGGACGTCGATTGCCAAAGGGAATAGGCCGCATCTCTTGACGCCGGGGCGGCGAATTCAGCGACTGTTGGCGCAGCCAACGATCGCCCCGGCAAGCTCACGCAGAACTCGCGAAATGTTGAAAAGAGCCGCGAGTTTACGTGTGTAGGATAGTGCGAGACCCGAAGGCAAGGAGGAGCCATCATGACCCGCATGACAGCCAAGGATTTCCCTCAGGAACTTCTCGAACTCTACGATTATTACGCGCACGGGAGAATTACCAAGCGCGAGTTTCTCGACCGGGCCGGCAAATTCGCTGTCGGCGGCGTCACGGCAGCCGCCATTCTTGCGTCACTGAGCCCCGACTATGCGCTGGCGACCCAGGTCGAGTTCACCGATCCCGATATATCAGCCGAATACATCACCTATCCCTCGCCAAAAGGAAATGGAGATGTCCGCGGCTATCTCGTCCGCCCTGCAAAAGCCGCCGGCAAAGTCGCGGCCGTGGTGGTCGTTCACGAAAACAGAGGTCTGAACCCCTATATCGAGGATGTGGCGCGGCGCGTGGCAAAGGCAGGCTTCATAGCCCTTGCGCCCGATGGGCTCACGTCGGTCGGAGGCTACCCCGGCAACGATGAAAAGGGGCGGGAACTCCAGCAGAAGGTCGACCCGGAAAAGCTGATGAACGATTTCTTCGCGGCGGTCGAATTTTTGATGCACAGCGATCTCACCACCGGCAAGGTCGGCATCACCGGCTTCTGCTATGGCGGCGGCGTCGCCAACGCCGCGGCGGTGGCCTATCCGGAACTTGCCGCAGCCGTGCCCTTTTACGGCAGGCAGCCGCGTGCAGAAGACGTGCCGAAGATCAAGGCGCCACTGCTTCTCCATTATGCCGGGCTGGACAAGGGGATAAACGAAGGCTGGCCGGCCTATGAAGCTGCGTTGAAGTCATCGGGAAAAACGTTCGAGGCCTACATCTACCCTGACGTCAATCACGGTTTTCACAATGATTCCACGCCCCGCTACGACGAAGCAGCAGCCAAGCTCGCCTGGCAGCGAACGGTCGACTGGTTTACGAAATACCTCGCCTGAGAAGGCTGCCGCCTGAACGATGATGCGGCCGGGGAGGCGTTCCCCGCCGCCTGTCCGTCCCCACGGCTTGTCAAGGCGACTAACGGTCTGCAATCAGGCTCCAGAAGAGATCGTCGCCAGACAGGTTTTCAACATCGGCAAGCTTGCGAAGCTGCAGGAAAGAAGCGCCGGACGCAGTCCGACTTCCCCAGCGCAAGCAGTCGATGAATTTGACTTCACGTTCATGAACGCTCATCGGCGCTTCGAGCGATCCCTTCGCATGCAAGCGGGATTTGTTCAAAATGCGCCCGTCGCGCATCATGACCGTGACGACATGCGGGAGGCGCTCCACGCCTTTTTCCTCATCAGCCGAATAGGACCGCATGTCGATGCGCGGCATGAATTCCCGGATTTCCGGCCGCCCAATCTCCTGCCGTGTAAAATCCGAAAGGCTAAGGGAGCCTTTGAGGAAAGCTGTCGCCAGGCAATACTGCATCGAGAAGCGTGCCTGCATCTCGTCGGCAGGGTCGGGATAAGCGAGGTTGCGGACAGCGGATATGCCGACTTTCGCCTCGATCCTGGCAATGTCGCCCGCCAAAAGCCCATGCTCCTGCTTCAGATCCAGAAGCGCGTCGATTGCGCGATGGGTCGAGGCGCAGCAGGGATGGCGCTTGGTCACCACGCCCCGGCTTTCGATGATATGCTCCTTCTCGAATGTCAGGTCGTCCCAGCCCTTGGCATCATCGCCCCCGAAAAGATCGAGGAAGCCTTGCGGCCGTTCGAGGATATCCGCCCGTCCGCTCATGCCCGCAAGCGCCATGCGCGCCGCGTCCACGGCATTGCGCGCTGCAATGCCGGCATGAAGCGGTTTGGCGCTCGTGCCGAATTGCCCTTTCGGGCCGCAGGCGAAGCTCGTCGCGAGGCTCATCGCCGCGGTTAGGCTCTCTTCGTCGGCGCCGAGAAGCCGTGCCACGCCAGCCGCGGCCCCGATGCTGCCGACCGTCGCCGTCGCGTGCCAGCCCCTGTTGTAGTGAGAGGGATTGACGCCAAAGCCGACAGCCGCCTGCGCTTCCAGCCCGGCCAGGTAGGCCTCGAGAAACCGTCTTCCGCTTGTCACCTTGCCGCTCGTCAGAACCGCCAGCAGCGCCGGCACCAGCACCGCGGAAGCATGCGCCCTTGCCGGATGGAAATTGTCATCGAAATCGAGCGCATGAGCCGCCGTTGCGTTGATGAGTGCGGCGAAAGAGGGCGAGGCGGAGCCGCCGGTGATGAGCCGCGCTTTGCCGCCTCCGGCGATTTCCCGGTCGAAGGCGCGGGTGAGCGCAGCAACGCTTTCATCGCCACTGCCTGCAATCATGCAGCCGATCGTGTCCACCACAGCATCTCTTGCCCGGTCCATGGCGACGTTCGAGAACGTCGTTCGCGACAGGACCTGTTCCGCGATCTTCCGGAGAATGGTGGCCATTGACGAAAGTCTTTCCGTGAGTTTGGTTCTCAGCGGAAAATGTTCAACTTTCCGCAGGTCCGCAATCTTATGCGGTTTGCGGGTAGGGCTATCGACATTGGAGATAGAATGGCGCGCGACACGAGTGCGGCGATCAGCCTGAAGCATATCGAAGCCTATGACGCCATCGCCGCGACAGGCTCGACGATCGCCGCTTCCGTCGAGCTTGGTATCTCGCAATCGAATGCCAGCCGCTTATTGCAGCAACTGGAAGACTATCTCGGCGTCCGGCTTTTCGACCGGGAAAAGAACCGGCTTCAACCGACCCGCGAGGGGCTGCAGCTCGGCCCGGAAATCCGTGCCATTTCAGACCGGCTGCGCGCCTTGAAAACGGCGGCGATGGAGCTCGAGAGCGGTCGATCGCGCGAGATCATGCTGCGGCTCGCCTTTCCCTCCAGTCTTTCCTCGACGCGTATTCCGAAGCTGGTGAAGAACTTTCTCGCCGCGAATGGTCCGATGCGCGTCGAAGTCGCATCCGGCAGCTATCTGGCAATTGAACGGATGGTGGCCGACGGCGAGGCCGATCTCGGCTTCGCGCGTCTGCCGCTGATGAGCCCGGGATTGAAACAGGAGAAGATCCTGTCGTCGCGGATCATTTGCGTCCTGCACAATGATCATCCGAACGCCGGCAGCCGGCAATTGTCGGTCGGCGATCTGAAGGGGCAGGATCTGATCATGCTGAACAGGGAGCGACCGGTTCGCCATGAGCTGGAGGCGTTGTTCTACAAGGCCGGCATCCGCCAACGCCCCTTGCTCGAAGCGCATTCGGTGGCGAGTGCCTGCGCGCTGGCCGCGCAGGGGCTCGGCATTGCGCTGGTCGGCGAGATCATCGCCCGCGAATATGCGACGCTGGCGCTGCAGTTCATTCCGCTCGAACCGGAACTGCCGGTTGCCTACGCGCTGATCAGCGGCGAGAAATTTCCGATGCCCAAGGCCGCCAGCCTCTTCCTTCAAAGCATTTCGGACTGGGCATGATGACGGTGCCTGAACCGTCCCGGGGGATCGCAAACACATGAATATCAAGCAACTGGAAGTCCTGCGCACGCTTCTGGCGACAGGGTCGACGATTGCCACGGCAAAGACGATGGGGCTCAGTCAGTCCGGCGTCAGCCGCCTTCTCCAGCAGCTCGAGGCGGACCTTTCGATGTCGCTTTTCGTGCGCGACAAAGGCCGTCTCATCCCCACCCCCGAGGCCCTGCTTCTTGCCCGCGATGCCGAAAACATCTTGCTCGCGGTCGATCGGATGTCGGGCCACGCGGAGGACTTAAGAAGCGGCGCCGCCGGCCCGGAGATCGTCCGCATCGGCCTGCCGAGCAGCATGTGGGAGCATTTCGCGCCGGCAATGCTGGCCGATTACATCAGCGATTTCCCAGGTGTGCGGATCGAAACCTTCTTCGAGACGACGACCGCGATCAACAAGCTCGTCGAGCAGCGGGTGATCGATTTCGGCTTTCTGCGCATGGAGGGCGAGAGCGGACCGGGCATCGAGGTCGAGCGCGTCGCCACCGGCGAAAGCGTCTGCGTCGTTCCGAAGGATCATGCTCTTGCGAAACTGGAGGAAATCACGGTCAGGAATTTGCGCGACGTTCCTCTCATTCTGATCGGCCGCCAACGGCCGAACCGCATGGCGCTCGACCAGACCTTCCGACGGGCCGGCATCAAGCAGATCGTCAAGATCGAGACGCATACCAACAGTTCCGCCTGTTCCTACGTCGCGCATGGCCTCGGGGTCACGATCATCAGCAGCTTTTATGCAAATCTCTATCGCCATCTGCCGGTGGTCCACCGTCCTTTCGTGCCACGCGCGACCCAGGAATTCGGATTGGCGAGGGCGGTTGGGACGCCACTCTCGATTGCCGCCCATGCTCTGAGCGATGCCTTAAAGCGACAGATTAAGCTTTCGCAAAAAGACATTTAAAATCAAATTTTTAGCCTGAACTCTTACACCAACGCAGCCGCTTTGGTTGCGGTCATATTCCGCATAGACTTATGACAGAATCGCATAATATTGCGGATATTTCTTCATTCGATCATAGTCTGCAGCAACGAAACCGATGGCGCCGGGTACTGTCCGTTGCCCATCGCGGGGAACAAAAATGCTGAAATTCGTTCTGAACCGCCTGCTGATGGCATTGCCGACGATCGCCCTCGTCTCGGTGACTGTCTTCACGCTGATCCGCTTCATACCCGGCGATCCGGCGGCACTGATGCTGGGCGATATGGCTGAGCCGGAGCAGATCGCGGCGATGCGCTCGGAACTCGGCCTCGACAAATCGCTGCCGCAACAGTTCCTGATCTGGACCGCCAATGTCGTCCAGGGTGATTTCGGCCGCTCGATCGTCAATGACGAGCCGGTTCTGCCGCTCGTCGCATCACGCTTTCTGGTCAGCGCCGAAATCGTTGTCGTCGCCGTCCTTCTGGCGAGCCTCATCGCCGTGCCGGCGGGTGTCATCGCCGCCTGGCGGCAGAACAGTCTGACGGACCTGGCGCTGGTCGGCACGGCCACGATCCTGCTGTCGATCCCGACATTCTGGCTCGGACTCCTGCTTCTGCTTTTCTTCGGCTTGAAACTCGGCTGGTTACCGGTCCTGGGCTATGTCTCGATAGGCAGCAACGTTACCGGCGGCCTGGTCTACCTCGTGCTGCCGATCATGACCCTGGTCATTCACGAGATGGGTGTGTTGATCCGCATGGCACGCGCCTCGACGCTGGAAGTGCTGCGTCTCGACTATATCACCCACGCCCGGGCCAAGGGTCTTTCCGAAAGCGCCGTCCTTTGGCGGCACGCCTTCAAGAATGCCTTCGGCCCGACCTGGACAGTCATCGGTCTGATCCTCGGCAATCTGCTCGGCGGCATTGCCGTCATCGAGACGGTCTTCACCATTCCGGGGCTCGGGCGACTGATGGTCGACAGCATTTTTGCCCGCGATTACCCCGTGATCCAGGGCTGCCTGCTGTTCGTCTCGCTATCCTATGTGCTGGTCAATTTGGTCGTCGACCTGCTCTATCCCCTGTTCGATCCGCGGGTCGTCGCCGAATGAAAAACGTCACGTTCAACGGCTTCATGGGCAGCATTCTGATTGCCGCATTGCTGATCTCCGCTGCGATCGGCCTTTTCTGGACCCCCTATGATCCGATGAAGCTCGGCTTCACGGCACGGCTGGCGGCACCAAGCAGCGCCCACTGGCTCGGAACCGACGAATTCGGCCGCGACGTGCTCAGCCGCCTGATCGTCGGCGCCCGGGCGAGCGTCTGGATCGGCACCTTGACGGTCACATTCGCGACGGTCTGCGGCACGCTGATCGGTCTCGTCAGCGGCTACGCCCGCGGTTGGATCGATGCCGTCATCATGGCCGTCAACAATGCGCTTCTTGCCTTTCCGGGCATCCTTCTGGCGCTGGGATTGCTCGCCGTCTTCGGCGCCAACCAATATGGCATCATCTTCGCGCTGGGCATTGCCTATTCTCCCTCCATGGCCCGCGTTGTCCGGGGTGCCGTCCTGTCACTGCGCGAGCGGGAATTCATCGAGGCCTCCAAGGTGATGGGCAATGGCGAGCTCTACACCATGTTCCGCCATATCCTCCCCAATTGCATCGCTCCGATCACCGTGCTGGCGACCTCGATGTTCGGCTGGGCGATCCTTTCCGAAAGCGCGCTCAGCTTTCTCGGCCTCGGCGTTCCGCCACCGGCACCGACCTGGGGCAACATGCTGGCCGCCGGCCGGCCATTCATCGAGCAGGCGGTCTGGCTGGGTCTCTTCCCGGGCCTGGCGATCGCCCTGACGCTCCTCGGCATCAATCTTCTGGGCGACGCTCTTCGGGACAAGCTTGATCCGCGGATGAGGGGGCTGAAATGACCAATAGAACGCTTTTGAATGTCCGCAACCTGTCGCTTCAGGTCACCGGAACCGGTGTGCAGGTTGTCAAGGACGTCAGCTTCGACATCGCGCCCGGCGAGATCTTCGGCATCGTCGGAGAAAGCGGATCGGGCAAGACGCTGGCAACACGCGCCCTGATCTCGCTGCTGCCGGCGCCCATCAAGGTGATCGGCGGCTCCGTTGCCTACAAGGGACGCGACGTGCTTTCCATGAACGGCGCGCAATTGCGCCAATTGCGTGGTGCAGAAGTCGGTGTCGTCTTCCAGGAGCCGATGACCTCGCTCAATCCCTCGATGACCGTCGGCCGCCAA
The DNA here is from genome assembly GCF_012349115.1 of Rhizobium ruizarguesonis. Classification (GTDB taxonomy): domain Bacteria; phylum Pseudomonadota; class Alphaproteobacteria; order Rhizobiales; family Rhizobiaceae; genus Rhizobium; species Rhizobium ruizarguesonis. Next base: position 108,040 of record NZ_PQIG01000065.1, read on the forward strand.
CTCGAAGAAGGGCTGCAGCTGCATACGAAACTTTCGAAGGAAGAGCGGCGCAGCCGGATCCTCGACATGCTGAACCGGGTCGGAATCCACGATCCCGCCGGGGCGCTCACTGCCTATCCGCACGAATTCTCGGGCGGCATGCGTCAGCGCATCATGCTGGCATCCGTCATGCTGCTGAAACCGGCGCTCTTGATCGCCGACGAGCCGACGACCGCGCTCGATGCCGTGATCCAGCGCGATGTCATGGAATTGATGGTGGAGCTGACGCAGGCGGAAGGCACCGCCGTGCTGCTGATCAGTCACGATCTGCCGATGGTTGCCCGCTACACGAACCGCATCGTCGTCATGGAAAAGGGCGTGATCGTCGAAGAAGGGCGCACCGCCGATCTGCTCGACGCACCGCAGCGTGCCTATACGAAGAAGCTGCTTTCCTCCCTGCCGTTCCGCGGAGAGACGCGGACGATCGACAAGACCAAGGCGCCGATGGTTTCGGCGCGGGATATTGTCGTCGACTATGCGGGCCGGCGGTCGCTGATGAAGAAGGCAACGCCGAAACGGGCGCTGCATGGCGTCAGCATCGATATCCACGAGGGCGAAGTCGTGGCACTGGTCGGCGGTTCGGGTTCCGGCAAGACCACGCTCGGCCGCACCATTGCCGGGCTGGTCCGCGAGAGCGAAGGCGATATCCGGTTCAAGGGACGCAGCCGCAACGACGATTGGATGGATTATCGGCTGAATTGCCAGATGGTTTTTCAGGATCCTTATTCCTCGCTCAATCCGCGCATGACCATCGTCGCGCTTGTGGAAGAAGCGCTGCGGCTCGTTGCCGATCTCGACGCTATGGCTAAGCGCAAGCGCGCCCTGGAGACGCTGGAGGAGGTCGGCCTTGGGGCCGACTACGCCGGGCGCTATCCGCATGAGCTTTCGGGCGGCCAGCGTCAGCGCGTGGCGATTGCCCGGGCCATTGCGCGCCGGCCGAAATTCCTGATCGCCGACGAGCCGGTATCGGCGCTTGACGTGACGGTCCGGGCGCAGGTGCTCGAACTCCTGTCCGATCTGCAAAAACGCTACGGCTTTTCCTGCCTGTTCATCAGCCACGATCTCGGCGTGGTCGAACAGGTGGCCGATCGCGTCGTCGTCATGCAGGACGGCCGGATCATCGAAGAGGGCGACCGCGCTACGGTTTTCGACAGCCCGAAGGAGGCCTATACGCAAAGGCTTCTCTCGGCCATCCCCGCTCTGGACCACAATGCTCAGGGCGGCGTGATCCTCAAATGGCGCCTGGAGAACTGACATGACGACGATGATTGAATCCGCAAAGCTCGCGGAGCGATTGAACGCGATCTGCGATACCCAGCCGTTCGTGACGCGCTTCATGGTGCGTGCACTTGGCAGCGGCGAAACGATCGGCAGAGGCGCGGACGAGGAAACCCCTTCCGCCAGCACCCGAAAGACCTCGATCATGATGGCGGCCCTGAAGGCCGCCCATGAAGGCCGCCTGGACCTGGACGAACAGATCACCTACGAAAAACGTTTCGCTGAGGAAGTGGCGAGCGGGATGTTCCGCTATCTGACGCCTGGTATCGTCATATCGCTGCGCGATGCCATCACCGGCATGATGGTGCTGAGCGACAATGTCTGCACCAAGATGGTCTTCGAAAGGCTGACGCTCGAAGAGGTCGACAGCTATTGCAAGTCGATCGGCATGACGGGCACCAACCATCGCTTCCTCATCCCTCCCTTGGCGCTGTCGCCCGATCATTCATTGAAGGCCGTCACCACGACGACGGCGCGGGATCAGGTCTATCTGCTGCAGACCATCCTGGATGCGCAGGATTCGCGGGAAGCCGCAGACCGGCTCGGCTGCTCGCAGGCGCTCAGCGCTTATGCGCTTCAAACCCTGAAGAACCAGATCCTGCGTTATGCCATTCCCTCCCGGCTACCTTTCGGTGTGCTCGTCGCCCACAAGGGCGGCACGGGAAAGCGCGGCCGCATGAATGCCGGTATCGTCTATCGCGAGGGTTCCCCCTTCTACATCATCGCCGCCTATACCGACGAGGTGCCGCAGGAAATGCCGGACGGCACCCCTGGCTACACGGTCGCGCTTGAAACCATCGGCCGGCTTTCGCGCGCCTGCTGGGATGAACTCCGATCCTAACAATCCATAAAAAGAGGGTAGAACAATGCACAAGCTTCTTCTTGCAGGCACCATGTTGATGGCGATGACCGGCTTGGTCGACGCCCGCGACATCGTCGTGGCTCAAAGTTCCGATCTGCGCAGCAACAATCCGGGCGTCAATCGCGACGGCAACACCGATGGCGTCATCCTGCATATCGTCGAGGGGCTCGTCGGCTATGCCAACAACGGCGAGGTCAAGCCGCTGCTGGCAAAGAGTTTTGAAGTCTCGGCCGATGGGCTGAGCTACAGCTTCAAACTGCGTGACGACGTCAAATTCCACAACGGCAAGACATTGACCGCCGATGACGTCGTGTGGAACTGGAACCGTTATCTCAAGCCCGAAACGAAATGGACCTGCCTTCCCGACTTCGACGGCAGCGGCAGCGTGCATGTTACGGGGGTCAAGGCGGTCGATGCTTCCACAGTCACCATCACGCTGGAAAAGCCATCCGCAGTTTTCCTTGGCCTGATGTCGCGCCCCGAATGCGGTTACACCGGGATGATTTCCCCGGAATCGGTCGGCGCGGACGGAAGCTTCGTCAAGCCGATCGGCACCGGTCCCTTCAAATGGGATGAATGGAAGAAGGGCGAGTATATCCATCTCGCCAAGTTCGACGATTATGTCTCGCCAGAGAATGACGGCAAGCCCGACGGCATGGTCGGTTCCAAGCGCCCTCGCGTCGATGGCATCAAGTTCATGGTCATTCCCGATGCTTCGACCGTAAAGGCCGGCCTTCAGTCCGGCGTGCTCGACACCGCCGAGATTTCGCCGGATCTCATTCCCGAATTCAAGACGAGCGACACGATGCAGCTGATCGTGGCGCGCAACAACGGCAAAAACCTCTTCTACATCCAGACGCGCGACAAGGTTCTGAGCAATCCCGGCGTGCGTCGCGCCATGGCGATGGCACTCGATCTCGACCAGCTCGTCGAGGCCGCCTCCAATGGCACCGGCGCAGCCAACGGTTCGATGGTTTCGCAAGACTCGCTCTATTTCGACGATGTCCAGAAGGAGCGTCTGCCCTACGACATCGAGGCCGCGAAGAAAGAGCTTGCGACGGCCGGCTATAAGGGCGAGCCGATTACCATCATCGCCAACAAGCGCAGCAACGTGCCAAGCTTCCCGGCCGCGGTGATGGCGCAGGCCATGATGCAGCAGGCAGGTCTCAATGTGCAGATCGAGGTGCTCGACTATGCGACGCAGGTCGATCGCCGCCGGTCCGGCAACTACCAGATCATCTCGCAATCGGTCGCACCGCGGCTCGATCCGGCGCTGATGTACGGCTTCTATGTCGGTAACAAGGACAAGAACGCTTCTTTGATGTGGGATGACCCGAAGGCCGTCGAGTTGATGAAGGCCGCCTATGCGGAAGCCGACCAGACAAAGCGTCAGGCGATCTTCGACGAGTTTCACACGCTGATGCTCAAGGAAATGCCGGGCATCTTCCTCTATGACATGGTCGATGTCTGGGGCGCGACCAAGAAGCTGAAGGGCCAGCCCGTCTGGCAATCGAATGCCCGTCTTTGGGAAGTTTCGCTCGACAATTGAGCCTGAACTGCCGGGCCCGGTAGGTCGGGCGCCGCCATCCCGCTTCGACAGTCAACAGGAGATCCGGCAGGCAATCCTGCCGGATCCGGTGCAACACGTCCCTGTGGCGGCAGGACAGACAGCGAGGAAATGCCATGAATCTTGACGCGATCGGCTCCATTGCCGCGACGATCGAAAAGATGAAGCCGGATTATATCGCTCTCAGCGACAGTATCTGGGATTTCGCGGAGTTGAAGTTCGAGGAGCGGCGCTCGTCGCAATTGCTAGCTAGGACACTCGAGGAAAACGGCTTTGCCGTGCGCCGCGGCGTCGCAGACATGGAAACGGCCTTCATCGGCGAATCCGGCAGCGGCAAGCCGGTGATTGCTTTCCTCGGCGAATTCGATGCCCTGGCCGGAATGAGCCAGACCGCCGACGTGGTCGAGCCTCTTCCCGAGGCGGCGGGAGCAACCGGTCACGGCTGCGGGCACAATCTGCTTGGCGTCGGGTCGCTGATGGCGGCCGTTGCGCTTGCCGGCCACCTCAAGGCGAACAACCTGCCCGGAACGGTGCGCTATTACGGCTGCCCGGGAGAGGAGGGCGGTTCCGGCAAGACCTTCATGGTTCGCGCCGGCGCATTCGATGACGTCGATGCCGCCCTGACCTGGCATCCGGCTCCGTTCAACGGTGTTCGCTCGACGAACAATCTTGCCGTTCTCGAACATTACTATCGCTTCAGGGGTGTCGCGGCACATGCGGCCAACAGCGCCCATCTCGGCCGTTCGGCGCTCGATGCGGTCGAACTCATGAATGTCGGCGTCAATTTCCTGCGCGAACACATGCCGCAGGATTGTCGCGTTCACTACGCGATCACCGACACCGGCGGCAGGGCCGCCAATGTCGTGCAGGCCAACGCCGAGGTTCTCTATCTGATCAGGGCGCCTGACATGCCGCAGGCACTTGAGCTTGCCGGGCGCGTCGAGAAAGTTGCACGAGGTGCGGCGATGATGACCGAAACCGCGGTCGAGATCGTGTTCGACACCGCCTCGACGAACCTTCTTCCCAACATCACGCTCGAAACGGCGATGCACGAGAATATGGTCGCGCTCGGTCCGATAGCCTTCGACGAGGCCGACATCGCCTTTGCCAGGAAAATCCAGGATACCTTCACGCAGGAAGCGATCAGGAGCAGCATCCGCCTCTACCAGATCAAGGGCGACGTATTCTCCAACGCCAAGGTCGATGGCTCGACGCCCTTGCACACCGGTCTGCGCGATTTCGAGGGACAATCGCATTTCCGGGCCGGATCGACCGACGTCGGCGACGTCAGCTGGGTGACGCCGACCGCGCAATGCTGGGCGCCAGCCTGGGCGATCGGCACCAATCCCCACACCTGGCAGGTCGTCGCGCAGGGAAAGAGCCCGGCCGCGCACAAAGCCATGGCGCATGCGGCCAAGACGCTTGCGACCACGGGTCTCGCATTGATGTCGTCATCCGACCTCCTGGCAGCCGCGACGGCCGAGTGGCGAGAAAAGACCAGCGGCAAAGCCTATACATGCCCGATCCCCGACAATGTGATGCCCGCACCGGTTCACAGCCGGTAGTTCCCGGCCGCCGGGCTTCCCGGCTATTTCCGCTTGTCGGGCGCGTGCATACTGGTCTTGGCCGTTCTTTACGGCGGGGAGCCATTCTCCGCCGTCCATCCGTCCCCTTGCGACCGGCCGCTGAAATTGCCCGGTCAGCGATGGCACCGGAATCGCAGCACGGCGCTTGGCTATTGCGAGCCGCCGGCTTTGCGTCGTCGCCGGCTGACCATCATTCCGCCGACGATGAGAACAATTCCGGTCGCGTTCGCCCAAAATGACGCTGGAACCGCGCTGATATAATCAAACGCCACCCCTGTTACCATCTGGCCACCGATGATCAGCAGAGCCGAATTGACCGCACCTATTCGGGCAATGACCCAACTGCCCGCCGCCACGAAAATAACGCCGATCGAACCACCCAGGTAGGCATACCAAGGCGCCTCGGCAGCGCCCGCAGGAAGCAGGCCCCCGACGACGAGGCCAAGGCAGGTGAGGACAGCAAAGCCTATGGCATGATTCCAGAAGGATGCGATCAGCGGCGTGGTGGATACGCTCAACCGCCCATTGAGCTGACGACTGAGGCCGACGAGCACACCGCCCAGGCAGGCGAGGAGAATGAACACCGTCACGCCGCGCCTCGCCCAAACAGGATGATGAGTGCAGCCCCCGTGACGACCAAGCCGAGCGCGGCGATGTCTCGCATATCCGGACGCCGCTTTGGCAGACCGAATAATCCCCAGCTGTCGGCCGCGACGCTGAAGGCGACCTGGCCTGCCAAACCCAAAGCCAAGGTGCCGGAGAGCCCGAGCGGTGAGTTGACCGCAGTTGAGGTCAGAATAACCGTTGCCGCACCGGATATCCCACCGAAATAGGCCCACCAGGGCGCGTTGGGGGCTTTTTCCACCCTTGGCGTGCGCCGGCGGTGGACCACCAGGAGAAGAATGACGGCTGCGATGATGCCCGTGCCGTGTGCGGTCCAAGATGAGAACAGGGGATTCCCATAACGGGCCAACTCCCCATTGAGGTGCACCATGAACGTCAGGAGCCCACCCGTGGCAAAAGCTCCGATGAAATAGATGGGATGCAAATTACGCGCTGCTTCGGTGGTCATTGTAGATCCCGTCAAAGAATCGATTGCGCCCGATATTTTTCAAATTGCCACTAAGGCCATTCATCGGCATTTTCAGCAAGATGATTAGCACCGTCCGATCGACGCATGGTTGGTGTATTTGACAGGCTAAATTCGAGCGATGTCCCATAATGCAAGATGATGCCATGTCCGCGGAACTCGATGGTCCAGACGCCTCCACGATGCCGAAAGCCGGATTGTCGGAAATCCTCGCTCCTGGTCTCTCCGTTATTTTCTGCGGATTGAATCCGGCTCTGTCCGCAGTTCGCGACGGGCATAATTTCTCGAACCCGAGCAACCGTTTTTGGCGGGTCTTGCATCTGGCTGGATTTACACCGCGTCTGCTGCGGGCCGATGAAGAGCGCGAGCTGCTGCAATATGACTGTGGTCTGACATCCGCGGTTTCACGCCCCACGAAAAGCGCAAGCGAGCTCAAAAGGCAGGATTACCTCAGCGCCGCGCCCATCCTGGAAAACAAGATACGAAAGTTTGCGCCAGCCAATCTGGCCTTCCTTGGAAAGGCGGCATACGCGGCTATCAGTCTTCGAGCCAATGTTGAATGGGGTCGGCAGCCCGAAGAATTTGCCGGCGCCGTCATCTGGCTGTTGCCAAATCCGAGTGGCCTCAACAGAGCCTTCACCTTGACGACATTGACCGAACACTATCTCGAGCTGAGATTGACGTTGTAGCCATCCTCCGTCGATCTCGAAATTGCGGTGATCGTCATTCGGGAGAAATGTCATGGTACACTTGCTTTCGATCAATGTGGGCCTGCCGCGCGACGTCACCTGGCAAGGCAAGATCGTAAACACTGGCATTTGGAAGACGCCGGTCGACGGCCCGCGTATGGTGCGGCGCCTGAACGTGGACGGCGATGGACAAGGCGACCTCGCTGGCCACGGCGGCGAACGCCGCGCAGTCTTTGTCTATCAAATCGATTCCTATCGGTACTGGCAGGAGCAATTGCGCCGAGACGACTTCGTCTACGGGCAGTTCGGCGAGAATTTCACCGTCGATGGCTTACCCGACGCAGAGGTATGCATTGGAGACCGTTACCGGATCGGCGGCGCTTTGTTCGAAGTGACGCAACCGCGCGTCACCTGCTACCGGCTCGGCATACGCATGGACGAGCCGGAGATGGCCGCGCTGGTGGTCAAACACGGTCGGCCTGGTTTCTATTTCCGTGTGCTGGAGGAAGGGGAAGTGCAGGCCGGCGACGAGATCACGAAGGTGGCGTCCGGGCCTGAGGGTATGAGCGTTTTCGAGATCAACGCGCTGCTTTATATGCCGGGTCACCCGCGCGATCAGTTGGAGCGCGCGCTGCGCATCCCGGCGCTGAGCGCAGGCTGGCGTCATTCTTTCGAGGCCCTGCTCAAGCAGGAGCGGAAGGAGGGCGCGACGACAGGAAATGCCGGGCTGACAGCTGCGCCCGGCCTGCCTCCGGCATGGCGCGGGTTCCGCCCGCTGCGTGTGTCGCGCAAGGTGCGCGAAAGCGGCGGCGTGGTTTCCCTCGTGCTCGAACCGGCGGATGGCCAGCCTGTTGCCGTCGCACTCCCCGGGCAGTTCGTGGTGCTGCGGCTCGGACGGGATTCGGCGCCTGCGCTGATGCGCAGCTATTCGCTGTCGGGCGAGCCCAGCGCCACGCATTATCGCGTCAGCGTCAAGCGGGAGGTTCATGGCGCAGCCAGCGGCTACATCGACGACGAGCTGCGGGTTGGCGACATCGTGCAGGCAAGTGCGGCACGCGGCAGTTTCACATTGCAGCCGGGCGATAGGCCGGTTGTTCTGTTGAGTGCCGGGATCGGAGTGACGCCGGTGCTCGCGATGCTTCATGTTTTGGCGGTCGAAGCATCGCACCGCGAAGTCTGGTGGTTATATGGAACCCGCAATGGCCGCGAACATCCGTTTGCCGAGGAGGCGCGCGGTCTGCTCAAGGCGCTCGCTCACCATCACAGCCACATTTGCTACAGCTCTCCCGAGCCCAAGGATCGGCCCGATATCGATTTTGACGCTCGCGGCCATCTGGATGCGCAGGCGCTCAAGTCGCTCAACCTGCCGCGGGATTGTGACGTCTATGTCTGCGGACCATCGAGCTTCATGAGCGATCTGACCCTCGGCCTTGCTGCCTTGGGTATCGCGCCGGATCGCATCCACACCGAGATGTTCGGCGCTGGTCCTGCGATGACCCCCGGCATAGCTGCTTCGCCTCGCCGGCCGCCACATTTGCCGGCAGGGCTTCCAGGCTCGGGGCCGATGGTGTCGTTTGCCCGCACGGGTCTCAATGTACGCTGGGAGCCGACATTCCAGAGCTTGCTCGAACTGGCCGAGGCCTGCGACGTGCCAGTGCGATGGTCGTGCCGAACCGGCGTCTGTCACACTTGCGAGACCGGACTTGTGGAGGGCAGTGTGGGCTACCGGCCGGACCCTGTCGATGCTCCGGCGGATGGCAATGTGCTGATCTGCTGCGCAAAACCTAAGGGCGACATCGTGATTGATTTGTAATGCCTGGACGAACGCGCCGACCGTGATTCTTGCTCATGATGCGCGGCGCGCCAATGGCCTGGTGTCGTCACTGCCTTGCAAGCATGGAGGATGCGATGCTGCTCAAGGGCGAACGAACATTCGTGGTGCGGGATATGGGAGGCTTCGTCGCGCATCTCAACATGCCGGGCTGGTTGAAGCCGAAGCCGACCGATCACGGCCAAGGCCCTCTCGCCATGGTCGTTGAATCCATCCTCGATCCCGGCCGCTTGATCGCCATGCACGAGCACAGGAATGACGAGATTATTTCCTGGGTGCCCGAAGGTGTCATGCGTCACGACGACAAAGCCGCTGGCCGACTGGTGATCGACCGCGATCATCTGATGGTGATGAATGCCGGAAAAAGCTTTTGGCATTCCGAAGAGACGCTGGCATCCGATCCGCCTCTGCGAATGCTGCAGATCCTCGTTCGCCCTTATGCGGTTGATCTCGAGCCGAAGATCCAGCACGGGCCGATGCCAGCTGCCGCGGCAAACGTCTGGCGACACCTGGTCGGGCCGGAAGGGGAGGGCGCGCCCTTCTATGTCCGCAGCGCAATCGACGTCTTCGACATGCGGCTAGACGCGGGCGTACGGGTGGAATTCCCGCAGAAACAAAGCCGAGACCTCTATTTCTATGTCTTTAGCGGTTCCGTTGTCGTCGATAAGCAGACCTTCGCCGAAGGCGAGCAGGGGCTGCATTTATCGGATGACAAGCTCGAAGTAGAGGCGCAGAGTGCAAGCACGTTGGTCGCGTTTCTGCTCGACCCGAACGCATCTATCACCAGGCAGGGGACTGTCGGCGACCACAAGAAGATCCCGCCGGCAATCATCATTCGCGCGTTCCTGCGATGGAAGAAATTTCGCCATATGTGGCGTCGTCATCTTTAGCATCGCCGCTCGAAGACCGAAAAGGCGATATGAATGGAACAAGGATGCCCCTAACGGGTTTCGAACCTTAGCGTTCAATAGGAGGAGCATTTCATGCCTACGGTTGCCGCCACACCCATCACCCCACCAGACCAGCACGTTGTAACAGCGCGCGAAGCCATCGAGCCGCTTTATGAGAAGCTTGAGCTTCAAACGGAATCGCTGGTCCTGTCTGCGGCGCTGGAAGCGGGATGGTCTTCGGATGAGGCAACCGAGGCACTGGCGGCGCTTAGACTGCAGGATGCACTTTCCACCCTTGGACGAACGGCCTGACCGAAAAACCTCCGAGAATAATTGAGTCTCTTTGACAACTCCGACAGATCGGTCGCACGGGCAGATCTACCGTCGGCGACAAGCCAGTTGTGTTGCTACGATGTTGATAATCCAATCAGCTTCAACACGCAGAGCGCGCGATTGGCAAGTTTCCGAACGTTTGGTAGCAGCGCAGGGCTAACCGGATCACAGTAATATCCGCGCACCCAAATGGGCGTAGTGCATCAACTAGTGGTGCATGCCGCAGGCGCTGTCGTCGCTTAGTCCTCACACCGGAACTTAAAACTTTCCCCCAAGACATTGATCCGTTAGTTCAATCATTCCGTTCGGTGATGATTTCACATAACAAGACGAAGGAAATGCAGTTTTCCCAATCGCCACTTACCGAGGTGCTACTGTAACTGTCTCACCATGCCCCCGAACAATTTTGGCCTCACTTGTTTTGTAAGCGGTGACTTAACCGGCAATCTTATGATTCTGATTTGATGCCTGGGGTCTCTCGTTTTGCTGCAGCACGAATACGGCTTCTCCGAAGATCTCCCGTCGCCGCTTTGTCCTGGCGCTCAACGCGCGAGCTTGCTCCGACTTTGTTTGGTCGGTCGCAACCGATGTCTCGTTCTCTACCATGTCTAGGAGGAGGTTGCGCATCACCGCATTTTGCTCCCTCAAGTGCATCACCTCCAGGTTCAGAGGAGATGTGGAAAGCTTTCGTGCAATTGCTCGGTCAAGCATGGCCTGGGCTAGTCGCGCCTTGATAGCATAGGACCTTCCCACGAAAATCGCGCACGCAATGACGAACAGGGCAGGGATGAGGTACAGCACTTCAGGGCTCCGATTGCCAATCTCAGATCGTGATCTTTGGAGCGTATTTCAATATGCCCGCGACGGAAGGTACTGTTGCCTGGCGCTGCCGTTCACTATGCGGCGAGGCGCGCACACAGAGCATGATCTTCGGGTAGCCGCGGGTCTCATCAAGAATACTTGTCCGGGTGGAAAGTTCGCGACGATGACCGAAGAGAATGCGGGTGCGCTTGTGAACAACAAAACCTAGAAGTAATCCAATTATTACGTTCAAACTGCGTTCATCGGCACGGCGCTATAAATCATAACAAGATGAAATGGGTCAGAGACGCCTCGTAAACGGCTGCCAGCGCTTAACTATTTTATAGCCATGGAAGGCGTCCAACAAATTCACGGTGACACTATGGCCGCACCGGCAGGGAGTTGAACGTGAGACACACCCTTCTCAAGATTGCTGCAGCAAGTCTGCTTTTGCTGGCGCCCGCTTTAGCCCAAGCTGCCGAAGGCTATTCGACAGCGAACGTCAACATGCGTGCCGGTCCAAGTACCGGTTATCCCGCGGTTGCCGTTATTCCTGCTGGCGAATCCGTCGAAATCCACGGGTGCCTTGCGGACGTTCCATGGTGCGACGTTGAATTCTATGGTGGCCGTGGCTGGGTTGCTGGTCGCTATGTCCAGGTGCTCTATCAGAGCCGCCGCGTCTATGTCGGCCCGGAATATTATCGCCCACTAGGCATTCCCACGGTGGTCTTCAGCGTTGGCAACTATTGGGACCGCTATTACCGCAACCGCGATTTCTACCGTGACCGGGACCGCTGGCGCCGCGGCCCTGATTTCTACCGCCCGCCGTCGCCCCGCGACGTCGACCGTCGTCTGGATTTGGACAGGCGACCTGATTCTGATCGGCGGCTTGACACTGGCCGGCGCCCCGAATTCGATCGTAGGCCTGACTTTGATCGGGCGCCGGATGACAGTCGCCGCCCGAACGTCAATCGCGACCAGGAACGTCAACCCGCTTTTACGCGCGATCGCGACAATCGCAGGCGGGATGCCGTCGATGACCAGAACCGCCGCCCGCAGTTCGAGCGCCGACCAGATTTCCGCCGCGACGGCAATGACGGTGGCAACCGTGTTCGACGTGACTTTCAGCGTCGGGGCAACGACGGCGACAATAGGCGCGACATCCGGCGCGGAGGCGATCACCGCACGCCGGGTAATGATCGTAGGAGGCCGCGCGGCGCCTGCGATCCAAAGGATTCGAATTGCAACAACTGAATATAGGGGCGGCATTCTTGCCGTCCCTTTTCGGTGAACACCTCGATCGATCGACTCTTCAATTGACGCAGATATTTGGCGATCTTCCACAAAATCCTCGACCATGCGGTATCTTGTCCGTCCGGGCCGTTTGAACTCGACGATCATCACTATGCGCAGCGGCGCCACTTCCCATATGCTGCCGGCTCGCGTCGTCAGGTATTTCCATGAATCGTTCCTAGAAAATCCGGTCTTCCGACCGCAGCCACGTCGTTGGCAAATGCGCATTCAGTTCCAAAGAGTGCGGTTTCGGCTCTGAAGCTGGGTGAGTGAGTGGATGAGATGATTTGCCCAGCAGGCCATGCACGCTACTGAACGATCTAAAGTGTGTTGCACACCCTCAATTTGCAGGATTTGTTGCTTTCCGTCGAACCGTCGATCTGCAACACGATGAAGTCGTGTTGCAGATCGATTAGAGGACGCTGTTGCTTTATTGAAGCGGTGCGAACGAACGGTTCATCGCCACTCTGTCCTCATGGGTCGCGTCCGGTCCTAGCGCTGCCATCTTGCTCTTGAACACTGGCCATCTCGTGGGTGCTTCACCCTCGACCGCAGCATCGAGCGCCTTGCGCATGGTGGGGGCGTCGAAGTCGCAGCAATATCCGGGTGTCAGCGGCTGCTGCCTCCAGGATTCGGCGAGCGATCCACCGTCAACCGGATCGAACCCGACCTCATTCGAGATTGCCATGGCGATCTTCTTCGCGGCGGCGTCGTCTCCTGCGACCGCCACGGCCAAACGACCGGGCGTGCCTTCGGGCTGACCCAGTTCCGCCAGGGAATACGCGAGGATGTTGTTGAAGGCCTTGATGATGGGGCGGCCGATCTGTCTGGAGACCCAGACGCTCTCGACCTCGCCTGCGTCGAGGTCGGCTATCTGCGGGTCGCGTAGGCCCGGATAGTAGTTGCTGGTGTCGATGACCGGAACGTTGGCAGGTAGGTCCTTGAAGAGGTCCTTCGGCAGGTTTTCGATGGCGAGAAGCGGAATTGAAAGGATGACCGCGTCCGCGCCGGAGATCGCCCCCTTCGTGTCCGTCGCAGTGGCTCCGATCTCGTCGGCGAACGGCCTGACGGCGTCGGCTCCCTTCGAGTTCGCCACCCAGACCTCATGTCCCGCTAATGCGAGCTTGCGGGCGAGAGTGCCACCGATGTGGCCAATTCCGATGATGCCGATTTTCATGCTGGTGCTCCTGTTGTGCTGCCTACCAAGATAATGGATACTGCGACTTCAACAAGAACCGACAGATAAGTGGGTTACCCACTAAAAGGTAAGTATGGCGCAGGACCGAGAGTGGAGATGCGGAGACCCGCAGCAGCAGCGCAAGTGGGCGGACGCGACGACGGACGCCCTGCGGGTCCTCGAAGGCAAATGGAAGATCGTCATCATCTGCCAACTATTCGGAGCCAAGGAGGCCCTTCGTTTCTCGGAACTCGAACGACGGTGCGAAGGCGTGAACCAGAAGATGCTCATCCAGCAACTCAAGGAGCTGGAGAAGGACGGGATCGTGACACGTACCGTCTATCCCCAGGTACCGCCAAAGGTGGAGTACGCGCTGACGGAGATGGGCAAGGCCCTGGGGCCGTCCATGGCCGAACTCATCGACTGGGCCTTCATGCGAAGGGAGTGGATGGCGGGCGAACTCACACCGTGAGCCATCGCTAGTTCTCGTCGAACCGGAGCGCCGTGGTTCGCTGCAAGCTCGACGGAGCCGCCAAGAGATATTTCTGTCGGCTCGATGGCTCCAGTCTCGGGTTCAGGACGTCACTCCAGATGGTGGCCCAAAACCGTGGGACACCAAGCGGCCCCACAGCGACAAGCCCGCGTGCAGATGGCGGCAGGGCTGCATTTCTTATATTGATGATCGGCATGGTGACTCGCGTTCCTCAATGAACGCAACCATGCCATCGGTTCGCTTCAACGCAACACCGCAAACCGCAGCATCTCCAGTTTTCCACAGTCGTGCAAAACGCGGTTTCGGGCCAAAACGCAACAGCCAGCAAACCGCCTGGATGTTCCATAAGATAGATTACGCCACTTTTACCTGTAGCCGGGTACATTCTATTTCCAAGTGCGACATGCCAGTAATTTCAATGGCTTCACTTTGG
>NZ_PQIG01000066.1 GCF_012349115.1 Rhizobium ruizarguesonis
GTCCCAATGAATCACAAACCCCTGGACGGTGCCAGGGGTTTGTCAGCAGTCTGAGCCGCCTTCAGGGCGGCTTTTTGTTTGGTAACGGGTCGAGGATTTAACGCCTCGTCAGGGCCCGCAAGAAGGCAAAGCCGACGCAGCGGGACAGAAAACTACAAAGCCTGCCCCCGCAACCAAATTCCTCTCTAAAGATCAGAGCCTACCTTCCTATCGCTGGCGGAAAAGCTTCGCTTTCCCTGGCGATGGTAGCTCCTCGTTCGCAGAGCTCACCATAACCTGAAGGGTGAGAGGTCGATCGGGCCTGCCCGATAAAACAGTCCAGTGGACTGTTTTAAGACCCGAACGGGACAAATCCTGCCCCCGAAACCAACGATACTTGAATATTTGCCCATGCAAGTCGCTTGACAGAAAGCTCCTCCGCCTAAGCGTCGAGGAGCTTTTTGCGTTTCTGCTGGGTGTCCAGTTCCCCGGACGCCAGCTGGCCTGCCACGGAACTTTCATCCGGCAGCGATGAGAGCCTCGGCGGTTTTTGAACCGCAAGATGGCGCGGTGCAACCGGCGGAAATGCGAAGCTTTCATCTTGCACAGCGAACCACTCGTCTCAAAACGTCCCTGAGCCCGGACACATCATAACCAGCGACGACATAACTGCGACGGCATTGTATGAGGTGCGTCGCCGTTGTACCATGTAGTCTGACAAGTGCGCGCAGTGCTCATTATATAGCCGGAGCCAAAGTCCGGTCGTGCGCTTCAACCCGATGAATAAGTAGCCGGGATCATGGAACTTATCGTCGCCCTTGGCCTGATCGTCTTGAAGGTCGCGTTGCTGATTGCGATCCTGCTGTTGCTACCCTTGCCGCTAACCTGGCTGGAACGCAAGATCGCCGGGCACATGCAGCAGCGGATGGGGCCGATGCGCGTGGGATGGCACGGGCTGTTGCAGCCGGTGGCGGACGGAATCAAGCTCCTGACCAAAGAGGATCACATCCCGGCCGAGGCCGACCGGTTCCTGTTCAAACTGGCGCCAATCTTGGCGCTCGCCCCGCCCTTTGTGGTGTTCGTCGCGATCCCCTTCGGCGAAACTGTCTCGGTCCTCGGCCACGAGATCACGCTCTACGTCTCCAACATGAATGTGGCGCTCCTTTTCGTTTTCTCGGTGATCGGGATCGAGGTTTATGGCGTCATCTTCGGCGGCTGGGCCTCCAACAGCAAATACGCTGTCCTGGGCAGCCTCAGGACCTGCGCGCAGATGATCAGCTACGAAATCCCGATGGGGTTCGCGGTCATCGGCGTGGTCATGCTGGCGCAATCGATGAGCCTGCTCGAGATCGTGCGGGCGCAGGCCGATGTCTGGAACATCGTCTACCAACCGGTCGGATTCTTCGTGTTCTTCGTCGCCGGATTGGCCGAAGCGCAGCGCATTCCCTTCGACCTGGCGGAGGCGGAGGGTGATCTGGGGGCCGGGTTCCATACCGAATACAGCGGTATCCGCTTTGCCTTCTTCATGGTCAGCGAATATGCCATCGTATTGCTTGTGTCGGTCCTGGTGGTGATCCTGTTCTTCGGCGGTTGGAACGGAGTTCTGATTCCCTTGCCACCGCTCCTGTGGTTTGTGCTCAAGATCGCGTTCTTCGTCTATGTGTTTATCTGGTTCCGCTTCACTTTCCCCCGCTACCGCTACGACCAACTGATGGCGATCGGATGGAAAGTCTTGCTTCCTCTTTCAATGGCGAACATAATTATAACCGGTGTACTTTTAGGGGTCGTAGCGGCTCCGTAAGCGAGGCGGCGATGTCGCGCGCGCAGGACAGAGTTGGAACATGGATTGGTTGGGCGTTCTTTGCCGATCTGGCGAGCGCCTTGGCTCTGACCTTCGGCTATATGTTCTCCAGATCCGTGACCATGCAGTATCCGGACAAGGAAAAGTGGCTGCCCTACTCCCGCTATCGCGGGCATCACTTCCTGACGCGGGATGAAGAGGGCGAGATCAAGTGCGTGGCCTGCGAACTCTGCGCGCGGATCTGTCCCTGCGACTGTATCGAAGTCGTCCCCTACGAAGACGAGAAGGGCAAGCGGCACCCGGCCAAATTCGAGATCGACACGGCCCGCTGCCTGTTCTGCGGGCTGTGCGAGGACGCCTGCCCGGCGGACGCGATCGCGCTTGGCCAACAATACGAATTCTCGAGTTTTTCCTCGGCTGACCTGGTGATCGGGCGCGATGATCTGCTCGCCAAGCCGGGCAAGGCGGCAACCGGCGGCGGCGTGGTTGCCGCGCGCCTGAATACGAAGAAGGACGTACTTGTCGAGACGAAAGAGACGCAGGGCTACAACTGGTGGCGGAATATCCGGCGAACATGAACGCGCGCCAGCTGTCAAACCGAAGCGCTCGGAAAGGAGGCTCAGATGTTTGTCGGTGAAATCATGAAAAACAAGGGTGTCGGTGTCATCGCAGTTGCTCCCGATCAGACGATGGTGGAGGTACTGCGGCTGTTTCGAGACAACAATATCGGCTTCGTCGTCGTCAGCCGATCGAACGGTAAATACCTCGGTACGCTGTCGGAGCGGGACTGCTGCAATGCGGTGGCGGAATACGGGGCCGAGGCGGCGGCAAAGCGGGTCGCGGACATCATGAACCGCAATGTGGCGACGTGTTCGACACAGGATTTGCTGCCCGTCGCGATGGGGATCATGACCCAGCGGCGTACGCGCCATGTGCTGGTCACGGATGGAGGCGACGTTGTCGGCGTGGTCAGCATCGGCGACGTGGTTAAACACAGGCTCGACGAAGCGCAGCGTACAGAGCAGGATCTGCAGGATTACATATGCGGGACCAGGTATCACTGACGTCGCCAACTCGATGTGAAGACGCTGGCGCGGGCAGCTTGCCGCGGAGCCTCGCGGTGCCCGACCCCAAATCTTCAGACCCCACGCCAGATCCGGCCTGGGCGGTCGACCTCAAGAGTGGCATGCGCCTTCTGGACTTCCACCGCGCATGGATATTCGCCCCGCCGCAGCAGGCTGTTGAGACGCAAGGCTCTATAGTTTTCCGGAACGAAGACGAGGCCCTTGGGAAACCGCCTGTCGACCTTGAGCTGCGCCGTCAGTTCGCCCTGGCCGGAACGCACGATTACCTGATCGCCATCCGAAAGGCCAAGCTCCGCGGTATCCTGCGCGCTCATCGCGACATAGGGATCGTTGGCGAGCGTGTTCAGGATGTCCGACCGTTCGGAAAGATATCCGTTGTGGAACAGGCAGTCGCCGGTGATCAGCATGAGCCGGTCGGCTGCTGTCGGGACGGGCGGCGGCGCAGGGAGCATGCCAGCCGGTAGTGTTGGCACCGCCCTGGTGAAAGCGCCGTCGGCGCCAAGCCCGTCCTGCGTCAACCCCTGATAGGCCGGAACCAGCCGGGCAATCTCGTCGAAAATTTCGGCTTGCGTCGATGGCCGCAGCGCCTGGTTGCGTAGCGCCGCGACGAAGTCGACAATCGCCAGATTGCCTCGCGCCTCGAAAACGGGCTCACGGAATTTGCGAACATTCTGGATCCGACCCTCGTTGTTGGTGAACGTTCCGGATTCCTCGCCGTAGCCCGCCGCGGGCAAGACGACCTCGGCCATGCCCGCCGTATCCGTGAGGAACGCGTCCTGCACGATCAGGAGATCGGCGGCGCCAAGCGCCCGCGTCGCAAAGTCCCGGTCGGGATAGGCGACCAGGGGGTCGGTTCCGACGATGTAGAGCGCGCCCATCCGCCCACCGACGCAGAGCTCCAGCATGGCGTCGAGATCCGCGCCGGGTTCAGACGGGATTTCGGCGCCCCAGTTTCGTGCAAGAGTTGCGCGCGCCGCGTCATCGGCGACCGCCCGCAGCCCCGGCAGAGCCGCCGGCAGGACCCCCATGTCCCAGGCGCCCATCTGGTTGGCACGGTCGAAGAGAAACTGCATCGCCGGGCCCTTGCCTAGCAGGCGGAGAACGTGCAGCAGGTTGTTGAGCTGCTGCAGCGTCGCGCGCGCTTCGGGTGATCTCAGGAGGTCGACGCTGACAAGCACGGTGACGCTGCGGCCTTCCTTGAGCGCGGCGGCCAGGCGATCCGGCCCGTCACTGCCGGCGCCCGCCGCCGGCCTGCCGATTGTCGCGTCGATGTCCGCAAAAGCGCCGCCCGGCAAGGCCAGACCAGCTGCCGCCACGAGACCGGCCACCACCGTCGCAAGGCTTGCCGCTTCTCCGCCTGGAGGCACACGAACCACCACCCTGGCATCGGCGTCCAGACGCGATGGCCGCGCCGATAGCATGAGCAATCCGGTCTGCCGCCGCCGCGCGCCGTCCCGCAGCAGGTATTCGGTGACCGGGTTCTCCTCGGTTATATTGCCTCCGACGACGAGCACGCAGTCGTTGCCGATTACGTCGTCCAGCGGCGTGCGGCTGTAGAAAGTTCCCAATAGCGGGCCGAGCGTATCGAAGGGCGCGGCCCAGCGTGACGAACAATCAATGTTGTTGGTCCGGAATACTGTTCGCATCAGCTTCTGGAACTGATAAAGCACCTCGTTGGGCAGGCGAGGCGAGGCCAGCCCGCCGGCATCCTTGCTCTCGACGGCCAACAGTCGCCGACGCAGATAGTCCCCCGCTTCCTCCCAGGAAACCGGAACCAGGGCGCCATCCTGACGGATCATTGGCTGCTTGATCCGGTCCCGGCTTGCAACGAAATCGAGGCCGAAGCGTCCTCGCACGCAGAGAGTTTCGTGGTTGACACCTTCGTCCCACTTCGAGCGCACCCGCATGAACTCGCCCTTGCGCGTGCCCACCGTCAGCTGGCAACCGGTGCCACAATGCGGGCAGACCGTGTCGGTCTCTACGAGATCCCAGGGGCGCGCCTTGTAGCGGTAGGGGAAGCTCATCAGCGCGCCGACCGGGCAGACCTCGACGCAATTGCCGCATTGGTCGCAACTCGCCAGACTGCCCTCGAAGCCGGTGACGGCGGTATCCATGCCTTTTTCGACGGTGCCCAACGCCACCGCACCGACGACCTCCTCACACATCCGGACGCAGCGCTGGCACTGGATGCAGCGGTTGACGTTCATGATGATGACCGGGCTCAGACGAATGTCCTCGGAGTGGAACACACGTTTGTCATCGCGGAATTGGCTTTCGCGAGGCCCGTAGGCCATTACCATGTCCTGAAGCTCGCATTCGCCGCCCTTGTCGCAGATCGGGCAGTCGAGGGGGTGGTTGGCGAGCAGCATGTCGAGCATGGAAGAGCGCGTTTCCTCGATTAGAGGCGTGTTCGTCCGCACGACCATGCCATCGGTGGCCGCAGTGGCGCAGGACGGCTGCAACCGCCGCACGCCCTCGATCTCCACCAGGCACATGCGGCACGAAGCCAGCGGCGGCAGCCGCTTCAGATAGCAGAAGGTCGGGACGTCGATGCCCAAACGCTGGGCGGCCTGCAGCACTGTCGAGCCAGCCTCAACTTCCAGCGTTTGTTCGTCGATCGTGACTTTAAGCATGGTTTCCTCACAACCCTGATCCAGCACACTCCTTCAGTGAAACGGGCACCTCCGCTCCTCGACATGGGCGACGAATTCATCTCGGAAATGCGCGAGTGCTGCACGCAATCCCATCGCTGCACCGTCACCCAAGGCACAAAACGTATTGCCGAAAATGCCCTTGCAGAGCATCTCCAACTGCTCCAGATCGCCGGGTGCGCCATCCCCGCCTTCAACCCGGCGCAGGACCTTCACGACCCAGTTCAATCCTTCCCGGCAGGGCGTGCACTTGCCGCAGGACTCATGGTGGAAGAACTCGATGATCCTGGTGGCGACCTTGACCATGCAGGTGCTATCGTCGATCACGATAACGCCAGCCGAACCGAGCATCGAGCCGGCGGCAGCCAGCGAGTCAAAATCCATCCTCACCTCCAGCCCGTGCTCAGGGATGACCGGCGCTGAGACCCCACCCGGGATCACCGCCTTGATCTTGCGTCCCGGCAACGCCCCGCCGGCATGTTCCTCGACCAGTTCGCGCAGTGGTATGCCCATCGGCAACTCGTAGAGGCCGGGTTTGCGCACCTGCCCACTGAGGCAGTAGAGCTTCGGGCCGGGGCTCTTGTCCGGGCCGATGCCGCGGAACCAGTCCGCGCCCCGCGCTACGATATGCGGCACGCAGGCCAGCGTCTCGACATTGTTGATCACAGTCGGGCTGGCGTAGAGCCCGGCCACGGCCGGAAACGGCGGCTTCAATCGCGGCTGCGCCCGCTTGCCCTCGAGCGACTCGAGCATCGCAGTCTCCTCGCCGCAGATATAGGCGCCTGCGCCGCAATGGATGTGGACGGCGAAATCGAAATTCGAGCCCAGAATGCCCGTTCCCAGATAACCCTTTTCGTGTGCCTCGGCGATCGCCTGCTCCAGGCGACGGATCGCCGTCACATATTCTCCGCGGATGTAGACATAGGCGGTTTTGGCCCCAATCGCATAGGCGCTTACCGCCAGCCCCTCGATGAGCTGATGCGGATCGCGCTCCATGATGATTCGGTCCTTGAAGGTACCTGGCTCGCCCTCATCGGCGTTGCAGCAAAGATATTTCGGCTTGTCGACCTGCTTCGGCACGAAACTCCATTTCATGCCCGTCGGGAATCCGGCACCGCCGCGACCGCGCAGGTTGGACTGTTTGACGAGGTTAACCACCTCGTCAGGCGTGTATTCGCGCAGCGCCTTCGCCAGTGCCTGGTAGCCGCCGCTAGCCTCGTAAGTCGACAGCAGGTGACTGTCCGGCACGGCGACATTCTTGAGGAGAACCGGCTCGAACATGGCGCTACTCTCCCTGCGGTCGCGCAGAGGGCTCGATGCTCGCGACCCGTTCCGTCGTAGCCCGCAGGTTGTCCAAAAGTGCATCTATCCGCGCGACATCAAGGGCGCCATGGTAATCGTCGCCGACCTGCATCACCGGAGCCATCTCGCAGGCACCGAGGCACTCGACGGAGGAAAGCGTGAACAGCCCGTCCGGCGTGGTGTCGCCCTTCCTGATCGCCAGCGCCGTTTCCAGATGCTTCAGCAGGTCCTCGGCTCCGCACAGCATGCAGGAAACATTGTCACAGAGTTGCAGGTGGAACATGCCCACCGGCTCGGTATGGAAGAGCGTATAAAAGGTCGCCAGCTCGTAGACCCAGATCCGTTCGACTCCGAGAGTGTCGGCGACTTCTTCCAGCACCTGACCAGGCAGATGGCCATGCTCCCTCTGCGCGATCAGAAGCGCGGGCATGATCGCAGAGCGCTGGTCGGGATACCGCGCCGCCGCCTCTTTTATCTTTTCGCGCATGGTCATCGCATTCAAATCCTTGCTACTTGTCCACCTCCGCCATCACCGGGTCGAGGCTGCCGAGCACGGCGATCATGTCCGCCAGATAGCGGGCGTTGGTGACCCCGAAGAGGGCCTGAAGATTGACGAAGGAGGGTGCCCGCACCTTCATGCGGAACGGTTTTGGCGACCCGTCGCTGATGATATAGAAGCCAAGCTCGCCCTTTGGCGCCTCGATCGCCGAATAGACCTCGCCCTTCGGCACCTTGAAACCATAGGCCGACAAGTCGAAATGCTGGATCAGTGCTTCCATCGAGCAATGCACCTTGTCCTTGTCCACCGGGAAGGCGATTGTTGGCATGTCGATCTGGAACGGCCCCTCGGGCATCTGGTCGAGGCATTGTTCGATGATCCGGACGCTCTCGCGCATCTCATCGACGCGGCATCGCCAGCGCGCATAGCAATCGCCCTCATCGCGGGTAATGACGTTGAACGCGAGCCGGTCATAGATCTCGTAGGGCTCGTCGCGGCGGATGTCCCAATCGACGCCCGAGGCGCGCAGGTTCGGGCCGCTCAGGCCAAGATCGATGCCGTCCTCGGCGGAGATCACGCCGATCCCCTGCGTGCGCTTCAGGAACACCCGATTGTTATCGACCAGCCGTTCATAGTCGCGAATCCGGTTCGGGAAGATGTCACAAAACTCCCGGATCTTGGGAAAGAACCCGTCGGGCAGATCCTCGCGCACACCGCCGACCCGGCAGAAGGAAGTGTGCATCCTCGCGCCGCTGATCATCTCCAACAGATCCATGATCATTTCGCGCTCGCGCATGACGTAGAGCAACGCGGTCATGGCGCCCAGGTCCAGCGGCAGCGCGCCGGTGATCAGGAGATGACCGGAGATCCGTGCCAGTTCGGCCATCATCACGCGGATATACTGCGCCCGCAGCGGTGCTTCTATGCCGAGCAGTTTCTCCACTGCCAGCGCGAAAGCCAGGTTGTTCGAAGGCGGGCAGAGATAGTCGAGCCGGTCCGTCAGCGGGAAAATCTGGGTATAGGTGAAG
Source organism: Rhizobium ruizarguesonis (assembly GCF_012349115.1). GTDB lineage: Bacteria > Pseudomonadota > Alphaproteobacteria > Rhizobiales > Rhizobiaceae > Rhizobium > Rhizobium ruizarguesonis. Next base: position 8,346 of record NZ_PQIG01000066.1, read on the forward strand.
CTCTCCGCCAGTTTTTCGGTGCCGCGGTGGAGGTAGCCGATATGCGGGTCGACGCGCTGGACGTACTCGCCGTCCAGTTCGAGGACGAGCCGAAGAACCCCATGCGTGCTGGGGTGCTGTGGGCCGAGATTGAGAAGCACTTCCTTGGTATTGAGCGCTTCATCTTCCGGCCTGCTGAGTTCGGTGACTTCGGTCATCTCAACTTTCCGGCGTAGAACGGCCTCCCTTACGGAATGTCCCTGGTGGCAAGGTCGGGCTGTGTTGGCGACGGACCTTCGGCCCCGAAGGGGTTCAGCTTGTCCTTGTAGCCCCTTAAGGGGAAATCCTTGCGCTGGGGAAAGCCCTCGAAGCCTTCCCACATGTAGATCCGGCGCAGATCGGGATGCCCCGCGAACCTGATGCCATACATGTCCCAGGCCTCACGCTCGTGCCAGTTGGCGGTGCGCCAAACTCCGGTGACCGAGGGAACCTGCGGGGGATCGCCAAGCCGGCACTTGATGCGAACCCGCCAGCCGTTGGGCAGCGAATAGAGGTGGTACACCGCCTCGAACCGCGGTGTTTCGGGATAATGATCAACCCCGCAGATGTCCGAGAGGAAGTTGAATTGCAACGCCGGATGTTCTTTCAGAAACCGGCAGAACTCGACGATCTTCTCAGGTGGAACAGCAAACGCGTGAATCCCGTGCGCGGCGCCGAGGTCCTCGACGGCTTCCCCGAAACGCTCCATGATCGGAGCGCGATTGAGGGACGGCTCCACACTCATGACGCTACAACCCTATCCAGAGGCGTCCCGGCCAGCGCGCGGGACCTCTTGATCTTCTCTTGAAGCAGGAGGAAGCCGTGCATCAGCGCCTCGGGCCGCGGCGGGCAGCCGGGCACATGCACGTCCACCGGCACGAAGGTTTCCGCCCCCTGCACCACGGCATAGGTGTTGTAGACCCCGCCCGAAATGGCGCAGGTGCCCATGGCGATGACCCAGCGGGGTTCCGGCATCTGGTCATAGAGCCGGCGCACCACGGGCGCGAACTTCCGCGTTATGGTGCCGGCAATGATCATCACGTCGGACTGACGGGGCGATGGCCGGAAGACGACGCCGAACCGGTCGAGATCGTAGCGGGCGCACCCCGCCGAGATCATCTCGATGGCGCAGCAGGCAATTCCGAAGGTCTCGGGCCACAGCGCCGACTTTCGGCTCCAGTTGATCAGGCTGTCGGCCGTGGTGAACAGCACGCTGTCGCGAATCGCGTTGTTTACGCCTCCCATTCCAGCGCTCCCTTTAGCCAAGCGTAGGCGAAGCCCACGAGAAGCAGCAATATGAAGATGAACATCTCAACATAGCCGACCAGCCCGATCTCTTTCAGGACGACGGCCCAGGGAAAGAGGAACATCGTCTCGACATCGAAGACCACCAGCAGGATCGCAAGGATAAAGAACTGCACCCTCAAGCGGCCCCCGGCGGCGTCACCGGCGGCGTCCATGCCGCATTCATAGGGCATGTTTTTTGCGGGATACGGATTGGACGGGCGCAGGAGCGAGGAGACAAAAAGCGTCACCCCCGCCACCAGAACAACTCCGGCGACCATGAAAAGAACCGGTAAAAATTCCATTGCAGCCATATCGCACTGCACCGGTCACCCATCGGGGGCTTTCCTCACGCCGCGACCGACCCCGTTCGGGACCGGTAATGCGGTCGTCCTGGGAAGCGACCTGGGCAATCCTTTCTTGAGTTGCCAGTTTATTCCGTCGGGTTGATCATTGCAAATCCAATCGATTAGCCACCAAACACTGCATGCTGAGCGAGCCTCAGAAACCACGCCGGAAATAGGCCGATGCCGATGGTGCCGGCGGCGGTGAAGGCCAGCGTGGCGCGCACCAAGGGCGTCAGTGCGGGGTCGAACGTCCTCTCCGGCTCGCGCATGTAGATCACCATGACGATGCGGATGTAAAAGTAGGCGGCGACGACACTCAGCAGCACTGCGATCACCGCCAGCATGACGAAACCTCGCTCGACGAGCGCGACCAGCACGTAGAACTTGGCGAAGAACCCGGCCGTCGGCGGAATGCCGGCCAGCGAGAACAGATACAGCAGCATCAGAAGCGCCAGCCCGGGATGCGACTTGGCGAAACCCGCATAGTCTTCGATAATCTCGCCCGAGAAATCGCCATTCCGCATCATGATGACGGTGGCGAAAATGCCGAGATTCATGAAAGAGTAGATCAGTAGGTAAAGCATCACGCTGGCGATCCCGTCCGCACCGCCGGCGGCTACCCCGAAAATGGCGAACCCGGCATGGGCGATGCTCGAATAGGCCAAGAGACGCTTGAAATTGTCCTGCACCAGCGCCACGAAACTGCCGAGTGCCATCGTCACCACCGCAATGACGGCGAGGATGATCCAAATGTCTGAGGCTGCGACCAGAGGATTGAGGAACACCCGCAGGATCACCGCAAACCCCGCTGCCTTGGGGCCCACCGACATGAAGGCGGTGATCGTCGTCGGCGCACCTTCATAGACGTCCGGCACCCACATATGGAATGGAACCGCGCCGACCTTGAAGACTAGCCCCGCGACAATGAAGACCACCGCAAGCAGCAATCCGGGATCGAGCGGATCGCCGGTCACGGCCGCAGCCATCCCGTCCAATTGCGTTGTGCCGGTGAGCCCGTAGACCAGCGAAACGCCGTAAAGGAAAATCCCGGTCGAGACCGCGCCAAGGATTACGTATTTCAGTGCTGCTTCGTTCGACCGCCGCTCATGCCGCAGGAAGCCGGTCAGCACATAGGTGCAAATCACCATCAGTTCGAGGCTCACATAGATCGACAGGAGATCGGTCGCGGAGGCCATGATCATCATGCCCGAAAGCGCGAAGAGCAGCAGGACATAGTATTCGCTGCTCCCGATCCCTTCGATATCGGCATATTTTCGCGAAAGGAGGAACGTCAGAACGGTGGCTAAGTAGAAAACGAACTTGAAGAAGACCGCGAAGCGGTCGGCGATGAACATGCCCGTGTATGCCGGCCGCACTTCGCTTGCCAGCATGAGTGTCGCCAAGGCGGCAATCAACACGACCGCGACCGACGCCCAGACAAGGAAATGTTCCTGTCCCTTTCGCACAAACTGTCCCAGGATCAGCAGGATGCAGGCGCCGGTGATCACCACGATCTCGGGCAGGCTCGCTAGGGCCGACTGGAAAAGCGTGGCGGCGGTCATTGGCCGCTCCCCCTACTGTGCACGTGCGTCAGCAGATGCTGCACCGAGGCATCGATGACGTTGAGAAAGGGTTTCGGATAGAGCCCAACCCAGAGTACGAAGACGGCCAGCGGCAGGATCGCAACCATCTCACGGGCGTTCACGTCGCGTATCGTCAACCGGGCGCCGACGCTGGCCGGGCCGAGCGCGACTTTCCCATACATGCCAAGCAGATAGGCAGCCCCCAGCAATGCGCCCAAAACGGCGGCCGAGCCGGCGACCAAGTTGGCCGCAAACCCGCCTGACAGCACCAGCAACTCGCCGACGAACGAATTCGTTCCCGGCAGCGCCATCGACGACAGGGTAAACAGTGCCAGAAACGTGGTGTAGACCGGCGCCACCTTCATCAACCCGCCATAGTCGGCGATGCTGCGGGTATGGGTCCGCTCGTAGATCAGCCCGACGAACAGGAATAGGGCGCCTGTCGTCACGCCATGATTGAACATCTGCAGGATACCGCCCTCGAGCCCGCGGAGGTTCAGCGCAAAAATCCCCAGCGTCACGAAGCCCATGTGGCTGATGCTGGAATAGGCCACCAGCTTCTTCAGATCGTCCTGCGCCAGCGCGAGCAACCCGCCATAGACGATCGCAAGCGCCGAAAGCGCCAGCATCAGCGTCGAATAATACATCGATGCCTCCGGCAGCATCGGCAGCGAGAACCGCAGGAATCCGTAGGCGCCCATCTTCAGGAGCACTCCGGCGAGGATAATGCTGCCCGCCGTCGGCGCCTGCACATGGGCGTCCGGCAGCCAGGTATGGACCGGCACCATCGGCACCTTGACCGCAAAAGCGATCAGGAAGGCGAAGAACAGCCAAGACTGGACCCGGAACGGCAAATCCTGCGCTGTGAGGGCGAGGATGTCGAAGGTCTCGCCGCCGTTGAAATAGAGCACGATGACACCGATCAGGAACAGGACGCTGCCCGCCAGCGTGTAGAGGAAGAACTTGAATGCCGCATAGACCCGGCCGTCGCCGCCCCAGACGCCGATGATCAGGTACATCGGGATCAGCATCGCCTCCCAAAAGACGTAGAACAAGAACAGGTCGAGCGCGCAGAACACCCCCAGCATCAAGGCCTGCATAGAGAGCAGACTGATCATGAACTCCTTCACCTTGCGCTCGATCGCGACCCACGATGCGAGCACGCAGATCGAGCCCAACAGCGTGGTCAGGAAAACGAAGAGCGCGCTGATTCCGTCGACGCCGAGCGCATAAGTGATCCCGAGCGTGGGCACCCACGGGCGCGTCTCGGTGAACTGCATCTGGTGGGTGGTGGTGTCAAAGCTCGTCAGCATTGCAATGCAGAGAGCGAGGTCGACAACGGTGACACCCAGCGCGGTCCACCGTACGGCATCGTCGCTGCGGAGAAACATCAAAACCGCTGCTCCGGCGGCCGGCGTGAATACGATGAGGCTCAGTAGCGGGAATCCCATCGCACCCCCTACCGCCACACCACGGCGAAGACGATGGTGGCCGCGACTACACCGGCGATCATCGCCAGAGCGTAATGGGTCACGACGCCGGTCTGGAGCCGCCGCAGCGCGTCGCCGCCGCGCAGGATCGAGCGGGCGACGCCGTTCACGACGGCGTCCACGCCGGTGAGATCGATCCACAGTCCCGCCCGTGCCGCCCCATGCAGGAGGGGTAGCGCTGCGGTCTCCGACACGTCACTCACCGCCTTTTCGTAGCGTGCCAACGGTTTTTCGGCGAACCACATGAAGAGCCGCGCGCCCTTGCGATAGAACCAGTCGGTGTCGAGGCTGATCGTGTCCTCGGGGTCGAGCGCCCTGAGGAACACCACGAATCCCAGGGCGGTGAACATCAGCAGGCCGAGGCTCTCCGTGATATGGGGGCCTGTGTAGGGTTCGAAGTCGACTGGATAGGGCAGAAGCGCATAAAGTGGCTGGGGAAACACCCCGATTGCAATGCAGAGCACCGCCGCCATGCCCATTGCAACCAGCATATTGCGCGGCGGCTCCCGCGCCTCCAGTTTCCGGTCCACGCCGAAAAACATGTAATACGGGAGCTTCAAGCCCGTGTGCAGGAACGTCCCCGACGACGCCATCGTCAGCGCCAGCACGACAAACGCCCGATGATCCTGTCCGGCAGCCGCAATCACCATCGATTTGGTGACGAAGCCCGAGAAGAACGGGAACGCCGAGATCGCGAAGGCGCCGACCATGTAAAGCGCCACGGTCAGCGGCATAGTCTTGTAAAGCCCGCCGAGCTCGGTGAGTTTGCGACGGCCGGTGACGTAGATGACTGCCCCGGCACCCATGAACAGAAGTGCCTTATAGAGGATATGCGCGAAGGCGTGGCCGGCAGCCCCATTCACCGCCATCTCGGTCCCGATGCCGATACCCGCGATCATATAGCCCACCTGGCTGACGATGTGATAGGCGAGCAGCCGCCGGCAGTCGTTCTCCAGCACGGCGTAGATGACGCCGTAGAGTGCCATCGCGGTGCCGAGCCAGACCAGAATCTCAGTCCCCGGAAACGCCCGCGCCAGCACATAGACGGCGGTCTTGGTGGTAAACGCGCTCATGAACACCGCCCCGGTGACGGTCGCCTCCGGATAGGCATCGGTCAGCCAGGCATTGAGCGGCGGCACGGCCGCGTTGAGGATGAAGCCGGCGAGGATCAGGTAGTCGCCGACCCCCATTCCCCCGTTGGTGAGGCCCCCCGCGATCGGGCCGAAAAGCAGTGAACCGGTGGCGAGCCCGTGGGAAATGATGCCGCCGAGCAGGACGACGCCGCCGGTGATATGGACCATGAGATAGCGGAACCCGGCCCGGATCGCCGGCCCGCCACGCTGCGCGAAGACCAGATAGGCGGAAGCGAACGCCATGCCCTCCCAGAACAGGTAGAGGGTCAGGTAGTCACCGGCAAACACCACGCCAAGCGCGCTGCCGACATAGACGAATGCCGCCACGTGCTGGCCGGCATCCGTCAGATGCAACGCGTAGACCATGCCGATCAGCGCCATGATGGTGAAAACGGTGGCGAAGACGATGCTGAGCTTGTCCACCTTTGCGATCAGGATCTCCTGCCCGATGAACCGCGCTTCGCCATAGCTGCCCGGCTCCATCGCAAGCACGACAAGGATCGCCAGCGCAGGGATCAGAAGCAGATAGGCCTTGCGGACCGACCCGCTGAGGAACGGGATCGGTAGGGCGCCAAGAATAAAGAGCAGAGCTGGATGGATGAAGTCAGTCATAATAGTCCTCGCGCCGCATCAGCCCGGCGCGATGGCCGAGAAACTTGGAAACGAAGATAAGCAGGACGCAGGAGACGAAGCCGTAGACGGCCGACCAGCCAGGCACGCTGTCCCACAGATATTCGGCGTGTTCGCGGAAGACCAGGAAGTCGGCGACGACGATCAGGACGAGCACCAGATAAAACAGCCGGCGGCGGCGTGTCGCATATGCCTCGTTGCCGAAATAATCGACGATGCTATTGATCATCTGACCACTCCTTCCGCCAAAGCCAGAAAATAGCCCGGGAAAATGCCCATCAACACCGACAGGAGGGCGGTTACGACCAGCGGGATCGTCATCATTGGAATTTCACGGACCGTCGCCGGACTTTCCTGCTCTTCCGTCCCGAAAAAGGCGGCATAGCTAACCGGCAGGAAGTAGGCGGCGTTCAGGACCGAGCTCACTAAGAGCACGATCAGGAACGCAATTTCTCCCGCCTCCACAGAGCCCAGCGCCAGATACCATTTGCTGACGAACCCCGCGGTTGGCGGCACGCCAATCATGCTGAGCGAGGCGACGAAGAATGCCCCCATCGTCCAGGGCAGCCTGCGGCCGACACCGGCCATGTCGCTGATGTTCCTTTTGCCGGACGCGCAATAAATCGAGCCGGCGCAGAAAAAGAGTGTGATCTTTGAGAATGCGTGAGCCGCGATGTGGATGATCCCGCCGACCATCGCGACCGGCGACAACAGAACCGCGCCCAGCACGATGTAGGAGAGCTGGCTGACCGTCGAATAGGCGAGCCTGGCCTTCAGGTCGTCCCGCGTCAGGGCGTAAACCGACGCCATCAGGATCGTGAACGAAGCCAGATAGGCCGTTACGATGCCGAGGCCCAGCCCGCCCACTAGCCCCGTGCCGAAGACATGGAACACCACCCGCAGCACGCAGAACACGCCCATCTTGACCACTGCCACTGCATGCAAAAGCGCGCTGACCGGTGTCGGCGCGACCATCGCGGCGGGCAGCCAGGCGTGCATCGGCATCACAGCGGCCTTGGCGAAGCCGAAAAGATAGCAGAAATAGATGACCGTCAGCAGCGCCGCCGAGGCATCGCTCCCCGCCAGCAGCCCTCCCGCGACAAAGTCGAGCGACCCCGCAATATGGTAGGTCAGCGCCAGTGCGGCGAGCAACGCGCTTTTCGAGGCGCCCATCAGATAGACGAGGTACTTGCGGCTGCCCCTCCATCCCTCTTCGTCCTCGTGGTGGTAGACGAGCGGATAGGTAACGAGGCTGAGCACTTCGTAAAAGATCACCAGCGTAAACAGATTGGCGGCGAAGGCGCCGCCGGCGGCGGCCGCAAGACTGCTGGCGAAGCAGGCGAAGAACCGGGTCTGCGCATGCTCGTTCAAATGCCGCATGTAGCCGACCGAATAGATCGCCGCCACGATCCACAGCAGCGACGAGACGGTGGCAAACACCATGCCGAGCGCATCGACCCGGAAAGCAAAGTCAATCCCCGGCAGAATCTCGAACAGGCGCAGTTCGACCGTCCCGCCCGCGAGCACCGTGGGCGCCATCGACACGACAATCGCGAACATGGCGATCGCGGCCAACGGCGAGACCAGATCGCGAAGTCTCTCGCGCTTGTTCAAAAGGAGAACGGCAAGGGCCGCCAGACCGGCGACGGTGACGGCAAGCAACGGCCGGATCGATACAACCGGGTCCAAAGCCGCTATCCTTTCATCACCGTCACGTCGTCGACCTTGAGGGTGGATTTGTTCCTCACGAGGGCGACCAGGATTCCGAGGGCGACGGCAACCTCCGCCGCGGTGATTGCGATGACGAAGATCGCGAAGATCTGCCCGCGGAAATCGGCGTGGTAACGCCCGAAAGCGATGAAATTGATGTTGACCGAGTTGAGCAGCAGCTCCAACGACATCAGTACGACTAGAATATTGCGCCTGAGCAGCACGCCCGCCGCTCCGATCACGAACAGGACCACTCCGAGCACAATATACCACCAGAGCGGAACCATCACCCCTGCTCCTTCCGCGCCAGCATGATGGCGCCGACCAGGGCTGCCAGCAGGATTACGGAGGCGGTTTCAAACGGCAGGAGATAGTCGGCGAAAAGTGCTGTGCTAAGCTGCCGGATGTCATCGCCGCCGCGCATGGCGACGGGCTCCATGACCGAAAAGCGGTCGCTCCAGAGCAGCAGCACGAGCATCTCGACCCCGAGCAGGACGAGCAGTACCAGAGCCGGGAGGTTGCCGCCCGGCAAGAATCGCTGCAACACGGCTTCGCGCACATCGATCATCATGATCACGAACAGGAACAGGACCATGATCGCGCCGACATAGACGAAGATCTGGATGACCGCGAGCAACGGTGCCCCGAGCAAGACGAAGATTGCCGAGACCTGCAGGAAACACGCCATCAGCGCCAATGCGCTGTGAACCGGATTGCGCGCCAGGACCACCGTCAGGGCCGTGATCACGGATACCGCAGCGAACAGAAGAAAGAACCCCTGATCCATCGACGCCGACCCTCCGACGCGAACTGGTACCCGGCGCGAGACGGCCGGATTCGAGATTGCGCCGCAAATTCCGATGCGTTCACAAATTGTGCCCTAATATCGGATTTTTCACAAGATTATTGTCATTGGCGGAGCAAACCAGGCCGGTCCGGATGTGGCGAAGGTCGCTTGCGAAGCGCGCGCTTTCGATAGCGCCGTACCGATTTTATTGTTCCATAGGCAAATGGCTTGGGCCGGTCGGTACCGACGTTTTGTTACGGCGTAGTGGGAAATTTCTTCCAAATCACACCGGCTGTTCCGCCGAAGTTACAAGTCTCTGTGGCTTCAGGCCCCCGCAACCAAACTTTCCTTCCAAAAATCAAAGCGCTCCTCGTGGAGCAGCCCGCTCGGCGGGCAATCGATTCACTGGATCGATTGCTTATCCGCCTCGCCTCGTCAGGCTCATAACCTGAAGGCCGCAGGTTCAAATCCTGCCCCCCAACCAGAATTTACCAATTATCTAATTATCAACAAGAAAGCCCTCCCATCGTGGAGGGCTTTCTTGCGTTTAAGGCCTGGCACACGGCTAGCATTGGGTAAACACCTCGGGCACGAGCGTCACCTGATTGACCAAGGTGCGGGGAAAATCGCGCTTACACTCTTCCGGTGCAAATCGAGATTGTAGTTCTCCAGAATCCGTGAGATTCTTCAAAGTCGGATGAAAATAGCGTGCGAACAACAAAGCGTCTCGACGTTTTCGGCGGGCGTCCAAACGCAGGTCGTGCCCTGATTGTCTGACGGGCTGCTTAACCCGCCAAGGGAGGACGACAATGACTGTACGGCCAGACCGGACTTTCCACGCGACTGCCAAGCTCGCAATGCAGGCGCCAGTCGAAAATTTTGCGTACACTTTGATGTTGAGTCCCGACTTCTCTCGGCCTGATGGATTAGCAATAATTGACGTAGACCCGAAGTCAAAGGACTACGGCAAGGTCGTCCATAGCGTGATAATGCCAAACAAGGGCGACGAGTTTCACCACTTCGGCTGGAACGCGTGCTCTTCGGCCCTTTCGCCGCTGAACGGTCACCCGTTTCTCGAGCGCCGGTTTCTGATCATTCCCGGTATTCGATCTTCGCGCATCTACGTAATAGACACCAAGGGCGGACCGACCAAAGCCAAAATCCACAAGGTCATCGAGCCAGAAGAAGTGTTTGCCAAGACGGGCTATTCTAGGCCTCATACGATTCACTGCGGTCCGGAAGGTATTTATGTCTCGACGCTTGGGGGCGGTGGCCCTGAGGGCACCGACGGACCTCCCGGCATCTTTGTCATGGATTGCGAGACGTTCGATGTCATCGGGCGCTATGAGATCGATCGTGGGCCACAGGACAAGCAGTATGATTTCTGGTGGAACCTGCCACGCGACTACATGGTATCGAGCGAGTGGGCACTTCCGCCCCAGTTCGAGAAGGGCATCGTCCCGGAAGATCTCCTGTCGAACAAATACGGACACCGGGTGCATTTCTGGGATTTGCGCGAACGCAGGAACGTGCAGACCATTGATCTGGGAGTCAATCACCAGATGGCACTGGAAGTCCGCCCCGCCCATGACCCGGTAAAAGAATACGGTTTCCTTGGAGTGGTCGTTGACACGACGAACCTTGAGGGATCGATCTGGACATGGTGGCGCGAGGACGGCAAATTTCATTGCGAAAAGACGGCGACTATCCCGCCCGAGGCAGCTGCGAAAGATGACCTTCCCCCGCTTTTGCAGGGCTTCGAGGCGGTCCCGCCGCTGGTAACCGACATAGACCTATCGCTCGATGACCGCTTCCTCTACGTATCCTGCTGGGGGACCGGTGAGATGCGCCAATATGACGTCACCGATCCTATGAAGCCTAAGCTTGCAGGGTCCGTCCATATTGGCGGCATCACGCGCAAGACCAAGCATCCCGGCGGCGGCGACTACAGGGGCGGCCCGCAGATGGTCGAGATCAGCCGCGACGGCAAACGCGTTTACTGGACCAACTCCCTGTATTCGACCTGGGACGACCAGTTCTATCCCGATGGTATCCCGGCAGCCATGGTCAAGGCTAGTGTCGGCGAGAACGGTGGGATCACCCTGGACAAGGACTTTTATGTCAAGTTCCCCGAGGGGTATCGCTCGCACCAGATTCGTCTGGAAGGCGGCGATTGCTCGACGGATTCATTTTGCTATCCATCGGTGTAACCGACTGCTCGGGTCAACGAAGCGATGAGCGAGTGGACGACTGCCGGGTCTCTCTGGTTGGCCGTCATCGCCAGCGGCATTTATCACGGCGTCAACCCCGGCATGGGCTGGCCGTTGGCCGTCTCGGCCGGACTGTTGGACAGACGTGCCAGCGAATTGTTCCGGGCGCTCGGCCTTTTGGCAATGGGCCACTTTGTGGCGATGATTGGCATCCTGCTGCCCTTCGGCGCGATGCTGACGCTGATTGTCTGGGAACGACAGATCCGCATCGCGGCCGGGTTGATCGTGATCGCAGCCGGAATCTATCTCTTGATCAACCGGCGCCACCCGCGTGTTCTTGCCCGTATCCCGCCGGCGCAACTGGCGTTGTGGTCCTTCGCGGCTGCCACCGCGCATGGCGCCGGGCTGATGCTGGTGCCGATTTATCTGGGCCTGTGCTTGGCCGGGGAACCGGATGTCGGACACCAAGCGGCTGCCACGCTCATGACTGGTAATCTGATCACCGCCACCGCCGTCTCCGTGGTCCACGCGGCCGCCATGATTGTAAGTGGCGGCGTTATCGCCATTGCCGTCTATCGATGGCTCGGACCCAAGTTCATCTCACAAAGCTGGTTCAATCTCGATATCGTGTGGGCCGCGAGCCTGATCCTGGTGGGGGGAATTGGGATCGCGAGTCTCGGATTCGCTCAGTAGGCCCGAGGCCCTCGATGGTAACGACAAGCGCATAGCACACGATGTTGTAAGCGCAATTGCTGAGCAACGGTCCGCGAGCGAGCCAATGGTTGCATACAGGCCCAATCATATCGGCTGGATCGCCACAGAGTTTCTGACAACTTGCGCGGGTTCTGCCGATGACCGCTTCTGCTTGGTCTTCCGGTCCGCCTGATCGACAATCCCGGCCAGCGCCACGACATCGCGTTGGCCGAGGATCTCATCGACGGCATCAATGCCGATGCAGCCATTGCCGACAAGGGATATGACGCAGACCATCTCGTCGACAAGATCACCGGAGCCGGAACCCAAGTCGTCATCCCGCCCAAGTGCAATAGGAAAATCCTGCGCTCTTACGACGTCGATCTTTACAAGGAGCGCAACAAGATCGAACGCATCTTCAACAAGCTTAAGCAGTTCCGACGCGTCGCAACCAGATACGACAAGCTCCTCGCCAACTTCATGGGCTTTGTAAAACTCGCCGCAATCGCCATCTGGCTCAAATAGTTAAATCGTCACTACGACCTAGTATCGAGTGAAACTTTTTGCATCGGAATTACGCCGCCAATTTCGGTACATAGCGTTCGACTAATCGCAGGAATCGGGTGTTGCGAGCCCCTGCAACCAAATTCCTCTCTAAAGATCAGCACCTATCTTTTTATCGCTGGCGGAAAAGCTTCGCTTTCCCTGGCGATGGTAGCTCCTCGTTCGCAGAGCTCACCATAACCTGAAGGGTGAGAGGTCGATCGGGCCCCGCCCGATAAAACAGTCCAGTGGACTGTTTTAAGACCCGAACGGGGCAAAGCCGGCCCCCGCAACCAAACATTCCCAAATACACATACTTAAAAGCCCCGGACCGCAAAAACGGCCGGGGCTTTGCTGCTTTTGCCAAATGACGTGGCCATGCGAGATTTGACGTTGGGAACCGCTGCAGCAAACTCAGCCACGTTCCGGCAACTGTCGTGAAACATGCCCGATCGGTCCTCGGCGCCTTTCCTGGTCGGGATACTGTTTCCAGACAGCGTATCGCCACACATTGCGCTTTACAACTATATAACATAGTTGCTACGTTTCTAGCAATAGCGAGACAGGCCTTCTGACTGGTTGTTGGGCTGCCGTTTATGAAGGAAGCTGCGACGATGTCTGGGACCTATGCTACTTTTTCCGACGATAGTTTTGCGAGCCGAACCGTTCTTATCACGGGCGCAGCGAGTGGAATGGGTCTTGAAACTGCAAGGGCCTTCGCCAGCAAGGGCGCGGAAGTCGTCATGGCCGATCGTGATGAGGCGGGGCTGAAGCGCTACGGGGCGGAACTCCGTAATGGAGGCGCGGCTGTTCATACCGTGACGGTGGATGTCAGCAATCAGGAGAGCATCGACAAGGCCTTCGATTATTGCGACGCCAATCTCGCGCGTCTCGATAACGTCGTGACATGTGCGGCGATCATCACAGCCAAGCGTATATTCGAGCAGGATCGGGCGCATTGGCACCGCGTGCTCGATGTCAATCTGCTCGGCACCTTTTTCATCGTGCAGGGCGCAGTCAAACGCATGCTCGACAATCCCGATGGCGGCAACATCGTCTGTATCGCCTCGGATGCCGGCGTGCATGGCGGCGGCGGGCTGATTGCCGATACCGCCTATGCGGCATCGAAAGCCGGGACCCTGTCGATGGTCAAGTCGGTGGCGCGGGAACTTGCGGGCAAGAAGATCCGCATTAACGCGCTGAACCCCGGGCCGACGGATTCCCCGATGCACTCCCATATCGACCAGTCGCTGAAGGACCGTATTGCCGGCAATCTGCCGATGCGGCGCATGGGGCGGCCGGAGGACATGGCGGCGGCAATCATGTTCCTGTGCTCGGATGCAGCCAGCTTTACCTACGGCGCCGCGCTCGATGTCGATGGCGGATCGATGTTCCGCTAGACGGGGAGGGGATAAACGTATGCAGCAGACAGCCCGCCGTTATGCCTATTCGGCCGATATTCCCGAACTCGATGATGTCGATGTGCTCGTCATCGGGGGCGGACCATCGGGATTATCGGCCGCGGTCGCGGCGGCACGTCTTGGCGTGCGGGTACGTCTTGTGGAGCGCTACGGCTTCCTCGGCGGCAATCTCACGGCGGGCCTCGTCGGCCCCTGCATGACCTCCTATTCGCTCGATGGCAGCCAGCAACTGATCCGCGGCATCTACGAAGAATTCGTTCAGCGGATGATGGCGCTCGGCGGCGCGCTGCATCCGAGTACCATCCCGGCAGGTTCGGCCTATTGCGGCTTCATCGTCTACGGCCATGACAAGGTGACCCCTTTCCAGCCTGAGGCGGCGAAGGTCGCGGCGCAGCGTATGTGCGTCGAGGCAGGAGTGGAATTGTTGCTGCACACCATGGTCGTGGATGCCATCGTCGATGACCATGATGCGGACAATCCCCGGGTGCTCGGGGTTGTTTGCGCCGGCAAGGGCGGGCTGAGGAGCGCTCGTGCGAAGGTCGTCGTCGATTGCTCGGCTGATGGCGATGTCGCCCATTATGCCGGCGTCCATACCCGTCAGGGGCGGGAAAGCGACGGCCTTTCCCAGCCGCAAACATTGTTCTTCCGCGTGCAGAACGTCGATGACCAGGTGGTGGAGGATTACATCCGCGCGCATCCGCAGGACTTTCGGCCTTTCGCCTCGATCGTCGCCAAGGCGACGGCAGAAGGCCGCTTTCCCGCGCCTCGCCGCGGCATCGGCCTCTACAAGACCATGGAACCGGGCGTCTGGCGCATCAATACCGGCCGCGTGTTGCGCCGCAATGGGGCTGATTCCCTTGAGCTCTCGCTTGCCGAGGTTGAAGGCCGCGAGCAGACAGTGGCGCTGCTCGATTTCTTCCGCGACAATCTGCCCGGCTTCGAACAGGTGGAACTGCGGGACACGGCAACCCAGATCGGCGTGCGGGAAACTCGACGGATCGATGGCGCCTACGAACTGACGCTGCAAGACTTGCATTCCGGCCGCGCCTTCGACGATGTCGTGGCGTTGTGCGGCTATCCGCTCGATATTCACGACCCCACAGGTTCGGGCGGTGGGACCGGCGGCCAGGGACTTGATGCGGCCAATATCTACCAGATACCTTACCGGGTCATGCTGCCGCGCGCTCATGAGGGCCTGTTGGTGTCCGGCCGCGCCGTTTCGGCGACGCATGAGGCGCTCAGCGCCATTCGCGTCATGCCGCCCTGTTTTGCGCTCGGCCAGGCGGCCGGTGTTGCTGCGGCACTTTCGGTCGGCAACAGGGCAAGCCCTCGGCATGTCGACTACGCGGATTTGCGAAGGGAACTTCTGGCCCAGGGCGCTTATCTTGGCTGACGGAAGGAGAAAGCGGGGAAGCGATACCCGCGTTTTAAGCCTTCAGATGAAGGGTCACCAGCACGGTGCACTCAGCGCCATCGGCAAAGCGGGTAGCAACCCGCAGCCAATTGCCGAAGGCGTTGAGCCTGGCCACGGCAACGCCGTCCTGTTCGCAGGGCATGGCGAATTCCGTTCCTTCCCGAACCCAGTGCATGCCGTCAGGCGAAATTTCCACCCAGCCCTTGGGTACAGTGCCGACGGGAGGCTTCAATGCCCGAATAAAGAACACGGCTTCATGCGCCCAGCCAGCCTCATAGGGTTCGCTCGCGGCGTCACCGCTCCAGCGCTCATTGCGGGTTATCACCGCCGTGATGTTTTCGGGAAGCATCAAAAATCCCCTGAAATGCAGATGGAATCGACATAGAGAAAGGCGCGCTTGGCGACATCCGTCTCGGCGAACAGGCAGAAGTTCAGCATGCACCAGAGGTTTTTCATCGCCGGAATCCGGATCGACTCGAAGCCGGATACATCGAAATTCCGGTCGTTGCACTGCAAGCCGGTCGCCTTCATGGAGGCCAAGTCGAAATCGAAGCGCATATAGCTCCAGTTCACCTTCGTCGGGATCTCGTTGTAGCAGAGCCGTTGTTCACCATCGGGCAGGTCCAGCCAGCCTTCGGGCGCCAGGTGATAGTGGCTTACGGTCTTGTCTTCCCGGCCGATGGCGGTGAAGGACGTGGTCTCACGTTTGTACTGCCATTTCTGCAGGTGCTTGCCGTCGAGTGCGTTGAGAAAGCGCAGATGTGGCATAACCCGCTCGCCGTCTCCGTCGCGATCGCCGCATTGCAGGTCGAACAGGAAGCCGACCGATCGCACGTCGGTTTCCGATAGTTTCAGCTCCGTCGCCTCCGGCTTGAACGTGAAGAAAATCTCGAAGCGGATCGGCCCGCGCTTGCGGAAGGTATGACGCTTGATTGCAACGTTCTGGGCACCCGGTTTTGCCTTTGTGGCGATCTTGAGCGCATAGGACGAATCCATGCCGCCGTGGGAGCCTGCATCCCAATGCCCGAGAGTTGAGAGCATGGCGCTCGAGTGCTGGGCAAAACCGGGCAGCATGACGTCGAGTGTGTCCTCGTAATTGCCGACCAACTGTGACCAGCCGCAATGCCCGCGCGAAAAATCGTCAAACGACAGGATGCGCGGCAGAGGATCGAAACGGCTGAGCGCCGGATCTGCGCGAAGCATGGCGAGCCTCATGGCTTCCATTATGTCGGCTGTGGAAGAGGGGGCTGATGTCGTCATTATGGTGTTGACCTCACTGTACGCGGAGCCGTTTGACGGCGTCCCAATCGATTTCGATGCCGAGACCCGGCCGTGTCGGCACGTCGAGCTGGCCATTCTTCTGGCGCAGGCAGCCGGGCACCAGATCGGCCAGGTCGCGCTTGAAGGGGCTAAGATCGCATTCGCATTCCATCACCCGGAAATTCGGAAGGGCGGCGGCCAGATGCGCGCTGGCCGTCTCGCAGATAATGCCGGACATGCCGATATGCGGGGCGTAGCCCACATCATGGAGAGCGGCATAGTCGGCCATGCGCCGTGTTTCGGATATGCCGCCGGCACGAGCGACATCTGGCTGCAGGATGGAAAGGGTGCGGTTGGCGACAAGACGCTGCGCCTGATCGGCGGTAAAGTTGCTCTCTCCGGCTGCGAGCGGCACGTCGCAGCGTTTGCGAAGTTGTTCGTAGCCTTGCTCGTTTTCCGGCGCCAGTGGCTCCTCGAACCAGAAGTAGCCGTTGGCCGAAAGTGCCCTGCCGACCTCGATCGCCTGGTCCAGATCATAGGCCCAGTTGGCGTCGACACAGAGCTCGATATCGTCGCCGGCGCGTTTGCGCAGCCGTTCGATGCGCCGGCAGGCTTCCCTGACGGGATTGGCCATCTTGACTTTGATGCGCGGGAATCCTTCGCCGATATAGCGCTCCAGTTCCCGATCTGCCTCAGCATCGTCGACCCAGTTTACGGCGGCGGCATAGACCTCGATTGCTTCCCGACCGATGCCGCCAAGCAGCTTGGCGATCGGCATGCCGGCGGCCTTGCCCATGATGTCCCACAGCGCAATGTCGACGCCAGCGATCGCCTCGATCAGCATGCCGCCGGCGCGGCCTGACAGCGAGCGCCGCATGGATTGCCAGAGCGCGCCGATGTTGCGTGCGTCCTGTCCGATCAGCCGTGGTTTTAACGAGGTTTCGATCAGTTCCGCATAGGCCTTGGGCGAAAATCGGGCCAGCACCTCACCGACGCCGACGATGCCAGCATCGGTGCGCACCTCGATGAGAACCATCGAGACCTTGTGATAGGTGCCCCAGGACGTGACGGTCGGTTTGGGCAGCATCTGGCTGAGCGGATGAGCGACGACATCTGAAATGAGGATCGCCTGTCCGATCGAACGTTGCACGGAATCCATCGGCTCTTTCGTTCCCAATATTTTGCTTGTTGCTCCGGGTTTTGCTCGCTGCTTTGGGGCGCGTCTGTTATTCCTAGCTAGATGTTGGCGACTTGGCAACTGATAAACCTAGTTGCTAAGTTGGAAACTGCATGTTAGCTTTGTGAATATGAGGACCGAGATGACTGAAATTCCCGAAAGGAAGCCCGTTTTCACCGCCAAGCCGCCGAACCCTTCTCGGTTGGCGGATGGGGTGTCCGATGCGATTGCCGCAGCACTCTTTGATGGGCGCATTTCGCCTGGCGAGCCGTTGCCGCCCGAAGGGGAGATCGCCAGGGAGTTCGGCGTCTCGAAGCCGATCGCCCGCGAGGCGCTTCGTCAACTGACGGCGGCCGGGCTGATCTTCACCCAACAAGGCAAGGTTGCCCGCGCCAAGGCGCTGAGCGGCGACTCGATGGACAAGATTTACGGCTACGCGGTCCGCTCCAGTCTCAAGCGGCTGCGCGAAGCCAATGAAATGCGCCGCGTCGTCGAGACGGGAATTGCCCGGCTCGCCGCCGAACGTCGCGATCCGGAAGGTCTGGATATCATGCGGCAGGGCCTGGCGGGCATGCTGGCTTCCGTGCAGGAGCCCTCCAGCTTTACCGCCGCCGACATCCTGTTTCACCTTGGCCTTGCCATGACGACGGGTAATTACATGATCCGCGTGCACATGGAGAGCATGCGTTCCGTGCAGCGCGAGGTGTCGGAATTGTTTTCACGTCGCGCCAATCGCAGCGACGCTGACTGGCGGGCAACGATTGACCGGCATCAGGCGATCTACGACGCAATTGCAGCTGGCGATGCCGACCTCGCCGAGCAAAAAATCCGGGAGCATTTCGAAGCTGCCGACATTGCCTCGCTCGAGGTGGCCGACAAGCTGAAAGATGCCGAGTGATGAGCGCCGCGCGCTTCTCATTGAAAGGCCGGCGGGTGCTGGTAACCGGTGCCAGTTCCGGCATTGGCCGGGCTGTTGCGCTTGGCCTTGCGGAGCATGGAGCGGAACTGATCCTGCATCATTTCGGTAATAAGACGGGCGCGAGTGAGGTGGCCCGGGCGACCGGCGGCACAGCGCCGGTACTGGAAGCAGACTTCACCGACGGGCGTGCGACGCAGGCTTTTGCCGATGAAGTGCTCAAAACACACGGCCCGATCGATATCCTCATTGCCAATGCCGCCATCGAACATCGGCGGCCCTGGCAGGAATTCGATGAGGCGCATGTCAGCGCTCATGTGGCATCGAATTTCTCGGCGCTGCTGATGCTGACGGCAAAGCTGGTTCCGCCGATGGCCGAGCGGGGTTGGGGCAGGGTCGTCGCCACAGGCAGTATCATGGCGGTGCGGCCGCGGGCGGAAACGGTTGTTTATGCGTCGCTCAAGGCGGCGCAGTTGACCGCGATCAGGTCGATTGCGCGCGAAACCGGCCATCGCGGCGTCACGCTGAATGTGGTTTCGCCGGGTGCGATCGAGATCGAAGCCAATGCCGCGCGCTACGGCGACCCGGCGTTCCGCAAAGCGGTTGCCGCCAAGATCCCTATGGGCAGGCCGGGCCAGCCGCAGGACCTGGTGGGGGCGTTTGTTTTTTTGTGCAGCGATGCTGCCAGCTACATTACGGGTGCAAATATCCCGGTCGACGGAGGATGGTCGATTGGAGACGCGCCCGGGAGCCTTCCGCACGCTGCCGGGTGAGCGGCCTGCGGCAAGGTTTTCGAGATCATGCGGCGAAGCCATCCGCCGCAGCTTGCAGCCAAATTCCAGGCGAATGCCGTTTGCATTCAGTCGGCGAAGGCTGCTTGCCCACGACCAAAAAGGGAGGAAACCATGAAGGCCGCATTAGCAGGTATCGCAGCATCCGCGTTGACATTGTGCATATCGACGTCTGCCGTCTTCGCGACGGATCTCCGCATGACGGTCTGGACCGGGAGCGAGGCTCATCTGAAGATGCTGAATGGCATTGCGGAGAGCTTCAAAGCCACGCATCCCGACGTCAACGTGAAGTTCGAGACCGTGCCAGTCAACGACTACACGCAGAAACTGACCTTCCAGATCGCGGGCGGCAATGCTCCCGACATAGCCTGGATGATGGAGGATGCCGCTCCGGCTTTCGAAAACGCCAATCTTCTGATGGATCTCGGCCCGACGCTCAAGTCGGCGGAAGGCTATGATTTCGACGATTTCTCGAAGCCGGCCATGGGCCTGTGGCAGAAGGATGAAACGGTCTACGGCATTCCGTTCTCCACCTCGCCTTTCATGATCTACTACAACAAGGACATGTTCGACAAAGCCGGGCTCGAAGATCCACTGACGCTCGCCGCCAAGGGCGAATGGAACATGGACAAGTTCCAGGAAGTCTCCAAGAAGCTCGCAGAAGCCAATCCCGGCAAATGGGGCTTCGAGTTCAAGGATGGCGAAGGCTATGCCTCTCGCATGACCCATGCCCTTCTGCCGCCAATCCGCGCCTATGGTGGCGATATCTGGTCGAACAAGGAATGCGGCTTCGACAAGCCCGAAGCCGTCAAGGCGGTCAAGCAGCTGCATGACATGGTCTTCAAGGACAAGTCCATCGTTCCCCCGGGCGAACAAGGAGACTATTTCTCCGGCAATTCGGCGATGACGGTCAACCAGATTTCCCGTGCTTCGAAGATGACGGAAGCCGGCTTCAAGTGGGGAATCGCACCGTTGCCCACCGGCCCAAGTGGTGAGTCACCCGTTATCGGCCAGGCCGGTCTTGTTGTGTTCGCCCAAGGCAAGAATACGGATATCGCCGCAGAATTCGTGGCGCATATGACCAACAAGGAAAACGTCGCCACCATGGCGCAGTTCTTCCCGCCCGCCCGCAAGAGCGTTCTGCAGGCCGATGCATTCATCAGCGGCAACAAGCTCGTGCCGCCCGAGATGATGAAGAATGTGGCTGCCGCTATAGAAAAGGGCCGGGTGGTCTCGGCTAACGAAAAAGCGCCCCAGATCCTTGCCGCCATGGCGCCTCGCGTCGATGCCCTGTGGAAGCCGGATGCCGATGTCGATGCCGCCATCAAGGGCATCTGCGTGGCAATCCAGCCGCTGCTTTGATCCGAACGAAGATGGCCGATACCGTTCATAACTCCGTTCGAACCGGTCAAAAGACCTGGCTAACGTTGAAGGTGAGAGAGATGATGGAGGCGTGGCTGTTCGTCAGCCCCACCTTCATCGGGTTCCTCATCTTCTTCCTCGGTCCGCTCTGTGCAGTGGTCTATTATTCAATGACCGAATGGAACCTGCTCAGCCAGCAGGCCACCTTCGTAGGCCTTGCCAATTTTCAGAATGCGCTCCTCGAAAACCCTGACTTTTGGCTGGTGATACGCAATTCGGTTATTTTCGCGATCGGTCTCGTGCCGCTCAACATGGCGCTCGCGCTCGCTTTGGCGCTCGCCCTTTCCCGGCCGTTCTTCGGGGTCGTGTTCTTTCGCACGGTGTTTTTCGCTCCCGTCATCACCTCGGCCATCGCCTGGGCGATCGTCTGGAAATTTCTGCTGCAAGGAGAAGGCGGTTTCATCAACCAGGTGCTGGCGCTGGTCGGGATCACTGGTCCAAACTGGCTGCGTGAACCGAACTGGGCCATGGCGGCGGTCATCGTCACCCGCGTCATCAAGATGGTCGGCCTCAACATGATCCTCTACATTGCGGCGCTGCAGGCGATCCCGCGGGACTATGAAGAGGCAGCGCGCCTGGAGGGTGCCTCACGCCGGCAGATCTTCAGCATGATCACCTGGCCGTTGCTGGCGCCGACCACGCTCGTCATCATGGTCATCACGACGATCGGCTCTTTCAAGGTCTTCGATCACATATATCAGATGACCGGTGGCGGTCCGGAAAACGGCACAATGGTGCTTGCCTTCTACATCTACCAGCAGGGCTTCAAGTTCTTCAATGTCGGCTATGCCTCGGCGCTCGCCATGATCATGTTCGTGATGATCATGGCGCTGACCCTGGTTCAGGTGATGCTGCGGAGGAAGGGATCGGAGTGACCCAGCGCCAAATCCAGATCCTCTACCGCGCCTGCTGGACGATCGCACTGCTGATCGCCGCCATTCCTTTTGTTTTCCCATTCGTTTGGATGGTGTCTGCCGGCTTCAAGAGCGTGACCGAGATATTCGGTGCGCCGACGCTTATTCCGCGCGTCTGGCGCTGGCAGAATTTCGTCGAAGTGTTCACATACCAGCCGTTCGCGCGGCAGTATTTCAACTCGCTTTACGTCGCGATCGTTGTAACGGCGCTCACTCTCGTCATCTCGTCCCTGGCCGGCTATGCGCTGGCGCGCATGCGGTTTGCCGGTGCCGGGCTGCTAATGCTTTTTCTGATCTCGGCGCTCATGGTGCCGGAGGAAGTGACGATCATTCCGAACTTCTTCCTGATGCGCTGGTTTGGTTTGGTGGATACTCACTGGCCGCTGATCCTGCTGCCCACCTTCGGCCCTCATGGGGTGATGGCAACGTTCCTGATGCGCCAGTATTTCCTGGCCCTGCCCAAGGAACTGGAAGAAGCCGGCAAGATGGACGGGCTCTCACGCTTCGGCGTCTGGTGGAAGATAGCGTTGCCGATGGCGCGTCCGGCCCTGGCTGCAGTTTCCATCATCACCTTTCTGTTCTCGTGGAACCTGTTCCTGGAGCCGCTGATCTTTCTGAGCTCGCTCGACATGTTCACGCTGCCTTTGGCCTTGTCGAACTTCAACGACAGCTACGGCTTACCGCTGTGGAACCTGCAGCTTGCCGCTACCAGCCTTGCCGTCGTGCCGATCCTGATCGTCTATCTGATCGCCCAGCGGCAGATCATCGAAAGTTTTGCGCTATCAGGCGTGAAGGGATGAGGAATTTTCGTTCATGAGCAGTGTATCGCTTAAAGGCATCGAAAAACGTTTCGGCGCCGTCGAGGTCATCCGCGGCGTCGATCTCAGGATCGATCCGGGCGAGTTCGTCGTATTCGTCGGTCCGTCGGGCTGCGGCAAGTCCACCTTGTTGCGGCTGATTTCGGGGCTGGAATATCTCAGCGGCGGTGAACTTGCGATTGGCGGCCGGGTGGTCAACGAAGTGCCGGCTTCGAAACGCGGCGTGGCCATGGTCTTCCAATCCTATGCCCTCTATCCGCATCTGACCGTCCGGGACAATATGGGTTTCGGGCTGAAGGTCCGCAAAGTCCCGGCACAGGAGCGTCAGAAGCGCGTCGATGAAGCAAGCGCCACGCTGAAGCTCGAAGCACTGCTCGATCGCTACCCCCGCGAGCTTTCCGGCGGTCAGCGGCAGCGCGTCGCGATCGGCCGGGCCATCGTCGGAAATCCTGATGTCTTCCTGTTCGACGAACCGCTGTCGAACCTCGATGCAGAGTTGCGCGTGCACATGCGTTCTGAAATTGCCGCTCTACACAAGCGGCTCTCCACGACGATGATCTATGTAACGCACGACCAGATCGAAGCGATGACGCTCGCTGACAAGATCGTGGTTCTGCGCGACGGCCGCGTCGAGCAGGTCGGCTCCCCCCGGGACCTATACGAGCGGCCGGCAAATACCTTCGTGGCGCAGTTCATCGGAAGCCCAAAAATGAATTTGCTCCCTGCAGATATCGCGCCTTTGCTGACAGGCGCAACGGCAATGGATGCCGCCGCCGAGACCATCGGGATAAGGCCGGAGCATCTGACGGTCGTGGAACCTCGAGACGGGACGCTACGCGGAACCGTCGGGCTTTGTGAATATACCGGGGCAGTAACGCTGCTCCACGTCAAGCTGCCGGACGGGCACGATTGCCTCGTCCTGCACGACGGTCATGACACGAAGGCGGGAATCCAAATAGGGCTCACCGCCGATGTCTCGAAGGTGCACTTTTTCAAGGGCAACGGGCAGACAACAAAGCGGACTGAACGAGGTCGGACTGCTTGAACGTACGGCCGCTCTTGGCGCACACGAGCCGCGGAAATCTCTTAAGAGCCGGGTTCGTCTACTCGCCCTGTCGTAAGTTGCGAAGTCGGTCGAAAAGGACGGCGAGCACGATTGCCCCGCCGATAAAGCAACCCTGCCAGAATGCGTTGATGCCGAGCAGGCCAAGACTGTTACGAATGACCTCGATGAGTGCGGCGCCGACCAACGCTCCAAAGGCAGTACCGACGCCGCCGGCCAGATTGGCGCCGCCGATAACCGCGGCGGCAATCACCTGAAGTTCCATCCCGGCGCCGATGTTTGTGGTGACAGCGCCGAGCCAGCCGGTTTGAATGATGCCGGCAACCCCCGCCGAGAGGGCAGAAATCATATAGACGATCACCTTGATCCTCGGCACGGGAACACCCGTCAGTGTCGCGGCGTGCTCATTGCCGCCGATCGCAAAAACATAGCGGCCGAACTTGGTCCAGCGCAGCACGAAACCGGTCACGAGTGCCAGCACGACCATATAAAGCACTGGATTGGCGATGCCGAAAACCCAGGCGCCGCCACCGAGCGCCAGGAGCTTGTCGTGATCAGGCCCGAACTGGAAAACGACCGTATTGTTTGACGCAACCATCGCAAGGCTGCGGGCAATCGACAACATGCCGAGTGTGACGACGAAAGGCGGGAAGCCGAGATAGGCAATCAATACGCCGTTGAAAGCGCCGACCAGAAGAGCAGTACCGATTGAGGCGGCGATGCCGACTTCAATACTGTATCCCGCATGCATGACGACCGCCAGCACCATGCTGCACAGGCAAAGCACGGAGCCAACGGACAAATCGATGCCGCCGGTAATGATGACCAGCGTCATGCCGAGCGCGATAATGGCGACGAAAGTGACGTTGCGGGTGATGTTGTAGATGTTCTTCGCCGTCGCAAAGGAGTCCGTCGCCGTCGATAGAAAAATGCAGGCGAGAATGACTGCAATCAGTACCCAGAATGTCTGGCCGCCCATGATCGTCGCAAGCCAGCTCCGTTGTTTCTGTCCGATCGTTTGGTCAAGTGTAATCGCCATCGTCGACCTTCTTCCTTCCTGTTGCAACGGATAGCATCGATCACACCTGTTCAATGGCGCCGGTGATCAGTCCCGTCACTTCCTCCGGCGAACTTGCCGCAATCTGCTTGTCGGCAACTTTTCTGCCTCGCCGCATCACGATCACACGGTCGGCGACCGAAAAGACGTCGGGCATGCGGTGGCTGATCAGGACAACGACAATGCCCCGGTCCCGCAATTGGCGGATCAGGTTCAGAACCTCAGCCACCTGGCGCACTGAAATGGCTGCTGTCGGCTCGTCCATCAATACGATTTTGGCTTCAGACAGCATCGTGCGGCCGATTGCCACCGCTTGCCGCTGGCCACCTGACATTTGCTTGACGAGATCGCGCGCCCGCGTTTCGGATTTGAGCTCGCGAAATATCTCAGCGGCGCGCTTGTACATGCTCTTGTGGTCGAGGATGCGAAGAGGCCATACGCCGCGGCGCAATTCTCGGCCGAGGAACACGTTCGCTGCCGCCGTCAGATTGTTGCAAAGCGCCAAATCCTGGTGAACGATCTCAATGCCATTCAGGCGCGCTTCCTTCGGCTGATGAAGCACGAGATCGGCGCCGTCGAGCCGCATGGTTCCATGACTCGGTCGAAAGTTACCGGCAATCATCTTCACCAGTGTGGATTTGCCAGCCCCGTTGTCGCCCATCAGGCCGACGACCTGCCCCGCTTCGAGCGAAAACGAAACATCGTTGACTGCCTGGATGGCACCGAAATGTTTGGAAATATTGCTGAGCTCAAGAACCGCCACCAGCCTCCGCGCCTCCCAAAACCTGCGGGCCATCCATCGCTCCGAACCCTGCTTGTCTTCGACGCAAGGCTCCGGCGAGTTCGCCTTTCCAATATCCTCCCAGGAAAAACGATTGGGAGCATTTACGCAAAACCCTGCGACAGCGTCAACTCATTGTCCCGGCCATTGATCTTATTGTCGCAAAAATCTGTTTTGTCAGACAAATATCATTTGACGAGAGTGGCGCCCGGATATTAGCTATCAATGGGGGAGAAAGAGCATGCTAATCCTTGTTACCGGTGCGACGGGCAAGGTCGGGCGGCGCTTCATTGCTGGGCTGCTTGACGATCCGAGATTTTCCAAGGCCCGTATTCGTGCGCTTTGTCATAATCGTTTGTACGAGGCGACCGACCGTGTCGACGTTTTCCAAGGCTCGATCGCTGATCGCGATGTCGTGGCAGCGGCGCTGGATGACGTTACCCATGTCGTGCATCTCGCCACATGCAAGGAAACGCCTGAAGACGTCATGGATGTCACGGTCAAAGGTCTCTTCTGGCTGCTCGAGGAGTTCCGTACGAGCGTCACGGCACGCCAGTTCATCCTGATCGGTGGTGATGCGGGTGTGGGACATTTCCACTATCGCCACGACGGCCCGATCACCGAGAACGCCCGCCATTGTGCCTATCCGGGAAGCTATGCGCTTTCCAAAGTCCTGGAAGAGGTCATGCTGGAGCAGTTTGGCATTCAGTACGGCCTCAATGGCTGTTGTCTGCGCGCGCCCTGGATCATGGAAAAGGACGATTTCAAGTATTCGCTGTCTTTTGGAGACGATATCTTTGGCGGTCCGGACTGGAAGACGCTCGTTCCCGAAGACGCGGCGCGGCGTTATGCAGCGATGGGTACGGTGCCGCTGCTGCTCGATGCCGATGGGCGTCCGCTGAAACGCAACTTCGTGCATGTCGACGACCTTGTATCGGCAATACTGGCAGCGATCGATAACCCGCGGTCGGAGCGGCAACTCTTCAATATCTGCATGGATCGACCTGTCGACTATGCTGAGGTCGCCGCCTATCTCCTGCGTACGCGCAATCTCGGCTCCATCGACATACCAAGCCGCTTCCATTCCAATTGGATGGACAACAGCAAAGCGAAATACCTGCTGGATTGGCGGCCAAACTACGATCTCGAAATGCTTATCGACTCAGCCTGGCAATACGAGCGTTCGAAGGAGGAGCCTCGCATCGTCTGGTATCCGGGTTGATTTCGTGTGGCGGGCACGCGGTGTCCGTCTGTTTCAAGGGAGGAAACTATGAGGAAGGCATTACTACTTACAGCCGCAGTCTTAGCACTCACCGCCGGGCAGGCCTTGGCCAAGAAGCAACTCGTCATCGTCGTCAAGGGCCTCGACAATCCGTTCTTCGAAGCAATCAATCAAGGTTGCCAGAAATGGAACAAGGAGAACCCCACGGCGGAATACGAGTGCTTCTACACCGGTCCGGCATCGACATCCGATGAAGCCGGCGAAGCGCAGATCGTTCAGGATATGTTGGGCAAGGCAGACACGGCAGCAATCGCAATTTCGCCGTCAAATGCAAAGCTCATCGCCCAGACCCTGAAGACGGCCAATCCAACGGTACCGGTGATGACGCTCGACGCAGATCTTGCCGCCGAGGATGCAGCCTTACGCAAGACCTATCTTGGCACGGACAATTATCTGATGGGCGCCCGCATCGGGGAGTACATCAAGAAGGCCAAGCCGAACGGCGGTAAGATCTGCACGATCGAAGGCAATCCGGGCGCAGACAATATTCTCCGCCGCGCACAAGGCATGCGCGACACGCTCACTGGCCAGAAGGGCTTGACCGCGCTGAAAGGCGAGGGTGGTTGGACTGAGGTTGCCGGCTGCCCGGTGTTCACCAATGACAACGGTGCCGCGGGTGTTCAGGCAATGACCGATATTCTCGCGGCCAATCCCGACATGGACGCATTCGGCATTATGGGTGGCTGGCCATTGTTCGGTGCGCCGCAACCCTATCGCGACCTGTTCAAGCCGATGGCCGACAAGATCGCCAGCAACGATTTCGTCATTGGTGCGGCCGACACGATCGGCGACGAGGTTGCCATTGCGAAGGAAGGTCTGGTGACTGCGCTGGTCGGCCAGCGGCCATTCGAGATGGGCTACAAGGCACCTTCGGTGATGATGGATCTGATTGCCGGCAAGCCGGTTGAAGATCCGGTCTTCACCGGGCTCGATGAGTGCACAAAGGATACAGTCGACACCTGCATTCAAAAGTAGGTTCACGGTTTGGCGCACCCGGTTCAAGGGTGCGCCGACTGTCCTCACGAGACGGATCGAGAGATCCGCAGGACTTGACGCGCCCTGAATTCCGCGCTTTGTGCCGGCGTCAATCGCAGGCGACTTCCTCGTTATTACGATTGTTTTGATCATACGTGCAGACAGTCGAAAGAATGCTGAGGCAGTAGAAATAAATGCCTGACAAAAAATCGGGAAAGCCAACGGCTGCGGTCGAGGTGGTGATGGTTGACCGCTCGGCCACCACAAGGCGCCCAAATTCTCCCCGCATGACTGGGGCGAGTGTTCATGTGTCTTTGGCAGGCGAGATCGGTCTCCGGATCGTGCGCGGCGACTATCCGCCGGGTACGATCCTGCCAAATGAGGCAAAATGGTCGGAAGTCTTTGACGTCAGCCGATCAGCGGTGCGCGAAGCGATCAAGATGCTGATGGCCAAGGGCCTGCTTTCTTCCCGCCCGAAAATCGGCAGCTGGGTCGAACCCAAGGAACGTTGGAACCTGCTGGATCGAGATGTCTTGGGCTGGTATGCCGCATCTCCTGATCGCGAATCCTTTCTGAGGGCCGTCCAAGAACTCAGGCATATGATCGAGCCGGAAGCGACTGCGCTTGCTGCGGAGCGCCGAACTGACGAGCAAATGAACGCGATCAGTCAGGCCCTGCATGACATGGATCAGGCGACATCGCTCCAGCAGCGAACAGAATCCGATGCGCGATTTCACATCGCGATCTTACGCGCCTCCGGAAATGATCTGTTGGTGCCGCTCGGCGTCCTGATCGAATCGGCGCTGAATCACCTCTTCGCCCATGTCACGCGGGAGGAAGACAACCTGCGATATGCGCTGAAACTTCATGAAAATATTGAGAAAAGCATTCGATTGCAGCGACCGAACATGGCGCGTAACGCAGTCCGCAAGGCGCTGGCAAATACCGACGACATTATAGCCCGGTGGTCACGCTAGACGGTTGTATCCTGTCGGGCTAGTTCCCTGAGGCCAGTCTTTCCTCGAGATCGTTCCGCACCTCGGCAAGATAGTGCCGGGTCATGAGATCGAGAACTTCCTGGAGCGCCACGATGCTGGCGATGAGGCCATGCACCTGCAACGCCCCGGGCCGATGGAGGGTGTCTCGCCGATCACGCGTTTCTCGACAAATTGGAGGACGATCGGAATGGCCGTCCGTTTTGTATCCTCTTCGCGCCCGTTGCTGGCTCGGAATCGGCTGGCACCATGCCGGAGACCGTCTATAGCAACATACCTCGAGGTTATTTCCTGAACCGCAAGGTTATGGATCTTTGCTTCTGCGCTGCAGGCGACCGATCAGGGGGAGGATAGCTGCGGTCGGCAAGAATGCGACAAGCGTAAGCAACTTGGCTGAAATGCCGGGCACAACGCGGCGACGGCCGGAGTTGAAACCGCTCCAGGCCCGCTCTGCGACATATTCAGCGTCCAGCTTGGGCAATATCTTGAAGAGAGCCGCCCGGTTCGCGCCGGCCTTTTCGAGGAATTCGGTGGACACCGGTCCGGGCGCGACACATGTCACCGTAACGCCAAAGCGGCGCACTTCCTGATGGAGCGCGTCCGAAAAAGAGTGCACGAAACCCTTGCTTGCGTAGTACAACGCCATATACGGCCCGGGAAACAAACCGGCTATGGAGCCGAGATTGATCACGCCGCCGCGTCCGCGCGCAAGCATTCCAGGCAGGAAGCGAAGGGTCAAATCCGTCAGGGCGCGTATATTGAGATCGACGATCCCAAGCTGATCGTTGAGGGGGAGTAATGTTGCTGCGCCTCGCAGGCCATACCCGGCACTGTTGACCAGCACGCCACAGACCAAATCATTGGCGGTCAGAAAAGCCTCGAGACGCTCGGACGCGTCGGCTGCAAGCAGATCCAGCTCCAGCGTGAAGGCCTCACCGCCGGCCTGCTGTACGTCGGCTGCCGCAGCGGTGAGGCCTTCAGGCGAGCGTGCGATGAGCACGACGACGTTGCGGTCGCGTGCGGCAACCTTTGCGATTGCTCGTCCAATGCCGCGGGAACCGCCAACCACGACGACAGCCGAACGGAACTCGTCGTGTGGGGTCACTTCGATGTTCCCACCGACGGTATGATGGTCATGGCTCCTCTCTGGACGAGGCTTTTTACTTCGTCGGTGACTTCGCCGTTCAAGATCCTTTCGAATCGTTCCAATGCCCGTGCCACATTCGCTCCATCCATAACCCTGTGGTCGTAGTGAATGCGGACAGTAACCGATCCATCCTCGCCGATCGGGCCGTAGTTGAAAAGTGTGGTCAGCGGACTGAGAGGGTTGAGAGACTCTGCTCCGAGACCCGAATAGACTGACAGTTGGAAGGTGCCGAAATAGCGCGCTCGCTTCCGTCCTATATTGAGTCCGAGCCACATGAGCAGCCACCTCACAGGGGCAGGTGCGCGAGCAAGCTTCAGCGCGCGCCGAAACTCCTTGATCTCCAGAACCGGAAGTGACCTCGCCGCACGGATCAGCGTCTCCAGCTCGGTGATTGAGCGTTGCTCGGGACCTTTGATGGTGCTCAGCAGAACGACCCGCTCTCCGTCATGCTCGCGCTCATGGGCAATGGAGGCCACGCTGGCCGGATATTCATAGAGTTGTGGCCACGGAAACTTGATATAAGCACGCCGCAATTCAGGAATTTCTTGAGAGAGCAGAGCGTATCCCTTCAAGAAAAGCACTGTCCAGGACGGCCGGGCATCCGCTCCGTCTCTTGCATCCAGGAGGGGCCGAAGGTTCATTTGCCGCTGGACCGTCACACGCGGCACCCCGATCGAGAATCTCATCAGATCTCCGACAAGGCGTCGCGATGCCGAGAGCTTGATCGTTCGGCCTCTCATCTTGCCACCTCTAATAAAGATAAGGGATGATGCGCTTGGTCTTCGCCATATACGCTTGATATTGAGGGCCGAAAACTTCCAGCATCATACGTTCTTCCTTGTCCACCCTTAGGAAGAATAGAACGGCGAAGCCGATCAGGCCCGCCATGCCTGCCACCCAGTTCGGCAGCAGAAACGCTTGTGAAAGCCCCATCAGAAGAAACGACGTGTACATCGGATGGCGGACAAGGGCGTACGGGCCAGCGCATATCAATTCGTGCTGCTGGCGGATCTCCAGTGTAATCGACCAGTTTCGTCCTAATTGCTTGTGGGTCCTTCGAAAGACCCACATCGCGGCGCAGAAGAGTATTGTCCCGATCACGACGGCCCACAAATGGGCGGTATAGTCGGCTGCCTCAGGGATGCCGGTCGCGACGTAAAATCCCGGCACGATCGCAAGTCCGGCGAGGGCTGCCGCAAGCCCGACCGCCTCTGAACCGGTACGGCGGTTACTGACGACCGGCACTCGCTTTGCGCGACGCTCAAATGGGTATCGAATGATGCACCATGCAACAATTCCGAGAACCCAGATGACCTCGCCGACGACGGCTGCTGATAAGTTCAAATCAAGTCACCAGAACCTTTCCACGATCTGCCTTCTTTGATGCCCGGTAATCAACCTGTATTCATCTCCCGAAGGTTTGTAATGAACTGTTGCGGCCTTAGCCAAATGCTGGGCGCCTTATAACCCATGTGCCGTGCGATATCCGCCACAAAGGCATTGCAGTTGTATACCGATGCCTCCCAGAGACGAGAGGTTGCCTGCAGTTTGCGTATATACGCAACTGTGTCGTTATATTCATTATCACTCAGCATCACACGCCAGCTTGCTGATCTGTACTGCTCTTCCAGGTCACCGTCCGTCGCTCCGGTCGTGGCCGGAACCGGTATGAAGTGGCCTATTACATACTGCGCGGCATCGGGAGAAGCTGGGGCAAGCCCTGCAACTTCGGGATTGATCATATTTCCGTTTTTATCCGCCTGCCCAAAAACGACGTAGGTGTGGCCGTAGGTCAGCGCATAGCGTGAGCGGAATTCGATGAAATGCCGATTTGATTTGTTTTCAGCCGCATTGATTGGAGCTACGCCTCTGCCATTCGACGTATAATGCGGTAAAGGCCTTTTGTCTTCTGTCTGGCATGACGATGCCACGACCGCCAACATAATAAATAGCGACCTACCGCCTCTTCCAAGCGCCATCACTAAGCTCCATATGCAGGCCCTGACGAATGGGAGCCCGACGTCAGCATATAAAATGCCACTCGTGCGCTGTGAGTCGCGAAGGAGCGCAAGCCTGGCGGTTTATGGTGCAAGAAGAGGAAGGGTCTATGTGACCCTTCCTAAATTTCAAACGCGATATGCTACTTATAGACTGCCTCTGCCGGCGGTGGGGCTTTCCCCTTGCCTTTGCCAATCGACCCGCAAGCACTCAGATTGGCCACCGCAAACATCGCAAGGATTACGATTAGAATTCTGCTCATCAAGAAGTCCTCTCCTCATCATGGCATAGCCTTCTAAGCTACACCTTAAAGTTTAGCGACACTCAGTACCCTGGATAGGGCAGACATGATGCAACATGCAACGAATCTACATTAGCAGATACATATTGCTATGGCCAACCCCACGATTTCAAATGGTAAACACCATCAGATGACAACCACGCGCGTGCCTACGCGTGCACGGGAGTAGAGGTCGACGATGTTTGCGTTCGTCAAGCGAATACACCCATTCGAAACAGCACGGCCTATCGACCAGGGGGCATTCGTTCCGTGCAACCGGAACAGTGTATCTTGTCCGCCTTGATAGAGGTAGAGGGCCGCTGCACCGAGAGGGTTGAGCGGTCCTCCCGGTACCCCATCGGCATATTTGGCCAGCCGGGGCTTGCGCTGAATCATGTCATTGGTGGGCTTCCACGAAGGCCACTCTGCCTTATAGCCGATGGTGGCCTCGCCCTTGAAACTCAGTCCTTCCTCTCCGACGGCAACGCCATAGCGAGTCGCCAGTCCGTCTGCCTCCACGAAGTAAAGGTAGCGGCTCGCCGTATCGACGACGATAGTTCCGGGCGGTTCACTCCCCGTATAGGCGACCTCCTGTCGTCGATAGCGGGGATCGGAATCCGGATCCCTTGCGAATCGGTAGCCCAGTGGCGGTCCATCGCCCGAAGTACATCCAGAAAGCATGAGAGCCAGGCTCCCCAGCACGAGCCCCCGGCGTGTAATATGCTGTTTATCCATTTCCACCTGCCCAGTAATACCGTCGATCCCGTTCATTCCAAATTAGCCCGTTCACTCCAAATTAGATTGCGACATCTTTTGATAAAGACACTCAACTCTGTGGAGGATGAGTTCGCAACACTGGCAACATCTGAAGCTGCGCAATACCATGCCCCTCTATTTATCCGTGAAACCCCTTGCATCAACAATCGCGCCGATCGAATATTAGCATATCAACAAGGACGGAGACGATGAAGCTTTGCCTGGAAGGAAAAATCGCGATCGTAACGGGCGCAGGTTCCGGAATTGGTGCCGCCGTTTCTCGACACCTCGCTGAGGAGGGTGCCGAGGTTGTTGTCGCCGATATCAATGCTGACGCAGCACACACGATTGCCGCCGCGATCAGATCAGAGGGAGGCCGCGCCCGTGAATTTGTCGTCGATGTCAGTGACAGTGAAAGTGTGCAGAGACTTGTCGATTTTACCGTCGAGACATGTGGCGGCATGGATCTGGCGGTCAATAATGCGGGAATCGATGGGGTGCGCGCAGCGGTCGCAGACTATCCGCTCGATAATTGGCACAAGGTGATGAACGTCAATCTGAACAGCGTTTTCTATTGCATGAAGTCCGAAATTGGCGCGATGCTCAAGCTGGGCGGCGGCGCAATCGTGAATATGTCTTCCACTCTCGGGACCGTTGGATTACCCACCGCGGCGGCATACACCGCAGCCAAGCACGGGGTCGTTGGACTGACGAAAGTCGCTGCGATGGAGTATGCGAGATTGGGTATCCGCATAAATGCCGTCGGTCCCGGCTGGATCGAAACGCCACTTTTGTCGGAGCATCTTGAGGCGACGAGCACGCGACGCATGGCATCGCTTCAACCAATGGGCAGGCGTGGAAAACCGGAAGAGGTCGCAGCTCTTGTGTGTTTCCTTTTGTCCGAGCAGGCCAGCTTCATCACTGGAGGGCACTACCTAGTGGATGGGGCCTATACTGCTCACTGAAGAAAGGGCTTGAGAAGGATGCGACGATGTCCAACCTGTCTCTATTTTGCCAGATGGCGTGGCTGACTGGGATGGCCCGTGTTTTACACGACATCGCGGTCCTCTCTGGTGATCCTGTCGGCTATCGCCATGACCGTAGCTGAGATTGGAAATAGCGCGCAGCAACCGAATCGATGTCTCGTATCAAGCGGAATACTCACGATACGCGCTGCTTTCGCGAGGTTTTCGGTCCAAGCTCCTCCATCACGCCCCCCCCGCTAATCTCGGTTCTTCAAAGAGAAGGCGAAGACATAGTCGCCGATATCCTTCGAATAGGGTGCGCCACCAACCGATATCAGAACATATTGCTTGCCTGTTTTCGGTGAGACATAGGTCATGGGCGTCGCGCTCGAACCGACCGGCAGGGGATATTTCCAGAGTTCGGTACCGTTCTCGGCATCATAGGCACGGATATAGTAGTCCTGGAAGCCAGCGAAGAAGACGATTCCGCCGGCGGTCGCCGAAGTGCCGGCGTAGCTCGGCAGGCCCATCTGCATGGGCAGCTTGGTTTTGATCTTGAACGGCCCGAGTTCTTCGGCTGTGCCGGCCGGAACCTGCCATGCGATCTTGCGCGTATTCAGATCCACTGCGGTGACGGTGCCGAAGGGCGGTTGCGTGCAGGGAACGCGAAGCCTCGATGTCCACATCTCGGTGGCCATGGCGTAAGGCGTACCACGCTGGGGGGCGGAGGGGCCGTGCGCGGTTGTGGTCAGGGCAAAGTCGACGTATTCGGCGCGCGGAATGAGTGCGAAGAGACTGGGCACGCGAATATCGTTCATGAAGACCCTGTTGTTGGGCAGGTCGACCGATACGCTTCCCCAGTTGAGACCACCCAGATTTCCCGGCTGCTGGATCGCATACTGCGTGCCGATCGGGGTGAAATCGCCGTCGTAGCGCATCTTGCGGAATGCGATGCGGCATGCCAGCTGATCGAACATCGTCAGGCCCCAGGCCGTCTGCTCGGTCACGCGTTCTGCACCGATCGTCGGCATGCCGACTGAGTAGGGCTGCGTCGGGGAGAGTTTCTCGTCCGGCGCGCCGCCTTGCTGCGGCACCGGCTTCTCCTGAACTTCGGCAAGGGGTGTGCCGGTTTGGCGGTCGAGGAGAAAAAGCTGCCCGCGTTTGGTGGTCTGCAGCAGAGCAGGCACGGTGGCGCCATTGCCGTCAGACAGGTCGATCAGGATGGGTTGGGCCGGCAGATCATAGTCCCAGATATCGTGATGCACGGTCTGGAATTTCCATTTCTCCCGACCCGTCGTCACATCGAGCGCCACCAATGTCGCGTTGTATTGATCGGCGAAGGCAGGGCGATTGACGCCGTAATAATCCGGCGTGGTATTGCCGAGCGGTGCATAGATGAGGCCAAGCTTGTCGTCGAATGCGGCCGTCGTCCACATGTTGGGCGTGGCTCGCGTATAGGTCTGGCCCTCCGGCGGGAGTTTGGTGATCTCGGGGTTGCCAAGATCCCATGCCCATTCGAGCTCGCCCGTGACCACGTTGAACGCGCGGATGACGCCCGAGGGCTCGCCGACCTCCTGATTGTCCGTGACCCAGCCTCCGACGACGATCAGGTTGCGGGCAATCAGCGGCGCTGATGTCTGGAAGTAATAGCCTGTCTTGACTTCGCCCATGCCCTGGGAAAGCTGCACGGTGCCATTGTCTCCGAAGCCTTTGCAAAGTGCGCCGGTCTTGCTGTCGATCTCCAGGAGACGGGCATCAATCGTCGTCTGCACCAAACGCTCGTTACAGAGACCATCGGCGGACTGGGTTTCCTTTGGCATCTTGTAGTAGCCGAGGCCGCGGCAGCGCTGCCAGTAAGGCGCCGTCGCCTTGGGGTCAAAGGTCCAGCGGGGTTTACCCGTATCTGCATCGAGCGCTGCGATCACATCTGTCGGCGTACAGGTGTAGACCGTATCGCCGATCTGCAGAGGCGTGTTCTGATCGGCGCCATCGCTTTTTCCGGTGCGATATGTCCAGGCAAGATCGAGCTTGGACACATTGCCGCGGTTGATCTGATCGAATGGCGAATAACGATCTCCTGCGGTGGTGCGGCCATAGGATGTCCAATCGGAGGGAGCGTTGTCACCCTTGGCGATCTTGTAAGCGGTGATGTCGGCGGTGGGACGGATGATCCCATGCGGCACGAAGCTCAGGCCGAAACCGGCGACGAACAGGATCGCCGTGATCAAGGCGCCGCCATAAAAGAGCTTCCGGTTGGCGGTCGGGGAAAGTGACGGCGCAAAAAAAAGCGCAAAGCCCGCCAGCGCGATGGGGGACATCAAGCGGGCAAAAAGTGCCCAAAAATTGAGACCCGACTCCCATAGCGCCCAGGGAAGGGTGAAAACGGCGATAAGCAGGACGATGAGGCTGCCTGATATCTTCCGGCGCCACAGCAGAAACGCGCCAACCACATAAGCAAGCCCAACGATCGCGTAATAGGGCGAGCCGCCGAGGCGCAACAGCCAGGCGCCGCCTCCGATCAGCCCCAATCCGATAAAGGCGAGAACAAGACAAAACAGGGTGGCCAAAAAATTCATAGTCTCCTCATCCAATCCGCTGCCCAATCACCTGGATTCCGACTCCGACCGTCGCAGGGCACCTCGGGAAGCACAGGGCCATGGGTTGATGGTCAAATACGCATCTTCGCGAGAGGGGCGCTCTCGTTCAATTTTTAGCTGATGTACCTGTGGTCACTGACACACGGCCCCCATCCGGCAATGATGCGGTCGCCGCTCTGCTACGACGGCTTGCCATCCAAATCGAGTTAATACTTCTGAAAGGGGCACAGATGTTTCTCGGCGAAAAGCTTGATCAAGCGAACGGGCGACCGACAGGATTCGATTATATGCGATTACTGTTAGCCTTTTCAGTGCTTTGGATACATACAGCCCGCGTCACGTACGGCGATGACCTGTTTCTCTGGGAGTCACCCTTCCGCCCTGTTATCAAGTCAGTGCTGCCCATGTTCTTTGTCCTGAGCGGGTTCCTGGTGGCTGGCAGTCTTGAACGATCGAAGACATTGATCTCCTTTCTCGGTAACCGATTTATCCGGATCTACCCTGCTCTTGCGGTTGAGGTATTGCTGGCTGCCTTTATACTCGGAGCGATCTATACAGAGTATGACCTGCGTGACTATTTCACCGATCCTCAGTTCTTTACATATCTGATGAATGTCACAGGGCACATTCACTTCAATCTTCCCGGGGTATTCCTGGATAATCCTGATGCCGAGATGGTGAACGGACAGCTCTGGACGGTGCCCTTCGAGCTTGAGTGCTATGCGGTGATCGCCGCCCTCTTCTTGCTGGGCGTGGTCAGGCGGCGGGTGATTGCCCTTATCGCAACGCCGGCCTTGATCATAAGCTTCGGTATCGCAAGATATTGGAAACATGAAAGTGATTGGGCGAATATGCCGACGACCGCGTCGGGCAATCTGCTCATTTGTGCTTTTCTTGTGGGGGTGACCTTCTATCTCTACAAGGACAAGGTTCTTTGGGATATCCGAATTTTCCTCGCCTCGGTGGCATTCATACTGTGGGCCTATTGGTTCACCTCCTTTGGGGACTTTGTTGCCATTCCGGCCATGGGATATGTCACGGTCTTCCTTGGTCTCACCTCGCCCCGCAAGCTTGGCGTCCTGCGTGGAGCCGACTACTCCTACGGCGTCTTCCTCTATGGCTATCCGATCCAGCAGGCGTTCGTAGCGCTCGGGCCTTGGGCGCATAACTGGTGGCTGAACGGCATTGTCTGCAGCATCATTGCCACTTGCTTTGCCGCCTTCTCGTGGAGATTCATCGAAAAGCCGGCGTTGAAATTGAGGAAACAAGTCACCTGGCTGGAAAACCTCAGTCTCCAACGCGTCGCAAAACGGCAATTGGCCGGCGCGGTCTCGAAATAGGCTTGTCGACACCGGCCTCGATGCCGGCAATTCATCGCAGGTGTTCAACCGGCAAGGACATCAGCAGGGCTCGTCATAGCGGCGGGCCCTGTTTCGTTGTTGCGCGCCGATCACCTCAGATGAACAATCCGGGTCCATCGTAGGAGCCGAGTTTTGCGTAGGCTGTTGCTCAACCCTGATGCCGCCGCGCTTGCCGGACGAGCGTAAGCCCGATCGTTGCCAGCGCACATGCGCTCGAGCGTAAGCCTATGGCCAAATTCATCTTTTCAGGAACACAACAAGTGAACGTTCAGTTCGGCGAGAGAACGCCGGAGCTGCATTGCCGGCTCCTGTATAAGCCGCCGGTGCCTAAATCTTTCTGACTGCAATATCCAAGGATTTCTTGGGTTTAATCGGTAGAGCGGCCCTGCTGGGTGAATAGTCGAATATTATCCGACGTGGTTCAATCGACTTGCTGGGCGGATATTAGCAATATTTTAACCGTAATAGATAAAATACTTTGATCGGACTTCGTTTCGACTTTGGGTTTTGTCATGTCATTGAGGGCTGGCGGTGGCTTGAAGGAGGTGTGAAGAGAGGATCAGAATAATGCTGAAGAGCACGCTCGTCGTGGTTGCCGTCTCCATCGCTGCCGGAGCGACCATTCGCGCCTCGGCCTTTGCAATTTTTGCATTTCTGGTGGTCACGGCCTTGGGCGGCGTGATCCTGCTGAAAGGTACCTCCTTGACGGAGGCGGTCGTTTCCTGTGTCGAAGTGCTTGTATTGATGGAGATATGCTATCTGGTGGGTCTATTTGCCTTCTCCTTGTGGCATATTCAAAAGCGCCGGAAAAAGAACTCCATCACGGAGCGCTCCCATGTCACGGGCAAACGTCCTCATGGGTAATGACATGACCGAGGCCGCCGGATGCTCGGCCAAGCGAGGCGCGAAGCTGAAAGATTGCGACGCGCTTTAGGAATCCACCCTGGGCAGTAAGGCGTGCCGGGAAAGCAGGGCGGAGAGCGTCTTTGCCATGATCACGAAATCCAACGCCAGCGTCCATTTGGACAAATACTCGACGTCGAGGGAAACTCTATTCTGGTAGCTGACGTCATTGCGCCCGCTGGTCTGCCAATGGCCAGTCAGGCCGGGACGGACGGCCATGTAGGCGTAAGCATGTTCACCGTAATGTGGCAGCTCTTCTTTGCTAATGGCGCGGGGCCCGACGAGGCTCATTTGACCCAGCAACAGGTTGATAAATTGCGGAAGCTTGGCGAGGCTCGATCGTCTCAAAATATCGCCGACGACAGTGACCTGTGCTTTGGCCGTTGCGTCGGCTCTTGTCGTACGAAACTCGAGGCAACCAAACTCTTTTCCCTTATGACCGAGCCGACGATGGGAATTGAATACAGGCCCCCGATCACTTAGCGTTATGATGACTGCCACCGACAGAAGGAGCGGCGACAGAAGGAATAGGACACTTGCCGCAATGATGATGTCAAATGCACGCTTCAGAATTCTGCTGATCCTATGGGATTGTGACGAATTGAATGGACGCCTTTCCTGTCGAGCCCTGGCGAAATCCCGCCAAGGTTTGGTCGGGTTGACGCCCTGATTTTTTCCCGCCATCCGCGTCTCCGTTAGACAAACCCCAGAAATCACAGCCAAAGCTTGTTTTAATGCAAGTTTGATGTCTGTGACCGAGGTCATAATCTTCAATAAATTCCTTATACTCTGAAGAAATTCTTTTGACTATTTAAAATATTACCTTTGTTATTGAAATATATAACGGAGGCGCCATTCATATTTATTTTATATTCTTATATTACTCTTATAGTTGTTAACTTATTCTACAGGTAGGCAATTGTCATAAATTGTATAAAAACCGTCGCGCAGCTTCAAGGATTTTCTTGTGATAGAATTCAATATGAATTTTATTATATATAAATGTGAGGAGTCGTCATAATTATGTATAGTTTAAACACGAGATTTTTATTTTATTATTGTTTGACTTTCTAATTCAACTTATTACGAATGTCTCTCGAGATAGTAAGTCA
This sequence comes from Rhizobium ruizarguesonis, assembly GCF_012349115.1. Lineage (GTDB taxonomy): Bacteria > Pseudomonadota > Alphaproteobacteria > Rhizobiales > Rhizobiaceae > Rhizobium > Rhizobium ruizarguesonis. The sequence continues at coordinate 48,179 of NZ_PQIG01000066.1, forward strand.
ATTAGTCTGCGTGGAGTTGCACTTATGGATGGGGCGATTAGCATCAGAGACGACGGGACTAGAGGAAGCGCGGCGCGAATTGGCGAAGCGATTACTTTCGGGACTGTAGGTATTGTTTACGGCGACCGGGGGGATTTGGATCACGAGTTCCCGTTTTGCCGCTCGAGTGTTCGAAAGTTTCGTCGCGGTGAGCTTATTGCCAGCGCCGGTGTTCTCATCGACATGTTCGCCCGCGTGCAGCGCGGAATGGTGAGTGCAAGCACCCCGCTTGCCGATGGACGAGAGTTCATCGTCGAAATCATTCCTAAAGGTGGCTTGATCGGCGAATTGGAGGTGCTGCGCAAGCAGTCTCTCAGTTTGGAATATCGGGCCTCCTCGGACTGCGAACTCCATTACTTCGACGGTCGGTTACTGCGCGACTTGTGTGCGAACGATCCGCAATTTCAGGTGAAGATCCTGTCAAAGGCGCTGGCGCGTGTTTCCGAACTCGAACTGCGGATCATTGCCAATGCCGGATCGAGTCTAAGGCAGAGAGTGGCCCGGACGCTGCTGCGTCTTTCTGCCCTGTACAGAATGGATGCGGAGAATAGCGGCGATGAGCTGATCATCTCCCAACATGACCTAGCCGCAACGCTGCCGGCGTCGCGTGAGAAGGTCAACCAGTGCCTGCGGCGTTTGCGCGAGAGCAAAGTGGTCGACGGGACACAGGGCAAAATCCGCATTCTCAACCGGAAGGCGCTAGAAGCTTACGCCGAGGGTGTGACGTCTCTCGTTTGAGGCGGCGCCTCGATAAAATAAACGGAACGGCAGAAGCCTCAACAGAACCCGCCGCCGGCGGGTTTTGTGTTTGATGGGGATTTGATAGTCAGACGATGCAGGCTGAAAGCTCGGGTTGACGTGTTGGCTCTTGTCTTCATGCGCGTCGTCCCAAAACCGCTGCGCATTTTTGGGCGACTTGCATTAGACTTCGGTCTCGGAAGCATTCCTCCAGTATTTCCAGCCTTCACCCTGTATGAGCCCGTGATCGGACAGGTCCTTCCAGCTTCGGTAGGTCCCCGTATCGTCATGGACGAAGTCATCCATGTCCTTGCCTGAGGAGTATACGGTGTATTCTTCCGTATGTTGGGACCGGTGTGCCGCATCGGCAACCTTGTGCACGAAGGTCGACAGAAACTTGAAATGCAGAAGGGCGCCGGATACGCCGAGCGCTCCGCGCATGTCGCCCAAATTCAGCGAGAGCGGCCAGACCTGGTGCGATGATTTGAGAAACAGACGTTCACCCGCCACATAGACGAGAGGTATCTTGTTGAGCGCGGGGCCGTCCCACAGCCGGTCGTGGAAGTAGACCCGCCCGCGAACGCCACCCTTGATCCATATTGTTCGGTCGCGTTTGTCGAAATGCGCGACGTAGCCGGATCGGTCGAAGAGATTGCAGACCTCGAGCGGGTTGCGACCGGGCTCGCAGATGTTCTCGAGAACGGGATGCGGGCTATACATGTCGATCATGACCGAGCGGAGCGAGTGGCCGCCCATGGATTCGATATAGGCGGTCAATTGATCGATCGGCCGGGTGTCGCAATGGGGATAAACCAGAAATTCATCTGCATCAACGTACAGGACCCACTTCTCCCGGCAGTGCCGGTTGATGACTTCGTTGATCCAGTCGTTTCCGAATCTCGCCGCCTTGTAGGACCCATGAGCTGAAAGAAGGGAGACGTCGTCGAAGCTGGACAGCAACTCGGCCGTGCCGTCGTTCGAGCCGTTGTCGATGCAGATGAAGTGCTCGAAGCCGAGATCACGATAATACTGCAGGAAGAAGGCCAGGCGGTGCCCTTCGTCGCGGATGACGCAGATGACGACGTGACGCGCCTGCTTGAGCCCGCTGCGCAGCAGGTCATAGCGAACCTGCCGAGCCTTGAGCGACCGGCGCAGGCGGGCTTTCACATAATGCGAGATACTGGCGGCGGAAGCCCTATAACTCATATTCTGTCCTGAACATTATCCATTCCTGGAATGAATGGATGAATACTTGCGCTTCCGTCTGCAAATCCACGGCTCGACCGGCGACGCTAAGTTCAGTTTCGCGAACATTCAGGTCGGACCAGCAATACATCATCATACGGCATAATCGCCAACCAGCAGGCTCTGAACCCGAGGATTGGATTCGTTTTTCTCAATCGCGTGTTCGATGCGCGCCCGTATCGATCGATATTTATACAGCATCTTACGGTCGAAGCTTATTCCGCGATACAGCGAGTTGTAAATCGGATGTGCTTTGCGCAGGTCGACGTACACTTGGCTTTCTTTATCGGTCCATGGAAAGAAGGTTCCGTGCCATGGCTTCGGATGCGCCATATAATGGACGATCGACAAGGAGGACATGGTCACCAGATGAAGGAACTGTTTGGGGAAGTTCCACCGGTTCGATACGAGGATGAGCGATGAACCGCAGACATAATTCAAAGCGCCCTGATCATGTTTGCCCTCGCAGGCCTCGGGATTTCTAGCAAAAAGCTCAAGCGCCTCCTGTCCGATCCAGCCGTGGCGATGGAATTTCAGGACCCCTGCATTGAAATAGTGGCTGTCCTTTCCTGTGTCGAGGAAGTCATGGATCGCCGTGTAATCGCGCGCCGCGAAAAACCTGCCTTCGGGCACAGTTGTACTTTCGAAAGCACCCAGATCGCTGACGATCTGGGTATCCCCATCGAGGTAGATGATCTGGGTATAATGGGCAGGCAGGATCTCGCAAAGGACCAGCTTGGCCATCGTGCTGACGCTGATGCGCCCCTGGAAATGCGAACTGTCGAGCTTGCCGAGCGAGTCCTGCAGCGCCTCAGTCGCATCGATCAATATGACCCCGTTCGTTGCGAGCAGGCCTTTCAGCTCCTCGAAATTGTCGAGATGTTCCGACATGAGGACGCAGACATCGGTCGCGGGGCTTGCGAATTTGCGAGCCTGAAGCGCCGAGAGAATGGTCGGAAATGAATACTCGACATCCGTGACGTAGACGACGCACTGATTGTTCATGTCATCACCCTTCCGATTGTGCGCAATACGATTGAATCGGCATTGTCTTTGCGAGGCGAGGGAACAGTTGTGAATTGAGCCGACAGCTCTGTCATATGAAGGCCCTGTTCAGTATATATTGCCGACATCCAGTCCAACTGGTGCTGAATCGGTGTCTCGCTGACGGCGGCTTTTGTGTGTTTCATTGTTGAGGTATTCATTGTGAAGAATGCCTTGTCTGTCATAAGGCTGTGTTTCGACATATCGTTTCGCGGTACGACGATTGGTGCCGGGACGTTTGGTGGAATGCGGAGGGGAGGGGGATTGTCATGTTGATCACCATACTTGTGGTAGCCGTCATTTCGATCGCTGCCGGGGCTTCCATCCGCGCCTGGGCTTTCGCAATTTTTGCATTTCTCGTGGCAATCGGCTTCGGCAGTGTGGCTTTCGCCGACGGGTCTTCGGTGATTGCGGCAATCCTCTTTGGTGTCGCCATTCTCTCGCTTATGGAAATCGGCTATCTGGCGGGCGTGTTCCTCTCGGGGTTTTTGCGACGCAGTGCCAGGCTGCGGGAAAACAATTCCGCTGCAGATAGTGTCGCGACCACCCGTGAGCGCCCGCAAGGCTAATATCGACATAGAATCCGCCGCATAGCCCTCTGCGGATGGCCTTGCGGGACGGCGTTCGTTGGCCAGGTTGTTTTTACAGGCGATTCTTGAAAGATGCGGTGTGGCCGGCCGGCTTCGGCCCCGTGCCGGCGCGCCAACGGCTTGATGAGATTGCCATGCTACGCCATGGCGGAGCTCCACAGCGGGCGTCATCGTGTTGAGAACATCGGCGCTCTCATCAGAGATGTCGATGTCTCCAGTGGAGTCCGGTTGGCAAGCGATCGGGTCGCGCGGCATGGCGAGGTATTGGTTGCCGCCAGGCAGCCGGCCGCCAGGCCGGCCGTGGTGCTGAACAGCAAACCGAGATCGGTGCCGCTTCCCGATATCGCCGCCGAGGCGACCTGGGCGATGGATGCCATCACCGCCGCGTTTCCGATCGCGTGCATCTCCCGATCGCCTGACCTATGCCGGCCGGAGGCTCTCACAAGGCTGTACAGGAAGGCGGCGAAGAGAAGAGTGCCGGTCAATCCGACATTGGAGAGCAATGCAGCGATGAAACTCGAGGCTCGAACCGTGCCGAGCCCGGCGCCGAAGGTCGCAGTATCGACGAATGCAATCAGTGCCAGCGTGTTCCAGGCAGTGCGCTCTTCGCCGGATTGCGATTGAAGCTTGTCCGACAAGGTGGTGTTCACCAGGCCGGCGATGGAATCCCACGCATCGGGGACAAGGCTGAGCGCGACGATGGCGCAGGGAATCAAGAACAGCGTGATCACCAGGAGTGTCACGTGCGGGGTCGTGGCCGGGCCGCCGATCAGTCGTTTCAAGCAATACAGCACGAACATGCAGACAATGAAGATGCCGGCGATATAGGCGGTTGTCGATGTGCAAAGGACGATCGTCGGGCCGATGAAAAGCGTTGCAAGTCCCGCCATGCGGCTTTTGACGCGCTCCAGCCAAAGCATGAGCGTGAAGGAAAAATAGGCCAATGCGACCGCGCCATAAGTGCTTGCTTCGGGGAACGAACCGACGATGCGTTTGAAGCCACTGATCGTCTCGGCCGTATGCATCGTATAATTCGCATTTCTGATGACATCGAGCAGGTAGGACTGGTCAGTCAGGAACGTTCCGATATCGATCAACGCCAGGGCAAAACATGCGATCGAGGCGACGATCAACTGCAGTGCGATAAAACGGGCATAGCCGAGCCTGGCAAGCCCCGAGATGACGGCAAAGCAGGCGAGGTCGCCGAGCAGATAGACGGACTGGCTGAGATTAGACGAACCCGGCGACAAGGGAGCGGCCACCGTCGACATCATGCCCGTGGCGTCTCGTGCAGAGGAGTAGACCAGGGTCGCGCCTGCAAAAATGCGGGGCAAAAAGAAAGACGATGCCACAGAAAACAGGATGTAGGCGGCAAACCAGAAACCGGGACCCGGATAGGCGAGGCTGGTCAGCATGGCCTGTGTTTGAGCCGGGCGCAGCAGGGCGGCGGCCACGAGAAAAAGCACCAGAAGATGGCTCGGCTGGATGCTGCTGCCGCCGAGCGCGGGCAATTGGAGAGCCGCTGCGGCCCCCAGCAGCGTCGACAGGCAAAGGGTCGCGACCGCAAAACGCGCGCCGTTGACCATGCCGAGCAGGCCGAGCAGCAGAACGATGAAACCGATCGGTTCTATCGACATGCTTCAGATCCCGATCCGGACGGCGAGCGGCGGAGGCATCGGTTTTGCCGAAGACCGGCATCCGCCTTTCGGCGCGATGCTTGAGGCGGAAGCCGCCAGCTGTCGTCGATGCTCACAACCGCCCCCTAATTCGATCCCGTCTGGGATATCCAGCCGGCAGCCGCTTGATTATCGCCTGCCACATTCGACAGCGGGACGGTCGAGCTTTGCTGCTGCGGTGCGGACTGCAGCTGCAGCGGAGGCGACGGCGTCTGAAGGTCGGTGTCGATGCCGATTTCGACGACATCATGCGGCCGCAAGGTGGTCGTCTCGTCCGCCTCGATGTTGCGATAAGTGCCGTCTTCGTTGCGACGCACGATCCTGTAGTTCTTCTGCGCTCTGCCAAGACCCGGCGTTTCCGTATTCATCTGGGCGAGCTGGGCGCTGTAGCCAGCCTGCTCGCCCAGAAGCTGGGCCACCTGGATATCGATCGCCGCCCTGCCGATCGCCAGATTGACCTGGTTCAGCAGTTCCTGGTTTTCGCTGTTCTGCCGGTTGACGATATTGATCTTCGAACGGTCGGCTTCGCTGAGCCCTTGGCGAGCCGTGGTCAGGGCGACTTCGAGATCGATCAGGGTACCTTGCGCATCCGCGACCCCGCGGTCGACCGAGACCTGACGGGAATTGCTGACCAGGCCCTTGCTCACCAGGCTGTTGACATTGTCCAGTTCCTTCTGCGCCAGGTCGATCTGCCGTTTTTGCGAATTGATCTTGGCCTCGAGAGACTGGACCTGCTGGCCGTAGAGACGGCTGAGGTCGCTTGCCGCTTCGATCTGGCTTTCGATATCGACACGTCGCAGCCGCATCAGGTTCAATTCCTGCGCCTTCAGCTTGTCGACATCGGGCGTTCCGGCGAGCTCGGCAGGGATCTCGAAACTCTGTTCGCCGGCAATCTCGGCGCGCAACCGCGCCTGGCGCATCAGAAGATCGCGCCGGTTGAGAATGGCGGTTCGATAGGCGCCGGCGGCCTGGATCCGGTCGCGCTCGAAGACGGTATTTTCCTCGCGCTCCCGAAGGAAGCCGCCAGCGATGCTGACAGCCTTCATGACCGTCATATCGGCCTCAAAAGCATAGCGCCCAGGGGTCTGCACGGTTCCGGTTACGAAGATCGGTGCATGTTGAGCGATCTCCACCGCGATGAACGGTTTTCCCGGCAGTTCGGCCTTTTCGGAGAGCGCAGTGGCGATCGCATCGGAAACCTGTTCCGTCGTCTTGCCGATCGCCTGCACCTGGCCAGCGATCGGGATCGCCAGATTGCCGGTATCATCGACTGTATATGTCCCGCCGAGTGCCTCCCAGCTGGCATACCGGGCATCCGAAGATCGCCATTCGACGACACGCAGTCGCACCTGATCTTCCGGCACGAGGGTATAGTTTTCCGCATGAGCGACGCTCCAGCCGGTCAGGCAGGAAGATACCAGCAAGGCAAGGGCGGCGTAGATGAGGCGATCGGACAAGGATGTGCGCTGCATGTCTGCTATCTCCGTTTCGTTGCGATCGGCGGCGAAGGCATCTCGCGCGGCGAGGGATTGCCGAATTCGAGAATGCGGGACGGAGAGGCGCGACCGACAAGAAGATCGGACAGGGCCAGCAAATTGCCGTTCAAACGTCCCCAACGGTCGATCAAGCGATCATTGAACAATAGGCCGCGCGTATTCGCCAGGATGTTACGGCCGATCTGTGCAACGGCACGGCCCTTCGACATCGTGCCCTTCCGGATCAGGTAGACAGGATTGGCAACCTGCGAATAGCCGAGTCTTCGGCCGGGTTGGCGCCCGGACCTGACGCCGAGATGCACCCCGCGGGCACCTTCGACACGTACCGACCTGCCATAGCGGGCGATGGACCGGCTGAAATCGACATCCTCGAGCCAGCCGTAGAGCGGCAATTGTTCATCAAAGGCCAGCGCGTGCTCGAGAATGGGTGAAAGGCGAACCGCCATGTTGCATCCGTAGGCGTTATAGACATCCGTCACCTGCTCGGCTCCTTCGGCCGCAGTTTCAAGAACCTGCAGGGCGTTTGACATGCTGAGGCCGCCGTCGAGGATGCCATCGGCCAGAACTTCACCGGTGGCGATCGCCACGTCGGGGTTTGCCGCAAAGACAGCCGCCATCCGCGACAGGAAGGTCGCGGCGGGAATGAAGTCGTCATCCAGGAAGATCAGAACATCCGTATCGGCGGCGGCCGCCTGGATGATCCTGTTGCGCTGAGAGGTCAGGCCGCAGCTGCCGACGATGACTTCCACGTCGCGGCGGTCGGCGAGCCCGGCTGCGTCGTCGATCACGGGCACGCAGACGATCAGCCGCTTGGCCTGATCCTGCAGGGCCGTGAGATAATCCACCGTCTCCCGCAGTATCGAGGGGCGGCCGGCCGAAGCGATCCCCACGGCCATTCGCAATGGGCGGCTCGCGTACCCCGCCATGGCTTCAGCGCCGCAAGGAACAGGCGCCGGTCCGATCGCGCTGTCCTGCCTGGTTGCTTCTGCCGAAGGTGAGGTCATGACTCTATTCTTTTCGGTGCATGATTGATGATCGCGCCGAGGATCTCCGCGCCGACATTCCGCAGGGTGTCGATGACGCGCATGGTGTCGTCGATCGAGGTGCGCCCGTGCGACGTGACCACGAGGACACCGTCCAGTTCCGGCGCGATCGCATTGGCATCCGGCGACGCGGAGAATGCGGAAATGTCGACGAATATGGCGTCGAACTCCTTTTTCAGGTCGGCGAAACTCAACTGCGTGCGGCGGGAACTGAGGCGTATGGCTGGCGTCACCGCTTCGACCTTGCCGAGGGGAAGGAATTTCAGCGTCGGGGTGAGGGCCAATGCCGCCGTCTGGATCAGTTCGCCATTTTCGAGAACTTCGACGAGGCCTGTGGAACTATGGGGGGCAATCGATTTGCTGAGCGACGATTTCTGTGCGGCTGCATCGATCAGCAGCGTGTGAGCGCCTGATATCGAGGACAGCGCCGCAAGTTCGCATGCTATGGTCGACGCCCCGCCGCCGGGATTGACGGCGACGATTCCAATGACGACCCGGCGTTTGCGCCGAAGACCGACGACCGTCGCGCTCAGTTCCGCCATGCCTGGTATGACAGGATAGGCGGCTGTGCTGCTGCTGCCAGTACCGGCGGCGAGGAAACGTGCAGGATGACCATTGCGGATCCGCCTCGATGTCGCCAGCAAAGTGACAAAGGGCAGTCCACCGGCTTCCGCGATCTGATGAGGGCGGATGATCCGGCGATCGCCGGCGTGCCTGATCATGGCGAGTGCCAGGCCGACGCCAAGACCAACCGCCGACGCAAAGGCGATGATGAGCGCGCTGCGTGGTCTAGCCTTCGAAAGAGGCAGTGTGGCCTGCGAGACGATCGTGGCATCGGACACCGGGTAGGTGATGCGCTGCCGGGCTTCCGTCAACTGGTTCAAGGTGTTTTCGTAGAGGGTGCGGCGGGCGTCCGTTGCACTCTGCAGCTCCGCTAGCTTGAACTGATCGCGCGGGTTGCTCGTGAAGCTGGCCAGGGCGCTGGCAGCTTCGGCCAGTCCACGCTGCTGCTCGCTTACGAATCTTGCCAGCCATTCGCTGTATTGCCGGGAAGCACTGGCCTTCATCGCGATATTCTTCTGGATATATTGCCTGGCGAGCATATCGGCGATGTCGACGGCCCTCTGAGGGGTCGACGCAGCAGCCGAGATCTCGATGATCGTCGAACTCCCGACCCGGCGTATTCCTATCATGCTCAGCAGCGTAGCGATCGCCCGATCCTGGATCCGCTCGTCCTCGGCCTGCGGCTGTGCTTGGCGCGGCCCTGTGCCTACTGCTTCCTGCGATTCCGTATCCGATTCAGAAGAAATCCCCATCAACCAGTTCTTTGCCCTATCTTGCAGCGAAGGCGCCTGATCGACAAAGTCAGGATCGGTATCGAGACCAAGTGCCCTTACCGTTTCGCCGATGACATCGCTGGATCTGGCGATCTCCAGCTGTCCCTCTATGAATGCGTCTTCGGCGAAAGACCTTTGTGCTTCGGTGCCGCTCACCTGCGGGAAGATCACAAGTTGCGTGCTGGCAACGAAAGTCGGCTCGGCGGTCAGCACATAGATCCCTGCCATTGCGAGGAAAACGAACGTCGTCGCCACAATCCACCGCCAGCGCATCCTGAGAAAGAAGAGCATATCTCGCAAGGTCAGCGGCGAATTTCCGCCAGTGGCTGCGGCAGGCAGAGATATCGGAGAAACACCGCTGAAGATCGTGCTTGAGGTCATGTCGTCCTAATCCAAAATGGCGAGATCACGGAGTAACCAGGGAGTGGCAGCTTGGAGGGGACGGGGGCAGCGTGTCTTCCGATTTCAAGCATGGTCGGCAGCTTCCCCTTGAATGCTCAGTACGAGCCGCGCTGCGAAAACAGAGCGGGAATGGTCTTGGCAATGATGACGAAGTCCCGGCCGAGCGACCAATTGTCGAGATAGTGAACGTCGAGGGAAACCCGGTACTCATAACTGACATCGTTGCGCCCGCTGGTCTGCCAGTGACCGGTCAGGCCCGGACGGACGGCCATGTAGGCCCAAATATGCTCGCCGTAGCGCGGCAATTCCTCGGCCGTGATCGGCCGGGGGCCGACAAGACTCATGTCGCCACGCACGATGTTGATCAGCTGGGGGAGCTCGTCGATGCTGGACCGCCTCAGGATCTCGCCGACGGCTGTGACCCTCGGATCGTCCTTCAGCTTGCGTGTCTCTTCCCATTCGCTTCGCGCAGCCGGGTTGTTTTGCAGCAATTCGGCAAGCTGAGCACTCGCATCGGTCTTCATCGTGCGAAACTTGAGGCACCCGAACGGCGCTCCACCGACGCCGATACGCGTATGGGAATAGAAGACCGGGCCGCGGTCGCTCATCTTCACGATTATTGCGACGATCAACAGAAGCGGGGAAAGCAGGATCAGCGCCGTGATTGCGATGAGAAGGTCTATCGCGCGCTTCGACGATCTGCCTGCCGCACGAGGCCGGGACGAATGGAGATCGCCGCCTTTCGCGGACCGTCCGACACGCGACCAGGCCTCGAAACTATGTGCTTCCCATGTCATCGGTGGTCTCCAAAATATTCCGATTAAGAACCGTTCAAAGTTTGCTGCGCCGCACTCTGGTTGTCTGTTACCAAGGTCATAATCCTTAATAAATTCTTTATGCTACTAACGGGCAATAGAGAATTTGGATTACATCTTGATGGCCTTCTTTTCATTTCAAACGACAATCTAACCTAATTCGGAGCGATTATCTGCTGATACTTATTTATCAGTTTTGATATCATCATTTCGATTATTGCTTTTTTTAATTCAGTAAGCCGTTTTAATAGGCAGTCATATTCGATCACAAGGCGGTTTTTTGGCTTCATTGAGATTTTGAATTCAGTTCATGATGTATATTTTGTTTTGAATCTAAATAGATGCTTTATCTTTACGTCAAATTTCGGTGATGTTGTTTGACTCTCATATTAAGACAATATAAATGATGCAGTGCAGCATTTTCTATGGTTATTCGAGTACTCGGAGTTATGCGCATGGATGGGGCGACACACACATCAGATCGCAGGGCCGGCATCGGCAAGCCGGCGATATCGGCTAACGGCAGCATTCATCTCAACAGCCGCATCGTCATCGACGACGAATTTCTTTCCTGCCGGTCGAGCGTCCGGCGATTCCGGCGCGGCGAAGTCATCGCCGGGGCCGGCGTCCTCGTCGATACCTTCGCGCGCGTCCATTCGGGGGTGGTCAGCGCCAGCACGATGCTGCCCGACGGCAGGGAATTCATCGTCGAGATCATTCCGAAATCCGGCCTCATCGGCGAGCTCGAGGTTCTGCGCAGGCAGACGTTGAGTCTCGAATACCGCGCCGGTTCCAACTGCGAACTGCATTTCTTCGAAGGCCGGCTGCTGCGCGACATGTACGCCAGCGACCCCTGCTTTCGCGAAAAGGTTTTCTCCAGGGCGCTGGCGCGTATTTCAGAGCTTGAACTCCGGATCATTGCCAATGCGGCGTCGAGCCTGCAGTCGAGGCTGGCCAGCACGCTGCTGCGGCTCTCCGCTGTTTATGGAAAAGATGCGGCAAATAGCGGCGACGAACTAATCATCTCGCAAAATGATCTGGCCGCGACGCTGCCGGCGTCCCGTGAGAAGGTTAATCAATGCCTGCGGCGCCTGCGGGAAAGCAAGATCATCGACGGGGGGCAGGGCAAGATCCGCATTCTCAACCGCAAGGCGCTGGAGGCCTGTGCCAATGGCGCGGTTTCGGTGAAGTGATGCGCCCATCGCTTCCCGAGGCTCTCCGATCCGCAGCAAGCGTCGGCCGCTTTCCCGGCCCAGGCACGACAAAGATCGATCGCGTGGTCATCATCGACGACTACTCGGTGGCCAGAGGCGGCGCGACGGCGCTGGCGGTGCTGTCCGCCAAGCTTTTTCGGGGGCTCGACATCCCCGTGACCTATATTTGCGGGGATGACGCCGCCAACGTGGAGCTTGTCGCGCTCGGGGTTTCGATGGTCGGTCTGAACAGCCGCGACCTGCTCAGCGCCGAGCGTGCGAAGGCTTTCGTGACCGGCATTCACAATGGCGCCGCCGTCCGTATGGTCGCGAACTGGATTGCCGCAAACGACACCGGCAATACCGTCTACCATGTCCATGGCTGGCACCAGATCCTGTCTCCGGCGATTTTCAGAGCACTGGCGCCGGTCGCCGGACGATGCGTGGTTCACGCGCATGATTTCTTTACCGCCTGCCCCAACGGCGCCTTCTTCGACTATCAGGCGCAGGAGATCTGCCTTCGGCGCCCGCTCGGCGGAAGCTGCATTGCGACGGCTTGCGACAAGAGAAGTTATTCGCACAAATTGTGGCGGGTCGCCCGCGGCTCCAATATCCTGCGGCTGCTGAAGGATCAGGCCGATTTCGGCCGGATCATCCTGCTGCACGAGAAGATGGCTGGCTTTCTCGTCGGCGCCGGATATCGGCCCGAACGCCTGACGACGATCCGCAATCCCGTCGCTCCGCTATCCATCAAACGCATCGAGGCGGAGGCCAACGACGAGTTCGTCTTCATCGGGAGGCTGGATGAGGAGAAGGGCATAGAAGACGCCGTGGCCGCCACGCGCAAAGCCGGCGTCCGGCTCTGCGTGATCGGGGACGGGCCGCTGATGCCGCTGGTCGCAGCTTCGGGAGATGACGTCAGGGCCGTCGGCTGGCAGTCGCATGCGGAGATCGGCCCGATCATCCGCAAGGCGCGCGCACTGTTGATGCCGTCGCGCTATCCCGAGCCGTTCGGTCTCGTCGCTATCGAAGCGGCCAGGAGCGGTCTGCCGGTCATCATGTCGCGCAGCGCCTTTCTCGCCGAGGAAATGCAAAGAGCCGGCATGGCGCTTGCCTGCGATACGGCTGACGAAAGCGCCTTTGCCGATACTTTGACGAGATTCAGCCAAATGCCGAGAGATGAGGTCCGCGCCATGAGCGAGCGGGCTTTCCGGCTGTCGCCGGATCTCGCCTCGACACACGAGGAATGGCGCGACGCGCTTCTTGCCGAATACCAGAGCCTGATTTCGACGAATGCGGTTCCCGAGCTGACAGACGGTGTGGTGATACAAGGAGTATTGAGTTGACTCTTAAAGCAACAACCTCTCTTCCCGACGCGAGGGCATTTCTCGGCGATGCGCCTGTCATGGCGAAAAGACGTGTCGCCGAAGCCGGAGGCGCGAGCGACACAAAGCAGCTTCGTGTCGCCATCGTGCATTATTGGCTCGTTTCGATGCGCGGCGGCGAGAAAGTCGTCGAAGAGCTGTGCCGCATGTTTCCGCAGGCCGACATCTTCACCCTCGTCTGCAACCGGGATCGCATCAGCGATTTTCTGAAGACGCGGAACATCCGCACGTCCTTCCTGCAGAAGATCCCCGGCGCGCAACGGCATTATACCAAGATGCTGCCGCTGATGCCCTTCGCGCTCGAGCAGTTCGATCTGCAGGACTACGATCTCGTGCTGTCGAGTGAATCCGGACCCGCCAAGGGCATCATCACGCGCGCCGACGCGCTGCATGTCTGTTACTGCCACTCGCCGATGCGCTACATCTGGGATCAGTTCCATGTCTACCGTCATGGCCTGCCCTGGGTTGGGCGCGCCTTGATGTCGATCACCGCGCCCATGTTGCGCGCCTGGGACGTGACGACGTCCTCGCGAGTCGATGTGTTCGTCGCCAATTCCGATTATGTCGCAAGCCGCATCCGCCGTTTCTACGACCGGGAATCCATCGTCATCCATCCGCCCGTTGCGACGGACGATTTTGCGGTCGGGAAAGGAAAAGGTGAATTCTATCTCTATGCGGGGCAGCTGACCACTTACAAGCGGCCGGATATTGCCGTTCGCGCCTGCACCGAGGCCGGGCGGAAGCTGGTCGTGATCGGCGAGGGAGAACAATTGGCTTATCTGAAGTCGATCGCCGGACCGACCGTTGAGTTCCTCGGCCATCAGCCCTTCAACGTTCTGCGCGACCACCTGTCGCGATGCCGCGCCCTGTTGTTTCCGGGCACGGAGGATTTCGGCATCCTTCCGGTGGAAGCCATGGCATCGGGGCGGCCGGTCCTGGCTTTCGACGCCGGCGGCGCCAGAGAAACCGTTTCCTCGCCGCAGGTCGGTTTTCGCTTCGGGCAGCAGACCACGGAAGCTCTGTTGGAAACGATGGCGGCGTTCGAAGAGGTGGAGGACGATATCGATCCGCATGCCATCCGCGCGCACTCGCTGAAATTCTCTTCCGCCGTGTTCCGCGACCGTCTGTCCAGCCTGATCGAACAACAACTGTCCACCCATGGCGACCGATCCGCCGAGGTCTTCAGAAGACGGCCGGGCTGACGGGAAAGGGCGGAGCTGCCTGTCTTGCCGCTGCGACCGAAACCGTCTCAATCCGTCGACGAGGAATAGAAGATAGATCATGTCAAGCGTATCTCAGAAGACGGCGACGGCGAGTATCTGGACCATCGGCGGAAAATTCCTGGCGCGACTGCTCGATTTCGTCAGCCTCCTGATCCTCGCACGGCTTTTGAGCCCAGCGGATTTCGGCCTTGTCGCCATCGCGACCTCGGTTCTGGTCATCGTCGAGACAATCCTGGACCTGCCGCTGACGCAGGCCCTGATGCGCCAGCCGTCGCCTTCGGACGATATGTTTGCCACGGCCCTTACCCTCAGCCTGCTTCGAGGCGTGGCCATCAGCATACTGATGATGATCATTTCCTGGCCGATGGCTTTGATCTATGACGATTCCCGGCTTTTCTCGCTTGTCGCCGTGCTCTCGATTGCGCCTGCGATGCGCAGTGTGATCAGCCCACGCATGGTTCTGTTCATGCAGCGGTTCGATTTCAAACGCGAGTTCGCACTCGATCTCATCACCAAGGGTTCCACACTGCTGTTCGGTGTCGGGGTGGCGGTCGCGACCGGCAGCTATTGGGGACTGGCGATCGGCGCGGTTGCAGGCCCGACCGCTGCGGCGATCACCTCCTATGTCTTTGCACCGATGCGACCGAGATTCAGCCTTTCCGAGTGGAAGCACTTTCAGGACATGATCAGCTGGAACACCGTCTCGCAGGTGCTGAGTTCGATCAACTGGCAACTGGACCGGCTGCTTTTGCCACGCTTTACCGGCTTGTCGACGTTCGGCGCCTTCAGCGTCGCCGACAATATTGCCGGTATTCCATACCAGACCTTCGTCGGGCCATTGTTGCGCCCGCTGATGGCGGCATTCTCGACCGTCGATGACCGTCGTAATCTGATCACTGCCTATCTGAAGGCGACGAACGCGATCACCTTCGTGGCCGCGCCCATCCTCATCACGCTCGCGCTTCTTGCCGAGCCGGCCGTACGGATCATCGTTGGCGAGAAATGGGCATCCGCCGCGCCGATTCTGCAATGGCTGTGCATCGTCAGTCTGCTCGGTCTTCCGACGAATATGATGCCGCCGTTGGCCATGGTCCTGAACAAAACCCGTTATCTCGCTCTCCGGATGTTTGCCGAGTTTGCCGTCAGGGTTCCGGTCACCGTCTTGGGCATTGTCTATTTTCAGGTGGGAGGAGCATTGGGCGCGCGGATCGTGGCGGTGCTTGTCGCCTATGCCGCATCGCTCATCATCACGCGGCGGCTGATCGGCGCGACGTTTGCCGCTCAGTTGCACGCCTTTTTACGGCCTCTGGCCGCGAGCTTGCCGATGATCGCTTTCCTGCTGTGGATGGCGCCGATGCTCGCCGTCATGCCTGTCGGCCTCAACCTTGTCGTCAGCCTGGCGCTTTGCGGCGGAGCGGCAGTCACGATCTTCTGGGCCTTTGCGCTGCTGCTATGGCAGATTCTGGGAAGGCCCGACGGCATCGAGACCATCGTCGTCCAAAGGCTCATGCCGCGACGAAACGGGGTTCTCACCTTTTGATCGAGACAAGTGTAGTCCAACGATTGGTTTGGCGTTTTCGGAGGAGCAGGATGCGTTACGGGATATCTTCTAAGGCTCTGGGTTTGCTCATCGTTCTCGGTCTGGGGGCGTTGCCCGGCCAGCCCAGCGTGGCTCAGCAACCACTCAATATCAATGCGTACCAGCTAACGTTCGAGGAGAGCTTCGATAGTCTGGACGTCTCGGCCTGGGGGGAGAGAAGCTCCCGCTGGATCGCGCATACACCCTGGAACGGCGATTTCGGTGACGCCCGGTTCACAGATCCGGCGCCGGGCTTTCCGTTTACCACCGATCAGGGAGTTCTGAAGATCGAAGCGCGCAAGGAGGCCGATGGAACCTGGCGCTCGGGCCTGTTGTCGTCGGTGAACCCGAAAGGCGAAGGATTCTCGCAGCAATTTGGTTACTTCGAAGCACGGATGAAGCTGCCGCCGGGCAAGGGTGTCTGGCCGGCCTTCTGGCTCATCGGGCTTGACCGGTCGAAATACACCGCCGAGATCGACGTCCTGGAATATTATGGACGCGCGCCCTACGAATTCAGCATGGGCTTTCATATCTGGCGTCAGAGCCAGGGCGGCCAGAACACGACCGGCGGCCATTGGCAAACCGTCCAGGACGGAATTTTGAACAGCGAATACCACACCTACGGCGTCGATATCCAAGCTGACAAGACGAGCTTCTACCTCGACCGTCAGTTCATCTGGAGCTTCGATACGCCGAAGGAGTTCCACATGCCGTTCTATCCGCTGGTGAACCTGGCACTCGGCTCGGGTTGGCCGATCGATGAAACGCCGAATCCTTCCATCCTGCTCGTCGACTATATTCACGTCTACCAGCGGAAGCCGACTGACGCAGCGAATTGAACAACTGACGGGATAACCGTTCGGTCGCTAAAGCGCGTCGCGATCTTTCAGATTCGCTCCTCGCGCTTTAGGTCCTTGTTTTTACGCATGTCGTTGTCGCAAAACCGCTGCACACTTTTGCGCGACATGCTCTAGCGGCCGCAGCTGAGACCTGTTTCCGGGTCGAAGAGATGCATTGCCTCCTCGTCGAAAAAGAGAGTGAGCTTTTCGTTGTCGCGGATCGGCGTGCGTGGCGGCAGACAGGCCATCAGGCGCTGATTTCCGGCAAGGGCGGTGACGACGAGTTCCGGGCCGGTCAGCTCTGCGACCTCAAGGGTTGCCTCGATCGACGGGCCGGCGCCGTCCGTGCGAAGCGCCTCGGGACGGATGCCGAGGATAAGGTCGCAGCCATTGCCGGCCGCTTCGCGGAAACGGGCGGGCAGGGGCAGGATCGCATCCGAGCCTGAAAGCGCCAGGCGACCGTCGCGCGCCGTCGCCTTCAGCAGGTTCATCGGCGGCGCGCCGACGAAGGTCGCGACATAGAGCGTTGCCGGATGGTTGTAGATCTCCTCCGGCGGGCCCAGCTGCTCGATGCGGCCGTCGCGCATGACGGCGATGCGGCTTGCAAGCGTCATCGCCTCGATCTGGTCATGGGTGACATAGACGACTGTCGTCTTCAGCATCTGGTGCAGCCGCTTGATCTCGGTGCGCATCTCCATGCGCAGCTTGGCATCAAGGTTGGAGAGCGGCTCGTCGAAGAGGAATACCTCCGGCTTGCGCACCAGCGCACGGCCGATCGCGACGCGCTGGCGCTGGCCGCCGGAAAGCTGGCTCGGCTTGCGGTCGAGGAGGCTTTCGATCTGCAGGAGCTTTGCGGCATCATGCACGGCCCTGTCGCGCTCCGGCGCCGGCACCTTGCGCATTTCCAGGCCGAAGCCGATGTTCCGGTGCACCGTCAGATTGGGATAGAGCGCGTAGGATTGAAAGACCATGGCGATATCGCGGTCCTTCGGATGCACGCTAAGCACCGAGCGGCCGCCGATCCTGACATCGCCGCTCGTTGCCTCGGCAAGGCCGGCGATGATGTTCAGCAGGGTGGACTTGCCGCAGCCGGAGGAACCGAGCAGCACCAGGAACTCGCCGCTTTCCAATGAGACGTCGATGCCTTTCAGCGTCTCGACGTCGCCATAGGTCTTGCGGATGTTCTGAATTTCGAGCGCGCTCATCGCACAGGCTCCTCAGGAGATGACGGGCCGCCGTAGTTGCGGGGAAGGGTGGAGATGGCGCGCGAGGCGACTGCGGTTCCCGCCTCCAGGCAGGACATCAGCGGCTCATCGCTTGCGAGTGCGGCGAGGAAAGCGGCGTTGAAGACATCGCCGGCGCCGATCGTATCGACGACCTCGACAACGGGTGCCGCCACCGAAACCAACAGGCCGTCCGGCCCGATCGCGAGAGCGCCGTCCGGGCCGCGCTTGACGACGATGATTGCACCCTCCGGCATATGCGACCTGATGTGACGGGCCGCCTCGATCGGATCGGCGATGCCGGCAAGCGTCGTCGATTCGACCTCGTTCAGCAGCGCGATACCGCTGCGGGAGAGCCAGGCACGTGTCGCCGCGCAATTCTCGTCTGTCCAGCCGTCGAGCGGCCAGCCGGTATCAAGCGCGACGGTGATGCCATGGCTGTCGGCCCAGTCGAAGAAGGCGCCATAATCTGCTGTCAGGTCGTCGGTCAGGAACGAGCCGCAGAGAAGGGCGTAGCCGCCCTGCAGCCTTGCACCCTCGATGACCGCGAAGACATCTGCCAGGCTGAAGCGCGGCAGGTGGCCTTTTGTGGTGAAGAAGGTGCGCTCGCCGTCCGGATGGGTGATGCCGACGGAGAGCGTCGTTTTCTCCGGACGTACCGGCCACTTGTCGGAACGGTGGCCGAAGGCTTCGCTCAGCCAGCGGCCGAACTGGTCGCTGCCGATATTGGCGGCGATCTCGAATTCGACGCCGAGTGCCTGCCAGGCGAGCGCGCTGTTGCCGGCGGCTCCGCCGACCCGCAACTCGTCATGATCGACGATGATTTCCGTCCCTGCCTTCGGCCAGGGGGCGGCCGGTCCAAGGATCAGGTCGATGTTGACGTTGCCGATGACTGCAAGCGGCTGCATTCATTCGCTCCGGGTGATCTTGGTGGAGCGGACCGGCGTTCCGGCATTCACCACGCGGGCATCGGCAAAGGCGATCATCAGCCGCTGGGCGACCGGCAGCATGGCGAAGATCGCGGCAAGACCGGTTGCAGGCGCAAAGCGGATCGTCACCGCGCCGGCGACCGGCGCTTCGCGCGAGGCGTCGAACAGGATGACCGGGGCGCCGGTCTCGACGGCGGATGTCGCCATCGCCGTTACCAGGCCGGCCGTCTCGTCCAAGCCGCGGAAGAGCACGACGCCGATCTCCGATCCCAGCATCTCCATCGGTCCGTGGCGCAGCTGGCCGCCTTCAAGCGAGAAGCAGGGACGGCGCGACAGCTCGGTCAATCCGAGCGCGAGCGCCTCGGCAACACCCTGCAGCCGGCGGCCTGAGGTGACGACGGTCGCGACGTTTTCGAGTGCCGAGAGGGCGGCGGTGATGTCACGGTCTTCCGGTGCCTTGAGGGCGGCAAGTGCGGCGTCGGGATTTTCGCCGAGGCCGGCGAGGATAGCCAGATGCAGGGCGAAGGTCACCGTCAGGCTGCGGGTCGCGGCGAAGGCTAGCTCGGTGCCGCCGGCGCCGACCAGCGACGGGGCGGTTCTTGCCAGGAAGGAGCCGCCTTCGAGCGTCAGGCCGAAGGTCTCTTCCGTGCCGCCGGTCTCGTCGAACCAGCGCACGACCTCGGCGCTTTCGCCGGATTGCGAGGTGACGAAGATCGTTCTGCCGGCGATCGGCAGCGGCTGGCCAAGCTGCTCGGACAGCGGCAGGGCGACGGCATCGATGCCGAGGGCCCGGTAGAGCGGCTCGACGGCGCGGTTGACGGCATGCGAGCCGCCCATGCCGATGAGCAGCAGCTTGCCGGTCTTTTTCAGCGAGGCGGCAGCCCTTGCCGCCATTGGCTGGGCCGCTTCATAGGAGGCGATCGCATCGGCATGCTGGCGTGCCATTTCGCGATCGATCGCGGCAAGCCCGGCCGGCCGGGTTCTTTCTGCTGTCATGATCATCCCTTGACGCCGCCGCTGGTGAGCCCCGAAATCAGGGCGCGTTGCATGACAAGACCGATCAGCACCGGGGGCAGGGCGGCGAGCACGCCTGCCGTCGCAATCAGTCCGTAATCGGAAACGCGGCCGCCGGCGAGATCGGCAATGGCGACGGTCAGCGTCTTGGCGCGCTGGTCCGAGGTGAAGAGCAGCGCATAGAAGAATTCATCCCAGGCAAGCAGGAAGGCAAAGAGGCTTGACGTCGCGACCACGGGGGCTGCCAGCGGCAGCGTGATGATCCGCAGCGTCTGGAACAGGCCGGCACCGTCGATCATCGCGGCGGATTCGATCTCGCGCGGGATGGAATCGAAACCCGATTTCATCAGCCAGGTGGTGAAAGGCGCAAGGATGGTGAGATAGACGAGGGCGAGGCCGAAGACGTTGTTCAGCAATCCTAGATAGGAGAGGCCCATATAGAGCGGCACGGCAAGCGCCACCGGCGGCAGCATGTAGGTGGCGATCACCATCGACAGCGACCAGCCGACCGAAGGCGTGCGCGACACAGCCCAGCCGGCCGGAATGGCGAGTGCAATGGCGGCGATCGTCGCCATGCCCGCCACTTCGATGCTGTTTCGCAGCGACGAGGTGAAGGCGTCGCCGGCGCTGTTTTCGAGCGTCGAGAGCAGCACGCCGTAGCGAGAGAAATCCGCCGTCTGCGGCCACCAGCGCAGCGGCTTTGCCGCAAGGTCGGCGGCCGGCGAGATGCTCATGATGAACAACCACAGGATCGGCGCCAGGATGACGGCGGCAAGCAGCAATGCGCAGAGGTGGATGAAGGCGGAAAAGAGCGGGCTCTGGCGTTCCATCAGGCCGCACTCCCCGCCGTCTTGCGCACCAGAGCGGCGTAGCCGGCAGCAAGCAGCGTTACCAGCAGCGTGACGATCAATGCCAGCGAGGCGCCGGAGCCTGCCCGCTGGAAGGAGAAAGCTTCCTGATAGACCAGGATCGACAGTGTGCGCGTGCTGTTGGCCGGGCCGCCGCGGGTCATGACCCAGATGATGTCGAACACCTTGAAGGCCTCGATCGTGCGCAGCACCAGCGCCACCATCAGCGGACCGGCGAGATAGGGCAGAATGACGAAGCGGAAGCGGGCGAAAGCGCCGGCGCCGTCGACCAGCGAGGCGGCGGTGATGTCGCGCGGCACGGCCTGGAGTGCTGCGAGCGCAATCAGCGCCACCAGGGGGAAATTCTTCCAGCAGTCGGCGACGATGAGGGCCGCCAGCGCGGTGCCCGGTTCGCCGAGCCAGGAGCGGTAGGCCTCCAACAGGCCGAGTTGGGTCAGCGCGGCGTTCAGTGCGCCGTATTCCGGATTGTAAATCAGCCGCCAGAGCGTGGCGTTGACGACGGTCGGCAGCGCCCAGGGCAGGATCATCAGGGCGCGAAGCGCAGTGCGGCCGTGAAACTGCTGGTTCAGCAGCAGGGCGGCAAGCACGCCGATCACCATTTCGGCGGCGACCGAGACGATCGCGAACCATGCAGTGGTAATCAGCGTGCGCTGGAAATTCGAGCCTGAGATCATCTTCGCGTAATTGTCGATGCCGACGAAGTTTCCTTCCGTGCCGACGAGCTTGGCATCGGTGAAGGAGAGGCCGACGGTATCGATCAGAGGCCAGCCGATGACTGATATCATGACCACGAGAAGCGGCAGCATCAAAAGCCACGCGCGGGTTGTCAGCCAAGTGCCCGACATCAAGGCGACCCTTCTTCATTACAGGTTTTGGAGACCGGGCGACGGCAGGCGCCGCCCGGGTTTTCATGGCTCAATCAGAGGCCGCTATTGTCTGCGGCCGACTTCAGCGCGTCCTCGGGAGAGGACTGGCCGAGCAGCGATTCCTGGATCGCCTGCTGCAGCGCGGTCGAGAGCTCCTGATATTTCGGCGTCGTCGGACGCGGATACATCGCGGCCAGGCCGATCTTGGCGGCGGAGATCAGCTCTTCCTGGCCCTTGGTGACGGCTGGGTCCTCATAGGAGGACGCCCAGATCGGCAGGCTGAGCTTGGCATAGGCATTCTGCGTCGCCTGCGAGGTCATGAAGGTGATGTATTTCCAGGCCTCATCAGGATGCTTGCTGGCCGAGGTGATGCCGAGGCCCATCGAACCGTTGACGGCCGAAGCCTCACTCTTACCGGCAACACCCGGCGCCGGCACGACGCCGACCTTGCCCGCGACCTTGCTGTCTTTCGGATCGTTGGCCATGTTGTACATGTAGGTCCAGTTCAGCGCGAAGGCGGCATCGCCGTTTTCGAAGACCTTGCGGACGTCCTCTTCCAGGAATTCCTTGGAATTCGGATTGGTCAGGCCGGAGGAATAGCTGGAGACCATGTACTTCAGGGCATCGAGGCCGCCGCCGGTCTGGAAGGCCGGCTTGCCATCCTTCAGGAAATCGCCGCCATAGGCGCTGACGAGCGTGGTGTAGTCGCAGATCGCGGCTTCGGCCTGTGACCAGCTCCAGGCGATCGGCGTGGCAAGCAAGCCCTTGTCCTTGATCGTCTTTGCCTGTTCGGTCAGTTCGTCC
Source organism: Rhizobium ruizarguesonis (assembly GCF_012349115.1). Taxonomy (GTDB): domain Bacteria; phylum Pseudomonadota; class Alphaproteobacteria; order Rhizobiales; family Rhizobiaceae; genus Rhizobium; species Rhizobium ruizarguesonis. The sequence continues at coordinate 70,528 of NZ_PQIG01000066.1, forward strand.
CAGGTCTTGGGCGGAGCCTTGATGCCGGCCTTTTCGAGGATTTCCTTGTTGTAGAACAGATATTTGGTGTCGAGGATCCACGGCATGCCGTAATATTTGCCGTCATATTGCACGGTGGTCCAGGCACCCGGCAGCACGCCCTTCTTCATGTCGTCGGTGACGCGAGAGGAGACATCGACCAGCACCTTGTTGGTGGCGTATTCGGCCGGCCAGATGACGTCGAAGAGGACGACGTCGTAGCCGCCGCCGGAACCTTGCGCCAGCACCGTCTTGTCGTGCAGGCCTTCATAGGGGACGAATTCGAGATTGACCTTGATGTCGGGGTTCGCCTTGGCGAAGGCGTCGGTCATGGCGCGCACGTCGGCCTCGCTATAGGCGGCCTGCGCCATGAAAAGCGCGTTCAGCGTCGTTTCGGCGAAAGCGTGCGGCGCAAGGGATGCGCCGATCAAGGCCGCACCCAGAAGCGTCTTGTTAAAGGATTTCAGCATTGCAGCCTCCAGTTTTTGACATTTACGCATTGCCGAGGGCGGTCCTCCGCCATCGGTGTTCGAGAAGGCACGCGCGAAAACGTGCCGGTTCGTCGTCTCGGAGCGTCGTCGGAGCGCCTTGCGGGCTCCTGCGTTCCCTGGAACTCTCCGGTTCCTCATTAAGTCAAGTGTCTTGACTTATTACTTCTTCAACATTCTATTGGAGTCAAGAGGGAATTGCACATGAATGACAGCCGCCCGATCCGGGCCAAAAGCGGCACCAATCACGAAGGCACTAGCGCGCATAACCGGCGTGTGATGATCGATGCCCTGAGGATCAACGGTGCGCTTTCACGCGCCGATCTGGCACGGGCGACGCGGCTGACCAAACAGACGGTGTCCAATATCATCGAAGAGCTCGAGCGCGACGGTCTCGTCAGTTCGCAGGAGGCGGTGAGGAGGGGCAGGGGCCAGCCGTCGACACCCTACGGCCTGGTGCCCGAAGGCGCCTTTGCGATCGGCTTGCAGATCGACCGACATGTGACGCGAGCGGTCGCCGTCAATCTCGTCGGTAGCGTTCTCGTGCGTGATGAGGCAGGCCTCCCACCAGGCGGTCCGTCGAACGGGACGAAGGTCGTCCTCGATCTCGTTGCCGGTGTGCGGTCAAAGCTTGCAGGGATCGTCCAGCAGTCGGAAAAACGGCTTGTCGGTCTCGGCGCCGCCATGCCAGGGCCCTTCGGGGTCGCCGGCAGCGGCGACGATCCGTGGATGATGGAGGCCTGGCAGAAATTTCCGTTGTTGGAAACGCTGACCGCCGGCACCGGGCTCGATGTCGGCCTGCAGAACGATGCGGCGGCGGCGGCGACCGCCGAGCGCATGGTGGGAGCCGCCCATGGCCTCGATCATGCCGTCTGCCTCTTCGTCGGTTATGGCATTGGCGCCGGCCTCATTCTGAACGGCGAGCTTTACCGCGGCACCAACGGTAATGCCGGCGAGATCGGCATGGCGCTGTTATTTGCCGACGGCAAATCGACGCCGCTCGAACATCGAGCTTCGCTCGCCTCGCTTTATCAGCATCTATCGGTCGATCCCGCCGATCCTCATCTGCACGCACATATCAACGATCTTGCCTTGAGAGGCGATCAAAGCATCCACGCCTGGGTCGAAGCAGCGGCAGTGGACCTGCGCTGGAGCATCCATCTCATCGAGACACTGTTCGATCCACAGACGGTGATCCTCTGCGGCAGCGCGCCGGAAGCGCTGGTGAACAAGTTGATTGCGGCAATCGGGCCGTTGCTGCCCTCGATCGCCGAACGTCGTGGCCGGACGCTGCCGCGCCTGCAGCCCGGCATGGCCGATCCCTGGTCGGTGGCGCTTGGCGCTGCCGCCGGACCGATCAGCCGTGCATTCGATCCGCGTTTTGCGGCGATCCTCAAGGATTCCCTTCAATCCTGAGGCCTAAACCCTGAGGTTGCACACCAGTGCAATGGCGAAAATGCCAGCGTTTTTACAAGTTTCGTTGCGGCGGAGTAGCCGAATAAAGGCACTCTGTTGCAATATAAATAAATATTAAATATCCCCTAAAATTCCATTGTTTCGAATATAGCTGTAATTTTTTGGCAATATGCTGAAGCAAGCTTTGAATTTTCTCTAAATATTTCCCTGAGATTTGCGAATAATGGTTGTGTGAAGGTTTTATGACAACTGTATTTAGATAATTTCATGTCATGTAATATTCATTGGCCGCGGCAATTTGAACCAGCTAATAGGGCGTGCGCTGAAAGTGCGCGTCCCTTTTACGTTCGAGGTTCTCATGCAAGCCAAGCTTCTCGGCGCCGTTGGCGCCCTTCTCGCTACAGCGTTTCTTGCTGGTCCCGCTGCCGCCGCCGATAAGACCAAGATTGACTTCTGGTTCGGCAATTCCGGTGACATCGCAAAGCGTGTCCAGGAGCAGTGCGATCGCTTCAACCAGTCGCAGGCCGACTACGAAGTCGTCTGCACCAGCCAGGGCAGCTACGACGCGTCCCTGCAGAACACCATTGCTGCCTTCCGCGCCGGCAAGCAGCCGACCATCGCCCAGGTCTCCGACGCCGGCACCCTCGACATCATGCTCTCCGGCGCCTACTACCCGGCCAACAAGCTGATGACCGACATGGGCTACACCGTCGACTGGAAGGACTACTTCTCCGGTATCTCCGGCTACTACGCGACATCGAAGGGCGAGATGTACTCCTTCCCCTTCAACTCCTCGACCGCTCTTCTCTACTGGAACAAGGACGCCTTCGCCAAGATCGGCAAGGATCATGCTCCGGCGACCTGGAAGGAAGCAGGCGAGGACCTCAAGGCTCTGAAGGATGCAGGCTATGCTTGCCCGCTCGGCTTTGACATATCCAACAACGAAGTCTGGCAGTACATCGAGCAGTTCGAAGCCGTAAACGGCGAAGCCATCGCCACGAAGAAGAACGGTTTTGAAGGTCTCGACGCCGAGCTGGTGTTCAACAAGAACCCGCTTCTCGTCAGCTACGTCAAGGATCTCAAGTCCTGGTACGACAACAAGCTTGCGATCATCAAGAACAAGGCTGTCGGCCAGACCTTCGTCGAAGCTTTTGCCGCTGGCGATTGCCAGGTCATCCTGACCTCGGTCGGCGACCACGGCAATGTTGGCCGCACCGCCAAGCAAGGCATGAACTGGGACGTTGCCATGCTCCCGACCTACGGCGACGCAACCCGGCACAGCTCTTACGTTGGCGGCGCTTCGCTCTGGGTTCTGAAGGGTCATTCCGACGCTGAATACAAAGCTGCCGCTGCCTTCTTCAACTTCATCGCAAAGCCGGAAGAAGCTCTTACCTGGTCGACCGTTACCGGCTACATCCCGGTTCGTAACTCCGGCTTCGAATATCTGAAGAAGCAGGGCTTCTACGACAAGGCTCCTTATGCCGGCCGCGAACTCGCCATTCAGAGCCTGACCGCATCGCCTGCTGGCGATGCTGCTCCGCAGGGCATCCGCCTCGGTGGCCTGCTGCAGGTCCGCACCGAAATCGCCAATGGTCTGCAGGCAATCTTCGTCAACAATGCCGATATCCAGGCTTCGCTCGACAGCGCTGCTGAACGCGGCAATACGCTTCTGCGTCGGTTCCAGCAGACCTATAAGAACGTTCAGCTCCCCTGATCGCTTGATATGAGCCGCACCCGGCCCGCGTTTCGCGCGCCGGGTGCGTCCTTGTAAGTTATTTAGCCAGCCGCGGATGCGAACTTGCCGCCCGCGCCTAAAGCGCGTCGCAATCTTTCAGATTCGCTCCTCGCGCTTTAGATCTCTATTTTGACGCATGTCGTTACCGCAAAACCGCTGCACATTTTTGCGCGACATGTTTTAAACCAAACCAGGACGAAAACGACCACTCATGGAAAAGCGCGTCACTTTCTCCTCAACGACGATCGGGCTGCTCTTCGCATTTCCGATGCTGTTGCTGATCTTCGTCTTCTTCTATTGGCCGAGTGCGCAGGCGCTCTATTGGGCGTTTACGCTCGAGCAGCCATGGGGCGGCGGTAATGCCTGGGTCGGTTTCGACAATTTTAAACAGCTGCTCACCGATCCGATCTATTGGGACTCGATCACCCGCAGCATGATCTTTGGCTTCAGCTCGACGGCCATTGCCATGGGGCTGGCGCTTATCCTGGCGCTTTTGACGGATCGTGAACTGCGCGGCCACAAAGTCTACCGGTCAGTCTTCATCTGGCCTTACGCAATTGCGGCTCCCGCTCTCGGCCTCGCCTTCCGCTTCATCCTGGCGCCGGAGGCCGGCCTTCTGTCGGTCATCAACCACGTCTGGCCCGGCCTCTGGAACCCCGCACTCGACGGCAAGGATGCGATGATCGCCGTCATCGTCGCCTTCTCCTGGAAATATATCGGCTACAACTTCATCTTCTTCCTCTCGGCGCTGCAAGGCATTCCACGCTCGCTGATCGAGGCCGCCGCGATGGATGGTTCGGGGCCGATGCGCCGGATCTGGGATATCCAGCTGCCCCTGCTGACGCCGACGCTGTTCTTCCTGCTCGTCATCAATATCACCGAGAGCTTCCAGGATTCCTTCGGTATCGTCGACGTCATGACGCAGGGCGGCCCGGCGCGCGCCACCGAACTCATGGTCTACAAGATCTATTTCGACGGCTTCAGAGGTCTCGATTATTCGGGCGCCGCAGCGCAGTCCATCATCCTGATGGTGCTCGTTGTTCTTCTCACCATCTTCCAGTTCCGCTTCATCGAGCGGCGCGTGCATTACAAGTGAGGTCGCGAACATGATCGAACGCACGCCGATATTCAACTTCATCTGCTATACGCTTCTCGCGCTCGGCATGGTGATCGCGCTTCTGCCTTTCGCCATCGTCATCATCGCGTCGACACTCGATCTGGAGACGGTCAATCGCGTGCCGCTGCCGCTGGTTCCAGGCTCGCATTTCTGGGAAAACGCGCAGACCGCCTGGGTTCGCGCCGATCTCGGCAACAAGCTGTTCCACAGCATCATCTTCGCCGCAACCGTCGGCGCCGGCAAGGTCATGCTGTCTTCCATGGCAGCCTTCTCGATCGTCTACTTCCGCTTCCGTGGCCGGTATGTGATTTTCTGGATCATCTTCATCACGCTGATGCTGCCGCTGGAAGTCCGTATCGTGCCGACCTATTCGATTGCGGCCAATGCGCTGCAGCCTTTCCAGACGATCCTCGACGTTACCGGCATAAGCTGGCTCATTGCGCAGATCACCGGCGTCCAGATCAAGCTCGAATGGGGTCTGCTGAATTCCTATCCCGGTCTCGTTCTGCCGCTGGTCGCAACCGCGACCGGCACCTTCCTCTACCGGCAGTTCTACCTGACGGTTCCGGACGAGCTTGCCGAGGCTTCGAAGATGGACGGATCGGGCCCGGTCCGGTTCTTCTGGGACATTCTGCTGCCGCTCTCGCGCCCAAATATGATCGCGCTCTTCACCATCATGTTCGTCTGGGCCTGGAACCAGTATCTCTGGCCGCTGCTGATCACCACCGATCCGAATTTCGGCATCGCCGTGACGCAGCTCAAGACCCTCATCCCGTCCGAATTCGGCCTGCCCGACTGGAACGTCGCCATGGCCGGAACCCTGATCATCATGTCGCCGCCATTGATCCTCGTCATTCTGATGCAGCGCTGGTTCGTACGCGGCCTTATCTCCACCGAGAAGTGAAGGAGTACTCCCTTGGCACCGATCTCCATTCGTGGCGTGAAGAAAAACTACGGCAAGACCCCCGTCGTTCACGGCGTCGATCTCGACATCCAGTCGGGCGAGTTCATCGTCATCCTCGGCCCGTCCGGGTGCGGCAAGTCCACGCTGCTGCGTATGATCGCCGGCCTCGAGGAAATCACCGGCGGTGAAATCGCCATTGACGGCCGCGTCGTCAACCAGCTGGAGCCGCGCGAGCGCGGCTGTGCCATGGTGTTCCAGAACTATGCGCTTTATCCGCATATGAGTGTTGCCGAGAATATCGGCTACGCATTGAAGGTGGCCGGCGTCTCGAAGGCGGAGCGTCAGCGGCGCATCGGCGAGGTCGCCAAGGCGCTCAGCCTCGAACCCTTCCTCGACCGTCGGCCCGCCGCTCTTTCCGGCGGTCAGCGCCAGCGCGTCGCCATGGGCCGCGCGATGATCCGCGAGCCGAAGGTGTTTCTCTTCGACGAGCCGCTGTCGAACCTCGACGCCAAGCTGCGCATCGCCATGCGCGCCGAAATCCGCCGCCTGCACCGCCGCCTCGGCGCCACGTCAATCTTCGTCACGCATGACCAGACCGAGGCGATGACGCTGGCCGACCGGCTGGTGGTGATGAATGGCGGCAGGGTGGAGCAGGTCGGCACGCCGGAAGAGGTTTATCATCATCCGGTCTCGCGTTTCGTTGCAGGCTTCGTCGGCACGCCGGCGATGAACCTGCTCGAGGGCACAATCAATGACGAGGGCGTCTTCGTCTACGATCAAAGCCGCAAAGTCGCGCTGCCGCGCGAGCGCGCCGCACCGCTGAAAGGCAAACGCGTCGTGCTCGGCATGCGCGCCGAGGCCGCCCGGCTGGTCGCCCCGGATGCTCCCGGCGCCCTCACCGCAACGGCCGATTTCATCGAAGAGCTCGGCGCAAGCCGCGTCGTCCACGCCGATTTCGATGGGCTGCCCTTTGCCGTGGCGCTGACTGAGGCCGTGAAGGTGAAGTCGGGCGATCCGATCGGCATCGCGATCGATTACGACCAGATCCACCTCTATGCCGCCGATACCGGCCGGGTCATCGAGAACCCCGCCATGAGCGGTGTCGGTGCTGTTCACGCCTAAAGCGGTCTGCGATGATCCTTTGCGAGGATCTTGGCAGAGCGTTCGGCGGCTGAGGATGTCAGCCGCTTGCTCGATCGTGAATTGCTCTATCGGTGGATCGGGTCGATCCACGCAACGTCTTCCGGCTTTTCGACCGGCTCGATGTCGAGGTTGACGACGACCGGTTCCTGGCCTGAGCGGACGAGAACGCACTCCAGCGTCTCGTCGCGGCTGGCGTTGATCTCTTGATGCGGCACATAGGGCGGAACGTAGATGAAGTCGCCGGGGCCGGCCTCGGCGGTATATTCCAGATGCTCGCCCCAGCGCATGCGGGCCTTGCCCTTGACCACGTAGATGATGCTTTCGAGATCGCCGTGGTGATGGGCGCCAGTCTTGGCATTGGCATGGATCGTGACCGTGCCGGCCCAGATCTTCTCGGCCCCGGCGCGCGCATTGTTGATCGCGGTCGCGCGGTTCATGCCCGGCGTCTGCGTGGTGTTCGGATCGAGCGAATTGCCGGGAATGACCTTGACGCCATGTTCCCGCCAGTCGACATGATGATGCTCGTGATCGTCGCTCATGCCTTGCCTCCAGCTTCGATTTTATCAGTCTAGGCTCGAGCTGGGCGGTGGCCAAGTGGATTTGCGGCTGTGCTGCCGCACATAGCTTCTGTGCACAAGGAAAGGACGGACCCGATGAGCCACCTCCCGCAGATCGATTACGATACCGCTTCGGAAGAGGTTTGTGCGGCGCATGACGAGGAAGTCAGGCTGCGCGGGCGGATGACCAACATGAAGCGCACACTGCTGCATTCGCCAGCCGCCCATCGCATCTATGCCGAATGGTTCACGCTGCGGGCCGAGCTTGATCCTGCTGTCAGCGACCGGGCGATCTGGATCTTCTCGCATGCGATCTCGAAGGCGGCGAAATCGAAGATCGCCATCACCTTCTTTCGCCGGGCGCTGATCAACAAGGGTTTCAATCCCGATGCGCTGAAGTTTTCAGACGAGGAAGCGCTGCTCGACACCTTCGGCAGGGCGATCGTCGCGGATTCCAACGCCGTTCCCGCCAAACTCTGGGCAGAGCTGAAAGAGCGCTACGAGACCAAGGTGCTCGTCGATCTCGTCGCCTTCGCCGGCATCATGCTGGCGACCGCCGTCTTCAACAATGTCGTCGAGGTCGATTTCGATCCCGAGCTTGAAGCCTTTGCCGAAGGCGCCAGTTCATCCGCATCCTGAAGTTTCAGCTATCAAGCGGCAGGATCAGCACATCGCGCGGCGGCACCTCGATGCCACTATTGCCGATATGGTCCATCGGCCAGACTGCCTGGCTTTGCGCAAGCGTTCCCCGGGCGAGCGTCACCTCGGTCTTCTGCGCCGCCCTTGTCGGATTGACGAGCCAGAGGAAGCTGCCCTTTTCTCCCTCGTGGATACGGGCGAAGAGTGCAGCATTCGACAGCGTCACGTGGCGCTTCTTCCCGCTCCATCTCAATAGCTCGGCGAAGAAAGCGCCGTTCGCCTTCCCCTGCGTGCGGTAATAGGCCACGGAAGGATTGGTGCCGATCAGCAGCGTGCGGCCCTTGCCATAGGCATTTTCGACGACGGCAAGACGGCCGTCGGTGAAGTGGCCGCGTCCCGTTCCGCCGGTCAGCCGATAAGACTGCAGGAAGCCGCCACCGTCGACCGCCGCGCCGTCGAGATCGAAATGGATGCGGTCGCCGATATCGGGCATGAATTCGACGTCCTCCTCGCGCGCGCCGAAGACCTCGTCGAGGCCCATGTTCGGCTGCACGGTGCCGACATGGCCGCGATCGCCGAAATAGCCGGGGCATGCCTCGGCAATCAGCGTGCCGCCGTTTTCGACCCAGGCTTTCAGGCTCCTTGCCTGCTCCGATGTGAACATGATCGGATAGGGGAAATAGAGGAAATCATAGGCTGCGATATCGTCGATATGCACCCAGTCCGGCTGCACGCCATTTTCGAGAAAGGCGCGATAGGCCCCCCACATGGCTTCGGGATAGGGCTTTTCCTTGCGGTCGTGGTTCAGGAGGTGGTCAAATTCCTGCGTTTCGCGAACGACGAGGATGCCGACCTCGCCGCGCACGGGCTTTGCTTCCCAGAGGGGGCCTTGCGCCTTGTCATTTGCCCATTTCGCCATGGCGCTTGCCATATCGGAGCGCGGCGTGCGCGAGCCGTCCATGCCGTAGGAGCCGAAAGCGCCGAAGAGCGGACCGTCGAGCAGCGGGCGCCAGCGCAGATTGATCACGCCGCGGGCGCCGCCGGCAAGTGAGGTCATGCTCCAGAGGCGGATATCCTCGGGCTCGACGACGCGGCCATCCTCCTTGTCGCGGCCGATCACCTGCGGCTGCAGCCAGAGCGGGCCGCCCTGGCGTTCGGCATGCCAGAACGGCTTGCCGCGGGCGGCGGCGCGGTTGATGTCGACGCCGTACCAGTTCCTCCAGGCTTCCGACCCCTTGCGGGCCTGGATCCAGGTGAAGCCGTAGACCTCGACCTTGGAGGCGGCGAGCCAGTCGTCGCAGCCGTTGGCCGCCATGTTGGGAATTGCGCCCGATATGCCGTGGGCGGCGATCACATTCTTGCTGTCGACGGCGCGGATCGTGTCGATGCGCCACTGCATCTGGTCGTAGAAATTGTCGCGCTTGAACTGCAGCCAGTCGATGCATTCGGGATAGGGCGCCATGTGCACCGGCGGCTCGATATCGTCCCATTCGGCATAACTGTAGCGGTACCAGGCTTTCGCCAGGACCTTCAGGCTGCCGTATTTCTTTTCCAGCCATTTGCGAAAGGCTGATTTGGCATAGGGGCTGTAATCGACATCGGCGGAATAGTTGCACTCGTTCCAGACGTCGTAGCCATAGATCGCCGGATGATCCTTATAGCGGGTGGCGAGCGCGGTCAGGAACTTGCCGGCGGCTTCCTTCACTTCGGGGCAGTTCAGCGTCAAGGCGCCGGCGCCGCCACCATTGTTGGAGAAGCCGCCGGTCGCCGACGAGACGCCCATATAGGAACCGAGTTTCGTGCCGTCGGCATTGACCTGCAACGCATAAGCGTATTTGCGCACCGCCCAGTCGGGCACGGCATGGATCAGCTCGGCGATAATGGTCTTGATGCCGTTTGCGGCGGCAAGGTCCATCTGACGATCATATTCCTCCCATTCATAGACGCCGGGAGCAGTTTCGATCGCGCTCCACATAAACCAGTGGCGGAAGATGTTGAGGCCGTCCTGCCCAGCGGTGGCGTAGTCGCGTTCCCAATCCTCGCGGGGCGGATTCGACTTGCGGAAATAGACGGCGCCGTAGGGCAACTGGATATCTTTGTTGAGCATTTTCCTATCCTTTTCTATCGATGCCCGGACATGGCTTCGCCGTCCGGAAAGAAGGCTCCGGCAGTCGGCAATCGAAGATGTCGTCCGGTTATTCTAAAAAGCGTTGATCTAGCGCGGTCCTCCGGCGAGGAGTTCCAGGGTGCGGATGAGGGCGGAATGGTCGCGTTCGCCGTCGCCATTGGCGATCGCCGCATTCATCAGCTGTTGCGTGGCGGCCGTGTTCGGCAGCGACAGATCGAGTGCGCGGGCGGCATCGACGGCAAGCGTCATGTCCTTGCGGTGCAGGCGGATGCGGAAGCCGGGCTCGAAGGTCTGCTTGACCATGCGCTCGCCATGCACTTCGAGAATGCGCGAAGCGGCAAAGCCGCCCATCAGTGCAGAGCGCACCTTGGCCGGATCGGCGCCGGCACGCTTGGCAAACAGCAGCGCTTCGGCAACCGCCTCGATCGTCAGACCGACGATGATCTGGTTGGCGACCTTGGCCGTCTGGCCGTCGCCGCTACCGCCGACATGGGTGATGCTCTTGCCCAAATTTTCGAAAAGCGGCTTGGCGCGCTCGAATACCTGCTCCTTGCCGCCAACCATGATCGTCAGCGATGCGGCCTTGGCGCCGAGCTCACCGCCGGAAACCGGGGCATCGAGATAGTCGCAGCCGAGCGCCTCGATGCGTTTGGCGAAAGTCTTGGTGGCGACCGGCGAGATCGAGCTCATGTCGATAACCAGCTTGCCCTGGGAGAGGCCGGAGGCGACGCCGTCTTCGCCGAACAGCACCGCCTCGACATCTGATGTATCCGGCAGCATCAGGATGACGATGTCGGAGGCGCGCGCCACCGCCCTGGCGCTGGCGGCGGCTTTGCCGCCCTTGTCGACAAGATGTTGCGAAGCCTCCTTCACCCGGCTCAGGTGCAGCGTGTGGCCGGCGTCGATCAGGTGTTCCGCCATCGGGCGGCCCATGACGCCCAGTCCGATAAATCCGATGTTCATGCTGTCCTCGCTGACTTCAGATAGGGTTTCATCCAGCCGAGGCCTTCGCTGGTGCCGGATTTCGGCTTGTACTCGCAGCCCACCCAGCCGTTGTAACCGAGGCGGTCGAGCTCGGAGAGGATGAAGTGGTAGTTGATCTCGCCGGTGCCGGGTTCGTTGCGGCCGGGATTGTCGGCGATCTGCACATGGGCGATCTTCTCCTTCAGCCTTGTGAAGGTGGGGATCAGGTCACCCTGCATGATCTGCATGTGGTAGAAATCATACTGGATGTAGAGATTGTCCGAGCCGACCCGGTCGAGAATGCGTTCGGCATCAGCGGTGGTCGACAGGAAGAAGCCGGGAATATCGCGCAGGTTGATCGGCTCGACCAGCAGCCTGACGCCGACGTCGGCACAACGCTTTGCTGCATATTTCAGATTATCGACCAGCACCGTTTCCAGCGTTTGAAGGTCCGCACCCTTCGGCACCAGCCCGGAGATGACATTCACCTGCCGGCAATCGAGCGCTGCGGCATAATCGAGCGCCTGCGCGATCCCGTTGCGGAACTCCTCTACTCGCTCCGGCAGGCAGGCGATGCCGCGCTCGCCGCCGGCCCAGTCGCCTGATGGCACGTTGAAGAGCGCCTGTTTCAGGCCGCTCGCCTTCAGCGCCTCGGCGACCTTCTCCTTGGGTTCGGCATAGGGGCCGAGATATTCGAGGGCGCCGAAGCCGTCCTTTGCGGCTGCCGTGAAACGGTCGAGAAAGGGCAGGTCCTGGTAGAGGAAGGAAAGGTTGGCGGAAAATTTCGGCACGGGATCGTCCTTAAATATTGGCAGGCGCGACGAAACGATGCCGGTGCAGCATGCGCTTGTCGCGAGGGTCGGGATTGGGCACGGCGGAGATGAGGCTCTTCGTATAGGCCTCTTCGGGAGCGGTGCAGATCTGTTCGGCCTCGCCAAGTTCGACGATTTTGCCGCGATGCATGACGGCGACGCGATCGCAGAAATAACGCACGACCGAAATATCGTGCGAAATGAAGATGAAGCTCAGGTTCAGCCGCTGACGGATATCGAGCAGCAGGTCGAGGATCTGGCTGCGGATCGAGACATCGAGTGCCGACGTCGCCTCATCGGCGATGATGATGCGCGGATCGAGCGCAAGGGCGCGGGCGATGCCGATGCGCTGGCGCTGCCCGCCGGAGAAGGCATGGGGATAACGCTCCATAGCTATCGGGTCGAGGCCGACCAGACGCATCAGTTCAGCGACGCGGTCCTCCAGCGCCTTGCCCTTGGCCAGCCCGTTGACAACAAGCGGATCGCCGATCACTTCCTTGACGGTCATGCGCGGATTGAGCGAGGCGAAAGGGTCCTGGAAGACCAGGCGGACCTCGCGGTGGAAGGTGCGGAGTTCGCGCTTGGTGAGTTTCGTGACGTCGATCTCGCTACCGTCCTTGCCGCGATAGCTGATGCTGCCCGATGTCGGCTCGACGGTGCGCAGGATGAGCCGGCCGAGCGTCGTCTTGCCGGAGCCGCTTTCGCCGACGATACCGAGGTTTTCGCCGGGATAAAGATCGAAGCTGGCGTCGTCGACGGCGCGCAGCGTGTTTGATTTGCCGTGCCAGCCGTAGATCTTGCCGAGATTGCGGACGGACAGGATCGGCTGCGGCGCCTCCGGCGAGAGCGCCACGGCGGGCAGCCGGCCTTCGACATGGTGGGTGAGCTTGATCGTCGAGGCCAGCAACTGCCGGGTATAGGGATGCTCGGCGGCATGGTAGATCGCATCCACTGGGCCGCGTTCGACGATGCGGCCGAAGCGCATGACGGCGACGTCATCTGCCACTTCGGCGACGATCCCCATGTCATGGGTGATGAGCAGCATGGCCATGCCGCGTTCGACCTGCAATCGCTTGATCAGGTCAAGGATTTCGGCCTGGGTGGTGACGTCGAGCGCCGTCGTCGGTTCGTCGGCGATGAGAATGTCGGGATTGCCGGCAAGCGCCATGGCGATCATGGCGCGCTGGCGCATGCCGCCGGAGAACTCGAAGGTGTAGCGGTCGGCCATCTTGTCCGGATTCGGAATTTCGACCTGGCGCAGCAGTTCGATGGTCCTTTCGCGGGCGGCACGCTGATCGAGATTGCTGTGCAGGCGCACGGCCTCGATGATCTGCGAGCCAATGGTATGGACCGGTGACAGCGAGCTCATCGGCTCCTGGAAGATCAGGCCGATACGACGGCCGCGGATGGCGCGCATCGCCCGGTCGGACGGTTTCAGCGCGGCGATATCGGTGATGCCGTTACTCCCGGTGACCCCGTCGCCGTTGCTGAGCAGGATGCGGCCGGAAACGATGCTGCCGGGGCTGTCGACGATCTGCAGGAGCGAGCGGGCGGTGACGCTCTTACCGGAGCCGCTTTCGCCGACGAGGCAGAGTGTCTCACCGCGCTTCAGCTCGAAGCTGACATTTTCGACGGCGTGCAGGATGTGGGTGCGCAGCCTGAAATCGATCGAGAGGTTTTCGACGGAGAGAACGACGTCTTCTGAAAGATCGGTCATGGTTTCCTCCTCAATTGTCATAGGGGTCGGCGGCATCGCGCAGGCCGTCGCCGAAGAAATTAAAGGACAGGACGGCGATGACGACTGCGAGCGACGGCCAGATCAGCAGCCACGGCGCGGTCGCGACGGTGCGGATGTTCTGCGCATCTTGCAGCAGTACGCCCCAACTGACGACCGGCGGCTTGAGGCCGATGCCGAGGAAGGAAAGCGAGGTCTCGGCGACGATCATGGTCGGCACGGCCAGCGTCACGACCGCAAGGATATGGCTCGTCAGCGACGGCAGGATATGACGGAAGATCAGCCGCGCCTCGCTCGATCCGTCGAGCCGGGCGGCAACGACGAAATCCTCGCTGCGCAGAGCCAGGAACCGGCCGCGCACCTCTCGCGCCAGGCTGGTCCAGCCAAGCAGCGAGACGATGATCGTTATGACGAAGTAGACATTGACCGGCGACCATGTCAGCGGGATCGCCGCCGCCAGGCCAAGCCACAGCGGAATGGTCGGCATGGCGCTGACGACCTCGATGACACGCTGGATCAGCGTATCCACCCAGCCGCCGTAAAAGCCGGAGATGGAGCCGAGCACGACGCCCAGGATCAGCGACATGGCGACGCCGACGAGGCCGATCGACATGGATACGCGGGTGCCGTAGACGAGGCGCGAGAAGACGTCGCGGCCGAGCCGATCGGCGCCGAGCAGATACATCGGGTCGTTCTGGTTGAGCGGGCCGATCAGATGCCGGTTCATCGGGATCAGGCCCCAGAGGTCATAGGCCGCGCCTTTGACGAAGAAGCCGATCGGGACGACCTTGGTGTCGTCGACGACGAAGGTGCGGCGCAGCGCCACCTTGTCGATCTCGACCTTGTAGCCCTTCACATGGAAATTGAACTCCGAACTGCCGTCCGGCTTTTCCACGAAGAAGCTGAAGCCTTGCGGCGGGGCATAGGTATATTGCGGCCGAGAGGTCATCGGCAAAGCCGGCGCCAGGAATTCGGCGAAGAGGCCGACCAGATAGAGGAAGAGGATGATGGCGCCGGCCACCATCGCCACCTTCTGGCGGATCAGTTTGCCGGCGACCAGCCGCCAAGGGCCGATCGCGGCGGTCGAGACGGTCTTGCCCTGTTTCAGCGGGCTGATCGACGGGCCATCGGCAACAGTGTGAAGCGGACCCGCGTGGTTTCCGAAGGTTTCGTGCGTGCTCATCGCGTCCCCCTCAATTGAACCGGATGCGCGGATCGAGCAGCGCCAGCAGCAGATCCGACAGCAGCATGCCGACGAGGGTGAGCGCGCTCAGAAGCAGGATGAAACTGCCGGCGAGATACATATCCTGCGAAATCAGCGCGCGGAAAAGCAGCGGGCCGGCGGTCGGCAGGTTCAGCACAATGGCGGTGATCGTCACGCCAGAGACGAGGTGCGGCAGAACCCAGCCGATCGCCGAGACGAAGGGATTGAGCGCGATTCTGACCGGATATTTCAAGATGACCTTGTATTCCGGCAGTCCCTTGGCGCGGGCGGTGACGACATATGGTTTGTGCAGTTCGTCGGTCAGGTTGGCGCGCAGGATGCGGATCATCGCTGCCGTTCCGGATGCGCCGATGATAATGATCGGGATCCAGAGATGGGCGAGGAAATCGCCGACCTTGGCGAGGCTCCAAGGCGCCTCGGCATACTCAGGCGAGATCAGCCCGCCGACGCTCTGGCCGAGATATTTATAGGCGATGTACATCAGCGTCAGCGCCAGGATGAAGTTCGGCACCGCAAGGCCGATGAAGCCGAGAAAGGTGAAGACGTGGTCGCCGATGGAGTGGCGGCGGACAGCGGAATAGATGCCGATCGGCAAAGCCACGACCCAGACGAAGAGCAGGCTCAAGAGCGAGATTACCAGCGTCGAGCCCATGCGCGCCCAGATCAGCCCGGAGACGGGCTGGCCCCACTCGAAGGAGTAGCCGAAGTCGCCGCGGCTGACGATGCCCCAGATCCATTTCAGATATTGGACATAGAAGGGGTCGTCGAAGCCGTAGATTTCCTTCAGCCGCTCGATCTGCGCCGGATCGACGGTCTGGCCGCTGTCGCTCATGGTGGCGATCATCGACGTCAGATAGTCACCCGGCGGCAGCTGGATGATCAGGAACGAGATCAGCGACATGCCAAACAAGGTCGGGATCATGTAGAGCACGCGCTTGAAGATATAGCCAAGCATCGAAACGTTTCTCCTCCCGTCGGGAACGCTGTGAGGCGATTCCCCCGGATCTTCACCCGCCTTCGGCCCTCCAGGCCGAAAGCGCTCCTCCGTCGCGTGTCACCTCATTTCCAGGTGATGTGCAGGACCTCCAGCCGATCGATACCAGGTACCTCCACCTGGGCGCGGCCATTCCCGAAGCTGAAGCTTGCGGCGCGGTCGGCAACGACGAGCCACGCCTTCGCCACCGATCGGCCCTCCGGAATCTCCACCGAAACGGTCTGCGCTGCCAGAGGGTAATTGTCGCGGATCGGACCTTTCATCATCATCGGATTGGTGAGGTTGAAGAGGCTGAGCGCCAGGCCCTCACCGTTTTCGCGCAGCGCCAGATCGATGACGCCCTTGCCCTTGACGGTGACACGCGGCGTCTTGCCGAGTGCCCAATGGACGGCGTTGGCGATGAGCCGCGCATGATCGACCGCAAAGACCTCCCAGAAGATCTCGCCGATGTTCCAGGGGATGTAAACCGTGCGGCCACCCTTGCCAGTCTCGCGGGCGATGACGGCAGCGCCTTTCGGCTCTTCACGCGGATAGACCTCTTCCATCGGCAGATCGGGAAAGTCGGGGATATAAAGGAAGGGAGTCTTGGCATCGGCCGACGGTTCGGCGTGGATCAGGCGGGTGCCGCCCATGATGCGTTCGGCGTCGTCGAAATCCCGATTGATCGGGTGATCGCCGGAAAGGGCGACATAGGTGTTCTTGACGATGCCGCGCGGGCCGGAGACGTATTTGGCGCCGAGCACGTCGGCCAGGCCGAAGTCGGCACGCCTCTTGCCGAATTCATCACGCAGCGAGGTCTCATAAGAGGCAATCACGCTGCCGCCGCGATCGACATAGGCGCGGATCGCCGCGTTCTGCGCATCCGAAAGGCAGGAGGCGTTGGCGAGAATGATCAGCTTGAAGCGGTCGAGGTTTTCCTCGGTCAGCACCTGGTCCGAGAGCAGCTCGAAGGGCAGCCGGGCTTCGACGAGGGCGTGATAGAGACCGAGATCGTGCTTCTCGGCGGAATGCCGCTCTTCCGGCGCCCAGTGGCGCAGCGTTGTCGAGGGATCGATGACGGCGATTTCAGCGGTCGGCTTCATGCTTTCCAGCACGGGCTCGACGGCTGCCTGCAGGCCGAAGGCGTCGGCCACCGGCTCGACCCAGCGTTTGTCGGGCACGACACCGTTGAACTTGGTGAACCAGGCATAGAGACCGTGGGCAGTGCCGTCATTGATCCAGAGCTGCATCTCCTCACCCGAGGTGACGGCATCCTTCCAGCGATATTCCTCCTCCGGGCCGATCGAGGTGATCAGCACGACCGGGCGGTCGGGGAAGGTGGCGCGAATGCGCTTGCCGTTGCGGCCGGCCGACCAGCCGAGCTCGAGCCCCTTGCGGCCCTGATGGTCGACGACGAGGAAGGGGCAGTGCCTGGCGATGACCGAGAGGTCGAATTCCATCAGCGACGCGCCGCCCATGTTCGGAATGAAGCTCGCATGCGGGCGGATCGCTTTGACGGCATCGTCCCATTGCGCGATCATGTCGGTGAGCACGCGGCGGCGCCATTGCACCCAAGCCTGCCAGGCCGGATCCTCGGCATCGGGTTTTACCGGCAGGGCGTGGCCGGACATATCCTTGAAGCGGCGGGCGCTGTCTTCGCTATAATCGACGCCGTGGCCCTGCCAGCGATTGGCGAAGACCGCATCGATATCGTATTTGCGGACGATCTCCTTGACCACCTCAGGCATGAAGAGGCTGTTGTAGTCGCCATAGGCATTGGTGACCCAGACATCGGGATAGGCCCAGTGGCGGCGCGGCGTGCCGTCGGCATTGATCATCACCCATTCCGGATGGGCTTTGGCGGCATCGTCATGGATCGCATGCGGGTCGACGCGGGCCATGACATGCATGTCGAGCTTGCGGGCGGCGTCGACGAGCGCGCCGAAGATGTCCTTGTCGCCGAGATATTTGCTCACATAGTGGTAGGGCACGTCGCTCGGATAATAGGCGATATAGCCGCCGGCGCTGAGGCAGACCGCGTTCGATTTCGTGCGTTTGAAGACATTGATCCAGAAGGCCGGGTCGTATTTCTCCGGGTCGTCTTCCACGAAGGTCAGCTGGGTCCAGCGGGTCGCGGTCTTGAACCAATCCGGCGTCCTCAGCGTGTGGGTGTTCTGTTTTCTGGCGTCGAGCATCGTCTTCATCCAATCATTGGCAAAGAAGGCCCCCGGCGCCGACCGGCTCGTCGGGCGCCTGGTATGGCTCATGAGGTTGAAGGCCATTAGGCCTTGTAGAACTGCTCCGGCATGGTCGGAGCGGGCGTCGGCCAGCCGAAGGAGTTCGGCATGATCTTCGTGATGTTCTTCATGTTGTTCTTGACGATGCCGTATCCATCAGGCGGCAGCGAGATGCCGAAGACATAGAAGTTGTCGGCGGCGCCTTGCAGGATCTGCTTCATGACCTCGCGCTGGCCTGATGAGTCGGAAGTCGCCTTCAGCTTGTCGTAGAGCGCAAGCTGGCTCTTCGTGCTTTCCGGCGGTTCCTCGGCATTGGCATTGGCGCGGTCGCGATACCAGAGTTGCCAGGCCGGGGCATACATGGCGTTGGCATCGGTCGGCACGTAGTAGCGTGGGTCGAGCATGGCGGCGACGCCGCCATTTGCGCCGAACTGGTGGGCGGTCGCGTCGAAATCGCGGCCCTGGCGGACGCGCGTCTCCCAGAGCGAACGGTCCATCGAGCGCATCTGCGCATCGATGCCGACCGCCTGGAACATCGGAATGACAAGCTGGAAGAGATCGAGGAAGACGGCGCGCGCCTGGTCGATCTCGAAGATGATCGTCAGGCGGCGGCCCTTTTCGTCGAGGCGGAAGTTCTGGTCGTCGCGCTTCGGCACGATCTGGTCGAGCATGGCATTCGCCTTGTCGACGTCATAGGCCGTGAACTGCGTGGCGAGCTGCTCGTTGTAAAGCGGATCTTCCTTCTTGATCGACGGCTGGGCAGCCGCCCCCTGGCCAACGAGGACGGCATCGATCAGCGACTGCCGGTCGAGTGCGGTCGAGAGTGCCGCACGGAAATCCTTGTTCCGGAAGAGCGTCCGCTTGGTCTCGTCATTGTGGTTCAGGTTGAAGATGAAATTCATCACATTGGCCTCGGTCGAAGTCAGCGTGTAGAAATCATAGCCGCCCTGCTCGCGCGCATCGTAGAGAACCGACTTGTTGTTGGGTGTGGCGATATACTGGTCCATCAGGTCGACTTCACCCTGCATGGCCTTCAGCAGCAGAACCTGCGGGTCGGCGACCATCTGGTAGACGATGCGGTCCATATAGGGCAGCTGGTTGCCCTCGGTGTCGACCTTCCAATAGTAGGGATTGCGCTCGGCAACGGCGCGTTCGGTGTTTTCGCCGGGCGCTATCGTGAACATCCAGGCATGCACGCAGGGCTTCTTCGAGGAGTTCAAGAAGAAGGCGTTGTCGTCCTGGAAACCGGCGGCCGCCTGGAAAGAGGCGATCCAGCTTTCGAAGCCGCGTTGCTTGGCGAGTTCATCGGCCTTCGGATTGAAGTCGATGTGGAACTGCTCGAGATAATGTTTCGGCGTGCGCGTCGTCTGGTCGTTGTTGGCCCAGGCGACCTGCAGCGGGAAAAGACCGTTCGGCTTGTCGAAGGTGACCTTGAAGGTCTGCTCGTCGACGATCTCCAGCTTGGCCGGCTTGCCGCCGGACTTCCAATGATCCTGGCCGACGAAGGCGACGCGCTTGTCGGTAAAGACGGTGTCGTACCAGAACTTGATGTCGGCGGTGGTGTAGGGATGACCGTCCGACCACTTCATGCCCTTGCGCAGGCGGATCGTATAGACTCTGGAATCGGCGTCACCCTCGAAGGACTCGGCAACGTTCAGCGTCACGCCGGACCAGTCGGGCGTATAGCGCAGCAGCGGCTCATAGGCCTGGTAGCGGAACAGCATCGACAGCGAGCCACCGCCGACCAGCGCCATGTTCCAATCGCCACCGTATTTGCCGACGCTTTCGACCGGTTTGACGACGAGCGGATTTTCGGGAAGCCGGTCCTTCAGGGCCGGCAGGGCGCCGCTCGACACCTTCGTTTTCAGGATATCGGCTTCCTTGAACTCTGTGGCGAAAACCGGCAGCGCCGGCAAGATGAATACGGCCGATGTCCCGGCCAGAAACGCACGTCGTTTCAGCTTGATCATAGGGGTTATCCTCCAAAAATCCGTGCCCTTATTCATTATTTTGCTGTTGGGCTTGGGATGAGGGAAAGATTACATTTGGATATTGTTAGGTAAAGCGTTATGTTTTCGTTAGTGCGAAAATTTCCTTTTGGGATGCGGTTGATATAGCCAGCGTCCCATCAACCGAATGTAGGGGTGCCACGTGGGAAGCAGAGGCCGGGTTACATTGCAGACGATCGCGCGGGAGGTCGGCCTGTCGAAATATGCGGTGTCGCGGTCGCTTGCCGGCAAGAGCGGCGTCAGCGAGGAAACGCGCGCACTGATCCGCGAGACGGCGCAGCGCCTCGGCTATACGAGGCCAGCCGGGCAGGGTGCTGCAGGCGAGGTCGCCGTGGTCTTTCACGACCTGGATGCCGTCAATAGCGAGCTTTATATGCAGGTTCAGAACGGCGTGCAGCGCGAGGCGCACCGGCTGGGCATGACGCTGCGCCTCCGCTGGACCCATAATCAGGGGCAGCTGGAAGAGCTGGCACGCGCATGTGACGGACTGATCCTCGTCGGCCCCCATGACCGCGAGGCAGTGGCGGCGGCGAGTGCCACGGGCGTTCCGATCGTACGTTTTGGCTGGGTCGATCCGCTGGAGCAGGCCGACCAGGTGACGGGTACGGATCATGAGGCGGGGCAGGCGGTGATCGAATATCTGGCCGGTCTCGGCCATCGCTCGATCGTTTATGTCTATGGCACGCCGGGCTTTCGGGGGCGGCAGGAGCGCTATTACGGTGCCCGCGAAGTCGCCGAACGTTATTCCGATGTTACCCTACACGTTATGCAGTTCGACGAGCAGAACGGCTTCGCGACGGCCTACCAGGCACTGAAGCAAAGGGGCATCCGGCCAACGGCCTTCTTCTGCGCCCATGATGGGTTAGCGCTGACCGTGGTGTCCGAACTGCTCGGTCAGGGATACCGCATTCCCGACGACGTCTCGGTCGTCGGTTTCGGCGATTTTTCGCCGGCGACGCAGATCTCGCCGGCGCTGACGACGGTGCGCATGGAGGGGCAGGAGTGTGGCGCCGTCGGCCTACGTCTGCTGCTCGAACGCATCGAGAATCCACGCCTGCCGGGCATGCCGGCGCGACGCATCATGATCGCCTCGCGGATCATCGAACGCCGCTCGGCCGGCCCCTGCAAGGTGGCTGTGAGCCTCGACGTTGCCGATGCCTAGCCAAGCGAAGCGATCGCTGCCTTGACGGCGTCCGCACCCGGCTTTGTCGGCCGGTATTCCAGACCGACTGCACCGTTATAGCCATTAGCGAAGATCCAGCCGAGGCGGTGGGCAAGGTCGCTGCTGCCTGAGCCCGGTTCGTTGCGACCGGGATGATCGGCGACATGGACATGGATAACGCGGTCGAGGCGACAGCCAAGCACCTCCTCGGTGCTCTCGTCCATGACGGCGGAATGGTAGATGTCGTAGACGATACCGATCTCGGGGCGGGCGACGGCATCGATGATGTCGAGGCCTTCGCGGGTTGAATCGAGGAAATAGCCGACATGGTCGATGCGAATGTTGAGCGGCTCGACGCCGAGGCGCACACTGCTGCCTTTGAGGATATCGGCGCCCGCTCTCAGCGTTTCGGTGATCGCCCGGCGCTGTTCTTCGCGGGTCAGGCCCGGGAGATCGTCGCCCGCCTGGGCAATCAGCACCGGCGCGCCGAGGCGCTTTGCGACAGTGACGGATTCGGCAAGACCTTTCAGCCAGGTCTGCCGGTTGGCGGCGTCGGTCAGCGCGATCATCGGTTCGGCGACGAGGCTGGAGACGGCAAGGCCGGTTTCCTTCAGCGCCGCCTCGATCGCGTCCAGATCCTTGTCGGTCCAGCGCCAGAATTCGATCGCCGTCAGGCCGGCCGCATGGGCGCGGCGGATGCGATCGGGAAAGCTGTCGCCCTCTTCGGCAAACAGCCACTCTATGCAGGCTGAATAACGTCGCATGAAAACTCCTCCCATCAGTTGATGCAGGCATGCGACAGATCGGCGTCTGCCGCAAGAGGAGCGCGGGCGCTTGACGCCCGGTGTTCATTGGCGGAACACTCAGCACATCAGGCCGGGATCTCCGGCCGTTTGCGGAGGAAGACATGGATCTCGGATTGAAGGGAAAGACTGCCGTCATAACGGGTGCGTCGGTCGGCATCGGACTGGCGATCGCCGAGGGGCTGGCGGCTGAGGGCGCCGACCTCGTGCTGGCAGCACGCGGCGGCGTACGGCTCGAGGCGGAAGCCGCCCGTATCGCCGATAAGTACGGCGTCAGCGCCGCGGCTGTCGCAGCCGATGTGGCGACGGTTGGGGGAACCGAGGCGATCATCGCGGCGGCGGCCGCAAAAGGCGGCGCCGATATCCTCATCAACAATGCCGGCACCGGATCGAACGAGACGGTGATGGAGGCGCCCGACGAGAAGTGGCAGGACTATTGGGACCTGCATGTGATGGCCGCCGTGCGGCTGGCGCGCGGCATCGCGCCACAGATGAAGGAACGGGGCGGCGGTGCGATCCTGCACAACGCCTCGATCTGCGCCGTCCAGCCGCTCTGGTACGAGCCGATCTACAATGTCAGCAAGTCGGCGCTGATGATGTTTTCGAAGACGCTCTCGACCGAACTCATCAAGGACAATATCCGCGTCAACTGCGTCAATGCCGGCCTTATCCTGACGCCCGACTGGATCAAGACCGCCAAGCAATTGACGGCGGAAACCGGCGGCAACTGGGAAGGCTATCTGCAGAGCGTCGCCAACGAGCACGCCGCCTCCAAACGGTTCGGCACGCCGGAGGAACTGGCCAACGTCTTTGTCTTCCTCAGTTCGGAGCGTGCGAGCTATTGCATCGGCTCGACCTATTTCGTCGATGGCGGCATGCTGAAGACGATCTAACCGAAGAGGTCGGAAAGCGCGCGGCGGCCGGTCTTTCTCGAGGCTGCCGGGCGTTTCTGTGGACGTTGCCGATACAAGCTATAAATAATAGCTATTTTGTTGTATGTTCACGCTTTTGACGCTATTTGCCTGCTATTGGCAGGATAAATACTGCGATTTCTACAAGGCGACGACGATGCTGACGAAAAAGGGAAAATACGGGCTGAAGGCGCTGGTCGACCTGGCACGGCTGGCGCCGGGCGAGACCGCCTTCATCAATGACATCGCCGCCCGTAACAATATCCCGAAGAAGTTTCTCGATACGATCCTGCTCGAATTGCGCAATGTCGGCATCCTGCGCTCGAAGAAGGGGCCGGGCGGCGGCTATTCCCTGTCGCGGCCGGCCTCTGAAATCCGCATCGGCCATGTCATCCGCACGCTCGACGGGCCCTTAGCGCCGATCCGCTGCGCCAGCCGTACGGCTTACGAGGCCTGCGACGACTGTGCCGATCCGGAAACCTGTCAGGTGCGGCGCTCGATGACCGATGTTCGGGACGCGATCGCCGCCATTCTCGACAATATGACCCTCGAGCAGTTCGTCGCCGACGGCGGCCGCGTCGAAGGCGCGAAGGAAGAATTCCCAATCTCCGCGGCCAGCTGAATTAGAGCCTGCCGGGCTTCGACATATATTCGCCTGCGGTGTGCAACAGCTTATCCCGCGGCAGCGATAGCGCGTGAATGCGGGCATTGCGCCAATGGCGGTCGAGATTGAGGCCGATGCCGGCCGATGTTTCTCCTGCAAGTTCAAACAGCGCGTTTGCGGTGTCGAGTGCCGTTTCCCCGGCAAGGATTGCGGCGGCCGAGGCGGAAAAATGTGCGTCCGCCATTGCGGCCTCCACAGGATTGACCTGGGCAATGTCGAGTTTGCGGCCAGCCCGTTCCAAGGCTGCCGCCGTCGTTTCGATGCGGATGGCGTGCTTGCCGATCCCGGGCAGGACGGGCGTGCTGGGATCGCCGATCGCGGTCATCAGGTCGCTCCATGCAGCCCGGGCGATGCCCAGGCTAACGCCCGCCTTCAGCAGCAGGCCGAGCGAGATGCCGGTCGAATATCCGGACGAGGGGGCAGGGACAATCGCATCTGCATTGACGTGAAGCGTGCCGACGATCGCCGTCGCCGATCCATTGGTGCGCTGGCCGAAGCCATCCCAATCGTCGACCACCTGCACGCCTTCGTCGGTGCGTGCGAGGTAGAGTGTCACCGGGCGGCTGGGCGGAGCGGTGGCGGCAGCGGCGATCCAGTCGGCGAATAGAATACCGGGTGCCTGCCGCGTGCGCCCGCTCAGGCGGTAGCCTGGGCCTTCGGCGGTCAGTTCGGCCCCGTCGGTGAAGGCGGCGCCTGAAAGGCGGTCGCCGAGCAGCACACGGGCAAACAGCGATGCCTTCAAATCCTCGGCAGCCTGGGTGCGGAGCGTTTCCAGCGCGCAAAAATGATTTTCCAGCGCCTCGCCGATCGAAGCATCGCCCTCGGCGATGATTGCAACGATTTCGGCGAGCAGGGCGTTCGACACGTCGAGCCCTTCATGGTCTGGCGGAACAGTGATTGCCGTCAGTCCCGATACCGACAGCGCATCAAGCTCGGCAAAGGGCAGGATGCGGTTGATATCGCGCTCGCTCGCCTGATGCCGGAATGCGGCGGCGAGGCCCCGGGCCGTGGATATCGCCTCCTCTTCGCTTTCGATGCGATGCGCGGGAGGCCTCAGGCTCTCATGAAACTGCGATACCGTTCCCATCGGTCACTCTTTTCTCGACGGATACAGGAGTGAGGGATTGCCCCTCGAATGATAAGGCCGGTTTTTCTACAAAACGCGGGTGCTTTGAATTTTCTTACCAGCTTGATTGCCTTGTCCTTCACTCTACTTACGGTTAGGTGGGGCTTCCTTGATCGAGAAATATGATGAGCGACTCTCGTGCTCGCAACAGCGAGGTTTCGAAAATGGCACGCCAGCCGAGACCGCGCCTGACGCTGGATCTTGCCGCTATTCCAACCTATGCGATCGGCGACATTCACGGTCGGTACGATCTGCTTGTGAAAGCCGAAGAGGCGATCCTGCGTGATGGCGCGCAGTTGCCCGGGCGTAAGCTGATCGTCACGCTCGGCGACTATATCGACCGCGGCCCGGAATCGTCACAGGTGATCGCCCATCTTATGGAGCCACCGCCAGATGGATTCGACCGCATCTGCCTTGCCGGCAATCACGAAGTCGCCATGCTCGACTATGTCGACGGCTGGATCTCCTATGACGATTGGATGCAGATGGGGTCAGCGGAGTCGCTCAAATCCTATGGCCTCGATCCGGAGCACCTGCCGCTGGTCTTTCCCTCCGGCGCGAAGCTCGATGCCTTCATCCGCCAGTCGCTGCCGCGGACGCATATCGATTTCATGCGGGCGATGCCCGTGCTGCTGGAGACCCCGAGCGTGATTTTCGTGCATGCCGGCATCAATCCGAAGCTGCGGCTCAGCGAGCAGACGGACGAGGATCTGGTGCTCATCCGCCAGCGGTTTCTCGAAAGCCGGGTGCCGTTGCCGAAACTCGTCGTTCACGGTCATACGCCGAACGACGAACCCGACATACGGCCGAGGCGGCTCAATCTCGATACGCGCGCCTTTCGCAGCGGCAAGCTCACCGTCGCCCGCTTGTGGCAGGGCAAGGTCCATCTGTTTTCGACCTGACTTCTGTGCCTGTTTCCCAGCCGATGCGTCGATTCAAAGCGTTGCAGCGTCCTTTGCGCGTCTGAAAAGACGCGCGGCGCTGCAGAGCCGGGCGGGATCGTCTCAGACGACCCCTTCCTCGACCGGCTCTGTCTTCGCTGGTTCTACAGTGGCCGGGCGGTTGCGGCGCCAGCCGCGCAGCACGACGTAGAAGACCGGCGTCAGGAACAGGCCGAAGAAGGTCACGCCGAGCATGCCCGAGAATACGGCGGTGCCGAGCGACTGGCGCATTTCGGCGCCGGGGCCGGTGGCGATGGCAAGCGGCAGAACACCGAAGATGAAGGCGAATGCCGTCATCAGGATCGGGCGCAGGCGAAGATGGCTGGCCTCGATGGCCGCCTCCACCGGCGACTTGCCCTCGTCTTCCGCCTGCCTGGCGAACTCGACGATCAAAATGGCGTTCTTGGCCGCAAGGCCAATCAAGACGATCAGGCCGATCTGCGTCAGGACATTGTTGTCCATTCCCCTCAGCGAGACACCGATCAATGCCGCGAGCACCGCCAGCGGGACGATGAGAATGATCGCCAGGGGCAGAACCCAGCTTTCATATTGTGCCGCCAGCGCCAGGAAGACGAAGACGACGGACAGGGCGAAGATATAGATGGCGGTGTTGCCGGTGTGGGTCTCCTGATAGGCAAGTTCCGTCCATTCGAAGGTGGTCCCCTGCGGCAGGATCTTGGCTGCCAGCGCTTCCATCTTGGCGATGGCATCGCCCGTCGACGTGCCTGGCGTCGGATTGCCCTGAAGCGGCACCGAGACATACATGTTGTAGCGCTGGACAAGCGCCGGGCCGCTGGCATCCTGGATGTCCATCAAGGTTCCAAGCGGAACCAGCGCCCCGGTCGCCGACCGGACCTTCAGGGCGAGGATGTCTTCCCGGTCCATGCGGTATTGCCGGTCGGCCTGGGCGCGAACTTGGTAGACGCGGCCGAACGCATTGAAGTCGTTGACATAGGCGACGCCGAGATTGATGGAAAGGGCGTTGAAGATATTGGGAATCGGCACATTCAGGAAACGCGCCTTGTCGCGGTCGATCGCCAGGAAATATTGCGGGCTTGCATCGGAGAATGTCGTAAAGACGCCGGTCAGCCCCTCGGTCGTTGCCGCCGCACCCATCATCTGCCGAGCGAGGCCGAGCACGCGCGTCATGTCGGCGTTTTCGAGATCGGAAATCTGCATCTTGAAGCCGCCGGAATTGCCGACGCCACGCACGGATGGCGGGGGGATGGCAATGATGAAGGCTTCCTGGATGCTTTGCAGCTTGCCGTAAAGCTCGCCGATGATCTTGTTGGCGTTCTCCCCGCCTTCTTCACGTTCGGCGAAGGACTTGAACGGGACGAAGACGACGCCGGCATTCGAGGCATTGGTGAATGTCGCTCCGCTGAAGCCGGCAAATTGCACGGCATTGCCGACGCCGGGCACGGTGCGGGCGATATCGCCCACCTGTTTGACGACGGCATCGGTACGGGCGAGCGAGGCGCCGTCCGGTAGCTGTATGACGATGATGGCGTAACCCTGGTCCATGGTCGGGATAAAGCCCGCGGGAACTTTCGTGCCCATATACCAGGTTGCTCCCAGCAGGCAGACGAAGGTGACCATCGCGGCTGTCAACCCTACCCAACTGCTGACCAGATGCCGAACGGTCCACGAATAGCCGGAACTCAGCCGATCGAATCCATGATTGAAGCCGTCTGCAAGCCCTCTTCCCAGACGGGATGCGACATTCGTGCGCTTGGTTTCGTGGTCATGGGTTTTCAGCAATATGCCTGCGAGCGCGGGCGACAGTGTGAGCGAATTCAATGCGGAAATTGCAGTGGTGACGGAGATCGTGACCGCGAACTGCCGGTAGAACTGGCCAGAGATACCTGGAATGAAGGCTGTCGGCACGAACACGGCGATTAGCACCAGCGAGATGGCGACGACGGCGGTTCCGACTTCGTCCATCGTGACATGGGACGCCTGCTTCGGCGTCATGCCGCGTGCCAGATTGCGCTCGACGTTTTCCACCACCACGATCGCGTCGTCGACGACGATACCGATCGCCAGCACGAGACCGAACAGGGTGAGCATGTTGAGCGAGAAGCCGAAGGCGAGCAGGACGGCGAAGGTGCCGATCAGCGATACCGGGATGGCAATGATTGGAATGATCGCGGTTCGCCAGGATTGCAGGAAGACAAGAACGACGATTGCTACGAGGATGGCCGCTTCGGCGATGGTTCTATAGACCTCGGTGATCGAATCCGAGATGAATTCAGTCGTGTCGTAGACGATACGATATTCCAGACCCGGCGGGAAATTCTGGGATATGTCCTTCATCAGCGTCTGGACTTGATGGGCCGTGTCCAGGGCGTTGGTTCCCGGCCGGGCGAAGATGCCGAGAGCAACTGCGGGATCGTTGTTGAGATAACTGTTGGTGACGTAATCCTGTGCGCCGAGTTCTATCCGGGCGACATCCTGCAACTGCACGAGCCGGCCCGAAGTCGTCGATTTCACAATGACATATCGGAACTCGCGCACGTCGGAGAAGCGGCCGTCCGTTCGCACCGTATATTCGAATGCATTCTTGCCGGTGACGGGTGGGGCACCGATCTTGCCGCCTGATACCTGAACGTTCTGGTCTCTCAATGCGGAGACGACGTCATCTGACGTCATCCCGTAGGCGGAGAGCTTTTCCGGATCCAGCCAGATTCGCATCGAATACTGGCGTTCGCCAAAGATCTGCACGTCGCCGACGCCGTCTAGGCGCACGAGAACGTCGCGGATGCGGTTGCGGGCGTAGTTCGAGACGTAAAGCTGATCATAGCGGTGCGACGGCGAAAGCAGATGCACCACCATCATCAGATCCGGCGAGCTTTTGTCGGTGGTCACGCCAAGTCGCTGGACTTCTTCGGGAAGACGGGGAAGGGCGATGGAAACGCGGTTCTGGACGAGCACCTGGACCTTGTCGAGATCGGTGCCGAGCTTGAAGGTGATCGTCAGCGACATGGCGCCGTCGGCGCTGGAGTAAGAAGACATATAAAGCATGTCTTCGACGCCGTTGATCTGTTGTTCGAGCGGCGTCGAAACGGTATCGGCGATCGTCTGTGGGTCGGCACCCGGGTAAGAGGTGCGCACGACGATGGTCGGCGGCGCTATCTCCGGATACTGCGATACCGGCAATTGCGTATAGGCAATGCCGCCGACGACGAGAAGAAGGATCGAGATCACGGCCGCAAAGATCGGCCGGTCCACGAAAAAATGAGCAAATCTCATTGTCCGCTCTCCGCGCCGGCGGTTTCGGGCGCAGTGTCCTGCCGCTCCTGCGGCAGTTCGGTCATCTGAGGCGTGATCTTTGCACCTGGCCGGGCGCGCATCAGGCCGTTGACGATTATCGTCTCGGTGCCATCAAGGCCCTCGCGTATGACCCGGTAGCCGTAGAGACGCGGTCCGGGCCTTACGGGCTTGGTCGAAACCGTGCCGTCTTCGGCGACGACATAAACAACGCGCTCATTCTGGTCCGAGCCGATCGCCTCGTCGGGGACAAGAATGGCCTGGTAGGTGTTGGAAGCTTCGACTTGTATGCGACCGAAGAGGCCGGGCTGAAGGACGAGATCGGGGTTGGGGAAGCGGGCACGCAGACGAATGGTGCCGCTCTCATTGTCGACCCGATTCTCGGCGAAATCGAGCTTTCCCTTGAATGGTTTGGCATTGGGATCGGAGATCGTGACGGATACATCCAGTCCGCCACCGCCCTGCTGGAGATCCTTGCCCAGCTTGCGCGCCGTGTCGGCGAAATTCAGCAGGCGGCGCTCATCGACGTCGAAATAGAAATCGATAGGGTCGAGAGAAACGATCGTCGTGAGAATGGTCTGGTCGGTTTGCACGAGGTTGCCGGCGGAGATCAGCCGGCGGTCGATACGGCCGCTGAGCGGCGCTTTGATTTCGGTATATTCCATGTCGAGAGATGCGCGATCGGCGGCAGCCTGGGCGCCGCGGACATTGGCCTGGGCCGAATCGAATTCGCGGCGACGATCGTCCAGCGTCTGCGCCGATTGGCTGCCGCTCGAAGCAAGCGATTGCGCGCGCTTATACTGCGCATCGGCAAAGACCAGGGCGGATTGCGAGGCTTCGAGTGCTGCCTTTGCCTGATTGAGCGCGGTTACGAACGGCCGCTGGTCGATGACGAAGAGCAGATCGCCCTGCTTGACCAGGGCGCCGTCCTGGAAATGGATTTCCTGCAGGTAACCACCGACGCGCGAACGGACGGAGACTTCGTCGACGGGCTCGAAACGGCCGATGAACTCGTCGCTGTCGACGACATCGCGCACGACAGGCTTGGCGACGGTGACGGGCGGGGGCGGCGGGGCGCTCTGGGCCAGCGCGGGGAGAGGCATGAATGCGGCAATACAGCCAAGCACCACCATCTGTCGAAGCGCGTAAGTCATACCGGTCCTCCAATCTCGACGGCCGATTCACTGCCGCCAACCTCAAGATGAAGTGATGCTGTTCATGTCTTGCTGCTTTGAACGAGGGTCTCTGCCCCCGTGATTCCCCCGGCATTCAATCCCCTGGAAAAGGAAGGCCGGCACGCAATGCACATCGGAAAAATCGTAACCCTATGGAATTGGACTATAAACGGCAGCGGCGAAAAATTGCAAATGCCAATTGGTAACGATTCCGGAATCCATCAAAACGTCACAGAGGGCATCAGCTCTCGACGATCTCGTCTCTGCCGGGGTGGCAGGGCGGCGAGTTCGGCCCCAGTCGAGCTCCTGTTCCAGCATGTGAAAGACATCATCGTCGATCTCGTCGGCGCGAGAGAAAGGGAGGAGCCGCAGATATGCTTGACCCAGTCTGCGGCATTTTCGCCGCTGCCGTTGAATCTGCCGTTCATGCCCTTGTACAAGGCGCATGCTCAATATATCTACCGATATTATAAGTATGCTTATAAATAACGGTTACAGGTTTTCATGAACGCCACTCCGACCCTCGGTTTCCTTCTCCACGATGTCGCACGGCTGCTGCGCAAGCGGTTCGAGCAACGCGCGAAGTGCCTTGGGCTGACCCGGTCGCAATGGCAGACGCTTGCCTATCTCTCGAATAACGAAGGCATTCACCAAGGCGGCCTTGCCGAAATCCTCGAAGTCGAGCCGATCACGCTGGTGCGCATTCTCGACAAGCTCGCCGAACGCGGGCTGATCGAGCGCCGCCAGCATCCGACCGACCGGCGCATCTGGCTGCTCTACATGCGCGACGAGGCGCACCCGCTGCTCGCCGAAATGCGCGAGCTCGGTGACACCACCCGCGCAGAAGCGTTGCAAAGCGTTTCGGCCGAGCAGCGCGAGCAGCTTTTCCACATCCTATCCGTAATGAAGACGAACCTGGTTCAGGCATGCCGGAGCCCGGTTGACGAGAATGAGACGAACGATGGCTGATCAATCTCCCCTCCGCGTCGTTGCCGACGCCAATGCCAAGATCACGACTCCTGTCGAAGAAAACCAAGCGAAACAGCAGGAAACGGTAGCCGAAGCGCCTTCATCCAATTCAGCGCCGGCTGCCGCCGTGGCTGCGCCTGGCGGCAACAAGGTCCGCCGCCGGCGCAGTCTCACGCGGCCGATCCTGTTTGCATTGCTGCCGGTGGCGCTCGTCGTCGGCGGTTACTATTACGTCAATGGTGGTCAGGTGATGTCGACGGACAACGCCTATATCCAGGCCGATATGGTCGGGCTTACCACCGATGTCTCGGGCATCGTCGACCAGATCAACGTGCATGAGAACGAGGCGGTCAAGGCGGGGCAGGTGCTCTTCCGCCTGCGGTCGGATTCTTTCAAGATCGCGCTCGATGGCGCAAAGGCGCAGCTCGGCGCGCAGCGCAACCAGATCATGAATCTCAAGGCCAGCTATCAGCAATCGCTTGCCGAGATCACGCAGGCGCAAGCCGATCTGCCCTATTATCAGGATCAGTTCGACCGGCAGCAAAACCTCGTCAACAACGGCAGCGCGACGCAGTCGGCCTATGACGAAGCCAAGCACAATCTGGAAGCCGCACAGCAGAAGGTTGCCGTCGCCAAGGCGGAAGCCGCAACGACGCTCGCCCAACTCGGCGGCAATGCCGACCAGCCGGTCGAGGAAAACCCGCTCTACCTGCAGGCCAAGTCGCAGGTCGACAATGCCCAGCGCGAACTCGACCACAGCGTCGTCAAGGCGCCGTTCGACGGCATCGTGACCAACGTCAACGCGCTGCAGGTCGGCTCCTACCTGGAAGCCTCGCAGCAGGCCTTCTCGCTCGTCGGCACCAACCATCTCTGGATCGCCGCCAGCCCGAAGGAAACCGAACTCACTTACGTCAAGCCCGGCCAGACGGCCGATATCTCCGTCGACACCTATCCGGGTGTGGTCTGGAAGGGCAAGGTCGAGAGCATCAGCCCGGCCTCCGGCTCCAGCTTCTCGCTGCTGCCGGCGCAGAACACCACGGGCAACTGGGTGAAGGTCGTCCAGCGCATTCCGATGCGCGTCAGCATCGAGGACACGGACGGCAAGCCGCCGCTTCGCGTCGGCATGAGCACGGTCGTCGATGTCGAGACCGGCCACGTCCGCGGCCTGCCCGATTTCGTCAACGCACTTCTGGGCCGGCCTCAGGGCAAGGGTGATGAGTAACGCTCCCGCTTCCCCGGCAGCCCCGATTGCCAATCGGGGTGCGATCACCGCCTGCGTCATCCTCGCTGTCATCATGCAGGCGCTCGATACGACGATTGCCAACGTGGCGCTGCCCTATATCCAGGGCAGCGTGTCGGCCTCGGCCGACCAGATCAACTGGGTCCTGACCTCCTATATCGTCGCGGCGGCGATCATGACGCCACCTTCCGGCTTCCTTGCCGCCAAGTTCGGCCGCAAGCGCGTGCTGCTCGTCGCCATTGTCGGTTTCGTGGTCGCTTCCGTCCCCTGCGGCCTTGCGCAATCGCTGAACCAGATCGTCGCCTTCCGCCTGCTGCAGGGCTTGTTCGGCGCATCGCTGGTGCCGCTTTCCCAGGGCATCCTCCTCGACATCTATACCGTCGAGGAGCGCGGCTCGGCCATGGCCCTTTTCGGCGTCTCGGTCATGGTTGGGCCGGTGCTTGGGCCTGTCATCGGCGGCTGGCTGACCGACAATATCAGCTGGCGCTGGGTGTTTTATATCAACGTGCCGATCGGCGCGCTCGCCTTCATGGGCATCGTCGTCTTCGTCACCGAGACCAAGCGGGATCTGCTTGCCAAGCTGGACTGGTTCGGCTTTGGGATGATGAGCCTCGGCATCGCCGCGCTGCAGCTCTTTCTCGACCGCGGCGAGCAGCTCGACTGGTTCTCTTCGGGCGAGATCGTCATCGAGGCGCTGATCTGCGCTGCCGCCTTCTATCTGCTGGTCGTGCATACGCTGACGGCGGAGAAATCCTTCGTAAACCCGAAGCTGTTTCTCGACCAGAATTTTTCGATCAGCATGATCTTCATCTTCGTGATCGGCATCACCTATCTCGCTTCGCTGGCGCTGATGACGCCCTATCTGCAAACGCTGATGGGCTATCCCGTGATCACCGCCGGCATCGTGATGGGGCCGCGCGGGCTTGGCACCATGCTCTGCATGTTCATCGTCGGACGGCTGATCGGCAAGGTCGATACGCGCTTGCTGCTGGTGCTCGGTCTCGGTCTTACCGCCTGGGCGATGTACGACATGACCGGCTGGACGCCCGATGTCTCACAATGGACGATCGTCTCCGTCGGTTTCATCCAGGGCGCCGGCCTCGGCTTCCTGTTCGTGCCGCTGACGACGATCGCCTTTGCCACGCTGCCCGCCCATATGCGCGGCGACGGCACCGGCCTCTATAACCTGTCGCGAAACATCGGCTCGTCGGTCGGCATCTCGATCGTCTCGGCGCTGATCGTCGAAAACACACAGAGCAATCATGAATCAATCGCAGCCTATGTGACGCCGTTCAACCACGCCTTCAACGCGGCGGCGGCGCAGGGGCTCAGCCCGCTGACGGCGGCCGGACGCGCGTCACTCAACGAGATCATCACGCTGCAATCGACGATCATCGCCTATATGGACGATTTCAAGCTGCTGATGCTGATGTCGCTTGCGGTCATTCCGCTGGTGCTCCTGCTGCGCAAACCCAAGGCAGCGCCTGCCATCGACCACAGCGCGGTGATGGAGTGAACTCCAGGCGTTGCCGCAATTCCGGGGAAAACCGCGTCGCACTTTTCGGCATCATGTTCTAGCGGAACGGCTTGCTGAGATATCGCGATCCCTGAATGCCGAAGCGCCATGGTGCTTCGGCATTTTTGGTGATGCCGATGCGTTTTCCCGAGACGATCGGCACGGGCGCGGACGGCGCGATCACATAGGGCGGGCGATCGAGCAGCCTGTCATTGATCGTTATATCGATGCCGAGCGCCTGGCAGAGCTTGCCGGGACCGCTGCAGAGCGACGTCAGCATATCGGTGCCGCGCCGCGCCATCATCACAGGGATTCCCGTTTCCGGCTCCAGGGCGCGAATGAGGGCAGCCGAGCCCGGATGGCAGACGAAATTCAGGCACCAGTACATGCCGTAGATGCGGTAGATATAGACGTTGCCCGGCTTGCCGTACATGGCGCCGTTGCGCTTGGTCGGGCCGCGGAAGCTGTGCGAGGCCTCGTCATCGGGGAAATAGGCTTCGGTCTCGGTGATGCGTCCGCCGACGCCATCCACGGTCAGATGGCAGCCTAGCAGGTCGCGAGAGACGGTGATCGCATCGCGCTCGAAAAATTTTCTGAGGCTTTCGCCGGCAAGTGCGCCGACGCCGATCGCGCCATTCGTCGTTGCATCCGTCATGATGAACGCCGATAGCATTCCCCTTGCCGATCTGCCAAGCCGCGTCTAACGGCCGGCATTCGGATCGCGCATCGGGATCGACGATGAGGTGACCGAGATGGGGTCGCTCGCGGGGAAAGAATCTTCCAGACCCTCCTCCAGCTCTTCTTCGAGCAAAGCGGGATCCTTGCCGCGGGCGCTGTCGCCATGGGCAGGTTCGATCGCCGCTGCGAGCAGGGCCTTGGCCCGCAAGACGGCGTTTTCCGGCGTCAGTTCAGGCGTGCTGCGCAGCGTCACTGCAACGCTGTCTTCGCCTTCGCCGCCGAATTCGACAACGAAGCCGTCCTCCGTTTGGTAGACGGTGATATCGTTGAGTGCCATGGCCGTTCTCCGAGGGCGCTCATATTAGCAAAGCGCATTTTAGTGAAGCGCGTTTTCAGAATTTTGTCGAGCGAAGACCTTCACCAGCCAGTCGATGAAGACGCGTACGCGCGGCGAAAGCTGGCGGTTACGGGGATAGAGCAGGGACACCGGTGTTTGCATCGGCGGAAAATCCGGCAGCACTTGGACCAGCGTGCCTTCGGCCAGATCCTTTTCAGCGTGATAGCGCGGGATCTGGATCATGCCGAGGCCCAGCTTGGCCGCTGAAATATAGCTTTCGGCGGCATTGACGGCGACGGTCGCCGGAATGCCGATGTTGGCTACTGCGCCGTCGACGATAAATTCGAGCGGCAGCAGACTGCCGGTGCCGCTGGAGCGGAAGCCGACCATGCGATGGCCGGCAAGCCGGTTCGGATGCTGCGGCTGGCCGTGACGGGCGATATAGGCGGGGGAGGCGAGTGTCACCTCAACAAGCATGGCGACGCGCCGGGCGATCATGTCGCTGTCCTGAGGCGTGCCGACGCGCAGCACGCAGTCAATGCCCTCGCGCACCAGGTCGACCAGCCGGTCGCCCTCGCTCATGTAGAATTCGATCTCAGGATAGGTCTCCAGGAAGGACGGCAGGCTCGGCAGCACGAAATGGCGGGCCAGCGTGCCATGCACGTCGACGCGCAGCATGCCCTTCGGTTTGGCGCCGGCAAAGGCGCCTTCGGCTTCCTCGATATCGGCGAGGATCGACAGGCAGCGCTGGTAATAGGCTTCGCCGTCGAGCGTCGGGCTGACATGGCGCGTCGTACGCTCGAGCAGGCGCACGCCGAGACGGGCTTCGAGCTGTTTCACCGCATCGGTGACGGTCGAGCGCGGCAGGCCGGTATCTTCGGCCGCAAGAGTAAAGCTGCGGCGTTCCACGACGCGGGAAAAGACCCGCATGGCATCGAATCTGTCCATCTTGTTTGTTCGTCATTCCCGGATAGTGATGCCGGATAATGCCTGATTATCCGCCCAGAGAAAAGCGGCATCTTCTCCTCATCGAAAACGCGCTGCGGCGCATCCCTGAAGGAGAACGAAAATGGCCAGCAACGAAAACAAGGTCGCACTGGTGACTGGCGCTTCCCGCGGCATCGGCGCAGCAGTCGCAGAGCGCCTCGCCAGAGACGGCTTTACCGTTGTCATCAATTATTCCGGCAACGCCGCTCCGGCCGAGGAATTGGCTGAGAAGATCGAGCAGGCGGGCGGCAAGGCACTGACGGCGAAGGCCGATGTCGGCGATGTCGAAGCCGTCCGCCGCATGTTCGATGCTGCGGAAACCGCCTTCGGCGGCGTCGATGTGCTCGTCAACAATGCCGGGATCATGATGCTGTCTTCACTTGCCGAGGCCGACGACGTTAATTTCGACCGCCAGATCAGCGTCAACCTGAAGGGCACCTTCAATACGCTCAGGGAAGCCGCCAAGCGTCTGCGCGACGGTGGCCGGGTCATCAATTTCTCGACATCCGTCGTCGGCCTGAAGCTCGAAACCTATGGCGTCTACGCCGCTACCAAGGCTGCCGTGGAAACACTGACGGCGATCATGGCCAAGGAGATGCGCGGCCGTAACATTACCGTCAACGCCATCGCGCCCGGTCCCGTTGCAACTGACCTCTTCCTCAACGGCAAGTCGGACGAACTCGTTGCCCGGATGGCGAAGATGAACCCGCTGGAGCGTCTCGGCACGCCCGACGACATCGCCGCTGCGGTCGCCTTCCTCGCCGGCCCTGATGGCGGCTGGATCAACGGCCAGACGCTGCGCGCCAATGGCGGCGTGATCTGACGAAAGACCGACGACGGTCTTCCGGCCGTCGCCCGCCCAAGCTTCCACTTCAGCCAACCCCAATCGAACCTAGAAGGAATACGATCATGAGCAAGCAAGTCATCGTCATAACAGGCGCTTCCAGCGGTTTCGGCGCTCTTACCGCCCGCGCGCTGGCCAGGGCCGGTCACACCGTCTATGCCGGCATGCGTGCCACGGAAGGCCGCAACGCTGCCGCCGTCGCCGACGCTGCTCAATTCGCCAAGGACAATAATGTCGATCTGCGCAGCGTCGAACTCGATGTCGCCTCCGACGCTTCGGTTGTATCAGGCATCGCCAGGATTATCGCCGATGCTGGTCGCCTCGATGTCATCCTCCACAATGCCGGCCATATGTCCTTCGGCCCGGCAGAAGCCTTCACGCCGCAACAGTTCGCCGAGCTCTTCGACGTCAACGTGCTCTCCACCCAGCGTGTGAACCGCGCTGCACTTCCCTATCTTCGCAGGCAGGGCAGGGGCTTGGTGGTCTGGGTATCGTCGTCGAGCAGCCGTGGCGGCACGCCTCCCTATCTCTCGCCCTATTTCGCCGCCAAGGCGGCGATGGATTCACTTGCCGTCTCCTATGCCAGCGAGCTTACCCGCTGGGGCATCGAGACCTCGATCATCGTGCCTGGCGCCTTCACCAAGGGCACCAACCATTTCGCCCATTCCGGCTCGCCGGATGATACTGCCCGCGCCGCCGAATATAATGAAGGACCCTACAAGGGTGTGCCGGAGCAGGCGCTGCAGGGCCTGGCAGCGCTTGAACCGGCCGACGCCGATGCCGGCGCGGTAGCCGCCGCCATCGTCGATGTCGTCGGCAAGCCCTTCGGTACGAGGCCGTTCCGCGTCCATATCGATCCGTCCGAGGACGGCGCGGAGATCGTCAACGGCGTTGCCGACCGTGTCCGGGCGGAATTGTTCCGCCGCATCGGCCTCGAGGACCTGCTGAAGCCGGCTGTCAGGAATTGAAACCTGGACCGCCGCCCCGCGCGGAAACATGGGAGCCAGGCCCTCATCGCAATTATGTGAACGCGATTGCGGAATTTTTTCTTACAATCCTGCGGGGAGTGCGTATATCTGTTTTATCGCGAGAGAGTGGAATTCCCTGCCGCTCTCTTCCGAACCTCCAGAGCCTGCCGCGCCCTTGCTACCGTGCGACAGGCTTGATGTTCAAAGTTGTACATTGCGGCCCGTCGAAGGTTCCCCTGCCTTCCGGGCCGTATTTGTTTTGGCGCTCAGACGTCGTTCAGTCTCGCCTCGACCAGAAGCTTCACCAGCCAGTCGACGAAGACGCGGACCTTGTTGCTGAGGTGGCGGTTCGGCGGATAAACGACATAGAGCGGCAGCGGATCGCGACGCCAATCCGGCAGCACGCGGACGAGCTCGCCCCTTGCCATCGGCTCGCGCGCCATGAAGATCGGCACCTGCGCGATGCCGAGACCCGTCAGCGCAGCCGTCAGATAGGTGCGGCTATCGTTGACCGAGGCGATGTAACGCGGACTGGTCTCGATCACCTCGTTGTGCCGGCGAAATTCGAAGGGCAGCGTCCGGTTGTTCTGGGCGCGGAAATAGTTGACGGAGTAATGATCCGCCTCCAGATCTTCCGGCCGCTCGGGCATGCCGAATTTCTGGATGTAGCTCGGCGAAGCACAGGTGATCATCTCGACTTCGGAGACGCGCCGCGCAATCAGCGACTGGTCGGCCGGCGTGCCGGCCCGCAGCGCACAATCGACATTTTCTGCAAGATAATCGACCGTGCGGTCGCCGACACCGAGGTCGATACGGATATCGGGATAACGCTGATAAAAATCGCATAGTGCGGGGACGACGATCCAATCGGCAAAAGCGCCGGCCATCTCGACGCGGAGCCGCCCGCTCGGCAGGCTCTGTGAATTGGAAAGGCTGCCGTCGAGTTCCTCCAGTTCCGAAATAATCTGGGCGGCGCGTTCGTAATAAAGCGCGCCGTCCGTGGTCACCATCACCCGGCGCGTGGTACGATTCAAAAGCTTGGTGCGCAGATGCGCCTCCAGGCCTTGGATGAGATTGGTTACCGTCGCCTTGGGCATGGCGAGCATGTCGGCGGCGCGGGTGAAATTGCCCGTCTCCACGACGCGAATGAAGACGCGCATTGCCGAGAGCTGATCCATCGGTTTCAAATCCGCAGTTTGCGTTGCACCATTGTTCGAGATCTGGAACAGTGTTATCGCGATATAGCTTCTTATTCCTTGGTTGGAATAACAATATCTTTTTTGTACAAAATGCAAGCGGCAGGCGTTGTCTGCTTGTGGCCGACGCAAAAGAGACCGGAAGCATGACGGTGGAATGGAAAGATATGATGCTGGACAAGGTGGCCATCGGCCCCGTTTCCGCACGCATCTACCAGGGCGCCGATTACGGCAAGGGTCCGCCGATTGTGCTTTACCTGCACGGCGGCGCGTTTCTGGATAGCGACAAGAACGTCGACCGGCCGGTGGCGATGAGTCTCGCCAAGGCTGGCGCCATCGTCGTCGCTGCTGACTACAGCAGCCTGTCCGGCAACCTATTCCCGCAAGCGCTGGAAGTCTCCTTTTCCGTTTTCACCTATCTCGCCAACAAACGCGCCGGTCTCGGCGACCGGAAATCGTTGCTCTTCGTCGCTGGCGAAGAAGCAGGCGGCAATGTCGCCGCCGGTGTGGCGCTGAAGGCGCGCGACCAGATGCCGGACGCGCTCGACGGCCAGATCCTGATTTCGCCGCTGCTCGATCCCTTCATGGGCACGTCCTCGATCCGCAAGGCCGAAGCCATCGGCATGCGCCAACGCTGGACGGAGGGCTGGAGCCACTATCTGAGCGGCGGCGGTTGCCACCCTTATGCGGCGCCTTGCCTCTGTTCTCGTATTTCGGGCGTCGCGCCGGCGTTGATATTCACTGCCGAGGACGATCCTCTGCACGACGAGACAATTGGTTACGGTGCCCGCCTGAAACAGGCCGGCGTCGGTGTGCGCCAGCATGTCCTTCCCGCCGGGACGGGCTGGCCCTCGATTTATGGTGGGAAATCCGACGGAGCGCCCGACTGGCAGGAAAACGTCAGCCGCCATTTCGGAAGCTTCCTTCGGGACGTAAGCGTTCAACCGCAATTGCATTGAAGAAGACCTGATATTTCGGCGGCCTTGAGCCGTAAGGAGAGTACCGATGACGTCCAGAAAGAAGCGCTGGGCCCTGGTGGGCGCCGGCATAGGCCTTGTTGCGTCCGTGTCCGGCGCCGCATTGTTTTTCGAATTGCCGATGAGCACGACCGCCACGGCCGCTTCCGCCCCTGCACAGGCTCCCGCTGTGCCGGTGACGGTGGCCGTCGTTGCGGCGCATGATGTGACGGCCTGGGAGAATTTCTCCGGCCGTCTGGAAGCCGTCGATCGTGTGCAGGTGCGTTCCCGTGTGGCCGGCGCCATCCTGTCGGTGGCTTTCCGTGAAGGGGCGCTGGTGAAGCAGGGCGACCTGCTCTTCACCATCGACCCGGCCCCCTACCAGGCGAGCGTGGCGCAGGCGCAAGGCCAGGTCGCTTCGGCCGAAGCCAAAGTTAGCCTGGCGCAGACTGAACTCGA
Source organism: Rhizobium ruizarguesonis (assembly GCF_012349115.1). Taxonomy (GTDB): domain Bacteria; phylum Pseudomonadota; class Alphaproteobacteria; order Rhizobiales; family Rhizobiaceae; genus Rhizobium; species Rhizobium ruizarguesonis. The sequence goes on from NZ_PQIG01000066.1 coordinate 110,829, forward strand.
CCGCGGCCGCAGGCTTTCCGACAACCGCACCATCTCCCAGAGTGATCTCGATCAGCGTCAGAGTTCGCTGGCCGAGGCTCAGGCGGGGCTGCGTTCGGCGCAGGCCGCACTGCAGTCGGCCCAGCTCGATCTCGATTATACGCAGGTGCGGGCTCCGGTTTCCGGCCGCATCGGCAAGATCGAGGTGACCGCCGGTAACCTCGTCGCGGCCGGTTCGACCTCGCCGGCGCTGACGACGCTCGTTTCCGTCGATCCGATCTATGCGAGCTTCAATGCCAGCGAAGAGATGGTGACGCGCGCGCTTGCCCAGCTTCCGCAGACGGATAGCGCCCTGCCTGCCGTCGAGCAGATCCCGGTCGAGGTCGGTACGCTGACCGACAGCGGCACGCCGATCAAGGGCAAGCTGCAGCTGATCGACAACGAGGTCGATGCATCAAGCGGTACGATCGGCGTACGCGCCGTCTTCGATAATCCGGGTGGACGTCTCATCCCCGGCCAGTTCGTGCGGGTGCGCATGGGTCAGCCGAAGGCCGAGAACAAGATCGTCATCAGCGACCGTGCCGTCGGCACGGACCAGGACAAGAAGTTCGTCTTCGTCGTCGATGGTGAGAACAAGGTCGCCTATCGGCAGGTCCAGCTCGGCACGCTGGCCGACGGCCAGCGGGTTGTCGAAAGCGGCCTGAACGTCGGCGAAAAGATCGTCGTCAACGGTCTGCAGCGCATCCGTCCAGGTGCAGTCGTCGCACCTCAGATGGAAGAGAAGGTCGCGACCGCGCAGTAAAGACTTTGCCTTCCCCTCCGGGGGAAGGCCAATACCCGAAATGATATGACCCGCCGGCGACTCCCAAACCGCCGGAGAGGGACGTTGCATCCATGTTCACCCCGGAGAGGGCTTTGATATGAACATCTCCAGATTCTTTGTCGACCGCCCGGTCTTTGCCGGTGTTCTTTCGGTCCTCATCCTGGTTGCCGGCTTGATCGGCCTGCGCGCGCTGCCGATTTCCGAATATCCGGAGGTCGTGCCGCCGTCGATCGTCGTGCGCGCCACCTATCCCGGCGCCAACCCGTCCGTCATCGCCGAAACGGTGGCGACGCCGCTCGAAGAGCAGATCAACGGGGTCGAGGGCATGCTCTACATGGCCAGCCAGGCGACGTCGGACGGCGTGCTCAACGTCACCGTCACCTTCAAGCTCGGCACCGACCCGGACAAGGCGCAGCAGCTCGTGCAGAACCGCGTTTCGCAGGCCGAACCGCGCCTGCCGGCGGAAGTCCGCGCGCTCGGCATTACGACAGTCAAGAGCTCGCCCAACTTCATCATGGTCGTCAACCTCGTCTCTGACGGGGGCGATCACGACATCACCTATCTTCGCAACTACGCGACCCTGAACATCAAGGATCGGCTCGCCCGCATCGCAGGCGTCGGTCAGGTACAGGTCTTCGGCGCCGGCGACTATTCCATGCGTGTCTGGATCGACCCACAGAAGGCCGCTGAGCACAATCTCGCCGCCAGCGACATCAGCAGCGCGATCAGCTCCCAGAACATCCAGGCCGCCGCTGGTATCATCGGCGCATCGCCAAGCCAGCCCGGTGTGGACCTGCAGCTCAACGTCAATGCCCAGGGTCGCCTGCGCACGCCTGAGGAATTTGGCAACATCATCGTCAAGACGGGCGCCAGTGGCGAGATCACCCGCCTTCGCGATGTCGCCCGCATCGAGCTCGGTGCTGCTGACTACACCCTGCGTTCGCTGCTCGACGGCAAGCCGGCCGTCGCCGTTGCTGTTCTGCAGGCGCCGGGTTCGAACGCGATCGAAATCGCGGACAATGTGAACGCGACCATGGATCAGTTGCAGCTCGCCATGCCTGCCGGCGTCAAGTACGAGATCGTCTACGATACGACGAAATTCGTGCGCGCCTCGATCGAGAAGGTCATCGACACGCTGCTCGAAGCCATTGCGCTCGTCGTCCTCGTCGTCATCCTGTTCCTGCAGACGTGGCGCGCCTCGATCATCCCGCTGATCGCGGTTCCGGTATCGATTATCGGCACCTTCGCGGTCATGTATGTCTTCGGCTTCTCGATCAACGCGCTCAGTCTGTTCGGCCTGGTGCTTGCGATCGGTATCGTCGTCGACGACGCGATCGTCGTGGTCGAAAACGTCGAGCGCAATATCGAACAGGGCTTGTCGCCGCGGGCCGCCACCTACAAGGCGATGAAGGAAGTCTCCGGTCCGATCGTCGCGATCGCGCTGGTGCTCGTCGCGGTCTTCGTGCCGCTCGCTTTCATCTCCGGCCTGTCAGGTCAGTTTTATCGCCAGTTCGCGCTGACGATCGCAATCTCGACCGTCATCTCGGCCTTCAACTCGCTCACCCTGTCTCCGGCGCTGGCAGCCCTTCTCCTGAAGGGCCATGATCAGCCGAAGGACTGGCTGACGCGGTTCATGGACGCCATCTTCGGTTGGTTCTTCCGCGGCTTCAACCGTGTTTTCGGCGCGGGCTCGAATGCCTACGGCAAGGGTGTAGGTGGGCTCTTGTCGCGCAAGAGCATCGTCATGGTGATCTATCTGGCACTGGTCGGTGCGACCTACAGCCTGTTCAGCACGGTTCCGGGCGGCTTCGTGCCGTCGCAGGACAAGCAGTATCTGATCGGCTTCGCCCAGTTGCCGGATGCCGCAAGCCTTGACCGTACGGAGGACGTCATCAAGCGCATGACCGACATCGCGCTGGCGCAGCCGGGCGTTGCCAATGCGATCGCCTTCCCAGGCCTGTCGATCAACGGCTTCACCAACTCCTCGAATGCCGGCATCGTCTTTGTGACGTTGAAGGACTTTGAGGAGCGCAAGACGCCTGATCTCTCGGGTGGTGCAATCGCCATGGCGCTGAACCAGAAGTTCGGCGTCATCCAGGATGCCTTCATCGCCATGTTCCCGCCGCCGCCGGTCAATGGTCTCGGCACGACAGGCGGCTTCAAGCTGCAGATCGAGGATCGTGCGGGCCTCGGCAACCAGGCACTCGACGAGGCGACCAAGGCAGTGCTTGCAAAGGCCTATCAGACGCCTGAACTCGCCGGGCTGTTCTCCAGCTTCCAGATCAACGTGCCGCAGCTCTACGCCGATCTCGACCGTGCCAAGGCCGAGCAGCTCGGAGTTTCCGTCACCGACGTCTTCCAGACGCTGCAGATCTATCTCGGCTCGCTCTATGTGAACGACTTCAACGCTTTCGGCCGCACCTACAGTGTCCGTGTGCAGGCCGATGCGAAATTCCGCGCCCAGCCGGAAGATATCGGCCAGTTGAAGGTTCGTTCGGCATCGGGTGAGATGATCCCGCTTTCGGCCCTTCTGAAGGTGGAGCCGAGCACCGGTCCTGAGCGTGCAAACCGCTACAACGGCTTCCTCGCTGCCGACATCAACGGCGGCCCGGCACCGGGCTTCTCGTCCGGCCAGGCGCAGGCGGCAATCGAGAAGATCCTTCACGAAACGCTGCCTGCGGGCATCGACTTCGAATGGACGGATCTGACCTACCAGCAGATCCTTGCTGGTAACTCCAGTATCGTCGTCTTCCCGCTGGCTCTGCTGCTCGTCTTCCTGGTGCTGGCTGCCCAGTATGAGAGCCTGACGCTGCCGCTTGCGATCATCATGATCGTGCCGATGGGTGTTCTGGCTGCCTTGACCGGCGTCTGGCTCACCGGTGGAGACAATAACATCTTCACTCAGATCGGTCTGGTGGTGCTTGTCGGCCTATCGGCGAAGAACGCGATCCTTATCGTGGAATTCGCCCGCGAACTGGAGTTCGAGGGAAGGACACCGCGGGAGGCCGCGATCGAGGCCAGCCGCCTTCGCCTTCGCCCGATCCTCATGACCTCGCTCGCCTTCATCATGGGCGTCGTGCCGCTCGTCGTCTCCACTGGCGCCGGCGCGGAAATGCGCGCGGCCATGGGTGTCGCGGTCTTCTCAGGCATGATCGGCGTGACCTTCTTCGGCATCTTCATGACGCCTGTCTTCTACGTGCTGCTGCGGCGGTTGACGGGCAACCGTCCGCTCGTCCAGCACAAGCCGGACGAACACAAGGAAGAAGAGGCGGAGGTCATCCGGCTCGCGGCGGAATAAACGGAATTCAACCTTCCTTTGTCGGGTAAATCGGGCGGGAACTTCGGTTCTCGCCCGTATCGTTTTCAGAGCATGATGCCGAAAAGTGTGCGCGGTTTTCGGACGACATCATCCGCATCTAAGGACACACCACAAAAATGGGTTACGTCCGTCAAAACGGTTTGCAACGGTGGGCGAGGGGACTATCAAAGACGGACAACAGTTGGGAGGACTGAATGACAGGTTCGAGAAAAGGTGATGAGAGCAGGCGGATCGCCCTTCTCGGCACCGGCCTGATGGGGGCGCCGATGGCTCGCCGGCTGCTTGGCGCGGGCTTTGCCGTCACCGTCTGGAATCGCGATCCCGGCAAGGCCGAGGCGCTTGCGGGAGACGGCGCGGTTCGCGCGAAAACACCGGCGGATGCCGTTTCAGGCGCCGATGTCGTCATCACCATGCTGACTAACGCCGAGGCGGTGAAGGACGTGTTGTTCGACCGTGGCGCGGCCGATGCGATGACGCCTGGTGCTACCGTCATCGACATGAGTTCGATTGCCCCGCATTTCGCCCGTGACCATTCGGCGAGGCTTGCCGAGCGCGGCGTCGATCACGTCGATGCGCCGGTATCCGGCGGCGTCGTCGGGGCGGAAGCCGGTACGCTCGCGATCATGGCGGGTGGCGACGAGGACGTGATCGACCGGCTTGCGGATATCTTTGCGCCGATGGGGCGGGTGACCCGCGTCGGTCCGAGCGGTGCGGGCCAGCTTGCCAAGCTCGCCAACCAGCAGATCGTCGCGGTGACGATCGGCGCCGTCGCCGAAGCGATGATGCTGATCGAAGCGGGCGGCGGCTCGCCGGCGGCCTTCCGGGACGCCATTCGCGGCGGCTTTGCCGAGAGCCGCATCCTCGAACTGCACGGCAAGCGCATGGTCGAGCGGCAGTTTACCCCAGGCGGTTCGTCCAGCAACCAGCTGAAGGATCTGAATGCCGCCATGGAGACGGCCAAGACCCTGTCGCTGACGCTGCCGCTGACGGCGGCGGTGCATGCCGAATTCAGCGAATTCGTCGCCAATGGCAATGGCGAAAAGGATCACAGCGGCCTGCTCCTCCATCTCGAGGAGAAGAATGCCCGGCCGGGAGGAAAGCAGTGACGGACAGCCATTCGCCGAAGCGGCGCCTGCGTTCGCAGGACTGGTTTGACAATCCCGATCATATCGACATGGCAGCGCTCTATCTCGAGCGCTTCATGAATTACGGCATCACGCCGGAAGAGCTGCGCTCCGGCAAGCCGATCATCGGGATTGCCCAGAGCGGCAGCGATCTCACGCCTTGCAACAGAGTGCATGTTGAGCTTGCCAAGCGGGTGCGCGACGGCATCCGCGACGCCGGCGGCATTCCGATCGAGTTTCCGACGCATCCGATCTTCGAGAATTGCAAGCGCCCGACGGCGGCACTCGACCGCAATCTCGCCTATCTCGGCCTCGTCGAAATCCTCTACGGCTATCCGCTCGACGGTGTCGTGCTGACCACCGGCTGCGACAAGACCACGCCTTCAGCGATCATGGCTGCTTCGACGGTCGATATTCCGGCGATCGTGCTCTCCGGAGGGCCGATGCTCGACGGTTGGCACGAGGGGGAGCTGGCGGGCTCCGGGACGGTGATCTGGCGGATGCGGCGGAAATATGCGGCAGGCGAGATCGATCGGGAAGAGTTTCTTCAAGCGGCGCTCGACTCGGCTCCCTCTGTCGGCCACTGCAATACGATGGGCACCGCTTCGACGATGAATGCGCTGGCCGAGGCGCTCGGCCTTTCGCTGACCGGCTGCGGCGCCATTCCGGCCGCTTACCGCGAGCGCGGCCAGATGGCCTACCGCACCGGGCGGCGTGCCGTCGAGATCGTGTTCGAGGATCTGAAGCCGTCGGATATCCTGACGCGCGAGGCTTTCTTAAACGCCATCCGCACCAATTCGGCGATCGGCGGCTCGACCAACGCGCAGCCGCATCTGGCTGCGATGGCGAAGCACGCCGGCGTCGAACTCCATCCCGACGACTGGCAGGTGCATGGTTTCGATATCCCGCTGCTGGCCAACGTCCAGCCGGCGGGCGCCTATCTCGGCGAGCGCTTCCATCGCGCCGGCGGCACGCCGGCGATCATGTGGGAACTGCTGCAGGCCGGCAAGCTCGACGGCAACTGTCGCACGGTGACGGGCAGGACGATGACAGAGAACCTACAGGGTAAGGAAGCACGCGACCGCGAGGTCATCAAGCCATTCGCCGAGCCGCTGAAGGAGCGGGCGGGCTTCCTCGTTCTCAAAGGCAATCTCTTCGATTTCGCGATCATGAAGATGAGTGTGGTCTCGGAGGATTTTCGCCGGCGCTATCTTGAGGAACCCGGGCACGAGGGCGTCTTCAAGGGCAAAGCGGTGGTTTTCGACGGTTCCGAGGACTATCACAAGCGCATCAACGATCCCCAACTCGGCATCGACGAAAATACCATCCTCGTCATCCGAGGCGCCGGGCCGATCGGCTGGCCTGGTTCGGCTGAGGTCGTCAACATGCAGCCGCCGGATCATCTCCTGAAGCGCGGCATCCGCAGCCTGCCGACGATCGGCGATGGCCGCCAATCGGGCACGGCAGACAGTCCCTCGATCCTCAACGCCTCGCCGGAAAGTGCCGCCGGCGGCGGCCTCGCCTGGCTTCGTACCGGCGATGTGATCTGCATCGACTTCAACCACGGGCGCTGCGACATGCTGGTCGATGACGCCGAGATCGAACGGCGTAAAGGCGACGGCATCCCGCCGGTGCCGGCGGATGCGACGCCGTGGCAGCAGATCTACCGCCGCTCGGTTACGCAGCTGTCGGATGGTGCGGTGCTGGAGGGAGCGGCGGAATTCCGCCAGATCGCGAAAAATCCGCCGCGGCACAACCACTGATCTTGAAGCTGCCGTCGACTGCAAGCCCTTTGATCCAAAAAGGGAAAGTCGTAACGAACAGTTCACCTAGTCATTAGTTCGGTGGTCAAGACAAGGCTTCATTAATGGCGGCCTGAGACCATATTGCCGTTATGTAAGCTTCTAAGGCTGGGACCGCGTTGCCAGAGAACAAAGCCACACGATCCGAACGAGAGTTTCAGGATCTTCTGCGTCGGCTCGAACTCGCTCTCGATGCATCCCAGATTGGTGTCTGGGAGCACAGCATCGAGCAGGACGGGATCTTGTGGGATGCACAGATGCATCGCCTTTACGAGACTGGCGAGACCTGCCGGCTGGTGGCGGCATCGCTCTGGTCGAATGCCATCCATCCCGATGATCGCGAGCGGGCCGAACGCGACTTCGAGCAGGCGATCGCGACGCGCGGCGCCTATAACTCACAATTCCGAATCGTGCTGCCGAGCGGCGAAATCCGTCATTTGCGTTCGCGAGCGCATTTCTATGTCGATGCGGGGGGGCTGCCCTCCTTCATCGGCGCCGAATGGGATGTGACGGCCGACGTACTGCTCAACGGGGAGCTGGCGCGGCAGAAGGTGGTGGCCGAGGCGCGGGCGCTGGCGCTCGAGGAAAGCAATGCGCGCATCGAGCATGTCGCCGATCACGACTATCTCACCGGCCTGCCGAACCGGCGCCTTCTCGACAAGCGGCTGGCGGAACTGCCTGCCGACAAGAGCATCACGACGCTCGCGGTCCTGCATCTCGACCTCGACCAGTTCAAACAGATCAACGACAGCCACGGTCATGCGGCAGGCGACGTCGTTCTCAGGGCCGCAGCCCTTCGCATCACCGCTGCCATTCCTGTAAATGGTATGGTTGCCCGCGTTGGCGGCGATGAGTTTGTCATCGTGCTGGTCAATTTCACCGATCTCACTGAGCTGAAGCTGATCACCGAGGATCTCCAGCGCCGGCTGCGGAAGAAGATCCGCTTCGGCCAAGAGATGCTGCAATCCGGCGCCTCGATCGGCGTTTCCTGGAGCGGCGATCGGCGGGCTCGCAACTTGCTTGCCGAATCCGACCTGGCGCTCTACCAGGCCAAGAAGCTCGGGCGGAATCGCGTCGAATTCTTCACGCGGCAACTGCAGGAGGATCTGCGCTCCAAGCGTCGTCTCGCCGAAGAGCTGAAGCTTGGGCTGGAGCGCGGCGAGATCGTTCCCTATTATCAGGTGCAGCTCGACGCCCGGACGCGGGAAGTCATCGGCTTCGAGGCGCTGGCGCGCTGGAAACATCCCGAGAAAGGCGTGCTCGCCCCGGGGGTATTCCTGAAGATCGCCGATGAGCACGGACTTGCGGCGGAGATCGACGCGGCGATCCTGAAAAACGTTCTCGAAGACCGGCTGTTCTGGCTGTTGCGCGGCCTTGCGGTACCGCGCATCGCCGTCAATATCTCGGCGTCGCGTCTTGCTGATCCGGCGCTGCTCGACAAGCTGAGGAAACTCGATATCCCGCCCGGCGTGATCGTCTTCGAACTGGTGGAGACGATTTTCCTCGACGACAGCGACGAAAAACTGCTCGATCATATCGGCGATATCAAACAGATGGGCATCGATATCGAGATCGACGACTTCGGATCGGGCCATGCCTCGCTCATCGGTCTCGTCAAGCTGCGGCCGAAGCGGCTGAAGATCGACCGGCAGCTCGTCACCGAAGTTGTCAGCTCTGCCGAGCAGCGGCGGGTGGTGGGTTCGATCGTGGAAATCGCCAAGGCACTCGATGTCGAGGTGATCGCCGAGGGCATCGAGACCGAGGCGCATGCCGTCGTGCTGGCGCAACTCGGTTGCGACGGCCTGCAGGGTTACGCGTTCGGCTATCCCGCACCGGCGGCCGAGACAGGACGTCTTTTCTCATCGATAACGAGCGGGATTGAAAAGCAGAGGACCGCGATGAGCAGCTGAACCGGCTGATTCGTCAGCGGGTGGCCGTCGTCGTGCCTGGTTGCAACAACGTCCTTGCCGGGTCGCGGAGGTGTTTTCTGCCGAAATGCTCTCCTCGCCGTTCAAATCGCGCAGGCGCTATTTTTTCGGCGCGTCATTTTATTCGCATCGGCAGGAAGATAATTGGCGCGCAAGTAATTTTCTTGAGCTTGCAACGGCATTGTTTCATGGTAATGCGGAAACGAAGATTTCTGCATTGCATCGAAAAATGATTATACGCGTCATCAAGTCCATGAACGCGGCTCTCCATCATTCGCAGGTGCAATCGGGGAGCTGGGACCTGACAATTGCTTTGCCGTTGCCGGGATGGACTTGCGGGACATTCAATCTGGGAAGGTCGCATGAATTCGGAATTTGCCGTTCGTTCGATGCGGCCCGGCGAACTGGAACTCGTGCTCGAATGGGCGCGTCAGGAGGGCTGGAACCCCGGCCTCGACGATTCGCTTGCGTTCCTCGAGGCCGATCCATCAGGATTTTTCGTCGGCTCTATCGGTGAAGTCCCCGTCGGCTCGATCTCGGTCGTCAAATATGGCGAGAGTTTTGCCTTCCTGGGCCTCTACATCGTCCATCCCGATTTCCGCGGCAAGGGTTACGGCAAGGCGATCTGGGCGGCAGGCATCGCCAGTGCGGGAGACCGCACGATCGGTCTTGACGGCGTCGCCGCACAGCAGGACAACTATCGCAAGGCCGGCTTCGAACCCGCCTATTCCACCATTCGCTACGGCGGCGTCGCCAACTCCTTGCCTGTCTCGACGCTTGTCGCGCAACCGGTGCTGGATTCGCGTCTCGAGGGATTGCAGCGCTATGATTCGGCGATTTTTCCGCAGCCGCGGGATGCATTCCTCACCTCCTGGTGCACTGGCCGCAAGGGTCGCCGTTCGGCGGTGGTGCGCAAGAGCGGCAAGATCCGCGGTTACGGCACGATCCGCCGCTGCTACGAGGGCTACAAGATCGGCCCGCTCTTTGCCAACGATGCCGATAGCGCTGCAGCGCTGCTTGCCGAATTGATCCCCGAGGCGAAGGGGGCCGCGGTCTTCATCGATATTCCCACGGCGAACCACGAGGCAGTCGCGCTTGCCGAAGGGCTCGGTCTTCAACCGGTGTTCGAGACGACACGCATGTATCGCGGGCCGGCGCCGGCGATCCCGCTGAAGCACGTCTTCGGCGTGACGACGCTGGAACTCGGTTAGGCTCTAGGCTCCAGACTCAATCATGCCCACCAAATGACGAGAGCAGCGATGTAGCAAGT
>NZ_PQIG01000067.1 GCF_012349115.1 Rhizobium ruizarguesonis
CTGGCCATGGTCGTTCCCGAAAGCAGCCCCGACAGCGAAATGCCGGCTGGCAGCTGGAAGTTCCATCAGGGCGTTTGTCTGGCGAGCTTCGGGGGAAAAGCGCGCTTATGAAAGCGGGGCTAGCGCCTCACGCAGCGACGTCTGGAACTGGCAATCCTGCGATCTCGGCATGTTTACAGAGCTTCGCCCAAGCCACGTCGCCGACCGGCACGCCCTCTTCCAACGCCGAGCGGCGCCTTCGCGCTGCGCTATCACCCGGCATGCGGACGGGGCCGTTCCAAGGCGCGGGAGGATTGCTCCGGCATGCAGAGGCGAGAAAGTCAGACTGCATTGTAAAGGCATCCAGCCCGGCGAAAAAGGCGGGGTCGATGATCTGAAGGAAAGCGCTTTGCGAAAAGATGCCGGACGGCGCGTTCGCCCGTCCCTTGCCGGAAAGCCCCTGCCCCAGCAATTCGACGATCAGCCCGAGCCCAAAGCCCTTGTGCCCCTTCAACTGGCCGCCGAGAGGCATCATCGTCCCACCACGTTCGGTCACCTCGCGCGGATCATCGGTCGGCTCGCCTGCGGCGGTGAAAGCCCAGGCCTCAGGAAATTTCTTGCCGGCCTTCGCCAGGTTTTGCGTCATGGTCGTGGTGGTGATCGAGGCCGAGACGTCGATCAGGATCGGATCCGCAGATGTCGGGAATCCGGCCGCCATCGGGTTGGGCGTCAGAAGCGGCTTCGTGCCGCCATAGGGCGCAACGCGGCTCGCCGCGGGATGCGAAACCGACAGCTGTACGATGAGGCCCCGTTCGGTCACCTGCCGCATGAAGGCTGAAAGCGCGCAGGTATGGTGGCAGTTGCGGATCGCGGCGGTGACGACGCCATGATCGCCGACCCGTTCGCAGGCCTGCTCGATCGCCTTCGTCAGCAGCCATGCGCCCGGCAGGGATTTGCCGTCCCAAACAAAGGCTGCGCCGCGGTCATTGACGACCTCATAGCTGCCGGACTTTGCCAGCGAGCCGTCTTCCAACGCCTCGACATACCAGTTCAAAAGACTGACGCCATGGGTATCGTGGCCGATCATGTCGCCTTCCACCAGCACGGTGGCAGTCGTTTCGGCCTTGTCGGCCTCCATGCCGGCGCGGGTCAATATCTGCTTTGCGAATTGAGTCAGGGCAATGCGGTCAATCAGGGGCATCGGCATTTCTCCCTCACGTCATGGAAAGCACGGGCCGCTGTTCGCGGCGGCCCGTGGTTAAGTGCGGCATACCGGCTTACTTGAAGCGGATCTGCGACAGCTGCAGTTCGGAATTCGTCGCGATCGTCGGCTTGAAGTCGAGACGCGGCGAGACGCGGGTGAAACCGACCATGTGAAACATCGGGATGTCGGCGATGATTTCGGTGTTCACCTTGGCGAAAAGCTCCTTCCAGAGTTTTGTGCGCTCGTCGCCGGTGGCAGACGTCGCCTTGCCGATCAGCGCGTCGACGGCGGGATCCCGAACCATGGAGTGCGAGCCGTCGGTCGCGTATTTCACGAATGCGGTGAAGACGGGATCGCCAGTCGCATTGTCGTGCTGAGACTGGGTCAGCGTCGGACCGGAATCGGCGACAAAGGGCGCAACGAAGTAGCCGTTCCACACGGAAACATCGTACATGTCGAGCTTTACGTTCAGGCCGACTTCCTGAAGCATCGCCATGGTCGCTTCCATCGCTTCGGTGGCATTGGGATATTGCCCGTTGCGACCGATGATGCGGATTTCGCTATCGACCGGGACGCCGTCCGCTTTCGCTGCTGCGACCAGTTCCTTTGCTTTTTCGGGATCATAGGGCCAGGCGGGGATATCGGCATTGTAGCCGATCGTGGTTGGCACGACGAGCTGTGTCGCGATCTTTGCCTGTTCGGGGAACAGCGTTCCGAGCATCGCCTGACGATCGATGGCGAGGTTCATTGCTTCGCGGATGCGCCGGTCGTTAAGCGGTGCTGCGCGCGTATCGATGCGCAGTGATGTCGTTTCGGAATTGGGATAGGCGAAATCAGTTTCCTTGTTGGTGGCATCCTGTACGGAGACGGCCGGAACGATATCGGCTTCGCCGGCATCGACCATCGCAGCAGCAACGGCGCTGTCGGAGCGGAACAGATAGGTCGCCTGTTCCACCTGCGGCTTCTCTCCCCAATATTCCGCGTTACGCTTCAGCACGATCGACTGGCCGATATCCCATTTGTCGAACGTATAGGGGCCGGTGCCAATCGGCTTGCGGGTGAATTCGCTTGCTGGCGTCGCCTCGGCCGATTCCACAGCCATCACCGTCATCAGAAGCGGAAGAATCGGTTGCGCCGGTTTTGTCGTAATCCGGATCGTGTTGGCATCCGGCGTTTCGAAGCTGAACTCCGTGCCGCCGAAATATTTGCCGCCGGTCTCACAGCTGAGCTTCTTGTTCTTGTTGCGCTCGATGGTGAACTGAACATCTTTGGCGGTGAACGGCTTGCCATCGTGCCATTTGACATTCGGGCGCAGCTTGAACTCCCAGGTGTCGTCGTCGATCTTCGACCATTCCGTCGCCAGGCGGGGTTTGAGGCCGCCATTGACGTAGTCGAATTCCACCAGCATCTCGTTGACGTTTTCAGAAATGACCCGACCGACGTCCTGGCGCGCTGCCATACAGGGCTCGACGACATCGACGGTTTCGGCAAGCACAACACTGACGTTGCTCTTGGCATCCTCAGCGTGAGCCGAGCCGGCGCTCAGCGCGAGCACCGTGGTTGAAAAGCAGGCAGCTAACAAATGCAATTTCATTTCGTTCTCCTCCCATGCGCCTTTGGCGCTCCTCACAGTGAACTGCGTCCCGTTTCCGGTGCTCCGGCATCTATCTCCTCAGTAGTTCTCTAAAGCACAAGTGCACTAATATATTAGTTAGCGGCAAGCTTCAACTCCAGCGCTCCGAAGCGGGGAGCATTCAACCTTGGCCGGAACGCGAAATTTTACCTTGCCGAACCAATCAGTTCGCGCATCATCTCGACTTCCTCGTCGGTGAGATCCGTCAGCGGCGCCCGCACCGGTCCCGCCTCAAAGCCGCGCAAACGCACGCCTGCCTTGACGGCGGAAACCGCATAACCGGCCTTGCGATCGCGAATACGGGCAAAGGGATAGTAGAAATCGCGCAGCATCTGCTCACAGGCCGCGTCGTCACCGGCGAGGAATGCCTTGTGGAATTTCAATGCCGTTTCGGGCACGAAATTGAAGACCGCCGAGGAATAGGTCGGCATGCCGGCGCCGCGATAGGCCTGGGCAAAAAGTTCATGCGTCGGCATGCCACCAATATAGGAAAGCCGGTCCCCGAGCGCGATCGTGACACGGCGCACCGTATCGATATCACCGGTACCGTCCTTGAAGCCGATCAGATTTGGGCATTCGTCGGCAAGCTGAGCAAGCTGCTCGGCCGAAACCCGCGCCTGGCCACGATTATAAACGATAACGCCCATATTGGTGGCCTTGCAAACGGCCCGTACACGCGCGGCAATGCCATCTGCCGGCGCCTCGGTCAGGTAATGCGGCAGCAGAAGAATGCCGTCGCCGCCGGCCGCCTCGATCTCGCGCGCCATGTCGCAGGCAATCCGCGTGCCGTAGCCGCATCCGGCAATAACAGGCGCATCGCCGGATACGGCGCGGGCGGCCTTCACAACCTCAACCACCTCGCCGGGCGTCAGCGAGAACAGCTCACCAGTGCCGCCGGCAACGATCAGGCCGGCAACGGGGTAAGATGACAGCCATTCCAGATGCGCTGAAAACGGCCTGGCTGCAAACCGATCCTCGGCATCGAAAGGGGTGACGGGAAAGGACAGCAGGCCGTTGCGAATGATTTCGCGAAGTTCCGTCGGGGCAATCAATTTGGCACTCCTCGATTTCAGTTGCGCAGGTCTTGGGGCAACAGGCCGGCAGGGAAATTCTGATAGGCGACGGGGCGCAGAAACCTGCGGATCGACATGGTCCCGACGCTGGTCGCGCCGAAATTGGTCGAGGCAGGGTAGGGTCCGCCATGCACCATGGAATCGACAACCTCGACGCCGGTTGGGAAGCCATTGACCAGCAATCTGCCCGCCTTCCTTTCGAGGACCGGCAGCAGGTCGCGGGCAAGTCCAAGATCGGCATCGTCCATATGAATCGTCGCGGTCAGCTGTCCCTGGAAGCTTTCGGCAAGGGCGACCATCTCTTTAGGCGAGCCGACGCGTACGACGAGGCCGAGAGGGCCGAACACCTCTTCGCTGAGCGAGTGATCGGCAAGCCAGGCCGCGCCGTTGGTCTCGAACAGGCTCGGGGCTGCGTCGCGGCCAGCACTCTCTGCAGCGAGAACCGGCGCGACGGCATTGCTTGCCCGCATCCGGTCGACACCTTCGTGATAGGCCGTAGCGATGCCTTTGGTCAGCATCGTCTGCGGTGCCACCTTCTCAAGAGCCGACTTGGCAGCACTGGTGAACCTGTCCGCCTCCGGCCCGTCGACGACGACGGCGATACCGGGGTTGGTGCAGAACTGGCCGGCACCAAGCGTCAGTGAACCGGCCCAGCCGGAACCGATTGCCTCTGCCCGGGCGGCGGTAGCGGCCGGCAGCAGGAACATCGGATTAACGCTGCCGAGTTCCCCGAAAAAGGGGATCGGCTCAGGGCGCTGGGCGCAAAGGTCGAAGAGCGCACGGCCGCCGGCAAGCGAGCCGGTAAAGCCAACGGCTTTGATGGCCGGATGCGTCACCAGCGCCGTTCCGACATCACGGCGGCCCCCCTGGATCAGGCTGAAGACGCCGGCCGGCATTCCAGTGCGCTCGATAGCGGCTGCAATCGCCTCGGCAATAATCTCACCTGTGCCGGGATGGGCTGAATGTCCCTTCACCACGACCGGGCAGCCCGCGGCAAGTGCTGCTGCCGTATCGCCGCCGGCCGTCGAGAATGCCAGCGGAAAATTCGAGGCGCCGAAGACGGCGACGGGGCCGATCGGCCGTTGGACCAGACGGATCTCGGGCCGCGGCGCCGGTTGCCGATCGGGTTGCGCCGCATCGACGCGGGCGTCGAGATGCGCCCCCTTGCGGATATGGTCGGCAAACAATCTGAGCTGGCCGGTGGTGCGAGCGCGTTCGCCGTTCAGCCGGCCCTCCGGAAGCCCGGTTTCCTGCGTTCCGATGAGGGTGACGGCCTCGCCGCGCTTGTCGATCTCCTCGGCGATTGCCTCAAGGAAAATGGCCCGCTCCTCGCGTGTCGTTGCCGAAAATGCTGCAATAGCAGCTTCGGCGGCGCGGCAGGCGCGGTCGACCAGCTCCGTTGTGCCGACGGCAAAGTCATGTGCCTGCCCATGCGCCGGCTCGGACCGAAATGTCGTCGTTCCGGCGATCCACTCGCCGGCGATGAAATGCCTGCCTGAAGGGGTCCAGCTCATTGTTATTCTCCTCGGCGGAGCCTCGCTCCGTCCTGATGCGTGAAGTCTTGTCGAAGGTGTGCCGCATTAGAACAGGATGATTTTAGGCCAGGTCGGCCTAAAATCTGAATCCTGTTCTAAATTATATAGTGAGAGCATCATGTCGCCGAAAACCGCTTACACTTTTCGGCATCATGCTCTAGCGGCCATTCACCTTCCGCCATTCGGCAAAGAGCGTCAGATTGCTTTCGTCGGTGGCCGGGTAGAGGCCAATGATCGTGTGACCTTGCTTGACGCGCTCGGTGACGAAATCCTCGTAAGCGGTCATCTCTACCGCTTCATTGGCGATCTCGTCGGCGATCTCGGCAGGGATGACGATCACGCTGTCATCGTCGCCCACAATGACGTCGCCCGGGAAGACCGCCACATCGCCACAGCCTATCGGCACATTGATGTCGATTGCCTCGTGCAGCGTCAGGTTCGTCGGGCTGGAGGGACGATTGTGATAGGCGGGGATATCGAGACCACCGATCGTCATGGCGTCCCGGAAGCCGCCATCGGTAACGACGCCGGCGCCGCCGCGCATCATCAGACGGGTAATCAGGATGTCGCCGGCAGAGGCTGCGCGCGGATCCTTGCGGCTGTCCATCACCAGAACAGAGCCTTCCGGGCAAGTCTCGATGGCAAGCCGTTGCGGATGTTTCGGGTTCCGAAAGACGTTCATCGCATTGCGGTCCTCGCGCGCCGGCATGTAACGCAGCGTGAAGGCCGGTCCCACCATATTGCGGCCCTTCGGCTGCACCGGCCGAACATCCTGGACCGTCTGGTTTCTCAGGCCGCGCTTGAACAGTGCCGAACAGAGCGTCGCGACGGAGACGCCCATCAGCTTTTCACGGGTTGCGGGGTTCATATTTCCTTCTCCTCGTTCCAATTCAGACGCCGAAGCTGCACGTTTCCACGGTCCAGTCACGGGCTTTGCCCGTCAGGCTGCAACCAAGCCCCGGACGGGCCGGCACGATCATTCGGCCGTCCTTGATCTCGAGTTGTTCGTTGAACAGCGGCGCCAGCCAATCGAAATGCTCTACCCATGGCTCATGCGCATAGGCGGCCGCCAGGTGCAGATGGATTTCCATGGCGAAATGTGGCGCCAGGCGCATGCGTTTCGCCTCGGCGTGCGTGCAGATGCGCAGAAAGGGCGTGATGCCGCCGACCCGCGGCGCATCCGGCTGAATGAAGTCGACCGCATCGGCCCGGATCAGCGCCATGTGCTCGTCGGCGCTGGCCAGCATTTCGCCGGTGGCGATCGGCGTGGCGAGTTCGCGTGCCAGTGCCGCATGGCCCTCGGCATCATAGGCATCGAGCGGCTCTTCGATCCATTCGAGGTTGAGCGGTTCGACCAGCCGGCCGAAGCGCAACGCCGTCGTGCGGTCCCATTGCTGGTTTGCATCGACCATCAGCGGAACACGGCCATCGATATGGCTGGTCACGGCATCAAGCCGGCGAAGGTCGATCATCGGGTCCGGCTGTCCGACCTTGATCTTGATGCCGCCGATGCCGGAGGCGATCGAGTGGTCGATGGCATCGCGGATTTCCTCGACGCTCGATGACAGGAAGCCACCGGAGGTGTTGTAGCAGGCGACACTGTCGCGATGGGCGCCAAGCAGTTTTGCAAGCGGCAGGCCGGCGCGTTTCGCCTTCAGGTCCCAGAGGCAGATGTCGATGGCGGCGATTGCCTGGGTCGCAATGCCGGAGCGGCCGACCGAGGCCCCGGCCCAGCAGAGCTTGTCCCAGATGCGCGCGGTATCGTTGGGATCTTCGCCGATCAGGTCGTCGGCAAGCTCGCAGGCATGTGCATAAAGGGCAGGTCCGCCTGCCCGCTTCGAGTAACTGAAACCGAGCCCACTATGGCCAGCCTCGGAGACGATCTCGCAAAACAGAAAGGCCACCTTCGTCAGCGGCTTCTGTCGGCCCGTCAACACCTTGGCATCGCTGATCGGCCGCGCCAACGGCAGGTAGACGAGCGACAGGGTGACCGATCGGATGGCGTCCAGCTTGGACGGACCGGCAGCGAAGCCAGCCTTGGGAGGCTGTTCCGGGATCGTGCGTCGATTGTGATCAAACATCGTGGTGCCTCAGTTGATGGCCGGTTCCGGCGTCTTGCCACCGAATTCCGTCGTCAGGAAATCAAAGTCACAGCCTTTGTCGGCCTGCTCGATATGGCTGGAGAACATGAAGCCGTAACCGCGCTCGTAATGCCGCGTCGGCGCCACCCAGGCGGCCCGCCGCGCTGTGATCTCTTCTTCGGAAACCAGCATATTGAGGCTGCGTGCCGGAATATCGAGCTCGACCATGTCCCCCGTTCTCAGCAGCGCCAGAGGCCCGCCAACATAAGATTCCGGTGCGACATGCAGCACGCAGGCGCCGAAACTGGTTCCGGACATGCGGGCATCCGAGATGCGCACCATGTCGCGCAGGCCGAGCTTCAACAGCGCCTTCGGCATCGGGATCATGCCCCATTCCGGCATGCCCGGTCCGCCCTGGGGGCCGGCATTGCGGAGCACGAGAACCGTCTCCGGCGTCAGCGGGTAGTCGGGATCATCGATGATCTTCTTCATCTCCGCATAGCTGTCGGCGACCAGCGCCGGGCCGCAATGGCGGTGGAATTTCGGGTCGCAGGCCGCTGGTTTGATGACCGCGCCGTCGGGACACAGGTTCCCCTTGAGCACGGCCAGCGAACCTTCGTGATAGACCGGGTTCGACAATGGCCGGATAACGTCGTCATTGTAGATCTTCACCTGGTCGAGGCCATCCACCAAGGGTTTGCCCGTCACGGTGATCGCGGTGGGATCCAGCTTGTCCCCGAGCTGCTTCATCAGGGCGCGCAGGCCACCCGCATAAAAGAAATCCTCCATCAGGTAGGTCGAACCGGAAGGCCGGATGTTGGCGAGAACCGGCGTCGTGCGACCGATGCGATCGAGATCATCAAGCTCCAGCGGGACGCCGGCGCGCCGCGCCATGGCGATCAGGTGAATGATCGCATTGGTGGAGCAGCCGGTCGCCATGGCGACCGTGACCGCGTTGTCGACGGCCGCAGGAGTGATGATCTGGTCCGGCGTCAGATCCTCCCACACCATATCGACGATGCGGCGGCCGCAGGCCGCTGACATGCGCTGGTGGTTGGCGTCGGCTGCCGGAATCGAGGATGCGCCCGGCAGCGTCAACCCCATGGCCTCTGCGATCGCCGTCATCGTCGACGCCGTGCCCATGGTCATGCAATGGCCATAGCTGCGGGCGATTCCGCCTTCGATGCCCTGCCACTCCTCGTGGGTGATCGTGCCGGCGCGGCGCTCATCCCAGTATTTGAAGCCGTCGGTACCGGAGCCCAGCGTCTTGCCGGCATAGTTGCCGCGCAGCATCGGGCCGGCGGGCAGATAAATGAAGGGAATGCCCATGCTGACCGCGCCCATGACAAGGCCTGGTGTCGTCTTGTCGCAGCCACCCATCAGAACGGCGCCATCAACAGGATGGCTCCGCAGCAGTTCCTCGGTCTCCATCGCCAGCATATTGCGATAGAGCATCGTGGTCGGCTTGACGAAGTTTTCGGAAAGAGAAAGAGCGGGCAGCTCCATGGGGAACCCGCCCGACTGAAGAATTCCCCGCTTCACCCATTCAGCGCGTTCACGGAAATGCATGTGGCACGGCTGGGCATCGGACCAGGTGTTGATGACAGCAATGATCGGCTTTCCCTGCCAATCCTCCGGCGCGTAACCCATCTGCATGGTCCGCGACCGGTGGCCGAACGAGCGCTGATCATCTGGCAGCATCCATCGGGCGGACCGCAATTGCTCGTAGGTTTTCCTCGCGGTCACGGCTTTCTCCCACCTTTTCGCTTGTTTATCTCAGCCTTGGCACAACTGATATTTTAGTTTGACATATATATCAATGGAAAGTTTGCGTTCTTGTGCATTAGGTCGTGCGAAGCTATGAATGGGACTGAAAAGGATGCCTCACATGAATTCCCAATTCGCCTCCACATTCGGCCTGACCGCGCCCGGCTTTCCGGTCGTTGCCGGCAGTACGGTCCAGCGGGTCTATGATGATCTGCGAAAGCGCATAATCACCATTCAGCTGCCGCCGGACACCACGCTGTCGCGCACCGAGCTCACCGAGACTTATGAAGTCAGCCAGACTCCCATCCGTGACGCATTGCAACTTCTCAAGCAGGAGGGTCTGGTTCGCATTTACCCGCAGTCCCGCACTGTGGTGACCAGGATCGACGTTCTGCAAATTTACGAGGCGCATTTCCTTCGCGTGGCACTGGAAACGGAAGTCTGCCGCCGCCTCGCAACAGATCCGGACCCGGATCCCAGCGTCATCACCCGCGCCCGGTCGATCATCAAGATGCAGGCGGCAGTTGCCGACGACGCCGATCAGATTGCGATCTTCCAGGAGCTCGACGAGCTCTTTCACCAGACATTGTTCGCAGGCGCCAAGCGTAGCAGCCTCCACCAGCTGATCCGCGAGCGGTCCGGCCATCTCGAGCGTATTCGTCGCCTGCATCTGCCCGAGAAGGGCAAGATCGTCAGCATTCTCGATGGGCACCACGCCATCATCGATGCGATTGCCGCTCGCAACGAACAGGGTGCAGTCGACGCGATCCGTGAGCATCTCAGCCAAACCGTCGCAAAAGTGGAAGACCTCAGGAAGGAGTTCCCGGATTATTTCGTCTGATCTGCAGCGCCGCGGGTTTGCCGGAGTCAATTGACCGGCGTCAGCAGCGGCCTGCCTGCGAAGAAGGCGGCAAGGTTGTCGACCGTCAATTGCGCCATCCTGTCGCGCGTTTCCTCGGTACCGCTAGCGTGATGGGGATAGAGCACAACGTTGTCGAGCGCTGCGAAGCGCGGATCGGGATTGGGTTCGTCGAGGTAGACATCGATGCCGGCCGACGCGATCCGCCTTTCCTGCAAGGCCTTAATCAAGGCCGGCTCGTCGACCACGGTGCCCCGGGCAATGTTGATGAAGCTGCCCGTCGGTCCGAGCGCATTCAGCACGTCCGCCGAAATCAACCCTTCGGTCGAGGCCCCGCCCGGCGTCGCGACGATCAGGATATCGGCCCAGTCCGCCAGTTTTAGCGGCGCGTCGAAATAGGCAAAATCGTTGCCAGCCTTCTTCGTCCGCCCATAATAGCCGACCGTCAGCCCGACAGCTTCGCATCGCTTGGCAATCGCCATCCCTATGCGGCCGAGGCCGACGATCCCGGCCTTCTTGCCCGAGGTCGATGTCGTCAACGGCATCATGCCCTTCCGCGCCCAGTCGCCGGAGCGCACATAGCGGTCGCCTTCCGGCAGGCGCCGGCGTGCCGCCAGCATCAGAAGCAATGCCATGTCGGCAACGTCGTCGCACAGCACCTCGGATGTGTTGGTGAGCTTGATGCCGCGCCGTGTCATCGCTTCGACATCCATCTGGTCGTAGCCAGCCGAAGAACAGGCGGCAAGCTTTAATGCCGGCAATTTCGAAAGCAGGGCTTCGTCAATCGTCACATGGCCGTTACAGACCAGCGCGGAAGAGATCGGGCCGGCTTTCCGCAGGAGAGCATCCCGCTCTTCGCCTTTGACAAGATCCAGCCGGTGCAGCGTGTAGGTCTCCTCCAGCATCGCCATCTGACGGGGCCGGAGCGGATAGGCGACGATAACATCGGGCTTCATGCGGAAACGAGTCCTTCCTGTATGTGGCGGGCAGCGCGTCGGGTGGCCTGGACCTCCGGATCGGGATCGAGGCTCGCGGCAAGAAGCGCCTGCGTGTAGGGGTGGGAGGGTGCGTTGAAGATCTGTTCCACCGGACCCTCCTCGACAATCTCGCCGGCCTTCATGACGATGACACGATCGGCGAAATCGCGAACCACCGGCAGGTCGTGTGCGATGAATAGGTAGGACAGGCCGAATTCGCGACGCAGGCCCTCAAGCAAGGCAATCACCTGTGCCTGGATCGATACGTCGAGCGCTGAAACCGCCTCGTCGCAGATGATCAGTTTCGGCTCCATGGCCAGCGCCCGGGCGATCGCGATGCGCTGGCGCTGACCGCCGGAAAACTGATGTGGATACCTGTCGGCCATATCCGGCTTCAGGCCAACCTTGACCAGCAACTCGGCCACCCTCTCCTTCCATCTCGCTTTCGGCAGGATATCCGGGTGAATGACCCAGGCCTCGGAAATCAACCGGAACACGCTCATCCGCGGGTTCAGCGACTGGGTGGGGTCCTGAAAGACCATCTGCAAATCGCGACGCAGTCCGAATATTTCCCTCGGGGTCATCGCAAGCAGATCGTTGCCGCGGTAGAGAACCTGTCCCTCCTGCGGATCGTCGAGCCGAACGATTGCCCGGGCAAGGGTTGACTTACCGGAACCGCTCTCGCCGACAACGGCAACGGTTTCGCCGGGCATGATGACGAAGTCCACGCCCTTCAGCGCCTGGAATGCGCCAAAACTCTTCTTCAAGCCGATGGCGCGCAGCAGCGGTTCGCCCTGCCGGTCACGCTCCTGCGCCATTGCACCCTTCCCGGGTGCGGCGGCTATCAGCTTCTTCGTATAGGCGTTCTGCGGGTTGCGATAGACTTCGGCCGCATTGCCGGTTTCGACGACGCAGCCGGAATTCATCACCACGACCCGGTCGGCGATCTCGGCAACGACGCCCAAATCGTGGGTGATCAGCAACAGGCCCATTCCGGTTTCCTGCTGCAGCTCCTGCAGAAGTTCGAGCACCTGCGCCTGCACCGTAACATCAAGCGCGGTGGTGGGCTCATCGGCAATCAGGATATCGGGCTTGCAGGCGATCGCCATGGCGATCATCAGTCGCTGCCGCTGTCCGCCGGAGAACTGGAACGGATATTTTCGCATCGCCGCCTGCGGATCGGTTATGCCGACACGGCCGATCAATTCGAGCGCCCTCGCACCGGCACGCTCCGCCGACTGACCATGCGTCGTCATCATTTCGGTGATTTGCCAGCCGACCGGATAGACCGGATTGAGATGGGCGAGCGGATCCTGGAAGATCATGGCAATCTTGGCGCCGTTGATCGAGCGCCGCTCCTCGGGCGTCATTTTCAGCATGTCGCGCCCATTGAGGAGAATGGTACCGCTGGTGATCTTGCCGGGTGGCATGTCGATCAGGTTCATGATCGCCGAGGCCGACACGGACTTGCCCGAACCGCTTTCCCCGAGGATCGCCAGCGTCTCGCCGCGATCGAGATGCCAGCTGACATCCTGCACCGCCTTGACGGTACCGCTGACCGTGTGGAACTCGACCGAGAGGTCACGCACTTCCAAAAGATGTTCAGCCATTTTTCCTGCCCCTCATTTCAAGGCGCCAGCGTTGCGTCGGATCGAGTGCGATACGCAGCCAATTCGACAGAAGGTTCAGCGACAGCGTCGTCAGAATGATTGCAAGGCCCGGCCAGAAGGAAAGCCACCAGGCATTGGTGAGATAGGGTCGCCCTTGAGCAACCATGAGACCCCAGGTGATCTCCGGCGCCTGGATGCCGATCCCGAGGAAGGACAGCGAGGATTCCGCCAGCATGACGAAGGCGAAATCCAGCGTCGCGATGGTCACCAGCGTGGGGAAGATCACCGGCAGGATGTGATGGAAGACAATGCGCCAATACGATGCTCCCATGACCTTCGCTGCCTGCACGAACATCCGCTCGCGCACTTCCAGCACTTCGGCACGTGTGGTGCGCAGATAGATGGGAATGCGGGTGATCGCCAGGACGAGGACGATATTGGTGACCGAGGGTTCGAGCATGTAGAGCACGATCACCGCCAGAAGCAGCGACGGAAAGGACATGATGACATCGCCAAGGCGCATGATCCATTGAGCTGCGGAAGAGCGGCTGTAACCTGCGACCAGACCGAGCGCCGTACCGACGACAGATGATGCGAACACGGCTGCCGCGGCGACCAGGATGGTGTTTTGCGCCGCCACGACGACGCGGGCAAGAAGCGGCCTGCCCAGCGCATCGGCGCCGAGGACATAAAGCAATCCGCGGGTGATATCGAACGGTGGCGCATTTCGGCCCCGCAGGTTCTGCTTGGTGGCTATGCCCTCCAGCAGGAACGGGCCAAACAGCGCACAGAGAAGAACGATCAACAAGAACAGAGCCGCGAAGAAAGCGAGCTTGTCCGCCCACAGCATCGTCAGCCAACGCCCGGTCGGGCCGCTCGGTTTTTTCTCGGCGAGGATTTGTGTGTCGGTCATCGTCATCGCTCAATACCGGATACGCGGATCGAGCAGCGCATAAGCGAGGTCGATCAACAGGTTCATGATGAAGATCGCCAGCGCCGAGACCATGATGACGGCCAGTACGACGGCAAAATCGCGAAGCAGGATGGAATCGATCATCAGCTTGCCGATGCCCGGAAAGCCAAACACCGTCTCGACGACAACCGCACCGTTCAAGATGGCGGCAGCCTGGTCGCCGATGACGGTGATGACCGGCAGCATGGCATTGCGCAGTCCATGAATGAAGATGATTGAGTTCGAGCCGACCCCCTTGGCGCGGGCCGTCTTCACATAGGCGGAAGAGAGAACACTGATCATCGAGCCGCGGACCACCTGCAGGATCAGGCCGAAGGGCCGGATGAACAGCACGCTGACCGGCAGGATCCAGTGCCAGAACGTTCCCGTTCCCGATGTCGGCAGGACATGCAGTTTGACGGCGAAAATGACGATTGCCACGATGGCCAGCCAGAAATCCGGCGCCGCAGCGCCGATCAGCGAGAAGAAGGTGGCAAGCCGGTCGAAGACGCCGCCGACGCGAAACGCCGCGAGCGAACCGATGACGATCGCGGCGATCGTGACCAGCACCATGGTGATGACAGCCAGCCAGAAGGTCCAGACGAAGGCCTCCAGCACGACATTCATGGCCGGACGAGCCTGTCGCAGTGACTGACCGAAATTGCCTTGGGCAAGATCCGAGACATAACGGCCGAACTGCATGATCAACGGATCGTTGAAACCGTTCATCTCACGGAATTGCTGGCGCATTTCCGTGGTCGCATCGATCGGCAGATAGAGGTCGGTCGGATCGCCCGTCAGCCGGGAGAGGAAGAACACGATGACGATAAGCACCACGAGCGATACGCCACTGGCGATCGCGCGTTTGCCGATGAAACTCTTCATGCCACTCCTCCCGAGTGAACCCCATAGGGGCCGTGATGTCCGGTTTTCGTCTGGGCCGAAGCCGCCTGTCATACCCCTCCGGCAACAGGCACGGCTCGACTAACAGTCGCTATAACTGAAATATTAGTTCATCTAAAATTTTTGTGAACCCCAAAAATTGTCAGGGCTTATCAACCGGCGGCTTGCGTCGCCATGTCATGCCGCGGGTTCCAATAATGGCCGCGCCGATGATCACCACCGCGCCGATCCAGGTCTGTGCCGCCGGCACTTCCGAGAAAAATGAGAAAGCCATGAGAGCCACGACGGGCAGTCGGAGAAAGTCGAGCGGTGCCAGAACGCTTGCAGCCGCCATGCCGAAGGCACGCGTGATCAGCGTCATGTTCAGTGCGCCGAGGGCTCCTTGCATTGCAAGCAGCCCGAGTTGGCTCCAAGTAGGCATTGACCAGACCGGCAGCATAACGATCACGCCAAGCGGCACCGTCGTTATCAGATTCCACGCAACCAGCCGGTCGGCACTATCCCTCAATGCCATCCGCCGCAGCATCAATTGGCTGGCCGCCGTCAGGACCGCTCCTGCCAGTGCAAAAAGCAGCCACTGATCGAAACCGGACGCTCCAGGGCGAATAATGATCATGACGCCGACGAAGCCCGCGACAATGCCAATTACGCTGGACACGCCGACACGTTCCTTGAGCACCAGCCACGCACCGAGAACGAGAAACATGGGCATGGTGAAATTGATTGCCGTGGCATCGGCGAGTGGCGCGTGTGCAAAGGCGACGAACAAAGCAACCAACGAGGCAAGCTTAAGCCCCGCGCGCAGGACATGCAGAACACGATAGGGTGAGGCTTTCAGGTCGACCCGTGACACGATCCAGGGCGTGACGACAAGAAGTCCGAAAAACGACCGGAAAAAGCCGATCATCAATGGATGCACGTCGCCAGCCAGCAAACGTACGATGACTGCGTCGAGACTATTTAAAAAGGCGGCGGCCACCATCATGCATACGGCAAGACCTTTGCGACCGGGCTGCGTCACGCTTCTTCCGATCGAACAAAGGCAAACCCTGCTATATCGGCCATTCGATAAAGCTGCACGTTGAACCGGCAATCCATGAGAAAAAAGAGCCTTCCTGGCGTGTTTGCCAATCTCCGGGCGCCCAGCGTTTGCCGCGCCGTAGACCGCGCCCCGCCAAGGGCCGGCAGCATCCATTATCCGTAACGCGAATAACGGCTTTATCTCAATCCATCAGCTACCGTCCACACTGACGGAGCGAATTGCTTGCCGGACCGCTCTTGCCCACTGGCGTCAATTCGCAAGACTGAAAACGCTTTCACGCGGAAAGGACGACTGCCAAGCTGAAGCATGCCGCACAAACTGCGCAGCCGTCTTGCGATAATGACATGTGTTGGAAATGAAGACCTAAAGTGCGAGGAGCGAATTTGGAAGATTACGGCGCGCTTTAGTGGATCACTTCCCTTGGCTTCGTCCTGTTCGAGAACTGGTGGACGAGCATGATGCCCTGCTCAAGCAGCAACTCGGCCGCCTGCAGATCGCGCGGCGTGAGATCGCCGGATAGTCCGCGAATCGTATTTGCGACGCAGATGGAGTTGGCGACGAAGCGGGTATCGCCCTCACCTTCTGCTTCCTCGGCCGTTGCTTCCAAAGCGTTGGCGACGGTGTCGAGCAGGCTCGAGCGTTCGATAAGCGTCATGTCGTTCAGGGTTTTGGAAATGCCGTTCATGATTATCTCCTCGCGCGTGCCCAAGGCGGATCGCTGCGCCAATTTCTCCATTTCAGTCACATGGCGGTGACTGTCAGATAGGATTGCTGTCTTCAGAAGCAACTCATGGCTGCCGCGCACCTCATGCATAAGTGCAGCGAGATGGGGACGGCTCAACGAACTTCGGCCGATCATTCCAGATGCTTCAGGAGACCGGCAAGTATTGGTCGCTGGCCTTTCAAGAGCTTTATGGCTGCGTCGGCTAGGGAAAACCACCCGGCGCGATCGACCTCCGGAAAGCTTTTTACTTGGCCGGACCGTGGCGGCCATTCCATTTGAAATTCGGAACTCTGTATCACATTCACGTCCAGTACCGGATCAGCTTCGATCGACCACGCGACAACTATCTTTCCGCCAGGTTGCCCGTATTCGCCCAACGGGGTGAACCTGCCATCGACCGCTACACCCAGCTCTTCGGCAGTCTCCCTGATTGCCGCCGCGAGCTCATCTTCTCCAGGCTCGATCAACCCCTTCGGGATCGACCAGGCAGCCTCGTCTTTCCTAGCCCAGAAAGGACCGCCCGGATGGACGAGAAGGACTTCGATGTCCTTGCAAAGGCGCCGATATATCAGAAGTCCGGCGCTACGGACTACCATCGCATTGTGCCCATCACGAGGCCAGGCATTCCTCACAGATGCCGCAGCCGTCATCGTCCATCCACCGCCGCCGGCGCTTGCAGCAAAGGCAAGCACGACTGTCGGGCTGTTCTTTTGTGTCTTCCGGTGGAATGATTTCGATCGTCTTGTCGAATAGAGTGTCGGCCACAAGTTCCGCCATCTCGCTGCTCCATTAGTCTGTTCTAAATAAGATAGGAGCGGCGATCGATACCGGCAAGCTCTCGACGACGTCAGGCGGTTCAATGAAAGGGTCACTTCGACGCCGGTCAGAGCGGCAAGTGGCATGCCGAACCACGTTCGGCGATCTCAACATCCAACGCTGGGCCTTCTTGCGACAAGTGTTATAGTTAAATTTCGGTCGTCCCCCTAGACGATACGACAAAGGAATTATTCCATGGGAGACCAGAAACGCCCGCTGCAACCAGGAGAAACCGCCCCCGCATTCGCACTACCCACGGCCAACTTCGAGGGAACGGTCTCTTTCGCCGACTTGAGCGGTCGCCCGTTCGTGATCGGGTTCTTTCGCGGGCTGCACTGTCCGTTCTGCCGGCGCCAGTTAGAACAGCTTGCCAGCGTACAGCCGACCCTGCGTGCCGCCGGGGTGGAGACCGTGGCTGTTATCAACACGCCGGTGGAACGTGCGCGCCTGTATTTCCGCCACCGGCCGACGCCGATAACGCTTCTGTGTGACCCGGACTGCCGCACGCATCAGGCTTACGGTGTGCCGCATGGCGAGTTCCTGCCCGAAGGGAGCTGCGAGCAGCCCGAATGGCCCTATGGTGCAACGATGGCGCAGTTTCAGGCGGCACGTATCAACCCCACTGGCGAGCTGCCGGAACCGCTGCACCCCATGGAAGCCAACACGGTCCTCAACGCCAAGGACGGCTTCGAGCTTGACGAAGCCGATAATGCGATCTTCGCGAACCACGCTACCCAGCTCGTCGGGCACTTCCTGGTCAATGCGAACGGCACCATCGGCTGGGCACAAATCGAGGCGCTCGACGGACCGAACAGCCTCTCCATCTTCCCGACCGCGGCGGAGATCATCGCCGCTGCTGGCAGCCTTGGACGCTGACCTGCAGCGAACCCGTCCGCCAGCGTTGGCGAACTCGTCAGTCCGGAAAATCATCAGGTTAGACGGACCTCAACCGCTTTTCGGTTTTCGCGTCGAACAGATGCAGTTTGCTAAGGTCTGGGGCAATGACGATCTGGTCGCCGGTGCGGAGATCAAGGCGCTCTCTTACCGTCGCAACGAGCTGATCGGCGCCGAACTTCGTGGTTACCTGGATCTCGGCACCAGTAGGCTCGACGAGGACGACCTCAGCGGCAACAGGTCCTTGTCCGATTGTAAGATGCTCAGGGCGAATGCCGTAAATGAGCCGTGCGCCGCGGTCCAATGACGCTACTTCGGGCAGCGGTAATCTATCTCCGCCGTCCGTGATCAACTCCAGCGGTCCCGACGTGCTGACCTGCCCTCGAATAAGGTTCATCGCCGGCGAACCGATGAAGCCCGCCACGAAAAGGTTTGCCGGCCGGTCGTAGAGATCGAGCGGCGAGCCTATCTGCTCGACGAAGCCATCCCGCATCACAACAATCCGATCGGCCATCGTCATGGCCTCGATCTGATCGTGGGTGACGTAAATGGTCGTTGTCTTCAGTCGCTGATGCAGTTGCTTGATTTCCGAACGCATCTGGACACGCAGCTTCGCGTCCAGGTTCGACAATGGTTCGTCAAACAGGAAGACCTGCGGATTTCTGACGATGGCACGGCCCATCGCCACGCGTTGCCGTTGGCCACCGGACAGATTTCTCGGATATCTGTCGAGCAGATGCTCGAGCCCCAGAATTTCAGCGGCCTCTCGAACACGCTGCTTGGTCTGTGCTTTGGGTGCTTTCGCCAGCTTCAGCGAAAAACCCATATTCGCCTCGACGGTCAGATGGGGGTAGAGCGCATAGGACTGGAAAACCATCGCGATATCGCGTTCTTTTGGCGCGACATTGTTCACGACCTTGCTGCCGATCGATATCCGGCCAGCTGAAATCTCTTCGAGGCCGGCGATCATCCGCAACAATGTCGACTTCCCGCAGCCGGACGGACCGACCAGGATCACGAATTCGCCGTCTTGGATATCAATATCCACCCCATGCAGAACCTCGAAGTGACCGTAGCTCTTGCGGGCATTCGCCACACTTACTGACGCCATAACTTTCTCCGGCTGAATGTTGATATCTTCGGGATGCAGCCGCTCGTCTGACACGGCTGTCGATTGCTCATCGGTTTGCCGTGGCGCCTGAATAAGGTGCCAATGCCGTGTCGATCGCAGCAAGGCAGAGCTCGCGGGCCTTCGGAGCGACCCGCTTTGACACCACGTCAGAATAGAGTCGGCCGAGATATTGGCTGATCAGAGTTTCGGGAATTTCATCGGGAAGCCGGCGGAACAATTCGCCGACCGCGGCGGATGCGCGAGGATCCGGCCAGTAATAGCGAATTCGATCACTATAGCTGAAATGCCGTTGCAGTCGCTCCTCATCCGGACTGCCGCCATAGTGGGCCGCCCAGCTTGCCGGTTGCTCGACCATGATCTTTTCCATGGTCGTCACCAGTCCGGTTCGCGGTGTCCTGCCTGCAAGCACATCAGCGATCGCATCGAGACCGTACAGCGCTTCGCGCAGCGCGAAAGTCAGTCCTGGTCCGACCTTGAGGATTGCAAAGCCGTCGTCAACGAGAGCAGACAAGGCTTCGGCCGGTTGGTAGTCGGTAGAATGTGCTTCGAAAACCAAACCCGGCATGTCGTCCAGCGAACGAATAAGGCTCTTGGCCCGTTCAGGCTTGTAAAGCGCCACGTCCGTGTTGCCAAATTCCACACCCGGCTGAACCACGATTCCAATGACCCGCTCCATCGCCGACGCCAAACCTGCTTTGGCAAACGACGCCCGGTGAACCGCCAGGGTTTTCATCGCCGCATCGGCCCGGGTGATTTCGATTTCTTCGAGTGCGTGCGTTGCGCCACCCGGAGGCGGCACCTCGGTTCCGATGATATAGACCGGCGGACGACGGCCTGAACGAAGAGCGGCCTCTTCCGCGGCCTTTGCCAATCGAGCGGCCCGCGACGCGGTCAATTCGTCATCGAGCGCCATTGGTTCACCGGCACAGCCCATCGACGTGTCCAGGTGAATCTTTTCGAACCCTGCCTCGACATAGGCCGTCACCATAGCCATGGCGCGCAGCATTGCCTCCTCGGCCGCCAACGTCCTCCATGGGTTGGGGCCGAGGTGATCGCCTCCCAGGATGATGCGTTCGGCTGGAAAACCAGTCGCTGCGGCGACGTCCTCGATAAACCGGCGAAAGTCGACCGGCGTCATCGCGGTATAGCCGCCCTCCTGATTGACCTGATTGCAGGTGGCTTCGATGAAAACCGCCCGGTGCTCCATGCCGGCACGCAGAAGGGCTGCCTCAATGACCAGCGGATGAGCCGAGCAGACCGAAGTGACGCCATGGGGAAAAGGCAGGTTTCGGGCACCGAAAAGCTTTCGCAGCGCGATCTGCCGGTTCTCTTCGATCCTCGTCATGCGAGCGTCACAACCTTCGTCAGGTGACGGGGAGAGACCGTATCGATTTGCCGAGCCTGCGCGGCCCGTTCGCCGAGGACCTGCAGCGCCGGAAGGACAACGAGACCCGCAAGCGACAGATCGACATCGACGGCGAGTTCGAGATCGCCTGGACCACCTACACCGATGACGACCGCGCCTTTTTCTCTCAGTTCTCCCACCAGTTTCGTCTCCGCTTCCCTCTGGTCGGAGCTGTACAGCATGACCGCAACCGTCTTCCCGTCAACGAGGCTGATCGGCCCATGCCGGTATTCCAGCGGGTGGAAGGCCTGGGTCATGATCTGGCTCATTTCCATGAGCTTCAGCGCTCCCTCCAGGGCAACGCCGAAGAGCGGCCCGCCACCGAGGAAGACGAAGTGCGACCGGTCCGCGATAATTCCAGGAAGCGCGGCATCAAGAGCGCTCGCGAGCTTGCGGGCCGAATTCACGACCGAGGCAGGAACCTTCTGCCCGATCATCTGCAAACCGAGAAGGACCATGAGGCTCGCCGATACCGTCATGACGATACCTTCGTCCGGATGGGTTTCGGCAGCGATCATCCGATCGCAATTTTTCGCGAGAGAGCTTTCCGGTTCGACGGTTATCGCCGTCACGAAAGCGCCGGCGGCCCGGCTTGCCTTTGCCGCGGCAACTGTCTCCGTCGTCTCGCCGCTGCGGGAAAGCGCGACGACGTGCGTGTTACGCCACTCCGGCCAGAAGGCCGACGGCCGGTTTTGCCATTCGGCACCGGGAACCGCGATTGCCTTGCGACCGGCCATATTCGAATAGGATGCTAGCGCAAGCGCCAGATTGAAGGAGGTGCCGCAGCCGACGAAGACGAGCAGCTCCGCGCTATCGATAGCTGAATTCGAGCCGATCGCCTTCTCCCAGTAGGGAAATTGCTCGAAAATGACTTTTTCGGTCGTGTTCATGAAGTCTCCGATTATTTGACTGAACCAGCCAACAGGCCGCTGACGAGGTAACGGTTGAGGAAAATGACGACGAGAGCGGGGATGACGATGGCGATCGAGCCGCTCGCGGTGATGAGCCCGTAGTCGATGAAGTTCTTCGTTACGAATTCCGGGATCAGAACCGTTAGGGGCTTCGTCGCCTGCGGCGAAAAAATGAGCGGCACGAGATACTGTCCCCAGGCGCCAAGGAAGGTGAGGATCGCCGCTGCCGTCAGACCCGGTCCGGCCAGCGGCAGGACGATATTGAAGAAGATGTAGAGCCGGCCGGCTCCGTCGAGTTGCGCCGCCTCTTCCAGTGCGATCGGAAGAGCTTCGAACACGCTCCGCAGCAGCCATAGCGACAGGGGCAGGAAGGCCGAGACATAGATCAGCGAGACGCCCACATAGGTATCGACGAGATGCAGCTTGATCATGATCTGATAGAGCGGGATCAAAACTGCGTAAGCGGGAATAGCCAGTGTCGCGACGACGGCGATAAAAAGCACTTTCCGGCCAGGAAACTGAAGCCTGGTGAACGCGTAAGCTCCAAGAGAGGATATCGCGACGCAAAGCAGCGTGGCAGCGATTGAGGTCACCACGCTGTTGAGCAACGCGGCCCGGAACTGTTTGAACACCTCCACACCTCCGATCCGCGCAATATTGATGCCAAGCAGCCGCGAGTAGTGGTCCAGCGTAAAGTGCTGCGGGAAGAAGTTGATCGGTCGGGTCGAGAAGTCGTCGCTTGGAGTAACCGAACTCGCGATGGTCCAGTAGATCGGCCCTAAAGACCAGATCAACAGGACGACGACACCGGCCCAAATCATCATTCGATAGGCAATAGTGGATTTCATCAGTCGAACCGTGTGTTGCGGTAGACACGAAGGACGTAGACCAGCGAAATCAGCAAAGACACGAGAGTGATCACGACCGACAGCGCCATGCCATACGAGAAGCGGAGATTCTGGAAAGTTTCGAGGTAGATCTGGACGAGCACCGGTCGGGTCTCGAGGCTGGCACCCGCCAGAACCCAGGCCTCGTCGAAAAGATTGAAAGCATTCACGGTTGCGTTGGTCATGGCGACAGCGATCGCACTGCGAACCAGCGGAAGGGTTACCAATGTGAACATCTGAACGCGCGTGGCTCCATCGATCCGCGCAGCCTCATAGAGATGGGCAGGGATACTCTGCATCGCCGCAAGGACGATGACGATCGTCAAAGGCATCATGCGCCAGACGTGGACAATTGTTACGGCGACGATGGCGCTGGTGCGATCGTTGAACCAGACGTGATTTTCGAAGGGCAGCCCGAGCGCCGAAAGAATGCCGTTCAACAGACCCGCGCCAGGTTGATAAATCCAAAGCCAAATGACCGAGTTCACAACGCCGGGCAGCGCCCAGGGCAAGATCACTGCTGCGAGGACCCACTGCCGCCCGACCTTGATCTGATTGATGAGAGCGGCGGCAAGAACGCCGAACACGGTTTCGGCGACGACGGCCAGAACAACATACATGAGCGTGTTGCTCCAGGTCGTCGCGAGCTGGCCATCCGATAGCATTCGGCTGTAGTTCTCCAGACCGACGAATGGAGTGCCGGCCTGCATGGGGTTGACCCTGTGCAGGCTGTCCCAGACGGTTCTTCCCATCGGGTAGAAGACCAAAGCTGCCATCGTGATAACGATGGGCGACACCAACAGCAAGCCGAGCGTAGCGTCGGCGTTGAAGCCGACCCCACGCTTGCTCCTGGCCCCTTCGGACACCAAAGCAGTCATTGCGCCATTGCCTGCTTGGCGGCGGCAGCGATAGCCTCCATCGCCTGGTCGACGCTCATCTGTCCCTTGGCAGCGCTATTGATTGCTGTGTTTACGCCGCTGGAAAATTGCGGATACCAAGGCGGCGTGCCTTGCGGGAACAGCGGCTCAACGGTTTTGGACTGCGCCACCAGAGCGTCGCCGCTGTTCAGCTTTCCGGACTCGTTGAGTTCGGAAAGCGCCGACGTGCGTGTCGGCAGGAAGCCGTTCACGGCATTCTTCTTCTGGAAGTCCTTGCTGGTGAACCATTTGACGAAAGCGATCGCCGCCTCCTTGTTGGGAGAGACATTTGGAATAGCCAGCGCTTCCGGAAGGCCGAAGCTGCGCGTTTCACCGCTCGCCGTCGGCACAAGGATCGCTTCTACCTGGCCGGCGACTTTCGACTGCTTGGGGTCGTTCATCTGGCCGAGACGACCGGGCTCTCCGGAGATCATGATGCTGGTGATGCCCTGCCCGAACATGCTCTCATTGATCTGGCTGTCTTTCAGGCCGGTAGACGCCGGATCGACCAGCCCTTCCTTGAGGAGCATCAGCTCGAAAGCAAGCGCCTTGTAACCAGCCGAATCCGGCGAGGTGAACAGCGGATTGAAGTCCTTGTCGAAGAGTTCGCCACCAAACGCCTTGGTCAGCAAATACCAGCTCGTTGACGCGCCTTCGGTTGCCGAAACCGGCAGGCCGATCGGATACTCGACAATGCCCTTTTCCTTGATTTTCTTGGCGGCAGCGACCAGGCCGTCCAATGTTTTCGGCATCTCGGTGATGCCTGCATCCGCGAAATGCTTCTTGTTGACGAGCATCACCCGGAAGTCGTTGGTGTAGGGAATTCCCAATAACTTGCCGTCGACCGTGAAGATCTTGGCAACGCCGATATCTTTCACCGTGTCGGCGTCGATGACGTCGTCAAGCGGCATATACCAGCCGGCCGCGCTGAACTGACCGGTCCAGGACCAATCGAACTCGGTCACGTCAGCTGGCGCTGTCCCGGCAACCAAGGCTGTCACCAGCTTCGGGCGGATGTCGTCCCAAGACAGGGTCTGCAGGTCGACGTGAATGCCGGTTTCGGCCTCGAAGTCAGAGGCGATGTTCGGTCCCTGCGGCGATGGCATGAGCACCGTGATCGACTGACCGGCAAGCGGCTTGGCGTCCTGGCCAAGAGCGGGTGCGGCGATTGCCAAGGCCGCTGATGCAAGTAGAGGCAAGATCAATTTATGCATGTTCCCATCCTTCATTATTCTTGAGCTCAATTCACTGGGATGCGCGGTCACCGCCTTCGGCCGTGGCCACGATTTGCCCGAACCAGCCATCGTCCAATGGCCAGTCGAGAAGCTGGGCGGCAGCCAGGAGCGCGCCGCCAATCGGGGGAAGTTTCGGCAAAGCCGGAGGCCTGCCAATTCGGCGTTCAAGCGCCTCCAAAAGCAGCCGGCTCGAAAAAGTGCCGCCAGCATAGGTCCAGTCGGCACCCGGATCGCAGTGGCCGGCAATTGCCTCATGATGCTTCGCCAGTTCATCGGCAGCCTGCTCGATCAACCCGATCGCCCCTTTGTCGCCACCAAGTGCGATCTGATCGACGAGGGCTGAAATTGCTGCAATGCCTGCCCGTGGTTCCGCCAGGGAGCTAGCCCAATCGCCGAGCCCATTCATAGGATTGCTCGGGTCAATGCAAAGGTGGACAAACAAGGCCTTTGCGAGAGCCGTTGCCGGAGCACGCCCGTCCAAGCTTTGGCTGACGAGATTGAGCGCCTTCTGCCCGATCCAATGGCTGCTGCCCTCGTCACCGATGAGATCTCCCCAGCCGCCGGTGCGCGCCGACTGGCCTTTGGAATTACGCGCCCATGCCATTGAACCCGTGCCGGAAAGTATGAGGATACCCGGCTCGCCCGCAAAAGCACCAAGGTGGGCGGCGTCGACATCGTTGAGGACACGCCGGTGGACGTTTGGGAACGTGCGCTCGATCGCATCCCGTTGTAGAACCGACAGGCGCTCAACCTCGCCGTAGGCGGGCAGCGCTGCGGCGACGGCCGCCAGATTTCCTTCATCGCGAAAGGGAAGGAGATGCTGCTCCAGCTCCTGGAGCCAATTCGGATTGTCCATGGGATTGACGCCATGGCCGCGGGAACGCCGCAATATCCGGCCACGCTTGTCCGCGAGGGCAACCAGCACCTTGCTTCCGCCACCGTCGATGCCGAGGATCAGCGCGTCGCTCACTCTTTCGCCCTCAGATCCGCGATCGTTGCGTCGACGCCGAAGTTGACAAGCTCGTCGCGCCAATGGCGCGAAAGCCCGGAATCGGTAATGACTTTCGCGTTGTCCAGCGGCGCGACCTTGTAGGTCGCCGTGGTTCCGAATTTCGAGGAATCGGCTAGGACGAAACGATTGGCCGACCGAGCCAGCATGCGCCGGTTGAGGCTCGCTTCCGCACTGTCCAC
This sequence comes from Rhizobium ruizarguesonis, assembly GCF_012349115.1. Taxonomy (GTDB): domain Bacteria; phylum Pseudomonadota; class Alphaproteobacteria; order Rhizobiales; family Rhizobiaceae; genus Rhizobium; species Rhizobium ruizarguesonis. The sequence continues at coordinate 25,728 of NZ_PQIG01000067.1, forward strand.
GCTGTAGATCGCACCATCGGCACTAATGGCGCTGGCGCCAAGAAAGAGCTGGTCGAACCATAATGTTTCCAGCATTGCCTCTGCCTGAGGTCCGACAAGCGACGCATTCTCGCTACGCAACTGACCACCGAGAAGCACCACCTCCAAATTCGGAATATTCAGGAATTCCTGCGCTACCGTCAGGCCGTTGGTGAATATCCTGAGCGGCATGGGGTTGATGCGAACGAGGCGCGCAAGCTGCAGGACGGTCGTTCCTGCGTCGAGAAAGATTGCCGTGCGCGGATGAAGCAGATCGTAGGCCGCGGTGGCAATCGCCCGCTTGGCCGATAGATGGCGCTTTTCCCGCTCCTGAAATGCAACCTCAACCGATGATCCTTCGGCAATGCGCGCTCCGCCATGCACGCGATCAATGGCTCCCTCCTGCTCAAGGATCTGCAGGTCTCTACGAACCGTGGCAAGCGATGCTCCGATCGCATCGGCAAGAGCCTGGATGGTCGAAAAGCCGTTCGCGTAGAGGTGGCTGCGAATGGCATCCAGCCGATCGACCTTCACTCCAACTGCCTGGCTCAAACGAAAATCTCCCTCACGACCAATCCCAATTTCGATCACATTTCCATTTCAAATGATCAATGTCAATCAATTTTATGACGTTTTTTGATTTATTGGATAATGACTGGAATGAAAAAAAGACGCGCCGTGAATTCACGGCGCGCCTGAAACGAATGAACTGCCATGCGCTTGTGGCTGGCTTATCCGCGGGATCTCACTGATATTTCGGCAGCAAATCGCCGTGCGCATCGATCAGGTCGTCGACAAGGTTCCAGATTTGGTCTGGAGACAATTCTGCAGACGTATGCGGATCGAGCAGAGCGGCTTGGTAGATGCGCTCGCGGTTTCTTGTAAGAGCCGCCTCGACCGTCAACTGCTGCACGGAAACGCTCAAGTTCATGACGGCGGAAAGCTGAGAAGGGATCCGACCGACCCGGACCGGCTGAATTCCGTTTCTATCGACATGGCAAGGCACTTCCACGATGCATTCATCGGGTAGATTCTCGATCAGGCCGTTGTTTGGGACATTGCCGTATATCAGCGCCGGGTTGCCAGTGACCGCGGCATGAATGATACCGGCGGCATATTCGTTGCTGCGGCACACCCCGATCGGCTTGTCGCCTTCCAGTTCCTTGCGCAGGGCATGCCACTCTTTGATCTGCACTTCGCAGCGCCGGATGTATTCGTCCAGCGGGATATTGAGCTGATCGATCAGATCCCCTCGTCCTTCCTTGATGTACCAGGAGGTATATTCGGAGAAATGCTCGCTGGATTCGGTGACGAAGTGGCCGAGCCGTTTGAGCACATCGAACCGCACCCGATCGTCCGGCGGAACGCGGCCATCGGCGGCGAGAGCGTTCAGTCTCGGATAAAGGTCTTCCCGTCGTCCGTCGCTGTGAACTTTCTCATATTTCAGGAAGAAGGCGATGTGATTGATCCCAGCCGAAACGTAATTCACGTCGGCAATGTCCTCGCCGAGGCATTGCGCGAGATGCGCGGCTGTGTGCTGCACACTATGACACAAGCCGACGGTGCGGATTTCCGGGGCCAGATCCTTGATTGCCCAGCAGTTGATGGCCATCGGGTTGACGTACTGCATCAGAAGAGCCCGCGGGCAAACCTCCTGCATGTCTCGGCAGATCGCCTCAAGGACTGGTATCGTCCGCAAACCGCGGAAAATGCCGCCGATGCCAAGAGTGTCGGCGATCGTCTGACGCAAGTCATATTTTTTTGGAATGTCGAAATCCGTGACGGTCGCCGGCTTGTAGCCGCCGACCTGCATCATGAGGATGACGAAATCAGACCCGCGCAGCGCTTCCCGCCGGTCGAGGGTGGCGTCGATCCTGACGCTTGAAAGCTTAAGCGACTCGCAGATCCGGCGAGCGACGATCTCTGACGTCTTCAGTCGCTCTGGATCGATATCGAAGAGGCTGATGACGTAGTCGCCGCCTCTCTGCGAGGACAGTACATCTCCCAGAATGTTCTGGGCAAAAACGGTGCTACCAGCGCCTACCAGGCAAATCTTCGGCATTGCAATCTCCCCATCGGTTGTGATTGCTTGTTGCTCCTTCTAGATCAGAATTTCTTCCTGGCATCGGGCCATTAATTCCGGGATTCGAGTCTTCTGCAAATGAAACATACCCAAAGCCGCGGCGAATGGATTGGATCCCGAGGGGAGTTCCTGATCGAGCGTCACATCGCTGATGCGATGGCCGCACCGCATTGGCACGACCACGTTGAATTAAACCTGCTCATGGAAGGCCGGATGACCTACCTTTTTAATGGAAGGCAGGAACAGGTGGAGGCCGGCCGCCTGGTTTTATTCTGGGCCGCAATTCCGCATCAGACGATCGCTGTTGCCGAAAACGCGCCGCTCGTATGCCTCTATCTTCCCCTTATCGATTTCCTTGGTCTGCCGGTGGACAGAAAGGCCAGGCAGTCGATCATGCAGGGGAGGTTTCTGGCGCAAGCAAATCCGGAAACAATGGATGCGTTGACACTCCCACGTTGGGAAAAGGAATGGCAGAGCGGCAGTGCGGCAAGACGGAAACTGGTCGTGGAGGAAGTACGACTGCGAATACGACGTCTGATCCTGGACAATGCTGAAAGCGACAATTCGCCAACGTATGTCTCTCCGACATCGTTGGCCGGCCACGCGGTGCGACGCGTCGAGCTGCTGATCGATCTCATCAATTCCCGCTACGCAGATCCGACAAGCGTACCCGATCTCGCAAAGCTTGCGGGAATGCATCCAAGCACCGCCAACAGCGCTTTCCGGGAGGTTTTGGGAATATCGGTCAACGAATATCTGACCCGACATCGGATTGCCCGGGCGATGCAGCTTCTGACAGACACGGACGTTCCGGTCCTCCAGATCGGTTTTGACTGCGGGTTCGGTTCCAGCAGTCGCTTCTACGAAATTTTCAAGGAGCGAACGGGTACGACACCCCGTCATTTCCGAGAAGCGGTGAACTCCAAGAACACTCCGGCACCTTGATGGGACTCAAACCGATGAGGTCGTGATGGCTCTGGGTGCTCCCCTATTTCGGCTCACCACCTGAGCAGATGCGTGCGGCTTGCGCTTCGACCTCGCGCGGATCCAGCGTCGCCGTTTGGTCCCGGCGATAGATCTCGGCGGAAATAACCGCCAGGCATCGATCAAAATCGGAGGGACGGATGAGGATCGCGCCACCAACGATGATCGCGGAAAGCAAGATCGCTCCTGCCAGCAGAATATCACTTCTGACCATGGTCACCCAGTGCGACCGCCGTACGGCATTAGTGGAGCGTGCCGCTGATCACCATTTTTGACACGAATGCGGAAAGAAGCTGGCTATCGAAATGGCCCGGCGAATTCATCATCATGTTGATCGCCTCTGCTTGCGAGAAGGCGCGCTTATACGGCCTGATCGTGGTCAGCGCTTCGTAAACGTCGCAAATCGCCGCAAGCCGGGCGACGTAAGGGATCTTCTTTCCGGCGAGCCGGCCAGGATAGCCCGAGCCATCGAACTTTTCGTGGTGATAGCGACAAATGTCGAGCACCTGCTTTGGGACATGCGCGACATGAGAAATCAGCTCATATCCCCGCTGAGGATGCCCGCGCACAAGATCCATTTCCTCGGCCGTCAGCTTACCGGGTTTCGCCAAAATTTCGTCCGGAAGCGCCATTTTTCCAAGATCGTGAACCAGTCCACCCAGTCCCAATACCCGCACATCCTCTTCTCCATGACCGAGGCTGCGCCCTAGGGTGATCATCAACGCGCTTACCGCCAGTGAGTGGAGGAACGTCAGCTCATCTTTTTCCTTCAGCTTTGCGACTGCGATCAGCGCACCGGCGTTGTCGAAGGCTGCCGACATGATCCGCTCCACAGCTGCGCTTGCCGCATCACTGGCAAAAGAGGCTTTGATCCTGGCGTGGGCAAGCATTTGACGGATCTGCGGTCTTGTATCCTCGACGCATTCCCTCGCTTGCTTGATATCCTTTGCCGAAAACACGGCACGAAGCTGGGCGTCAAACGCAGTCCGGTCGATGTCCTGCGGCCCGCCCGGATCGACATCCGCGCCTTTTCCGACGTCGATCACGACCGTCATCAGACGGCTTGCCATCAAACTATCGACCTGACCGGCGGCCGAGATCAGGAACGGCTTGAACCGACGTGTCCTGTCTTCCCCCTCGATTTCGACGTCCTCGACATACATTCCGACCCGCAATTGGCTGACATGTATCCGTTTTCGCATCTCTGATCCGTTCAAAATGATCTTGGTACTCAAGCGTAGTCTCAGGTATCCGGGGCTGGCCCGAGCGCGAAAACCTCGCTCTGGCTATAGGGCTCCGGCACGGGTCTTGTCTTGGTTGAGCCGTTGTCCATGCTGCTCTAAAATAGCCGCGGCAACCGTTCGATCGACTGCTTTCGAAAACAGATAGCCCTGTCCGAGCTTGCAGCCGAGCTGGCTCAATTGAACAGCTTGGGGTTCTGTTTCAATCCCTTCTGCGACGACCCGGATTCCCAGCTTGTGAGCTATTCCGATCAGGCCCTCGACGATGAAAGTCCCTGCGTCGCCCGGCACCATGCGGTCGATGAAGGACTTGTCGATCTTGATGATGTCGACCGGCACCGTCAGCAGGTGGGTCAAAGACGCGTAGCCCGTGCCGAAGTCGTCGAGGGCAACCCGCAAGCCCTTGGACCGAAGAGCCTTTATCTCGTCCGCTACGACATAGTCCCGTTGCCCGAGATAAACCGATTCCGTCACCTCGAGGATGATGTGCTCGAGAGGAACCTCTGCTTCCCCGAAAATACGGCACAGCCTGTCTTGCAGATTACCGCCGCGAAAATCTGCGGCGGACAGATTGATGCCGACATGTTGGAGAGGAAGGCCCCGGGCGAGCCAGCTCCGGATGTCCCCTGCAACCCTGACCAACATGCGTTGAGTGAGCTCAGCAGCAATATGGGCGTCTTTCGTCGCCTCATGGAAATGCGCTGCGGCTATGATTTCGCCGGAAGGCGTGGTCATTCGACACAAGGCTTCGAAACCGACGATTTCCCGCGTATCGAGGCGCAAGATCGGCTGGTAATGCGCGTCGATCCGATCGTCTTCCAGGGCGACACCCACATCGCGAACCGCCCTGAAGCGTCGGGTCAGGGCAGTGCCCAGGCCGGGATAGTGTTGCACGTACCGACCACGGTTGTGTTCTTTCGCATGATAGAGCGCCACATCGGCGTTCTGGCGGATCTGGTCAGGGTTTGTTTCCGTCTCTGCCAACGCACCGCCAATCGTCGCGGCGGGAAAGACGACATGACCGTCGCACGTCGAAGGAGAGGACAACGCTTTGAAGATGTCTGTTGCCCTCGCATTCAGATCAAGGTCTTTGTCGTCCGACACAATGACAGCGAACTCATCTCCACCGAGCCTAAACGTGTTTTGGGAGCCTGCTGTCGTGGCGACCCGGTCTGCAACCACTTGAATCAATGCGTCGCCGGCTGCGTGCCCGAACGTGTCGTTCACGAGTTTCAAGTTGTCGATGTCCACCAGCAAGATGCCCCAGGCGCGCCGGGATCGAGGCAGCTCTTCGGCGAGAAGCTGGTTGAAACGAGCGCGATTCGACAGCCCTGTTAAAGCGTCGCTGTATGTCAGCCGCTGACGTTCCATCACCCGTTCTTCGCGATCGATGGCGATTGTGCAGAGATGGACACAAGCGTCGACGAGGTCCCGTTCGAGGGCCTTTGGACCGCGGTGGTCTCGATAGTAGAAGGCGAAGCTACCAATCACCCGCTCGCCACGCTTGATCGGGCTGGACCAGCAAGCCTTCAACCCCAGCGGAAGGACCAGGGACTTGAAATCCTGCCAACGCGGATCAGTCTCGATATCGCTGACAACGACCGCTTCTCCGAAATAGGCAGCAGCGCCACAGGAGCCCGCAAGAGGACCGGCTTCAAGACTGTCGACGGCCGCTGAATAGTGAGGCGGAAGGGAGGGGCCAGCGAGTGTGTGAAGACGGCTCCCGTCGAACGTCAGCACCGAAGCGATGATCCCAGGAACGGCGGCCTCAACCTTGAGGCAAAGTTGCTCTATCGTTGTTGCCAGCGGTTCCCCTTTGGCAATCATTTCCAGAATGGCATTCTGCAACTCAAGGATCATGACGTCACTTCCCGGAAGGAGACCCTCCGTACCAAACCGACTTTCAAATCAGGTTACGCCGTTGATTAGATTTTGATCGAATAGACGCCGAATGATCAGTTCAGGACCTGTCGTGTCGAGCTTCGCGTGCGAAAGGTGTTCGCCACCATTCTGACCTCCTTCTCGAACGGAGTAAGATTGACCGATGTCACGGTCATTCTCTAAAGACGATTATGAAATACAATCCTCAGTCGTGCCCTTGAGGCGCCGAGTCAGTGAGCACTGCATAATTTTCGAGAGTCAGAAATCAGCTTATCGGATATGGTTCGGAATGCGTTGCAATGTTTTGGCTATCGCCGCATAATGGAAATTGGCCTAAAAGATGATCGGTGGCGATAAATACGTTGGCTCCGTGGGAAAAGCATCGCTCGCGATCATCGCGCTGATGTTTCTGTCACTGACCACCCTCTTGTCGCTCTGGCTCATATCCAGTTACGAGACAGCTGTTCGCCGGGGCGATGAGCGTGTCAGCGCCGCTTCCAAAATCGTTGCAGCAAACGCGAATTGGTTGAATTCCCTTGCTCGGGAGACCCTGCATCGAATTGATGATGCTCTAGGGCCGAGTACATCTTTGCCCGGCCCGGACCGCGTGCGCGATCTCGACGCGGCCGTCTATGACCTTCCTCCTCAGGCGACTGCCTATATCATCGGGGCCGATGGAGAAACGCTCTATTCAAATGACCGCAATATCCGGCCGATCAACGTTACAGACCGCGACTACTTCGTTCGGCTGAGAAACGGTGCGGACGAATATACGTCCCCGCTGATCATCAGCCGCCTTTCCCAGCGGCAGATATTCGTCTTCAGCCGCAGGCTCGAACGAAATGGGGTGTTCGCCGGCGTCGCCGTGATTGCCTTCGACGCGAGCATCCTAAGGCCAATATGGGACGCAGTCGCGATCGGCGAGAACTCGATTGTCAGCCTCATAAGACGCGACGGGCAACTTATCGCCCGATACCCGGAACCCGCCGGACCAGTCGATATGCGAAACCACAAGCTGTTTACCGACTACATGAGGAAGGCGACATCAGGCACATATCGCTCCGTGTCACCAGTCGACAATGAAGACCGCCTGGTCGGATACCGAATCCTCGAACGCACCCCTTTTGTGGCCATTGCTTCGGCAGATATCCATGTGATCATGCAGCCCTTTTGGGAGGATGCCAAAATCGCGGCTTTGCTGGTCGCTTTCGCCCTTGTCGGCGCATTGGCAGCTGCATTGTGGATTCAGAACCTCATCAAGGTGGACACATTGCACACAAGGCAGCTTGCGGATGCGTTGCGATCGAATGAAACGCTCATGCGCGAGATACACCATCGCGTGAAGAACAACCTGCAGACGGTGATGGCCCTGCTGCGCTTGCAGGGTTTTGAACCGGAGGCCGTTCAAAAATTAAATGAGCGGATCTCTGCGATGTCCGCAGTTCACGAGCAGATGTACGGCTTCGACCAGTTTAGCGGAATATCTGCTCGAGAATTCATTCCATCATTCGTCAGGACGCTCGTCGACGTCCATGGTCGCGCCGTTTCCGTTGACTTTGAAATCGACGACATCGTGATCGCAGCCGACAAGGCAACGCCGTTTGCCCTCCTGCTCAACGAGTTGATTGCCAACAGCATGAAATACGCGTTCGACGGGCGGGCATCCGGAAACATTCGCGTCATGCTGCGCGTGACCGAAGGAGAGGGATCCCAACTTACCGTCGCTGACGACGGGATTGGATTCGATGGCCGATCGGACAGCGCCGGGATGGGGACGCGGCTGATTAAAGCCTTCGTCAATCAACTGCATGGCGAGGCGAGATACAATCGCCTGGAAGGGACCCAGTTTATGGCAACACTCAAGCTGACCGATTGAGCGAGAGCTCATTCGAAGCCACCTTGCTGCCCAAAGCAAGCCTTCGGTTATCTCCGCTGCATCGGGGAACACTTTTCATCGAGTTGGGGCGACACATTTTCCAGGTGCCCAGCCGCTCGCGCGGGATTTTCCTCGCGTCGGCTTTGCTGAGTTCAGATGTCACTGGGAGCAGAACATGACGAAAGTTCCAACCATAGCTCGTATCTGGCGTGGCCGCACGAAGCCGGAACTCGCTGATGAGTATGAAGCCTACAACAGCGCAGAGGGAATTCCTCCACTGTTAAAGACAGCACTCGACGTTCAACTGTTGCGCGAAGACCGTGAGGATGAGACCTGGTTCACGACAATTTCGTACTGGGCGGATATGGAATCGATGACCGCGTTTACGAAAGGCGATCCACGGCAGCTTCATCATCTGGAGCGCGACGCAGAACTACTTTGCGAACTTCCCGAGCGTATCCAGATCCACAAGATAGTGGTCCCGCCTAGACTGCGCTGAAAATAGCCCGCCTCTTCGCATGTCTCTGCGAGCTCTCTGCTGGTGTTGGAAGATCATAGGCACGACGTCGGCACGACATCCGAAACGTTTTGGCTTGACTCCCAAAACGTTTTGGAGAATCTTTTTCTCACTTCGGGAGGAAGATCTTGGCTAATCTCAAACAACTCGCGCAATCGCTCGGACTGTCGATCACCACGGTGTCGCGTGCGCTCGACGGTTATGCCGATGTGTCGGCCGCCACGCGCGAACGGGTTCGTGAGGCCGCCGACAAGGTCGGCTACCGGCCGAATGCTTCGGCCCGTCGCCTCCGCAGGCAGCGCGCCGAGCTCGTTGCCGTCACGCTGCCGAGCGATCCTGGCCATATCGGTCCTCCGCATTTCCTCGATATGCTGTCCGGCTGTGCCGAACATCTTGCCGCTGCCGGCCTCAATCTGGTGATTGCGCCGGTGCCGCGTGGCGAGAGCGAACTCGACATCTGCCGCCGCTTCGTCGATGGCCGTCGCGTCGACGCCATGCTTCTCGTCCGCACCAAACGGAAGGACGAGCGCGTCGAATTTCTGCAGTCGCGCGGCATTCCCTTCGTCACCAACGGCCGCACGGAAAGCCTGCTGCCCCATCCCTATATCGACGGCGACGGTTTTGCCGGCTTCCGGGCCGCGACGCTGCGCTTCCATGCTGCCGGCCACCGCCGTATCGGCCACATCGCCGGCCCGCAGGAATATTACTTCGCACATGACCGCTGCCGTGGCTGGCGGGCGGCGATGGAGGAATGCGGCCTTGCCACCGACCTCTGCGCCGAAGGCGCGCCGTTGGAACAGGGCGGTTATCTCGCCGCACTCGAACTTCTGCGCCAACCCTCGCGTCCGACCGCACTCGTCTGCGCCACCGACGAAATGGCGATCGGAGCGCTCCGGGCGCTGCGCGAGGTCGATGGCGGCAACCAGATCAGCATTGTCGGCCATGACGACCTGGCGATGGGCGCGTTCACAAGCCCGCCGCTGTCCACCATGCGCATGACCGGCGAAAACCTCGGCGCGAGCTTCGCCTCGCTGCTGCTGCGCGCCATTGCAGGCGAACCTGCCGAAGAACTCCAGGAGCTTCACGCGATCGAATTCGTCGATCGCGACAGCCATCGCCGTCCCGCCAAGGCGGCATAGACAGCCGTGCATCTCAAACAAAGAACAATGAAGGAGGAGAAGATGAAACATATCCTACCACTTGGAATTCTGGCTTCGACGGTGCTGGCCTTCGCCTCGCCGGTGCTGGCCCAGACGGTTTTCGTGTCCACCCAGCTTCGTCCGATCGAGGAGGCGACCGTCGTCCGTGAGGAGCTCCTGAAGGACGTCGGCTCGGTTGACTACGTGGTTGAGGAACCACCGCAGTTTGCGGTGCGCATGGAAGCCGAACGTCAGGCCGGCAAGCACACCGTCAGCCTCGTCGGCGCGCTGCATGGCGAGCTCTCGCCGCTTGCCGACAAGGACACACTGGAACCGCTTGACGATCTCGCCAAGAAGCTGGCAGCGAGCGGCATGCCGCAGTCATTGCTCGACCTCGGCAAGCTCGGCAAGTCGACCCAGCAGTACATCCCGTGGATGCAGGCGACCTATGTGATGGCCGCCAAGAAGGAAGCGCTGCAATACCTGTCCGCCGGCGCCGACGTGAACGCGCTGAACTACGATCAGTTGATCGAGTGGGGCAAGAATATGCAGGAGGCCACAGGCCAGCCGCAGATCGGCTTTCCCGCCGGCCCGAAAGGCCTGATGGCGCGTTATTTCCAGGGCTATTTCTATCCCTCCTTCACCGGCGGCGTCGTGCGTACTTTCCAGAGTGCCGATGCGGCCGCCGGCTGGGAGAAGCTGAAGGCGCTATGGGCCCATGTCACGCCGAACTCGACCAGCTATGACTTCATGCAGGAGCCGTTGGCTGCCGGCGAAGTCATGGTCGCCTGGGACCATATCGCCCGCCTGAAGAATGCCATTTCCGCAGCACCTGACGATTATGTCGTCTTCCCGGCGCCTGCGGGTCCGAAGGGCCGCGGCTATATGCCGGTCGTTGCCGGTCTCGCCATTCCGAAGGGTGCACCCGACAAGGCCGGCGCCGAAAAGGTCATCGAGCACCTTTCGATGCCGGAGACGCAGCTCCTGACTGCCTCCAAGGTCGGCTTCTTCCCGACGCTGAACGTCAAGCTGCCGCCGGATCTCGATGACGGCGTCGCCCTGCTCGCCGGTGCCGTCACCGCCACCCAGGCTTCCAAGGACGCGGTCATCTCGCTGCTCCCGGTCGGCCTCGGCGACAAGGGCGGCGAGTTCAACAAGGTCTACATGGACAGTTTTCAGCGCATCGTGCTGCAGAACGAGCCCGTCGCAGACGTGCTGAAGGCCCAGGGCGCGACGATGGCCAAGCTGATGACCGACACGAAAGCTGCCTGCTGGGCGCCGGATGCCAAGAGCGATGGCCCCTGCCCGGTCGAATAAATCGGCCCATGAAGCGTCCGGACGAAATGCCCGGGCGCTCTTTCAACCCTCTGCTCGTCGAGGCGGGAGCCGATGACCAATAGCCGACCCTGGATCCCCTATCTGCTGATCCTGCCATCCGTCGCCTTCCTGGCGCTGCTGTTCGTCGTGCCGCTGGTGCAGACGATCTGGCTGGCCGTGTCGGATAATGGCGCGCCATCGCTTGCCAATGCCGAGCGCATGGTAACCGACATCAATTTCACCCGCTCGGTGAAGAACACCTTCCTGCTGACGATCGCGGTCGTGCCGGTGCAGATCGCCTTGGCGCTGGCCATGGGCACGATGGTCGCCAAGGTCGGCCGCGGGCGCGAGACGATCCTGTGGATCTGGACGATCCCGCTCGGCATTTCCGATCTCGCCGCCGGTCTCGTCTGGCTGTCGATCCTGCAGAATACCGGCTATCTGAATTCGCTGCTCTTTGGCCTCGGCATCATCGGCCGGCAGGCAAGCTGGCTCTCCTATCAGACGCCGGTCGCGCTCTTCCTCGCGATTGCGGTTGCCGAAATCTGGCGCGGCACGGCCATCGTCATGGTCATCATCGTCGCCGGCCTTAACCAGGTGCCGAAGGAGTTCAAGGAAGCCGCCGAAATCTTCGGCGCGGGTCCGTGGACGCGCTTCTGGCGCATCACGCTGCCGCTGATCCGTCCCGCCCTGCAATCGGCGCTGATCCTGCGCACCGTGCTCGCCTTCGAAGTCTTCGCGGTGGTCTATGCGCTCGGCGGGCGCAATTTCCCGGTCCTCGTCGGCGAGGCCTACAACTGGCAGAACCAGAACCAGAATTACAGCGTCGCCGCCGCCTACGCGGTGTTGATCATGATCATCTCGCTTGCCGCCACGCTTATCTATCTCAAAGCCTTGAAGGTCGATCCGGAGCGCCTGCCATGACCACGGATACCATCAGCACGACCGCGGACACCCCCAACACCGCCGGCTTCGTCTCCTCGCGGCGCTGGCTTTTGTGGAGCGGCATCGCCGCGCTTTGCGCCTGGGTACTGGTGCCGATCTATCTGGTGGCGCTCGGTGCACTCGGCGGCCGCCAGGGCGTCTACATCTGGCCGAAGACCGGTCTTCCCACTGGCATATCGCTGGAACCCTTCATTCTCTTCCTGAAGACCGAAGGCGTCGTCCAGTCCTTCCTCAATTCGCTGGGCGCAGCCGGCATCACGGTGGCGCTTTCGATCCTGCTCGGCGCGCCGGCCGGTTATGCGCTCGCCCGCTACGATTTCCGCGGCAAGGACAGCTACCGCCTTCTGGTGCTGCTGACCCGCGCTTTCCCGCTGGCAATCCTGGCATTGCCGCTGACCGTCTCCTTCATCCGGCTCGGCCTCTACGATACGATCCTCGGCGTCGGCCTGATCCATACGGTGCTGGCGCTGCCTTTTGCGGCACTCGTCACCCAGGGCATTTTCCTCGGCGTGCCGAAGGAGTTGGAGGAAGCCGCCTGGGTATTCGGCTGCACCCGCATCCAGGCCTTCTTCAAGGTAGTGGCACCCTTGGCGCTTCCCGGCATCGTCGCAACCGCGGTCTTTGCCTTCGTCATCTCGTGGAACGAGGTCTTTGCCGCCTCGGTGCTGACGGTGCGCAACCGCACGCTGACCGCCTACCTGCTGACCGTGCTTTCGGAAAGCCCGATGCATTACCGTTTTGCCGGGGGGCTGATGCTCATCCTTCCCTCGGTTGTCTTCATCTTCGCGGTCAGGCGCTACCTCTTCGCGATCTGGGGCATTTCCTCCAAGTAACGGGACCAGAGATATGGCCAACATTGTCATCGACCGCATCCGCAAGAGCTTCGGAGCCTTCCAGGCGCTGAAAGAGGTCTCGCTGACGATCAACGACGGCGAATTCGTCTCGCTGCTCGGTCCATCCGGCTGCGGCAAGACCACGCTGCTGCGCATCATCGCCGGCCTCGAGACGGCTACATCGGGAGATATCCGCATCGGCGACAAGTCGGTGATCGGCCTTGCACCCCGGGATCGCGGCCTTGCGATGGTCTTCCAGAACTACGCCGTCTTTCCGCATATGACGGTCTATGAGAACGTCGCCTTCGGGCTGCGGATGCAGAAGGTCGACGACGCCAGAGTGAAGGCGCAGGTCGAGAAGGCCGCCGGCCTCCTGCATATCGAGCCATATCTCGACCGCTACCCGAACAAGCTTTCCGGTGGTCAGCGCCAGCGCGTCGCGGTCGCTCGTGCCCTTGCCGTCGAACCGAAGGTTCTGCTGATGGACGAGCCGCTCTCGAACCTCGACGCGCTGCTCCGCCTGGAAATGCGCACCGAACTCAAGACGGTGCTGCAATCGGCAGGCACGACGACGATCTATGTCACTCACGACCAGACAGAAGCCATGGGCCTTTCCGACCGCATCGCCGTCATGCATGGCGGCGTGGTCGAGCAGGTCGGCCATCCGGTCGAGATCTACAATCACCCGGCAACACGTTTCGTCGGCGGCTTCATCGGCAACCCGCCGATGAACTTCATCAAGGTGCCGGTCGCAAACAGCCAGGTGGCGGCAGGCACCGAGCAGCTTGTCGTGCCGCAGGGGTCCGGCAATGAAGTGATCCTTGGCCTGCGCGGCGAAGCCGTCGAACTCGCGCCGCTGCCGCAGGGTCTCGAAATGAAGGTGCGCGTTGCCGAACCGATGGGCTCGCACCTGCTTCTGACCGGCTCGATCCACGACCAACCGGTGCGCGTCATCCTGCCGGCCTCGGAGACAGTAAGGAGCGGCGACACGATCGGCCTGAGGCTCGACCAGAAGCGCATCACCTGGCTTTCCCCCGAAAGCGGCAAGTCCTTTCCGTCCGTCCTGGCCTAAAAATATACCGGAGCATCCGAAATGAACACGCATACCGACCAGGCGAAGCGCATCCTCGCCGCCAACGATCGCGGCGGCTATACCGTGCCGACCGACCGGCTCTATCCCTTCCAGTGGAACTGGGATTCCGCCTTCGTCGCCATGGGCTTCGCGCTCTACGATATCGATCGCGCCTATCGCGAGCTGGAACGGCTGGTCGAAGGCCAATGGGCTGATGGAATGATCCCGCATATCGTCTTCCATGCGCCGAGCGAAACCTATTTCCCGGGGCCGAACGTCTGGCGCACAAACCATACGATCCCGACATCCGGCATAACCCAGCCGCCGGTCTTCGCGATCGCACTGCGCAAGCTGCACGAAGCTGCCGGCAAAGGCGCCGAAGAGCGCACCCTGCCCCTCTACGAGGCGGCGCTGAAATGGCATCGCTGGTGGTATTCCGCCCGTGATCCCGAAGGCACCGGGCTCGTCGCGCTTCTGCATCCGTGGGAAAGCGGCAGCGACAATTCTCCGGCCTGGGACATCGCGCTCGCCCGCGTGCCCACCACCACCGACACCCCCGTCGTGCGCAAGGATACCGGCCATGTCGATGCCGACATGCGTCCGCGCGACAAGGATTACCGCCGCTTCATTCATCTGGTCGATACCTATGCCGCCTGCGGCTGGGATCCGGCGAGACAATGGGAAAAGGCGTCCTTCAAGGTCGCCGAGATCCAGACAACCGCCATCCTGCTCAAGGCCGGCGAAGACCTCGAACACCTCGCCCGCCTCCTCGGCCGGACGGAGGACGCGATCGAGATCGCCGCCCTCAACGACCGCAGCCGCAAGGCGATGATGGCCCAATGGCGGCCGGACCTTGCCCGCTTTGTCTCGCGAGACCTGATCTCCGGCGAAGATGTCGAGGCTGCAACGCAAGCCGGCTTCATCCCCCTCCTCTCGCTGGACCTCGACAGGCAGGTTGCCGAAGCGCTGGTTTCGGAAATGAAGGTCTGGTCCAAGGATCTAAAGGTCGCCTTTCCGACGACGAAGCCTGGCATTGCGAGCTGGGAGCCGAAGCGTTACTGGCGCGGCCCCGCCTGGGCGATCATCAATTGGCTGCTGATCGACGGCCTCAAGCGCAATGGCTACGCGGATGTCGCCGAAGAGCTGCGGCAATCCACCATCGCAGCGATCGAGACGGAAGGTTTTGCCGAATATTTCGACCCGGTCACCGGCCAGGGCTGCGGCGGCCTCGGCTTTTCCTGGACGGCTGCCGCCTATCTGTGGCTTGAGCGAGGAGCAGTCCCCGCCTGAGTGCGGAACCTTCTAATCCGGCTGCCATGGCTGCATGGTGAGCACATTGCCGCCCAGCTTGGCGAAGGCGCGTTGGCGACAAGAGAAGACGAGGATCTGCTGGTCGCGCGATTGGCGGTGCAGCGCATCGAACATTCGCTCGATCCGGTCGTCGTCGGAATAAACAAGCGCATCGTCGAGGATGACAGGCGCCGGCCGGCCGTCGCGGGCAAGCAGCCTTGCGAATGCAAGGCGCGTCAGCACCGAGAGCTGCTCCCGCATGCCGCCGCTCAGCCGGTCGACATCCTCGTCCAGGCCGTTGCGGCGCACGATCTGCGGCAGCAACGTGTCGCCGTCGAAGGTGATCGAGATGTCGTCGAACAGCAGGCCGAGCAGCGGGGCGAGTTCGTTCATGACCGGCTTGAGATAAAGGTCGCGCGCCGCCGCCCGCGTCGCCGTCAGCGCCTTGCGCAAGCGATCGAGCACGCCGACCTCCGTTTCGAAACGCTTCACCTGCTCGCGCGCGGCTGCCAGAAAATCCCGCGTTTCCGACCAGTTTTCTTCCAGCGCACTGTCCGAGCGGGTGCGGATCTGACCGCCGAGATCGGCAAGCTCCTCGCGAAGCCTGGCAATTTCGCGGCCTGCGGCGTCGGCGACCGAGCGCGCCCTGGCAAGGGCAGCCTCGGCACCTGCGAGGTCTCGTCCCGCCCTGCGCAAAGGCTCGGCCCGCAGTTCGACAGCATCGACCTGCTCTTTGGCGCTGGAAAGCTTGAGAACAAGGTCCTGCTGCAATTCAGTTCGGCCGACTTCGGGGCCGATGACCGCTTCGATCGCCTCGCGTTCCTGGCCAAGCCTGGCGTGCTCGGTCTGCGCGCGCAATGTGGCATCGCCTGCTTCCGTGCGCATCACTGACGCCTCGCGCGCCCGATTACGCGCCAGTTCGATGCGCCGTGTCGCATCCGCGAGACCGGCACGCACCTCTTCCGGGTTGGCGACGAGTTCGACCGGACCCTGGCTGAGTTCGGCAAAGCGTGCGGCGTCGAGGTGAAGCTCGTCAATGCCATTCGGCGCGAGATCGGCGAGCCGCTGGCGCGCCCGCACCAGTTCCTCCTGCTTGTCCCGCGCGGCAATTTCGCGCTGTCGTGCCTGCCGCAGACTGTCGACACCGAGCTTGGCAAGCAATGTTTGGCGCGTGGCTTCCGCGGTCTCCAGCGCCCCATTGTGATCGGCCTGCCGGCTGGAGTGGATGGTCAGGGTGCCGACGCCTGCTATGTCGAGCCTCGCCATCCCGGCAAAGCTTCTATCCTCGCCCCCAATCAAAGCCTGGCGGTCCATGCTCACTGATCCGGAGGCATCCTTCAGGTAATCGATCCTGAGTGAGGGAAGGCCGACTTCGGCGGCTGCGCGCAAGCCGACGATCTTGATGTCCAGCACTTCAAGCCGTTCGATGGCATCGGCTGGAATGGCGAGCAATGCATGTGCGGCCTCCCCATCCTCGATCTGCTGCCGCGCGGCTTCCGCCTGTTCGAGACGCAGGCGAACCTCGGCCAGGCGCTCTGCGGCGTGGCGTGAACGTAGCGCTGCCTCCAGCCGCGCAAGCAGTTCACGGTTCAACCGCTCCTCCTCTTCGGCCGCCTGCACCTCCGCCGTTGCAGCCTCGCTTTCAACAAGCGATGCCGTGCGTCGCTCGGCTGCACTTGAAAGCTCCTTTTCTGCCAAGGCGAAACGCCGCGCGAGTTCGCCGCTGCGGTTCAATGCCGTGTGGAAGCGGTCGAATGCCTGCTGCGCCACATCGCGGCGGCTAGCGGCCAAGGCGGCCTCGGCATCGAGCGCTTTGAGTTCCCTGTCATGCAGTTTAGCGGCTTCGAGCACCGACTGGGCATTGGCAATCGCGGTCTTCCGGCCCGCCTCCTCATCAGGGTTTTCCAGTTCGCCGAGTCTCGCCTGCACTGAGCGGCGGCGGTCGAGTGCGCCGTGCAGCATCTCCACCTCCTTGGCCAGCCGCGCCTCCTCCTCCTGCAGCCGGTCACGCTCCTCGAGCGCGGCGGCAAAGCGTCCTCCTGCCTTCGGTCGGAGCGTTGCTGTAACCAGGCGATTGAGTTCTTCCTCGCAGGCTTCGAGCACCGCCGACATGCGCCGTCCGCCCGTCAGCGCCTCCACCTCTCCCTGCACCGAAGACAGCAGGCTTTCGCGCACTCGCTTGTCGTTCTCTTCCTCGCTCTTGCTGCGATTTTCGATGCCGGTGACGCCCTGGCGCACCCAGAGCAGGCCTGCCGGGCCGGAGGTACCGCCGGAAATGAGATCGCCGATGAAAGCCTCGGCTTCGTCGGCCTGGGCGACGATCCGGCCGCTGCCGAGATCGGTGACGCTGGCGCGCCGTCCGCTATGGAACTGCTTGGTCAGGCGGTAGCGGCCGGCTTCGATCGTGATATCGGCCTCGACGATTGGATTGCCGCCGCTATAGGGGCGCAGCATCTGCACGCTCTTTGGGTTGCCGCTGTGCGGCTGGAAGAACAGGGCATGCAGCGCCTCGAAACAGGTTGATTTGCCATGTTCGTTGGCGGCGCTCAGCACATTGACGCCGTCGGTGATTCCCTCAACTGATATTCCGCGGCCGGCGAAGCGTTTGACATTGTGGAGGCGAAGGGCGGTGAGTTTCATCGATCGATCGCCTCGCAATAGGAGAACAGGCGGATCAACGCTTGGCGCGCCACGTTCCTGTCGTCGCCGGAACGGGCCTCGTCGAGGCTTTCGGCAAGCAGCAAGTCCGCAGCATCGCGCAGTGCACCGGCTCGGTCGATGGTCTCGAGATCATCGCTCTCGCAGTCGGTCCCCAGAAGGTCGGCATCGATCTCCAGATGCGCAAATTCCGGCGCGACCTGCTCCAGCAGGCTGATCATTGCTGTGCGCCCGTTCAACCGGGCACGGCCGGACAGTGCGACGCGCAACAGGGTTTGTCGCCGCGCGAACGGTTCCGGCAGCGCGGCCTTCAGCACTTCAACACCGTCTTCCGATGCCAGCAGAGGAAGGTGCAATGTCTGCCAGGAAAAGCTGGCGGTCGTCACCGCCGTCGTCGTCGGCATCGCCCCCTGTCCGGCAATGGAAACGACCATCGCCTGCCCCGGCCGGTCATGCTTGAAACGGTCCGGCTCGGGCGCGCCGCTATAATATGTTCTGGCGTCCACCGCCACCAATCCGTGCCAATCGCCGAGCGCCATGTAGTCGAGGCCGGCCAGCGCCGCGCGGTTCGGCGCAATCACGTTGGTGGCCGTGGCATCCTCGGAAAATTCCTGGATGGGGCCATGGGCGAGGCCGATGCGGATAGCGCCGTCCGGCGTGGCGGCGCCCGTCATCCATTCGGTCAGGTCGCGACCCGGCCTCCTGGTCGTGCAAGGCGCCGGCAGCAGGATGACATCAGGTCCAAGCGGAAGAGGCACCGCTTCCGTCGCCAGGATGACATTGTCGGGCACCACGCCGCGCGCAGCACTCCAGAGCTGATCCGCCAGCAGCGAGTCGTGATTGCCCGGAAGCAGGACCCAGCGCAGCGGTGAATTCCGGGCCATCTCGCCAAGCGCCTGACGAAGCACGGCAGGCGTCGGCGTCTCGGTATCGAAGGTGTCGCCCGCGAGCAGGATGACACCAGCGCCATGCTCTCGTGCTGCACCGGCAAGCCTGGCGATGACGCCATGCCGCGCCTCGCGCAGGCGCCCTCTCAAATCCTCCGGAAGATTGCCAAATCGCTTGCCAATATGCAGGTCCGAACTGTGCAGGAAGGAAAACATTAATCAGCCACGTTTGCGATGCGCTGCGAGCTTTCGAACATGGCCAAAGACCTCTCGTCCGCAGTTCTGTGATTCGTTGTTCCGAGGCAGACCATGCCTCCCGGCTATGGGCGAGGCAAGTCCATCCTGGCCGAGCAAGCGGTTATCCAATGTTTGTCTAATTTTGAGCGGTGCACGACACCCATCCCGTCGCCGTACAGGAATTATGCCGACGCGGTGACCGACCACGTCGGCGAAGGCATCGTCTATTATCCAAGGGTTTTACCTTGCCGATGGAAATCGAACAGTTGATCCCATCATCACTGGCCCTAAGTCACCTGGTTGAACACCACCATCTTGTCGTCGGCCATCTCTTCCATCGTCCAGGGAATGCCGCCGACCCCGTATCCTGACTGCCTGCGTCCGGCGAAAGGCATCCAATCGGTGCGGAACGCGGTGTGGTCGTTGACGAGAACGGCCGATGCATCCAGATGTTTTGCCGCTCTGAGAGCAACCGCTATGTCGGCGGAAAAGACGCTCGCCTGGAAGGCATAAGGCAGCGAGTTGGCAATGCGGATCGCTTCGTCGAGGTCGCGGTAGCCGTAGACGCAGGTCAGCGGTCCGAAAACCTCGAGCACCGACACTTTCGCATCAGTAGGCGGGTTCAGCAAGACAGATGGCAGAAGCGTTGTCTCGGACATCCGCCCGCCTCCGATCTGTCTGGCTCCGGCGTCCGTCGCCTCCTTGATCCAGGTCGTGACGCGGTCTGCCTCGCGTGGCAGGATGAGCGGACCTACCTCGGTTTGCGCAAGCTTGGGATCACCGACATGAAGGGCTGCCACCCTGGCAGCGAGCGCCTCGGTGAAGGAAGCCAGAATATCTTCGTGCACGAAGAGACGCTGGGCCGACACGCAGACCTGCCCGGCGTGATAATAGCCGCCTTTGACGATGGGGCCGACGATCGCATCGACATTGGCGCTGCGGTCGACGATGACGGGTGCCGCTCCACCATGCTCAAGCGCGCATCGGGTGCCCGGCGGCAGCTTGCTCTTGAGGTACCAGCCGACCTTGGCGGAACCGATGAAGCTCAAAAACGCGACGCGACGATCGGTTGCGAAGGCTTCGGCAAGCGCATTGTCCTCGGTGATGAGGGTCTGGCACCAGCGTTCGTCGAGACCGGCCTCCCAGAACAGCTTGACGATCTCGATGCAGGAAATCGGGGTCGTCGCTGCCGGCTTGATGATCACCGGGCAACCCACGGCGATCGCCGGCGCGATCTGGTGGATGATGAGATTGAGCGGATGGTTGAAGGCCGATATCGCCGCCACGACGCCGATCGGCTCCTTGGTGGTGAAGGCCCATCGGTTCGCGCTGGCTGCAGTCAGCCCCATGGGGATTTCCTTGCCGCCGAAATTGCGCAGCTCGTCCGCGGCATTGAGGAGGCCGTCGATCCCGCGCGTCACCTCGATGATCGCATCCGTCAGCGGCTTGCCGCCTTCACGGGCGATCATCATCGCAAAACGATCGCGGCTCTCCTGCAAAAGCGCCGACGCCTTTCTGAGGATTGCCATCCGCTGATGCGCGGGCAGCCAGCCGTCGCGATCGGCGAAGGCGTTGGCGGCGATCTGAAGCTTGCGTTCGAGTGCGACCGCGTCATCGGCCGGCAGCTCTTCAATCGGTTCGCGGTCGAACGACTGGTAGACCTTCATGGCAAGCGGCATCTCAGACCTCCAATATCTGGGGGAGCCGTTCACGAAGCTCCTTCACCAGCACGCGTTCGTTCTCCGAATAGTCGACAGGAACGTTCACCAGATGGACGCCGCCTCCGGCGAACGCCTCTTCGAGAACCTGTTTGAACTGGCCGATATCGTCGACCCTGGTTCCCTTGGCGCCGTAGGATTCGGCATATTTCACGAAGTCGGGGTTGCCGAAGGTCATCCCGAAATCCGGGAACTCGTCCACCGCCTGCTTCCAGCGGATCATGCCGTAGGCATTGTCCTCGATCACGAGGACAACGAGGTTGAGTTTGAGCCGGACGGCGGTCTCGAGTTCCTGGGAATTCATCATGAAGCCACCGTCACCACAGATCGCCATGACTCGCCGCTCGGGGTATAGCATCGAGGCAACCATCGCCGACGGCAGTCCGGCTCCCATCGTTGCAAGAGCGTTGTCGAGCAGCAGCGTGTTCGCCATCCGCGTCCGGTAGTTGCGGGCAAACCAGATCTTGTACATGCCGTTGTCGAGCGCCAGGATGCCGTCATGCGGCATCACCTCTCTTATGTCGTGGACCAGCCGCTGTGGGGTGAAGCGATCCTCTGTTGCCCGCGCGGCGATGCGCTCGAGAATGCGCTCCCGGAGATGGAGAAGCGCCTGCGCGTTCGGCAGCTTGCCCTCGAGGCGGTCGGCCAGCGCCTTCAGCGAGGGGCCGATGTCGCCGATGACCTCGGATTGCGGGAAATAGACCTGCTCGACGGTCGCCGGCTGATATCCGATATGGACGACCTTCGGGCCGCCCTTGCCCATGATGAACGGCGGCTTCTCGATGGTGTCATGGCCGATCGTGATGATGAGGTCGGCCTGTTCGATGGCCTCGTGGACATAATCCCGCTCCGACAGCGCGGCGGTGCCCATGTAAAGTTCGGTTCCACCCGGCACCGTTCCCTTCCCCATCTGGGTCGTGAAGAACGGGATGCGTGTGCGGATCACGAATTGGGCGATGTCGGAGGTCGAGCGGGGACGGGAGGCGGCGGCCCCGAACATCAGAAGCGGACGTTTGGCTGCGGCAATGAGGGCGGCAGCGCGATCGAGGGCCGCATCGCTTGCCGTCGGCAGTTCGAGCTGATGCGGCGCAATCAGCGCCACCTCCTGGCACTCTTCGGCCGCGATATCTTCCGGAAGCTCGAGATGCACCGGCCCCGGTCTTTCCTCCTGGGCGATGCGGAACGCCTCCCTGACCGTCGTCGGGATCATCTGCGGCGACACGATCTGCCTTGCGAGCTTGGTCAGCGGCTTCATCGACGCAACGACGTCGACCACCTGGAACCGCGCCTGGCGGGACGAGAGTATCCCTTTCTGACCGGTAATCATCACCATCGGCATCGCGCCGAGCAGGGCGTATGCGGCACCCGTCGAGAGGTTCAGGGCGCCGGGCCCGAGCGTCGTCAGGCAGACACCGGGCTTTCCTGTCAGGCGGCCATAGGTCGCGGCCATGAAAGCGGCTGCCTGCTCGTGTCGGGTGAGCACGAGCTCAATCGACGACTTGCGGATGGATTCGACAACGTCGAGGTTCTCTTCGCCGGGAATGCCGAAGATGCGATCGACACCTTCGTTCTCAAGCGCTGCCACTAGAAGATCGGAGCCTTTGGTCATGGATTTGTGCCTGTGCTGTTTGGTTTGAGGCTTCAAGAAAGGAAGGACCCCTCGAAGATATGTTCTTTTTCGCGCTCGTCCATGCGTTCGACGGCATCGGCGGTTGCCCCTCAATCCTGGTGACCGAGAATTTGCAGATAGGATTTGCCGTGGGAATAAAAAAGCTCTCCGCAGCTCTGCTGGCAAACAGCTTTGACTGATGATGCCAGATGTTGCAGTTCAGGCCGGCATGCGAGCACGGCCTATAGCTGAAACGCGACCACTCTCGCGACCCGTCGCTTTCTCGATAGTACCGAAACGCTCCAAGTCCGTTCGCGCCGCATTGAATGTGGGCGCGATAGGCCTGTCTTCTGTACGAGTTGATTGGCCGTGAAAAACAGATTTTGCTGAAAACAATCGTGAATGCGAAGGGGCTCTTGCGAGGAAGTTCTGTCGACGCCGGGTCACCGTAGCTGCAGCTGCTGTCGGATAATGGGCAAAGCCAAGGTGAGGAGCGCGGCGAAAACCATGACGACGCCATAAGGTACCTTCCGGCTCGCCCGGATTTCCTCGACGCGCATGAAAAAGGCGAGATGTGCGACGCGCAGCGGCACCGGCAGCCGCAGGACCAGGAGCGTCACGATGCCGAGGACCAGGAGCAAAAACGAAAACGGCAGCATTCCGTGCCATCCGACAAAAAGGCCGATCGGCAGGAAAAGCTTGGCGTCTCCTGCGCCAAACAGCCGGAACGCCCAGAGCATCACCCCGAGTATGAACATCAGCAGACCGGCCCCGACGTCGCCGCCAATTCCACTCGAAGCAAACAGCGCAGCGCCGACATCCTCGGAGCCAAGCATCACGGCCACCGCGCGCAGTGCATAAAGTGTCACGAGCGCAAGCACAATCGTGTTGGGAATCTTCCATGTGCGGAAATCGGTCCAGGCGGCGTAGAGAAAAAGTAATACTGAAAGCGAACTAATAACATTGATCATTTTCAGCATAGCATTCAACCTTTTGGGTTATAATAGCCTGATTTTCAAGTTCAGTTTCAATAAATACCGATGAATGAGTCGGTTTTACGCATGGATCACGGACTTTGGTCTTAACCATAAAGTATAGATGCCGAATGTGTGCGTATAAATCAATTGACTAAATTAGAGTTAAGAGATTACTAATGTTCCCAGTCGAAGAGGCGGTCTCGACGACAGGGCGGCCGGGGGAAAATACGGCGCACCACTTACTGGGAGGAAATTCTCGATGAAAGCCTTTGTAAATAGCGTACGCGCTTTCGCGCGGGAAGAAGATGGCGTCGCACTCACTGAATACCTCATTCTGCTTGCCTTGCTGGTCGGCGGTGTGATCACAGCGGTGACATTGGCCGGCACCAATCTGGCTCTCGTTTGGAACGGCTGGGCAGGCTGGTTTACAGCCAACCTGACCGCCCCAGCAGCCTGATATTGGCGTTCGAAGAAGCGAGGGGTTTTGTTAACCCCTCTCTTCTAATTTAGCAGCAATGAATGGATGCGTTCCGTCCAGTGTAGCGAGTAACTGCAATGCGTTCTTCAACGATTTTAAGTCTCGTTATTGCGTTTGTGCTCGCAGCGGCAGCAGTTTTCGGCATGCGCGAGTATCTCTCCGATCAGAAGGCCCAGCTGTTGGCGATGAACGGCATAAAGGCCGAGGAAAGAACACTCGTTGTCGCCGCCAAGCCAATGCGCTTCGGCGACCGGATCCGATCCGAAAATCTCAGGGCCATTCCGTGGCCCTCCAATGAAACACCCGCAGGCTCGTTCGTCAGCATCGGGGCTGTCGTCGGCAACGATGCCCAGCCGCGCTATGCCATGGCGGCGATCGACCCCGGCGAGCCGGTGCTATCCTCGAAAATCACTGGTACCGGCGAACGCGCCACGCTGTCGGCGGCGCTCGACCAGGGCATGAAGGCGGTTTCCATCCGCGTCAACGACGTGCTCGGCGTTGCCGGCTTCGTCAGGCCTTCCGATCGCGTCGACGTGCTTCTGACGCGGGTCGTGCGCGGACCGACAGGCAATGATCAGACCTTCGTTGACGTGCTGCTGCAAGGCGTCAAGGTGCTGGCGGTGGACCAGACGGCAGACGAGCGCAAGGACGAGCCATCCGTCGTGAAAACCGTGACCTTCGAAGTCACGACCGATGAGGCGCAGCGCCTTACCCTCGGCTCCAGTATCGGCACGCTCTCGCTGGCGCTTCGCAATATTGCCTCTTCCTCTGTCGAACAGACCCGGCAGATCACCGTCGCCGACCTTGGCGGCGGGGCGATGGCGACCGAGCTCGGCAAGGATCTGGAAAAGAATGAGTTGCCAGAACCTGAAAAACAAGTGCAGATTGTGGAGCCAAAGGTCGAGCCGGTGTTGCCGGTCGAGCCGAAGTGGGTGACGGTGGGGGTCTGGAACACGACGAAGCGCGAGGAGCACAGAGTCGGCCTGGGCCAGAGATATTTAGCCGGCGTGCCGCTGGTGCGGCTAGCCGAATGAGGGGGCTAAAGCAGGCATGGCGAATGGCAAGAGAAGAATCGCAAGGACGAAAAGCCTTGCGGCACTGGCGGCAGTGTTTTCAGCCTGTGTGATTTTGGGGCCTGGATTTGCCGGCTGCGCCAGTGCACAGGAAAAGTTCGTCACGCTCGGCAAATCGGTCCAGCGTGTGACGTTGCCTCCGAACGCGACGCTGACGCTCAATACCGGCCAGCCCTTCGGTGATCTCGTCATCGGCAGCGCCGATATGATCGACGTGGTGCCGCTTTCCGACCGATCGCTGTTCATTCGCGGCAAGAAGATCGGTGCCACCAATATCTCGGTCTATGGCGACGACAAGTCGCTTCTCGGTGTCATCGACATCCGTGTTGCCAGCGATTTCACCGAAGTCGCCGCCGCCATTCGCTCTGCCGCGCCCTCGGCCCGGGTTACCGTGGTCAACTCCAACGATCGCATTCGCCTGACAGGCTTGGTCCGTGACGGCGTTGAATTGCAGCGGGTGATGGAAGTCGCCCAGTCCTATTCCGACCAACCGGTGCTGAACCAGTTGCGCGTCAGCGACAGCCAGCAGGTGATGCTGGAGGTCCGTATCATTGAAGCCTCACGCACGACGGGTCGTGACCTCGGGATCGGTTGGTCCGGGCACGGCAACAACGGCATCGGCAAGGCAACGACCAGCCAGGGTATCGGCGTGAATGATGACGGCAGCCTGGCCCGCACCCTCCTTGATCCCAAGGGTGCTGCAACCGGTATGCTGCCCTTCGGCCAGCTGATCGCCAAGGTTCTGGAAATTTCGGGCGGCCGCATCGACGTGGTCATCAACGCGCTCGAGCAGAAGGGATTGGTGCGTCGTCTGGCTCAGCCGAACCTCATCGCAATGAGCGGCTCGACCGCCAGCTTCCATGCCGGCGGTGAAGTGCCGATCCTGAAGACGACGAACAACGGCACGACAGTGGCCACCGAGACGGACTATCGCCCCTTTGGTGTGCGGCTGACCTTCAAGCCGGTGGTGCTGGACGACGGCGTCATCAATTTGGAGATCGAGCCAGAGGTTTCCGAGCTTGATCCATCGATCAGCGTCAACGGCAATCCCGGTTTCATCTCACGCGCTGCCAGCACGACGGTAGCGCTTCGTGACGGACAGAGCTTTGCCATGGCGGGCCTGTTGCAGTCGATCAATGCCAAAGACATCCAGCAACTGCCGGGCCTCGGGAAGATACCGATCCTCGGCGCACTGTTCCGTTCGACGAGTTTCCAGAAGAAGGAATCCGACCTGGTTATCGTCGTCACCCCGCACATTGTGCGACCGGCCCGCCCGGGTGAGGACCTCTACAGTCCGCTCGATCAGACGCGTTCGTCCAACGACGTCGAGCTTTTCGCGCTCGGTGTCCTGGAAGTCGACAAGGATATGCTCCGGCGCTTTCGCAACGGCGAAGGCGTGACTGGGCCCTATGGCCATCGTCTCGACCTGAACCAGGGAGCCCAAGTTGTTGTTACAAAACGCTAAGCGCGTCCTTTTCCTCCTCGCAGCCGCCGGCCTTGCTTCCGGCTGCGCCGACTACATGAACCATCGCGACTCGATCACCTTCGGGCTCGGGAATGCCGTGGAAGCAAACAAGGCCATCCATATCGAGGACCCGTTCCCGCCGGAAGCCCAGCGAACCTGGATCGCAAGCGACGGCAAGGTGGTCCGCAGGGTGGTCACTCAGTACCAGAACGGCGGGATG
The DNA here is from genome assembly GCF_012349115.1 of Rhizobium ruizarguesonis. GTDB lineage: Bacteria > Pseudomonadota > Alphaproteobacteria > Rhizobiales > Rhizobiaceae > Rhizobium > Rhizobium ruizarguesonis. The sequence continues at coordinate 52,246 of NZ_PQIG01000067.1, forward strand.
GGCGTTGTTCCGCCGTCGCCGGCCATGGGGGCTAATGGGGCGTCCAGTGTGGCTACCGTTAGCCAATAGCTGGCGAAAGGCATGAACGGCGGTAGCGCGCCGGAAGGGAAAATGCACGATAGAGGGTCGTCACGGCGATAGCGCGGTGATGGGGGTATGCCAATGCTGAGCAGGGTTGTCAGACGGTTCTGGAACGATCATCGTGGCTATGTCATCGCCTTGACGCTTATCGCCATGCCTATGCTTCTCGGCTTTTCGCTGCTGGTCATCGATGTCGGCCGCAGCAGCAACCTGCACACCGATCTGCAGAACGCGGTCGATGCAATGGCGCTCGCCGGAGCCCGCGAACTCGATGGCCGCGACGATGCCATTTCGAGGGCGCAGACGGCAATCGAGAAAATCGCCAATAGCGCGGCTTTTTCAGGGGGCGGGATCGGCATGTCGCTTGGCTCGCATATCACCTTGACCTATAACGCCGGAAATGACGCCGGCAGCACGGTCAGCGTGTTTTTTCTGAAGAACATCCCGGCCAACGACGATACGCCCATCCCGGCGTCGATGAAGACGATAGTGGCCAGCGAGGCGTCCTATGCCTGGGTCATCGCCAAGCCGCAGGCGATGCAGACGATCTTTCCGATCCCGGTCGGCTTCACCCGCAATACGATCAACATCGCTGCCGATGCTGTGGCCGTATACCATGCCAGCGCCTGTGATATCACGCCGATCTTCATCTGCAATCCCTATGAGCCGGCTGGCAATACGAGCCCGGCCGCCAACGAACAGGCGGCGGCGGATCTCCACACCAACTTCGCGGCCGGCAATCTCTACGGCCGGCAAATCGAAATGTACAGCACGTCTTCGTCCAGCCCCGGGCCTGGCAATTTCGGGTTCCTGAGAACCCCTCTGGGCAATGGCGCAAGCGTGATGGCCGACGCTTTGGCTACCGGGAATCCGGGGGCCTGTTATACGAAGGACAACCTGGATACCGAAACGGGTGCCATGGCCGGGCCAGTTGAAGACGGCGTCAACACGCGATTCGGTATTTATCAGGGGTCGTTCAAGGGCTCGCGCAATGATGGCCGCTACCGCCCGGCCCAGAACGTGCGCTCCGCACAAAAGCAAACGGGACAGAACGGCTGCAAGGCCTACGACCCGGTGCTGGTCGGCAGCACCGTTGGCGATGTCACCAAGGCGGTGCCATTGGGTTACGGTGCAGCCATGTCGCCCCTCGGCGGCGGCAAGATCAGCACCAGCAACAATTGGAACTATGCAAACTACTGGACCGTCGCGCAGGGCGGCACGGCCCCGTCGGTCAGCGCGATTCTCAGCAATTATTCCAGCTATCCGCCGCAGGCCGGCGGAACACCGAGCCGGCCCTCCGCCTATGACGTCTATCGTTACGAGCTCAACACCGCGGCGCTGCTCAACCATGCCTCGGCAAACGGCGAAATCGGCAATCCGACGACAGGCGGCGGACAGTGCTACTCGGGGCCGGCCCTGTCGAACTACACGGTGGGCGAATATGGCGACCGCCGCGAGATTTTCGCCGCCATCGTCAATTGCGGCTACGAGGCCTCGGTCGACCATTTGAACGGCCACAAGCAGACGCAGGCGGTTGCCTTCGCACGCATGTTCATGACCAAACCGGCGATCAAGGCTGGCAACGAGCGCTATCTGTCGCTTGAAGTGATCGACATCAGCGGCAAGGGTGGACGGGGCACACTCGAAGATTTCCTCCGGGAAGAAGCGGAGCTGGTCAGATGATGGCGCTCCGCAATTTTATCTTGCATCGGCTTGGCCTCGGCTTCTGGCGGCGGCAGGAAGGCGCAGTGCTTGCCGAAGCGCTGCTCGCCATCCCCTTTGTGACGCTCTTTGCGGCGGGGATACTCGAGTTTGGCAGCATCTTCTGGCAGCGCATGCAGATCGACGCAGGCTTGCGCGATGCCGGGCGTTACCTTTCGCGGTGCCGACCGGTGTCGGGAACCTATGTGCCGACATGCAATCAGGCGACTGCGAAGACGATCGCCTTTTACGGAACGCAAACACCACCGGCAAACGCTAAACCCCGTGTACCCGGCTGGAATAACCCTGCCGACATCACCATCACTGCGCCGGATGCGGACGGGGACATCACCATTTCCACCGCTCATCTCTACCAGACCTCGCCGGTGTTCGGCTTTCTGGGAATTGGTGCCATCACTATCAGTTCCTTCCATGAAGAGAGATACATCGGATGGTGACCTCTAGGGCAATCAAGGCATTCTGGCAGGATAGCAGTGGTGTCAGCCTTGTCGAAGCATTGCTGACCTTTCCGATCGTCATGCTGGTATTCGCCGCCTTCATCGAGTTCGGCTATGCCATGTCGCAGTGGAATCAGACGGTCAAGGCACTGCAATATGGCGCCCGTTTGGCGGCGGTATCCGATCCGCTGACCACGAATTTCAATGCCGTTTTCCCAACAGATGCCGCCAATCCACTCAACAACGGCAAAGCGGCGCCAAACGATGCAACAATATCCTCGACCTGCGGACCGGCTCTTGCAAACTGCACGGCGGCATTGAACCGGATTGTCCGGGGAAGCGACGGCGTTTGCAACGCGGGAACCGATCCTCGCCCCGGCATTTGCGACCTCAATTGGCGCATCACGCCGGATAAGCTGATGGTCACCTACCAGCGATCGGGGCTCGGCTATTGGGGCCGGCCTGACGGGCCCGTGCTGACGATGCGGCTGGAGGTGCGCAACATCACCTTCGATCTGCCGATCCTTGGCGGGCTGTTGGGATTGAACGACGTCACCATCCCGGCCCATCCGGTGACGATCACGACGGAAGATCTGAAGACCTGCTCAACCTGCTGACTCCTTAAATTACGCGTAGGAAAGCGAAAATGACAGCTCACATGAACATTGCCGCATCCACCAAGATATTGGTTCTCTCCGACGACGCGGCTGCAGCGAGCTTCATGCTCGACACGTTCGGGTCGCTTTCGCGTTACGATGTCCGCCACCTCTCACTAAAGGCGCTCGGAGAAAAAGGCCGGTTCGATCCGACTCAGTTCGACCTGATCGTTCTCGACGTCGACAACGGGACATTGCTGCAACAGCCGGAGCTTTTCACGTTTCGCACCAGCTATCGGGACATTCCGCTCGTCGTGGTTTCCGAGGACCTGCCGGACGACATGCTGCGGCTGCTCTTCCGCCTGAACGGCAATGACTGGCTGAAGAAGCCACTCGAGCGCCGGGCACTGATCGACATGATTTCGACCCATGCGCCGGGCACCGGGGCGAGCGACAGCCGCGTGCATGCCGTGGTCTCGGCCGTCGGCGGCGCCGGCGCCAGCGTGATCGCTTCGTCGCTTGCTCATGTACTGGCCCAGCCGACCAAGAATTCCACGCCGCGGATTGACCTGTTCGACACGGATTTTTGCTCCGGGGCGCTTGGCTATTATCTCAACCTTGTCAACGACTACGACCTAAAACCGGTCATCGCCAATCCTTCCCGGGTCGATCTGGAATTCATCGATCTGGTCCGAAAGCGGCATTCGGGAGGCTTTTCACTGCTGTCTTTCAAGCAGCCATCAGTCCTTCTGGCGCCGAAGGGCCGTGAACTCGTGCTGCGTATGCTCGACGTGGCCGCCTTCGAGAGCGACCATACCATCGTCGACGTTCCCTACTATGACACGCCATGGAAATACGAGGTGCTCAGCTCGGTCAACAGCATCTGCATCGTCACCGAAATGACGGTACCGGCGCTTTCCCAAGCCAAGGATTTGTTTGCCACTCTGGTGCGGCTGCGAGGCAGTTCGGAGCAGATATTCATCGTCATCAACAAATACCGCGCCAAGCTTTTCGGCCTCGGCCTCGGCCTGCGCCGACAACAAACGGAGAAGATATTCAAGGAGATCCCGACGCATGTCATTGCGGATGACTGGGATACTCTGAGCGAGGCGGTCAACCGCGGCGTGTTGCCATTTCAAGTGAATTCCCGGGCGCGCTTCTGCAGCGCGGTCGGTAAGCTTGGAGCACTGGTGCGATGACGGCGATCGACAGTGGGCGCATAAGGTCCTGCGCCGCCGATGTTGGCCTTGCAGTTTTGGCAATTCTGGCCGCTGTCGGCGACGCTGAGGCAGGCGGGCTTGTGCCACGTAGCCTTGGGCCGACGACAAGCGCCGTGGTGACGATCGAAAAAAGCTATGCGGCTGGGACAATCGTCATCGTCAGCGGCAACCGTACGCTGGATCTCGTCATCTCCGAAGGACGCGCGATCCGTTACAAAATCGGAGTCGGACGAGACGGATTTCGCTGGAGCGGTACCGTCAAGGTTGGACGCAAGGCCGAGTGGCCCGACTGGCGCCCGCCTGCCGAGATGAAGGCGCGCTCGGCTGGACTTCCGGACCTGGTACCCGCCGGACCGCTCAATCCTTTGGGTGCTCGCGGGATCTATCTCTACAAGGGTGGGACAGACACGCTCTACCGCATTCATGGAACGAACGAGCAGTCGACGGTCGGCGGTTTCGCGTCATCGGGCTGTTTTCGCATGAGCAATGCCGACGTCATCGATCTCTACAAGAGGGTGAAAGTCGGTTCCACGGTCATTGTAAATTAATCGTTCAGGGGTGGGCACATGGCGAGCGGTATCATGGGGCGTTTTTACAAGCAGGGGGAGCCGGAAAGCCGGGAACCGGAGGCGGCCAAACCGTCTTTGGTCGGCGCAGTTCAGAACATGCCTGCCCAACCGGCCTCTGATAACGCCACGGCGAGTGGAGAAGAGGCTTCGCTCGGGCCGGACATGGTTTCCGAGCGGGTCAATCTGCACCGCTACCTGCTCGATCGCATCAACCTCGGGATTCTCGACACGCTCGACAACGAGGAGATCGCCACCGAGATCCGGCCGTTGGTCAAGGACTATATCCGGGCGAACAACTTTCCGCTGAACGCCAAGGAAATCAATGATCTGATCCGCGACATCACCGACGAGATGCTCGGGCTGGGACCGATCGAGCCGCTGCTGGCCGACGACACAATCGCAGATATTCTCATCAACGGCTACAACAGCGTCTATGTCGAGCGGAGTGGCAAGCTCGAGAGCACCGCCGTGCGGTTCAAAGACGAGGACCATCTCCTTCGGGTGATCAACAAGATCGTCTCGGCGGTTGGCCGCCGCGTCGACGAGTCAACCCCGATGGTTGACGCCCGCCTTAAGGATGGCTCGCGTGTCAACGTCGCCATCCGACCGATTTCGGTCGATGGACCGCTCGTTTCCATCCGCAAATTCACGCGTAAGCCGCTGACAATGGAGCGCCTGGTGCAACACGGCGCCATGGCCGATGCGATGCGCATCCTTCTCAGCGCCGCGGTTAAGGGCAAGGTATCGATGGTCATTTCAGGCGGCACCGGTTCTGGCAAGACCACCTTGCTTAACGCCCTCTCGTCGCAGATTTCTCCAAGGGAGCGCCTGATTACGATCGAGGATGCTGCCGAGCTTCAACTGCAACAGCCGCATGTCGGGCGCTTGGAAACCCGACCGCCGACACTCGACGGACGCAACGAGATCCGTCAACGCGAACTTTTGAAAAACGCCCTGCGCATGCGCCCCGACCGCATCATCGTCGGCGAAGTCCGCGGCGACGAGGCGTTCGACATGCTGCAGGCAATGAATACCGGCCACGAGGGGTCGATGACGACCATTCACGCCAACACGCCCCGCGACGCGGTCGGCCGACTTGAGCAGATGGTGGGCATGGCAGGGATGCCGATGTCGCAGTTGAGCATTCGCTCGCAGATCTCCTCCGCCATCACCATGATCGTGCAGGTTCAGCGCCTGAGCGACGGCAGCCGCAAGGTTGTCTCGATCTCCGAGATCACCGGCATGGAGGGCGAAGTCGTGCAGATGCAGGAGATTATGAAATTCAAGAAACTCGGCACCGATGAAGGCGGGCGAATCCATGGAGAATTCCGCGCCACCGGCATTCGGCCGCGGTTCGTCGAGGAATTTGCCGAACTCGGGATCGAGATCCCTGTGACGATTTTTGATCCCGGTAAACCGCTGCAGACGGGACCTGTCCAATGATCCTGCTTCTCCTTTACGCGGCCGTTTTTACCGCCGCCCTTGTTGCTGTCGAAGCGATCATGCGCGGCTATTTCAAGACATCCGAACGCCACCGCGCTGTGAACCATCGGCTGAGCTTGCTCGAGGTCAGCGATGATCATCGCAAGACCTATAGTGATATGCTCAAGGAGCGCGGGGCCGGCGGCAGTTGGCGGCAGACCCCCCTGATGCAGCGGCTGCTGCAGTTCTACGCCCAGTCGGGAATCAAGTTCGATGCCAAGCGATTTGCTCTCTTCGCGATCGCGGGCGCTCTTTTGACGTGGCTGGTTGTTCAGGTCCTCCTGCCGAGCACTCTGTTCAGAGTGCCCGCCTTTCTGCTGATCTGCCTTCTCATCCCCGCACTCGTCGTCTGGCGCGCCCGGGTGCGCCGCATGAGGAAATTCGAACTGAAGCTTCCTGAAGCGCTCGATGTCGCCAATCGCAGCTTGGCCGCCGGCCACCCGCTGCCGGCGGCGATTTCTTTGGTGGCACGCGAGATGCCCGATCCGATCGGCACCGAGTTCGGCCTGCTCTCGGATGAACTCACCTACGGCGTGACGCTGGACGACGCCCTTGTGAACTTGGCCGACCGGGTCGGCGTTGAGGATCTGAACCTGCTTGCAATATCGCTGAGCGTACAGGCGGGAACCGGCGGAAACCTCGTGGAGATCTTGCAGAACCTTTCGAAGACGCTGCGAGACCGGACGCTGCTGAGGGCAAAGGTCAGGGCGATTTCCTCGGAAGGACGCATCACGGCGATCTTCATGTCAATGTATCCGTTTCTGCTCTACGCGATGATCAAGATATTGTCGCCGACCTACTTCGATCCCGTCTGGGAGAGCGGCCACGGAGCCATTGTGGTGAGCGTGCTGCTCGCCGTCATGGCGATCGGGAATGTCATTCTCTACAAGATGGTCAACTTCGAGTACTGAGGCGGTCATGTCGAGTGAGTATGGAATTTACCTCATCGTCTTCTTTGCAGTGCTGATATTTTCTGCAGCAGCGTCGGAATTGTTTTTTCGACAGCGCGAGGTCTCGGTTCGGGTGTCGAAGAGCTCGGCGGCAACAGGCGAGGAGTTCCACCTTGGCGATACGACGATTGCCGATCTCGGCGAGGCGGAAAACCGCCTGATCCGTCGTTATTTCGAGATTACGCGACGTGACACGAATGTGAACTCCACCCAGAACCGGCTGATCAGGGCAGGCTATTTCGCCGCCGGCGCCGTGACCACCTTCCAGGTGGTTCGCGCGGTGGTCTGTATCAGCGTGCTGGTCGCGGCGGTCTGGGCTCTGAACTGGGCCATACCGGACATGTCACGGTTCGCTACGCTGATCGTTGCGATGTTTGCTGCGGGCATGACCTTTATTCTGGTCAACATCTATATCGACCGGCGCGGCGCCGCCAAGGAGAGGGAATACCGCCGCCTCTTTCCCGATTTCATGGATATGCTGATCGTCTGCCTCGACGCGGGCATGAGCATTGAGGCGGCGGCGAACCGTGTTGCCCGGGAATTCGTCGACAAGCGGCAGGACTTCGGCCTGCATCTCTCGATCATGATGCTGGAAGTGCGAGGTGGCCGGCGATTGCGCGAAGCGCTCGCCAACCTTGCCGTCCGCCTGAGGATTGACGAAGCCCGGGCCCTATCCGTTCTGTTCCGCCAATCGGAGGAGCTCGGGACCAGCGTAACGCAGACGTTGCGGGTCTACTGCAAGGAAATGCGCTACCTCCGCATTATTCGCGCGGAGGAAAAGGCAAACGCCCTGCCGGTCAAGATGCTGCTGCCGCTCGGCGCGTTCCTTTTTCCGGTAAGCCTCATCATCGTTCTCGTTCCCGTTGTTATCCGTGTCATCAGTCTTCTTCTCAGCATGAACCCCGGCGGTTGAGCCAAGCGAGGTCGTATGCAGTATTCGCTCGAACAGGATCGTAACGATGCCATCATTTCTCTCGATCCACGCCTGCCAATGGCTCCGGCAAACATAGAACAAGCCGGACTGGATCCGTCGTTCCTCCTTCGGCTGGCGTCAAAATGTGCAGCCGAGCAGGATACAACCACGGCATCTCATCTGGCTGACCGGATGAAATTGCCGAAAGTGATCGTCAATATCCTGATCAAGGAACTCGTGAAACTCGCATACCTCGAGGCGCGCGGCCTGGCTGGCGAGGATGTCAGATCCGATATTCGATATGCGCTTTCAATGAAGGGGTTCGAATATGCCCACGCGGCGTCGCGTCAATGCCAATATGTTGGGCCCGCACCGGTATCGCTGGATGCCTTCTGCCGGCAAGTCGGTTTGCAGTCCATCCACTACGAGCGCGTGACCCCCGAGCGGCTGGCCGACAGCCTTGACGGGCTGGTGCTCTCAGACGCCTTAGTCGAAAAGCTCGGCCCGGCCATCAACTCCGGTCGCTCTATCCTGCTTTACGGACCACCCGGAAACGGAAAGACGAGCATTGCCGAGCGGACATCGCAACTGTTCCGCCAAACAATCTGGGTACCCTATGCCATCGAGGTCGGCGGCCATGTCATCAGTTTCTATGACGAAGCAGTGCATCACCCCGTATCGGAGGCTGACACAGGATCCCATCCGAAAGCGGATCAACGATGGATCGAATGCCGCCGTCCGGTGATCAAGACGGGCGGGGAATTGACCCTCGATCAGCTCGATCTCACCTTCAACGCAGGACCGAATGTCTATGAGGCGCCCATACACTTGAAGGCGTCCGGCGGCGTTTTCATCATCGACGACTTCGGGCGCCAACAAGTGGCGCCGCAGGCACTCATCAATCGCTGGATTGTGCCGCTGGAGCGCGGATATGACTTCCTGACGCTGCACACCGGCAAGAAGTTCAAGGTTCCCTTTGACGAGCTGGTCGTATTTTCGACGAATATCGCACCGAAGGATCTTTCTGATGAGGCGGGCTTGCGGCGCCTCAAATACAAGATCTTTGTGAACACTCCGTCGCGCGACGAATATATCAGAATCTTCAAATCGTATGCCAGCGGCACCGGATTGGTTGTCTGTGATCCAGACCTGAATCTGTTCTACGATCGCAAGTATAACGGTGATGTGCTAGCGTCTTGCTATCATCCCAAATATCTTCTGGATTTCGTCAGTTCTTACTGCGAGTTCAACGGCATAGCCGGAATCGCGTCGCTCGGTATGCTCGAACGGGCGTGGGAAGGTGTATTTACGTCGGAATGATGCGGGCTTGTCACTGACACGGCGTGTTCCTGGACAATGTGTCCAACGCAGATTTGATGACTTACGGGGGAGTAAACGAATGACCAGCATTCCGGGTATTGAGGTCGAAGCAGACCGCGCAAAACCAAGCAATTTGCGAGCGATTGAGCAGAGGGGCTCAAAAAGCCCGCTACTCGTCGGTTTGCTGATGATGCTCTTGCCTGTGAATGCTGGCGTTCTCATCTATACCGCCAAAAACTCAGCGGATGTTCGCGAGAGCCGCGAGACCATCGCCGCGCTTAAGAGGTCCATCGATGGCCTCAGGGGACAAATGGAAAAGCAGTCGCGCAACATCGCGGATAATGCCAAGGCTGACGAAGTCGCCCTTATCCGCCAGGGGATGGATGGGCTGCAAAAGACTATGATGAACGAACGGCGAAACGACACAAGCGGTCTTCGCATGGGTTCAGCTTTGGTCCTTAGCGCACCCGGCAAGGAGCCAGCACAATTTTTCGCACCCCGTGCCGTGCCAGCGGAAGCTCAAGCTTCGGATAGCAGCCTTGCGTCCCTCGAAGCCGGGGGCATTGCAGTCAGTGACCTGCCGCGTTACGAGCGCACACTCTCGCCGGAAGGCCAGCTCATCCTTCGGAAAGCCCGGTAAACACCGCGTTCGCCGAAATCTCCAAAGCAAACGGTGGATGCTGCTAGAGCATGTCGCGCAAAAGTGTGCAGCGGTTTTGCGATAACGACATGCGTAAAAACAAGGACCTAAAGCGCGGAGAGCGACCCTGAAAGATCGCGACGCGCTTTAGGGGCGCCGATGCTCGCAATTCGACAAGGGCGCTCTCATCTCGACCCAGATTGCCGATCGCTGCAGGGCCTATCCCCGCTGAGCGTAATTCACGCTATTCTTCATCAATTCGAGGTTACGGGCAGTGACTTCATTTCCGGGATCAAGCTCATAGGCTTTCAGGAAATACCGTCTGGCAGTGCGCAAGTCACCGCGTAATAAGTGAGAATATCCGATATTGTTGTAGTAGACCGGGGTATTGCCGATCATGCGCGAGAGTTGCTGGTAGGCGCGGTCGGAGGTGTCGAAGCGGGCAACCATGTCGGCGGAGGCTGCCAAGCCTAGCCAAGCGGCCGGATCTTGCGGAAAAACGTCAACCGCTCGCTTGTAAATGGCGTAGGATTTTCCGTAGTTCTTTTCCTGAAACTGCAGTTTGCCGGTGGTTATCAACTCGTCGTTCTTATAGAAGGCGACGGCTGAGTCATCCTCGAGGGTCTTTGCACTATCGCCATAAGCAGCCAGACCATCAACGCTGGATGACTGGCAACCAGCTAAGATCACGCCAGTTGCTATCAAAAACGCAATGCATTTAGTGCCAGCTCTGATTTGCAACATTGACAACTTGATCCCCCATCAGACATTCTTACCCAACATTCGGATGCGTTCACCGGAAATCATCGTAAAAAAAAGCTAACAACTCAAGAATTTGAGCAAATAGTCGCAAAAAAGCGACAGATACCGTCTTCGCACGGAACGCGCCAAGGTGACAAACGCCAACTATTCAGAGTTGGTATCATGTGCCCAGTTATTCTCAGCGTAGAAAATTAATCAACGTCGCCTACCCTGCTCGTCAGGTCAAAAGATGGAACGCTGTATGCGGATCGCTATTTTCACGCTGATGCGACTTGCACCATCAGTGGCTTACGCGATAGCATCGATCTTCGTTCTCAGCATACCACTGTTGGAAAGCCACCCATCAAGTGCGTCCGCCTGGTGGCTGCATATGACGATACTTCCGGTCATGCGCGAGCCCATCTATCTGCTTTTGGCGGTACCCGGCGTTGGAATTTGGAGCGCTACGGTCTTGTTGATGCTTGCATCGATTTTCGGGATTCGAGTGGCTCTGCAGCCGCAAAGACACCACCGGTCTGGATTCATCCATGCGCATATCGCGCTGATTGCGACCGGTCTAACTATGGGGCAGGCAGCAGTTGCGCAAGCCGGCCTTTCCAACTTGGCGATGCCTCAGTCTCAGCAAGGCGACTGGTCGTTCCTGCCGCTATCCCACTCACCGCTTGGGACCTTCCTTTTCATGTCCGTATTTTCGGCCTGCATTTGCTGCCGTTTAACAATCATCAATCGTATAAAATCGGCGTAATAACAAAGAGGGCGAACCGCCCCCGCCTGATCCTGGATGTGACTGGTACTTGCGACGTCATTGAGCGCAATTGGCTGATTTCGACGTGCCCAAGCGGTCCGCGAGGATGAGGTTTGCGGGAACATTGCGGGAATTTCTTGCGGCTAGCCAGCGCTCAGTCGAAAAATACGTCTTGGTCTTCACCTGCGAACTTGAAGTCGCCTTAAGACCAAGAACAAAATTGAAGTTATTGTCGCCCCCGGCTTCGCGCGTGAAGCTGAGATAGGAGCCGAACCGTTCGTATTCGACATTTTGAAGGTTTTGGATCGACGCAAGAGTATCCTCGAAATCATGCCAGCACGCCTGCTTCACAATGATCTCGAAAATGCGCAGGATGGCCGGGGCGAGACGCCCCTGAGCGTCGGTCGACGGCCCAATGATCTTGGCGCGGATCTCTAGAATATCGCCCATTTCATCTCCACGAACCTTAACGAAGGTTGAGCTGAGGGGACGTACCTCGTCCCTTTGGTAGATGCGCTGAAAATAACATTCGTAGCTGCGATTGCGCATCGATGCGGCTTTCCACTCGCTCATCTCGATGCCGGCCTCTCGAAGAGCGCCGCACATATTCCGCCCCGAGACGCGCCACACCCGCATAAACTGACTTGCCAGCTCCAGCTTCGGGACTTCGATCAGCAGCAGCGATATCGACGTCGACGGGAGAGGAGAAGGAACCGCCGGATCCGGGCGGACGGCTATGCGAGATGATTGTGCAGCCTTATCGAGAGCGCGATTTTCAACGCGCCCGAGATCTTCGCGGTCGTGGATTTCATGGTAAAAAAAAACGATGCCTGCAAGAAGCAAAATTGATATCAAAAGCCCTGGCCAAAAGAGGGACCAGCGGTTCCTCGGCATTGCGAAAATCCGCTGCCAACGCGAACTTTCGCGAGGAGGATCGACTGCTGATGGCACTTTATCCACGGCGCGACCTCAAAAGCAAATAGGAGCGGCTGCGAGTTCGAACTCAATCAATCTCGATCCTATGTGCGATCAACCGGTGTCGGTCGGGGCGCGGACCAAGCAACCCTGCTGACGCCTCCCTCTGAGATGAGCAACGGATGCGAAAAACGGTACAGTCTATCCGACTCACCTTCAACGCTGTAACTGTGAAGTAGCGTGTGTGGAGCGTCAAGCAACAACCCCAGTGGACAGCGTTCGCCCCCTACAATTGAGGTGGAAAAGCGGACTGACGGCTCTAAAGACAATCACATCAGCTGCACAAGCGTGCGTGAAGATATTGTCGTTGCACATTCGCGTCCCGTTATACTGTCGCAGGACCTGAATCTACACCTGTCGGGAATGACTATTTTCCGTTCGTGTTTCCTGATTCTTTTGTGGCTGCCTTTAGCACGCCTTCCTGCAAATCCGCCTCGTCGGCAAGAATGGCGACGGTCTCGTCGAGCAAGACGTCTTTTGCATTCTTGCGGGCATTCTCGATGGCAATATCAGCGCTCAGGCTGCGCTCGCCTGCCTCCAGGCCATCATCTCCAAGATCCTCGCCATCCCCTGCTTCCGCTCGATCCTTGAACCGTTTCTCGCGAGCAGCCGCTTCTTTGCGACGTTCGGATTCATTGAGAGAAACAACCCCTTTCTCACGCTGCGCCTTCAGGTCGGCAATGTCTTTTAGCAGGCGTTGGAAGTCCGGATTGCTCTCAACCCGCGCATCATGGCGGCTTTGCAACGTCGGCAGCAACGTCGTGATCGTGTCGGCGGGCGTGTAGTTCGCGGGCTTGATCTGCGCCCACGGCAGGGCATTGTCATAACTGGTCTCGCCGAAGCTTGTCGGATCGGAAAGTCCGGGCAAGCTGATATCAGGCGTCACGCCGTGCAACTGCGTCGTACCACCGTCGACCCGGAAAAACTGGGCAATTGTCACCTTTAGCTCCCCGAACTCCGGTTTGCTGTTGCGAACAATCTGGTCAAGATCGACGACGGTTTGAACGGTGCCTTTCCCGAAACTAGGTTCGCCGACGATCACGCCTCGACCATAGTCCTGGATTGCCGCGGCAAAGATCTCCGAAGCCGAGGCCGAGCCGCGATTAATCAGGACACCCATCGGGCCTGTCCAGACAGGCGCCGCAAGCTCAGCACTTTTGACCTCGATCTTGCCGTCGCTGCCACGTTGCTGAACGACCGGTCCATTGCCGATGAAGAGACCGGTCAAATCAATCGCCTCGTCCAATGAGCCGCCGCCATTGTTGCGCAGATCAATGAGAACGCTGTCGACCTTTTCTTCCTTCAGTTCGTCGAGAAGCTTGGCGACATCGCGGCTTGCGCTTTTGTAATCCTGGTCTCCTTTGCGCTTGGCTTCAAAATCCTCATAGAATACCGGCAGCGTGATGATCCCGATTTTACGCGTGGCGTCGCCCGCCTTCACGGACAGCACAGTCTTCCTGGCAGCCTGCTTGTCGAGACTGATTTTATCGCGCACCAGGCTAATGACGCGATGCGTGCCATCTGCTCCGGCATCTGCCGGCAGGATGTCCAGCCGCACGACGGAGTCTTTTTTTCCGCGTATCATCTGCACGACTTCATCAAGGCGCGTGCCCACCACTTCTTTGATCGCCCCATCCTTGCCTTGACCAACGCCGGTAATGCGGTCTCCGACCGCGAGCTTGCCGGACAGCTGCGCCGGCCCGCCAGGCACGAGCTCACGGATCGTCGTGTAGTCGTCGCGTTCCTGCAGCACAGCACCGATACCAAACAGCGAAAGCTTCATCGAGACATTGAAGTCGGCTGAAGCGGCGGCGCCGAAATAGTCGGTGTGCGGATCGATCGACGTTGAATAGGCGTCCATGAACGACTGGAAAACGTCGTCGCTTTTAAATTTGTAAGCGCGCTCGAGGGTGTTTTCATAACGTTTGTCGAGTGTTTCGCGAATCGCCGCGTCGTTTTTGCCGCCCAGTTTCAACCGCAACCAGTCGCTCTTGACGCGCTTGCGCCAAAGCTCATTGCTCTCGGCTTTCGACTGCGGCCACGGCGCTTTATCGCGCAGCACCGAATAATTTTCCTGCGCACTGAAATCGAAGTCCTGCTTCAGCAGGCTGCGCGCATAGTTCATGCGGTCGACAACGCGCTGTTCATAGGCGTTGAAAATCGCAAACGGGATCTTCAAGTCCTTCCGTTCTATCGCATCGTCGATCTCGCTGCGATCGGACATGAACTTGTCGATATCAGTCTGGAGGAAGAGCATGCGGTCCGGATCAAGCGACTTGATGAACTGATCCATGATCCTGGCCGACAAGGCGTCGTCAAGTGGAACGGGCTTGTAGCTATACCGCGAAAGAAATTGCGCGCTCAACTCAGCGGCTTGCGCTTGTCGCTTTAGCGGCGCCAAAACAGGCGGTGATGCGACTTCAGCATATGCGGACTGTGCAATTGCAAGAAATGCACCAAAGAAAACGTAGGCTATGCGCATTCAGCGTTGATCCAATTCTTAATGCCGAGTGTCGATGTGCGATCTATGTGACGCAATCATGGTTTTTTGGCAACCAAATGGCAAACGACATAGTTTGCAAAGTCGCGAAAACATATCCGGCGCGTGGTCGGCGTCTCCGCAGTCGGCGCTCAATCCGCCTGCACGTCTTGCCAGGAATCGAATGTCGCAGCTTGACCGCGACGGCATCCGCTGCGGTCGACGAGATCCCAGACGATGGCGTTCTCGATATAGAAACGCCGCCCTGACTTGGCAATGCGAAGTCCGCGGTAGTCGGCGATAAAGCCGTTGGCCGCCACGGTATTCAACAGCCTGTCACGTTCCGCGCGATCAGGTGCCCCCGCCGAAAGGCGCGATGGCAAAGTGATGAACTCTTCCCATGAATATTCAAAACAGGCCTGGGCGGCGCGGTTTGCGTAGATAAAGCGCGGATCGGCGGCGGTGTTGTGAGCAAGGACAACGGCCGGCGACTGGTCGTAAAGCCATTCAGCACCCCGGCCTTCCGGCGTCAGGCGGCGTCCCACGCTTCGTTCGAAGCTGTCCTCCATCAATGCGTAAAATTCGAGATCGTAAGACAAGTCGAGTCCGGCGTCGTTGTAGTTGGCAATCATGCTGCGCATCCTGGATTGCGGCGAGATGTTGAAGTGATGTTCTCGCTACAAAATCCTTTTGCGCTACAGAAAGTGCAAGCTCCAAATGCGACGCGGTCAAGCTGGCGACCGGGACTTCAGGCGTCATCCTGGAGGTAGCGTTCCGCGAGCCTTGCCCACATGGCTGCGCCAACCGTCAGGCTGGCATCGGCGAAATCATATTTGGGGCTATGCAGGATGGCGGAATTCATGCCGTTGCCGAGACGCAGGAAGCTGCCCGGCTTGTGCTCGAGAAAGTGCGAGAAATCCTCGCTGCCGGGAATGAGCGGGCAGGTCGCGACCTTGTCTTCGCCGATCAGTTCCGCCGCAACGATCCGGGCAAAATCTGTCTCATCAGGCGAATTGACGACGACAGGATTGCCGCGATCGTAGTCGATCTCGATCGAAGCATTGTGCCCTTCTGCCACCGAGCGGGCGAGCTTGGTGATGCGTTCCTGCAGGAGGTCGCGAATGCCGGGCTCGAAGGAGCGCACGCTCAATGCGAGCTTGGCATACTCAGGAATGACGTTGACTGCATCGCCGGCATGGATCGTGCCGACGGTAATGACCGCGGTCTGGGTCGGGTCGAGGTTGCGCGAGATGATCGTCTGCAGCGAGACGACGAGGTTGCACGCCACGACCACGGGATCGACGGTCAGGTGTGGCCGCGAGGCATGGCCGCCTTTGCCCTTGATGGTAATCTCGACGGTATCCGACGCCGCCATCATCGGACCGGATCGCAGCAGAATGGTGCCTTCCGGAGCACCGGGGTGGTTGTGGAGGCCAAAGATTGCGTCGAACGGAAACCGGTCGAACAGGCCGTCGGCAATCATCGCCTGAGCGCCGCTATTCTTGCCCGCCTCTTCCGCGGGCTGGAAGATCAGCGTCACCGTGCCGTTGAAGCGGCGGGTACGGGCGAGATAGTCGGCCGCGCCGAGCAGCACGGTCGTGTGGCCGTCATGGCCGCAGGCATGCATCTTGCCGGGGGTGCCGCTGGCATAGGCAAGTCCGGTTTCTTCAGCGATCGGCAGCGCATCCATATCGGCGCGGATGGCGATGCCCTTGCTGCCCTTGCCGGCGCTGAGGCGAGCGACAACGCCGTGACCGCCGACATTGCGGGTCACGTCATAACCCCAGCCTTCCAGCTTTTCCGCGACAAAACGCGCCGTTTCCGCTTCTTCGAAGGAAAGTTCCGGATGGGCATGCAGGTGCTGGCGGGTCGCCTTCAGCTCCGCCTCCATGGCTTCGAAATCGGAAAGGCGGGCATAGGCATTGTCGAGCGTGGGCATGAAAACATCCAGTTTTGATCGAAAAGGGCATGGCTCCGGCCCGACGGTCGAAGCAGCGAGCTGACACCGGTCAGAGAAAACGGGCGAGAAAAGCCTGGGTCCGGGGATGTTGCGGATTGCCGATGACATCCTCGGGCTTGCCCATTTCGACGACATTGCCGCCGTCCATGAACACGACCCGATCGGCCGCCTCACGGGCGAAACCGATCTCGTGGGTCACGACGATCATCGTGAGGCCCTGTTTGGCGAGATCGCGCATGGTGGCCAGCACTTCGCCGACGAGTTCTGGGTCGAGCGCAGATGTCGGCTCGTCGAACAGCATCAGCTTCGGTTTGATCGCCAGGGCGCGGGCGATGGCGACGCGCTGCTGCTGACCGCCGGAGAGCTGGCGGGGATAGCTCCCCGCCTTTTCCGACAGGCCCACCCGCTCCAAAAGCCGCATCGCGTTCTCGGTCGCGGCCTTGCGATTTTCTCCGTGCACGCCGATCGGGGCCTCGACGATATTTTGCAGCACCGTCATATGCGGGTAGAGATTGAACTGCTGGAACACCATGCCGATCTTGCGCCGCTGGCTGGCGATCTTGTTGCTGGACAGCTTTTCCAGCCGGTCCTTGCGGAGGCGATAGCCGATCTGCTCGCCATCGACTTCGATGAACCCCTTATTAATCGCTTCGAGATGGTTGATGCAGCGCAGGAAGGTCGACTTTCCCGACCCGGACGGGCCAAGCACCACGACGACTTCACCCGGCATGACGTCGAGGTCGATCCCTTTCAGCACTTCGAGCTGGTCGAAGGACTTGTGGACGTTGCGGGCTCTGACGAGAGGCTTTGCAATTTCGGCACCGGTCAATGGCTTGCCTCCTCGGCAAGGGTCTCGGATTTGGCGGCAGCGGCATTGTTGCGCCGCTCGCTACGGCCGTAATAGGCTTCGATATAGCTCTGGCCGAGATTGAGGATGGAAGTGATGAAGAGGTACCAGAGGACCGCGACCAGTAGCATCGGCACGATCTCGAAGGTGCGATTATAGATCGACTGGACGGAATAGAGCAGATCGGCCATGGCGATGACGCTGACGAGCGAGGTTGCCTTGATCATGCTGATCAACTGGTTGCCCGTTGGCGGCACGATCGAGCGCATCGCCTGCGGAATGATGATCCGCCACAGCGCCCTCGCCTTGGTCATGCCGAACGCTTCCGCCGTCTCGAACTGGCCGCGATCGACCGAGAGCAGGCCGCCGCGAATGATTTCGGCCATGTAGGCCGCTTCGTTCAAGGCCAGGCCGACGATTGCCGCCGTCATCGGCGTGATCACCGAATTGGTCTCCCAGCTGGCGAGCGTCGGGCCGAACGGAATGGTAATCGAAAGTTCGGGAAAGAGGGTCGAGAGATTGTACCAGAAGATCAACTGTACCAGGAGCGGCGTGCCGCGAAAGAACCAGATGAACAGCGATGCTAGCGACCGAGCGAGCCGGTCATTCGACAGCCGGGCGATCGCCAGTCCGAGGCCGAGCACGATGCCGATGGCCATCGCGACCACTGTCAGGCCCAGGCTGACGTAAAGGCCGTTGATAACAGTCGGATCGAAGAAATAAGCCGCGACGACAGGCCAGCCGAAATTCTCGTTATGGGCGACGATCCACAGGAAGTTCGCAGCAATCAGGAGCACGACCACCCACAAGAGGAGCCGACCCGTTTGAAAGGGCTTGTGGGCATGAGCAACATCGCGGAAGTCCGCACCGCCAGACGACGATGCGGCAGTCGTGCGGTCATTGCTCATTTCGGCAGAGCTCCACCAAGATTGAGACCGGGCTGCTTGATCATGTTGTTCTCAAGACCCCACTTCTTCATGATGGCGGCATAGGCGCCGTTATCCATCAACGCCTTGATCGAGTCGAGCAGAACGGGGCCGAGCGGCGAGCCCTTCGGCACGACGGCGCCCTGATAGAGGTCGTCGAAGCCATTCTTTTGGCCGACGCCGCTCAGTTCCAACTGGCCGTTTGCCTGAGACACGAAATAGGTCAGCGGCGCCTGCGAGGAGAAGAAGGCATCGGCGCGTTTGGAGCGGACCGCCAGGATCGAGCTCGGCTGGTCGGTATAGGACTGCACTTCGAGTGCAGGCTTGCCGTCCGTCTTGCACTTTTCGACCTGGGCCTGGATCACCTTTTCGGCGGAGCCGCCGGCCATGACGGCAATGCGATTGCCGCAGGCGCTGTCGAGCGAAGCGATGGCCTTCGGATTGCCCTTCTGAACGGAGAAGACCACGTATTCCTGAACCCAATCGACGAAATCGTTGGCCTCTTCACGGGTTTTGAAGTCACCGATCGGGCCGAAGGCGAACTGGTATCGGCCGGAATTGATGCCGGCGAGCAATGCGGTCAGTCCACTGACGGTTTCGTGCTCGATCTCGACGCCGAGCATCTGGCCGATCGCATCAGTCAGGTCGGCGCTGGCGCCGGTCAGTTTCGTGCCGGTGACGATCTCATAGGGAGGAAAGGAACCGTTGTTGACGGAGACCATCTTGCCGTCCGTGCGGATCTTCTCCGGCAGGCGGGCGCGAAGCGCGTCGTTGACGGTCTGTTTTGGCACGGCCGTTTCCTCAGCGAAGACCGACGTCGTCATCATCAGACCCAGCAGGGCGGCGGAAGCGATCAGTTTCGAATGCATGTCATTCCCCTTTTTTTGGTTTGCAAAAATGGTGATTCAACGATGAGGCCTGCGAAGAGTTTCCCCTGGCCTTGGTCATCGCGCCTCGGCGTGCCACGGAAACAACTCGGCGGGCGTCAGAAGGCGCGGCATGATTTTCTGTTCGTAAAGTTCTTCGGCAAAATCGGCGATCATTGCCTCGTTCTCGGCAAGCCCGCTGATGTTCCAGCTTGGCGGCAGGTCGGCCGCGCAGCGGCGCAGTTCGTCGATCATCCAGGGCGTGGTGTCGGCGTATTTCTCGCGCTTTTCCAGCCACAGGCGCTGAGACTCGTCGATCAGCTCGCTGAGTTCATCCATGATCCAGGGATGCTCCTGGACGATATCAGCCTTGAAGCCGATCAGATGCATGCCCGGGATATAGCCGACGTCGTGGAAATAAGTGACTTCAGCGGCGCGGAAATCATCCAGCACCTGGCGGAGCGGCGATTCCTGATCGAAGAAACCCTTCGGCATGAAAGGCGTGAACACGGCATCGAGCCCGCCATCCAGCAGCAGATCGACCATCGGACGCTCACCGGGAGCGGCCTCGATGCGGCCGGGCCGTCCAAAACCATCGAGCCGGTCGGCGATCGGATGAGCTTCCGTCAGGCGCCCGGCATACCACATGGCATCCTCGACGCCGACACCTTCCCGGCGCAAAGCGGCACGGGTCCAGATATTTCCGGAATCGCGCCAGCCGGTCACGCCGATATTCTTGCCGGCCAGATCAGACAGCGTGCGGATCGGACTGTCCTTGGTGGTGATGATGCAGCGATGGCGGAAGCCGCGCATGATGAAGTTCGGCATGCCGACGATCCGATCATCGCCATCATGACGCATCTGCGAATAGCGGCTGAAGGACAGTTCCGCGGCGTCATGCGCCGCATCATCGGCGAGGCTGGAGACCAGCGTGCTCACGCGATCCACTTTGATATCGAGACGGGTAGAACTGACGTCACCGAGCACAAGCGGTGTCATGTAATCCCAGTCTCGAAGGGCGATGCGAAGCGTCACAGGCATGCAAAAACTCACTGAAATGGCTCGACGAGGGGCAAATTAAATGTTCAAAATAGAGAGCACAAATGTTATTACGTTATTGAACATTTAAAGTGAGAAAAAAATGGGCGACACAGTCGAAGCCTCCTGGTTTGCCGAAAAAATAGCCGACCGCAGCATCCGGGGGATCGCTCTCGAAACGAGCGCGCTGATCCGTGCCGGCGTCCTGCCGATTGGGACGCGCCTGCCGGCGATCCGCGATATCGCTTACGAATTGCATGTCAGTCCGGCGACGATCTCCGAAGCCTGGAGCGATTTGCGGCGGCAGAAGATCATCAGCGGCCGGGGACGCAACGGCACCTGGGTCAGTGGCGACCGCTTTGTCGCCAAGCCGGAACGCCTCGCCAGCTCGGGAAACTATAGGGCAGGTGTGCTCGACCTTACCTTGGCCGGGCCGGATGCAGCACTTCTTCCGCGCCTGGCCGAAGCAATGGCCTATGGTGCGTCCGTCGATGACCTCAACAGCTATGAGCGCAGCCGGATCGTGCCTGAGTTGAAGGACGCCGTTTCAGAGCGATGGCCCTATGAGGCGGAAGCCTTTCTGGCCACCAATGGCGGTTACAACGCCGTCTATACGATATTGCATGCGCTGGTCTCCCCGGGCTCCTCGGTCGCGATCGAACATCCCACAGCCATGCGACTGCTCGATATTCTGGAAGATCTCGGCGTGAAAATCATCCCTGTCGCCTGCGACGACGACGGCCCCCTGCCGGCTTCGCTCAGCGAGGCATTGCGGCAACGTCCGGCGGCTTTCCTGTTCCAGCCGCGGCTGCATTCGGTGACTGGCGTTACGGTCAGTTCATCCCGCCTCGATCAGCTCGGCGATGTGCTGGAAGACAGCGATACGCTTATCATCGAGGACGACGGCGTCGGTGACGTGTCGACGGCGGCTCCGCAGTCGCTCGGCGGCCGATTTGCGGAGCGGACGATCCATATCCTGTCACTCTCGAAAAGCCTCGGCCCGGATCTGCGTCTCGCGGTCCTGTCGAGTTCCGCGCCAATCGTCGACCAGATCCAGTCTTACCGTTCCTTCAGCGCCGGCTGGACCAGCCGTATCCTGCAAGGTGCCGCCGCCTGGCTATTACGCGATCCGGCAACCTGGCAGCTTATCGGCGAGGCGCGCGCGATCTATCAGCAGAGGCGGGACGCTCTTGCCGATGCCCTCAGCGAACGGGGAATACCCATACCGGCTGGCCAGGGCCTGTGCCTCTGGGTGCCCGTCGTCTCCGAACCATTCGCGATGGTGACGCTCGCCGCCCGCAATATCGCCGTCAATCCGGGCAGCAAATTCTCCGTCCTGCCAAGCAGTCATATCCGTGTCGCCACCAGCACGCTCAATGATCGCTGTGAGGAAGCCGCCGACGCGATCGCGCTGGCTCATGCGCCGTGAAAGGCAGGGGCCGCAGGCCATGTCTCCGATCCCCAGCCATTCCGCGCAGGTCCGGGACTACTTTCCATCAAGCCACTCCTGCAGCTCTGCCTCGGCCCGCTCCAGAGCGCTGTAGTTCAGGAGTTTGCGCAGGAAAGCGACCGTGACGGCGCGGGCGCGCAGATTGAAGCGGCCGTCCTCGTGGTCGTCGCCGCCGCTCTGGTAGACGTCGAGCTTGTCGTAGAGCTGCTGCAGGCGGTTCTGCACGCTGCGCAGCGAAAGGCCCCGACGTTTGGCGATGGCCCGGTCGGTAAGGCCGAGGGCGATATCGACGAGGATCTCGTATTCGGAATCGGTAAAGCCGTTCGTCTGGCCGAGGCTCTTCTGCTGCAGGCCCCGCACCTCGCGGTCGATGACGCACTGGCTCTCGATGAAGATCGAACGCAGCGCAAGCTTCAACCGCTCGTCGGAGGCGGATTTCAGCACATAGCCGTAGGCGGCGCCATCCGGCACGATGCGGGAGACCCCGCGCACATAGGCCTCGTCCGAATAATTCGACCAGAACAGGATGCGGGTCTCCGGCCGCTCCTTCCAGATGGTGCGCGCCGCCTCGATGCCGTTGCGGTTCGCCATCTGCAGATCCATGACGATATGCGCCGACTTGTGGTCGCGGGCGAGCTTCTCGCCGACGGTCCCATTCTCCGCCTCGATCACCGTATCGCATTCCGGCAGGGCCGCATTAACAGCCTCGTGCAGGTAGGACCGGTGCAGCGGGTCGTCCTCGACGATCAGAACCTTCATGGTGCCCTTCTCCTCAGTTTGGCCCGCTCGGCGGGTCGTTCGGTACGAGCGGTAGCACGACGCGCACCACAGTCCCGTGATTGTTGTGGCCGGGCCCGGTCGTGAAGCGCGCCGAAATCAGCCGCGCACGGGTCTTCATGTTGTCGATGCCGCCGCCGATCCGTCCCCGCGCCTTGGTGAGCCCGGTCCCGTCGTCGGAGATTTCGATCGACAGCCGCTCCTCGTCGGCCTCGAGCCGCACCGTGACGGCCAGGGGCGCGGCATGACGCACCGCATTGTTGATCGCTTCCTGGGCGATCCGAAACAGCGCGACGCTGACGGTCGGTTCCAGTCGCTCCAGTGCGCCGTGCGTCTCGTCGACAAGGCCCCATTCGATCCCCGATCCGCTGTCGCGGGTCGATCGGTCCAGATGATGTTCGATCGCTTGGGCGAGGCCGAAGAGCTGGAGCACGGAGGGTTTTGCCTGCTCGATGATCTGCCGCAGATCCTGCATGCAATGCTGCAGGGAACGGGAGATCGGCTCCAGCGTCTCGGGCGCCACCTCGCCGTGGCGCGACAGCCGATCGATCCGGCGGGCGAGCCGCGTCAGGTCGGCGAGCGTCTGGTCGTGCAGGTCCATGCCGATGCGCTGGCGTTCCTGCTCCAGGGCTTCGGTAAGCTTCAGTGCACCTTGCCGCAAGCCCTCCTCGCGGGCGCGGGCCTCTGCCTCGACAATGGCCGAGCGTTGCGCCTGCTCGGCCGCCTGCAGCGCAAAGAAATAGGGCGTCAGCAGGTCGGCGATGATGCGGGCGCGTTCGATATCCTCCATCGTATAGACGCCCGCCCGGTGCGACGAGCAGGAAAGCGCCGCGATGATCGTGCCCTGCACCTTCATCGGCACATGCAAGCGGCTCCTCAGCGACTGTTCGACGATCGGCCGCTTGAACGCGCCCTCGAAGTGGAAACGCGGGTCGGTCATGGCGTCGTCCGCCAGCAGAAAGTCCACCTCGCCCCAGAGCAGCGCGCGGATGGGGCTGTTGACAACAGGCGCACCGGCAAGCCCGCCCCAGGCGGTCTCGATGCCCGTCTCGTAGGCCGTGTGATAGTTGCCGCCCTCAAGCAGCACGCAGACATCGAGGTGGTCGTGCGGGATGATATGGGCGACCTCGGCCGCGACGGAACGGATAGCCGAGCGGAAGTCGAGCTGGCCCGCGAGCAGCCGGGAAATGCCGAGATAATGGTCGAACATGGCTGCGGGTACGAGATGCAGCATCGTCAGTTCCTCCCCGAGGCGGCAGCAGGCTCCTCAACCCGCCGCGACCCTTCGCAGTAAGCGCCCGCGGAAGCGCCGCCGTCTTGCGTAAACCCGCAGCTTGTTGCGCAAATCCCGCAAACGGATTGCCGCCTTGCCCCTGTACAGGCCGATCGATCTCCCGCATCCTGCCCTTACTGAGAGGAGGAAGCTCAGTGCAAGAACAATTTTCACTCGGACCCAATTGGGCCGGCAGGAGTGAAGCGATCCGCCGACCAGCGCGATCATCAGGGAGGAAGACATGACAATCCGTAAGATGCTTCTGGCATCGGCCGCTATTGCTTGCGCCGCGATGCCCGTTTCCGCCTTCGCCGAGACATCGGCCAAGAAAATCGCCCTTTCCAACAACTATGCCGGCAACTCATGGCGCCAGGCCATGCTGACGAGTTGGGGCAAGGTGACGGGGGAAGCCGTGAAGGCCGGCACCGTTGCCGCAGCCGACCCTTTCACCACCGCCGAGAACCAGGCGACGGAACAGGCCGCGCAGATCCAGAACATGATCCTGCAGGGTTATGACGCCATTGTGCTGAACGCCGCCTCGCCGACGGCGCTGAACGGTGCGGTCAAGGAAGCCTGCGATGCCGGCATCACCGTCGTGTCCTTCGACGGTATCGTCACCGAACCCTGCGCCTGGCGTATCGCCGTCAACTTCAAGGAAATGGGCCGCAGTGAGGTCGAGTACTTGTCGAAGAAACTTCCGGACGGCGGCAACCTGCTCGAGATCCGCGGCCTTGCCGGTGTCTTCGTCGATGACGAAATCTCGGCCGGCATCCATGAGGGTGTCAAGCAGTTCCCGCAGTTCAAGATTGTCGGCTCCGTTCACGGCGACTGGGCGCAGGACGTGGCGCAGAAGGCTGTTGCCGGTATCCTGCCCAGCCTGCCCGACATCGCCGGCGTGGTAACGCAGGGCGGCGACGGCTATGGCGCCGCACAGGCGATTGCCGCAACCGACCGGAAGATGCCGATCATTATCATGGGCAACCGCGAGGACGAACTGAAGTGGTGGAAGGAGCAGAAGGACGCGAAGAGTTACGAGACCATGTCCGTATCCATCGCGCCAGGCGTCTCCACACTCGCTTTCTGGGTGGCACAGCAGATCCTCGACGGCAAGGAAGTCAAGAAGGACCTCGTCGTGCCCTTCCTGCGCATCGACCAGGACAATCTCGAAACCAACCTCGCCAATACCCAGGCCGGCGGCGTCGCCAACGTGGAATACACGCAGGCAGACGCAATCAAGGTCATCGAGTCGGCAAAGTAATTCTCCCGGCGACTGCCGCGCGGCCGCAGAAGGTCGCGCGGCATTTTTTCAAGCAGGCATGGCGGGCAGCATGGATGACGTTTTGAAGGCGGTGATCGCCGTCGATGGCGCCAAGGTAAGTTTCGGCGCGGTCAGGGCGCTCGATGGCGTGACCCTTCGCGTCATGCCGGGCGAATGCGTCGGGCTTGTCGGGCACAATGGCGCCGGCAAGTCCACCATCGTCAGCGTCATCAACGGCGGTCTCACGCCGCATGAAGGAAGTGTGGCGAGCGACGGCGAGCGGCTGGAGCGTTATGGCATCAACGCGGCGCGTGCCCGCGGCGTGCGCTGCGTCTTCCAGGAGCTTTCGCTCTGCCCCAACCTTTCGATCGTCGAGAACACGCGCATCATGCATCGCCATCTCGGCGGCTTCGGCTGGCGCAGGCGTGCTGCAAACATCATCGAGACGAGCCTCGACGCGGTCTTTCCCGGCCACGGCATCGACAGCAGCCGGGCCGTCGGAGATCTTTCGATCGCCGAGCGGCAGATGGTCGAGATATCAATGGCCTTTTCCGACGCCGGCATTCCCCCGCGGCTGGTGATCCTCGATGAACCAACTTCGTCGCTCGATGCAAGCCTTGCCCGGCAGATGCTCGACCATGTCCGCCGCTTCATTGCCACGGGCGGGTCCGTCATCTTCATCTCGCATATCCTGCATGAGATCCTCGAAACCTCCGATCGCATCGTCGTCATGAAGGACGGCCGCGTCGTCGCCGAACGCCCGGCGCAGGGCTTCGACCATCACGGCCTCGTCGAAACCATGGGCACCGTCGCGAAGGAGGAGACCGGGCAGCGATCAGTGCGCGAACAATCCACCGCTCCGCTCATTCTGTCCCATCAGGCGAAGGGCCTTTCCTTTGCGGCCCGCAAGGGTGAGATCATCGGACTGGCGGGGCTGGCGGGCCATGGGCAGACCGAACTCCTGCTTGCCCTGCATGCCACCCAGTCCGGCAACTGGCTGCCCGAGCGCGATCCGCTCGTCACCTTCGTCGCCGGCGACCGCCGCCTCAACGGCGTCTTCGAACTCTGGAGCATCCTGCGCAACTTCTCCATCGCCTCGCTCGGCGACCTGTCGCGGCGAGGCCTCATCCTCGCGGACGAAGAGGAGACGAAAGGCGCCGACTGGAAGCGCAGGATCGAGATCCGCACCCCCGATATGGACAACCGCATCCTGTCGTTGTCAGGCGGCAACCAGCAGCAGGTCCTCTTTGCCCGCGCGCTTGCGACGCGCGCACCTGTTGTCCTGATGGACGATCCGATGCGCGGCGTCGATGTTGGCACCAAGCAGGAGGTCTATGCGATCATCCGCGAGGAAGCGGCGCGCGGCCGCACCTTTATCTGGTACTCGACCGAAATGGACGAGGTCCGCCTCTGCGACCGCGTCTACGTCTTCCGCGAAGGCCGCATCACCACCGAACTCGCCGGTGATGCCGTCAACGAGACGAGTATCATCGCCGCCTCCTTCGAGGGGGCCGCCGCATGACGTTCCGGCTGTCGTCCGACGCCCTGCGACTTGCCATTCCCGCCCTGTCGCTGACGCTGCTGCTCGCCGCCGTCTTCTGGCTGCAGCCGCGCGCCATGAGCTATGTCGGGCTCAACCTGCTGTTCAACCTGGCTGTGCCGATCGCGCTTGCGACGATCGCCCAGATGATCGTGATGGCGGTGAACGATCTCGATCTCTCGATGGGCGCCTTCGTCAGCTTCATCGCCTGCGTCACCGCGACCTTTCTGCGGGATGCCCCGGTGACCGGCGTGCTGATCCTTGCCGGCGCGATCGCAACCTATGCAGCGCTCGGCATCGTCATCTATCTGCGCGACCTGCCGTCCATCGTCGTGACCCTTGGCATGAGCTTCGTCTGGGGCGGCCTCGCCGTCCTGCTGCTGCCGGCACCGGGCGGGCAGGCGCCGGACTGGGTGCGCTGGCTGATGACCGTGAAGCCGCCGCTGGCGCCGATGGCGATCGTCGCCAGCATCGTCATCGCCGCCGTCGCTCATCTTCTCGTCATGCGGTCGTCGCTCGGCGTGCTGATGCGCGGCATCGGCGGTAACCAGCGTTCGGTCGAGCGCGCCGGCTGGTCGATTGTCGGGGCGCGCGCTGCCGCCTACGGTCTTGCCGGCCTCTTTGCGGTGCTCGCCGGCATCGCCCTCGTCGGCCTGACCACCTCGGCCGATGCCAATATCGCGCTGCGCTACACGCTGCTGTCGATCGCCGGCGTGATTCTCGGCGGCGGCGAGTTCATTGGCGGCCGCGTCTCCCCGATCGGCGCCGTCATCGGCGCGCTGACGCTGACGCTCGCCGGCTCGTTCCTGTCCTTCCTGCGCATCTCGCCAGACTGGCAGATCGGGGCTCAGGGCGCGATCCTGATCATCGTGCTGGCACTCCGCCTGATGCTGAACCGCCTGGAGAAGCGGGAGAAACGCCGATGACCCCGCTCCTTCGCCTATTTCGTAAACCCTGGATCTGGTCGTGGCTTGCCGCCTTTGTCGTCTGGTTCCTGACGATCATGGTGACGCTCGGCGCCAGCACGCTTGGCCTGTCGCAGGCAGCACTCACTTTCGCGGCCTTCTCGGTCATCGTCGGCATTGGCCAGATGTTCGTGATCACACTCGGCCCCGGCAACATCGATCTCTCGGTTCCCGCCACCATGACGCTTGCCGGCACGGTGGCGCTGAAGCTGATGAATGTCGAAAACGGCATGATCCTGCCGGGCCTTCTCGTCGCCATCGTCATCGGTCTTGTCGTTGGTCTCGGCAACTATGCGCTCATCAAGGCGCTGCGCATTCCGCCGATCATCGCCACGCTGTCCATGAGCTTCATCGTGCAGTCCGCCGCGATCTGGACGAACCGGGGCTTGCGCATCAAGCCTCCGAGCGTGCTGGCGGAATTCACCACGTCGAAAACGCTCGGCGTGCCGAATGTGGCAATCGTCGCATTCCTCATCTCGCTGCTTGCCTGGTTCCTGCTCGAGAAGACGATCTACGGACGCTGGATCTCGGCGATCGGCCAGAGCATGCCGGCAGCGCGCATGGCCGGCATACCGGTCGACGGCACGCGTTTCGTCACTTATCTCTTCTGCGCCGTGCTCGCTTCGGTCGCAGGCTATCTGCTCGCCTGCTTCTCCGGCGGCGCAGCGCTCAACATGGGCTCGGAATATCTGCTGATGTCGATCGCTGTCGTCGTGATCGGCGGCACGGCAGTCGCCGGCGGCGATTCCAACGTGCCGGGGATCTGGGGCGCATCGCTCTTCATGTTCCTGGTCGTCTCCATGCTCAATACTTATGGGTTCGGCGCGGGCATTCGCCTGATCATGACCGGCCTCATCATCATCAGCGTCATCATGCTCGCCGGCGGTCGCCGGGCCGGCATGCGATAAACGGGAAGACCGCCATGGCCGAGGCCAGCATTTACGAAATCCACGACCCGCGCTTCCGGCAGATGATCGTGACCAGCGCCGGTCTCGACGAACTCTATTCGGGCTGCCGCTGGGCGGAGGGCCCCGTCTGGTTCAACGACGCCAACCAGCTGCTGTGGAGCGACATACCCAACCAGCGCATGCTGCGATGGACGCCGGAGAACGGCGTCTCCGTCTATCGGCAACCCTCCAACTTCACCAACGGCCATACGCGCGACCGGCAGGGACGGCTGATCTCCTGCGAGCATGGGACGCGCCGCGTCACCCGCACCGAGGTCGACGGCTCGATCACCGTGCTCGCCGATCGTTTCGAGGGCGCCAGGCTCAATTCGCCGAACGACGTGGTGGTGAAGTCAGACGGCTCGATCTGGTTCACCGACCCGACCTACGGCATCATGTCGGACTATGAAGGCTTTCGCGCCGAGCCGGAACAGGCGACGCGCAACGTTTACCGGCTCGATCCGACGACCGGCGCGCTTGCTGCTGTCGTCACGGATTTCACACAGCCGAACGGCCTCGCCTTCTCGCCCGACGAGACCATCCTCTATGTGGCGGATTCGGCAGCCAGCCATGACGAAAGCCTGCCACGTCACATCCGCGCTTTCGACGTGATCGACGGCATCAGGCTGACGAACGGCCGCGTCTTCTGCCTCATCGACAAAGGCATCCCGGACGGCATTCGCACAGACGTGAACGGGAACCTCTGGTCAAGTGCGGCCGATGGCGTGCATTGCTTCGACCCGACCGGCAAACTGATCGGCAAGATCCGCGTACCCCAGACCGTCGCCAACCTCACCTTTGGCGGCCCCCAACGCAACCGGCTGTTCATTGCGGCGACGCGGTCGGTTTATTCGGTCTATGTCGCGGTGAGCGGGGCGCAGGTGCCGTGAGGTGGTGGTGGTTGGGTTGATGAGCAACCAACAGTACTATCTTCAAACTTTGCAGATGCTTGGCAGAGAAAACGCCGGCCGAAACAATCAAGCTCAAATTGCATAATTCAGTAGAATTGAATGCTCGAAATATCGAAATCGTTGGAAGTACTTGCCTGATTTCCGCATCGAACATCTTTAAACCTATAGGCGCAATTCCTACGTGCTTCATCGTCATGTCTATCAAGGCAACTCCGATGTGAGACACTCACGACCACGCCGTTCCTCGGTGGGGACTCGGGACGCGCGGTCATTTTCCCAGACAATGAGCAGCCCAAACGTTCGACACGCGCTTCGTGCGTCGTACGTATAGGCGCGCAATCTCCCCGTCTTAGCAACCAACACCAACCGGGTGGCCGTCGGGTGGACGAACCCGTGCGCCCAGTGGAGAGAGAATATGGATACCGCTCAATATCTTGGTCCGATGGAATGGCTGGCGATCGAAATCGTCGCCCTCATCATCGTGCTTGCAATTCTGTTCTGGTGGAGCGGCGTGATCCGCTATATCCCCAACGACAGGCTTGGCATCCTCGAGAAGCTGTGGAGCTTCCGTGGCTCCGTAAACAATGGCTTCATCGCACTTGGCGGTGAGGCCGGTTTCCAGCCGGACGTCGTGCGCGGCGGCCTGCATTTCTTCATGCCGTTCCAATATTCGATGCATCGCGCCAATCTGGTGACCATTCCGCAGGGCCAGATCGGCTATGTCTTCGCCCGCGATGGCATGTCGCTACCGCCAACCCAGACATTGGCGTCGAATACCGAGGCTGACGACTTCCAGGACGTGCGCGCTTTTCTTGAAAAGGGCGGCCAAAAAGGTCCGCAGCGCAAGATCCTGCGCGAAGGCACCTATGCCATCAACCTCGCACAATTCATCGTGCTCACTGCGCAATCGAACTATGCCGTGAACTTGAACGCCTCCGAACAGAAGCTGTTTTCGGAGATGTCGGAGATGATCGCAGAGCGGGATGGTTTCGAGCCGGTCGTCATTCGTGATGCCGATGACATGATCGGCATCGTCACCATCCATGATGGCCCGGCGCTGCCGGATGGCGAGATCATTGCGCCGACTGTTGCCAATGATCCCAAGGACCCGAACTTTCATAACAATTTCCAGGATCCCGAGAAATTCCTCAACGGCGGCGGTTATCGCGGCCGGCAGTTGCAGGTGCTTGCTGACGGCAGCTACTTCCTCAACCGCATTTTCGCGACTGTCGAACTGGTCGAAAAGACGATCATCGGCGTCGGCACCGTGGGTGTCGTCGTCTCCTATACCGGCCGCCGTAGCGCGGATGTCTCCGGCCAGTCCTACAGGCACGGCGAACTGGTCGAACAGGGTTCGCGCGGTGTCTGGTCGACACCGCTTCTGCCGGGCAAATACGCGTTCAACACCTATGCGGGCAACATCGTCATCGTGCCGACGACCAACTTCGTGCTGAAGTGGACGAAGGAGCAGTTCGGCGAACATCGTCTCGATGAGAACCTTTCGGAAGTGTCGCTGATCACCAGGGACGCATTCGAGCCGGTCCTGCCGCTCTCGGTCGTCGTGCATATCGACTATATGAAGGCGCCGCTGGTGGTGCAGCGCTTCGGCGATATCAAACGGCTGGTCGAGCAGACGCTCGATCCGATGGTCTCGGCCTATTTCAAAAACATCGCCCAGACCAAGACCCTGATTGAACTCCTGCAGGAACGCAGCGAAATCCAGCGCAAGTCCGGCGACGAAATGCGCGCTAAGTTCGCCTCCTACAGTCTCGAATTGCAGGAAGTGCTGATCGGTACGCCGCGCGCCGGCAATGGCCAGAACAGTATCGAGCAGATTTTGATCCAGCTACGCGAACGCCAGATCGCGGTCGAAAAGGTCGAGACCTACAGGCTGCAGGAAGCTGCAGCGATCCAGGAGCGGACGCTGCGCGAGAAGGAGGCGCTGGCCGAGCAGCAGGCCAAGATCACGACGTCGGCGCTCGCCATCGAGATCAGCGAAAACGAGGGTAAGGCGCAGCTCGCCCGCACCCGCCAGCAGGCAGAGACCATTCAGGTCACCGCCAAGGCCGAAGCAGAAAAGGTCCGGCTCGCCGGCCTGGGCGAGGCCGACCGGATCAAGGCGATCGCGCTTGCCGATGCCGAGCGTATCAAGGCGACCGGTTTCGCCGATGCCCAGAAGGTGCGTGCCGTCGGTCTGGCGGAAGCGGAAGCCACGGAGAAGAAGGTCGCGGCCTTCGGTGGCCCGGACTACCAGCTCAACTCGCAGGTGCTGATGCGGTTTGCCGAAGCGATCGAGAATGGCAGGCTGCCGCTCGTGCCGCAGATCCAGGTCGGAGGCGGCGGCGAGAAGGGCGGCGCAAACGGATTGGTGGAAATGATGTTGTCGATGCTGGTAGCCGACCGGCTTGGACGACAGAGCTCGCCGGCTGCGTTACCGGCGCCGGTCGAGCAGCATTGATTGTGGATGGGCCGGCTATGCCGGCCCGTTTTGCATCCTGCCTATAAACTCCGTTTCCGCTTGAGCCTCCTGCGCCGTTCCTTTCTATCGCCCACCCGGCTACTGCGCCGGCTCCAGCATCGCGCAGTCTTCCCCGTCGGTGCACTCTCCCGAAAGTGTACGCTGACCGAGCGCAATGATAAGGACGGTCGCTGCCCCGGCGGCCGCAGACACCCAGAATCCGCTCTGGGGACCGTAGGTGTCGACGACCCAGCCGGAGACAAAGGCGCCAAGCGCCATACCGATGCCGATGCCGGTCATCACCCAGGTGACGCCCTCCGTCAGCACCGATTCCGGCACGCGACGCTCAATCAGTCCGAAGGCAGTTATAAAGGTCGGCGAGATCGCGATGCCGCTGACGAAGACGGCGACAGCAAGCAGGGTTACCGAACTGCCGGCGACGAGCAACGGCAGCGAGGTTACTGCGAGAGTCGCAACAGCGATCAGCAACTGACGGTGCAAGGGGATGCGCAGATTAAGCGCGCCGAGGGTCAAACCCAATAGGAAGGAACCAAGGGCATAGACGCTGATGACCAGGCTGGCCGCATTCGGCTGACCAAGCTCCTTGGTGATGGCGACAACACTCACTTCCGCGGTTGCGAAGATCGCGCCGACGAAGATTAGCGCGAGTGTGATGATCTGCACCGGACGCTGCCGGATCGCGGAGCCGACCGAAGCCGCGCCGGCGACATGACGCACCTTCGGCTCGGTGCCGCGCTGCACGATGAAGGCCGCGGTCCCGAGCGCCAGAAAAGCTGTGCTCACCATCATGCCGGCTTCGGGGAATAGGGCGACGGACAGCCCGACGGACAGCGAGGCGCCGGCGATATAGACCAGTTCGTCCGCGGCACTTTCGAAGGCGAAGGCCGTGTTGAGCTCTGGCTGGTTGCGAAACAGTTCCGTCCAGCGCGCCCGCATCAGCGCCGGGATGCTCGGCATGGCTGCCGCAAGGAAGGCTGAGGCGAAGAGCGTCCACACCGGCCAGTTCTGATTGGCCGCGGAGATCAGCGCGATGAACGCCAGCACTGATACGATGGTTGTCGGAACGACCACTGCCGTCTGGCCCAGCCGGTCGACTGCTCGCGAAATCTGCGGTGAAATCACCGCATTGGTGAGCGCATAGGTCGCCGACACCGCGCCCGCCAGCCAATATTCGCCATGTGCCTGGGAGAGCATGGCGACGATGCCGATCGGCGCCATGGCGATCGGAAGGCGTGCGAAAAAGCCGGCTGCGGAGAAGCCCTTGGCCCCAGGTGCCACGAATATTTGTCTATACGGATTTGACATGGGACGATCCTTCCAGCTATCGGATAGAACACTTATATACGGAGCGTATGTGTTTAGATAATGCATACGCCACGTATGTCAATGAAAAAGATACGCGGCGTATGCCAATGGAGAAGCCATGCGCAAACCGCGCCAGGAGATGATCGCAGAGACCCGCGGCAAACTTATCGCAGCCGGGCGGCGTGCCTTTGGCACGATCGGCTACGCGGAAGCCTCGATGGACGATTTCACCGGCGAGGCGGGACTGACGCGCGGCGCCCTCTATCACCATTTCGGTGACAAGAGGGGTCTGCTCCAGGCCGTGATCATCGAAATCGACGCGGAAATGACTGAACGGCTGAACGAGGTCTCGGCCGCCGCTCCCACGCGCTGGCAGGGCTTTGTCGACGAGTGCTCCGCTTATATCGAAATGGCGCTCGAGCCCGAAATCCAGCGTATCATGTTTCGCGATGGCCCGGCTGTGCTCGGCGACATCTCGCAATGGCAGAACACCCCCGGCTGTATCGCCGCCCTCTCTCGCAGCCTCGACCGTCTCAAGGCCGATGGCGAGATCATCGACATCGACACGGAAACCGCCGCTCGCCTCATCAATGGCGCCAGCAGCCATATGGCGCTGTGGATTGCCAATGCGGAGAATCCGGAGGCGGTTTCGAAGCGGGCGGTCGCGGGATTCAAGGCTATGCTGGGGAGCCTCCGCAGACAGGAATGAGGTATTGATTCCCCCTCAGGCGCCGCGGGCAGTTCATTGCGCACCGGCAGCCAATACCCGCCCGGCGTGTCGACGTCGAGCCGGGCCGCGTCGCCAACATCGACATCGAGCGCGAGCAGGCCTGATGTGGCGACGGCACCGCGTTGCCTATGCTGCACTTACAATCTGCAGCACCGCGGCGTGATCTCCACGCGTGCAGATACGCGCTGCGGCACGGGCGGTTTTGCCTACTGGATTGTGATCCTTCTTCGCTGTAGAGCGAGGAAGGTATTTTGATGCCAAGCCCATCCCTTTTAGGTGCGATTTTATGACAAAAAAAGTTTATCTCGCCGGTCCGGAGGTCTTCCTTCCCAACGCCCGTGAAATGCTCGACCGCAAGGCGGCACTTGCCCGTGAGGCGGGACTTATCCCGCTCTCGCCAGGTGATCTCGAAATCCCGCACACAAACTCGAAGCGCGAGCGGGCGGCAGCGATAAACGCGGTGGACGAGAAGATGATGATTGAGGCTGACGCGATCATCGCCAATCTGACGCCCTTTCGCGGCATTGCCGCCGATACAGGGACAGCCTTCGAACTCGGCTTTATGTGCGCAAGCGGTAAACCTGTATTCGCCTACACGAATGTGGCCCGCGATCACAGCGGACGAGTGAGCGATCTTTATGGCGGGGCCGTCGCCTATGATGGCGAAGGTCGACTGCGGGACCCGAATGGAATTGCGGTCGAGGACTTCGGCCTGGCCGACAATCTGATGCTGCACGCCGGGATTGAGCGGCGCGGTGGCGTCCTGATCATCGGAGACGCGGCGCGGGATGCGCTCTATACGGATCTTGCTGCGTTCAAGGCCTGTCTTGCCGTCGCCGTTGAGAAACTGCGCTAAGGCGCTCAACAATCAGCGGTCCCTCGCGGTCGACGGCTTGCAGCCTCCTTCACGCTGCCCGAGGGGATCGCCGCTCCAGTCGCGCCTTGTGTGAGTGGACGAGTTTGAGGGTTAGCCTGACGGCGACCAATGATCGGTATCATGGTCAGGATGCTGATGGTTGGTGCTGCTGATCCGGTGCAACATCTGGGGATTGTCGGCGTAGGTCGGTCGGTCGCCTGGCACTTGGACCAGGTTCGCGTACCAGGACACCCGGCTCTCGTTGCCGTATTGGTTTTCGGGCGGCGCGCAATCGGGCTGGTCGAGGGTACCGACCAAAACTCCGATGTCGTCGCCATCGGGATAGTCGAAGGTCAGTGGGGTGCCACAGTCACGGCAAAAACCACGGCGGCCGACATCCGAGCTGCTGAAGTAACTGATCGCGCCACGCGTCAGGCGAAATGCGGGCTTCATGACGGGGCAGATGATCGCGAACGGACCGCCTACAGCCTTTTGGCACATCCGGCAGTGGCAGATATGGACGTTTTGCGGGGGCTCCTCCAGCGCGTACCGCACGGCGCCACATTGGCAGCCGCCAGTTAGAACGACTGTCTGCATGCCGACAAACCATGGAAGGATCGCGCTAGAGCATTTCCGTTTTTCTCCGAATCACGGAAATGCTCTATCTCTTTGTTTTCACGCAATTCCGGACGCAAAACCGCTACGCACTTTTGCTGGAAGTGCTCTAGCTCAAAAGCGCGTGAGTCCAAGGCGGAGGCGCCTTGCCGGTACAAAAAAGTAGCGTCTTGGGTGAGCAAAGAGCACGTCCCCACTTCTGCATTCGCGGCACGGTGACGAATGCTCGCCAACTGGCTCTGCGAACTATGCATCTGCGAGGCCCGAGACGTCAATCTCCGGCAGCAGACTGTCATGAGGGGCGACGAACGCCGTCGGAGAGGCTCGGTTCGAAGCGAGCCGTTGATCTGCTTGAAAACGTTTTCTCAGTGATCGGGCATCAACGGTCTCCAAGTGTACCGAACAGGGCTCGGTACACTTGGGAGCAGCCGCCAGCCGTCAGACCAGCCCGGGCACGACGAACACCAGCCAGGCAACGATCGGGCCGATGATAGCGATCAGCGCGCTGTAGATCAGCAGCTGTCGCAGCACCTGCTCTCTGTTGTCATCCGGTGCGTTGGCGACGACAAGCGCGCCATTGGTGGAGAATGGACTGGTGTCGACGATCGTCGTCGAGATGGCGATGGCGGCGACCACGCCGACGGCGCTGATGTGCCCTTGCAGGAGGAACGGAACGGCGAGCGGGATGATCGCGCCGAGCAGCGCGGTCGAGGATGCAAAGGCCGAGACGATGGCACCGGTAAAGCAGAGCAGCAGCGCCACCAGCAGCGGCATGCCGAGACTGGATATGCCGTTCGCCACGTAGTCGACCGTACCGGCCTTTTCCATCACGCCGACATAGGTGATGATCCCAGCAATCAGCAGCACGGTCGACCAGCTAACCTTGTCGATTGCTGCCTTCTGAGCCTTTGGTGACAGCAGCGCCAGGACGACGGCGACGGTCATCGCGACGAGGCCGACGTTAAACTTGAAAACCAGGGCGCCAATGCCGAGCGCCGTCAGGCCGATCAAGGTGGTAATT
Organism: Rhizobium ruizarguesonis; assembly: GCF_012349115.1. GTDB lineage: Bacteria > Pseudomonadota > Alphaproteobacteria > Rhizobiales > Rhizobiaceae > Rhizobium > Rhizobium ruizarguesonis. Next base: position 88,901 of record NZ_PQIG01000067.1, read on the forward strand.
CTCTCATTGTTCAGGCGCAAGGTCGTCGCGGTATCTGCCGCCGTGCCATAGGCATGCTCCCTGATCGGTTTTGCCGGCGTGCCGCCGTGACCTCTGATCGACGCCGATACGCCCTCGGGATGAAGTTCGGGCAAGGGGCCAAGCGATGCGGGATCTTGCTTCATCACCCTCGCGCCGCCGAAAACGAAGAAGACCAGCACCGCGATTGCCAGGTTGAAGAAGAAGCTGGAGAGAAACAGCGACGTCGGGGCGAAAGGCAGGCCGGCCTTCTCAACGATCTGGTTGGTGATTCCGCCATAAATGCTGATCGGCGAAAAGCCGCCCGCCTGCGCGCCATGGATCACCATCAGGCCCATCATGACCGGGTGAATGCGGTACTGCACGGCAAAACTCAACGCGACGGGCGCGAGAATGGCGACCGCAGCAGGCCCAAGAGCACCGAAACCGGTAATGACAGCAGCGACCAGGAACATCACCCAGGGAATCAAGCCGATCCGCCCGCGAACCAGGCGGACGGCACATTCGACGAGCCAGTCGATCGTGCCGTTGATCTGCGCAATGGCGAAGAGGTAGGTGACGGCGACGAGCGTCAGGAATAGATCGCTCGGAAAGCCGGCAAAAATATCGCTGGTTTTCATCCCGATGATCATCGAGCCGAGAAGAAATGCGCCGGCAAAGGCGAGCGCACCCATGTTGATTGGCTGGATCGTCGCCATGATGAACATGGCGACCAGCAGGCCTATGGCCAGTAATTCAATACCCATGATTCCCCTCCCTCCCGACGCCTCCAGCGTCGTAGTTGTTGTTTCCAAAATTGATGCAAGACGCCGACGCACCCTCCTCCCAGAGGGCGCGGTTGCCTTACGATCTTGCGTACAGATCGGCGTATTGCTGCCGCAGGATGTTTTTCTGAACCTTACCCATCGTGTTGCGCGGCAAGTCCTCGGCAAAGATGATGCGCTTGGGTTGTTTGTAGCGCGCGAGACGGTCCTGGAGCGCGCTGACGATGGCCTTTTCATCGAGGACGGCGCCGGGCTTGCGTACGACGATAGCGGTCACGCCTTCTCCGAAATCGGGATGCGGCACACCGATCACAGCGCTCTCAACCACACCGTCGATCTGGTCGATCTCGCCTTCGACCTCCTTCGGATAGATGTTGTATCCACCCGAAATCACCAGGTCCTTGCCGCGGCCGACGATGTGGACATAGCCGTCCCGGTCGATCTTGCCGAGATCGCCGCTGATGAAGAAACCGTCGGCGGTGAATTCGGCCGCGGTCTTTTCCGGCATGCGCCAATAACCCTTGAAGACGTTCGGCCCCTTGATCTCGATCATGCCGGTTTCTTCAGGCGGCAGCACGAGCCCGGTGGCGGGGTCGGTTACGCGCACCGTCACATCAGGCAGCGGGAAGCCGACCGTTCCCGCAATCCGTTTCCCCTCATAGGGGTTGGACGTGTTCATATTGGTTTCCGTCATGCCGTAGCGCTCGAGAATGGCGTGACCGGTACGGGCCTGGAACTCGGTATGTGTTTCTGCAAGCAGTGGAGCCGAACCAGAGATGAAGAGGCGGATGCTGGCGACCGCTTGCTCGTCGAGGCGCGGGCTTTGCAGGAGGCGCACGTAGAAGGTCGGCACGCCCATCAGCATCGTTGCCTGCGGCATCAGCGACAGGATCTCCTCCGGATCGAACTTCGACAGCAGGAACATCGAGGCGCCGGCGAGCAGCGTGACGTTGGTGGCGACGAACAGCCCATGGGTGTGGAAGATCGGCAAGGCATGGATCAGTCGATCGCCGGCGGTGACGCACCAATAATCTCGCAAGGTCAGGGCGTTCGAGAGCAGGTTCCCATGCGTAAGCATCGCCCCCTTGGAGCGTCCCGTCGTTCCCGACGTGTAGAGGATCGCAGCCAGATCATCCGCGGAGCGCGAGGCATCGACAAAGTCGGCCGGCTCATCGCGTGCGAGATCCAGCAACGAACCGCTGCCATCGGCGTCGAGCGTTTCGATGATCGCGCCGTGGGGTTTGGCGATTGTCTCCACGCCGCCTCGAGCCACCGATGCAACCACCACCAAACGCGGCTCCGCATCGGCGATAAAGTAATCGAGTTCAGCCAGCGTATAGGCGGTGTTGAGCGGCAGGTAGACCGCACCGCTTCGAAGACAGGCGAGATAGAGGATCAATGCCTCGGCACTTTTCTCGACCTGCACCGCCACGCGGTCGCCGGGGCGAATGCCGAGCGTGTCCATCGCGCTGGCAATGCGGCCGGAAAGAGCGAAAGCGTCGTCATAGGTCCATGTGCGCGTGTTATCGATCCGGATGAACGGTGCGTTGCCGGGCGCGGCGGCCCGCATGGCGTCGAAAAGATGGTTGCTCACTTTCGCCCTCCTCCAAGCGTCGAGTTCATTATCTGTGCGAATGGCCGGGAGCCTTGCTGGCCATTGCCGCCGCTGCGGCTTTCGTCGTTCTGGTTGAGCAAGCTTTTGACAGCAGGCGAGGCGATTACTTCGCCGCGCTGCGCTAAGGCCTCGTGGTTGGCCACGATATCGTCGAGCTTGTAGATATAATTGACCATCAGGCCGTGTGCCTGCTGCATCGCCTTGGTCGAGCGGTCGCCAAGAAAATTCAATCTTTCAAGTCGAGCGCCGTTGCCGAGATGGAAACGGGCAACAGGATCGACGGGGCGGCCCTCCGGCGTCCGTTCGACCAGGAAATAGCGCGCTGCAAGCGGCAGCAACACGCGCTCCACTTCGGCCGCCGTCTTCTCGTTGTCAGACCATTTGAGATCGTCCAGCAACATCAGCGTTTCGCGGGCCGCTTCGGATAAGAGCCGGTTGGTGGTTGAGGCGCGTGCCTTGGCAAGCCAACGGGCAAAGCCTGGAACGGGCGACAGCGTGACGAAATTCTTCAGGCCAGGCAGGTCTCTGCGCAGGTCTTCCACGACCTGTTTGATCAGGAAGTTGCCGAACGAGATCCCACGCAAGCCATCCTGGCAGTTGGAGATCGAATAGAAGACAGCCGTCGTCGCCTCGTCGGCGTTGATCTGCTCCCTCCCTTCGTCGAGCACATCTCCGATCGCCCTCGGCACCGATCGTGTCAGTGCCACCTCGACGAACACGAGCGGCTCGTCGGCCAGTCGGGGGTGGAAGAAGGCAAAGCAACGGCGGTCGGCCGGCGCCAAACGACGGCGCAACTCCTCCCAGCCGGCAATCTCGTGCACGGCCTCGTATTTGATGATCTTCTCGAGGATGTAAGCCGGCGTCGACCAGTCGATGGGCCGCAGCGTCAGAAAACCGCGATTGAACCAGGAGCCGAACAGATGCGTGAAGTCGGCGTCAAGCGCGTGATATTCTGCGGATTGATCTTTGGAAGCGAGCAACTGGTGGCGCATCTGGACGAGCTTGGCGGTGCCGTTCGGCGCGTGGTTCAATCGGCGAAGAAGTTCCTGTCGCCGTGGCTCGGCTGCCTGATGAAGGGTAATGATCGCGGCAGAGCTTTTGTCGGCGCGGTAATTTTCAATCGCCTGGTCGAGCTTGGTCGTGTCTGGCCCGAACTTTTCATGCAGCATAAGGAGGAATTTCTGCGCGCCTTCGCTGTCGAGCGCGCCCCAGCGATCGAGTATCTCGGCCGCAAGCGCCATGCCCGAGGCCTCGCCCCGGCTCGACAGCAGCATTTCACAGAGTGTCTGGAGATCGACCTTGGCTGCGACCTGCGTGGCGCGCGCGCCGGAAAACAAAAGCTGGCGTCCGCGATCCGTGATGCTCTGCAGCATGTCGGTGAAGAAGGAAGCCTCAGACATGCCATTTCTCCTCTCTTCTGCCGGCCGGCTGGGTGACCGTTTTTGACGGCTGCTTCCCATCGTCGGGTTTCACCGTTAGTATGTAGAATGCCATTCTTCGTACACGAGGTCAACAATCGTGTATACAAGAATAGCATTTTTGTATGAGGAAAGCGAAACGAAATGTCCGAGAATGTCGGCCGATGGCTTCGGGATGAGATTGAAAATTCAATTCTTTCCAACGAGTTCTCCCCCGGTGAGCGGCTCGACGAAACGGTGCTTGCGACGCGTTTCGGGGTCTCCCGCACGCCGGTGCGTGAGGCGCTGATGCAGCTCGATGCCATCGGCCTCATCGAAATTCGACCGCGCAGAGGCGCAATCGTCATCGATCCGGGGCCGCACCGCGTCTATGAGATGTTCGAGGTTATGGCGGAGCTGGAGGGCTTGGCCGGCTCGCTCGCCGCACGGCGGCTGGACAAGGCGTCCCGAGAAGCAATCAACGCCACCCACGCCCGCTGTGAGCAATCCGCCGCTGCCGGTGACAGCGACGCCTATTATTACGACAATGAGGAGTTCCATAAGGCCATCTACGCAGCCGGCCGAAGCGATTTCCTTGAGGAGCAATGTCTGCAATTGCATCGGCGCCTGCGGCCTTATCGCCGCCTCCAGCTGCGCGTGCGCAACCGCCTGTCGACGTCCTTCTTGGAACATTGCGCCATCGTCGATGCGATCTTTGCCGGAGATGGAGATGAGGCCCGCCGGCTGCTGCGGGGGCATGTCGGCATTCAGGGCGAGAGGTTCAGCGATCTGGTCGCGAGCATGGCGGCCAGATGACGCTTTAGTCGTGATGGTTCCAGATCAAATGCAAAACCATCTCGCTGCCATCCCGCGAGTTAGTTCTTCATTGCGCCGCCGGCGGCCACGATATCGTCCGGCGTATCGACGTCGAGGCAAGCTGCATCGCCGACATCGACATCGAGCACGGGCAGGCCTGACCTCGCAATGATATCGCGCGCGCCGACGTCGCCCTCAAGTCTCAGCACTGCGTGATTGAGAGAACGTGGCAGGATAACGGGATTGCCTGGCTTGCCCTGTGAAACGGCGCGCACGATGGCCTCGCCGCCCGCGTTGCGAAAGGCGAAAATCAAGGCATTGAGGTGTGCGGTGGAAATGCCGGGCATATCGGCCAGCATGACGAGAATGCCGTCGGCGCCGTCAACGCGCTTTGATGAGAACCCTGCCATGAGCGAGCTCGCCATGCCGCTGGCGTAATCGGGATTATCGACGAGAGTCAGAGCGAGCCCATCGAGCGCAGCCTCGATCTCGCTCCTGCGATGGCCGGTGGCGACAATAACGGACGTTGCATCCGCACCGAGCGCCGTCAATGCTGACCGCCGCACGAGCGGCACGCCGTCGAACTCGGCCAGCAGCTTATGTTTCCCGCCTTCACCCATCCGGCTTGCCTTGCCGGCAGCGAGAATGACGATCGCGACCGACGCCTTAAGCATAAGCAGCCAGTCTTGCCGCAGCGATATCAGCCAGAACCGACAGGGCGAGCGACGTTGCATCCCGCGTCGGGCCGAACATCCCGATGGGCGCCTTGATACGAGCGATGTCGTCCCGTCTGAAAGCCATGGCTCTCAGCCGCTCCACCCGTCGACGATGCGTGCGGGTGCTGCCGAGCGCGCCGATGTAGAACCCGGGCGAGGCAAGGGCGATCTCGAGAATGGCAGCTTCGGCGTCAAGCTCATGATGCAGGAGCACGACGGCCGTGAAGGGGTCGATGATGTCGGCTGCGACCCTGCCCCCCTCGCCCTGTCCCCTGACGATCACGTCGTAGCCGGAAGCCTCGGCCAGTCGTGCGACGGCCTGCGCTTCGATCGTCTGCCCGGAAAGGACGACGCGGGTGCGGGGACGGTAGACGGTCACGAAATCTTGCTCGAGCCATTGGGCCCGTGGCAGTGGCTCTACCGGTTCGAGCGCCTGCTGCCCTGGCGAATATGCAAGACCGGCTGCCTGCCGCCGTTCGAGACGATCGAGAACATGCCGCAAAGCTCCGACATCCTTCAGGACATGGATTGCGACGGAGATTCCGCCGCCGCAGGGAAGGACAATGTCAAAGAAGGGCGAGCCGTCGCCGAACTTGACCGTGCGGTCGCACCCTTGCGCCATTGCCAGAAGCGCTTCGGTAGCGACGGCGGCTTCGACGCATCCGCCGGAGACATAGCCGCAGAACTGCCCGTCTGCGGCAACCGCCATATGAGCGCCGAGCGCGCGTGCCGCCCCGCCCCGGATGTCGACGAGGGTGGCCAGTGCCGCCGCGCCAACACTATGGGCGTCGATCGCGAAGCGAAGCAGTTCCACAGGATCGTCGGTGGACGACGCCCTGACGGGAATTGGCGCCGTGATGGGCGCAAGTGTGTGATGCATGGGAAATCCTACAGGAATTAACGGCGGTCCGGCTTTCGGACCGCCGTCGACATCATCAGGCCACGTCCGGCAAGCCGCCGATCAGCTTGTCAAGCGTCAGCGGATAGTGACGAACCCTGACGCCGGTCGCGTTGTATACGGCGTTGGCGATTGCTGCCGCGACGCCGCAAAGGCCAAGCTCGCCGACGCCCTTGGCTTTCATCGGCGAGGACATCGGATCGGTCTCGTCCATGAAGATTACCTCTTGGTGTGGAATGTCGGCATGCACCGCCACTTCGTAGCTGGCGAGATCGTGGTTGGCGAAGAAGCCGCGGCGGGTGTCAACCGCCAATTCCTCAGACAGTGCGCCGCCCGCCCCCATCGTCATTGCGCCGATGACCTGGCTGCGGGCGGTGATCGGGTTGAGGATCCGACCTGCCGCGCAGACTGCGAGCATCCTGCGAATGCGGCTTTCTCCCGTGGCAATGTCGACGCCAACCTCCACGAAGTGCGCGCCGAATGTCGATTGCTGATGCGTCTCGGTGAGCTCGCCCCACTTGATGGTGTCCTCGCCGACAAGACCATCCGGACCGGCGGCTTCGGCAAGAGGCACCGAACGATTGCCCGAGCTGACCTCGCCATTCTCGAAGACGATGTCTTCGGAGTTGAAGCCGAGCTTCTTGGCAATGGCCTCACGCAGCTTGACACAGGCTGCGTAGACGCCAGACGTGGAAGAGTTCGCACCGAACTGTCCGCCGGAACCCGCAGAAACCGGAAAACGCGAGTCGCCGAGTTGGACGGCGACCTTGTCGATCGCGACCCCCATCATCTCGGCGGCGGTCTGGGCGATGATCGTGTAGCTGCCCGTCCCGATGTCGGTCATGTCGGTTTCGACCGTCACGACGCCTTCCCGGTCGAGTTTTACCCGGGCTCCGGAGGGAAGCACGAGGTTGTTGCGGAAGGCAACGGCAACGCCCATGCCGACCAACCAGTTGCCGTCCCGCATGGAACCGGGCTTCCCCCGTTCACGCCAGCCAAACCGTTCTGCACCGAGCTTGAGGCAGCCGATGAGATTGCGCTGGGAAAAACGCCGCTCCGGCTTCTCCGGATCGACCTGCGTGTCGTTGATGATGCGAAACTGCACGGGATCGATACCAACTTTTTCGGCAATCTCGTCGATGGCAATTTCGAGCGCCATCAGTCCGGGGGCTTCGCCCGGAGCGCGCATGGCATTGCCCTCCGGGAGGTTGAGTGTCGCCAGCCGCATCGCGGTCATCCGGTTCGCACCGGCATAGAGAAGACGCGTCTGGTTGACGGCGGTCTCCAGTCCGCCGCCCGGAAGATCCCCGGACCAGCTTTCGTGGGCAATGGCGGTTATCTTGCCGTCACGCTCGGTTCCAATGCGGATCCGCTGGATCGTCGCCGGCCGGTGGGTCGTGTTGTTTATCAGGAGGGGTCGCGGCAAGGCGACCTTGACGGGCCGCTTTACCGCTTGTGCGCCGACAACGGCCAGCACGGCGTCGGCCCGCAGGAACAGCTTGCCACCGAAGCCGCCGCCGATGAAGGGCGACATGAGGTGGATCTTCTCCTTGTCGATATCGAGCGTCGTCGCAAGGTCGGAACGCCACCAGTCGATCATCTGGCTGGAGGTCCAGACGGTCACCTCGTCGCCGTTCCAGGCTGCGATCGATGCGTGCGGCTCCATCATCGCATGCGACTGGTCGGGCGTCGTGTAAGTCGCGTCTAGAGTAACGGGAGCCGACGTGAAGGCAGCCTCGAAATTGCCGGTCGCAGTATCGGGCTGCTGCGATTCATCCGGCTTGACGGCCGAATCTTTCGCCTGGCCGAGGTCGAACGCACCTTTTTCTTCGGTATAGTCGACCTTGACCAGAGCGGCTGCAGCGCGCGCCTGCTCGAAGGTCTCGGCGACGACGACCGCGATTGCCTGGTGATAGTGCTGAATCTCGTCGCCACCGAAAAGCTTGGCGGTGTTGAACTTGCCCTTTTTCCGCTCGCCGACGTCGAGCGTCGTCACGACGGCGAGGACACCGGGAGCCCTCTTGGCGGCGGAAACGTCCATGGATTTGATGCGGCCCTTGGCGATGGCCGCGCCGACGGGATAACCATAGGCGTAGCGCATGTTCGGATCGTGCCACTCATAGGCGTACATCGCCCGGCCGGTCGTCTTGAGCTGGCCGTCGATGCGGTGGATCGGTTGACCGACGACCTTCAGATTGTCGATCGGGTTGGTTGTCGCTGGCGTATCGAACTGCATGGCTCAACCCCTTGCTTCGGCAATGACCGCGCCGAGCGTGCGCTCGACCAGATCGACCTTGAAACGGTTCTGTTCGGTCGGATGGGCGTCGGCAAGAAGGACGCCCGCCGCCGCCCGCGCGCCCTTCGGCAGCTCGGCTTCGGCTGCCTCGATGCGCCACGGCTTATGGGCGATGCCGCCAACGGCGACACGTCCTGTACCGTCCGGCTGGATCACGGCTCCGACCGAGACGAGTGCGAAGGCATAGGAGGCGCGGTCCCGGACTTTACGATAGATGTGCTTGCCGCCGATCGGGGGCGGCAGCAGGACCGCCGTGATGAACTCACCGCGCTCGAGAACGGTCTCCAAATGGGGCGTGCCGCCGGGCAATCGGTGAAGGTCGGCAATCGCAATCGAGCGACGACTGCCGTCGGCCTTGACCGTCTCTACGGCGGCATCGAGTGCCCGCATCGCGATGGCCATGTCACTCGGATGAGTGGCGATGCAGCTGTCGCTTACCCCGACCACTGCATGCTGGCGACTGAAGCCGCCGATGGCGGAACAGCCGCTGCCCGGCTGCCGCTTGTTGCACGGCTGGTTCGGGTCATAGAAATAAGGACAGCGCGTGCGCTGAAGAAGGTTGCCGGCCGTCGTCGCTTTGTTGCGCAGTTGCCCGGAGGCGCCCGCGACAAGCGCCCTGGAAAGCAGGCCGTAGTCGCGGCGAACAGTTTCGTGAGCTGCAAGATCGGTGTTGCGAACCAACGCGCCGATGCGCAACCCACCCTCCGGCGTGGAATCGATCTTGTCGAGGCCGAGACCGTTGACGTCGATCAGATGCGCCGGTGTCTCGATCTCGAGCTTCATCAGGTCGAGGAGATTGGTGCCGCCGGCGATGAACTTGGTTTCAGGATTGGAGGCTGCCGCCTTGGCCGCGGCCTCGACGGACGAGGCACGTTCATAGGTGAAGGCTCTCATGCTTTAATCCCCGCGACTTCCGAAATGGCATCGATAATGTTGGAATAGGCGCCGCATCGACAGATATTGCCGCTCATGCGTTCGCGGATCTCGGCCGGAGTGACAGCCGCCTCAGCCGTAAGGTCGCCGGTGACGTGGCTCGGTATATTCGCCCTGATCTCCTCAAGCACCGCCACGGAGGAACAGATCTGTCCCGGCGTGCAGTAGCCGCACTGGAAGCCGTCATGCTTGACGAAGGCCGTCTGCATCGGATGAAGGTTTCCAGGCTGGCCGAGGCCTTCGATCGTGGTGATTTGATCGCCTTCGTGCATGACCGCCAGCGTCAGGCAGGAGTTGATGCGGTGGCCGTCGACCATCACGGTGCATGCGCCGCATTGGCCGTGGTCGCATCCCTTCTTCGTGCCTGTGAGATGAAGGTGCTCGCGCAGCGCGTCGAGCAGCGACGTTCTGTTGTCGACCTCGAGATCGCGGTTCTCGCCGTTAACCGCGAAAGAAACTTTCGATGTATAGGCCATTTCATTTCCTGGGGACTGTGCCGCCGCGGGAGCGACGGCTCCGGTTACCGCAATCGTTGCGGCCGACGAGATAAGTAGATCTCGACGGGAAAGTTCCAGTTGTGTCTGGCTTGGCATGAACTGTTCCACCTTGCTCGTTGGACATGGGCGCGCGTCAACGCCGTCTGCTGAGGTAGTGCAATTCCGCCCTCCGATTAGGCCCTTTCCGTTGCATACCGTTATCGATCTGGCTCATGAATTCCCCGAGCCGCGGTCGTATGAGGCTGCGAGCCACATATTCAGTAAAATTGGCTTGGATGCTCAAGCGCCAGCGGAGTAACGCCCGCCGATGCGCGCGAAAAAAAGCAGCGCCATGCGCAAAAAATGATGCTTTTCCGGCTTATCTTTATTCCTTACTCCCTATCGAAGCAGGTGACGAAAAGGGATGACCGCATGCCCACGCCGTTTTACTGGAACGAGCTCAACACATATGATTTTGCCGGCCTCTCCCCCGAGACCACGATTGCCGTTCTGCCCATCGCCTCGACGGAACAGCACGGCCCGCATCTGCCGATCGCAACGGATGTCGCGATCGCGACCGGCATGCTGGCGGAGCTGAAGCGGCAGCGGCCGGAGGATCTTGACATCCTGGTCCTTCCGACACAGGAGATCGGCAAGGCCAACGAACACATCTACGGCCCCGGCACGCTGTCGCTCAGTGCCGAGCTGCTCATCCCCGTCTGGACGGCGATTGGTGCAAAGGTTGCCGAAGCCGGGCTGCGGAAGATGGTGATCGTCAATTCCCACGGCGGCAATGTCGACATCATGAGCATCGTCGCGCGCGAACTGCGCGTGCGCCATCAAATGGCGGTGGTCTCCACGCAATGGGGCCGTTTTGGCCACCCGGAAGGTATGGTCAGCGACCACGAGAGCAAATACGGCATCCACGGCGGCGATGTCGAGACGTCGTTGATGCTGCACTTCCGCCCCGAACTGGTGCGCATGGACAAGGCCCAAAACTTTGCCTCGAAGGCCGAAGGGATGCGGGAGCAATCCAAATTTCTTCAGCCTCTGCCGCCGCATTCGCTGGCCTGGATCGCGCATGACCTCAATCCCTTCGGCGTGGTCGGCAATGCCTCGATTGCCACAGCCGAAAAGGGCGAGGCGATCTGCCGCCATCAGGTCAAGGGATTTGTCGAACTGCTCCAGGATCTCAAGGCCTATCCGCTTTCGAATCTCTATGTGAAATAGGCTCAGCCGCGGGTTTCACATCCGGTGGGATATGACCCTTGGCCTGTAACTCCTGCACCAAGCCGAGCAGTTCGGCGAGCAGATATTCGACGAAAAGGCTGGTGGCCGCGTCGAGGGGCGCGCGGGCGCGGGCAAACAGCTTCATCTGCTGGTAACGCGCGTGCGGCTCAGCGATCGGCCGGAAGACGAGTTCACCGCGCCGGCATTCGGTGATGACGTCGAGCGGATTGAGCAGCGTCAGCCCCGTGCCGCATTTGACGAGCTGTTTCAGCATCTCCGATGCATTGGTTTCCAGCACCGGCTCGACCGAGATGGGCAGGCGCGCAAAAGCAAGGTTGATCACCTCGCGCAGGCTGGTGCCCGGCTGCGCCAGAACCAGTTTTTCCTGGGTGACATCCGCAAGGTTGATCGGCCCAGGGCCGATCAACTGATGCCCTGGCGGCAGCACGACACCGATCGGGATATCGAAATTTCCGAGCGTGCGGATGCCGGGCATGGCGGGGATGTTGAAGCCCAGACCGATATCCACCTCGCCGGATACAACAGGGCTGGCCGTCGTGCCGCCGGTATCGTTGCGCAGCTGGACGAAGACGCGCGGATGCTCTGAAAGAAAGCGCGCGATGATTTCGGGCAGCGGCCCGGCGGCAAGCCCAACGGTCGTCACCATGCGCACCTTGCCTGCCTGCTGCATCTTGAGGCTGCGGATGCGCCCCTCCAGGCGCTCGTAATTCTTCAGCACGTCCCGAATATGCTCGATGCAGAGTTCGCCGGCAGCCGTCAACCGCAGGCCACGCGGCAGCCGCTCGAAAAGCGGCGCCCCGATCTCCTCCTCCAGCGCCAAAATCTGCCTGTTGACCGCCGACGACGCCACGTTGAGGCGCGCGGCCGCCTTGCGGATCGAACCGCAACGGGCGATCTCGTTGATGTAAAGAAGGCGTCTGGAGTGCAACATGATCTCTCCAATGCATAAATTTTGCGCAGGACGCACAAATTATCTTCAGCTTTCCCAGAGATGCCGAAAAGGCATCAATGCGCACGAATTTTGATGCTTTTCAAAGCGCATGGCAATGGCTCAAATTCCCTCAAAAGGGGGCCGAGCAAGGCTTCCCTCGGCTCAGAAGGGGAACTGCCAACCATGTTGAAAGCACAGACGAAGATGCAATTCCTGGCCTGCCTCGGCCTCGCCTCGATGCTTGCCGCCGCCTCGCCGGCGCTTGCCCTCGACAAGGTGAGCTACGGGACGAACTGGCTTGCCCAGGCGGAACATGGCGGCTTCTACCAAGCCGTCGCCGACGGCACCTATGCAAAATATGGCCTCGACGTCACCATCGTCCAGGGCGGCCCGAATGCTGCAAACAGCGCGCTGCTGATCTCCGGCAAGCTCGATTTCTACATGGGCGGCCCGCAGGGCGAGATATCGGCCGTCGAGCAAGGCATTCCGCTGGTCGATGTCGCCGCGATCTTCCAAAAGGATCCGCAGGTGCTGATCGCCCATCCGGATAACGGCGTCGACAAATTCGAGGATCTCGCCAAGCTGAAAACGTTGTTCCTCAGCAAGGACGGCTACCTCACCTATTTCGAATGGATGAAGGCCAACTTCAAAGGCTTCAAGGACGAGCAGTACAAGCCCTATAACTTCAGTCCCGCCCCCTTCCTTGCAGACAAGGACTCTGCTCAGCAGGGGTACCTGACCTCCGAACCCTACGAGATCCAGAAGCAGGCAGGCTTCGAGCCGAAGGTCTTCCTGCTCGCCGACAACGGCTATTCGCCCTACTCGACGATGATCACGACGACGCAGACAATGATCGACGGCAAACCCGACGTCGTGCAGCGCTTCGTCGATGCCTCGATCGAAGGCTGGTACAACTACCTCTACGGCGACAACGCAAAGGCGAACGAACTGATCAAGAAGGATAATCCTGAAATGACGGATGGCCAGCTCGCCTACTCCATCGCCAAGATGAAGGAATATGGCATCATCGAATCCGGCGACAGCCTCGACAAGGGCATCGGCTGCATCACTGATGCGCACTACAAGACGTTCTTCAACGAGATGGTGGCGATCAAGGTCTTCAAGCCGGAGACGGATTACACCAAAGCGTTTACGACGAAGTTCGTCTGCAAGAGCACCGGCGTGGCACTGAAGAAGTAGTCCGACCGACGGCTTTCCTGGTCCGCCATTAAGGACGTGGCGGGCCGTATCCTCCCGCATGAACGAGACAGCAATGCTCCCAGCAGACGCCCAGGCGGTATCCCCGAAAGAGACGCGCAAGCGGCCGCTTGTTGTCATGCAGTCGGTCTCGAAGGTCTTTTCCAGCGGCACTGCCGCCCTTTCGAACATGTCGCTGACAGTCGAAAGCGGCGAGTTCGTCAGCCTGCTCGGCCCTTCCGGCTGCGGCAAGTCGACGGCGCTGCGCATCATAGCCGGTCTTGGCGATGTCACCTCGGGAACGATCGACTGGCCGAGTTCGCGCATCAACTCCAGGGGTCTGCCGGAGGGCGATATCGGCTTTGTCTTCCAGGAGCCGACGTTGATGCCCTGGAAGAACGTGTTCGACAATGTCCATCTGCCGCTGAGGTTGAGGCGCGTTTCGAAGGCAGCCGCGCATGATCAGATCATGGAAGTGCTGACCACCGTCGGCCTTCAGGATTTTGCCAAGGCCTATCCGCGCGAGCTTTCCGGCGGCATGAAGATGCGCGTCTCGATCGCCCGTGCGCTGGTGACGAAGCCGAAGCTGCTGCTGATGGACGAGCCTTTCGCCGCGCTCGATGAGATCACCCGCCAGAAGCTCAACGACGACGTGCTGCGGCTGTGGAAGGCGACCGGCATTACGGTGATTTTCGTGACGCATTCGGTCTTCGAGTCCGCCTATCTCTCGAACCGCATCGTCGTGATGAAGGCAAGGCCCGGGCGCGTGCATGCCGATGTCCCGCTGATCACCAGCCTCGAACGCGACGCGCACTACCGCACCTCGGAAGAATACCGCAAGGCCTGCGAAACGGTATCGCATTCGCTGATCGGGGCGATCAATTCGGCAGGGGATCATTGATGAGTGACGAAACAGACACATCGCCGCTGCTCGTTAAGGGTACCGCAAGCGCAAGGCGCCGCGATCTTGCGCTGCGTATCGCCATCCCCTTCCTCGTCATCGCCCTGATGATCCTCGTCTGGTACGCCTATGTGAAACTGTCCGGCGTGCCGCCCTATATCCTGCCAGGACCGGCCGCTGTGGCAAACGCCTTCGTGACGGATTGGGGTACGCTTGCCCCTGCCCTCTGGGTCACCACCAAGATCACCTTCATCTCATTGATGCTGGCGCTTGTCGGCGGCGTCGGTTTTGCGATCTTTCTCGTGCAGTCGCGCTGGGTCGAGCTTGCCTTCTATCCCCTTGCCGTCATCCTGCAGGTAACGCCGATCGTCGCCATCTCGCCGCTGATCCTGATCTACGCTCCCTCCACGCAGGTAGCGCTGCTGATCTGCGCCTTCCTCGTCGCCTTTTTCCCGATCCTTTCGAATATGGTCCAGGGCCTGAAGAGCGTCGACCACAATCTGATCAACCTCTTTGAGCTCTACGGCGCCTCGCGCTGGCAGACGCTGCTCTTTCTCAAACTGCCTGCCGCCCAACCCTATTTCATGACCGGTCTTCGCATCGGCGGCGGCCTCGCGCTGATCGCCGCCGTCGTCGCCGAATTTGCCGCGGGCTCTGCCGGTGCCGGCTCCGGTCTTGCCTTCCGCCTGCTGGAAGCGCAGTACCGGATGAACATACCGCGGCTCTTTGCGGCGCTCTTGATGCTCTCCATGCTTGGGGTGGCGATCTTCGGCCTCACCACCTTCATCGCCTGGCTGAGCCTTCATCGCTGGCATGAAAGCAGCATCAAACGGGAAAACTGATGACCTATTCCTTCATATCCCCGCCGAATGCGGCCCGCTTCGTGCTGAGCAATGCGACAGTGCCCGCCGTCACCGTCGAGCAAGTCGACGTGCCGGTCACGGAAGGGCTGGCCACGGTCGATATCGTCATCAGCGACGGCATGATTGCCGCCATCCGGCCGGCCGGCACCGCACCCACCGATTATGCCAGGACCGATCTTAAGGACGGCATGGTCTGGCCGTGCTTTGCCGATATCCATACCCATCTCGACAAAGGCCATATCTGGCCGCGCCAGGCCAATCCCGACGGCAGCTTCATGGGCGCGCTCGATGCCGTCAGGGCCGACCGGGAAGCCAACTGGTCAGCCGCAGACGTCAAACGGCGCATGGAATTCTCGCTCCGCTCCGCCTATGCCCATGGCACCAGCCTGATCCGCACGCACCTGGATTCGCTTGCGCCCCAGCATCGCATCTCCTTCGGGGTTTTTGCCGAAATCCGGGATGCCTGGAAGGACAGGATTGCGCTGCAGGCGGTCGCCCTCTTCCCGCTGGATGCCATGGCAGACAGCGCCTTCTTTACCGATCTCGTCACAACAATCCGACAGAACGGCGGCCTGCTTGGCGGTGTCACCCGGATGGGGCCGGAGCTTGTCTGGCAGCTCGACACACTCTTCGGGACGGCCGCAGAGCAGGGCCTGGATGTCGATCTGCATGTCGACGAGACGGATGATCGCGGCGCGGAAACACTGAAGGCAATCGCCGAGGCCGTGCTGCGCAACGGGTTCGAGGGCAAGGTGACCGCCGGCCATTGCTGCTCGCTCGCCCGCCAGGACGAAGACACCGCCGCGCGGACCGTCGAGTTGGTCGCCAAGGCGGGTATCGCGGTCATTTCACTGCCGATGTGCAACATGTATCTGCAGGATCGCTACCCCGGCCGCACCCCGCGCTGGCGCGGCGTCACCCTGTTCAAGGAACTGGCCGCCGCCGGTGTCGCGACCGCGGTCGCATCCGACAATACCCGCGACCCCTTCTATGCCTATGGCGATCTCGATCCGGTGGAAGTCTTCCGCGAGGCCGTACGGATACTGCATCTCGACCATCCGCTCGATACCGCCGCCCGTGTCGTCACCACCTCGGCCGCCGCCATCGTCGGACGGCCGGACAAGGGCCGCATCGCCGCCGGCGATCCTGCCGATCTCGTGCTCTTCAGCGCGCGGCGCTGGAGTGAATTCCTGTCCCGTCCGCAGTCTGACCGCGTCGTGCTTCGCCGCGGCAAGGTGATCGACCGCAGCCTGCCGGATTACCGTGAACTCGATAACGTCGTTGGAGCCTGACATGGCCGATTATCAGAAGATCAAAAAGGAACTCGAAGGCATCGCCGTTGAGGATAATCCGGCGTTGGTTCGCCAGAAGAGCCGGGATTTCTACTGGTATTCGCCTGTACTCAAAGCTCAGCTCGACAATGTGACGGCCGATCTCGTCGTCACACCAAAGACCGAGGAAGAGGTCATCCGGACGCTGAAGGTCGCCTATGCCCATGGCGTACCGGTCACGCCGCGCGGCGCCGGCACTGGCAATTACGGCCAGGCCATGCCGCTTTCCGGCGGCATCGTTCTCAATCTTGCCGCCATGGACAAGATCAAGGAGATCCATCCTGGCCGCGTCATCTGCGAACCGGGCATCGTGCTTGCCCAGCTCGACAAGCAGACCAAGGCCCATTCCGGCCAGGAGCTGCGTTTCCACCCCTCCACCGCCCAGACGGCGACGGTCGGCGGCTTCGTCGCCGGCGGTTCCGGCGGCGTCGGCTCGATCACCTGGGGCGGCTTGCGCGACCTCGGCAACATCCTGCGCCTGCGCGTCGTCACCATGGAGGCCGAGCCGCGCGTCCTCGATCTCACCGGCTGGGATCTCCAGAAGGTGAGCCACGCCTATGGCACCAACGGCATCATCACCGAGATCGAGATGCCGCTTGCACCTGCCTATGACTGGGTCGATGTGCTCGTCGGCTATGACGACTTCATGGAAGCGGTGCGCTTCTCCGACGCACTGGCGAAATGCAATGGCATCCTCGTCAAGGAGATCGCGCCGATCGCCGCTCCCATTCCTTACGACTATTTCACCCGCCACAAGCCCTATATCCGTCAGGGCCAGTCGATCGTCGTGCTGATGATCGCGCCGCACTCCATGGATGCTTTTCTTGCCTTCACGGCGGCGCAGAAGGGCGAGATCATGTTCCGCTCCGACAAGGTGGAAAGCATGCGCGGCATCCCGCATGCCTATGAGCTTGCCTGGAACCACACGACATTGCGTGCGCTGAAGGTCGACCCGAGCTTCACCTATCTGCAGGTGCAATATCCGGGACCGGATCATGTCGCCAAGGTTCGGAAGATGGTGGAGATCTTCGGTGACGAAGTGCCGGGTCATCTCGAATTCATCAAATTCGACGGCCAGATCCAGTGCTCCGGCCTGCCGTTGGTGCGCTACACCACCGAGGAGCGGCTGGAGGAGATCATCAAGATCCATCAGGACAATGGATGCCCGATCTTCAACCCGCACCGCTATACGCTGGAAGAAGGCGGCATGAAGCGCACCGACGCGGTGCAGCTCGCCTTCAAGCAGGAAACCGATCCGAAGGGCTTGCTCAATCCCGGCAAGATGATCGCGTGGGACAATCCCGATTTCGATTTCAACGCCGGCAAGAACTATCTCTTCCCTGGCCTGGCGGCCCTGATGGAGGCCTCATGAGGGTTCTCGTCCTCCACTCTCACCCGGTCGAGGAAAGTTACGGCAAGGCGCTTTACCGGCAAACCGTCGAGAGCCTGCAGAAGGCCGGGCATACAGTGGATGGCTGCGACCTCTATGAAGAGCAGTTCGATCCGGTGCTCTCGCGCCGCGACCGGCTCGTCTATCACGACTATCCGGAAAATCTGAAGCTGGTGGAATCGCATGTCGAAAGGTTGAAGGCGGCCGAGGGGCTGGTGATCTGCACCCCGATCTGGAACTTCGGCTTTCCGGCGATCCTGAAGGGATATTTCGACCGAGTCTGGCTGCCGGGCGTTTCCTTCGATCTGGTCAACGGCAAGGTGGAATCGCGGCTGCGCCACATCCGCAAGCTCGCAGCCGTCCTGACTTATGGCGCAACGCCCTTCCGGGCCTTCGCCGCCGGCAACCCGCCGAAGAAAATCGTAAAGCGCGTGCTGAGGGCGCAGATCAATCCGGTGAGGCCGGTGACGTTCCTCGCCCATTACGACATGAACAATTGCACGCCGGAGACGCGGGCAAAATTCCTCGCCCGCGTCGGAGGGGCAATGGAGCGATTCTAGAGCAGTTCCAGCAAAACTGTGCTGCGCCTTTGCCAGGCAAAGCGCGAAGCGCTTTTGCCGGGAATTGCGTGAAAACAAAGAGGTAGAGCATCTCCGTGCTTCGAAGAAAAAAGGAAATGCTCTACAAGATTTTCGCGGCCGTCACCTCGACCTCGACGAGGAACTCGGGGCGCGTAAAACCGCCGATGACGAGCAAGGTGGAAACCGGCTTCGGATCGAGCGTATAGCGATCCCGTACAGCCATATAGGCCGGGAAGTCCTCGCGGCGGGTGACGAAGCCCGAAATGCGGATCACATCGGCAAAACTCATCTCCGCCTCTTCGAGGATCGCCTTGATCGCCTCGAAGCAGAGTTCCGCCTGAGCAGTGACATCGCTCGGAACGGCATCGTCGAGACCGATACCAAGCTGGCCCGACGTGACGAGCAGCGCTGCGCCAGGCGGCACCAGCAGGCCGTGATTGTAATTTCCAAAAGGCCGGCGCACCGAGGCCGGATTGAAGATCTTCTTCATCGATCGCTCTGAAATTTTCCCATAGGTCGGCAGATACCGCGACCCTACAGGATGCGGCAGGATATGAGAATATCGCTGCCGCTCATGATGCCTTGCGAGGAGTGATGCGGGACAACCGCCTTGGAGGGATCGAGCCGATGATCGTCCAGGCGCCAGGTCACTATCTTTCGGTATTTGATCTGACGTTAGCCGCGCGTCATCTTTGCGTCACGCGCCGCGAAGCGACCAAGTGGATTGGCCGGTTGCCTTCGAAGGCCCGTCCGCTGCGCTGCCCGTCCGCCGCGCTTTTGTCGCCGTCCAATTGAAACTGGTTGACCAGATCCCGTAGGCGGCCTGCCTCGGAGGACAATGAGGCAACGGCAGCCGTCGACTGCTCGACCATCGCCGCATTTTGCTGGGTCGCCTGGTCCATCTGATTGACCGCCGTGTTGATCTCAGCAAGTCCCGTCGACTGCTCGCGCGCCGATGTGGCAATCGCATCCATGAGTTGGTTGATCTGTACGACGTACTCACCGATCGACTTCAGCGACGTTCCGGTTTCGAGAACCAGTTTCACGCCATTTTGCACGTCAGTTGACGACTTTTGAATAAAGCCCTTGATCTCCTTGGCCGCTTGAGCGGCGCGCTGGGCAAGCTCGCGGACTTCCTGGGCGACAACGGCAAAACCCTTGCCCGCCTCACCCGCACGGGCAGCCTCAACGCCGGCGTTCAACGCCAAGAGGTTCGTCTGAAAGGCGATTTCATCAATTGCACCAATGATATTTGAAATCTGCTGTGAACTGTCCTCGATGCGTCGCATCGCCCCTTCGGCCTCCGAGACGACAGTTGCCGACCGCTGAGCGCTGATATCGGCTTCTTTGGCGACATTGCGCGCTTCGTCGGTGCGTTTGGTCGCCATCGTTACATTGGACGTGATCTCGTCCAGGGCTGCTGCCGTCTCCTCGAGAGAAGCTGCTTGTTGTTCGGTACGCTTGGAAAGATCCTGCGCGGCAGATGCAATCTCACCGGTACCATTATCGATGCTATGCACCGTCTCGAGCACTGCGCCGATCGTAGCGCCCAATTGCCGGAGCGAGGCGTTGAAGTCTTCGCGCAAGGCTTCATATTCAGCCGCAAATTGTTCTGAAAGCTGGAAGGATATGTCGCCTGCTGCAAGCCGCCGGAGACCTTCGCCCAATGTCGTGGTCGCGAAGCGCAATTGTTCCGCCTCGCGTTCGGTGCGCTGCTGGGCTGCGGCGCGCGCTGCCTCGCTCTCGCTGCGGGATTCAGCCGCTTCCTTCTCGAGCCTGACGACGTTGAGGGCATTCTGACGAAAGATTTCAACCGCACCGGCCATTTCGCCGACTTCATCGGCGCGACCGGCATAGGGAATATCACTGTCAAGATCGCCATCCGACAGGCGCCTCATGGCGGAAGCGATGCTTCGGATTGGGTTGGCGATGCCCGATATCGCAAAGAAGATGCCGGCTATGGCAAGAAGCACGGCCAGCGCTGCGATCGCGGCCGTCAGCAGGAAAGCGGATTGTGCGGTATCACCGCTCGCGGTCACAAAGCCTTCGGCCTGGTTGAGAATGAAAGCGACCAGATCCGCCACCGCCTTGTTCACCAGCTCGGCTTGCGGCTCCATATTTTCCTTGAAGAGGCGGATTGCTTCAGGCGTCTTCCCGTCATTTTCAAACGCGGTCATTTGCTCTGCCAGCGCGCGATATTTGGCGAGTTCCGGCTTGATCTGGTTGATCAGTTCGCGCCCCCGCTCCGTGCGGACGCCTTTTTCGTATTCGCCGACAACCGTGTCCAGCGCAACGCCAGCAGCGTCGATCTCTTGCTGTCCGGCCTTCTTTTGCTCCGCTGTGTCC
Source organism: Rhizobium ruizarguesonis (assembly GCF_012349115.1). Lineage (GTDB taxonomy): Bacteria > Pseudomonadota > Alphaproteobacteria > Rhizobiales > Rhizobiaceae > Rhizobium > Rhizobium ruizarguesonis. The sequence continues at coordinate 109,621 of NZ_PQIG01000067.1, forward strand.
ACGAGAAGGTATTGCCCATAGACGAGTTTCAGACCGAGGAAGTCGTCCTTGATCTCGCGAGCCGTCACAAGCCGCTGCATCCAGAAGGTCCCGATCTGCTCGGTATTGGCACGAAGTGTCGAAATCGTGCTCAGCGAAACATAGGACAGGCCAACCATGAACAGACTGATGATCGACAGCTTTAAGATCAGGGCTTGCTTGATACTCGGGCGTTTCATGCGGGTCTCCTCGAAGCTACTGGGACGACCGGTGTGCCGGCTGATGCAAGATCTCGCACCAGATTCAATAATTTAGTATTAACTAAACAATGGTCCCGCTCTATTTTCCGAGATCTTCTGAGTGGGTCCATACTTCCGCGATCAATTAAACGCCATGCGACTTAGAGTTCCTGGAAATCAAAGGAAATAGCATCCATGGCGAGCGCAAATATCAGCGCCATCGGGTCTCGATAACAAGAAATGGATCGGTCGACATTGACCCGGCTTTGGACATTGAGATCGGCACGATCTGGTCATCTTCGCCATGGAGAACCAGTCCTGCCGTCTGCGAGATCGGCAAGCATCTGCAGGCTTGCCAATCGGTCCACGGAACACATACTGGGTCCATGCAGCAATCTGAAAACCAACCTGCCGGCATTGAAATCGCGCTCTGGCAGTATTCCAAGGACGAAGGCGACGGGAACCGCTGGATGCAGTCGCTTTCACCGGATGAACGGGGGCGCGCCGCGACCTATCGGTTTGAACGAGACCGGGCCTCTTTCATTGCCGGCCGGTATATCGGCAACTGTTGAGCGTGCAAACCGGGATATCGCCGAGCAAGCTCCCATTGTCTCCAGACAAGCACGGCAAGCTAAGACTTGAGGGAGATGACAGGCTGCAGTTCAGCCTCGCCAATGCCGACGGGCTTGTGGCGGTCGCTGTCGCTTCAGCATGTGATCACCTGGGAATAGACTGCGAACGCGCCGACGTCGAGATCGAGGAGGCGGCGTTGGATAACTATTGCAGTGCAGACGAACGGCGCTGGCTGATGGAATTGCCTGCGCGCGAACGCGCGCGTGCGGCTAAGGCACTCGGCGTCGGGCTGCGCGAGGATCCCCCGCAACGTCACCTTTTCCTGGAAGGATGGCATCCCTGTCATGGTCGGCGGCGACCGCGATCGGCGATGGCATCACCATCTGGTCGAAAGCGGCAGCCAGCACGTCGTCGCGCTGGCTGCTTGCTCTCAATCCGAGTTTCCCGGCATTTCTATCAGCCTATTTCAGGACGACAGCAGGCCGTCCGATACCGCGCACCCGCCACCGCTAGGGATGGCAGGTTGTCTTGCTCGACTACGACTGGTCTCGACAGAGTGTTTCATGACAGGGGCGACCGTCTCGGCAAGCAGCAGCCGGTATCTGATTTAATGGCGCCCGTCCGGTAGCGGACAGGCTTCGCCGCAGCCGCCCACGCCCGGCAGATTGTAGCGCAGGCAGCAAACCTTCCGACGGGCGAACTCAAGGCCGCACTGCTGGCGCGCAATGCGGATCATGCCGAACATCGGATTGCGCCGGCCGCACGGCCATGCGGGCTCTTCAAGCAGCGCCAGGCCGCCTTCGACGAGGCTGGGCTCGTGACGATGGGCGACTTCCTTGAGGATCCAGGAGAGATATGCCGCAACATTGTTCCAGAGAAGCTTCGGAGCAACCCCTGCATTGGCGGCGATCGCCGCGATGATAGGCTCGGCGTGGCCGCGCATCAGCCGATGAAGCTTAGCAGTTGGATCGGTGGCAACGTCGGGCCTTCCGGACATCACGAATGCTTCCGGCTCACCCGTATGCTCGTTGCAGACGAGCGAAAGCCCGTCGATCTCCAGCGGCAGCCCGATGCGGTGCACGAACATGTGGACGCTGGGCGCGATCGTCAGCATGCTGAAATAATAGAGCGTCCACATGGAGACGATCGCGCGGCGGTCGCTGCCCTTAAATTTTTGCGCATATCGGCCAGTGATCTCGTCGAAGATCGCCCGGTCGCAAAGATGCCTGCAGGGAATGACAATGCCAGTCTGCGGCGGGGAACTGAGCAGCTTGCCGCGGCAATAGGAGAATGGGCCGTCGCCCACCAGGCCGTCGAGGTCGACGGCCTGGTGGGCGACGGGATGATCAGCGATCAACGTCGCGGGCTGGAGCGCTCCGCTCGTCTCCGCCGCCATGCCTTACCACCGATACTTCAGGGTCGCCGTCATGTTGCGGCCCTTCGTTAAAAATAGGCTATCTCTATAAATTCGCGATACATTATTAGAAACATTCAAAAAAACGCGTGCCATTGCTTGGTCCCTACGCCACGGGCGCGGGCGGAACCTATGCAGCGAAATTAGCCTTGTCAACTTAAAATGACTATTTTAGTCATCTTTTAATCGACAAAAATCCACGCCTTCGACACTCCCGAACAGGTTGCACGTAGATTGGGGCGTAACGTCCCGTGCGGTTAAATTGCCAACGGAGGCGTTCTGTCGTGCGAGCGCCCAACTGCGGACCGCGACGACTGTCAACCTGCCGGTCTTGATGGGGATCGGGCTGACGATCCCGCGTTGTTGCAGATGCAGTCTGTAGTTGATTTACGGGATCGCTCGGCAATCATCTGACGCTTTGGCGCTGCTACGTTGGTGCGTACCAAGGGTTGATAACCTTAAGCCCTGCGGCTTCGAAGGGACTAGAGTCGCGGGTAGCGACAATAAATCCGTTCGCCGCGGCAGTTGCGGCAATATAGGCATCTGCTTTACCGATTGCCCGACCTGCTGCGCGTGCTCGCGCCATTAATTCCGAATAGCTCTGTGATGCAGCCATGTCGAAGGATAGAACGCGTCCTGAAAATAGAGGCAGAACTTCCTGTTCTAGTCGATCGTCGAGGACGGTCTTTCGCCTTCCGCTAGGCATCGCGGCAATGCCGAACCGTAACTCAGCCACTGTAATCGCTGAAACGAACAGCGTTTCCACTGCTTGGGCATCGATCCACGCCAGCACCTGATTATCGGGTGTGGGTTTCCATGGCTCCGAGATGACGTTGGTATCGATCAGGATCATTCGAAACTCATAGGTTCCGCAGGCGTTTTGTCTCGGACGAGCTGCAGATTATCCACGTCGTCGTTCGAAAGCCCTGCCTCGCGTCCGATTGATGCTAGCAACGAGCCCAACATCACGCGTTCAGCTGGCCGTACCGCTGTTTCTAGGATGTCACGGATTTCTGCTTCGGTACTGCGGCCGTGATGAGCTGCCCTCACTCTCAAAGCACGATGTGTCTCGTCAGACAAATTGCGTATTGTAACTGCTGCCATTGATTGCACTCCCTTAACGCTGATGGTCATGCTATCAATATATGGAAATTGATATCACCTAGCAACTCTTCGAATTGGTTTGGAATGACGCTTTTTGAACTGCAACAAATTGCAACCGTCTTCCAACTGCCACTCCCATTAGAGCCGCCGGCCAATTACGGGATCAGACCCGTGGTCCGATATGCCCGGATCGTCCGGTCGTAGATGCCGATATCCTGGCAGCCGCGCGCGACCAATTGCCCCCCCTCGATGGCTGCGAAGATCGCCATGGCGTGCTCCCGCAGATCTTGCTCGCTTGCCGAAGGCTTTGCCCTTGAGAGCACCTTAGTCAGCCAGCCGACATTCATCGCGGCGAATTTGTCCACCTCGGTTCTGACCTCGGCAGGAAGGTCGTCGAGTTCCGCGCTCATAATGCCGCACAGGCACATGCGATTATCGCTGGCCAGGGCAGCGCGAAAGATCGCCGCGTATCTGTCCATACACCAACTCGCATCGTTGGAAGTGGCCAGCAGCTCCGCCAGGTAGGCTGCGCCCTCCTCCGTATAGCGACGCGCCAGCGCGGCGCCGAGATCGCCCTTGGTCGGAAAATGATAGTGCACGCTGGCGCTTTTGATCCCGACCTCTTTCGCGAGTTCACGAAAGCTCAGCGCATTGTAGCCATGCGACTGCACCGTCGCTTTTGCGGCGGTCATGACCGCCTCGCGCATATCCGTTTTGGTTTTTGCCATCATCGGTCCACACCTATCACTCGATAGATAGTTGTTGACGACCGAAAAGGGAAGAGATATCTGTGGATCGTAATCTATCTATCGATAGACAGACAAAGGAGTCTCTCATGAAAATCTTCGATCGCCCTGGCTTTCCAAATCCGGCCCGTATCCGCATCGTGCTCGCCGAGAAGGGGTTCGAACCGCAGGTCGAGTTCGTCTCCGTCGACCTCATCGGCGCCGAACATAAGCAGCCGGCCTTCCTCGAAAAGAACCCGTCTGGCGTCCTGCCGGTTCTCCAGCTCGACGATGGCACCTACATCAGTGAGTCCACCGCCATCACCGAATATCTCGACAATCTCAACGGCGATCCACGGCTCACCGGCAAGACGCCGAAGGAAAAGGCCGTCATCCACATGATGCAGAAGCGGGCCGAGACCGAGCTACTCGATGCGGTCGGCAACTACTTCCATCATGCGACGCCCGGCCTCGGCGCCGAGCTGCAAGTATTCAAGAGCCCGGAATGGGCCGGCCGTCAGGACTGGGGCAACCGCCAGCGCGATAAGGCGCTAGCCGGAATGAGGTATTTCGACACGGTGCTGCAGGACCGTTCGTTCGTCGCCGGCGATACATTCTCGATGGCCGACATCACGGTGTTTGCCGGGCTGATGTTCGCGGACGCCGCCGGCATTGCCATCCCTGAAGATCATTCCGCGCTGAAGTCCTGGCGCGCAAAAGTCTCCGAACTGCCGAGCGTCAAGAATCGCAGCGGCCAGATGTTCGTCGCGGAGGATCTGCGGAGGCTCGGCTTCTAATCCCCCGCACGAAAAGCGATGCGAACACCGCACCGACGCCCAACCACAGTCGCCAATCGCGCCGCCCATGCGGCATAATTCTCACGGAGTTTCCTCATGTCTACGGTTTCAACACCCGACAGCGCTTCCCGGCGCAACCTGCTGAAAGGGGTCGCCGTCGCCGGCGTCGGACTGGCGGCGGCCGGTGCCAGCGCGAACTCGGCGGCAGCAAAAACGCCCGCGTCAATCCATACCGGGAAGCCCACAGGCGACCGCCTGGTCACGAAAGACGGCACCAGCCTCTACTTCAAGGACTGGGGCACCGGTCCGGTCGTGGTGTTCAGCCATGGCTATCCACTCTCGTCCGACGCCTGGGAAGACCAGATGTTCTTCCTGTTGCAGAACGGCTATCGCGTCATCGCCCATGACCGTCGGGGCTTTGGCCGGTCGAGCCAGCCGTCCGGCGGTTACGACTACGACACCTTCGCCGACGATCTGGCGCAACTGGTCGAGGCGCTCGATCTGCGCGAGGCAACCTTCGTCGGCCATTCGATGGGCGGTGGCGAGGTCGCACGCTATGTCGCGCGTCACGGCCAAAGCCGGGTCGCCAAGGTCGCCTTCGTCTCCTCGGTGACACCCTTCCTGCTGAAGACTGCGACCAATCCGAACGGTGCTCCCAAAGAGCTGTTCGATACGTTCCGCGCCGCCGTGCAGGCAAACCGGTCACAGTGGAATCTCGACGTCACCATGCCGTACTACAGCTTCAATCGTCCGGGGGCGCATGTCTCGGAAGGCCTACGGGAGAGCTACTGGCGGCAGGGACAGGTAACCGGCTTGCTAGCCGCCTACCATGCGCTCGGGGCGTTTTCGGAAACCGATTTCCGCGATGACCTCAGGAAGATCACCGTTCCCGCGCTGGTGGTCCACGGCAGCGACGACCAGATCGTGCCGCTGGAAATCTCCGCGAAGTTGACCGCGGGGCTCGTTCCACATGCCAAGTTCATTGTCTACGAAGGCGGCTCGCATGGTCTGCTGCACGTCGACAAGGACCGCTTGAACGCCGACCTGCTGGCGTTCCTTCGCGGCTGATGGCGTGCAAAGGCCGGGGGCCGGCCGTAGCCCGGCCGCCGGCCTTTGCGTACGATCGAATGCGGGTCTGGCGATCAGGACGCCGCGATCTCGTTCATCGACGCGTCGTAAAAGAGATCGTCACCAAACTCCTCCCCGACGATGCCGCCCAGTTCTGCCGACAGTGACACCGCGGCGTCCAAAGGCGAAAATGTCATCGTCACCCGCTGCACGAGCCCGGTCTCGTCGCGCTCGATGACCCCCACCGCTTCCAGATCGAGGCCGGTGCGAGACTTGACACTGTGCAATTGCACATTTAGATGTACCCCATGCCGACACCCACTGGTCCCCATCTCTGTTACGCCCTCGCCGCCCGCCAGAACGCGCGGCATCTGAGCCGTCTTTACGACAATCATCTGGCGCCTGCCGGACTGTCGGTCTCGCAGTTCTCGATTCTGTCACTGCTGGAAGCCTACCAGAGCCTCAAGATCACCAGTCTGGCCGAAATGCTGAGCATGGAGCGCACGACTCTGGTCCGCGCGCTGAAGCCGCTGCAGGCAGCCGGATGGGTTGTCGCCGGCAGAACCAGCGGCCGCGCCTTCGATGTCACCCTCTCCCCTTCCGGCGTCGCGAAGGTATCGGAGGCAGTCCCCCTTTGGGAAAACGCCCAGGCCGCGTTTGAGCGGGAGGTTGGACAGGACCGCGCCGTGCGCATGCGCGATGAAATTCTGGAGCTGAACCTCGGCGGGTAGCTCCCCTTTTTTTACCGAAAAGTGTGTAATTACACATTTTATGATGCAGCCAAACACAAGGAGATGAAAATGACCGACACGTTCCTCGTTACCGGCGCCACCGGTGAGACCGGCCGCTACACCGTCCAGCGCCTGCTCGAGAAGGGCCACGCCGTCCGCGCGATGGTCCACAGGCAAGACGAGCGCGCCGACGCGCTTCGCAGCGAAGGCGCGGAGGTCGTGGTCGGCGATCTCTTCGAACATGACGACGTGATCCGCGCCGCCGCAGGCGCCACCTCCGCGTATTTCTGCTATCCCGTCCGTCCGGGCATCATCCAGACGACCGCATACTTCGCCGATGCAGCCAAACGCGCCGGGCTTAAAGCCGTGATCAACATGTCGCAGATCTCGGCGCGCGAGGACTCCAAGAGCCATGCGGCGCGCGATCACTGGATCGCCGAGCGGATCTTCGACTGGTCGGGCGTCCCCACCATCCACCTGCGACCGACCTTCTTCTCGCAATGGCTGCTTTACCCGTTTGCGCGCAAGACGATCGTCGAGCAGAGAATCATCGATCTGCCATACGGCGCTGGCCGTCATGCGCCGATCGCCGCCGAGGATCAAGCCCGCCTGATCGCCACGCTTCTGGCGGAACCGGCCGCCCATATCGGCAAGACCTACAGGCTTCATGGGCCGACCGAGCTTGACCAGCCGGGCATCGCCGCAGCCATCAGCGAGGTGCTCGGCCGCAAGATCAGCTACCAGCCGCTGACCATCCCCGCCTATCGCGATCGGCTGGAAAAGTTCGGCCTGCCGGAATTTTTGATCCAGCATTTCTGCGCGATCGCCCTCGACTATCAGAACGGCATCTTCTCGGGCGCAGACAAGATCATCGCCGAAGTGACGGGCGTGCCACCGATGACCGTTCAGGACTTCGTCACGTCGCACCGGGCCGCCTTCAATACGCTGAACGCGGCGGCGTAAGCCGCTCCGGCATCGAGGACAGGACATTGGCTTCACCGGGTCCGAAGCGCCGGCTCCGTCCAACCCGCTGGTGGCGGCGCGATGCACGCGCCGCCCGGCCAACCTTCCAGGAGAAGCAAGTTGAACATCGACCTTTCAGGTAAAGTCGCGCTGGTTACAGGATCCACCGAAGGCATCGGATTTGCCATTGCCCGCGGCCTCCATGAGGCGGGCGCAGCGGTAATTATCAACGGCCGCAGCCAGCAAAAGGTCGATGCGGCGGTGGCGCGCCTCGGCGGCCCTGCGCGCGGTCATGCGCTCGACCTCGCCGGCGCCGAGGGGTGCGACGCGATGATCCGGGCCGAACCCGAGCCGGACATCGTCGTCAGCAACCTCGGCATTTTTCTGCCCCTGGACTTCTTCGAGACCGACGATGCGATCTGGGACCGCCATTGGCAGGTCAACGTCATGGCAGGCGTGCGCCTGGCGCGCGCCTACCTTCCGAAAATGGCTGCCAAATCGTGGGGGCGCTTCATCTTCCTCGGTTCGGAATCCGCCTTCAATATCCCTGTCGAGATGATCCACTACGGCGTCAGCAAGACCGCCGACGTTGCAGTTGCACGCGGTCTCGCCAAGCGCATGGCTGGCACGGGAGTGACGGTGAACTCGGTGCTACCGGGCCCGACCATGTCCGAAGGCGCCGCCGAGATGCTCAAGGGGCATGTCACCGCCGAGCGGTCCTTCGAGCAAGCCGGCATCGACTTCGTCAAGACGCATCGTCCGACCTCCATCATCGAGCGGCCGGCAACCGTCGAGGAGGTTGCGAACATGGTGGTCTACGTCGCGTCCCTCCAGGCGTCCGCGACGACCGGCGCGGCACTGAGAGTCGATGGCGGCGTCGTAGACTCGCTCGTCTAGCGCCCGATCGAAACGCGCGCCCCGCCGGTTCTCCGGCCTCCAGATCGCAGGAGAACCGTTAGGCTACGGAGTCCCCGGACCTTCCCCCTCGGCTCCTCGACCAGCTCGGTCGGCAGAGATCAAGGTGGCCGTAAAACGTCCAGATTCCAAACTATTTTCTACGAAAGCAGGAGAGAAAGAGAACGACCTGTCTTTCTTCGGTCCATTTACATGCCTATGTTTCAAACGTGGGCTTGTCGACCTCCTGGCTGACGCCACACGCTAGTCCGCATTGGTCATAAATCAGATTTGGGAAGAGAGATGACACGATACGTTATCGTGGGGGCAGGCGCGGTTGGTGCGAGCCTCGCTGCGCAGTTCGAACTTTCCGGCATCACATATGCGCTCGTCGGACGCGGCGCACAGATCGGTCATATAAAGAAGTATGGTCTGAGCTACCAACGTCCCTCTGGCAAGCGACAGATCGGGCTTAACGCTTTCGACCTCAGCGACCCGCCCAAATTGGCCCTCGATGATATCCTGTTGTTAACGGTCAAAACTCAGGACGCGGCAAGCTCCCTGGCCTCCTGGTCATGGCGTCAAGTGTCGGATTCAGCGGGGGCAACGGCTGCCAGTCTCGCCATCGTCACCTTTCAAAATGGCTTGGCGACAGAAGCGATGGCGCTCAGAACTTTCGCCAGGGTTTACGGAGCCAGTATTCTGACGCCTGCACGGTTTACCGAGACCGGCTCCGTTGCGGTGGCGGGTGATCCGCAGGTCGGCGTGGTCACCATAGGGCGTTTCCCGTCGGGTTTTGATGAAACAGCCGAGCAGATTGCGGCGGACCTCACCCGCGCAAATTATCTGGCGGAAACCAGCAATGATATCCGCCGTTGGAAATCAGCCAAACTTCTTCACAACGTCAGAAACGTCTTGGAATTGTTCGTTGGGGCCGAGGATCTCCGCGTCTCAATCGCCGATGCGCTGGTCAATGAAGCTCGTCAAGCTCTTGAGGCTGCCGGTTATAACCTCGCCTCACCCTCGGAGCGGACCACAGATCTTTCAGGGTGGCGCATAGCTCAGGACAGTGGCATCCATCCCGGTCAACAATCGACTTGGCAGAGTTTTACCAGAGGCGCTTCGAGTGAAGTCGATTTTCTCAACGGCGAAATCGTCTTGCTGGGTCGTTTGCACAATATTCCGACACCCTACAATGAGGTTGTCCAGAATCTTGCTGGCAGATTGGAGCATCAGGGCGGCTTCACGAAAGCACTGGCGCTTGACGCGATTCAATCACTTGTCGACAGACCCGATCAGGGCAGCAACACCGGTCTCGCCGCAGCGACCTGATGTGTCGCCTTCCAATTGTTCAACGATGCAACCACCAACCTGAAGCGATCCAATGAGAGAACCAATATCAGAACAGATCCTCGCCGCAGCCGGCGGGCTATTTTACAGCGAAGGTATTCGGGCTGTTGGGATAGATCGCATTATCGAAGAAGCGAAAGTTGCAAAGGCAACGCTCTATCGACACTTCCCGTCCAAAGATCATCTTGTTGCAGCCTATCTCCAGGATCGCCACGAACGTGTTATTCGCTCCTTGCGGGAGGCCTTGGACGCGACGGGTGCTCCGAGAGACCAGGTCAGAGTTATTTTCGAGCGCCTGTATGAAAAGGCCGACAGCCCGGAGTTCCGGGGCTGCGCATTTGCTCTTGCGGTAGCCGAGCATGGCGATTCCGAACGCGTCGTGACGGTCGCTCGCACACATAAGAAAGCCGTAGGCGACATCTTCCGCGCCGTCATATCCAAGGCCGGGCTCGGCCTTGACCAGACGGCCGCGCATCTATCGCTTCTTTATGAAGGCGCGCTTGCGACGGTGGCAGTGGGACGTGACCCGACAGCGGTTCTCGTCGCCCGAGACTGCGCACTTTCCGTCTTCGACGCCGCGATCCCACACGACCGGACATCTTGAGAGCACCAGAATAATGACAAAGATCATTGACTATTTCTTCGGCATCGGCTCGCCATGGGCTTTCATCGGTTTGGACCCATTCGCGGCACTGGCGTCCGAACAGAACGCAACGATCCGCCCGTATGTCATCCCCCTGATCGAGGATAACGGCGCGATCTATTCTCGCAACCGGCCGGAGGCCCGTCGCGCTTATTGGACGAAGGATCTCAAGCGTTGGGCGGCCATCCGGGGCAAAACGTTGAACTTCGAAAACCGTGCAGCCTTGTCGGATCCAACGCCCGCCGGCTTCCTTGTCCTTGCCGCCATCGATGCGGGCGAAGACTGGCTCAGGCTGACGAAAGCGCTGCAGGAGGCCTTCTGGTTGCGCGGAGAAAATATCGGTGACGCAGAGGTCCGTCGTGCGATCGCCGATGCCGCGGGTTTCGATGGCGCGGCTTTGGAAATACGTGCCCAGGGCGAAACTGTGCAATCCGCCTGGAAAGCAAATTATGAGACGGCCAGGGGCGCCGGCGTCTTCGGGCTTCCGACCTTCCGCTATGACGGCGAACTTTACTGGGGGCAGGACAGCCTGCCCTTCCTCGAGCGTCACATGAAGGGCGAAAAACTCATCGCCTGATCCATCGCAAAAACATGGCTGACCGCTCCGAGACGGCGGCCCTGTTTTGCGTCCTCATGGCCGTCATCAAGAATGCCATCGATCCGAAAGGCATCATGAATCCGGGAAAAATCCTTCCGGAACAGGTTTTACTGGCCAGTCTGAAAAGGGCCTGATCGCCGAGGATACTGTCAAATGAACAGGTTCAAGACCCACAGCTCCCATTGGGGCGCGTTTTCAGGCCGATACGAAAACAGAGGTCTTGAGATCCGGCCTCATCCCGGCGATCCGCATCCATCGCCATTACTGGGCAACATTCCGGCGATCGCCCATAGCCCTATGCGTATCAGGCGGCCGGCGATCAGGCGCGGCTGGCTCGAAGGCACGCCGGATCACGCGCAGAATCGCGGAGCCGACGACTATGTCGAGGTCAGCTGGCCGCGCGCAGCCGACCTTGTCGCAAAAGAGCTGCAGCGCGTTTACGGAAACTTTGGTCCGGAGGCCGTGTTCGGGGGATCCTACGGCTGGTCGAGTGCCGGACGCTTCCACCATGCGCAAAGCCAGATCCATCGGTTTCTCAACGTGCTGGGTGGTTACGTCAGTTCCGTCAACACCTACAGCTCCGGCGCTGCCATGGTCATCCTCCCGCATGTATTGGGACCATACGACCATTTCGACCGCAAGAGCGTCACCTGGGATGCCATCGAGCGGAGCAGCGAACTGGTTGTCGCCTTCGGCGGAATGGCGCTCAAGAACACGGACGTGCATGGCGGCGGCATCAGCGCGCATATTGTGCGCCAGACGCTGAACGGCGCGAGCGAGCGCGGCGCGCGCTTTGTCCTCGTCAGCCCGCTGAAGGACGATTTTCCAGCCGAACTGAATGCACAATGGCTGCCGATCATACCGGGCACGGATGTCGCGCTGATGCTCGGCCTTGCATATGCGCTCGTCAGTGAGGTACTGCACGACCGCGGATTTCTCGACCGCTATACCGTTGGCTACGAGCGTTTCGAGGCCTACCTGCTTGGCCGCAGCGATGGCGTCGAAAAGAGCCCAGAATGGGCGTCCCACATTTGCGGAATCGGCGTCGAAACCATCCGGGATCTAGCGCGAACCATGGCAGGCGCCAGGACGTTGATTACCGTCAGCCATTCGCTGCAGCGAGCCGACCATGGCGAGCAACCTGTCTGGATGGGCGTCGTGCTGGCAGCAATGCTCGGGCAGATGGGACTGGATGGCGGCGGCTATGCCTATTCCCTCGGCGCATTGGGGAATATCGGTAAGGGTCAACTTGGCGTTCCGCTGCCGACCCTCAGCCAGTTCAAAAATCCTGTGGCGGATTTCATTCCCGTCGCGCGTATCGCCGACATGCTCCTCAATCCGGGTGACGAGTTTCACTATAACGGCCAGGCGATGCGTTATCCTGACATCCGCCTCGTCTATTGGGCGGGAGGCAACCCGTTCCATCACCATCAGGATATCAACAGGCTGCGGGCGGCGTTCAAGAGACCGGAGACCATCATCGTTCACGAGACGGCTTGGACGTCGTCGGCGCGTCATGCGGACATCGTGCTGCCGGCGACGACCACGATCGAGCGTGACGATATCGGTGCGGCGGACCGCGATCCGCTGATGGTCGCCATGAAGAAGCTGATCGAGCCGGTCGGCGAAGCACGGGACGATTATGAGATCTTCTCCGAGATAGCGCGCCGTCTCGGCAAGATCGAAGAGTTTACCGAAAACCGGACCAGCAAGGAATGGCTCGCCTTTCTTTTCGAGACGACGCAAAAGGCGCTTGCCGCCGCCGGGCACCAGGCTCCCGCCTTCGAGGCGTTCTGGGAGCGTGGAGAGATGCGCCTGCCGCTCAAGCCCAACGATGGCGGACCAGCGCGCGCCTTTCGAGACGATCCGTCTGGATCTCCGCTACAGACGCCATCCGGAAAGATCGAGATCTTTTCCGAGACGGTCGAAAGCTTCGGCTATGACGATTGCCGCGGCCATCCGCGATGGTATCCGCCCAGGGCAGAGACAGAGGGGGATGAAAGCCGCTTCCCACTCCATCTGGTCTGCAACCAGCCGCATCAGCGGCTGCACAGTCAGCTGGACTACGGCGATTTCAGCCGTTCCACCAAGATAAAAGGCCGGGAACCCGTTCGCATCAACCCGGTTGACGCGGCCGAGCGCGGCATCTCGGATGGCGATATTGTCAGGCTGTTCAACGCGCGCGGCAGTTGCCTTGCGGCAGCGGTGATCAGCGAAGGCGTGCGAGAGAGCGTGATGCAGCTTGCGACGGGCGCGTGGTTCGAACCGGACGATGCGGCCGCCGACAAGGCCATGTGCGTGCACGGCAATCCGAATATCCTTACCCGCGACGTCGGAACCTCCCAGCTCGCCCAGGCGTCGACCGGGCAGCTCACCAGAGTGGAGGTAGAACGTTTCGTCGGCGAGCTTCCCCCTGTGCGGATATTCGAGACGATGAAATTCGTGGAGGGCGCTGCCGAGCCCGGCAGGATCGCCGATCCAAAGTGAATCCCCGATGGCACCTGCCGCCCGGCGAACCCTGCCTATAGAGGCCGTTGCCTCCTGGGGTCACTGAACAACAAGGGCTGGAAATCCTCGATCCAAACGCGCCCTCTTGTTGAAAAACGTGCCGCGTTAAGGATCTCCACACACCGCAAAAAGCTGATCCCTACCGAGACCGGAAACGAAACAAAAAAATCTACAAAAACTATAGAAAAAGAATAACCAGTCTTTCTAGGTCGATGCGCATTGCCTAGGCTGTCCCTCATGAATTTTGTCAAAGAAACTGAGGAACGCATCCCATGCCGAGAGGCAAATAGCGATCAGAAAGTGAGACTTGCGGCCGCGCCGCGACACTCATCAGGCTGCTTAACCCAGTCATAATCATCTCGCGGTCAGGGCGAGCGCCTTCGCCGGTCGATAGGTCTGCCGGCGGATGATGCCGTACGCCTGATGCAGCGACACCAGGATCAAAATGTATGTGCGGAACGGCAACAGCCCGCGCCGCAACCCTATCGAACACAACCCGAACCATCAGGATTTGCTCATGACCGAACGTTCTACGTTGCTCTCTCTTTCCCGGCGCCGTCTGCTGATAACGACGTCCGTGGCGGCGACTGCACTTTTGGTGGCAACGGCAGGCTTCACTTCGGCTCAGAGCGCTGACGGCAATGGCGGTGAGATCACTTTCCTGATCGACTCGCTGGGTGACACCTGGATCCCGAACAACAGCGCGATCTCCAGCTTCCAAGGCCACATCTGGGGCCACGTGGCCGACAAGCTCCTCTACGTCGACGCTGACGGCAAGGTCAGCCCCTGGATCGCGGAGAAGTGGGAGCAGAACGACACCGCCACCGAGTTCACCCTGCACCTGAAGAGCGGCGTGACTTTCTCCGACGGCACCGCGCTCGATGCGTCGGCCGTCGTCGCCAACCTCGATATCTGGTACGCCGGCCGCAAGAGTGACGGTATCAACCCGATTGGGCTCTTTCCGAAGACCTACGACCACGCCGAAGCAATCGACGCGGCCACGGTGAAGGTCTTCTTCAAGAAGCCGACACTCGGCTTCATCCCGACCCTCGGTTATCACGGCTCGATCCTCATCTCCCCGAAGACCCTCGCGCAGCCCGCCGCCCAGCAGGCCGACCTCAGCAAGACTTCCGGAAGCGGCCCGTACGTGGTTGAATCCTGGAAGGAGGGCGACTTCGTCAAGCTGGTCAAGCGCAAGGATTACAACTGGGGTCCGGCGGCGGTCGGCCACACCGGTCCAGCCTATCTCGACACAATTACCTACAAGCTGGTGTCCGAGCCCTCGCTTCGCGTTGCCGCTGTGCAGTCCGGCCAAGCCGACGTCGCTTACAACGCTTCGCCGCAGGAGCTGGAGTCTCTCAAGGCAGAGGGCTTCACCACCGCGACACCACGCTATCTCGGCTTCGTGAACGGCTGGGCGATCAACACCAAACTCGCGCCTTACAATGACCTGAAAGTACGCCAGGCCCTCCAGGCCGGTATCAATCGCCAGGAGATCATCGACACTGTCTACACGCCCGATTGGAAGCTCGCGACATCGTTCATCCAGAGCAACGTGCCGGGAGCGACCGACCAAAGCGACCTCTTGGCCTACAACCCCGAAAAGGCCGAGAAGCTTCTGGATGAGGCCGGTTGGGTCAAGGGCGCCGACGGCATCCGGACGAAGAACGGCGAGCCGCTCGTGCTGACGCTGCATTCCAACCCCTACCTCGCAACGTCGAAATCGGTCGACGAACTCATCGCCCAGCAACTCGGCAAGATCGGCTGGAAAGTCGCTATCCGTGCCTACGATGTCGTCACCTTCGGCCAAAAGGTCAAATACGGCGGTCCGGCTGTACCAGCTTACGAAGTGACGCGCAGCTTCATCGACGCAGGCACCGTCGCCAGCATCCTGACGAACGCCAACAACGGCGAGAACTGGTTCGCCCTCGACGAGAGCGACAAGACGCTCAACGAGCTACGCGACAAGATCGCCAGCGCTGGTTCCACCGAAAGCCGCAAACCGCTCCTGGACGAGTTGCAGAAGTACATCCTCGACCAGGGCTACTTCATCCCGCGCACGCAAATCGTCCAACGCATCTACGTGCAGTCTCCCAAGCTCAAGGGCGAGATCTACAACGGCGTTGCCTACGCCAGCTACTACACGGCCACGAAAAGCGAATAGTCCCGCAATTCAACCGGACAACGCAAGAAGGTGACAGGCATGAGCAAAGCTTACCTCAACTACGCCGCAAAGCGCCTCGTGCAGGCGATCGTCGTGATCCTGCTGGCTTATGTCTTCACCTTCGTCGTCGTCAGCATCCTGCCCGGCGACCCGATAACCAATGTCCTGAACAATCCTCAAAACGGGTTCACGCAGGAGGAGATCAAGGAGATCATCGCCGCCCAAGGCCTGGATAAGCCGATCCCGGTGCAGCTATGGACATCCTTTTCCGGCTTCGTGACCGGCGATCTGGGCCTGTCGATGCGGACCAATCGGCCTGTGACGACCCTGATTGCCGAGGTACTCCCGTCGACGTTGGTGCTTGCTTCCGCAGGTCTCGTCACAGCACTTATTCTCGCAGCGGTGATCGCCTATGGCACACAGTTTCTTCCGAAACGGTTCGGCCAAGGCCTGCTGCGAGGTTTCCCGTCATTGTTCCTGTCGGTGCCCAACTTCGTGATCGGCCTGGTGCTGATCCACCTCTTCGGTTTCCAGCTCGGCGTCTTTCGCGTGATCGAGCCCGACAGCTTCTGGGCGACACTTTTCGCGGCGATCGCGCTCGGCATCCCCATCTCCGCGCAAATCGCCGAAGTCCTCATCGCCAACCTCGACCATGAGTCCGGGCAGGAATACGCCGCCGTCGCGCGCGGTCGCGGCCTTTCGCAAATGCGCCTGTTCGCCAAGCACCTGCTCAAGCCGTCGTCGCTCCCTGTCGTCACCGTCATCGCGCTGACCATCGGCGAACTGCTTGGCGGCTCGCTGATCACCGAGACGGTGTTCGGACGCACCGGTCTCGGCAGCCTGGTGCAAAGGTCGGTGAGCACGCAGGACCTGCCCGTGCTTCAGGCGGTCGTCTCGCTGGCGGCGGTGGTCTTCGTGATCGTCAACCTGATCGCCGATCTTGCCTACCCGCTGCTCGACCCGCGCGTAAAGCTCCTCGGCGCTCCCGAGCGTCGTCCAACCACAGCCGACGAAATTTCCGTCGGCATTTCCAAGGTGGTGACGCCATGACCCTCGCCTCCACCTACTCTACCTCGCGCGTCACCGCGGTCGGGCGGCTGACGGCGCTGCGCGTACCGCCGGTCGTCGCGCTTTCTTTGGCGATCGTCGCGCTGGCGATCGCCTGGTCGCTCGCCCCGAGCCTGTTCACCAGCTATGACCCGGTCAACGGCGTTCCCGCGCAAAAGCTGCTAGGCCCCAGTGCGGCGCACTGGTTCGGCACTGATCACCTCGGTCGCGACCTCTATACCCGCGTCGTCTATGGCACGGCCTCCTCTGTGGCGAGCGCGCTGATCGCCGTGGTCATCGGCGTTGTCGCCGGCGGCCTCATCGGCCTGCTCGCCGGCTTCTTCGGCGGCTGGGTGGATACCCTGTTTGCCCGCCTGGTCGACGTGCTGCTTGCAATTCCAAAATTCCTGCTGGCCGTCATCGTCGTCACCGCGATCGGCTTCGACACCACCAACGCCGCCATCGCAACCGGCGTCTCGGCGGTGGCTCTCTTCGCCCGGGTGATGCGCTCGGAGGTCATCAAGACCCGGCAGGCGACGTTCGTCGAGTCTTCATTTCTCCTGGGTGGCTCGCGCTGGCACATCCTGTGGCGCCACGTGCTGCCGAACGCGTCGCGCTCGGTGCTGCCGCTTGCAGTGCTGCAGTTCGGCGACTCGATCCTGGTGATCGCCAGCCTCGCTTTCCTCGGTTACGGCGACCCGCCGCCCGCCTCCGACTGGGGCCTGCTGATCTCGATCGGCAAGGATTACCTCAAATGGCCGTGGCTCGTTTACGCGCCCGCATTCGTCACGATCGCAACCGTCCTTTCTGTGAACAGGATCAGCCGATGGCTTCGCAAGACAGACTGACTGAGCTTTTCGCCCGTATTGACGCCACCGGATCGGCGCTCCCGCAATCGGCCCCCCTGCTCCGGATCGACGGGCTGTCGGTTTCCTACGGACCGCAGGAAGTCGTCAGCAACGTCGGGTTTGAACTCGGCCGCGGCAAGAGCCTCGCCCTCATCGGAGAGTCGGGATCGGGCAAATCGACGATCGCGCGCGCGGTGTTGCGACTGCTCCCCACGGGTGGACGCGCGACCGGCCGCGTCGAGTTCAACGGCCAGGAGGTGTTGGGGCTCTCGGAACGTCGTTTCCGGCCACTGCGAGGACGTGCGATCGGGTTCGTGCCGCAAGACCCCGGCAATTCGCTCAACCCCGTCCGGACGATCGGCGCCCAGGCGATGGAGGCGGCCGCGCTCATCGACGAACCCAACACGGCAATCCGCAAGGCGCTCGTCCTGGAAACCTTCGCCCAGGTCGGGCTCGACAACCCCCAGCGCGTATACGACTCCTACCCGCACCAACTGTCCGGCGGCATGCTGCAGCGCGTGTTGATCGGCCTTGCCGTTCTTCCACGCCCGTTGCTGCTGGTCGCGGACGAGCCGACCTCGGCGCTCGACGTCACGATCCAGAAGCGCATCCTCGACCTGCTTTCCAAGTTGCAGCACGAGCTTGAGATCAGCTTGCTCCTCATCACCCACGACCTGGCGATCGCCGCCGAGCGGGCCGATGCGCTGGTGGTCCTCAAGGACGGCGTCGTTCAGGAAGCCGGCAACACTGCGGCTGTCTTCTCTGCGCCCGCCTCGGCATATGCTAGGAAGTTGCATGCCGACGTCCCGGCGCTCAACCCGGACCGCTACCGTGCGCTGCGCGATCCCGCCTTCCGTTTCCTCGGGACCAAGGCCGACAAGGCACCGAAGATCGAGGTTAGCGGCGTCACCAAGACGTTCACGGTGGACGGCAAGGTTCTGACGGCCGTCAACGACGTGTCGTTTGCCGTCCAGGCTGGCACCACACACGCGCTGGTCGGCGAATCCGGTTCGGGCAAGACGACGGCAATCCGGCTGCTGCTTGGGCTCGAACAACCCGACATCGGCACGATCGCGGTCGCCGGCGAGCAGCTCCATGGTCGTTCGCACGAGTCGCTGCGCGCGGTATGGCGCCACCTTCAGCTCGTCTATCAGAATCCGTTCACCTCGCTGGACCCGACCTGGAAAGTCGAGCAGCTGGTGCGCGAACCGCTCGACCGGTTCAAGATCGGAACAGCCAACGAACGCGCCGAGCGAGTCCGCGAAGCGCTGGCCAATGTCGGACTAGGAGAACACCTGCTTTTGCGCAAGCCGGAAGCCTTGTCAGGTGGCCAGCGCCAGCGCGTGGCGATCGCCCGAGCGCTGGTCCTCAAGCCTGATGTGATCGTGCTCGATGAGCCCACTTCCGCGCTCGACGTCAGCGTCCAGGCGGATATCGTCGAGGTGCTGCTTTCGCTGCAGGCCAAGCTTGGCTTGACCTATGTATTCGTATCCCACGACCTGGCCCTGGTTCGCCAACTCGCCCACACCGTCTCGGTGATGCAGTGCGGACGCATCGTCGAACATGGGATCGTCACCGACATCTTTGAAAGACCCCAGCAGCCCTATACCCGCTCGCTGCTGGAATCGATCCCATCCGGCATTGCCGGGGATGCCCGCGTGTCACGCCTGGAACCCCGTCGCATCATCAGCAGGGAAAAGATCGCATGACCATCGCTGCCCCTCTAAATCCTCTGCCCGTGTCGTTCCGCCCAAAGCAGCGGCTTGGCTTCAACACCAGGGTGTCGTTCAACGACGAAGCCGGACCGGCGCAAGGTCTGCGCGACGGGATCGAGTTGTTCAAGGAAGCCGAGCGGCTGGGTTACCAGTCGGGCTGGGCCTATCAGCGACATTTCGATCACTACCTGTCCTCGCCGCTTCCGTTCTTCGCCGCCGCCGGTCAGCACACCAAGCACATCAACCTGGGATCGGCGGTCATCCCGATGCGCTACCAGGATCCTATCCTGCTTGCCGAAGCGGCCGGTACGACCGACTTGCTCATCGATGGCCGGCTTGAACTTGCCATATCGACCGGTGCCAACGCGGCGTTCGACGCAGTGTTCGGTACAGTCGACACCGATGCCCGGACGGAAGCCAAACGGCGCCAGGCACGCTTCCTCTCGGCGATTGCGGGCGAAGTCCTCCATACTGTCGTTTCGCCGGGCCAGGGTGCTCCGCAAGGTGCGGAATTGCGGGTAACGCCGCATAGCCCGACCCTGCGCTCCCGCATTCGGCAAGGTTCAGCCAGCCTCAGCTCGGCCGTGCAGGCAGCCGAACTCGGGATCGGACTCATCTCGGGAACCGTGCAGCACGGCCAGGCCGAGGGCGAGACTTTCGGGCAGTACCAGGCTCGCATCATCGAGACGTTCCGTACCACCTGGCTCACGATCTGGGGAACGGAGCCGCCACCCGTCGCCGTCGCCGCCTCCATCCTGGTTGGGACGACCGCAGAACTTCGAGAGAAATACGCTGCCTATGACCTCGAGCGTCGCACCATCGGAATTGCCGCGTCGCGTCCCAAAGGTGCCCTCGCGCCTCCCAGCCAGCCTGTCGGCGCTCAGATCTCGCCTGTCTTCCAGGGCACGCCCGATCAAGTGATTGAAGCCGTGTTCAATGACCCGGGCCTCGCAGCCGCGGACGAGGTCGTGCTCTTCCTGCCCCCCGCCTTCGGCCTCGCGGAGAACGTAAGGTTGCTGACCGATCTGGCCGAGACAGTTGCTCCAGCACTTGGCTGGTCGCCTGCCTTGTAACCCATGCAGAGGCTAAACGGCTTGATGCCAAGACAGTTGAAGACGGCCTGTGTCAACGCCATGGCGGGGAGTGGGTCCTACTCCATCCGCCACGATAGCGAATATTTTCTATAAAATCGATAGAAAGAGAATGACCTGTCTTCCTCGCGGCGCTACCGCGCCCTAACGTCAATGCAATGGTCTGCAACCTGAAGGAGCTCACATGTCCGCGGAATTCATTAGCGTCAGCTTTCCTAACGCGTCGAACGACCTCAACCCCATTCCCGACGCGCCTGTAGATTCTCGTTTCCTGGAGCGGTACGCACGTGCCCTTGATGATTACGGTTTCAACTACACGCTGATCCCCTACTCCTCCTCCTCCTTCGATCCCTTCACGCTCGGCGCAACCGTCCTGGCACACACGAAGCATATCAAGATCATCGTGGCTTTGCGCCCGAACACCGTCTATCCAACGGTCGCCGCCAAATCGCTTGCAACACTCGATCAGTTGAGCGGCGGGCGTGTTGTCGTTCACTTCATTGCGGGCGGCAGCGACGAAGAGCAGGCTCGCGAAGGCGACTTCCTCAACAAAGAGGAGCGTTACGAGCGGCAGGAAGAATATATCCGGATCCTCCGTCTGGCCTGGACGTCCAAAGAAGCCTTCGACTTCGATGGCAAATACTACCAGTTCAAGCAATTCCGCAGCGCGGTGCGCCCAACCAGTGGCCTGATTCCGATTTCGGTCGGCGGTTCGTCGGATGCCGCCTATCGCATCGGGGGTTCTCTGGGCGACATTTTCGGGCTCTGGGGCGAGCCGCTTGCAGAAACAAAGCAGCAGATCGAACGGATATACGCGGAAGCGGCAAAGGCAGGCCGGACGGATCGCCCTCGCATATGGGTTACCTTCCGGCCGATCGTGGCGGAAACTGACGAGTTGGCATGGGAGAAGGCGCATAGAGTTCTCGACCAGTTGAACGAAAACCGTCAGAAAGGCTTGGCACGCGCACCACTCAATGCGGCACGCCCGGCCAATGTCGGCTCTCAGCGGCTTCTTGACATCGCGGCGCGCGGCGATGTCCATGACCGCGCTCTATGGTATCCGACGGTGACCGCGACCAATGCTGGCGGCGCCACCACTGCGCTGGTGGGTTCGCCGCGCACCATTGCCGATTCCATCCTCGACTACATCGATCTTGGCTGCGATCTGATCTCGATCCGCGGCTATGACAATTACAATGATGCGGTCGATTACGGCCGTTACATCCTGCCGCTGGTGCGCGAAGGCATTCGCGAACGGGAAGAGGCGAATAAGAAGAAAAGTGCTGCGTGATATGTGCAGTCTGGCCCGAGCGCCGGACTGCACACCCCCTTTTCTCAACGCAGCCGGATCTGCTGTCCTTTGCCTAGGGGCATTGTTCCCTTAACAGCCAGAAAGCGTCGACCCGCATGGCCTATGATGTAATCGTTCCAGATGAAACCGTGCGTGTTCTCGCGGAAGCCGCACCGGATGCGGATCGAACCGGCCAATTTCCCTGGACCGGTATCTATGCCGTTCATCAGAGCGGCCTGCTCGAGAGCACCGTTGCAACCCGCTATGGCGGTGAAGGCGGAACACTCGGCGATGCGGCCCACATTCTGGCGGCGCTGGGGCGGGGTGATCCCTCGGTGGCGCTGATCAGCGCCATGACGATCTTCAATCATCTCGGCCAAGCCGCAAAGAACCATTGGCCTGATGATCTGTACAGGCGTCTGCTGGCGGAGGCTAAGCAGAAACCGTTATTGCTCAACGCCGCGCGCGTCGAGCCGGAACTGGGGTCTCCGGCACGTGGCGGTCTACCCGCGACCGTTGCCCGCCGCACGGCAAACGGCTGGTCGATCACGGGTCGCAAGCGCTTCGTGACCGGCGCATACGGTCTGACGCATTTCCTTGTCTGGGCGCATACCGACGAGACGCCCGCGCGTGTCGGAACGTTCGTCGTGCCGAACGGATTGCCCGGCATCGATGTGATCGAGAACTGGAACAGCCTGGGCATGCGCGCCACAGGTTCGCATGACGTCGAATATACCGACGTCGAGATCTCGGCGGAAAACGTGCTGGAACTCGTCGATCCGTCGGTGGCCCAGCAGGACAATCGCGCCCATGCGGCGATGACCTTGGCGCTGACCGCGATCTATCTCGGCGCGGCCGAAGCCGCGCAAGCGGCCTTCATCCGCTTCGCACATGAACGCGTGCCGGCCAATCTGGGCCATCCCATTGCCCGAACAGAGCGGTTTGTGGCGCTCTCGGGCGAGATCGACCTGCTGGTCGCTGGCGCCCGGCAGATCATTTTTGGCGCGCTTGAGGCCGACCATGGTGACGCGGAAAGGATGATAAGGGCTCGGCTGATCGCGGGCCGGCAACTGCGTGAAGCCGTGCAGATCGCGGTACGCGGCATCGGCAATCCGGGTCTTAGTGCCGACTTGGGGCTTGAACGGCATTTCAGGGATATCCAATCCGTGCTCGTCCACGCGCCGCAGGAAGATACATCCATTTCGATATTGGGCCGGGCTGCCTTTGATCGATGGAATAGAGAGGAAAGTGTCCGCTCTGGCTATCCGGCAGGGCTGGCGGTCCTCAAAACAGCATAGCAAACAGAGCGCCTCGCCCGATGACCTCCCTCCTCCCTCGCATGATCGAGGCGAACTCGCGAAAGGAATTTAGATGAGCAACGATCTGATCGTCGGCTTCTCGGGCAATCTGTCCCGCCCGTCCAGCACCAGGCGCTTCGTGGAGAGCGTCGCGGAATCGCTGGCGAAGCAGGCAGGCCTGCAGCATGCGGTGTTCGACATCGAGGACCTCGGCACCTCACTGGCGGCCGCAAGATCGGTCGCGGACCTCGATCCTGCAGCAAAAAAGGTGATCCAAACGATCATCGAAGCTGAAGCGCTCGTCATCGGCTCGCCAACCTACAAAGGGAGCTATACCGGCCTGTTCAAGCACGTCTTCGATCTTCTCGATCCTGCAGACCTGCGCGGCAAACCCGTCATCCTGACGGCAACCGGCGGCGGCGATCGACACTCCCTCGTTGTCGAGCATCAGCTTCGCCCGCTGTTTGCTTTTTTCGAGGCCTTTGTGCTGCCGACAGCAATCTACGCCTCAAGCCGCGATTTCACGGATGGCATTCCGTCAACGGCTATTCTCGGTCGCGTAAACCAGGCGCTGGCGGAGGCTTCCGTCCTTGTGAAGGCCCGCTCGACGGCAGACGCGATCGCCGCAGAATAAGCAGTCGGCCGGCAAAAATGACTGCACCAAAGAAATACGTCGTCGGCATCACCGATCACATGTTCGGCGCGCCTGATCTCGAGGCAGAAGTGCTCGGCGACGATGTCGAGATCGAGTTCTTCGCCAGCACCGACGAAGCATCTTTCGATCCAGATCGATTGGCGAGGCTCGATGCCCTGATGGTCTGGGGCGCGCGGCTCGGGTCGCGCAGCATCGCCCATCTTTCCCGCTGCAAAGGCGTCGTGCGCTACGGTGTCGGCTACGAGAAGATCGATCTTTCGGCTCTGGCGGATGCAGGCATTCCGTTCGCCAACAATCCCGATTATGGCACGGAGGAAGTCGCCGACCATGCAGTCGCGATGATCCTGTCGCTGCACCGGCGACTCTGGGAGCACGACGCTCGCGCCCGTGGCTACACGTCCGGATGGCAGGTCCATAGCCTGAAGCCGCTTAGCCGCTCGAACCGGGCCGCGGTGGGTGTTGTCGGCGTCGGGCGGATCGGCACAGCGGTGGTGAACCGCCTGAAGCCATTTGGATTCCGCATCCTGGGTTATGATCCCGGCCAGCCGCCAGGTCATGAGAAGGCGATCGGCTATGAACGCACCGACCGGCTTGACGACCTCTTCGCCCAGGCGGATATCATCACCCTGCATTGCCCGGCAAATAACCAGACGCGTGGCATTCTGGACGGGAGTGGGCTTTCCCGGCTCAAGCCTGGAGCCATCCTGGTCAACACCGCGCGCGGAGAGCTGCTCGACGATCTCGATGCGCTCGAAGCCTCACTGCGAAACGGCCAACTCGCGGCGGCGGCAATCGACACGCTGGCGCAGGAGCCGCCGCGCGAGCATCCGCTGCTGACAGCATGGCGCGATAGGAGTGACTGGCTTGAGGGGCGGCTGGTAATAACGCCACACAATGCCTTCTACTCCGATCATGCAGCCATCGAGATGCGCCACAACGCAGCGCAGACGGTCAAAATCCTGCTCGACGAGGGCCGGCTGCGAAATCAGATCACAGCGTGAGCGGCTGTCATTTGGAAACGAGACGTCAGGTCGAGCGCTTGCTATCCCGCTCTGACCGGAGGGCAACTCAGGTGTAGGTCTACCGACTGAAGGGTGATCGCCTTGACAGGAATCGAACCGTGAATTCAGCCTGGCACGCATGAGACTTTGGCTCGATATGACACGTTAACGACATACTGTCGTCCGCTGGTACAAAATCATTAGGGCAAGCATATCGTCTTTTGGAGCGGAATTCGCGGTTCGTCTTGCCGCCGGTCGTCTGCTCCCTAGATCCGACACATGGATACCGAGCGAACCACAGCTCCTATCAAATCGGTAAGAGCGTCTTCGCGGAAACCTCTCCAGAGGTTGAGCCCGGCCATTGTAGAGCAAGTCGAGCGCCTGCTCGGTGGACGCACGCGTGATATCCGTCTCAATGGCGAGCTGGCTCGGCTTTTTGGCGAACGCTCCTGGCCGCGGACTGCCAAGATCATCCGCGCGTGGATGGTTTGGGTTATCGTGCTCGACGTCCTGACGTTGGGCCTCAACGCGATCTTGCTTCCGACCGAAACCGTCATGTCGATGCTTTGGCCTGCGTCTATCCTTCCCCCCGCAGCTCTTGTCGCCGCGATAGCCTTCCTGCGGCCGCGCGCTTTGTGGGTGCAGGGAGTTTTCCTCCTCTCGGCTGTTTTTCTCATCCTCCTGTCCGTCGCCTTGGTGGGCGTGAACACCGGTGGCGAGTTTTACGAGCGGCATTTGACCATCATGCTTTTTGTGGCCGTCACCGCCATTATCATATTTCCCGTTCCACTCGGTTGGGCGATGGCGATCGGTGCTGCTGCCCTCGGTATCTACCTTGTGTTTCAACTGCGCAATCCGGGTATCGAAGCGGGAAGTGCTCTGGCCGGGACGCTGTTTTTCGCAAGCGGTGTGGCTGCAACCGTCGTTGCCCGACGCACCGCCACCATCTTCGCTCAGAAGACTTTCTTGCTTGAGTTACGAGATCGAAGTCGCCTCGCAGAGCTTACTGATGCTAATTCGCAGCTGGAATTGCTGGCGCGGACAGATCCGCTGACGGGTGTCGCCAACCGGCGTTCGATGATGGAAACGCTCCATCATTTCTGGGATGAGGACCTAAAACGAACGAACGGCGCGGCGATGCTGATGTGCGATGTCGACGACTTCAAGCGCCTCAACGATAATCTCGGGCATGCCGAAGGCGACCGCTGCCTGGTGAAAGTTGCCGGCATCATTCAGAGCAGCATGAGAGACGAGCGGGACCAGGTCGCCCGGTATGGAGGCGAAGAATTTCTCGTCTTTCTCCCAGGCTCTGATGAACAAGAGGCCCGGGGGGTTGCTGAGAGAATTCGCAGCCGAGTAGAAGCTGCATCTCTTCCAAATCCTACCTCCCGCGTCGGCCCCTGGGTCACTGTCAGCATCGGAATAGCAATATTGATGCAAAACAGCGAACTCGTGTCGGCAGAGCACATGCAGCGCCAAGCGGATGCGGCGCTCTATCTTGCCAAAAAGACCGGGCGCAACTGCGCGATGGTCCATGCTTCAGAGGTCGGTCAAGCCTCCGACTAAAGCCCTTCGCCTTTTTTATTGTCCAAAAGGACGACCTTAAAACGGCTGCAAGCCGGGTCCGGTGTCAGCCTCCCATACTTGACCATTTGACAGATATCCTACAAGTGGATATGTAACATGCATCTTATCGGCGATGCGAGAAAGTGACCGGCATGACATTGAAATCGATGAAGCCGCTGACGCGCGCGCCGCTGCTGCATGTCTCCGTTCAGGAAAGTCTGCGCGCCTACATCGACGACAACGGCCTTGCGCCCGGAACCCTGCTTCCGGCGGAAGGAGAGCTTGCCACCCAGCTCGGTGTCAGCCGCAATTCGCTGAGGGAAGGCATTAAGGCGCTGGAATCGCTCGGCGTGCTGGAGACGCGGCGCGGTGTCGGCATTTTCGTGAAGGCCTTTTCCTTCGAGCCGCTTCTCGACAACCTCGCTTACGGCCTCGGCGGCGCCCTGCGACAAATCGAGGAAGTCCTCGAAATCCGGCGCACGTTGGAAGTGGGATTGATCGGCAAGACGATCGACGTGATCGAGGAGGAGGACATCGCCGAGCTGCGTGCCACCGTCAATCGGATGCGCGCCCATGCCGAGCGCGGTGAAACCTTCGCGGAAGACGACCAGCTGTTCCACCGACTGCTGTTTCGCTGCCAGGACAATGAAACGCTCGTGCGGCTGATCGATGTCTTCTGGCTCGCCTTCTACAAGGCATCGGATTTCGTCAATCTCGAAAATACCGATCCGATGGCGACGTGGCGCGACCATGCCGCGATCGTCGATGCGATCGAGGCAAGAGATCTGGAGGAGGCGCGCAGACGCCTGGATCGTCACTACGAGGGCATTGCCCGGGTGATTGCCAACAACAAGACAAGTTCAAACGTGGGAGGAACACATGAAAAGACTGTCTAGATTATCCGTTATTGCGCTTGGCGCCCTGCTGTCGACGGCGGCCGTTCCGGCTCTTGTCGTTTCGGGCGTTGCAGCTGAGGCTCAGGCAGCCACGCTATCCGGCGGCTTCGATGTCGGCCCCGGAGGCTTCCAGGGCAACTTCAATCCGCTCGCCGCGACCGCCGGCTTCACCTGGCTCAGCGTCTACTACGAACCGCTGATCACCTATGATGAGAAGCTGCAGAAGGTCGTCGGCGCGCTGGCAAGCTCCTACGAGGTCAGCTCGGACCAGATGACCTACACGTTCAAGCTGGCAGACGCCAAATGGCATGACGGCAAACCGTTCACCGCCAAGGACACGAAGTTCACCATCACCCTTGCGATGGATGCGAAAACCGGCTCGGTGCTCGCTGCCCGGCTGAAGGGCATATCGTCGGTCGAGACGCCGGACGATCACACGGTTGTCATCAAGCTCAGCGCACCCAGCAGCAGTTTTCTCGACACGATGACCAAGGTGATGATGCTCCCCGAGCATGCGCTCTCCTCGATTCCGGCCGACCAGCTGGCGAAGAACGCGTGGTGGTCCACAGCTCCGATCGGCACCGGTCCGTTCAAATTCACCAAATACGTCTCGGATCAATATGTCGAACTTGCTGCAAACACTGATTATCGCGGTGGCAAACCCGCACTGGAACGCGTCATCAATCGCTATTTCGCCAACCCGACCGCAGCGATCGCGGCGCTGAGAGCCGGCGAAATCCAGTTCACCTATGTCGATTCCAACGACGTGCCGACCTTCAAGGACAACAAGGACTTCAAGGTCATCGAAGGCAACTCTTTCGTCGTTAACTATCTCGGCTTCAACCACGATTCCCCGCTCTGGAAGGACGTGCGCGTCCGCCAGGCGGTGATGTACGCGATCAATCGCGATGCCATCATCCAGAGCCTCTATGGCGGTGCGGCCAAGCCTGCCAATTGCGCCTATGTTGCCGAACAGCTGATACCCCCTGATATCGATAGCTATGCCTATGATCCCGAGAAGGCCAAGAAGCTTTTGACGGATGCCGGCTGGGACCAGATCAATGGCGGCAAGCCGATCACGCTTCTGACCTATTACACCACGCCGCTGGCGACCAACGTGCTTGCCGCAGTCCAGGCGATGCTTGCCCAGGTCGGCATCAACATCGTCCCGCGCGCCGTCGATGCGCCGACCTATAACAGCATCGTGCTCAATGCGACGCCGGACGTTGCCCAGTTCCAGATGGTTTATGCCGGGCTGCAGAACGGGCCGGATGCCGGAAGCATCAATGTCGGCCTCAACGAGAAGCAGATCCCTCCGGCCGGACCGAATGTCGCCAGGGTTCGCATGCCTGACCTCACCAAGGCGCTCGATAGTGCCTTGGCCGAGCCGGACAGTGCCAAGCGGGATGCCGCCTACCAGGACGTCTGCAAGGTGATGAACACGAACCTGCCCTGGGCGACGCTCTGGGTGGCAAACCGCTACGGCATCGTCTCGACCAAGGTGAAGGATTTCGTCTGGACGCCGGCGCCAGGCGGCGGCCCCTACCAGGCCAACCCGCAGAAATGGTCGATCGCCGAATAGGCGGTTTCCGGGAAAGCCTTGAGGGTGGCTTCGGCCACCCTGACAAGACGGATGAACCATGCTCCAATACAGTCTCAGACGCCTGGTCATAGGAATAGGCATGCTCGTCGCCCTGAGCATGCTGATCTTCCTGCTGCTGCGCCTGACGCCCGGCGATCCGATCGATGCCTTTATCGATCCGAACCTGCCGATGTCGCCGTCAGACCTTGCCGATCTGCGCAGAAACCTCGGGCTCGATCAGCCCTTGCCCGCGCAGTATCTGGGCTGGTTGCAGCAGGCGCTGACCGGCAATCTCGGCTATTCGATCAAGCGTCTCGATCAGCCGGTTCTCGGCCTGGTGCTGTCACGGATCGGCCCGACGGTGCTCTTGATGGGCACTGCACTTGTCTTCGCCATCGTCGCAGGCATCGCCTGCGGAGTGATCGGCGCCGTCCGCCGCAATTCGCTTGCCGATCTCTCCTTATCCGTGGTTGCGCTTGCCGGCATTTCGAGCCCGGCATTCCTCAGCGCGCTGATCGGCCTTTATATTTTCTCCGTCCGCCTGCACTGGATGCCATCAGGCGGCATGCTGACGCCGGGCGAGGAATTCTCGGTGGGCGATCTCCTCCACCATCTGATCCTGCCGGCGGCACTTCTGTCTGTCGCGCAAGCCGCATTGATCATGCGTTACATGCGCGCTTCGCTGCTCGAAGTCCTGAACCAGGATTACGTGCGCACCGCCCGCGCCAAGGGCGTTCGCGAGTTCTGGGTCATCACCAAGCATGCCTTGCGCAATGCGCTTCTTCCGATCGTCACGCTGATCGGCTCCACCATCGGGCTTGCAATCGGCGGCGCCATCTTCATCGAGAGCGTCTTCAACTGGCCGGGCATGGGTCTCTTGCTCGTCGACGCAGTGCAGACCCGCGACTACCCCGTCATCATGGGGGCGACGCTCGTCATCGGCACCTGCGTTATCGTCGTCAATCTTCTGACCGATATCACCTATGCGGTCGTCGACCCGCGCATCAAGGTGGGCTGATCATGCTGGCACGCTCTTCCGAACGCCGGAGCCCCGGACCACTTGCCCGCGCCTTCAGTCGGTTTCTGCTCAATCGCGCAGCCGTTGCCGGCGTCTGCATTGCCATTCCGATGCTGCTGCTGATCCTTTCCTATCCGCTATGGTGGGCTTTCCGGCCGAACGACATCGATCTTCTGGCCATGAATAGCGGCCCGACGGCGACGCACTGGTTCGGAGCCGATGGTGTCGGCCGCGACGTCTTCGCCCGCGTGCTCGAAGGCGGCCGGATTTCGCTGCTGGTCGCCGTCGCATCCACCGCGCTTTCCGCGGTCATCGGTTTTCTTTTCGGGGCAATCTCGGCGCTGGCAGGACGCTGGACGGACGCCGTCTCGATGCGCTTCGTCGATCTGGTGATGACCCTGCCGCCCGTCATCTTCCTGCTTGTGCTCGCCTCGATTGCCGGCACCGGCATCTGGCCGACGGTGCTGGTCATCTCGCTGCTCTCCTGGCCGCTGCTTGCGCGCATGATCCGCTCGCGGCTGCTGGAATTGCGTGAACGCGACTTCGTCATGGCCGCTCGCGGCATGGGCGCCGGCATCGGACATCTGCTCTTTCGCCACGGCCTGCCGAACTCGATCGATATCCTGGTGGTCTATGCAACGCTGCAGATTGCCAATGCCATCCTGCTCGAGGCGGGGCTGTCCTTTCTCGGTCTCGGCATCGCCCCGCCGGCAGCAAGCTGGGGCAACATGCTGAACGCGGCCCGCTCGACCGCCGTGCTCGAACAATATCCGTGGCAATGGCTCTTCCCCGGCGCCGCGCTGATCCTTGCCGTCCTGGCGATCAACTTCATTGGCGATGGCCTCAGAGATGCCTTCGACCCGCGTGCCGAACTGATTTGACAATCGAAAGAAGCGAAAATGACCAAATTCAAGGGTGTCGTTCCCCCCGTCGTAACACCGCTCAATCCGGATCTCACCGTCGACTACCCATCCTATACGCGCGTGCTCGAGCATCTGATCGGTGCCGGCTGCCATGGCGTATTCGTGCTCGGCTCGACGAGCGAGGTGATCTTCCATGACGAAAAGACCCGGCGGGACATCATCGAACATTCGGCCAAGGTGGTGAATGGCCGGGTGCCGCTGATCGTTGGGGTCATCGATCCAACCACGGATCGCGTCATCGCCCATGCGAAGGTTGCAAAGGCCGCTGGCGCCGATGCGGTCGTGGTGACGGCGCCATTCTATACGGTCACCAGCCAGTCCGAGATCCTCGACCACTTCCGTTATATCCGCGACGCGGTGGACATTCCGCTGATCGCCTACGACATTCCGGTCTGCGTTCACGTCAAGCTGCAGCGCCAGACCGTGGTCACGCTTGCCAGGGAAGGCGCCATAATCGGCCTCAAGGATTCCAGCGGCGATGACGGCAACTTCCGCTATGCGCTCCTCGACCTAGCCGAACACAAGGACGTCTTCCTGATGACCGGCTCCGAGATCGTCGTCGACACCGCCCTGCTGATGGGCGCCCATGGTGTTGTCCCTGGTATCGCCAATGTCGATCCGCACGGCTATGTCCGCCTTTGGAATGCTGCGCAGCGCGGCGACTGGGTCGCCGCGAAGAAGGAACAGGAGCGCCTCTGCCGCCTCTTCGAAATCGTCTGGGTCGCGCAGGGCCGCGTCAGTGGCGGCGCAGCCGGCATCGGCGCCTTCAAGACCGCTATGCGCAGCCTCGGCATCATCGATTCCGCCGTCATGCCGCGGCCGCGTGCCTCCCTCAACGAAGCCGAAACCGCGCGGATCGATGAGATCCTGCGTGCAACCGGTCTGCTGAACTGAGCCAGCTGATGGAACAGACCGCCGAACCCGTACTCGACATCAGAGGATTGCGAACGATCTTCCGCATCCGCGGCGGTGAGATCACGGCGGTCAACAATATCGACCTGACCGTTGCCGCCGGCGAGACGCTTGCGCTCGTCGGCGAATCCGGCTCCGGCAAGTCGGTCACCAGCCTGTCGGTCATGCGGCTGCTCACCCGCAACATCGGCGTGATCGCCGCAGGCAGCATCCGCCTTGCGACGAGCGACGGCGTGGTCCGCGATCTCGTCTCCCTCGATGAAGAGAGCATGCGCAGGATCAGGGGCGACGACATCGGCATGATATTCCAGGAGCCGATGTCGAGCCTCAATCCCGTCTTTACCATCGGTGACCAGATCGCCGAGCCGATCCGCATCCATCGCGGTGCCGATCGCAAGGCGGCGATGAACGCAGCCGTCGCGTTGCTTGAAAGCGTCGGCATACCGGACGCTCGACGCCGTGCCGGCCAATATCCGCACGAACTGTCGGGCGGCATGCGGCAGCGTGCGACGATCGCCATGGCGCTCGCCTGTGATCCGGCGCTGTTGATCGCCGACGAGCCGACCACGGCGCTCGATGTGACCATCCAGGCGCAGATTCTCGACCTGCTCCTCAAACTGCAGCGCGAGCGCGGCATGGCCATGCTCTTTGTCACCCACAATCTCGGCGTCGTCGCCGAAATCGCCCATCGCGTCGCGGTGATGTATGCTGGACGGATCGTCGAAGAAGGGCCGGTCGGCGAGGTCTTCCGTAATCCCAAGCATCCCTACACGATGGGCCTTCTCGCCTCCATGCCGCGCCTTGGCCATGCGGCGCGGATGAAACAGGCCGGCGAAAAGCTCGCTGCGATCCCCGGCATGGTCCCGAGCCTGATGAACATGCCGAGCGGCTGCGCCTTTTCCCCGCGCTGCAAGTTCGCGATCGAAGCCTGTCGCGTCACGGTTCCCGCGCTCGAACAGGTCAATCCGCAGCACCGCAGCCGCTGCATCAGATGGCAGGAGATCTAGATGAGCGCACCGCTGCTTTCCGTCCGCGACCTTTCGAAACATTATACCTCCCGTGGCACGCGGCTGAACATTCTTCAGGGCATCTCCTTCGATATCGGCAAGGGTGAAGTCGTCGGGCTTGTCGGCGAATCCGGCAGCGGAAAGACCACGATCGGGCGTTCCGTCCTTCGCCTCGTCGAACCCTCGTCCGGCAGCGTCCGTTTCGACGGGACGGAGCTCACAGCGCTTTCCGCCTCCGCGCTCAGACGGCAACGGCCGCGCATGCAGTATATATTCCAGGACCCCTTCGCCAGCCTGTCGCCGCGCATGACGATCGGTGAGATCCTGACGGAAGGCTTGCAGATCCAAGGGATCGGCACTGCCCGCGACAGGCTCGACCGGGCACTGTCGGCCTTGGCAGAGGTCGAACTGCCCGCCGATGCGATCAATCGGTACGCGCATGAATTTTCCGGTGGCCAGCGCCAACGCATCGGCATTGCCCGGGCGTTGACCTTGTCGCCCGACTTCATCGTCGCCGACGAGCCGGTCTCGGCGCTCGACGTGTCGATCCAGGCGCAGGTGATCAACCTGCTGCGCGACCTGCAGCAGCGGCTTGGCCTGACCATGCTGTTCATCTCGCATGACCTCGCCGTCGTCGAATATATCTGCGACCGGGTGATCGTGCTCTATCTCGGCCGCATCATGGAAGTCGCGCCGAGTGCCGATCTCTATGCGAGACCGCAGCATCCCTATACGCGCGCGCTTCTCTCGGCGATTCCCTCGCCTGATCCGGATGCCCGCCGTAACAGGCAGATCCTGAAAGGCGATATTCCAAGTCCGGCCAATCCGCCGAGCGGATGTGTTTTTCGCACACGCTGTCCGAGCGCGCTCGAGGCCTGTGCCGGCGCCGTTCCGCAACTGCGGGAAGTCGCGCCGGGCCACTTCAAGGCCTGCATTCGCGACGACCTCAACTGATCCGTCATCCATCGGGGAAAAACAGATGAACGCGAAGATGCCGCGTCCCGCCATCGGCGGAAATTGGGCGAGCCTGCTTCTGCCGATCGCAGCCGATGACAACATCGAATTCGGCAAGCTCGGTGAAGAGATCGACATCCTCATCGATGCCGGCGTCGATGGTATTTACTCAAATGGCACGGCCGGCGAATTCCACAATCAGACGGAGGTGGAGTTCGACAGGATCCAGGCAATGCTGGCCGAGCGCTGCAAGGCGTCTTCAAAGCCATTCGTCATCGGCGCCTGCCAGCCCGACCCGCTGATCATGCTCAATCGCGTCCGCCGCGCCGCCGCGCTCGATCCCCGCGCCATTCAGGTCATATTGCCGGACTGGTGGCCGCTCAACGATGCCGAAGCGATCGACTTCCTGAAACGAGCGGCCGAGGCTGCCGACGGAATTCCGTTCATCCTCTACAATCCGCCGCACGCAAAACGCGTGCTGGCACCAAAGGAGCTGGGCATGGTCTGCGCCGCGGTGCCTGAGGTGATCGGCATCAAGCTCGCCGATGGCGACGCCTCCTGGTATGCCGAGGCGCGCCGGCATCTGTCCGGGCTGTCACTCTTCGTCCCCGGCCATCATCTCGCAACCGGCACCAAGGAAGGTGTGGCAGCAGGCTCCTTTTCCAATGTGGCCTGCTTTAGTCCCCGCGGCGCTCAGACCTGGACGGTTTCGATGCGAAACGATATCGACGCCGCACTCGATCTGGAGCGACGCATCTGCACGTTCATGGACGCGCATATCGTCCCGTTTCGCCAGGAATTCGGCTATTCGAATGCCGCTCTCGACAAGCTTTTGAGTACGATCGGCAATTGGGGACCTGTGGGCACCCGTTTGCGGTTTCCCTATCGCTCGATAGACATGGCAGAAGCGGTCAGGTTGCGACCGATCGCACGCTCCGAACTCCCCGATCTTTTCCCCTGAGTTGGCGGGCCTGGCGCAGTAGCAACCTGCGTTGGTTTGTCTTGGTGGGGATCGAACCGAAGAGACAAGGTCCGATATGGCGCAGAACGAAAAGCTCTACCATCCCAGCCGAGCCGATATCTTGCTGGAGGCCTCTTTCAGCAGAACGATGAAGCGGTCGACGTCGCTCTTTTGCGTGCGGAAGGCCGGGGCGCCGACATTCACCGCGGCGATCACGGATCCGTCGAATGCCAGAACCGGCACCGAGACGGAGACGAGTTGATCGCTGACTTCACCGTAACTCACACAAAATCCCTGGCGGCGGATTTTATCCAATTCAGCAACCAGCTTGCCACGATCCGTGATCGTGCGCTTGGTCAGCCGCGGTAAAGTCTCGGGGATCATTTGCAGCTGCACCTGGGGGTGGAGATAGGCGAGAAGCACCTTGTAGGAGCCTGCGGTGAGCGGCCGTCTTCGACCGATCATCGCCTGCACCCGCAAGTCGCGCATCGGTTCGAACTTTGCAATACACAGGGATTCCCCATTGTCGATGATCCTGAGCTGGGTCGTTTCGTTCGCCTTCTGGCCGACTTCTTCAAGAATAGGATTGGCTATTCGCACCAGATCAACCTGTGTCGAGGCAGCGGTCCCGAGAATGATCGCAGTCGTTCCCAGCCGGTAAGTGCCCGTATCGCTCTTCCGCACCAGGCCGCGCCGTTCCAGTGTGCGTAACATGCGCAAAATTCTCGGCTTGGTTTCCCCGAGGTTGTGCGCCACCTCGGTCAGTCTGATATCCGGGTTCTTGGCGACGTTCAGCAATACCTCGATGCAAACATCAACAGATTGCACGATATCACTTTTTGACGGTTGTCTTTTGTCCATGGGACCAGAATTTTCTCCGTGACCAAAGCTGAAGGATTGGCGTATTTTCAAGTTACGCCTATCGTAACGCGCTTGTTTTCCGTTTGACAGCCCCCTTGAGGGCCCCTTACCAATTTGTGTCGAGAGTGGACGGGAACCTGCTCGTACCGACCAAACAAGGTCGGCCTAAAAACGCTAAACCGGGATTGAAGAAATGGCCGCAAAAACATTGACGCGGGCAGCGATCGGGCTGCTTGGCACGATCGCTATTCCTGCGATGGTCGCCGCACAGGAAACCCCGCTGACGATCGGGATGTCGACGACGCCGACGACGCTGGATCCTCATGAAGACAGTTCGGCGCCAAACAATGCGACCTCGCGCCATATCTGGGACAGCCTCATAAACCTCACGGGAACGTCGGCAAATGCGCCGGAACTCGCCACCGAATGGAAGGTCGTCGACCCTACCCACTGGGAATTCAAGCTGCGGAAGGGCGTGAAATTCCATGACGGCAGCGAGTTCAACGCCGATGACGTCATCGCTTCGCTTCTGCGTGCCCGCGACAAGCCCAGCCAGAGCTTTGCCTCCTACACCCGCAATATTGTCAATGTCACCGCCACGGATCCCTATACCATCGTCGTCGAGACAAAGGTTCCGGATCCGATCCTGCTGAATTCCGTCAGCCGAATTCGCATTATCAGCGCCGATTGCAAGGAGGCACCGGTCCAGGATTTCGACAACGGCAAGTGTGCAATCGGAACCGGGGCCTATTCCTTCGTCTCCTATTCGCCAGGCAGCAACCTGACCTTGAAGCGCAATGACAGCTATTTCGCAGGCCCCTCGCACTGGTCGAACGTCACGCTGCGCTTCCTGCCCGATGACGGCGCCCGTCTGGCATCGCTTCTCTCCAACGAGATCGACATTGTCGAAACCCTTCCTGCCGATGGAATGGCACGCGTGGAAGCGAGCGATAATCTGCAAGTCATCAACGGCCTGTCTTCCCGCTTCGTCTATCTTGGCCTCGATGTCAGCCGCGATGTTTCACCTTTCGTGAAGGCTGCGGATGGTTCCGATCTCGACAAGAACCCGCTCAAGGATGAACGGGTGCGTCAAGCAATGCTGATGTCGATCAACCGGCCGGCAATCGTCGACCGCGTCATGCAGAAGAACGGCACGGTGGCCGACCAATTCGTCACCCAAGGCTATGCGGGCTATTCCGAAAAAGTCGAGAAGGTGGGCTATGATCCCGCCGCCGCCAAGGCGCTTCTGGCCGAGGCCGGTTATCCCGATGGCTTCAGCCTGACCCTGCACGGTCCCTCTGGCCGTTACGTCAAGGATGCCGAAGTTCTGCAGGCGGTCGGCCAGATGTTCACACGCATCGGGATCAAATCGAAAGTCGAGGTCCTGCCCTGGTCGATGTATTCGGAAGCCTATTCAAAGGGCACCTACAGCACCTATTTCGGCTCCTGGGGTGTGAACACCGGCGAAACCACCAATCCGACTGTCGCGCTCGTCGCCACGCGCGACGAGAAAAAGGGGACCGGCAGATATAATGGCGGCGGCGTGTCCGATCCGAAGATCGACGAGGTGCTGGCCAAGGCGAGTTCGACACTCGATGAAGCTGCACGCGCGCCCCTTCTCGAGGAGCTGTCGACCGAGACCTTCAACAACCTCTGGCTCCTCCCAATGCATTACGAAAACGTCGTGCTGGGTGCAAAGAAGACCGTGTCCTACACCCCGCGCGGCGACAAATATACGCTCGCTTATGACGTGAAGCCGGCGGACTAATGCATGTCGTCCAAAAGCCTGCAGCGGTTTTGGGACAAATAAAGATTTGAAGTGCGTCGCATCGATCCATTCGATGCGACGCGGTTTAACAGCATCATGGGGCCGCACCAGGGCCGTCCCTTTCTTCATCTCCCAGGAGACATTCATGCAGGAACTTGGAACGGGCGAAGCCGTCGCCCGGGCGAAGGCCATCTATGACTATGGCCAGACGGCCATCTTCGCCTCTCAGGCCGATCCCCGCCTCCATATGGTGCTTTATGTGCCACCGACGGCGGCAGACGGCCGCAAGCTCGACCTCCTGGTCGCGGTCCACGGCACCGGGCGCACGTCGGCCATCGACTTCCGCGATGGTTTTGC
This sequence comes from Rhizobium ruizarguesonis, assembly GCF_012349115.1. Taxonomy (GTDB): domain Bacteria; phylum Pseudomonadota; class Alphaproteobacteria; order Rhizobiales; family Rhizobiaceae; genus Rhizobium; species Rhizobium ruizarguesonis. The sequence goes on from NZ_PQIG01000067.1 coordinate 147,122, forward strand.
CGAATTCGGGCTCTACAACGACTGCGCCATCCTTTGCCCGATCTTCCCGGTTGGCGTTCTCGGCGATGGCGCGCGCTCCGGCTACAAGTTTCTTGAGGAAGGCGACATCCGCTACGATCAGGTCGTCCTTGCCATGGTCGCGGAGATGGCCGACAAATACCGCCAGGACTGGTCCAAATTCGCCATGTTCGGCTTCTCCGGCGGCGGGCATTTCGTGCACCGTTTCACCATCCTGCATCCGGAAAAGCTCTGGGCGGCATCGATTGGCGCACCTGGTTCCGTCACTCTTCTGGATCCGACGCGTGACTGGTGGGTCGGCATTCGGGATCTGGAGGCGCGCTTCGGCAAGGCCTTCCGACCCGAAGATCTCGCCAAGGTGCCGGTGCATATGATCGTCGGCGACGCCGATCTGGAGACCTGGGAAATCACCCACAAGCCGGGTGGCAAATATTATATGGATGGCGCAAATGACGCCGGCAAAACGCGGCCCGAACGCCTTGCCGCCTTGGCGAGCTCATTCCGCAAAGCGGGTGTCGATGTGACGTTCGATCGTGTTCCGGGCGTCTCTCACGACCGGATGAAAGTTCTGGGCTACGTCAAGGCCTTCCTGGCAAAGGTGCTGGAGGGTAGTCGCGCAAAATGAGAAATGCAACGATCGTGGCGCCTCAGCCGGAGGCCGTCGAAGCCGGCGCCGAAGTTCTCGAACGCGGCGGCAATGCCATCGACGCAGCACTTGCCTGTGCTTTCGTCCAGGGCGTGGTCGACCCGCAAATGGCCGGCATCGGCGGCTTCGGCTCCATGCATGTCTACATGCCGAAAAAGGGCATGCACGAGATCCTCGAATTTTATGCGCGCGCGCCGTTGAAGGCTGCGCCGGACATGTGGCTCGACAAGATCAAGCACCAGAGCCGCGACGGCTTCGGCTACGTGCTTGAAGGCAATATTTCCGATATCGGCTACCTTGCCGTCTGCACTCCGGGCTCGCTCAAGGGCTATGAGACCGCGCTGCGCGACTACGGCACCTTCGATTGGGCCGATCTCATCAAACCGGCCATCCGCCTTGCCCGTAACGGTTTCATGATCCGAAACCACATGCACTGGTATTGGGCCAAGGACCAGTCGAACGACGGTTTTGCCAACACGCTCGACAAGCTGCGCTTTTCTGAAACGGGCCGGAAAGTCTATTTCCACGACGACGGCACGCTCAAGAATGTCGGCGACCTGCTCGTCAACAAGGACATGGCAGAGACCCTCGAACGCATCGCGCGAAGCGGCGGCTCGGACATCTTCTATCACGGCGAACTGGCCGAACAGATCGCCGGCGATTTTAAGGAAAATGGCGGCTTGATCGATCGGCAGGATCTGGCGCGCTACGAATTGTCGAAGGTAGAGCCGGTTTGGGGCGACTACCGCGGCAACCGCATCGCCACCTCGCCTCCGCCAGGCTCGGGCTTCCCGATGCTGGAACTCCTGCATATCATGGAGCAGTTCGATGTCGGCTCGCTGCAGCATGGCAGCGCCGAACATGTCCGCATCCTGTTCGAAGCCATGAAGCGGATGACGATCGACAAGGACGCGCATATGGGCGATCCCGCCTATGTCGACGTGCCCTATGAAAAGCTGCTGTCGAAAGAGCATGCAAAGGTGCATGCCGGCGCGATCAAGGCGGGCGAGATCGCCAGCGTATCGCGCCTTGATGGGTCGCAGCGCGACACCACCCACATCTCGGTGATCGACAAGGACGGCAATGCCGTCGCGATGACCCACACCCTCGGCAGTCCCTCGGGCGCGATCACCGACGGCCTCGGCTTCATGTACAATGGCACGATGAGCCGCTTCAATCCGCTTCCCGGTAAGCCCGGCTCCATCGCGCCCGGCAAGCGGCGTCCCAGCTCGGCGGCGCCGACGATCGTCTTTAAGGGCGACGAACCCAGCATCGTCATCGGAGCGCCAGGCGGCAGCTATATTGCGCCCGCCGTTGCGCAATGCCTGATGAACATGATCGATTTCGACATGTCCGTGCTCGAAGCCGTCTCGGCGCCGAGGATCGTAGGGGTGTCAAATACGATCGACATCTGCAATCGCATTCGACACTCTGTCGAAGACGAGCTGCGGGCGCAGGGCTACCCGGTGGCGCGGTCGCCGCAGACATATGCGTTCGCCGCAGTCCACGCGATCAAGATTGACGGCGGCATCTCGAAAGGCGCGGCCGATCCGCAGCGCGACGGGATGGCGATCTCCGTCGCTTAAAGCATGTCGCGCAAAAGTGCGCAGCGGTTTTGCGACAACGAACGTGCGTAGAAACAAAGACGTCGATTCAAAACGTTACAGCGTCCTGCGGCTCTCGAAAAGACGAGCGGCGCTGTAGGGAGAGGTTCAATGGTCACATCCATCATCAGGCGGTTGATACAGGCGCTGTTCGTCGTTGTCGCGATGACGATCATTGTCTTCATCGGCGTCAATGTGATCGGCAACCCGGTCGACATCCTGATCAACCCGGACGCCAATCAGGCCGAGCGGGCACTCGTCATCGCGCATTACGGTCTGGATCAGCCGCTGTGGAAACAGTATCTGCTGTTTCTTCAGGGACTTCTGCACGGGGACTTCGGCAACAGCTTCGTTTATGGGCGGCCGGCGCTCGGTCTGATCCTCGAACGTCTCCCGGCAACGCTCGAACTGGCGATCACGGCTCTCGGCATCGCGCTGCTGTTCGGCCTGCCGCTTGGGCTATATGCAGGGCTCTACCCCAATCGGATTTCCTCCAAGCTGATCATGAGCGGCTCGATTCTGGGCTTCTCGCTTCCGACCTTCTGGGTCGGTCTCATGCTGATCATGGTGTTTTCCGTCGAGCTCGGCTGGTTGCCGACGAATGGCCGCGGCCCAACGCGGGAACTGCTCGGCGCACAATGGTCGTTTCTGACCGCAGACGGCATCCGGCACCTCTTATTGCCCGCCTTCAACCTGGCTCTGTTCAAGACGTCGCTCATTCTTCGGCTGACCCGCGCCGGCGTGCAGGAGGTCCTTCCTCAGGACTATGTGAAGTTTGCCCGCGCCAAGGGATTGCGAGAGCGGCGGATCATTTCCGTGCACGTTCTCAAGAACCTGATGATCCCGGTGGTGACCATCATCGGGCTCGAGTTCGGCTCACTGATCGCCTTTTCGGTCGTCACCGAAAGCATCTTTGCGTGGCCGGGCATGGGCAAGCTCATCATCGACTCGATCAATGTTCTCGATCGCCCCGTCATCGTCGCCTACCTGATGATGATGGTGCTGCTTTTCGTCGTCCTCAATTTCATCATCGATATCTGTTACACCCTTCTGGATCCGCGGGTCCGGCTGGAAGGAAAGGCTTGACCCCATGGCCGAACCAAACACGCAAGACACAAGCGCTCCAGCGCCCGAACCCAGTCGTCTGTCGAAAGGGATCGCGGATTTCTTCAGCTCTCCGGCAGCCGCGATCGCCTTCCTCACGCTGGTGATCATCTGTTGCCTGGCGCTGTTTGCGCCATGGATCTCTCCGCAAAATCCCTATGATTTGATGCAGCTCGACATCATGGATGGACGGCTGCCGCCGGGGTCCGAATCCATGACCGGGCTTGTCTATCACCTCGGTACCGACAGCCAGGGCCGCGATATCCTGTCCGGCATCCTCTATGGGCTGCGCACCTCTTTGCTGGTGGGCGTTCTGTCGGCTTTCGCTGCTGCCATCATCGGAACCTCGGCCGGACTGTTCGCCGCTTACATGGGAGGGCGCACGGAAAACGCTATGATGCGGCTCGTCGACTTGCAGCTGTCGTTTCCGACCATATTGATGGCGCTGATGATGCTCGCCGTGCTCGGCAAGGGCGTGTCCAACGTCGTGATCGCACTGATCATCGCCGAGTGGGCGACCTATGCCCGCACCGTCCGCGGCACCGCTCTGGTCGAGCGCGAGAAGGAATATATCGAGGCGGCCCGGATGCTGCGCCTGCCCGGATGGCGCATCCTCTTCAGGCACCTGCTGCCGAACTGTCTTGCGCCGGTCATCGTCATCGCCACCATGCAGATCGCCCGGGCAATCGGTCTGGAAGCAACCTTGTCCTTCCTCGGTCTCGGTGCATCCGTGACCGAACCCTCGCTCGGCATGCTGATCTCGACGGGCTACCAGTATCTTCTGACGGGCCTCTACTGGATCAGCTTCTTTCCCGGCATTGCCCTTCTGGTCACGATCGCGGCGATCAATCTCGTCGGCGACCGGCTGCGCGATGTGCTCAACCCGAGGAACATGTCATGACCCCATTGCTGCAAGTGAGCAATCTCGTCACCGAATTCGGTAACGGCAGGGGACGGCCCAGCCTTTGCGCCGTCAATGATGTGTCGTTCACGGTGGAGCGCGGCAAGGTCCTTGGTCTTGTGGGAGAATCCGGATCCGGAAAGTCGGTGACCGGCTTCTCGATCATGCGGCTCCTCGATAAACCCGGCCGGGTTGCCGGCGGCAGGATCATCTTCGACGGCGCCGACATCGCGAAATATTCGGATGAAGAGATGCGGCAGCTGCGCGGCAAGCGGATCGCCATGGTGTTCCAGGATCCGATGATGACGCTCAACCCGGTCCTGACGGTCGGTACGCAGATGGTGGAAGCCGTCCAGGCACACGACCAGGTCTCGAAGGATACCGCCCGGCAGCGGGCGCGGGATGCTTTGGCGCTGGTCGGAATACCAAGCCCTGAAGAAAGGCTTGCCGCCTACCCGCATCAGTTCTCCGGCGGAATGCGCCAGCGCGTGGCAATTGCCATCGCGCTTCTTCACAAGCCGGACCTCATCATCGCCGATGAACCGACAACGGCGCTTGATGTGACGATCCAGAGCCAGATCATTTCCGAATTCCAGAAACTCACCGAAGAGGGAAATACCGCGGTGATCTGGATCACCCACGATCTGGCGATCGTTTCAAGATTGGCCGACGAGATCGCCGTCATGTATGCCGGCCGCCTTGTGGAGACCGGACCGGTGGGCAAGGTTCTGACCGATCCTCACCATCCCTACACGGCCGGTCTGATCGCGTCCGTTCCTTCGCAAAACAGACGCGGAGAACCCCTTCACCAGATCCGCGGCATGACACCGGCGATCGACCGGCTCCCACAGGGATGCAGTTTTCGTACGCGCTGTGATCGGGCAACCGACGGCTGTCTGGTCATGCCGGCGCTCATGCCGGAAGGCGATCGCTCCTTCCGCTGCATTCATCCCGTAACGAAAGAGGTAGCATGATGACGGCGACCGCCGCGCCCCTGATCGAAGCGAGGAACGTGTCGCAGCGCTTCGGAGCCAAGCCCGACCTCGCCGCCACGATCGCGCTCAAGCTCAAACTGGCCAAACCTGCGCCCGTCGTGCACGCGCTTGATAATGTCAGCCTCAGCATTCGGCCCGGAGAGGTTGTCGGCCTTGTCGGCGAAAGCGGATGCGGAAAGTCGACGCTCGGCCGCGCCATTGCGGGGATCACCTCGCCAAGCCAGGGCCAAATTCTCTGGAAGGGGATGGACCGAAGCGCCATGTCGAAAGGCGAGCAGCATCAGTTCGGTCTCGCCAGCCAGATGATCTTCCAGAATCCGATGGCGGCTCTCAATCCGCGCATGACCGTCGAGGAGCTTATCTGGGAGGCGCCTCGAACACATGGGCTTGCCCGCTCGACGGAACGCGACGCCTATGTCGACAGATACTTGATGCTGGCCGGTTTCGACCCGGCCATGAAAAAGCGATACCCGCACCAGTTTTCCGGTGGCCAGCGGCAGCGCGTCAATATTGCGCGCGCGCTCGCCGTGCAGCCGAAATTCCTCGTCTGTGACGAAAGCGTCGCGGCACTCGACGTTTCCATCCAGGCCCAGGTCATCAATCTGTTCATGGAACTTCGTGACAAGCTCGACCTGACTTATTTGTTCGTCAGCCATGATCTCGGCGTCGTGGAACATATTTCCGATCGCGTTGCGATCATGTATCTCGGCCGCATCGTCGAAGAGGCGCCCGTCGAGGAGGTTTTCAGGCGGCCCAATCACCCGTACACGAAAGCGCTCTTGGCCGAGGTGCCGCGCATCGAACCCGGCAAGCGACAGTTCAAGCCCGTCGACGGCGAACTCCCCAGCCCGATAAACCCGCCGAAAGGCTGTCACTTTCATCCGAGATGCCCGTTTGCGATGGATCGCTGTCATATGGAAGCGCCGGTGAAAAAGGAAATTGCACCGAGGCACCTGTCGGCTTGCCACCTCAACGATGAATGATCTCAAACGATAGGATCGCTGATTGCTTCAGGCCTAAAATCATCCCTGTTCTAATGTGCATGAGCGCCGCCCGGACGGGACACTTTTTTCAACCCGGCTCCCGCAGCAGCGGTGTCCGCCAGGGACGCATCGCCGAGCGAGATGACGCCGGTTAGGCGTTTGTCACGATTGACGACGGGAAGGCGGCGGACCTGGACCTGCCCCATATTGCGGGTCACGTCGTCGACATCTTCGTCTTCGAAACAATATTTGACATCGCGCGACATGACTTCGCGCACCTTTGCATCGCCCCCGAGTCCGTCGGCAAGCCCGCGCACGACGAGATCGCGGTCGGTGATCGTTCCGACGAGCCGGTCGTTGTCGCCGACCGGCAGGAAGCCGATCTGCCTGTCGGCCATGCATCTCGCGATTTCGGCTATCGTCTGACTAGGGTTGGCGATTTCTACATCGCGCGACATGATCTCTGACACTTTCATGGTCTTTCCTCCTGCTTGTGCGGTTAGCGGAACGTCAAACGTGAGAGTCGTTCCGAAAGGAGGCGGCTCCATTTATGCCCGCTCCTCCTGGTCGCTCCTCGAACCATCTTCAACGGGCTTATCAGGATCCGACCAGAGGGCCTGGACTTCTGCCGGCAGTCCGTGGCGCACTTTCCGCACCTTGCCCGGATCAGTAAACGTAGGCCCCCAAAACCGATCTTACGGTTGGCGTCGATTGAACATGATGATGGTTCGAATCTATCAAACCAGCCAGGGAGACGAAAGTTCCGGAAGCCATCGTTAATTGCTCCGGCCGCATCGTCAGGAATCCGACGTGCCCTCCTCCTCCACGAATATCCCCCAAGCGGCGATGAAGAGAGCGGCTATCAGCGGCCCGATCACGAAACCATTGATGCCTAGTAGAGAAATGCCGCCAATGGTGGAAATGAGGACAACATAGTCGGGAAGCTTGGTCTCCCTGCCGACCAGGCGCGGCCGCAGAAGATTATCGACAAGACCGATGACGAGGGCGCCGACCGCAACCAGCACAATCGCCTTCACCCAAAAGCCGGCAAGGGCCAGGTAAACGGCCGTGGGTATCCAGATCAATGCGGCGCCGACCGCAGGCAGCAGCGACAGGAAGCTCATCAGCACGCCCCACAGAAGGGCTGGTTCGACGCCGAGTGCCCAGAAGGCGATCCCGCCGATCGAACCCTGGATGATGGCGATGATAATATTGCCTCGCACGGTCGCGTGAATGACCGAGGTGAATTTGGAAGTGAAGCGCAGCGTATGGGCGTCGCTGAGAGGCAGCGCTCTTCTGATGACACCGGCAAGGACACGCCCATCCCGGAATACGAAGAACAGGAGATAGAGCATCACGCCGAAGGTCACGAAGAACCGCAGGGTGTTCTGGCCGAGGCTCAAGGCACGCCCGGCAAAGAAGCCGCCGCCCTGCATCAATGCCGAGGAAACGCGATCCTGAAACGTATCGGCGCCATTCAGCTCGATCTTCCGGAGCCAGTCGCGGAGGAACAAGGGCAACGCTTCCTGCATTTTCTGGATAAAGCTTCGGACATCGATCTCGCCGCTGTCCATGCGTTGGTAGAGAAGGTTGCCCTGCTGGACGAGTGAACTGAGGACGATCAGCCCGGGAATGATAACGACGCAAAGACAGATCAGCACGGAGAGCGCTGCAGCAAGGTTTGCCCGCCCACCCAGCCGGGCCTCCAAACGGGCGTGAAACGGGAAGAAGATGATAGCGAGGACGACTGCCCAGAATATCGCCGAATAGAACGGTAGCACGACGGCGACGAACGCAATGGTCACGAGGACCAGAAGCACATAGAAACTGACACGCTGAAGGAGCATTCGATCTTTCCGCTTCGAGACCGCGATGATGGTAGCACAGATGCGGCGGTAGCGCTGGGCCTCCCCTCCACCCTAACGGCGCGATAACGCAGGCGCCGTCTCGCAACCGGCCGGAACTTCTACCTGCGATTTTCGTTATGCGGCTCATGTTAATGAAGCAATCAGTCCAGCCGACGCTCGGAACTACAATTCACGTTGAAGATCAGGATGTTCACATCATTGACGGTGGCAACCCACATGGCATTCCAGTCCTCCTGCTGCATGGCTGCGGCAGCCTTGCGCAGGAAATTTTGTTTCCCTTCGACAACAGCGATTTCCGGATCATTGCACCCGACCGCCCTGGCTATGGATTGAGCACGCCGCTTGCACCGGCTGAGCGTGGACCTGAGGGACAGTCCTTTTGGCTTGAACACCTTCTCGCCTCTCTTGACCTGCCGGAGGTGACGATCGTCGCGCACTCGATCGGCAGCGCAGCCGCGTTATACCTTGCGGCAAGAAGACCGGACCTGGTCAGGGGGCTTTTTCTCATCTCTCCATGTTGCAGGCCAGTGCCGCCGAAGCCGTTGATTGTGCTTAGATCGGCGGTCGCCCCGGTGGTCGGGCCGTTGATCCGCCAGCACGTCATCGGCCGGTGGCCCGCATTCTTTCTCGATCGAGGCCTGAGGTCGTCCTCCTTTCCCAATCCCCTGCCTTCTCATCTCTCGGACCTGCCGGCCTCTCACGTGGTCAATCCCATTACCATCCGCACGATGGCAGACGAGTTGCGCGCCTTCAACCGAGACATGGAGCGCCTTCCAGATCTGCCTGGCGATCTTCCCCTGCACGTTCTCTTCGGGATGGCGGACCGCGTGATTTCACCGAACTGGCATATCGATTGGCTTTGCAGGAAGCATCCGGGGCCGATCGTCAGATTGCTGAAAGGTGTCGGGCATTTGCCCCATCATGTGGTCCCTGCCGTGGCGCGACGGATGCTTGGTGACCTTGTGGAGGCATCCGCACAAGAAACGGAACTCCCGCGTGTGAGGAGCATCGGCTCGCAGGCGGTTGCGGAAGCGCCATCTCGCAAAGAGTACATGCCGGTCTTCAGAGGAGATGAATCCCCGGCCCTTTAATTCGAAGCGCCGCGGCATTCCAGAGCAACGATGGGGCAATACCAGACACAGGAGACCCGCGACCCGATCTCTGCCTTTAGGGTGGAGATGATTTTTCTATTGTGGCAAATGAAAAATCTGATTTACTGACGCTTCGCTGCTTGGCTTTAAGGGGGATATTGCCGATGCCGTGGACACGCAGAAATATTGTGCTTGGTGGATTGGCGTTACTTGGCGCCGGTGCAGTCCGGAAACCGGCATTCGCCGCGGCGTCTTCCTTTTTCGACGGCACCATCGTCGACAATGGCGTGACGTTCCGAAGAACCAACTTCGCCAAGATCGACAAGAAGTGGCACCGCCAGGTCGTCAAATATTTCAGCAGCGAGCCGATCGGCACCGTCGTCGTCGATACGAGACACCATTTCCTCTACGTGATCATGGAGAACAAGACGGCCATCCGCTACGGCGTCGGCGTCGGCCGCGAGGGCTTCAAATGGTTTGGCCGCGCGACGATCGACAGCAAATCGCTTTGGCCGCGCTGGACGCCGCCGCCTGAGATGCGCAAGCGCCATCCCGAACTGCCCGAATTCGTGGCGGGAGGCTCACCGAAAAATCCACTCGGTCCCCGCGCCATGTACCTGCATCGCGACGGCGTCGACACCGGCTATCGCTTCCACGGCACGCTGGAGCCGTGGAGCATCGGCAAGGATGCGTCGAGCGGCTGTATCCGCATGTTCAATGAAGACGCCATCGATCTTTACCAGCGTTGCCCGATCGGCACCGCGGTGCAGGTTCTGCCGCATATTGCCGATCAGGCTGAGAATGCCGCGCAGGTCAGCCAAACAACTCCGGTCGAATGAGGAATATCACCCTGATGTCTGCTCCGACCGGATATGTGAGGCGCCTTGCCGCCGCAGCCATGCTCCTGGCGCTCGCCGCCTGCAGCACCACCGATATCGCCTCCGTGGAAGAACCTGCTGCGGCGCCGATGACCGGCCAGACCAACGATCCGGCGCCCGGTTTCGAGAATGTTGCGATGGGCAGCGAAGAGGATTTCATCCTCAATGTCGGCCGGCGGATCTACTTCAAGCAGGATTCCGCAACACTCGATTCCGTCGCCATGGCAACCCTGGATAACCAAGCCGCCTGGCTCAACAAGAACCCGTCCTGGCTGCTCAAGCTGCAGGGCTTTGCCGACGATTCCGGTTCCGCATCCAAGATGGAGACGCTGTCGCAGAAGCGCGCCGATGCGGCGATGGCCTATCTCGCCTCGAAGGGCGTGGAGGCCAGACGCATGTGGGCCAAGGGCTACGGCAACGACCGCGAAGTCCGCGACTGCACGGAGCGCTCTTGCAAGGTCCAGAACAGGCGCGTCGTCTCCAATCTGCGTGCTCAGCCTGACGCGGTCTGATCCAGCTCGAACCACTCAACGCTTGGCGCAGAGGCGCCAAGCGCTATCGGCCCGGCTCAGCTCGAATACGACATGGATCTCGCTAGCCTGCGTTTAATACGAAGGTGGCAGTACATGTTCGAGTGGTGACGGCAGATCGATGATGAACCTGATATCCGCGGCATTCGACGCCACAATCAGCTGGTAATCACCCGGTTCGGCGCGGAAGGCCCCGGCCTCGATGTCGAAATAAGCGAGATCGCGCGGCAGGATCTTCATTACGGCCGTCCCAGTCTCACCGGGCGGCAGCGAAAGCTTTGCGAAGGCGCGCAGCTCCTTGTCCGGCCGCTCCACTCTGGACTTTGGCGAACGCACATAGAGCTGGACCAATTCCGACCCGGCCCTGTCGCCGATATTGGTCAGATCGATGCTGACAGTCACGCCTTCGGCACCCATGTCGCTCGTCGACAGGCGCGGCTCACCCCAGCTGAAGCGCGTATATCCAAGGCCGAAACCGAAGGGGAAGAGCGGCTCGACAGCGCGTGTATCGTGGTGACGGTAGCCGACGAACACGCCTTCGGCATAGCGCACATACCCATCCTTACCCGGATAGACGGCTGGATCGCCCGTCATGGCGGAATTGTCGGCAAGCGTTTTCGGGAATGTCTGCGGCAGGCGTCCACCGGGCTCGACGTCGCCGAACAGGACATCGGCGACGGCATTGCCCAGCTCCTGCCCGGGATACCAGATCTGCAACACGGCGCGAACCTTGCCGAGCCAGGGCATTTCCACCGGGCCGCCGGTCTGCAGCACGACCACTGTGTTGGCGTTGACGGCCGCAACCCGCTCGATCAGCTCTTCCTGCCGGCCCGGAAGCCGCATGTCGGGCAGGTCCAAGCCCTCGGTATCCCATTCGCCGTCGCGGCCGACGAAGAGAAGCGCCACATCTGCATTCAGCGCCGTCTCGACGGCTTCCTGCATATCGGCCTCGCCCAAGGGCTTTTCGACGCCGAACCGAATGGCCGTGAGGTTGATCCCCTCCCCGTTCGCCACCGGGGGATCATACTCGACGGTAACGGCATGGGCTCGGCCCGCATCGAGCGCCACCGTGCCGCGCTGTTCGTCATTGGCCGTGCCGAAATAGTTTTCGCCGCGTGTCCAGCCGTCATGGCCGTCGACCGTGAGCCTGCCATCGACGAAGAGCCGGGCCAGTCCGGCATTGGTCATGCCGAAGACATGATCGCCGCTCTCCTCCGGCACGAATTGCATCGTCATCCGCGCCGAAAAATCGGCGGGGTCGAGTTCGCCTGACGGCAGCTCGAACCAGAAGAACTCGCCCTTGTCGACGGTCTCGACGTGAAGCGGATTGCCCTGGCAACCACGCCCTTTGAAATATTCGACGGTGATCTTTCCCTTGGCCACCTCGATCAGACGGTTATGGCGGCAGCCGACGGCGTGGCTGACGCTGTTGGCATTGGAAAGGGCGGCTCGAATCCCTTCGAGTGGGCTGACCGTATAATGCGCCGCGATCTGCGCGCTGCCGCCGCCCATGACACGCGCGCTCGCGGCGTTGGGTCCGATGACGGCGATCCGGTCGAGCGATGTCTTGGCAAGCGGCAGCATGCCATCGTTCTTCAGCAGGACCGCGCCTTCCGCGCCGAGACGCCGGATCAGCGCTCGGTCTTCCGGCAGGTCGACCGCCTGCTCCGTGAGGTCGGGCCTCTTCTCGAACGCGCCGACCCGCTCGAGCAGCAGCAGGATCCGCCGCGCCGCCGCCCGCACCGTGGCGGCTTCGACCTTGCCCTCGTGCACGGCGGCAACCAGCTTCTCGCCGCGATCGCGCGCCGGGCCGGGCATTTCGAGATCGAGACCGGCATTGATCGTCTCGGCCGTCGAATGCGAACCGAACCAGTCGGACATGACGATCCCGTCGAATCCCCATTCCTCGCGTAGCACCTTGGTCAGCAGCCACTCATGCTCGCTGGTATAGGTGCCGTTGAGGCGGTTATAGGAAGACATGACGGCCATAACGCCGGCGCGCCTGACAGCCTGTTCGAAGGGCGGAAAGTAGATTTCGCGCAGCGTCCGCTCGTCGATATCGGAAGACATGGTCTGCCGCTCGATCTCGGATTCGTTGCCGGCGAAGTGCTTGACCGTCGCCGCGATCCCCTGACTCTGTACGCCCTTGATATAGGCGACGGCCAGTTCCGCGGTCAGCATCGGATCCTCGGAATAACATTCGAAATTTCGCCCGTTAAGGCCGGAACGATGGATATTCACCGTGGGTGCGAGCAGCACGGCGGCACCCTTGCTCCTCGCCTGGTGGGCAAGTGCCACGCCCATGCGCTCGACGAGATCGGGATTCCAGGTGGCGCCGAGCGCGATGGCCACAGGAAAGCAGGTCGCCTTGACGCCGCCGACCAGCGAGCCCGCGCCGCGAGCCCCATTCGGCCCGTCCGTCACCTTGATCTTCGGCACATCAAGACGCTCGACGGGAACGGTCGTCCAGAAATCAGCGCCAGACAGCAGCGAGACCTGCTCCTCGAGCGTCATCTTGTCGAGAATGGAATCGATCATGCAAACCTCCCCTTCAATGGAATTCGGGCATTGCGAAGTGCTGGCCGAGCATGCCCGGGCAATTCATCCGGTGGCGACGCCAACTTCTCTACGCACCAGGCAGTTCTTAAACCTACCGATTACTCGGTATTTTTAAGATGTCAACCGCCGAGCCGTGATATATGGATAGAGGGCGGGAGAAGGGGCAGGCGGAAGAGACGATGGCAGAATTTTTCGAACCGAAGACCGGACAGGAGGAAAAGCGACGGCGCCGATCTCGCAAGGGCGAAGCGCGCCGCGCGGAGATCCTGTCGGCTGCGATGCGGCGCTTTGCCGAAGACGGCTATCAGAATGCCGCCATCGGCGATGTGGCTCGCGACGTCGGCCTGTCGCTGCCCGGCCTGCTGCACCATTTCCCGACCAAGGTCGATCTCCTGCTAGGCATTCTGGACAAGCGCGATCTCGAATGTGAAAGCTACATCGGGCCCTATCGCTCCGATCTCCGCGGCCTGCTCAAGGGCATGGTCGGGGTCTTCCGCCGCAACGCCGAAATGATCGAGGTTATCAGGGCCTTCGCCATCCTGAATGCCGAGAGCCTGATGAAGGATCACCCGGCCAAAGCATGGTTTCTCGATCGCGCCACCCAGCTGCAGGACGACATCGCCGCGACCTTCGAAAGGGCCATCGCCGATGGCTCGATAGACCGCAAAATCGATGGCAGGGCGATGGCGGCCGAGCTGATCGCCGTGATGGACGGCCTTCAGATGCTCTGGTTGCGCGATCCCACCCGCTTCGACATGGTCGGCGGGTTGGAAGCCTATGTCACCCGCCTGCTGGCGAGCCTTGGCCTGGAGGACTGAGTTTTGGCTTGCGACTCTGCGCTCGGGAGCCGGTCGCGGATGACGCTCCATCGGAAGATCTTTCATCCATCAAAGCGTGCCAACCAGGCCATAATGCGGCTTACAGCTTCGTAATAGCGCTGCCCGACAAGCAGACCGGTATGTGTCGTACCCCAGAGACCTAAATACTCGCTGCCGATGTGACGTGCTGTCGCCCGGCCTCGATGTTCATCGGATTCGTCGTTGATGGCGCAAATGACGAGGCTGGGACAGGCGATCTTCTCGCCTTTGATGGAAATCCCCTCCGCCCCGAAATGAAAGGAAAATGCGCTGAATGCCTTTGCAGATTCCATTGACAGGTACTTCCGCTGGAATTCGATATCCTCGAATGTTTCATCGACGCTGATTTGCTCGTCGCGCACGGGAGCAGGTACGACGAGGCCGGGCATTCGCAACGCGAGATCGCGATAGGGCGCCTCCGCATGCACTTCCTTGCAAATGCTGGAATCGATCAAGACCAGCCCGGCAATCTTCACACTTTCCGCCAGTTTCTGGCTCAGGATTCCGCCCATGCTGAATCCGATCACGATGGGCGGGGTTCCACATTCTTTGATGATTTCGGCGATCACCAGCCGGATGTCTTCCAGGTAATCTTCAAACAGGATTTTTGTGAAATCCACCGACCTGCCTTTGTAGTGGCCCCGCAGGTTGACGCAATAAGAGTTCCATCCAGCCGATATGAAATGAGGAATGTATTTGCTCCACATCCAGCTCCCGGTAAAGGCGCCGTGGACGAAGAGCAAAGGCGGCCGAACGGACTGCCTCGAAGCGCTGTGCGCATGAAATATTTCGAGAAATAAGTCATTCTCTCCGATGTATTTTTCCGTGTGCTCGGGTCGTTCTTTTGCATAGTCCCGCATACCGCTCACTCCTTTGATATTGGCTGGTCGCGCATCGAGACAGAGGATATTTTCTATGCAATATTGATCAATGGCACCTCGTGGCCGTACATAAAGGACAAAATATCTTCAATCAGGTGCTAATGTGGAGAGTCTCGCAAGCGTTGTCGCCTTCGTTCACGCCGTCGAACAGCAGAGCTATGTTGCAGCCGCTAGGGTTGCCGGAGTTTCGCCGTCCGCGATCGGAAAGGCAGTGGCGCGTCTCGAAAGCCGGCTGGGCGTGCGGCTCTTCAATCGGACAACGCGCAGTATCAGCCTGACTGAGGAAGGAGCGGTCCTCTACGAGCGCTACAAACGCATCATCGACGACATGGATGATGCAGAAGCCACAATCTCACGAAGCCGGGAACGTCCAAGGGGGCGCCTTCGCGTCAGTGTGCCGCATATCGTCGGGCACCATCTTCTTATGCCGATCCTGCCTATTTTTGCCGAGCAATTTCCGGAGATCGAACTGGACATCGATTTCGAAGACAAGGTGATAGACCTGGTGGCAGAGGGCCTGGATGTCGTCGTGCGGAGTGGCGAGCTCGCCGATGCTCGATTGATTGCCCGCCATCTTGGCGACCAGCATTTCGTCGTTTGCGGAAGTCCCGATTATTTCAACCGCCATGGACAACCGGAGACGCCGGATGACCTCTCCCAACATGCCTGCATTCACTTCAAATACCCGTCCAGCGGCCGGCTCGCGCCGTGGGCATTCCGCTCACCATACGATCGGGTTCTTTTCCCGAGAAGCCTTACATTCAACAATACGGACGCAGGGCTGCGGGCAGCACGGGACGGTTTGGGGCTCGCGCATCTGCCTGTCTACGTCGCAGAGCCCCATATGCGAACCGGAAGTTTGGTCCCCATCCTGACTTCCTTCATGGTGCCGTACGGCTCGCTCTCGCTCGTCTGGCCCTCCAATCGTCAGCTTTCACCAAAAGTCCGCGCTTTCGTGGATTTTGTTGTTGCGAACTTTGCCGCCCGACCCGACGCTTTTCGACCAGCGCCAAGTTTGTCGCGATGATCGAGCTCGGCTGAATGCCGAAGCACGACAGCGCCACGCGTCCTTCTCACCGATTGGACATCATTCCCCCACCTATGACCGTGAGGTGCAAGGCATCGAGTATGGGGCCGAGCGCGGACAAGCGGATGAGATCCCATGCGGGGCCATCGGCCTCAATGCTGGCCGTAGCGCGATCATAGACGGCAACGCACTGCTTGTTGGTGATCCGGGACATGTAGAGAATGCCGTCGAAATCGGTGCGATCGTAGATTTCCTGACTGAGCCGGCGTCCGCTGGTCTGTGCCCTGGCTCGAACGGCATCTGTCGAAACCCCGAGCAGGTTTGCGCCTTCGTAGCGCAGGTCGAGCAGGAAACGCGGACTGGGGTTTCGGATAACGGCGATCGAATAGCGGTCGAACTCCTCCCGCAGTATCAATCGCTCGGCCTTGCCTTGAAACCGGTCACGAACGATCGTCTCCGCGATCGCCGTCGCGGGATCCTGAGCGAGATAGAGCAACCGGAACTTATCCCTCGGGCTCGAAAACCGCGTCTTGCCGAAGCCCATACCGAGAGGCGTCGCGGCGTGAGCGCGCGAGATGATTCTGACATAGTCGGTGATGTCGGCGCGAACGGCGAGGCGCTGCAGGACGGCCTTGTCGAGCGTCATTGCGCGGAGAAATAGGTCTGGGCCGCGTCGACGACCTCCTCCGCATGATCCTGTTGCAAGAGGTTTATGGGCCTGCGCCCGCCCAGCATGGGATTCGGCTGGCTGAGCCAAAGCCATGCTACCCGCTGATTGGAAACGAGAGCGGCAATCGTTCCTATGCCCTTTGCCGGACGCCCGTCGATGAATTGTTCGATCGGATAGACGTGCTTCCTCGTTCCTTTCAGCAGCGCGATGACCTCGCCGGCATGCTGCCAGCGATTGAGGGTGGAGCGCGCAATTCCGAAATCGCGCTGGAGTTCATTTGCGCCGGCAACCGGCCCCGCCCAATCCTCGAGCTTGCGGGCAACCGCAAGCTCGTCCAGCAATCGCTCGCCTTCCTCCGCCGTGGCGATCTTCCCAAGCCCTTCGCCTTTGGAGGGTTCCACGGCCTTCGGAATTTCAAGCGCGATCTTGCCGCCATCAGGTGCATCGCTGAAGGACTCTACCAGACCACGAATGCGGCGGGTAAGTTCGCCCTGTCGCTTGCTGAGTTCGCGTCGCACGCTAACGGGAAGATCGACAATGGCCGCCGCCGCCGCTCCCGCAATTCTGGCGGACAGGGCAACCGAGCCGGACTCGAATGTAGCGTCGGCTCTCAGCACATCGGCGACTTTGGCGGCAACACGATCGGCAACCTGCGCCTGACGAGCACGACCCTGCTGCACATGGGAACCAGCCATGAAACTATCTCCATTCTTAGAGGAGCTGATATAGTCTCAAATGGCCCATTTGTCCAGTTTGTCTCATTAATCGGCTTTTGCTCATGGTGAGACCCCGCAACGCCTCGCGGCATCGAAGCGGCGAGGCGTGATCTCCCCGGAGGAACATCAGGCCTTTTGTAGCTTCCAGGTCCGGATTTCAAACGGCATCATGTCGGCTGGTCCCTTCCGCTCCGTCGGCTCTTCGAGAATGTTCAGCGGCTGCGATACCTTCCATCCGGAAGGCAGGCTAAGGGCGAGGCTGCCGCGCCGGCCGGCCGGTTCGTAAAGACGCAGGATAAGCCCATCGCCCTCTTCCGCCGGCTTCAGGCCTGAGAAAGCGACGGGGATGCCGGTGATCACAAGCGGCGCGAAAGTGCCGGCGGAGAGGCCGCTGGATTCAGCCGAGACGAGCGGTTGGTTGAGATCAATCGCCTCGTCGAGAACGCCGCCTTCATGCCAGGCACCTTCATGCGGCATCAGCGCATAGGTGAAGCTCTGCTCACCTTCGTCGGCGAGCGGATCCGGATAGATCGGCCCGCGCACGAGGCTCATGCCGATCACGTTGCCGCGGGCGCTATGGCCGTATTTGGCATTGTTGAGCAGCGCGACTCCGAAATCCGGCTCGCTGATATCGACGAAGCGGTGCGCGACGGCCTCGAACATCGCCAGTTCCCAGGACGTATTCGTGTGCGTTGCCCGCTCGACGATGCCGAAGGCGCATTCGAAGGTCGCCTTGCGGGCCTGCGCGGCGACCGGGTTCAGGGTGCGCAGAAGTGTGCGGCGATCATGCCAGTCGATCGTCGTTTCGATGTCGAGCCGCCTGGCGTTGGCCGTCAGCACATAGGTCTGCGTGACGCTCGAATTCCGGTAACGGTAAACGACGCGGATCGCCGCGCGGTGCGGCCCTTCTTCAACGAGGGTGATACTGTCAGGCGCATCGAGGCGGATGGCCTTTTCGGCATAATCCGCGTCGATGTCCCAGGCGTCCCAGTTGCGCGGCTTGTCAGCCGGATAGACCCAGAGCTGATTTGCCGAGCCGTCGACCGCTTCCCGGCCCGATGCCTTGTGAATGAGGCTCACCACCGCCCCGTCCTTGCCGATGGCGACCGAGAGGTGGTCGTTTTCGAGATGGTCGTGACCTGCCTTCAGCCCGCCCGCCGGCTTGAGCGAGCCCTTGTCGAAAACCGCGACGGACAAGGGCGCGACGAGATCCGCGGTCGCGACGACCGTGCCGTCGGAGAGCGTTGCGCTGAGCGGCCTCGGCGCGAGGGACGGATTGACGACGACGAGGGCATCGCCAACCCCGCCCTTCGGCAGCTTGGCCGACAGCGCTTGCAATCCCCCCGCCTGTTCGGCCTTGGCATGTTCGATGACGCCGTCCAGTTCCTGCTCTGCATCCTGATAGACTTCGCGGATGCTCGAGCCCGGCAGAATGTCATGGAACTCGTTCTTCAGCACCACGCGCCAATCCGACTCGAGGCTTCGGGGCTGCCTGCCTGCTCCGAGCATATGCGCCAGCGAAGCGATGGTTTCCGCGGTGATCAGCGCCCGTTCGGCCCGGCGGTGCTTGCGCTTGACGCCGCTTTGCGACGTCAGCGTGGCGCGGTGCAGTTCGAGATAGATTTCGCCATCCCACACCGGAAGGTTCTTTTCCCCAGCGGTGCGGTGTGCCTGCTCGTAATAGCTTTTGACGGTGCCCCATCGCGCCTGCGGGATAGCCGGGAAATCGCGCAACTGCACTTCGCGCTCGACCATCTCCGGCGTGACGCCGCCGCCGCCGTCGCCGTAACCGACGGCCAGAAGCGAAGTATCGTGCTGCGTCTTGCCGCGGAAATTCTTCCATGTCGGCACGTAACAATCGGGTTGCACGAAGCCGTTATAACCCTGCATCGGATTGTCGAACGTATGGGTCAGCACCCGGCTGCCGTCGAGGCCCTTCCACCAGAAGAGATCGGAGGGAATATGGTTGGTCTCGCTCCAGTTGACCTTGATCGTGAAGAAGCTGTCGATGCCACCCTGTCTCAGGATTTGCGGCAACGCGCCGGAAAAGCCGAAGCAGTCCGGCAGCCAGCAGACCGTATGGCGGGTGCCGAAGGTCTTTTCGAAATAGCGCTGGCCATAGAGAACTTGACGGGCGAGGCTTTCGCCGGTCGGCATGTTCGTGTCGGGCTCCACCCACATGCCGCCGACGGTTTCCCACTTTCCGTCCACGACCTTCTTTTTGATGCGCTCGAGAAGCGCCGGGTCTTCTTCTTCCATCTGCGCGTAATAATGGGCGGTCGATTGATTGAAGCGGAAATCGTCGGAGCGTTCCATCAGCGAGAGCGCCGTATTGAAGGTGCGCCGCATTTTCCGCCGTGTCTCGCGATAAGGCCAAAGCCAGGCGAGATCGATATGCGCATGGCCGGTCAGCAGCAATTCTCCGTTCGGGGGAAAGCGCTTCTGCAGCTCCTTCAACCGCGCCGTCAGAGCCTTGAAGGCTGCGGCTGCCGAGCCGCTCTGCTCGTCTGTGAGGCCTGCCGGATTAACCTCAAGTTCCGGCAGTTCCCAGATCTTCTGCTGCATGACGGCGCTGGATGTGCGGGAGATATAGGCCGCCGTATCCGACGGCCAGTCGAGGCTGCGCAACGCATGCTCGGCGGCATCCATCAGGTGCGGCACGACTTCATGCTCGCCCAGCACCTCGATTGCCTCAGAAACCTGCTTCAACAGAAGATGCAGGCGATGAGCCGGTCCATCGAGCCAGATAGACCGCGCCTTGTTGAGCTTGGGCGCTCGATTGGGCTCGCCGAACGGAAAGCGGGCGACGGTTTCTGTTGCGATCGAGAAGCGGCGGCCCTTCACCGGGAATTCCTGATGATAGGGATCGAGACCGAATGTTTCCGTCTCGCCATCGGGATAGCTCAGCGTAATCAGGCTCTCGCCGCCGAGATCGAGCTGCAGGCGAATATCTGCGAGAGGCCACGCCTCCGGCGCTTCAGCAGTGGCGGCAAAATGCACCACCCCCTGGCGGTGCGGCCAATCCTGGTGATGTGCGATCGGCTCGCCCTCGAAAGTCCAGCCGTCGATCGTAGCACTTTGTCGATCTCGCCAATGCGCCAACTCGGCAATGCGAACTTTCAGACGATCGAGGCGCTGGGCAATGGTCAGAGGCATAGCTTATCCTGTTGAAAATCGACGGCTGGCAATCTTGTCGTCATGCTTTTGGGGTCGTGGTCATGGTTTTGGGGGAGATGAAGATGGCGCGACCGACATCGCGATTGCCCGGCCCCTCCTCCAAGCGGGCTTGCAGAGTCTTAGATTAAGTAACTTTGATTTGGCGTCAAGCCCGGAAGAAGTGAACCGGGGTTTACCGGGTGTCACCGTGACGCCATGTTCTTGCGAAAGCTTGCTTGCTCGACCAGACGCTCTCGCGCGTGAGGTTAGATTACAAGGAGCACACCGAAAGTCGCTCCACCAAATTGCAGGACATAACTCGACTGCTCGGGCAAACTTCGCTTCCCGCCACCACGCTATTCAACAATTCCGCACCTTGCAGACCGAGATCGTAATATGGCAAAGCGGCAGTGGTCAGCTCCGGCCTCAGCGCCAGGGAAACCGTCCGGAAATCGTCAAAGCCGACAATACTGACATCCTCGGGAATCCGAAGACCCATTGCCATCGCCGCGATGTAGACTTGGATCGCCATTTCGTCGTTGCCGCTCATGATTGCGGTCGGTCGATCCTTTTGTTGAAGCATCTCGGTGGCGGCAGCAAAAACGTAATTCTTCTCTGCTCCAACCGGTCCTTCCATGCCTAGACGGATACTAAGGTCGCTCTCCGCAAGGCCAAAGTCTCCGGTGGTTTTGCGGAAAGCATCGAGGCGCAGTTCCGCGCCAAGCAAAATTGGATTGAGTCGGATGTAGCCGATCTTTCGATGGCCCCTTTCAAGCAGATAGCGTGTCAGATTCTGCGCACCCTGGTAGTCATCGGGTTCGATTGACGGCAACAATTCGCTCGTGCGAGGTCGACAGTTGATCATGACTGTGGGGATACCGACGTCGCCGGTTTCGGGGTCAACGATGCGATGGTACATCGTTACGTAGAGAACACCGTCAATGCGGTGCGATTGGAACATTTTCCAAATTTTAATTTCCTGCTCGGACGCACCGCCGGTGTTTGCCATCAGGATGGTCTTGCCGTTGGCATTGGCCCAATCCTGGATCCCGCGAACGATATCCACTGAATAAGGCGTCGTCGACACGTAGTCAGCGATGATACCAAATGTGTTGGAGCGACTTGAGCGTATTTGGCGCGCGGCCATATTGGGCACATATCCGAGGTCTCGAATTGCCCTTTCGACCCTCTCCCTCGTTTCCTCGGTCACATATGGTTCGCCGTTGATAACGCGAGACACAGTTTTGTTGGAAACCCCCGCCACTTTCGCGACGCTGACTATGCTCACCATCTACGCCAATCTCCTTGTCGGGATTCGTTTTAGACCAGACGCATGACAACGTCGACATATTTTTCTGACAACGTCGTCATTCCATATTGACAACGTCGTCATACGAGGACTACCTTCGCACCAAGAAGGAGGGCTCAGTGCAAGTGCAGCGAGCCGACAGGGAGGAATCAATGAAGAAATTGCTTGGTGCCAGCGCACTCGCGCTTGTTTTCATGGCCGCCACTGCCAATGCCGAAACCATCAACATTCTGGTGGAAGGCGGCGGCGAAATGTTGCAGAAGGCGGTCGCCGAGAAGTTTACTGCCGAAACAGGCATCAAGGTGAACTTCACGACCGTTCCCTATCAGGGTGTCTTTGACAAGTTCTCGGCCGAAATCGCCTCAGGCTCTTCCGCGTTCGATGTCGTGACGATCGACGTCGTGTGGAATGCGAAATTTGCAAGCCACGTCGAGGATCTCTCGGCTCTTTTCACCGATGCGGTTCGCGCGGATCTGCCGCCTTCCTTGCTTGCCGATGCGAAGGTCGGTGACAAGCTGATCGGCATGCCTGCCTGGGCCAATGCCGAGATCGTGTTCTATCGCAAGGATCTGTTTGATAAGGCTGAGGAAAAGGAGGCTTTTCAGGCCAAGTATGGCTATCCTCTCGCGCCGCCCAAAACCTGGCAGCAGTGGCGCGACATTGCGAAATTCTTCACGCGTGACACCGACGGCGATGGAAAGACTGACTTCTGGGGCACCGACACCATCGGCACGTTTTCAGAGGAATGGATGGCGCATGTGCTGCAGGCGGGTTCGCCAGGGGTGATCCTCGATAAGGACGGGCAGGTCATTATCGACAACGAGGCGCACAAAAAGGCACTTGAATTCTACATCGCGCCGCACTGCATTGATCATTCCGTTCCTGAAAATGTGAACGAAATCGGCTGGGGCGAGGCGCAGAACCTGTTCTACCAGGGCAAAACAGCCATGATGAAGTTCTGGGCGCACGCCTACAAGATGACGCCTCCGGATTCAAAGGTCAGCGGCAAAGTCGGCGTGGTGCCAATGCTGGCCGGCGACGCCGGGGTCGCCGCTGTTCCCGGGCCTTGGTACAACGTCGTTCCTTCGACATCCCAGCACAAGGATGCAGCGAAAAAATTCATCTCGTTTGCTATCGCCAACAATGCCCTGGGTATCGAAGCTCCCCTCGGCCTTGCCGCGACGAACTCCGCCTATCGCAGCTATTCAGGCAAGGCCGGCTATGAGCACTTCCCTCCACTTCTTGAGACGCTGAGCGCGCCTACCACCCAGGGCCGGCCGATCAATGAAAAATATCAGGAAATCGTCGATGAAGCTGTTCTCCCGGCTATCCAGCAGGCGCTGACCTGCAAGGCGGATGTCGGCGAGGTCCTGACGGAAGCCAAGGAAACGATCGAGGACATTCTCAACTAGCCTCGTACATTCCTCAACATCGTGGGGCAAAATATGCCCCGCCCTTAGCTTTCGGAGACGGACATGTCGGGTGAAGACCGATTTGTGCTTTGCATGCTCGCGCCTGCAGTCGCCATCCTTGGCGTGCTGGTCGCTTACCCGGTGGGGCTCCTGGTCTTCGACTCCTTTTTCAAGGTCGATACGATCACGCCTCATATACGCGAATGGGTCGGGCTGCAGAACTATGTCGATGCCTTGACGTCGAAACGTGTCATGGAAAGCGCTCTGCGGACCGGTCAGTATTCGCTCTTCGCGCTGTTTTTCGAGTTCACGTTTGGCTTCTGTGCGGCGCTGCTTTTTTCGGCGCTTGCCGGTCAATCGCGCTGGCATCGCACGATCTTCGCTCTGCCGTTGATGGTTCCGCCGATCGTCGCGGGTCTACTCTGGCGCTTTCTGCTCGTCGGCAATATCGGCATTCTGAACTACGGGCTCGTTCGTTTGGGTCTGATAAGCGATCCAGAAGCGATCGCATGGTTGTCCAGCGAAGATATCGTCATTTATTCTGTTTCCTTTGCCGACATCTGGCTGACGACTTCCTTTGTCGCGCTTGTGTCCTATGCCGGGCTGACGAACATCCCGAAAGACCTCCTGGAGGCAGCGCGGATCGACGGGGCGAATGCGCTCAAGCGCTTCTGGCATGTCACCCTTCCCCTCATGCGGCCGGTGATCGCCGTCGTGGTGATCGTGCGGGGCGTGGATGCTGCAAAGACATTCGACCTGATCTGGATACAAACGCAGGGTGGTCCCAGTCATGCTTCCGAAGTGTTCTCTATGAACATCTACCAGCGCATGGTTCGGTTCGGCGATCTCGGCGAGGCTTCCGCGTCCGGAACATTGTTCCTCATCGTCATGATGCTTTTGGCGGCAGTCGCCTATTGGAAGATATGGAGGCCGGTCCATGCGTAGAGCTCGCCGCCTCAATCTCAGCGGAATCCTGATCAACGCGGCAGCCCTCGTGTTGGTGCTATCCTACGCGCTGCCATACATCTATCTCCTGATGACCTCCATCAAGCCCGCGGCTGATGTGCAGCAGATCCCGCCAAGCTTCTTTCCGGCCGTTGTCTCGTTCGAGAACTTCCGCGAAGTGCTGCGATCCTCCACTTTGCCGAGAGCCTTCGTCAATTCCTTGACCGTCGCGGTGCTGACGACGGCTCTCTCGCTTTCGGTGGCCGTGCCTGCCGCTTACGTCGCCACGCAGTACCGGCGCCGGATCACCACCATTTTCCTGCTCTTCGCACTGGTGACGCGCATGGTGCCATCGGTGGCGCTAGGAGTTCCGCTGTTCCAGCTTTTGAAGTCACTGGGTCTGCTCGATACCATTCCAGGCCTGGTCCTCGCCCACACGTCGGCCGCGGTACCACTGGCACTGTTGCTCATGTCCGCGTTCTTCGAGGGCATACCGCGGGAGCTCGAAGAAGCGGCGCGCATGGATGGCTGCACACGATTCCAGGCGTTTCGAAAGATTGTGCTTCCGGTCATGACAGGGGGGATAGCGGTCACCGCGCTCTTTACCTTCATCACAAGCTGGAACGAGTTCCTCTACGCGCTGCTGTTGACATCGGAGGCGACCAAAACGGCGCCTATCGTCATCGCCGAATACAATTCGGTCTATGGGCTTGCCTGGGGGGCGATGACCGCCGCAGCCGTCCTCTACTCGCTGCCGGTCATCATCGTAACGCTCGCACTGCAAAAACAAATCGTCGGCGGCCTGACTTTCGGCGCTGTAAAGGGATGAGGGAGGCAAAGGCATGGCCGGCATAGAACTGCGCAATATCAACAAGGTCTACGGAAACAGGTTTCACGCTCTGCACGATCTGAGCTTCGACGTCAGGGATGGCGAGTTCATGGTGTTCGTCGGTCCGTCAGGATGCGGAAAGTCGACGGCGCTTAGGATGATTGCTGGCCTGGAGAGCATTACGAGCGGTGAACTCAGGATCGGTGACAGGCTAATCAACGATGTCGATCCCAAGGATCGCGACATCGCCATGGTCTTTCAGTCCTATGCGCTCTACCCGCACAAGACGGTGCGGGAGAACATTGCCTTCCCCTTGCTGATGGCAGGCCTGCCGAAGACCGAGATTGCCAGCCGCGTAGACGAAGCCGCACGCATCCTTGAACTGACGACTTTGCTCGACCGCAGGCCGGCACTCCTTTCAGGAGGCCAGCGTCAGCGTGTCGCCATGGGACGGGCGATCGTCCGCAAACCAGCGGCCTTCCTGATGGATGAACCGTTGTCGAACCTCGATGCCAAGCTGCGCGTTCAGATGCGCGCCGAGATCGCCAGTCTCCAGAGAAAACTGAATGTCACGACGATTTACGTGACCCACGACCAGGTCGAGGCGATGACGATGGGTGACCGCGTCGCTGTCATGAAAGGCGGTGTGCTGCAGCAAGTCGACACACCGCAAAACCTGTACAATCGTCCTGACAATGTCTTTGTCGCCGCCTTTATCGGATCGCCCTCGATGAATTTGTACGAGGCCGTTCTGAACGGGAGGACGCTGACCCTGGGCAGCAACAGCCTAGAAATCCCCGACCGGGTTTTCGAAGACCGGCCCTCGCTCAACGGTGCGTCCAACCGTCGGGTCATTGTCGGTATCCGGCCCGAGCATATGAACGATGCCGCAATCCGGCCCTCTTCGGCCGAGATCTCGGCCCCGGTCACTCTTGTCGAGGCGCTAGGTTCTGAATCCATGGTGCATCTGAATATCGACGCCACCCGTGTGGATGCCGGCGACCCGGACGCCGTCGCCGACATCGGCAACGAAAAGGCTGCTGTAGCCCGTTTTTCTCCGAAGAGCACAGTCCTCGCAGGTGACATCGCGCGCATCGCTGTCGATGCCGAGGAACTCCATTTCTTTGAACCGGACGTCCGTACCAGCATCTGGTGATGGTGCGCAGGATCTTGCTCAAAACTCGAACAAGAGAGCCGATTGAACGCATTTCCCCAGGCGGTTTGCGAGCAACAAGACAATCAAGAACATCGGCCTACTCTCGCTGTGGAGTAGGAAATGGCCGAGGAGACATTAGTAATGTTAAGTGAAAACTTTTACGACGTAACACAATATCCCTTAGGCAACCCCTATGAGGATATTGGATCGGTCATCAATAGCATCATTGCAGATATTAAAAGCAGGCAAGCGGTTTCCGACCAGAATGACGGCGGGAAGCCTGGAGCAGTGATCTATATTCCGCCAGGCGATTATCGTCTTGTCACCCAGGTCGTGATAGACGTGAGCTATCTGAAGATTGTCGGCTCAGGACATGGCTTTACGTCTTCGAGCATCCGTTTCAACACACCTGCAGACGAGCTTGCACAGTGGCGCGAAGTGTGGCCGGGCGGAAGTCGCATACGTGTGGACATGTCTCCGCACGCCGCCGGCGAGGCTGCCGGAGCCGCGTTTTATGTCAAGCGCACCGGCAATCCTCGCATAAGCTCTGTGGAGTTTGCAGATTTTTGCATCGATGGCCTGCACTTCATGGACGACGGTTCGGGGCAGAATGATGCGGAAAATTCCTACAGGAATGGCAAAACGGGAATCTATGTGGGCAGCGCCAATGACTCATTCCGAATAACAGGGATGGGCCTCATCTATCTGGAACATGGAGTGACTGTTTATGACGCGGATGCGCTGGCGATAGACAATAATTTCATTGCAGAGTGCGGCAACTGTATCGAATTGAAAGGTATGGGCCAGGCCTCGAGGATAGCGAATAATTTTGTCGGAGCCGGATATAGGGGACATTCCGTCTACGCTGAAAATTACGGCGGCATCCTGGTCTCGTCAAACAACGTCTTCCCCCGAGGCGCCAGCAGCGTCTATTTTTCCGGCGTCGTGCGTTCCTCGATTACAGGAAACAGATTCCATTCCTTCTATCCCGGAATGCTGGTTTTTGCTGCGAATTGCTGCGAAAACCTGGTCTCCTCAAATCACTTTCTGCGAGATCGCGAGCCGTGGGCGCCCATGCAGAAGTACGATAACGGCCTGGATGACCTGTTCGGACTCTTGCACATTGATGGCAGCAACAATTCGGTCATCGCCAACCACATTTCAGAAACGATGGATACTCAATATATCAAGCCTCTCGCCGCAAAGCCTGTGATCATCAATGTCGTTTCCGGCAGCGGCAACTACATCGCCAATAATCACATCGTGGCCACAACCGAAATGTCGCAGATCAACGACGCACCAAACAGCGCCTGTTTTTCAACGCAAGTGGGCGCATTGCTTTCAACGGACAATTTGAAGGCGCTCGAGGTAACGGCAGTACGGGTGCAAAGGGGTTCGGTGCGGAATACAGTTCTGGATTCAGGCAGTGTCGAACAGGTCGAGATGGACAGAACAGCGAATGCTTTCAGGGGCACTCCAGTTCCCGGGCAATCGTCGGCAGAGTTTCACTAGATCGAGCATAGCTAGGCCGTCGGTCGAAAATCCAGTGACTATTCGGAGTTGTGTTCATGGCGAACCAAACGGACCGGGAAGATGACCCGTTGATGAAGCAAAACCTGTTCCTACCCTCTGGGTACTGCTTGGAATTTTGGGCCGCGGGCGACGGCTTTTTTCGTATCGACATTGACGGGAAAACGGTTTGGCAGGTTCGGTCATTTGCCATCCATCCGGAGTTTTTCAAATATCACCACAGGGAAGCTTGCGAGGTCACCATTGTCACCAATGCGCCGGACGCTGTTCTGTGGGCCTATGGGTATCAGCCTCAAACCGTGAACGAGACCGGTATAACAGTGTTTGAATTCTTGGAAAAAGGGATCCTTCAACGCACCGGCGCGGAAATTGAAGATTGGCTTCGGTCCGATCCGGATCGTCCTGCGCTTCATTTCTCGCCAATCCGGCATTGGATGAACGACCCCGTAGGTCTCTGCAAGATCGACGAGCTATGGCACCTTTTTTATCAATTCCATCCGAGCGGCAGTGATTGGGGACCGATGCACTGGGGACATGCGACCAGCCGCGATCTGGTCAATTGGCTTCACATGCCGGTATTTCTGCATCCAGAACAGAACCTGTGGCGTCTCGGCGCCACAGGAGGCGCATTCTCCGGCAATGCCTTTCGGGATCGAGATGGAAGTTTGATGTTCTTTTACACCGAGCGCCTGCCCGCCTATGACCTTTTCGAAGGCTATCGGGAAATTCAGAAAATAGCTCGCCCAGATCGGCTGATGATCAAGGCGGAAGGCATTGTGACGGTGTTGGAAGAGCGTCCCGACGGTGTCGAGCACGACTTCCGCGATCCAAAAGTTTGGTGGGATGACACAGCCAACGCCTATCGCATGATACTCGGCGCATCGATCGAAGGCGATCCCGCGGTGTTGTTGTTCGGCTCCGCCGATGGCCTCGATTGGCAATATCTCAGGCCGCTCTACCGTGCACCGGCTAATTTCCGCCAAGAAGGCGCGCGTGCGGTGGAATGCCCGGATTTCTTTCGGCTGGAGGAAAAGTGGGTTCTGGTGATGGGTTTTGTTGGCCATGTCGAGCCACGAACACGGCGCCACAATCTCCTTTATGCCCTGATCGGCGAGTTTATCGACGACTGCTTCGTACCCGACATGCCGGAACTGCAATTGCTGGATTTCGGCACCGATTATTATGCGATGCAGAGTTTCGAAGCGGGAGGGCGCCAGATCGCCTTTGCCTGGCTTTTCAATTGGGAATATCGCAAGCCCGAGGGCTCAGCCTATTCCGGGGAGATGTCCCTACCACGTGTTCTAAGTTTGAGTGAAGACAGGAAGAGGCTGCGCATGCTGCCGACGATCGAAGTCGACGATCACTTTGCCGCTGACCCTATCGTCGAGGACCAAAGCGGCAAATTCTCGCTACCGATGGCTCCCATTGAAATCCGCCTTTCCGGAGCCCTGGAAGGCAGCAAGGTCGTTGCGACGCAGGGCGGCGAACTTGCCTTCGAGGTGGGCGTCGCTGGCGGTATCCTCTCGATCCGGCTCGCCCAGGACGACGGCTCGATCCATTACGTGGCGGAGCTTGGCGACGGAAAGGACCTTCGTCTGTTTCATGACCGTGGAATCGTCGAGATCTTCGCCGATGGCGGAACTGTTTGTGGAACCCGTCGCGGCTACGCGAACATCAACCCCGATTACCTGGAAATCTCATCGTCCGCTTCAACGCGGGTGCTGGAAAGGGATGTGAAACGCTGCTGTGCTGCCGCGAGATGAGCTATTGAATGAAACGCTTGGGCCTTCACGGAATAACGAGATCTTGATCGACAACAACAGTTATCGACACTTCCGCCGGCCCTATTTGACCGAGAATTGCACTGATATCGCAGATTTCAGGCAGCGCTGGGGAGGGTGGGATGCTTCAAGTCCGCAAATTATTGACAGCCGCGACAGCCGTCATCGTGGTTGCCGTATCGTCGTCATCCTGCGCGACGACCTCGAATGACTCGATGCAAACCGGCTCGGTTGGATATACCGGCGCCGACTATTCGCTCAGACCTGCCTGCCGCGATGGATTCGGCAACGATCATCCTTGCAGCTATTAGCGACCGATAGAGTGAAGCTCCGATTGCCGTGTAGTTTCGACGATCTCGTGTAGTTTCGACGATCTGTTGACGCATTTTGCGGCATTCGCCCCCCGCGCTTCGTCAGCGTCGTGATGGCCCTGATCCCGATTGATAGGACGTTCAGCCCAAAAAGCGGCTGCTAAGCCCGGCTTTCCCATAGCCCGAGGATGAAGTACACAACCGAGGTGGTGCTTTAGGAAAGACAGTCATGCGGTATCTTCGGTCAGGGCCGCGTCGGCTTCAAACCCAGGACATGGGCGCCCCGCGCGCAAAAATGGTCGGTCTGCGGTCCGGTGAAATTGCCGATCGAAATATTCGCGTCATCCTGGAAGCCATCCGCCGCCATGGCCCGCTGACGCGGATGGAGCTTGGCCGGCATTGCGGCCTGACCGGCCCCGGCATTACCAATATTCTCCGCCGATTGGCCGAGGAGAAGCTCGTCACCTCCAACCGTCGCAATGGCGTTGGCGGAGGGGCCACCGCTACCGAGTTTGCCTTGCGCCCGGAAGGCGCGTTCTCGATCGGCGTCAAGCTTCGACAAATGCGTGGCGAGGCCGTGCTCATCGATCTGAGTGGCCAGGTCCATGACCGGGTCTATATCGAGCTGGTCCCCGCTGACAAAGTCGGCGTGCTGCATGCGGCCGTCAGGGATATGGTCGATCGCCACGCCGCCTTGCCGATCATCGGCCTTGGGATCGCCGCCAACGACTGGACGGAGGATCAAAGCAATCAGATCGGCGCGATGTCGACGATCGCGCGACCCTATGTCGAGAACGAGTGCACGGCGAGCCTTCTCGCCGAACGCACGATCGGCAGCTCCGGCCGGGAAGGCGGACTTGCGATGATCATCATCGACGACGACGTTCAGGCCGGCTTTCTCATTCGCGGTATTCCCTATTCCGGCGTGCATGGCCGGGCGGGCAGCATCGGCGAAATGCTGACCGGCCCGGACAATGTCCAATTGAACACCGTCGTCGGCTTCGAGTCGCTGCGATCACGGATCGGCGAGCAGGACTTCACCCGCCTGCTGAAGGGCGAAGAATTCTCCTCACCGTCACTGTCGCAATGGATACGGGAAGCCGCCGGCCATCTGCTCGACCCGATCATCGCCATGGCCGGGTTCCTTGCCCCTAGCGTCGTCATGATCGGCAGCGACCTGCCGCAGGGCGTGATCGAAGCGCTGATCCATCAGCTTTCCATCGAGCGGCGCGATACCTCCACGAGGCCGTTGCTGACGCCCTGGATTTCTCCGATGAAACCCGCGAGCTTCAGCGGCGGCGGCGTTGCGCTCGGTGCAGCACTCCTGCCCTTCCTCAACACTTTGCTGCTGCCGCCTGCCTCGGCATGATGCATGTTGCCTCAGACGAGGGCTTCATCGGTGTGGCTGAGATCGGAGGCCAGGGCCTTGTCCAGGATTTTCTGGATATTGGCCGCCCGCCGGAACGAAGGTTCCTGGGTCCTGCCGGCCCGCACGGCCTGGACGAAACGCTGGTAGTTCGTCTCGACCGGCTCGAAGGGGACGTCACGCCAGGTTGCCGTGTGCACGTCTTCGCCTAGACAGGCGCGAAGCGTCGATTTTCCGGTATCGTAGATCATCTCGATCGAGCCGGTTTCGCCATAGACCCTGAGGCGCAGCTGATCCATCTGTCCGGCCGCCGTGCGCGTCGCCTGGATCGTCCCGATCGCCCCGCCGAAGAAATCGACATTCATCGTAAAGCTGTCATTGGCATCGAGATCATATTCGCCGATCTTGTGGCCCGGCGCCTTGTCGAAGGTCTTCAGCCGCGCGAAAACGTGAGCAACGTCGAGCCCGGAACCGTATGATGCAAAATCGACGATATGAATTCCGATATCGCCGAGCGCGCCGTTGGATCCGTGCTTCTTGCTCAGCCGCCACAGCCATTTGCTTTCGGTTTTCCAGTCGCCCCAATGGCGACCGACCAGCCAGCTTTGAAGATGGGAGGCCTCGACATGCCTGATCTCCCCGATTTCGCCGGCAAGCACCATCTGCCGGCCTTTCTGAAGGGCAGGCGAATTGCGATAGGTGAAATTGACCATGCCGACCTTGCCCGATCGCTCGATGGCCTCGGTCATCTCCATGGCCTTGACCGCATCGGTGGCGAGCGGCTTTTCGCAGAAGACGTGCTTGCCGGCGGCGATGGCCTGCAGCGTCGTCGGGTGGTGAACGCGGTCCGGCGTGACATTTGCCACCGCGTCGAACTCGCCCCAGGCGAGAGCATCCTCGAGGGTCGTGAAATGGTTGGCGATGCCATGTTCGGTGCAGAAGGCCGCGAGCCTTTCCGGGACGACATCGACGCCGCCCACAACGCTGACGCCTTCGATCGCCTTGAAGTTGGCGGCATGCTGATTGGCCATTCCGCCGGTACCGAGAATGAGTAAACGCATCTTATCCTCCATGGAATTAACGTCCCGCGGCAGTTCAGCCGGGCAAAACCGCACTCGCACCATCGCAGCCATCCGCGATTGCCTCGTGCTCTTCTTCAGGAAAATTGCGGTGGATGCGCCGCGCGTCCCACAGGACGCTCCATCACTTTCACGGCGCAGATCCTTTTCCGAAAATCGATCTCGATTTTCGGAAACTGTGCGCTAGCTGCTGTTGATTGTCGCCAGCATCTCAACCTCCCAGGTTCTGGCCTCCCAAGCTGTGGCTTGACATCAAATCAAAGTAACTTAATCTAATTAATGCAGCACGGAAATGAGGAGAGGTCAACTGACCGCCAGGCTGTATCCGTTCAAAATGGGGAGGAGACCCATCATGAAGAGCGCCACCGTCAGCGCATTTGCGCTGAGCACTATGTTATTTTCAGCATCCGTTTCATTTGCCCAGGAACTTGCCACGAAGGACAGGATCGGCCTTGCCGATGCGCCAAAATCCCTCGTCGTCCGTCTGACGAACGACAGTCCCAACAATTCGGATCCGGCGATCGCCGAGGGCTATCAGAAGCTCTTCGTCGATTTCATCAAGAAGCATCCGGACTGGAAATTGCAGATGCAATTCATGTCCTCGGACATCGGCACGGAACAGGCCAAGATGCTGGAGCAGGCCAAGGCCGGCAACGCGCCTGACTGCGCTGCTGTCGACTCCTTCGTCCTCTCGCAGTTCATGGTCAATCATGTGCTTGCGGACTTCACGCCATATTTTTCGAAGGAAGAAGTGGACGACCTGTTCCCCTTCATCCGCAGCGGCATCACCGATAAGGACCAGACGGTCCGCGCCTGGTGGTGGGATACGGACCTTCGTGTGCTCTACCGCAACAAGTCGATCGTTGCCGATGCGCCGCAGACATGGGACGACCTGAAAAAGGCCGCGCTCGCCTCCACCAAGGAAGGCATGGAAGGCGTTCTCTTCAACGGCGGGCGCTGGGAAGGGACGACATTCGACTGGCTCGCGAATTATTGGGCGCTGGGCGGCAAGCTCGTCGACGACTCGGGCAAGCCGGTATTCGGCGAAGGCGAAAACAAGGAGAAATTCCTGAAGGCGCTGAATTATTTCAAGGATCTCGTCGATTCCGGTGCCGCGCCCAAGCGCGTCAGCACGATCGCGAATTACGACGATATGAATGCTGCGGCCGCAGCGGCGACGACGGCGCTCTTCATCGGCGGCAACTGGCAATATGCGCAGCTGAAGGCCACGCTCGACGAGGACGAGTTCAACAATTGGACCTTCTCGCCGATCCCCGGCCCCAGCGCCGATCAGCGTTCGACCGGCACCGGCGGCTGGACGATCGCCTCCTTCAGCAAGGACAAGGACAAGGTCGAGATGTGCGCCAACCTCGCACGCGAGGTCTATATGGGACCGGCTAACGCGCTGCAGCAGCAGTTGCCGACCAGGAAATCACTGTTCGACAAATATGAGGTCTTCTCCACCGAAGCCAACAAGACCTTCGCCAAGGCTCTGGTCGACGGACAGGCACGCCCGGGTGTACCGATCTATCCCGAAATCTCGAACCAGATCCAGATCATGATGGGCGACGTGCTTTCGGGGACGAAAAAGCCGGAAGACGCTTTGAATGCCGCCTTCAATGCGGCGCTGGAGGCTTACAAGCGTCTCTAGTGCTTCCGACCGTGACGGCGCCTGCCCGCCAGGCGCCGTCGACATTGCGAAACCCCGCACAGAGAAGCCAATGAGCCCCATTGCCATCGAGGCTGACAGCCCGCCTCAAAGCAGAACGTTCATGCGCCGTTTCGCCGGTGCGCCCCTGCCCTGGATCATGCCCGTGATCGTCGTCATCGGCATCTTCTACCTTTACCCCGTCATCGACGTTTTCAGGCTTTCATTCACCAATGCCACGCTGATCGGCGACAATCAGGATTATACGCTGGGGTCGATCACCAATGCGTTGAGCTCGCCGCAGCTGCCCGACATTTTATGGGCGACCCTGATCTTCGTCGGCGGCAGCGTCATCGGTCAGCAGATCTTGGGCCTTGCGGTCGCTGTCGTGGTCATCCGCGGCGAAAAGCGCGGCCTGTTCGGCACCACAATTCTGAGGACGACGGCGCTGGTTGCCTGGGTCGTTCCGGGAATTGCCGGCGGCATCATCTGGCAGATGCTCTTTTCCGAAGCGCCTTATGGTGCGCTGAACAGCATTCTGAGGCTGATGCACATGCCTGTTGTCGCCTGGCTCTCGGATCCTGCTATTGCGCCGTGGTCCACCCTCATTTCCAACATATGGCGCGGCACCGCATTTTCGATGGTCGTCATGTATGCGGCGCTGAAGTCGATCGATCCCTCGCTCTATGAAGCGGCCGAGGTCGACGGTGCGACGGCATCACAGCAGTTTTTCTTCGTCACGCTTCCGCAGCTGCGCGCGGCGATCCTCGTCAACATGATCCTCATTACGATCCAGACGGTGAATACCTTCGATGCGATCATCACGCTGACGGGCGGCGGTCCGGGGCGTGCGACCGAGGTCATCTCGCTCTACGTCTTCAATATCGTCTTTAGAAACTACGACCTGTCCGGCGGCAGCGTGCTCTCCGTGCTCATGCTGATCATCAGCCTCGGGCTTGCCTTCGTCTACGCGTCGTTCCTGCCGAAGGAGGAAGAGCAATGAGCGGACGGACCGGAACGCGGCTCGGCGATGCCATGAGCTATCTGTTCATGCTGGTAATGTTCGTATTCTTCGCCGGCCCCCTCACCTATCTCCTGTCGATGGCGATGCGCGACAAGCGCGAGATCTATCGCGGCGCGGCGCGGTATATCCCAAACAATCCCACCATCGACAATTTCATCACCGTTTTGAACAACAGCTACTTTCCGATCTATCTCTGGAACGGCCTCAAGCTTGCCGCCCTCAGCGGACTGGGCGTCCTCATCGTCGCACTGCCCGCGGCATACGCCTTTTCCCGATTTCAATTCCGGGGCAAGGGCCTGTCGATGATGGGGCTGCTGCTTTTCCAGATGATCTCGCCGCTCGTCATTATGGTGCCGCTCTACCGCTACATGAACCGCCTCGGCCTGCTGGATACGCATTTTGCCGTCGTCATGGTCTATATCGCGCTGGGCGTTCCGCTGGCGACATGGCTCCTGAAGAGCACGGTCGACGGCATTCCGCGCAGCCTCGACGAGGCGGCCATGATCGATGGCTGCAACAGGTTTTCCGTCTTCTGGCGCATCATTCTGCCATTATCGGCGCCGGGCATAGCCTCGGTCTTCATCATCACGGTGATTGCCGGCTGGTCGCAATTTCTGGTGCCTTTTCTGTTGCTCACGAAAAATGATCTGATGCCGATCGGCGTCGGGATCTTTAACTTCCGCGGCATGCAGACCGACTCGTCCATCCAACTGCTTGCCGCCGCCTGCCTGATCGCGGTCGTTCCGGCGATCGTCGCCTTCCTGTCGCTCCAGCGGCTGATCCTCGGTGCGATGACCAGTGGCGCCGTCAAGGGATGAGCGGTTCAGCCGATGCGCAAGGAAGGATTTCGGGCATGAACCAGACACTCGGCGCCAGGCTGTCCCCGGATCTGACCGGCGCCAATGTCGAAGATGCAGGTGAGCACAACAGGGCCGTCGTCCTGCGCTGCATCCATCGCCAGGCGCCGATTTCGCGCGCCGAAATCGCCAGGCGGACGGGTTTTACCAAACCGGCGATCGCCCGGATCGTCGATCGCCTGCTGGATGAGGGCCTGATCATGGAAGCCCGCCGACGGCATGGGCTGAGAGGCCAGCCGGCGATCGAACTCGAAATCAATCCGGATGCCTGCTTTGCCATCGGCATCAACATCGATCGCGACCATCTGACGATCCTGGCCGTCGATGCCGTCGGCAATGTCCGCGCCCGTGTGCATCATGAGAAACGTTTCATCCTGCCGGCGGAATTCCTGCAGCTCACGGCCGATGCGATTTCGCATTTCCAGCGCAGCCGGCTCATCGACGACGCGCGCCTGGCCGGCATCGGTCTGGCGATGCCGGATTGGCTTGGCGAGATTTCGCTCCTCGGCAAGCCCGAGGCTTATGAGGAATGGACGGCATTCGATGTGCGCGCCGCACTGGAGAACCTGACGCAGCATCCCGTCTTCATCGAAAACGAAGCCAATGCCGCAGCCCTTGCCGAACTCGATTATGGACTGGGTGCTGAAAGTAGCAGCTTCTTCTACATCGCCATCAATCCATGCCCGGGCGGCGGCCTCGTGCTCGACGGCAACGGTCATCGTGGCGCCATGGGCCTCAGCGGTGAAATTGGCTGGCTTCCGATTGCCGATGGCGGGGACGGGAAGGCCCATAAGGTCCAGCTTCTCGGCGAGATATTCTCGCTGTTCTTCCTCTATGATTTTCTTGCGCGGCATGGCGTCGAGGTGAGTGTTCCGCACGATCTCCTGACGCTGGATGCGCATGGCAGGCGCCTCGTGTCGCAATGGCTGAAGGAAATGAGCGCGCATCTGGCCGTCGCCGTCAAGCATATCGGCATGGTCGTCGACCCCGACGCCGTCCTCGTCGGCGGCAGATTGCCGATCCGCATCGTCGACGAGTTGCTGCGCTATGTGCACGAGCATCTCGATGCCGAGGACACCAACCTCCCCTCGCTTCATCGCGCCTCGCTCGGAGAGGATGCCTCTGCCATGGGGGCGGCGGTCATGCCGATGGCAGCAGCCCTCATGCTCGCATCGGCGGACGCGGCTCAACGCACACGTTCGCCACTCAAGAACATGGATCGCCTGAACAGTTGAAACGGCCGGCAAGGCCCACGGATTTTGGTGAAGATGGGAGGATTTTGGTGAAGATCGGCTTTTACACCTCGACATTCAACGATCGCCCCCTGGAGGAGGTGGTGGATTTCGCCGCATCGGCCGGTTTCGACGCCATCGAGATCGATGTCGGCGGCCATATCAAGACGCCGGATCGTGTGGAGGCCGCCGTCGCGCTCGCACGCAGCCGCGACCTCTTCGTGTCGTCAATTACCTATTTCGGCAATCAACTCGATGCCGACCGGGCAAAACGAAAGGCACTTCGGGAAAGGACCGCCGAATTTGCCGGCGCGATCGGTGAAGCGGGCGTCCCGATCTTCGTGATCTTCCCGGGCCGGGACGACACCGCAAGCGACGAAGCCAACTACGATGACTTCGCCGATTTCGCCAACGGCCTGATCGCTGAGACGCAGCCCTTTGGCCTCACCTTCGCAATCGAGAACTGGCCGGGTCCGAAGGACAATTTCATCGGTACGACGCCGAAAGGATGGCAGGAGCTTTTTCAAAGGATCGAGAACCCCCGCTTCGGCCTGGAATTCGATCCCTCGCACCTCATTCGCATCGGCGTCGATCCCTATCAGGCGATGGAGGCGGTGAAGGATCGCATCGCCATCCTTCACGCCAAGGACACGGCAATCAATGCGGAGAGCCTGCAGGCTGTCGGCTATCACGGCAAGGGCTGGTGGCAATACAAGCTGCCCGGGCTCGGCCTCATCGATTGGCCGAGGTTTCTGCGCCAGGCCAGCGGGGCTGGCTTCGACGGCACGCTGTCGATCGAACACGAGGATGCCGCCTATGGCTGGCCGGGCAAGGACTTAGCCGCGCGCAAAGACGGCGAGCGCCTCGGCCTCGATTATTTGAGAAATGTCCTGAGCGGACTTTGATGGCAATTTCGGGAGGACGGCAATGGCCCATGTTTCGGTCAACAATGCGCGCAAGGATTACGGCGCGTTCAAAGCCATCAAAGGCGTATCGGTCGACATTGGCGACGGCGAGTTCGTCGTTCTGGTCGGTCCCTCGGGCTGCGGCAAATCCACGCTTTTGCGGATGATTGCCGGCCTCGAGGGTATCACCTCAGGGCAGATCCAGATCGGCAAGCATATCGTCAACGAGCTTGCGCCCAAGGACCGGGACATCGCCATGGTGTTCCAGAATTATGCGCTCTATCCGCACATGACCGTTGCGAAGAATATGGGCTTTTCGTTGCGGCTGAAACGAATGCCGCGGACGGAGATCGATCAGCGGGTCGGCAACGCCGCGAAGATCCTTGGTCTCGAAAGTCTCCTGGAGAGATATCCCAAGCAACTGTCGGGCGGCCAGAGACAGCGCGTGGCGATGGGGCGGGCAATCGTGCGCGACCCGGCCGTCTTCCTCTTCGACGAGCCCCTGTCGAACCTCGATGCCAAGCTCAGGGTCCAGATGCGCTCCGAGATCAAGGAACTGCATCAACGGCTGCAGACGACCACCATCTATGTCACCCACGACCAGATCGAAGCCATGACCATGGCCGACAAGATCGTCGTCATGAAGGACGGCCTGATCGAGCAGTCGGGCTCTCCGCTGGAATTATACGATCGTCCGAACAACCTTTTCGTCGCCGGCTTCATCGGCTCCCCGGCGATGAATTTCATCAGCGGCAACATGACGGAAGACGGGTTTCGAACCGCCGACGGCCTGCTCCTGCCGAGCGAGCGCCGTCCGCCTGAAGCCGTGATCTACGGCATTCGTCCCGAGCATATCCGGTTGGACCCGGGCGGCATCGAGGTAACGACCGTGGTCGTCGAGCCGACGGGTTCGGAAACGCTCGTCATCGTCCGGCTGGGAACGCAGACGCTCACCTGCGTCTTCAGGGAACGGATCAGGGCCGCCCCCGGCGAGGTGCTGAGGATTGCACCAATCCATGATGCGGTTCACCTGTTTGCCGGAAACGAGCAGCGGATCACCTCAGGCGAAACCCCGTTGAACTGACCCGGCCGATTGCCCCTCCCCTTCGGCCGGCGCCAGCCGGGGGCGCGTTTTCCGCGCCCCCGGCCCCGAAAGCTCTCAGTCCTGCACCGGCCGTTTTCAGGCTCCGCTCAGGCCGCGTCGCGATATGTCCGGGTGTTGGCTTGCGCCCTGCCCAATTCGAACTGCGTGACCAGTTCGCGCAGGCGCTCGGCCTCGCTGGCGAGCGTGACGCTGGCGGCTGTGGTTTCCTCCACCATCGAGGCGTTCTGCTGGGTCACCTGGTCGAGCTGGCCCATGGCC
Organism: Rhizobium ruizarguesonis; assembly: GCF_012349115.1. Classification (GTDB taxonomy): domain Bacteria; phylum Pseudomonadota; class Alphaproteobacteria; order Rhizobiales; family Rhizobiaceae; genus Rhizobium; species Rhizobium ruizarguesonis. The sequence goes on from NZ_PQIG01000067.1 coordinate 186,353, forward strand.
GAATTGACCTCCGACAGATTCGTCGCCTGTTCACGCGCCGAGGCCGCCAGCGCTTCCATGCGCTGATTGATATCGGCGATGAAGCGGCCGATGTCACCAAGCGCTGCGCCGGTGTGGCTGACCAGTTCGACGCCGCTGGCGACGTTGGCGGATGCCCGCCCGATCAGGTCCTTGATCTCCTTGGCGGCCTGGGCCGAGCGTTGCGCGAGTTCGCGCACTTCATGGGCGACGACGGCGAAACCCTTGCCGGCTTCGCCGGCGCGGGCAGCCTCGACGCCGGCATTGAGCGCCAGCAAATTGGTCTGGAAGGCAATCTGATCGATGACGCTGATGATGTTGTTGATCTGCTTGGACGATTCCTGGATCTGATCCATCGCCTCGACTGTCTGGGCCACCACCTTGCCTGACGCCATGGCGCTGCGATTGGCATTGTCGGCGACGCTGCGGGCCTCTTTGGCGATCTCGAAAGCTTCCGTGACCTTGGCGGTTACGGCGTTCAGCGCCGCGGCAGTCTGTTCGAGCGTCGCAGCCTGCCGTTCGGTGCGGCCGGAGAGTTCGTTGGAGCCGTTGCTGATCTCGCGAGTGCCTGAATTGATGATCGATACGCTTTCGGAAACGGAAAGGAGCGTATCGCCGAGTTGCTTGACGGAGGCGTTGAAATCATGCCTGAGCGGTTCGAATTCCGGCGCGAACGCGTCCGACAGCTGGAAGGCGAGATCGCCCTGGGCGAGGCGCTTCAGCCCGGCGGCAAGGCCTGACGTGGCGATCGTCAACCGTTCCGCCGCGCTCCGCTCCGCCTGCTCCTGGTCCGCCAGCCGGTTTGCTTCTGCCAGGCGACGGTTCTCCTCGGCCTCGCTTTCGAGCTCGGCGCGGGCGATGGCGTTCTGGCGGAAGACTTCGACCGAACCGGCCATCAGGCCGATTTCGTCGCGGCGCCCTGCGTAGGGGATTGCCTTGTCCGTCTCGCCGGCTGCGAGTTCCTGCATGGATTGGGTGATGCGCTGGATCGGGCGTGACACATGCCGGGCGATGGCGATGAGAATGCCGAGGCCGACGAGCGCGGCAATGCCCGCCAATGCCAATTCGGTTTCGATTTTCGATTCCAGGGCGCTGCCGGCGGCGGCGACGCTCTCGGTTGCTATTTTATCGACGATCGCGTTGACGGCGACAATCCCGGTCAGGATCGCCTGCTGCGAGCGCGCCAGCTTTTCGGCTGTCGGGACCTCGTCTGCCTGCTGCAGCCCGAGACTGATCCTGACGTCCTTTTCCCAGACATCATGGGCCTGGCGGAGTGACTGCACGCCCTCGGTCAGCGAACCGGCGAGATCGACGCGGCCGAGCTCATCGAGCGACTGCACCAGCGCTCCATTGCTCTCATCGAACCCGGCCTTGACCTCGGCCGCCGGGACGAAATTCGTCATCGAAAGCACCCGGTCCACGACGGAGGTCGCATCCTTGAACTGCCGTTCGATATGGGCGGAGACCATCTTGGCGTTCACCGCTTCCTGCACCACCGCGGCGACCTGGGTCTGGCCGACGATCGCCTGATAGCCGATCAGGAATGCGCTGCCGAAGCCGACGATGATCGTAGCCACCATGGGCACGAGAATCTGCATGCGTATGGAGAGTTTCATTGCCAGCACCTCAGTTCGGCAGCGTCGGCAGGGGGATGTCTTGCTTTTCGGCGGTCAGGGTTCCGAGAAAGGCGATCAGATCCTTGCTCTCCTGGTCCGTCAGCAAGAAGGGCGACATCGCCTTATCGAGCGACGGACGGCTGACGCCGCCGCTTTCATAATGGACGATCACCTCGTCCATGCTCTTCAGGCTGCCGTTATGCATATAAGGGCCACGGTAGAGCGTGTTGCGCAGGCCGGGCGTCTTGAAGGCATATTTATTGTCCGCGCTGCTCGCATCGATCTTGTAGCGGCCGATATCGTCGCCCGGCAGGCCGATGTCGTGGAACTTGTTGTCGGTGAAGTTCCAGCCCGTATGGCAGGAGGAGCAGCCGGCGGTGCCGGTGAACAGCTCGAAGCCCCGCTTGGCGCCGTCGGAGACCGCCTTCTCGTCGCCGTCCACCCACCGGTCGAAGGGCGACCAATTGGAAACCACCGTCCGCTCATAGGTGGCGATCGCCGTTAGCATCGTCTCCTTGGTGACGCCCTTGTCAGGGAATACCTCGTCGAACCACTTCTTGTAATCAGGTATACCCTGCATTTCGGTCACGGCGGTGTCGAGCTTGCCGTTCATTTCGGCGGCAGCAGTGATCGGGCCTGCCGCCTGCTCCTCCAGGTTCGGCGCGCGGCCGTCCCAGAAGAAGGGCGTGACCCAGGCAACGTTCAGAACGGTCGGCGCCTGGCGCGCAAGCGCGGTATTGGCCGCGCCGATCGGCGTCGTCACCGGTGTCTCGAAGCCGAAGGAAGGGTTATGACAGCTGGCGCAGGTCATGTTCTTGTTGCCGGAAAGCCGCGGATCGAAGAACAGCATCTTGCCGAGCGTCGCCAACTGGGGGGAGTAGACTGTAACGCCCTCGAACGGAACTGTCAGTGGCCGCTTATACGCGGAAAGATCGGCGGCCGCGCCAGGCTGGACGACGGCCAATGCGATTAAGGAAGCTGCAATCAGGAAACGCATCGTTCTAGCAAGCCCGGACTGGGTTTCTGGTTGATGCTAAAATTAGCGTAATTGCATTAAAGGTATGTAAAGCAAACATACTTGAGGCTAATGCGAAGGTTTAAGCAGTCCGACGTTGCGCGCAGATGCTATTCGCTGCGAAACGATACTATTACGTCGACCTCGTGAAAGACGGTCGCACTACGCAAGAACGCGCAATGACTGCAAGCCGGATATGAGACGCTGATGTCATTCTGCTCTAGCTGGCGGCGTTCCTTTTGCCGAGGAGGGCTGCGCGGATCTGTTCGCTTTTGCTCAACAGGGGAGCGGGAACTGTTGCCGTCTGCTCGGATGCATCTGTCTTGCCGGTGTTCTGCTTGAGGCTCAGGAAGCGTTTTTGCGCGACCAGCCGGTCTTCGGGCGACAGTGGTTCGACGGGTTCGCCGTCAAGGCCATGGCGCATGGAATCGGGCTGGGCGCTGGCGAAATAGTAGCGTCGGCAGTGGACATAGGCCGCGGTCGCCCGCCGCAGTGTCGTGACGCCGGCATCGGGCTTCAGGAGCGGGCGGAGTTCATTGAAAAGGCCGACGGCAAAAGGAAGGACCGAATCTCCCGCCTTGGCCGGAAGGACGCCGACCGGCCGGATCAACACCACATTGATCGCGTTTGCCTTCTCCACGTCGAGCTCGGTTGCCGCAATCGGTCCGCGGCTGATCTTCCAGGGCTTGTCCATGAGTCCTCCATGTAACGTCCATAGCGACCGACTGTGATGGTATCTTGACGGACAGGGCGAGTAACGGAAGTCGCACATCGTCGGTTCCACTGCAAGCAGGTGAGACGTGGAACAGGAGCCGAGTGGCGAAAAGCCATTTTGCGGGAGCTGATATGGCCTGGCGTCACCGGCTGCCGTTGCATCTAATCGTTTTTATCGAGGAATATGCATTGACCTGCCGCATCGATTACACTTCATATCCGCGCCCAAGATGGAGTGACCGGTCCAGGGGAGGATATATGCGGGTTTTCTCGAGCATTGACGAGCTGCGCCACACGCTCGATGCGCTGAGGCGGCAAGGGCGGACCGTCGGCCTCGTTCCGACGATGGGCTATCTTCATGCCGGTCATATGGAGCTCGTCTCGCGCGCTCGCGCCGAGAATGACATCGTCGTCGTCTCGATTTTCGTCAATCCGCTGCAGTTTAGCCCGGCGGAAGACCTCAGCAAATATCCGCGCGATCTGGAACGCGATGCCGCCATGCTGAGGCAAGCCGGCGTCAACTTCCTTTTTTCACCTGGCGTCGAGGACATGTATCCGCGCCCGATGCTGACCCTCGTCGACGTTCCCGATCTCGGGTGCGAACTCGAGGGCGCGGTACGGCCTGGGCATTTTGCCGGCGTCGCCACTGTCGTCTGCAAGCTTTTCAACATCGTGCAGCCGCAAACCGCCTATTTCGGAGAGAAGGATTACCAGCAGGTCGTCATCATCAAGCGCATGGTGGACGATCTGGCCGTGCCGGTGCGCGTGAAATCAGTGCCGACGGTCAGGGATAGCGACGGCCTCGCATTGTCGTCGCGCAACGTCTATCTCAGCGAGGCGGAGCGGCGTGCCGCGGTGATTGTCCCTCAGACCCTTGACGAGGCCGAGCGTCTGGTCGCCGGCGGCCTGACCGATCCGGTGGAACTCGAGGCAAAGCTCACGGCGTTTCTTGGTCGCCAGCCTCTGGCAAAGCCCGAGGTCGTCGCCGTCAGGGATGCCTCGACGCTGCAGAAGGTCACGTCGATCGCAGACCCTGTCGTCGTGGCGCTCTTCGTTCGGGTCGGCTCGACACGGCTGCTGGACAACAGGGTCGTCAGTCACAATCAAGTTATCGGTGACAAGAGAGTCATCAGCGGCCGGGGTCTGCCGGGAAAAGGAGTGACCAGATGAGTGCGGCCGGAATTCAGAAGCGCCTTACGCCAGCCCGCATTTCAGCCATGAAGGGCGGCAAGCCGATCGTCTGCCTGACCGCCTATACGACGCCGATGGCGCGGCTGCTCGATGAGCATTGCGACCTCCTGCTGGTCGGGGATTCGCTCGGTATGGTGCTCTACGGCATGGAGAGCACCATCGGCGTCACGCTCGATATGATGATCGCACACGGCAAGGCGGTGATGCGCGGCGTCGGCAAGGCCTGCGTCGTCGTCGACATGCCGTTCGGCACCTATCAGGAATCCAAGGAGATTGCCTTCCGCAATGCTGTGCGCGTCCTGCAGGAAACCGGTTGCGATGCCGTCAAGCTGGAGGGGGGCGAGGAGATGGCCGAGACCATCGCTTTTCTGACCAAGCGGGGAATCCCGGTTATGGGGCATATCGGCCTGATGCCGCAGCAGGTTCATACCGCAGGCGGTTATCGTTCCGTCGGCCATTCCGAACACGAGACGTCGAAGATCCGGCGTGATGCCCATGCCATCGGCGGCTCGGGCGCCTTTGCCGTCGTCATCGAGGGCACGGTGGAGCCGCTCGCCCGCGAGGTGACGGCCGCCATGCACATCCCGACCATCGGTATCGGCGCTTCTTCCGCCTGCGACGGCCAGGTTCTGGTTTCCGACGACATTCTGGGGCTCTTCAACGATTTCACCCCGCGTTTCGTCAAGCGCTACGACGAACTCGGCAAGAGGATTTCGGCCGCCGCTGCGGCTTATGCCGAAGAGGTCCGATCGCGACAGTTTCCGGCAGCGGAGCATACGTTCAAGCGGCGATCCTGAGGCGAGGCGATGTCAGGTCCATCACCGCGCGATATACTGTTCGCGCATGGTTTCGGCCGACCGGCGAACCGCCTCTGAAACCTGCTGGAGCTGTTTGGCCATCGGCGTCGAATTGCGCCAGATCATGCCGATCGTTCGCGACGGCTGCGGAGACTGGAAACGGGAGATCGAAACATGGGCCGAGCGCGTTTCCACCGGAACGGCCATCTCCGGGATCAAGGTGATGCCGATCCCGGCGCTGACCATCTGGACCAGGGTGGATAAAGAGCTGCCTTCCATGACCTCCCGGGGGCGGGCCTGCCCTATCTTGCAGAATGACAAGGCCTGATCGCGAAAGCAGTGACCTTCCTCGAGCAGCAGCAGCCGCATTTCGCGCAGCGCCTCGCGTTCGGGTACGGGCTTGCCCTCGTCTTCGGGGCGCCGGACCAGCACGAACTCTTCCTTGAAGAGCTCGAGTTCTGCCAGGGAGGGTTCCGACACGGGCAAAGCAACAATTGCCGTGTCCAGCTGGCCTTGTGCCAGCTCCTGAACCAGCTTCGACGTCTGCGTTTCGCGCACTTCGATCTGGATACCCGCGAAGCTCTTGTTCAGGTCATTGATGATCGCCGGCAACAGATAGGGTGCAATCGTCGGGATGATGCCGATGCGCAGCCGCGTCAGGAAGGGATCACGCGCGGCCCGCGCCAGCTCCGCAAGCTCGTCCACGCCACGCAGGATATCGCGGATCCTGAGAGCCACGGTCTGACCGAAGGCGGTCAGTTTCACCTCACGCGCGTTGCGCTCAAAAAGCTCACCGCCCAATTCTTGCTCAAGTTCTTTGATCTGCATTGACAATGCCGGCTGGGAGATTGCACAGGCGTCGGCAGCGCGTCGGAAGCGGCCATCTCTTGCCAGTGCTTCAAAATAGCGTAGCTGTTTCAGGGTAAGGTTCTTCATAACCTCAGCTTATCGCAACGATCAGTAAATCCAACTTAAATTTATGAAGCGCTTCCGATATGAAGACTGCAGGGAGAGAGTGGGGCACCAGCTCGGCTCATCTTTTTGGACCGCAGACAGATCAAGCAATGAAGGAGACGATCATGGACAACCCCACTGACAGCGCAGGCAAATGTCCTGTTGCACACGGTAATACGCCTCGCAGCAGATCCAATCGCGACTGGTGGCCGGACCAGCTGAACGTGCAGATTCTTCACCAGAATTCCGGCCGCGCCGATCCGCTCGGCCAGGCCTTCGACTATGCCGAGGAGTTCAAAAAGCTCGATCTCGACGGCCTGAAGAAGGATCTTCACGCCTTGATGACGGATTCGCAGGACTGGTGGCCGGCCGATTTCGGTCATTATGGCGGCCTGTTCATCCGCATGGCCTGGCACAGCGCCGGCACATACCGCATTACCGACGGCCGTGGTGGCGCCGGCCAGGGCCAGCAGCGTTTTGCACCGCTCAACAGCTGGCCTGACAACGTGAACCTCGACAAGGCCCGCCGCCTGCTGTGGCCGATCAAGCAGAAATACGGCAACAGGATCTCCTGGGCTGACCTGTTGATCCTCACCGGCAACGTCGCGCTCGAATCCATGGGTTTCAAGACCTTCGGTTTCGCCGGCGGCCGCGCCGACGTCTGGGAGCCGGAAGAACTCTACTGGGGTCCTGAGGGAACCTGGCTGGGTGACGAACGCTACAGTGGTGAACGCGAACTGGCAGAGCCGCTTGGCGCCGTGCAGATGGGCCTTATCTATGTCAACCCGGAAGGCCCGAACGGCACTCCGGATCCGCTGGCATCCGCCCGCGACATCCGTGAAACCTTCGCCCGTATGGCGATGAACGACGAAGAAACCGTGGCGCTGATCGCCGGCGGGCATACTTTCGGCAAGACCCATGGCGCTGGCGATCCGTCGTTTGTCGGCGTCGACCCGGAAGGCGGCGAGCTCGAAGCTCAGGGCCTGGGCTGGACCAGCAAGTTCAACACCGGCGTCGGTCGCGATGCCATCGGCAGCGGCCTCGAAGTGACCTGGACCCAGACGCCGACCCAGTGGAGCAACTACTTCTTCGAAAACCTGTTCGCTTTCGAATGGGAGCTGACCAAGAGCCCGGGCGGCGCGCATCAGTGGAGCGCAAAGAACGCTGAAGCCTCCATCCCGGATGCTTATGATGCGTCGAAAAAGCATCTTCCGACCATGCTGACCAGCGACCTGGCGCTGCGTTTTGATCCTGTCTACGGGAAGATCTCGCGCCGCTTCCTCGAAAACCCTGCCGAGTTCGCCGATGCCTTCGCCCGCGCATGGTTCAAGCTGACTCACCGCGACATGGGACCGAAGGTGCGCTACCTCGGTCCGGAGGTTCCGGCCGAAGACCTGATCTGGCAGGATGTGATCCCGGCCGTCGATCATCCGCTCGTCGACGACAGGGACATCGCCGACCTCAAGGCAAAGGTGCTGGCAACCGGCCTCACCGTACAGGAACTGGTCTCGACGGCCTGGGCGTCCGCCTCGACCTTCCGCGGCTCCGACAAGCGTGGCGGCGCCAATGGCGCGCGTATCCGCCTTGCCCCGCAGAAGGACTGGGAAGTCAACCAGCCGGCGCAACTCGCCAAGGTGCTCGGCGTTCTCGAAGGCATCCAGAAGGACTTCAACGCTGCCCAGACTGGCGCTAAGAAGATCTCGCTGGCCGACCTGATCGTTCTGGCCGGTGCAGCCGGTGTGGAAAAGGCGGCAGCGGCCGGCGGTCATGCCGTCGGCGTGCCGTTCACGCCGGGCCGCACGGACGCCGCCGAGGCGCAGACCGACGCGCATTCCTTCGCGGCGCTGAAACCCCGCGCCGATGGTTTCCGCAACTATATCGGCGGCCGGCAGTTCATGAAGCCGGAAGAAGCGCTCGTCGACCGCGCCCAGTTGCTGACGCTGACCGGACCTGAAATGACCGTTCTCGTCGGCGGCCTGCGTGTGCTGAAGGCCGGCGCGCCCGAACATGGCGTCTTCACGTCCCGTCCGGAAACGCTGACGAACGACTTCTTCGTCAACCTGCTCGACATGGCCACGCAGTGGTCGCCCGTCACCGGCAAGGAAGGCGTTTACGAAGGGCGCGACCGCAACACGAACGAAGTCAAGTGGACCGGCACCCGCGTCGACCTGATCTTCGGCTCGCACTCGCAGCTTCGCGCCTTTGCCGAAGTCTACGGCCAGTCCGACGCCAAGCAGAAGTTCGTCAAGGATTTCGTCGCCGCCTGGAACAAGGTCATGAACGCCGATCGTTTCGACCTCGTCTGACCGGCAGCATTTTGCCCGGGCGCGCAGTTTCAGCTGCGCCCGGGCATTTTTTCATCGGAGACCGGACTTACCGCCCGACCGTCCAGTCCTCGACACGCAGACCGTCGACGCGGCGGAATTCCCCGACATTGTTAGTGACGAGAACCAGCTCCCGGGTCTTGGCCTGAGCGGCGATCAGAATATCGACAGTTGCCGTCTCTGCGCCTTCTACTGGCGAGGCAGAATGCCGAAAGGCGAAAGTGACAGCAGATCGGGATCAGTCGTCGCCGTTACTGTCGCTACCTCGGCATGGTTTATGCTGTAGCCGTAGGTGAGGACGCGGTCACCGTCGATCATGAAGAATTGCGCCTGATCCAGGCCGGGCCGCAGAGTACCCGTCACGCTGACGGTCTCGTACATTCTTGCCAGGTGCAAAGGCTCTTCCGGAACGACACGAACCAGTTGGTTGGGCGGAGGGGACGGCATGTGGCTGCAGGCTCCGGCCCAAGGCACCAGCATGAATTCGTAGACAAGATCGCCTTCCTGGTCGATCGGCAGAACGAAGCCCGTCAATTCGATCGGATGCGCCTCCCCATGCCAGGCGAGTGTTTCGCCCTGTGGGCCGCTCACCGCCGTGCCCGACAACGGCACTTTCGCTTTGGCCTGATCGGCCGGCCGCAAAGCTCTCCAGAAGATAGGCTGGGCCGCAGCGAAGGCGTTGGAAATGGGCCATGCGGAACAAAATGCCAGCGCCGCGAGCGTCAGGAGGAAAAGTTTGTGTTTCATTGCATCTCCACCGGGCCGGCCGCTTTGACCACCTTGCCGCTACCGCGTGGATGCTACTCCCGATCCCGCTTGGCCGTCAAAGCTTGGGGCGCGGACTACTCAGGGCTTGCAGAGAGCAGGGAGAGGGTGTGCCATGGCCACCCCCTCTGCCCTGCCGGCCATCTCCCCCACAGGCGGTGAGATCACAAGTTCAACCTTCTCGAAACCCTTATTCTGACCCTGGAACTCGCCAAACACGGGCTGGCAACGCCGAAATCGGAGCGTCCTCGGATCGATTATGGCACCAGCCATCTTGGCGTATGGGCGCTAGGCCATCGGCAAATGTTGACCGAGCAGTGCGGCGGAAATCGGCAGCAACGAGAGAGACGGCTGAACCAGGCGTGTAACGCCGATAGTGGGGCCAGCTGGGAAGCCGGCCCACCCAACTCAGAACATCGTATTCTTGTTTGCCGCCTCTTTCGGAACGGCCTGGATCACGTCCCAGTGCTCGACGATCTTGCCGTCCTTGACGCGGAATATATCGACGATCGCCTGGCCAAGATCGCCTGCGCCATTCGTCGCGTGCACATGCAACCAGACCAGATCGCCATCGGCGGCGCTGCGGACGATCTGGGCTCGCGACTGGGCATTGTCCTTGAAGAAGCCGCTGAAGAAGGAAATCAAAGGCTTCTTCCCGTCTGGAACTTGAGGATTGTGCTGCCGGTAGTCGTCGGCGACGACCGCGGCGGCCTCGATATCGTGCTTGTTGAAGAACCTGTCGTAGAATTCCACCACCAGCTTCCGGTTGGCTTCCTCGACCTTCAAATCCCGCGAGGCGGATTCAGCAAAAGCGCCGGCCGGCGCGGCGACACTCGCCAAAATGACGAGGACGAAAAGCGATTTCCCGAATGTCATGCATCAACCTCCTTGGTATGAATTCGCGATCTAGTCTAGAAAGCAGACTATGAGAGCTGGTCTATGAAACCTCGACATACCTAGCAAGAAGGCAGGTTTTAGTGGCAAGGTCAGCCGAGGATGACCGAGGACGGAGCATGCCCAAGGAAACCGACGAGCCTAAGCAACAGCCCGGGGCGGGATGCCCGATCAGAGGCGTGCTCGATCGTATCGGCGATCAATGGAGCCTGCTCACCCTCGAGGCGCTGGAAGACGAGAAGAAACGCTTCAACGAGCTGATGCGCGAGATCGGCGACATCTCGAAACAGATGCTCTCCAAGACGTTGAAACATCTGGAGCAGGACGGCTTCGTGCGGCGCACCGTCTATCCAGAGGTCCCGCCTCGTGTGGAATACGAATTGACGGATCTTGGGCGATCCTTCCTCATCCCCATGAAAATCCTGATCGGATGGGCCGAGCGGAACCACCCGGCAATCACTAGCGCGCGGCGACGGCACGAAAAGGCCTAGTGACCATGTTCGTCACGCCAGCAGAACCTTGCCGCCCGTTCTAAAGGGAAGAGCGGAGTGCAGGGCTTGCCGGACATTTTCCAGGGGGAATACCTCCCGCACCTCGGTCGCGATGATTTTCGAAACGATCTGCGCCGCGATCTCGGAATAGGCCCGCTGGACGTCGCTCATCGCTTGCGAATGAACCCATTCCCGGAGGTGACAATAGGAAAAGGCGATATCGGGATGGGAGGCCCAGAAGGAAGCCGGAATGCTTTGGCCCGAGAGCAGGCCGTAATGCACGAAATGCCCGCCGGGCTTCAGCGCATCGGCGAGGGTGGCGGCGCGCGCGCCTCCGACACAATCGAGCACCGCGTCGAGCCCATGTCGGCCGGCGAGCCCGGCAGCCAGATCGCTTTGGCTTTCCTCCCTATCGATGATGATAGCCTCGACCCGGCCGCGCAGGCGCTCAAGCGATCCTTCGCTGCGGACGATGGCGACCGGCTCCACGCCTGCGGCATTGGCGAGACCGATCAATATCGCTCCGATCGAAGAGGCGGCGGCATTGATGGCAATACGCATGCCCGGCCTCAGCCCGATCTTGGCATGCAGCATCAGCCAGGCCGTCATCGGATTGACGTAGCTCGTCGCAGCTTCGAAGTCGGTGAGCTCGTCTGGAACACGAAGGCACCAGCCGGGATCGGTATCCTTGAATTCCTGCCAGCCACCGGCGCTGCGCACCGGCAGCACGCGTGTTCCCGGCGAAAGCCCATGAACCTCCTCGCCGCACTGTTCGACCACGCCGAACGCTTCGAAGCCCGGAATGAAGGGCAATGTCGTGCGCCCGCTATAGGCTCCTGATATCGTGATGATATCGGACGGGTTGATCGCCCGCGCCAACAGGCGCACCCTCACCTGGTCGCGCCGCAGCGGCGGCAGCGCAGCCTGCTCGAGCTCGACGACATCTTGAGCCGGGCCGAATTTTCGCACGACCGCCTGATATTGCATTGCATCCCCCACACACTGCGGTTAGATCACCCCGTCGAATTGGTGATCGAATGAGCGTTGACGACAGGCCTTTAGCATCGTTCCGGGTCTCGATGCGAGACATCGACATCTATGGTCATGTCCACAATTCCCGTTATCTCGATTATTGCGAGGATGCGGTCGTCGAGTTCCTGCGGCAACGGCAAATTCTCAGCCATTTCCGTCACACCTCCTCCGGCGTTGCCTATCACGTGAAGAAGGCGGAGATCACCTTTCACAGCCCGATCGACCTCGACGATGTCGTCGAGGCGAAGGTGGACGTGGAGAAAATCGGGCGCACGAGCCTGTCCTTCGCCATAGAACTCTTTCGCCAGCGCGATGGCGCCCATTGCGCATCAGCGCATTTCGTCTGGGTCTGCGTCGGCCTCTCCGACAGCCGCCCGACGCCGATCCCCGAAGCGACCAAAGCGGCTCTGTCTCCCGGCTGATTGCCGATCATTCAAACCAGCGGGTGTCCATGCCGATCCATGCGCAGCTTCTTCGACATGCAACGGAGACACCGGACAAGCCGGCGCTGGTCATCGACGGGCGCTCGCTCAGCTATGGCGAGCTCTATTTGCGCGCCAAGGCAATCTATCGGTTTCTCCGAGATCTGCCCCGCTCGAACCGCCGCATGCTCAATCTGCCCGGCGTGGAGAAGCTTGCCGCCCTCAGCCTTGGCAATCATATCGGCTTTGCCGAGTATTTTGCGGCGGCCACCGCTTTCCCGAATGCCTGCGCGGTCATCGACCCGCTGATGCCGGCAGAAAGGATCGAACGCATCATCGAGCGCCTGGCGCCTGACGTTCTGATTGTCGACGACGATGCCGGGCCGAGCGCTGAAATTGCCCGGAGATTCGGCATTCCCGTGGTCCCCGCCGGAACGGAGGCTTTCAACCTCGCTGCGGCGGGAGGTGCAGCCGAGCTGCCGGCCGATACCGACAAGATCTTTCTGATCGGCTTCACCTCGGGGACCACCGCCGAGCCGAAGGCCTATTATCGCTCGCGGGAGCAGTGGCGCCGGAGCCTCGATCGGGGACGCGTCGTTTTCGAGCTCGAAGACGCGCCGTCGACAATGTGCCCAGGAGCCCTCGCGCATGGCCTGGCGCTTTATGCATTGGTCGAAGCTCTTGATGCCGGGGGGACCTTTCATTCAGTCCGGAAATGGGATCCGGGCGCGGTGGCACGCACGCTCTCCTCCTGGCAAGTCGAACGGCTGGTTGCCGTGCCCACCCATATAGCCGGCATTGCAAGAGCCTGGGCAAGCGAACCCGCACTGACCTCCTTGCGCGACGTTCTGACCGCCGGCGCAAAGCTTGACAGGAACGGGGTCGAATCCATGCGGCGCCTGTTTCCGATGGCCCGTATCCGGGAATATTACGGCGCATCCGAACTGGGCTTCATGACGGTCTCGACCCTTGTCGGCGGCGAGATCGATTTTCCGATCGACCGGGTAGGGCAAGCCTATCCCGGCGTGGAAATCTCCATTCGCGATCCCGATGAAAACGACGTCGGGACCGATGTGCCGGGAACCATATTCGTCGACAGCGACCTGATCGCGGATGGATATCTCTGGGGCGATGACGGTCAGGCCTTCCGGGTCACAGAAGCGGGAGCGACGGTCGGAGATCTCGGCGAACTCAATGCCAATGGCATGCTGCGGGTGATCGGCAGGGCGGGCGGCATGATGATCACTGGCGGCAACAACGTTTATCCCGCCGAAGTCGAGAGTGCGCTCAAGGCCTGCCCCGGGGTAGAGGATGCTGTTGTCTTCGGATTGCCGGACGCCTATTTCGGCCAACGGATCGTCGCCGTCGTCTCGGGAGAGACGATGGACCTAAAAATTCTGGCCGATCATTGCGCGAGCTCGCTCGTCAGGTACAAGATCCCCAAGCAATTCTACCATATAAGGTCCTGGCCGATGACGAGCAGCGGGAAGATCTCGAGGGGGCAAGTGGAGCGGGCCGTGGTTTCTGGAGACGATCTTGTCCTACGCCTTTCAGCCTGACGAGGATTGGCAGCCGGTCGTGGTTGCCGCCTACCGGTCGCCGATCGGCCGGGCTTTCGGCTCACTTGCGACTGTCGCGGCGGAAGACCTGCTTGCGCCGATCATTCATCGGATCCTGTCCGAAACGGGAATTGCGCCCGAAAGCATCGACGATGTGCTGGTGGGCAATGCCGCCGGCGGCGGCGGAAATATCGCGCGGCTGACAGCGCTCACAGCAGGTCTGCCCATGGCGGTTCCGGGTGTCTCGATCGATCGGCAATGCGGCTCGGGCCTGGAAGCGATCATCACGGCAGCCCGGCTGATCCAGGCGAAAGCCGGCTCGTGCTTTCTGGCCGGCGGCGTCGAAAGCGTCAGCACCGCACCATGGCGCGTCGAAAGACCAAAGGCGAATGGGATGCCACCGCGATTTTACGGGCGCGCCCGGTTTTCGCCTGACACGATCGGCGACCCGGAAATGGGGATTGCCGCCGAAAACGTCGCCCGTCAGTTCAGCATATCGCGGCAGAGACAGGATGAATTCGCCTTGCGCAGCCATCGGCTCGCCGTAGCGGCGGCAGAGGCAGGCACCTTTCGCCCCGAGATCGTTGACATTTCCACCGACCACGGGCCGATCGAACGGGACGAATGCCCACGTGCGGCTACATCCCTGCAGGTACTCGCAAACCTCCGGCCGGTCTTCCTGGCCGATGGTTCGGTGACAGCGGGCAATGCCTGCCCGCTGAACGACGGCGCCTGCCTGGTGCTCGTCATGAGCCGTGGCATGGCGAAAAGCCTCGGCCTCGAAAGGGGCCTTGCCTTCATCGATAGCGCCGCTGCCGGCGTGGATCCCAATCTGCTTGGCATCGGCCCGGTCGCCTCGACCAGGAAGCTGCTGCAGCGTCAGCCCGCGCTATCGCTGTCCGACATCGATGCTATCGAATTCAACGAGGCCTTCGCCGCCCAGGTTCTGGCATCGCTGGATCAACTCGATATCCCGGCCGACGCGATCAACAGGAACGGCGGAGCAATTGCCTTGGGCCATCCGTTCGGCGCCTCCGGCGCAATCCTCGTTACCCGACTATACAGCCAGCTGATCCGCGACATCAGCGGATGGGCGCCGGGCGCGGCCGGCCTGGCAATGATTGGCATCGGCGGGGGCATAGGGCTGACCGCCATGTTCGAGGCTACCCAGCTTTCCTGATCTGCCGAAGGCGCAGACCGTCAGGCGGCGGCGCGCTTGTGATCGGCCGGATGCTGTAGCCGAAAGCCGATCGCCAGCCTGTTCCAGGCGTTGATCATCGCAACACCGATCGAAAGGGCCACGAGCTCGTCATCCGTGAAGTTGGCGTGCGCCTCGTCATAAACATCATCCGGCGCATGGCTTTTCGCGATCTGAGTGAGAGCCTCGGCCCAGGCGAGTGCGGCCCGCTCCCGAGTGGTGAAGAGCTGCGACTCCGGCCACGCGTTCAGAAGCAGCAGCCGGTCATCCGTTTCGCCGAGCTTCAGTGCGTCCTGGCGGTGCATGTGCAGGCAATGCGCGCATCCATTCATCTGGGAAACGCGCACCTTGACGAGTTCGAGCAACTTCGGATCGAAGCTTTTGGCAATCCAGCCTTCAACGGCCACGAGGCCGTCGATGCCGCTGTTCTTATGGGCCATGAAGTTCAGACGCTTGATCATTCTTATCTCCATCGTGAGAGGATTGATGACGCAAGCCTCGGCTTGCAGGCCAGTGAATACGCTTTGCCTTCCGGGTCGGCCATCTGCCCCGACGGTACATCTGGCCAATGCCTGTCGATGTGATGTTCCGCCATTTCGGCCGACTGCCTCGACCGCAGAGCCAGCTGGCCTACTACGTTCGCATAGGCTGACAGCGACCGAGGAAGAATAGTTTGGGGCCGCGATCCGGCGCATCCTCATGCCCATCGGTTTACACCGGTCGCACCGGCGACGGTCCCGATGAAAGTCGCTTCGCTCATCGAGGGCGCGGGGGCATGCCGAGCAGTTGCCTGCTCACCTTCAGGCCACCAGAGGACATCCTCGTAAAGGACAAGGAGACTACCCATGAAAATCGTCGTTATCGGCGGCACTGGCCTCATCGGCTCAAAGACCGTGGAAAGATTACGCAACAAGGGGCACGAGGCATTGGCGGCGTCGCCGAACTCGGGTGTGGACACGATCACCGGCAAAGGCCTGGCGGAAGCGCTCGCCGGGGCACAGGTGGTTCTCGATCTCGCAAACTCGCCCTCGTTCGAGGACAGGGCCGTCCTGGAATTCTTCCAGACGTCGGGCCGCAATCTGCTCAAGGCAGGGGCTGCCGCCGGCGTGAAGCATCACATCGCACTGTCGATCGTCGGTATGGAGCGGCTGCAGGGCAGCGGCTACATGCGCGCCAAGATGGCCCAGGAAGAGCTGATCAAGAGCTCCGGGATACCCTACACCATCGTGCACTCCACCCAGTTCCATGAATTCATGGCTGGCATCGCCCAGTCGGGCACCGTCGGCCAGACCGTGCATCTGTCGCCGGCCTACGTGCAGCCGATCGCCTCGGACGACGTCGCCGACGTCATGGCCGAAGTGGCGCTCGGCAAGCCTGTGAACGGCACGATCGAGATCGGCGGGCCGGAGAAGATCCGCCTCACCGAAATCGTGACACGTCTCTTCAAGGCGACGAACGATCCGCGGCAAGTGATGGCGGATCCGCACGCCCGCTACTTCGGCGTGGAGCTCGAGGATAATTCGCTCGTGACCGGCGCTAAGGCGCGGCTCGGCAAGATCCGCTTCGACGATTGGCTGAGCCGGCAGCCGCCTCAGAAAAAGAGCGCCTGATACCGGGCGCCCGACCCATTCCCATCAACGCAGGAGACCAGACATGCTCAGAAAAATGATCTCAGCGGCGGCGCTCGCCATTGTCCTTGCCGCCGGCACTCAGGCTCACGCCGCAGGCGGCGACGCGAAGGTAAGCGTCGTTTTCGACCAGAAGCTTCCGAATGTTCCCGGCAAGAGCATGCGGGCGGTGCTCGTCGAATATGCGCCGGGCGGTACCTCGCCCGGCCATACGCACCCGGCTTCGGCCTTCATCTATGCCACCGTTCTCGAAGGTGCGATCACCAGCAAGGTGAATGACGGGCCAGAGAAGGTTTACAAGGCCGGCGAAAGCTTTCCCGAATTTCCCGGCGATCATCACAGCGTCAGCAAAAACGCCAGCAAGACAAAGCCGGCGCGCCTGCTTGCGGTCTTCGTGCTGAATACTGACGAGACGGAACTGACGACCGACGACAAATGACGTCATGAACGCATCAATGCCCGGCGCCGTCGGGCATTGATATCAATAACGCCCTGCGATTGGCGTCAGGCCGCGTGCAGCGCCAGTTCCAGGTCGGCGATCAGATCGTCCGGATGCTCGATACCGATCGAAAGGCGGATGGTCGATTCCAGAACGCCGATGCGCTGGCGGACATCGGCGGGCACGCCGGAATGCGTCATGGTGGCCGGATGGCTCGCAAGCGATTCCGTGCCGCCGAGGCTGACCGCGAGCTTGAAGATCTGCAGCGCATTCAGGAATTTGAACGAGGCGGGCTGGCCGCCGCGGATGTCGAAAGAGAAGGTGGAGCCCGCGCCGGTGCATTGCGCGATGAAGGTCCGGCCGGCCGGCGATTCCGGATCGTGGTAGGGCAGGTAGTGAACCTTCTCGACCTTCGGGTGATCACGCAGAAAGTCGGCAACGGCTCGCGCGTTGCTGTTTGCCCGTTCCATGCGCAGTTGCAGCGTTTCCAGCGAACGGCCGAGCATCCAGCAGGAATGTGGATCGAGCTGGGTGCCGATCGCGCCGCGCAGGGCCTTGATCTGCTTGATCACCGCCTTGCGACCAAGAACGGCGCCGGCGATCAGATCCGAATGACCACCGACATATTTCGTCAGCGAATAGAGCGAGATATCGGCGCCGTGCTCGATCGGCCGCTGAAAAACCGGTCCGAGCAGGGTGTTGTCGCAGACGATGATCGGCATATGGCCCTGTCTTGCACCGATCATGTCGGCCACGCGTCGGATCATCGCGACATCGACCAGACTGTTGGTCGGATTGGCAGGCGTCTCGATCAGGATGACGGAGACGCGGCCCTTGGCCATCGCGTCTTCTGCCGCCTTTTGCACCGATCCTTCGCTGACGCCGTCGGCAAACCCAATGGCGGCGACGCCGAAGTTCAGAAAAGTCTTTGCCAGCAATGTTTCGGTTCCCCCGTAGAGCGGCTGCGAATGCAGGATCGCATCCCCCGGCCGGACGAAGGCGAGCAGAGTGGTGGCAATCGCCGCCATGCCGGATGAAAACAGCACGCCGCTTTCCGTCCGTTCGTAGACGGCGAGCCTGTCTTCGACGATCTCGCTGTTTGGATGGTTGAAGCGTGAATAGACGAGGCCCGCCCCCTTCCCTTCGGGCGGCTCGCGGCGGCCCGACACGTAATCGAAGAAGTCGCGGCCATCCTCGGCCGTCTTGAAAACGAAGGTGGAGGTGAGGAACACCGGCGGCTTGACCGCCCCTTCCGAGAGTTCCGGATCGTAGCCGTAATTCAGCATCTGTGTTTCGGGATGCAGGGCATGATTGCCGATATGGGTTTTGGAAGGATGCGGGGCGGTCATCATCGTCTCCTCTGTCGGGACTGCAGAAATGGCAGAATACATCAAAACGATATGAGCGGAGCAATCATCGCGGTCAGCTCATGGTCTTGCCCAGAGTGTCCGCGACATAGGCCCCGCGCGATCCCATCGGCAGCGGCGCTCCCGTCGTCGTGTCCTTCGCGGTCTGATGCTCTAGTTCGGCGTTCAGCTCGCCTCCGATGATGAGAATGACGACCGAAAGCCAGATCCAGATGAGGAAGCCGATCAGTGCGCCGAGCGTGCCGTATGTCGCGTTGTAATTGGCGAAGTGATCCAGATAGTAGGAGAAGCCGAGGGACATGGCGGTCCAGGCGACCGTGGTCAGAGCAGCGCCCCACGTCATCCACCGGAGCTTGGCAGGCTCCCTGCTGGGGCCGAAGCGGTAGACTGATGTAACGGCCACCGCGACGACCAGCAGAAGCAGCGGCCATCGCATGAGAAGGGCCATGTGCTCCTTGAATTGATCGAGCCAGAGATAGGAGAGGACAACCGGCATGATCCCGACGAGCGCCACCATGACCACCGTCAAAAGCACCGCGCAAAAGGTGAAGCAGAGGCCGATCAGGTTCAATCGGACAAGCCCCCGCTTCTCCTCCTCCTCATAGGCTACGTTCATTGCG
The DNA here is from genome assembly GCF_012349115.1 of Rhizobium ruizarguesonis. Lineage (GTDB taxonomy): Bacteria > Pseudomonadota > Alphaproteobacteria > Rhizobiales > Rhizobiaceae > Rhizobium > Rhizobium ruizarguesonis. Next base: position 205,397 of record NZ_PQIG01000067.1, read on the forward strand.
TCGAAGATCGCCAGCGTGCCGCTATGCGTGCTCCAGAGGGCGATGCCCAGGCCGAGGAAGAAGGTGATGCCGAGCGTAGCGTCGCGTCGGCCGACGAGCTCCTCGATCTGGTTGGCAAGAAGATCGAACGCGCCCGATGGCATGAGGCCAGCCAATTCGCGAAGGTGTTCGGATATGGTGGCCGGATCTGCAACCAGCCCGTAGAGTGATACCAAAGCCGCCATGGCTGGGAACAGCGCCAGCAGCAGATAGAAGGTCACGCCCGCGGCAATCAAAGTGACCCGGTCGGCGAGGACCTCGTGGAAGACGCGCCAGAACACGTCGCGAAGGCCGCTGAGAGGGATAGCCTCGGGCACGCTGGCGCTGCGGCCATGATCGTCACCTGCGCGGCCGGTATCCGCAGACGGGGCGACCGACCTGCGCTCAGTTGCCTGCATCAAGACAAATGCGCCAATCGCTGCGGCCATCATTGTCGCCGCAATGGGGAATTTCTTGGGGTGAAGTACATCTGGCATGAGGATGTTCTCCGATCTGGTGCGGAGATAACGCAGGGTATCGCTAAAGGATGCAAGCCATTGCTTTCCTGCGGACATTTGAGGCGAGCCCCGAGATCAGTCCTTTCCCAGTCGGGTCAGGAAGCAGGGATTGGAAACGATTGAGGGCTCGTCAAGCCGCCCCGCCGCTGCGCTCAGGATTCCCAAAGCAAGGGATCCTAACTCGTTTCAATAATTATAAGTTATTGATATTGCTGCGATCACATCCTGATATGGAAGCGAATCCGGACTTTAGTTTCGTTACCGCGTTGCTGAGCGTGTTTTCAACAAGTCTACCGATAGGGCGGTTTGGCGGCCGCGAGGCGGTAGAATTGGTCCGTACCTCGTATCGGAAGCGCGGCTTGGATCTGAATTCCACCTGCTGCCATCCGATTCCGACGCCCAATAGCGAATGCACCTGCAGGCGACACGCTGCGCAGCAAGCAAGCCTGACAAAACAATAGCGCCGGCGACAATGGCCTGCAATAGCCGTTTACGTTATCAACGGGCAAATACTGGGTCCGCCCCTGGCGGGCCGATTGCATTCGCTCGGCATCCCTCATGAGCAAGCGTCGTCGAGACCGAGGCCGCCTGCCCGCCGACGCGATCTCGATGGCCTCAATGGTTGCTTGATGGCGTCTCGGCAATCGGCAGAACGCGCGTCGCGATCGACCAGGTCGCCACGCGAAAGCAACTGCGCGGTAAGGAGACGGCGACAGGATGCGCGCTACCCCTGATGTCGGCCAGCTCGCAGCCTGGCGTTATTTGCCATAGACGGCCCCTCCCCGACCATCACTAGAGGTGTTGCTCCGGCCATTCATTGCTGGGCATCTCCGGCGCGCTGCTCAAAGGCGCAGGGCTCCTGGCATACCGGCCGGGATAAACAGGCCTTCCACATTGCCAGAGAGCGAGGATCTGCGCGTCATCAAATAGTGTGCATCGATCACGGGCGCCGCCCCGTCTGACATGACGTCGCGGCCCTCGCGCCGCGGTCGGCTACCCCAGAGCAAAACGAACCCGAAGCTGCCGTTCCACATACGCTCGGCCTGCTGCCGAAAGCAAAATCGACGACAGCCGCTGGTGTGTCACGTGCGCTGCCGGACGGTCGATATCAGCGGCCACTCGTTCGTAACGAGCTGACGCGCCCCGAAAGCCTAAGCTGTGAGCCGCCGATCCTGTAGGGTCGAAAGCAGCCCCTCCCCTGTCGCGTACCCCTTCAGTTCGATCGCATGAAGAACCAAATGCGCTGGCAGGGAGGCAGCGTTCTGTCGGTCGGCTATCGCCACAGAAGCCGTCCTCAGTGGCGTATGGCACCTGACCCTGCGGCCTTTCCCAGGTGAATCCGTAAACCGCAACTGCGCGCCGAATGTTCCCTGATCGTGCCGTTGTCCGCGGACAACCGGATGATCAACGTGGTAGCCGTCAGCTCGTTTGCACATGAACCAACCTTCGTAGCAATTAGTCCGCGCGCCGGGAGAAGATCCCCGATATCGCTCGCTGATGGATGCCATGGACTTGCGGTATTGCTGCCGCCTCGATGGCCGTGCCTGGTATCGTAGAGCAGTGGTTTCATTCCCCTTGCCGAACAGGCATGGATGTCGATTCCAAGGGTTCCGAAGAGCCCCATCGGGTCTGTCGACAGGTCGGCAATGCCTAAACCTGATCCCCGGGGAGCAAAATGCGTTAGAAGAAGCTGTGGGGCTGTCGGCGCTGCGGCTTCGCTCATCGGATGGGATCCGCGGCAAGGGATGGCGGGACGGTCGCGACGCCGACATCCTCGCCGCTCTCGCGCCTCCTGGACCAGGCGCAATCGAGGCCGTCCGTTGCTCGACGCAAGGCTGCCTGGCTAGCGGCAACGCTTCGGCGGGAATCTCAGATCAGGTGACTTCGTTGCCCGTTCAATTCAGTTGATCGGGCGGGGGGCAGCCCCGCCCTTCGATGTCCCTGCGAGCGCCTCCGGATGAAGCTGGAGAGAGTGGCACTGACGGCGGCGAATCCATTATCCGGTTAGCTTGCGCTGCATCGATCGGTTCGTCCGTCCAAGCTGTGCCGATTGGTCCTCCTTCCTGAGTTTTGCAGGCCAAAGGCCGAAGCCTCGAATGAGGCAGCGAATAACTGAAGGCCGGCGACGACGTCCGCATGCGGTGGGGCGGATGGCCGGATGTTGTCGCCGTCGTTGGTGATCGGCGGCAGATCGGCCAGCTTGGTGATCGCCTTCTTCGGCATCTCAGTCAATTCGGCCGTCAGTCAGGTGGAGATAAGCGAGGCCACGCCCTCGGGCGAAGGGTTGGGCAGGGCAGGTCCGGGGCGGATCGTCATCGATCATTTGAGGCAATCTCCATTCGCACGTCTAGCTCTTGGCGCATCGGGGTGCGATCCCCTGCCCTCATCAATCACTTTGTGGTGGGCGGATCGGCTCGCTAGAAGCCGGAAAATTCCCTCCACTAGAATCGCTGTTCGGCAAGTTGTCCGCGGACAACCCTAGGCCCAAGCCCGGTCGCGTGCGAACGAAGGCTGCGTACCTGACCCTTCGTCTGCGACATCCGCGGCAACCGCCAGGCTTGAATTTGCCGCATTGCGGCATTACCTCGTGACGGACCGAAGCGCTTTCCCCTCCTAGCCGCTTCGGTCCGACGGACAGCACTTCTCCTCCCAAGCTGTCGGTCACTATCGAAGCCCGGCGCATCTCTCCCGCGCCGGGCTTTTGTCGTCTCGGCGACCCACTGTCGTCACCAGGCAGGGAACGTCTCCTGGTCCTCCACTCTTATCACTCCAGGCCTCAAGTGAGGTGTGTTGGCAATTTGGGACGCCGGCGGCGGCGATCAATTGCGCGCGTCGCCAATCCGCGTCGCTGCTGTCATGCTGCCGTGCTGCCGCCAGCAGAGGAGCCGCCATCGGCCGTCTTCGTCCGCTGGCCAGCGCGCGAACCACGCGCCGAAAACATCGCCGATCGAGGGCCATCGCTTGCAGGTCTTCACCGCCGGTCTGAGCGCCGCCGTCCAGGAGGGCGTCGAAGGCCGGAGTGGGATCGGGCCGGCAAGTTCGCATCGACCAGCAGGTCACCCGACGGCGGGGCCTGTCCGGCTCATGCGGCTCACTGATTTCGATAAGCCGTTGGTGCGTAATCCTGCCTCCACCTCAGCCGGCATGGCCGCCGCCCGGATCCTCGGCGGGCTTGGTCCAACTTCAAAGATGATGGGCCGCAAACTTCGACGGCAGGCTTTTCGGTGCCGGACAGGCGAGGGCGCGCCGGTGGTGAGCCTGCACCAAGCTTTTGATAGCTAGATCTGATGTCGGCGCCCTGGGCGTGTTTCCCCCGTGCCTTGCGCCGGATGTTTGAGCGTGGCGACGTCATCGGCGGCCAGAGGTGCGGCGAACTGATCGCGCCGGGCGAAAGGAGGATGGTGTCGAGGACGTCGAGCTCTTCGGTGCCGCGGCGCGCTATATTGCTCGATGAGGCGAGGTGGCCGACTTTCGCGGAACCGGCGCGGATGTTTCAGACGTCATCATAGCAAAGCGCCCATTGGTCGCCGATATACCAGCAGCGTCCTGTCCGCGGCTCCGTCTTCCAGAGCACGCTTTTGACGAACTCGATGCCGCCGCGCCTGAAGGCGCCGGTCAGCGCCTCGATCTCGCTATCGTCGATTGTCAATCCACCATTGGCGCAGACGAAATAGGCTGTACCGATCCAACGCGCCGCAAATCCACCCTCGCCGCGCTCGATACGAAGTGCAGCACCATGGGATGCGTGACGGCCGCCTTTCGGCGGTCGGTCCTGGCGCGGTACGCCGAGTGGCAGCACGAGGCGCCCTCCGGGTCGAAGCCTTTCGATCCAGGGTTCCGCGGGCCGCGCGACGGCGAAATTTACATAGATCGCATCCACCTCTTCCTGCGGCCATTGACTGCCGTCGGCGTTAATGACGCTGACATTGGCCCGATCAGCAAGCGCTGCTTGAGCGAGGGCAGCCAGATCGGGATCCATCTCGACGGCATAGACATGACCGGAAGCGCCGACAAGCTCCGAAAGAATGGCGCTGTAATAACCGGTGCCGGCGCCGATATGGGCGATGCGATCGCCGATCTGTACGTCCAGTTCCGCCAGGAGTCGGGCATGCAGTGAGGGACTGCCATTGTTGACACCCTTGTCGGGCTGCAGGGCGAATAGCACGTCCTGATAGGCCAGAACCAAGTCGGAGGAGGGGAGGGGGCGATATCCGCCGCCCAGGTTGGAGATCTGCCATGGCGGCGCACCAAGGAATTTTTCGCGCGGGACGGCGGCAAAGGCAGCTTCGATCCGCGGGTTCGTCGTTGGGGCGGTTGCCACCACCTGATGGGCGTAAGCGCGGCGGATCACCACCAGTTCGTCGGCCGTGAATATCGCAGTCGGCATGGGCAAATCTCCGGACTTGGTTTTGATCTGTTCCATTTTAGGTCTTTGCGGCTCCAAATCCATCTATACCCCGATGCTTGATCCGTGTAGTATGGGATCTCATGACGGAAATTAAATGCCACTTCTCTTCCATTACGGAAAACTACGTTGTTACTTCATAAGGTTAATATTCCACAGGCTGCAAAACTTAACATTGTCGCCGCATCAAAGTGCGGCCTGCAAAGAGGCAGTATCGGCCTATTGGTGTCCCCGACAACAGGCGACGCTGCAGACGGCTGAACCGGTCCGGCCCTTGGAGCCCAAGCACTCCCACAGCACCATCGAACACGTTTCAGGCGTCGGGTATCGTGTGGTGCTTGGCGTCTACCCTGAAACGCTTCTTGATCCTATCGACGGGCGTCCCGTCCTGAAGCGGAACCTGGATTAGCCGATCATAGGTCTTGAAGCCCATCTTTGTGTAATAGCCAAGGCCGCTGACGTTGTCGGCCCGAATGGTGGCATTAATGAATTCGAGCCCGAATTCTTCCGCTGCGGCTCGGGTTGCGGGGAAGAGAGCGGTGCCGACGCCTGGGGTCCTTGGGGTCATGCGGGCAAAGGTCGCGATGTCGGCGAAGCCTTTCGGCGGATCGCCGTATAAGCTCAGGGACTGAAAACCGACGAGCGACTGATCGTGCTCCGCAACATGGCAGGTAAGAGGAAACTCGCCATCGATGAACCAGTCCGCAAACTCGGCAGCCGAAAGCGGCGTCTCGAGTGCGGTTGTTCCGCCAGCCCGGATGATCTCGTTCAGGAGACTGCTCAGCTCCTCCGCGTCAGCAGAGCCGGCCCTTCGAATGCGCATGTCTTCGCTACCTCATCCTCAACCAAAACCGTTTTGGCGAGACTCGAGAGTACAAGTCACCACTTCGTCTGCCAGGGCAAATTCCGGTTCCGCGTTCGACGGATCTGCTGACGCGCCTTATTCAGGCGTTCAGGCGCTGCTGCGTCTGCCGGTCGAAGAAGTGAACCTTGGCCGTTTCGAAAGAAAGCTTCACCGGCTGTTCTGGCACTAGTTCGACACGTTCGCGAACGACCCATGTCAGCTCCCTGCCTTCGAGCTCCACGGCGACATGGGTTTCCGATCCCGTGGGTTCGACCACCTTGACCACGGCATCCACACCGTTTTCGCCACCGAAGGTGATGTCTTCGGGACGAATACCCAGCGTCAACGGTCTGTTGGCGGAATTGGCTGGAGCCCGCGAAAGTGCTACGCGTGATCCACCCGGCAGCGACAATGCGGGGTTGCCTGCGCCCTCAAGGGTTCCCTCGAGAAAGTTCATAGCGGGGGAGCCGAGGAAACCTGCGACAAAGATGTTGCGCGGTCGGTCGTAGAGTTCGAGCGGACTGCCGATCTGTTCGACGCGACCCCCGTGGAGCACGACGATCTTGTCAGCCATGGTCATGGCCTCGATCTGGTCGTGGGTGACATAAACGATCGTGGTCTTCAGGCGCTGGTGCAGAGCCTTGATCTCCGCTCTCATCTTCACGCGCAGTTTCGCATCCAGATTGGAGAGCGGTTCGTCGAAGAGAAAGACTTTCGGATCTCGAACGATGGCGCGGCCCATCGCGACGCGCTGCCGCTGTCCGCCCGACAGCTGAGCCGGCTTTCGATCGAGAAGCGGCTGCAATCCGAGAATTGCCGCAGCCTCACCGACCTTCTGTTCGATTTCCGGCCGCTTGACCCCGGCGAGCTCGAGCGCAAATCCCATGTTCTGGGAGACCGTCATCTGCGGGTACAACGCATAGTTCTGGAAGACCATCGCGATATCGCGATCCTTCGGCTGCAGATTGTTCACGACCCGGCCGTCGATGCTGATTTGACCGGCGGTAATATCCTCGAGCCCCGCAATCATGCGCAGCAATGTCGACTTGCCGCAGCCGGAGGGGCCGACGAGAATGGTAAACTCACCATCGGCGATCTCGACGTCGACACCATGAATGATGTCGACCGTGCCGAAGGATTTCTTGACGTTTCTGATGCTCAAGCCAGACATTTCGTACCCCTTGCCATCTTCTAGCGCTTCCTGCGCACGCGCAGCGCCTGATATGGCTTACGCGGAATTTTGACGCCGAAGGCCGCGTCCGGCTTGCCGCCGCGCACGACCGAGCCATGGCGTGTCGGATGTGGAATGGGCGCCTCCACCTTCTCGACCGGCGTGATCGTCATCTCCCATGTGTCGATGAGATCGACATCATAATCGTCGCCGTCGACCGGCAGGCCGGTGGACCAGATCACCGGCTGATGCTCGCCAAAATAGATCAGACGAAAATCGCCGTCGCCGTCGCGGGCGCCCGACACGCGGGACCAGGGCCATTCGCCGATGATGCCGAGCGGCTCGAGACCGTGCTTGACATCGGCTTCCAGGAGGTCCCGGAGGAAGCCGATGCGCTTCCACGCTTCGCCGCGCAGTTCCCCGCCCTTGGCCCACCAGATCAGATCCTCGGGATGGGAATAGGTTTCGCCATGGCCGGCATAGCCGCCGCGCGCCATCGTGATCCAAAAGCGATGCACGAGCTCCTGCGCGTTGAGATTGCCCCATGACTGCAGGATGTCGCCCTCATATTCGGGCTCGTCGTTGACGACAGGCTTGCCGTAGGCATCGCGCCATTCCTGGGTCCGCTTGACGTCAGGGTTTTGAATGCAGGTGTGCGTGACCCACGGCTTGCGATGATCGAAATTCGCCGTCACGTCGCCATTATGGATGGAGCGCAGATGTTGGTAGGGGTCGCTTTCTTCCAGAATGTGGAAGTAGCGATCCCACTGCTCCATCGGCTTCGTATCGATGAGGAAATCATATTCATTGGCAAGCGACCACCAGACGTTCCGGTAGGCGGCGAGACGAGCGGCCAGATATTCGACATAGCGAAAATCCTGTTCGGCCGACATGTCGGCATAGCCCCACCGATCGTAGGGATGGAAGATGATGATATCCGCTTCGATCCCAAGTTGGCAGAGCGCTGCGACCTGCTTCTCGAAGTGCTGGAACGAGGCGGGGCTCGGGCGGTCGAAGTCTTCCTTCCCGTCCGCTCCGCGTTCGAAGCAGGCGTACAGCGGCTCGTTGACGTTATAGGGATAATCCTTCGGGAACACGCCCATCCGGAGCTTGTTGAAGCGGGCCTTCTTGAGGGTTTCGAGGGTCTGCTTCTGCATTTCGAGCGGCTGGTGCGTCCAGGCGTAGCAGGTCGTCCCGAAGGAGAGGAACGGGGTGCCGTCCGCATAGGCGAAGTGGAATTTGTTGCACACGCGCACCGGGCCGTGATTGCCGGCCGAAGGCTCGGTCGCGGTCAATGCGCCGGTCTTGCCGTCGAGTGCAGCAGTCTTGGAACGGGTCAGAAACGACCATTCGCCTTCGATGTCCGGCATGAAGCGGATACGGTAGATGCCGTTGCCGTCATAAAAGCCCGGCACGCGGACTTCGCGGCTCTTATGGGTGAACACGGCATCGAATGCCACGTCGAGATAGGGATTGCCGCCGGAGGGTCCATCAAAGGAGGCCTCGAACACGCCCCATTTTTCGACTGTTGCATCAGACATAGAATATTCTCCTCATGGAATAGCTTTGTGGTCGCTAGCCTTTGACAGCACCGGAGGTCAGGCCAGAGACGAAGTAACGCTGGAACATGAGATAAACGATCGTCGCCGGCAGGACGGTCATCACGATGGCCGCATTGAGCTGGCCGTAATTGCTGGAGAACTGCCCCTGAAACGACATCAGGCCGAGCGGCAAGGTCCACATGTGCTGATCCTGGAGCAGCACCAGCGCCATGGCGAATTCGTTCCAGGTGGAAACGAAGTCGAGGATGAGCAGTGCGGCGAGCACGGGCAGGCACACAGGCAGAAATATCCGCCTGAAGATGACGAAGTGGCTCGCACCGTCGATCAGCGCTGCTTCCGACAGCTCCTTGGGAATGCTCTTGAAGAAGCCATGCAGGATGAAAACCTGATAGGGAACGCCGAAGGCGATGTAGGGAAGGATGACGCCGGGGTAGGTGTCGATGAGGCCGAGTGAATTCACCAGGGTAAAGAGCGGCGCAAGCATCACCTGGAAGGGGATCATCGTGCCGAACACCACAAGCAGCAGCAGGGCCTTGGTGATCTTCAGCTTGATCTTGGCAAGGGCATAGGCGGCCATCGCCGAAAGGAACAGCCCGAGCGGCACCTTGATGACGGTTATGATGACGCTGTTGAAGAAGGAGCTTGCGAAGTTGCCGCGGCTCCATGCAGCGCTGTAGTTTTCGAAAGCGAGGTCGGTCGGCGGCACGAAAGCGCCCGTGCCCGTCACCGCCGCCGGCGTCTTCAACGAGGTGAAGACGATGAAGACGAATGGCGCGACCCAGACGAGCGCCACGATAACAAGCGCGATCCAGAGGCCGATCAGAATGGGATCCCGCTTCATCGACGATGGTTCGACCTGCAAATGCACTGCGGTCTGATCGGTCGGCACTGCTGTCACGATTCAACCTCCTCGTGCTTCTGGGTCCATTGGAGATAGGGAATGACGACGGCCATGGTGATCAGCAGCAAGACGACCGAAATCGCCGCTCCCCGTCCGAAATCGAAGATCTGCATCGCCTGCGTGAACGCCCAGAGCGCCAGCATCTGGGTGGACTGCGCCGGCCCCCCGCCAGTCAGTCCGTAGACGATGTCAAAGGCCTTCAAGGAGGAGATGACGGAAAGAACGAGAACGATCGTGATCGTCGGGCGCAATGCCGGCAATGTCACATGCTTGAACACTGCCCACCGGCCGGCGCCATCGATGCGCGCTGCTTCCACGAGCGTCTGAGAGACATTCTGCAGGCCCGCCAGGAACAGGACCATCGAGAAGCCGACCGTCTGCCAGAGATAGGCGACGAAAACCGAATAAAGGGCGATATCCCTGTTGCCCAGCCAGTCCTTGATCCAGCCCTGCATGCCCCACGAGGTGAGCAGCTGGCTGAAAAGGCCGAAGAAGGGATCGTACATCCATTTCCACATGGTGGCGACGGCAATCGGCGCGATGATAACAGGCAGATAGAAGATGGCCCTGAGGCCATTACGGCCGAATATCTTCTGGTTGAGGCTGAGCGCCAGCAGCAGTCCGACCATCGGGGGGAAGATCAGGCTCATCACGGTCCAGATCACGGTATTGCGGAAGGCCACCCAGAAGACCGGATCTTTGGTGAAAATCGCCGAATAGTTCGCAACGCCGACAAATTGCCGATTGGGATCGAGCCCGTTCCACTTCTGGAAACTCAGGATCACGACGTTGAACATCGGATAGAGGGCGAAGACGGCATAGATTGCCAGGGCCGGCACGAGCAGGATGAGCGCTTGCACGCGCGGATCATGTGACGATTGTCGAAGTGACATGTTTTCCTCCTGGCGGTGCATTTGCTGCCAGCTCACGAAAGAATGTGCCAGCCGCACGACCCTGAGGTCGATCGGCTGGCGCCTCGGGAGGAATCAGGTTCTGCTGGCGATGAAGCTCTGCAGCTGCTTGGCCGCCTCGGCCGGCTCGGTGCTACCGGAAGCGACGTCATTGATAACGCGGAAATATTCCGTCGTGACATCGAGCGGGAACGCCTGGTCGCCGTTCATGTAGACCTTGCCGTATTTCTGGAAGATCCCCAGCCATTCCGCTTCGAGCGGCTTCTGGTTGGCATATTGTACGTTCTTGTTGACGGAGGTCGAGCTCAGCTGGCCGAGCAGGTCCTGCTGCACCTTCGTCGAGAGGAAATAGTCGAGAAACTTCGCCGCTACGTCAGGGCTCTTGCTCTTGGTGCTGATGTAATTGTACTCGGCAAAGCCATAGAGCCGGTCGGTGTTGGTCGGGAAGGGGAAAATGCCGTAGTCGTCGAGATTGGCACCGGAGCCGTCGAGCTGGCTAACCAGCCAGTCGCCTTCGAGCATCATCGCCGCACGACCGGCGGTGAAGAGGCTGTAGGACTGTTTGTTGTCGATGCCCATGAATGGCTGCAGCGTATAGTCCTTCGTCCACTTGGCAAACTCCGCGAAGGATTCCGTCGCGCAGGGTTCCTTGGTCCAGTCCAGCGTCATCGCCTTCAGCGCATCGTGCTTTTCAGCACCGCACTTCGTTTCGAGGATGACGTCCATGAGGCGCATGACGTGCCAGTTGACCGTGCCGCCGAAGGTGAAGGCCGGAATGCCTGCAGCCTTCAGCTTATCGGCTGCGGCAAGGAATTCCTCGTAGGTCTTCGGCTCTTCCTTGATGCCGGCCTGTTCGAAAAGCTTCTTGTTGTAGTAGACGGCCTCACCCTTGAAGGTGAAGGGGACGCCGTGCTTGCCGCCGGGATAAAGGTCGGCAAAAGCCGCTGCCGAGGGCAGCAATTCGTCGTTCCACTTATACTCGGCATAGTACTTGTCGAGCGGCAGGGACAGGCCGGCCTTCACATATTCGCCGCCGAGGCCGAGGCCCGCCCAGCTGAAGTAAATGTCTGGCCCCTTGTCGGAGCCTGCAGCGACACGCAGGGCGGTCTTGTGCTCGTCGACGGCGCGCTGGACGATCTCGACATGCGTTCCAGGATTTGCGGCTTCGAAATCTGTCGCCACCTTTTTCAGGGCCGTATTGGCGGCATTATTGTCGAAGTTGAGGGTCCAGAGTGTGATGTCTTCAGCAAGAACCGGCGTTGCCGATAGCGACGCCATGGCGATCGCAACGAGGCTCGCAGTCTTCAATTTCGCGGAAAGGGTCAGCATTACCGTCCTCCTCTTGTAAGCCGGGCCCCTTGTTGCAGATAGTCATCGACATGTCAACTGGTATGACGAGCTAACCATTGCGACGTTGAGCAAATTTGGCCATGGCGGCGATGATGATGACGGCGGACGCGGCGCCGGGATCGATGTGCCCGATCACGCGGCTCCCCAATCGCGAAGCCCGTCCCTTGGCCGCCGTCATATTGCTGGTCGCTTCACAGCCTGCCCGCGCTGCCCTCTCCGCTGCCTCGAAACATTGGGGGAGGGGCTTTCCCGACTGCCAGGCATCGAGTGCCGCGTCAGCCGCGGGCTTCCAGGCGTCAACCATCGTCTTTTCCCCGGGTTCGGCTTTTCCGCGTTCCTGGATTCCCTGTGCCATTGCCGCAAAGACGCTGAGGAAGTCGTCATCGCTCAATGTCTGCTTGTCTTTGGCGGCGGCTCCGGCGCGCATCAAGGCCGTGGCATATAACGGGCCGGACGAAGCGCCGACCGCATTCAGGAATGCCTTTGCCGCGACGTTGAATGCGGTTGTCGGGGCAATTCCGGCGGCACGTTCGCCGACCGCTTTCGCCGCGGCCTGGCAACCTGCATCCATGGCAAGGCCGTGATCCCCATCGCCGATGGCGCCGTCCAACGCGCAGAGATGGTCGCTCTCTGCCGCAATATCCTCGGCAATCCCAGCAAACATGCGCTGCAGGTCTTCGGTCGTAAACGTCATCGATTACCTCGCAAACATCGCGCAATCACAGGGGTGGTCGATCAATCGCTGAAGCTCGTCGTCAAGATGCATGACCGTGATCGACGCGCCGGCCATTTCGAGCGAGGTGCAGTAATTCCCAACGAGCGACGTATGGAGGATGAGCCCGGCATCGTCGAGCCGGGACTTCACGCGCCGCATCATGATGTAGAGTTCCATCATCGGGGTCGAACCCAGCGAATTTACGAGCACGGCGACACGATCGCCCCGGTCTGCTTTCATTTCGCGAAGAATGCTGTCCAGGAGTTCGTCGGTCACCGCGTCGGCCGGCCTCAGCGGCTCGCGCGCCACGCCAGGCTCCCCATGGATGCCCATTCCGATCTCCATCTCGCCTTCGCCGATCAGGAAGTTCGGCCGGAGGGTCTGGGGCAGCGAACAGGGGGAAAGCGCGACACCCATCGTATAAGTTCGCGCATTGGCATGGCGGGCGACACGCTCGACATCGTCAAAGGAATAGAGAAGATCGCAGGCTGCGCCGGCGGCCTTGAAGATGAAGACGTTGCCCGCCACGCCCCGCCGCCTGTCCCGCTGATCGGGAGGAGCAGACGCCACGTCATCCGTGGTCAGGACGGTTCGTACCTCGATCTCGTCAAGCGCAAGCATCTCGGCAGCCATGTCGAAGTTCATCACGTCGCCGGCATAATTGCCATACATGAACAGGACACCGGCGCCGCCGTCGACCGCCATGGCGCAGGCGACAATCGGATCGGGCGGCGGCGACGCGAAGACGTTGCCGATTGCGGCGGCGTCCGCCAGCCCCTTGCCGACAAAGCCCAGAAATGTCGGTTCGTGCCCGGATCCACCACCGATGACCAGTCCGACCTTGCCCTTGCGTGGCCCGTTTCTGGCAATGATCGCGCGGGGCATGTCCTCTACCGCGTAGAGATGGCGCGGATGCGCCGCCAGGATCCCCTGCAGCATCTCATCGACGGCATCCGCACCGGCATTGATAAGTTTCTTCGTCTTCACATCGATCCTCCCGAGAGCCGAGTTCCGATCGCATAGATGCAGTTGCACCGCTGGAGGTCAATCCGCCAGCGCGTCGTGCTCCAGCGGCAAGACGGCGACAGCCAATGGGGCAAGCAGCAGATCCCCGCTTGAGTCTTTCCCGGTCGGCCCGCATGCGCCGCAATCGACCTTTCGTTCTTCGCTCGTCAGATTGACGATGTAAAGCCTGGCGCCTGTAGCATCCCTTGCAACGAAAGACAGGACCTCGGAGGGAGAGGAGGAGACGCATTCCCGCCAGGTTGCACCAGCCAATTGACACAGTGTCCGGACAGTTTCGAACAGCGGACGACGTCCACCCTGTTCGGTCGGTTCCCCCGAACCGGCGATCAGACCGAACGGACCTGATAAGGCTGATAGCGTCAGGCATTCCAGATCGGCACCCAGCACTCGTATCGCATAACCGAGCGCGAAGGCCTGTCCGAAGCGTGCATTGTGGCGCGGGTCGCGATTGGCCATGGGGATGCGCCCGCCAGCCGGATTGTCCATCGTGCGGCTACCATAGGGGTTCTGCCGCATCGGGATCGTCGATGGGCCGATCCGGTAGGGTTTATCGCCATAAATCGCCCGAACGGATCGCGTGATGAAGGGCAGCGCTTCCAATGTCTGCATGACACTGAGGTCGTCGGCCGCATGCACGATCGGATTGGTGCAGTGGCTGACGAAGTCGAGCTGTCCATCGGGTACGCGCTTCCGGTTGAGCTCGGTGAAATAGCTCAGCATGCCGCCGCCGATGCGAATGCCGGGAAAGGCGGCGTGGGCGGCAGCATAGACCTCATCCAGGGGCGGGCAATCCGGCCATTTGCTGCCGGGCGGCGTCGACTGCCGGTCGACGGATGGCGATATCATGATCGCATCCGGCCTGAATTCCGCCAGCCGCATCTGGCGGGCAATCTCGGCCGCCTCGCCTGACGGCGACGATTTGCAGGGAAGGGCGATCTCCAGCGTCGAGCGCCCGCGATGGACCGTCGCGATTGCTGCGAACCGCTTGAGTGCTTCGACGCCGTGCCCAGCACCGGGGTCGAAATGGAAGAGGAATTCCTGGGGAGCGATCTCCGTCAGGACGGACTTTGCCGAGAGGCTCGCATCGGCTTCTTCGGGTGTGATGATCACGCCGATATCAGGCATGGTGCCGGTGCGCCCACCGAGTTCAAGTTTTATAGCGCCGCCTGACACCCCAGAAGGATGCCGTGTCGAACCGCTGATATCCCTGATAACAAGCGACGTTTTCTGCCGGACAGGCTGATTGGCGGCAATTTGGTAGGGCCAGGGCAGGGCGAGCGGCCTGACATATGTCTTGTAGGATGCGTCCGACCAGTTCCGTTGATCTTCCATTTCAAAGGTGTCGCCCTCCATCCGGCATTCCACCTGAACGTCAGGCATTACCGCGTGAGTGATGGCGCGCATGTCCTTGAACGGCTGCCAGGGCTCGATGAGATCAGGAAACCGTGTCGCCACGATCTTCCCGTCGACATGCTCGACCGTCGCCGGTGAACCCGCCACGCCGACGATCGGGTGCAGAACGCAGAAGCCGCAGCGGTTGGTCTCGAAGCCGGTTGGCGCGATGGCCTCCGCCTCGAAGTCGAGCCGGTCCGCGCTTCCGGTGATGCGAACGTCGATGACAAGCCTCGTATCGTCCGGTCCCTCGCAACGACCCCGATAGGTGACCTCGAAACGATCGTCACTCTGCTCGATCCGGAGATCGGTGATTTCTGGGCTGTAAGTGCCCCAGTCCCGGTCGCGAACGAGATAGGAAATCGCTCGCAGCACCTCGGTCCCATCGTAGCGGATGGTGCGGAGGTTGCCGTTGGCGAGATCGGCTTGCAGTTTTCCGGCTCTCAGGCGAACGGGCGGCGGATCGACGAGACGGGTGCCGTAGAGCTGGAACGCATCGATCGTCATCGCAGCATCGCTCCGACATCGATCGTCTGACCCCTGGCCGCACTATCATAGGCGGCCTCGACGAGCGCGAAAGTTTTCAGATTGTCGGCCCCTGAGGTCGAGTGTTGCGCGCCGCTCTCCAACTGGTCGACCCAATGCTGCTGGATCGCGTAGACACTTTCCTGGATGTTGTGCCAGGGCCGCGCGGCCCATGACAGCAGTTTCGGAGACACGTCCGTGGTCGTGGTGCCCTTGGCGTTGGTGACTTGAAGGCCGTAACCCTGGGTCAGGCGGATCGTGCCCTCAGAACCGTCGAGCTCGATCAAGGTCTCGGGGAATGGCTCCCTGGAAAGCTTGGTGGCGTAGCTGACGTCGACGACAGACGTGGCGCCGTTTTCGTGATCGAGAAGAATGGTCGCGACATCCTCGCCCTTGATGGCGGGATTGACCCGCTTGGTGCGGGCCGTGAGCGATCGAACGTCGCCTAGGATATAGCGGGCGATATCGAGCGTATGGATGCCGAGGTCTTCAATGATGAACCGCTTGCCCTCGGCCAGATAGGGTTGGCCCGAGAAGACGTCGTAGGCCGAACGGAAGGAGAAGCGGCCCCAGAAGGGCGTGCCGATGGCATCCGCCTCCAGCGCTTTGCGCACGGCCTGGATCGGCGTCTGCCAGCGAAAGTTCTCGTGCACCATCAGGGGGATGCCGGCATTGCGACACGCCTCGACCATCGCCTTCGCGTCCGACAAGGTCTTGGCGAACGGCTTCTGGCAGATGGCCGGCACCTTGTTCCGAGCCGCCATTTCGACGAGAAAGCGATGGCTTTGGACTGTTGTGGCAATGTCGACGAAATCAAAACCGCCATCGGCAAACAAAGCCTCGGCATCGCCATAGCGGCGATCGATGCCGAACTGATCGCCGACGATCTTCAGCCGCTCCGGGTCGCGGTCGCAGATCGCGACGATGCCGGCACCTCGAACATCGTTCCAGGCATGCAGCTGGTTGACCGCAAAGAAACCGCAACCGATCAAAGCCCCTTTCAATACCGTCATCTCAACCTGCCTTTGCCATCTGCATGAGGGTAACGCGCTGCTGCAGGCGGCGTTGCGCCTGGTCGACGACGACGGCAATGATGATGACGAGGCCCTTGATGACCATCTGCCAGAAGGAGGAAACGCCCATCATCACCAATCCGTCGGAGAGGATGCCGATGACGAAGGCGCCAATGATCGTGCCGCCGATCGTGCCGCGGCCGCCCGACATAGAGGTGCCGCCGAGCACGGCGGCGGCGATCGCATTGAGTTCGAAGCTTTCGCCGGTGGCCGGATGGGCTGCCATCAGTTCGGAGGAGATGACGACGCCGACGATGGCGGCGCACAGTCCGGAGAACATATAGACGAAGATCTTTACGACATCGACCCGGATACCGGACATGCGCGCGGCCCGCTCATTGCCGCCGACGGCGAAGATGTGACGACCGATCGGTGTCGAGCGGGCGACATAGGCCGCCAGCAGGGCAAGCACGATCAGAATCCAGATCGACACCGGCAGGCCGAGAATGCGCCCCGCGCCGAAGAAATCGAAGCCGGTCGTCGCGTATTCCGGCCGACCGACAAGATTCGGAAAGGTCTGGCCGTCCGATGACAGCAAAGCGAGACCGCGGGCGATATAGAGCGTGCCTAGCGTGGCGATGAAGGGCGCGACGTTGAGCTTGGTGATCAGCAGACCGTTGATCAGACCGATGAGCAGGCCGATCGACAGGGTGATCAGCACGATCTCGAACAGGTTGAAAAAGATCGTGTAGCCGATCGGCAATTCGATGCCGTAAAGGATCAGGCCGCCGGCGACCATGCCGCAAAGCCCGACGATCGATCCGACCGAGAGATCGATGCCGCCGGTGATGATGACGAAGGTCATGCCCATCGCCAGGAAGGCGTTCAGCGCCACATGCTTCGACATCAGGATCATGTTCGCCGTCGAGGTGAAGTTCGGTGCGAAGATCGCAAAGAAGATGATGACGGCAAATAGCGCGATGAACGTCCTGAGCTTCATCAGCGTCAGAAGCGCCGAGCCGTTGGCGCCCTTCGGCGCGAGAGTGGTTGACGTAGCCGCCATCATGACGCGAGTTTCCCTTGATGTCCGTGTCCCTTGGCCGAAGCCGCAATTATGGCTTCTTCCGTGGCCTCGTTCCGGTCGAAGACGGCGACCAGTTGGCCGTTGCTCAAAACCGCGATGCGATCGGAAAGCGCCATGACCTCCTCGAGGTCGGAAGTCGAAAACAGAATAGCGAGCCCGTTTGCCGCCAGCCGCCGCATAGTGCGGAAGACGTCGGCCTTGGCGCCGACATCGATGCCGCGGCTCGGCTCGTCCATCAGAAGCACCTTCGGATTGGTCATCAATGCCTTACCGATGACGACCTTCTGCTGATTGCCGCCGGACATCGAGGTCACCTCGAAATCCGGGTTCGGCGCCTTGATAGAGAGGTCGCGGATCGCATCGCGAATGGCATTCTTCTCCGCGCCTCTGTCGATATGGAAGAGCCGGGTGAAGCGGCTAAGGCTCGCCAGCGTCAGGTTCGAGGCGATGGAAAGCACCGGGACCAGACCTTCGCGCTGCCGGTCTTCCGGAATGAGCGCAAGGCCGCGACGGATGCGCCGCGTGGTGTCGCGGGCGCGAACCTGCTTGCCGTCGATGAAGATCTTGCCGGTCGAGTGTGTGTGACGGCCGATGACGCATTCGAAGAATTCGCTGCGCCCGGCGCCCATCAGGCCGTAGATGCCGAGGATTTCGCCTGCCTTGACCGACAGGGAGACATTGTTGACCGAAAGCCCGCCTGTCGGCCGCGGCAGGCTGATATTTTCGGCGCGAAAGACCTCAGCTCCGACGGCGTGGTCCACGGATTTTGCAAAATCCTTGGCATCCGAGCCGATCATGGAGCGCACGATCCAGCGCGTGTCGATGTCGCGCACCATTGCCTCGCCGGTGACCTGGCCGTCACGCAGCACGGTGATGTAGTCGCCGATCCGCATCAGCTCCTCGAGCCGGTGCGAGATATAGACGATCGCCACACCTTGGGCTTTCAGTTCCGCGATCACCTTGAACAGGATCTCGACTTCGGCCGCCGAAAGCGCCGACGTCGGCTCGTCCATGATCAGGATGCGGGCATTCAACGACATCGCCTTGGCGATCTCGACGAGCTGCTGCTGGCCGATTGGCAAATCCTCGACCATCGTTTCGGCCTCGATGCCGGCATCCAGACGCTTCAAAAACGCATTGGCCTTTTGCACCTGTGCCTTGTGATCGATACCGAGGATGCCGCGCGTGATCTCGCGCCTGGCGAAGATGTTCTCGGCAACCGACATGTTGGCGAAGAGATTGAGCTCCTGAAAGATCATGCCGATGCCGTGCGCCTGCGCATCGGCAGGGCTGTCGAAGGATACGGGCTTGCCGTCCAGGATGATGCGGCCGAGCGTCGGACGCTCGACGCCGGCGATGATCTTCATCAGCGTCGACTTGCCTGCACCGTTTTCGCCGACGAGGACGTTCACCGCGCCACGGCGCAGCTCGAGATTGGCGCGCTTGACGGCGACGATACCCGAATAGACCTTCGACACCTCGTCGAGGCGCAGGATAATGTCGTCCTTTTGTGCCTCTCCTGTGGTCATGGGCCGACCTTCAGTTCCGAAGGTGTTACGAGCGGAAGCTCGCCGCTCTTCGGCAGCGGAAAGGCGCCGATCGCGGTCACCGTCTTGCCGACCAGGCCTTCGCGCGGGACGGCGGACAGAAAAGCCGTATTGGCCTTCTCGTTGAAGGCCTTGCCGAATTGCGCCCACTCGATCTGGTTCTTGAATTCATTGAAATTGACGAAATCCAGCGTGTCGCGCAGCGCCGTGCCGCGCAGCGCCGGCCCGATCTGCACCTTGGCATCGGCCTTGCCGTCGCCATCGGCGTCGACATCGAGCGTTGCCGCGCGCGACGCCGTATCGGCCGCAACGACCTTGCCGGTGATCTTCACCGCATAGGTCCATGGCGAGCTGCTCTGCTTGCGGGGATTGCCGTATTTCTCGCCGGCGGCGTCGGGGCTGGAGGCGGAAAGCTGCATGACGTCCTTCAGGTCGCCGGCGCGCTTTTCAAAATAGGGCACTGCCTCGGACTGCCAGATCGCCTCGACCTTTGCATTCGGGTCGAAGGCGGTCTTTGCCGCTGCCGCAGCCTTTTCCTCAGCCGTCGGCGTCTTGATGATCTTGCAACCGGGCAAGGCTGCCGCCACGACGGCAGCGAGCAGAGCGCCCTTCATTCTCAACATGCAGTAAACCTCGACGTCTTGCGAAATGCATTGCAGAGGGCACAGCGCTGCGCCCTCTGCAATTCGCGGCTGATCAGTTCGTCAGGGCGAAGGTCTCTAGCTTGCCGGCATTGTCAGCATTGACGAGGACGCAATCCATCAACTGCTTCTCTTCCTTCGGGGTCATCTTGTTCTTGATGTAGGCGTCTGCCTGTTCCACTGCCAGCTGAGCCTGCGCATAGGCGGGCTGCAGGACTGTTGCCTTGATGCCGCCCGACTTGATGGAGTCGCGCACGTCGTTGGAACCGTCGAAGCCGACGACGATCACGTCCTTGCGGCCGGCAGCCTGCAGCGCTGCGATCGCGCCCATGGCCATGGTGTCATTCCCTGAAATGACGCCCTTGATGTCGGGATTTGCCTGGAGGATGGTTTCCATCTTCGAATAGGCTTCCGTCTGGCTCCAATTGGCCGACTGCTTGGCGACGGACTTCAGGTCCGGATAGTCGTCGATGACGTCGTGATAGCCTTGCGAGCGGATACCGGCATTGGTGTCGGACTCCTTGCCCACCAGCTCGACGTAATTGCCTTTCTCGCCCATCAGCTTGACGAATTCCTGCGCCCCGAGCTGGGCGCCCTGGTAGTTGTTCGAGACGATCTGGGCGACGGCAACGCCCGTGGCGTTGATTTCGCGGTCGATCAGGAAGGAGGGAATGCCAGCATCCTTTGCCTTCTTGACGGCCGCGACGGAGGCGTCGGCTCCGGCATTGTCGAGGATGATCGCCTTGGCGCCGCGCCCGATCGCCGTGTCGATCATTTCGGACTGTTTGTTGGCGTCGTCGTCATGCGTCATGAGCAACGTCTCGTAGCCGAGTTCCTTCGCCTTGGCTTCGGCGCCGACGGCTTCTGCCTTGAAGAAGGGATTGTCATGCGCCGGCGTGATGATGGCGATGAGGTCGGCCGAAAAGGCCGGAAGAGCCGTTCCGAGCGCCAATGCGCCGGCAAAAGCTGCAAGTGTCAGTCTGCGCGTCAGTTTCATATTTTCCTCCCTGTTGTGAATGAAGCCCCTTCTCCCTGGGGCGGCTAGACCCCGTCTCCCCGGGGCAGTTGAGGGGGAGGGCTTACCTCCCCAGGCCGGTTCAGGTGATGCGCCGGATGCTTTCGGCGATCTCCTGCGGTTCGAATACTTTTTTCCAGTCGTCGCGCATCAGCGCCGGGATGCCGAACTCGATCGCCTTGTTGCAGGCATCCGAGAACACGCCGTCGACTTCCTTGAAGATGACCGCGCCGAGCACGTTCATATGGCCGAGCAGGAAGTCGCGGGCGGCCTGTTCCGGCACGCCGCGTGCCACGCATTCGTCCATGGCCTGTCGCATGACGACGAGCAGCGATGCGCAGACGGTTTCCGACAAGCCCGGTTCGAGCATGGCAAGCTGGTCGACTGTGACCCGATGCGAGCGCATGACCGGCGCCCAGATCAGCTTGGCGATTTCCTCACCAAGCGCATAAGCGCTTTCCGGGCCCTGCATCAGCGCCGAGACGATATGCTGCTTGGCGAAGAGGCCGCCGAAGTGGTCCTTTTTCGCCTGCATGTCCGTCTCGTCGTTGAAGATCGGCGGATGGCAGGGATGGGTGACGAAATAGGTAAGATCATCGCGCTTCGGCAGGTGGCCGGCAAAGGGAGCCGCAGCGTCCAGCGCGATCACCATGGTGCCTGATGGGAGCTTGTCGACGATGCCTGCCGCGACCTTGCCGATGGCCGTGTCCGGCACGGCAAGGATCACCACCTCAGCGCCGTCGAGTCCGATATCGACGGGCACGCAATCGACACCGAGATCATTCTTCAAACGGGCCTTGCCTGCGTCGCTCACCTCGACATGGCGGACCTCGAAACGCGAGCCTTTGAGATTTTTGGCAAGCCGGTATCCCATTTTCCCGCCTGCGCCGAAGAGGGCAATCTTAGTCATGTTTCCTCACCTTTTCCCGTTCTCGATAGGATCATATACTGGTATGATGAGTCAATCACCATATCACTAGTTAATTTGTTGGAGTCACGTTTTTCTGCATCGCACGTTTCGGCCGATGCCGAAGGAAACCATCAGCGCTTCCTTCCCTCACGGATCTGGACGAAATAGCCGTCCGTCCCGACCTGGCCGCCTTTGAGCGCGATCTGCAGGCCGTTGGTCGGCTGATAGTCGCCATGCGCAAGGCAAAGCGGAGAACCAGGCGTCTGCGGCAGCGGAAGAAGCGTCGTCAGCGCGTCGATCTTCAACTGCCTGAGCGCATGACTTGATGTGTCGCCGCCGGCGACGACGGCACGTGAAAGCCCTTCGTTCTCGATCAGGCGGCGCAAGATCGTGCCGAGCGCGCTGCCGAGCCGGTGACGAGCGCCCGGAAGCCTGTCGATGTCGGCGCCGCGGTCGGCAGACGGACCAAGCGCGGTGTAGAGAATGACGCTCTTGCCTTGCCTGAGCTTCTGGGTGCCTGCCTCAACCGCTGCATCCACCGTCTGTTCGCCATTCTCCGAGACCAGTGCAAGCGGATCGAGCGCGATACTCTCGAAGCCGCTCTCGACAGCCGTTCGGATCTGGCGCTCGGTCGTCGGCGATACGCTGCCTGACACGACGGCGAGGCGGTCGACCGGGCCGATATCAGGAAACTCGGCGCCGCTGTTGCCGATGAAACCGCTCCGCCGCCATGCGCTAAGCAGGGCATATTCGACACCCGAGGAGCCGGCGACAAAACTTCCGGAGCGGCCAGTGACACGAAGCAGCTGCCGACCGGCAACCTCCTGCGTCGCCTCGGAGTCGACATCGATGAGCAGGATCCCTTCTGAAGCCGACGCCAGTTCGTCGATCCGCGCATCGGCGTCCGTCGCGGTGATGGCGACAAGATCGGCGACCAGGACGGGAAGCCGGGTCTGCTTCGACAAGTGGATCGCAAGGTCCGCCTCGTCCATCGGGGTGACCGGATGGCGGCTCATGACGGGATGGCGATCGATGCGAAAGACCCGGCCCTGGTAAGCGGCAAAGAGGTTGCCGAAAGCCGTGTAGCGCTTCAATTGCGGCGCGCCGACGATGACGGGCACGATGGATTGCCCGAACACCGTGCGGCCGATTTCGATCGCCTTGCCGATATTGCCGATCTCGGGACTGGAATCGAAGGTCGAGCAGACCTTGTAGTGGCAGATATCAGCGCCGAGCGAATTCAGCCATTCGAAAGCGCGCGTAAGGTGCTCTCCCATCCATGCGGGCGTCTCGCTACGGCTTGTCCCGGCAATGCCGATTGCCCGGCAATCCCTGAAGCGCGCGAGCAGTTCCGGCGTTGGAACGTCGAGGAAGAGCACGGTCGAGACACCGTTCGAGGCCAGAGCCTCCATGACATCGGTGGAGCCGGTGAAGTCGTCCCCGTAATAGCTGACGAGAGGTTCATCCATCGCGATCACGCGCCCTTGCCGTCGCTGAACTTTGCAATCGAAGCGGCGAGCTCCGGATGATCTTTCGCGTAGGTCTCCAACGGGATGTCCGCGACCGCGGCCTGCCAGGCCTGCTGCACGGCCCGAACCCCGGCCGCCGGGCCGCTGGGATGACTGACGATGCCTCCGCCGCAGAGATAGAGAAGATCGACGGTGCGACCGGTCCGTTGATAGGTCTCGGACGCCTGTCCTCCCCACTGGCCCGAACCGGCAACCGGAAGCGGGCAATCGGAGGCATTAAACAGCGGCGTGCTCACGGCCTTGAAGGACGAGACGAAGCTGTCGTCCGGCTCCCAATACTTGACCCTGATACCGTTGATCTGGAATTGGTCGACGCCCAGCAGCCGCCAGAATTGCTGGTAGACCTTGAAATCCATGCCGGCGCCGGGGCCGCGCGTCAGCACGTCCCAACCGTTTCGATGCGCGTGCAGCACCAGATTGGAGCGCTTGCGCAGAAAGCTCATGCCGCCGAAGCCGATCGAGTTGATATTGACGACAGCGCAGTTGCCGCCGGCCTTGGCGACGGTGTCGTGGTTGCGCATCATCTCGTCGGGGTCGGCATGCGAGATGCCGAAGGCATACATGACCTTCTTGCCGGTCTTCTGCTCGTGATCGAGAATGCGCGGCATGATCGCCGCAACGCGGTCCTTGAGCGGCGAATAGGCCGGGCTCATCAGTTTTTCGTCATCCTTGATGAAGTCGACGCCGGATGAGATCAGCTCGCCGACGAGTTCCGCCGTTTCGTGCGGCCTGAGGCCAAGCGCCGGCTTGACGATCGTTCCGATGATGGGGCGACCTTCGACGCCGGTGAGGCGGCGGCTTCCAGGAATGCCGAATTGCGGTCCCGGATGCGCGCTCCCGAAGGCGTCGGGCAGCGTCATGTCGACGATGCGGATGCCGGTCATGCCCTTGATGGAATAGACGCCGCCGATCGCAATGGTCATCAATGCCGAAAGGTCGGTGCCGATCGCGTCCAGCGGAAAGGCGATGTCGACATCGGCACGATTGAGCAGTGTGCCGGGGGCGACCTCGGGCCAGGTTGGATGGCGCGCATCTTCGAGTGAGCGGATCGCCAGCACGCGGGCGGCGACACGCGACTTCAGCTCTTCGGTTTCGCCCGGGACGGGCACGAAGGTGCCGGTCGACTGGTCGCTCGCGATCTTTTCCGCCATCGCCTCGACGCTGCCGGGCGTTTCGATACGATAGGTCAGGGTAATCATCATGGAACGGACGGTTGCTCCTCTCGCCCGGCAGATTGCCATGGCGTCAACTCATGATCTGGTATAATGAGTATTCCAACTTATGAAAAGTAGAATCTTCGGATCCGCAAATTTTCGCTGACAGCTTTGTTCTCGACCCGGAAAACTGTTAGGAGGAAACATTTTGAGCCAGCGAGATGTGATGACCCAGCCCCTCGAACAAATCGTCCGCCGGAAACTCTCTGACGAAGTGTTTGATCGACTTGAGCGAATGATCACCTCGGGCGAGCTTCAGCCCGGCGACGAAATGCCCTCCGAGCGCGTGCTGATGGAACGCTTCGGCGTCGGCCGGCCGGCGATCAGGGAGGCCATGCAGTCCCTTGCCAACAAGGGTCTGGTCAGCATTTCGCACGGTGAGCGGGCGAAGGTTCTCCGGCTGACGGCAAAATCGATATTCCGCCAGGTCGATCTCACCGCCAAGATCATGCTGTCGCAATCGTCGGACTCGTTGGAATACCTCAAGAGCGCCCGCATCTTCTTCGAGCGGGGCATGGCGCGAGAGGCCGCGCAGCGGGCCTCCGCAAATGATATCGCCGATCTCAGGAACATTATCGAACGCCAGCGAATGTCGCTTGGGCGGGCCGAAGAGTTTATCGACGCGGACATGGAATTCCACACCCGCATCGCGCAGATATCAGGCAACCCGATCTACGTCGCCGTCAGCGAAGCAATGCTTGCCTGGCTGAAGGAATATCACACCGAGATGCTGATCTGGACCGGCAAGGAAAAATTCACGCTCGCCGAACACGACGAAATCGTCGATCGCCTTGAAGCAAACGACGTGGATGGCTCTGAAACAGCACTCCTCAAGCATCTCGAGCGGTCGCGAGCGCTTTACGCGAAGTAATTAACACGAACTCGGCGATCGCCGCTGGCCGACGCTGAATTAGCTGGTCTCCTGTGCCACCGCGTCGCGTGCTTCTTGCGCCTGCGCCCGCCATTGCTTGACCAATTCCCGCCTCTTTCCGGGATAGCGATCGGCCAGGAGTGCGGCATCGAGGATACGGTCGGCGCGAAACATCCGGAAATCCCGTCGCAGTTCGCACCACCCGGCGATGATCCGCCTGGAATCGAAGAAGGCGACCGCAATCGGCCATATGATGCGGTGGCTGTCGGCATCTCCGGCATCTCTATAGATGATCCGCAGCTTCATCTGTTGCTGCATGGCCTGACGCAGGATCTTGAGGCTGATTGCGGGTGCCGGCAGCGAGGGGAGGCCGATATGGAAATCATTGTCGGTCAATCCATGACGGAGTTCCGACGGGAGCACGGCTTCGATCTTGGCAAGGGCGTCCTGAGCCGCCGCGCGTAGATCCTCGTCCGTCTGACGGGTGACCCATTGCACGCCCAGTGTGATCGCCTTGATTTCCGCTTCCGAGAACATGAGAGGCGGCAGTATGAAACCCGGCTTCAGCACATAGCCGAAACCGGGCTCCCCTTCGATCTCAGCGCCGATGGATTGCAGCAACGAGATGTCCCGGTAGATCGTCCGCAGGGAAACGCCCGTTTCTTGCGCGAGATAGTTCCCGGAGACCGCTTGGCGATGGCGGCGGAGAATCTGGAGAATTTCGAACAATCTCTGGCTTTGGGACATGACTATATCTTAGCACAGCTTCTGCCGGTGCTGCCGAAGGGGCTCCGGAGTATCGGTCTCAATTCACACGGACCAGGACCTTTCCGTTGCTCTTGCGGCCATGTTCCAGAGCCGTCAGCGTCCCTATTCCATCGCTCAACGGTACGATTTCGGAAACCGGAAGCTTCAGCCTACCCTCGTCTGCGGCACGGGCAAGCCCGTCCAGGATGTCGGTCCGAGCGGTGCAGATGATTGGCTTCAGCCTGCGGTCGACCATCGCTAAGTTCAGTGCGGCTTGACCGTCGCCATGTACTCGGCGAACGGCGCGGAGTCGTAGATCACGTCGGTGGATGCGATCTTCCCGCCGTTGACCGTGATGAGCTCGACGGTCAAGGCGCGCGGAACAGGATGGGTTTCGACTTCATAGACGATGACGGCCTGATCATCATCGCCGTAGACAGCGAGAATGTTCACGCTTTTGATCATGCGCGCAAAGCCTTCGTGGAAGCCGCGAAATGCCTGCGTGCCGCTCAGTTTGCCGATCGGCGACGAGCAGACGACGTCCTCGGCCGAGATTTCAAGAATAGTGTCGATGTCTTTGCTGGAGATCGCTTCGATATAGGTGCAGGCAATTGCTGTCGCGCGTCCGGTGTGTTCAGCCATGATCATGTCCTTTCGTTGGTGATGTTTGGCCGAAATGGTCTTACCGAGGGTTAGTGACACGATATGTCAGCATTAAGCGCCATTTGATTGTTTTCTAGATATTTTGCTATTAAAACGTGTAAAACCATAAAGCTGCTGGTGTGCCCGACACTCAGATCGCCGCTGGTGGCGTTTGCTGCCGCGTTTCGCGCATTTGTAAGCAGCAGCTAGGGAACAATGACGCGTTGGCGAGGTTCTGAATGATCACGCAAAGATCCTAAGGAGGACGTCAGATGCGTATGAAACTCGTAGCAGCTTCGGTGCTCGCTATCGGCATGGCCACGTCTGCTTTCGCCCAATCCAATCCGGCGCCGGCCGGGGCCACGATCGACAAGAACCACGTCGATCAGGGTGGCGCGAAGGTCAAAACACCGATGGGAACCGACACCACCACGACAAACTCCACGACCGGCGGCACGATGAAGACAGGCAGGACCAAGTGCCCCAACCCGGTCAACAACTCCAGCAATCTTCAAACGCAAGGCGGCACAAGCAACGCCACGCCGATGGATGAGGCCTGCGCAGCGCATAACAATTGATCGCCTTCTTCGCAAAGAACCCCGCTTCGGCGGGGTTCTTTGCGCCGGGCTTCGGCCTATGGCTTGAACTCTCCTTCTGAGTTTATGCGGCGGATTGACGCACAACTCCAGTAATGCTATTCACGTGCTAATTGGTCAGGCCAGTTGACCAGCTGCGCGCTTGAGGAGAAGCTCGCCTAGGGAGGCCCACGATGTTTTCGCCTGTTGAATCACGCCGCCTTTATCGGCAGGTCGCGGATCAGATTCGCTTGATGATCGCCAGCGGCGAGCTTGCCGTTGGCCAGCGGCTGCCGGCCGAGCGCGACCTGGCGGAGCAACTGTCGGTTTCACGCCCGACCGTCCGCGAGGCGCTGATCGTCCTTGAGGTCGAGGGCCTCGTCAACATCCGCATGGGATCCGGCATCTATGTGGTGCGCCAGCATGCTGCGACCGTCACCGGGGCCGAGCGCGAGCCGGTGGAGGGGCCGTTCGAGCTGCTGCAGGCGCGCGCCATTATCGAATGCGCCATCGCCGAAGAAGCTGCCGGTCGCGCCAAACCGGACGATATCGCTCTGCTCGATGAAGCTCTGACGCGTATGGGTGGCGTGGTCAACGATGCAATCGCAGTGCTCGATGCCGATCGCGCCTTCCACACCGGCATTGCCGCCATCGTCGGGAATGCGACATTGATCCGTGTCACGGGTGAGATGTTCGACATGCGCATGACCCCTTATTTCGCAAGGCTCGCCAGCCACTTCGAGGGGCCTACGACATGGCGCAGCGCCCTGGACGAGCATCGGGCCATTCGCGACGCGATCGCTGCCGGCGATGCCGCTGGCGCCAAGGCGGCCATGCGCGCCCATCTCACAATGTCGCAGAAGAGGTTCTCCGAGAGCTTCGGGGAGGAGTTCTCGGGGGAAGAGGAGCGCGGACGCAACAAGCGGCCGCCGAAAGGAACTGCCAAGACTTAACCCAAGCTCGGGAGGAGAGAGCAATGAAAAGCAGACTGGCAACGATACTTTGCACTGCAGCCGCGATCATGGCGAGCAGCGCGATCGTGCATGCCCAGACAGTGCTGAAATGGGCGCATGTCTATGAAACGTCAGAGCCCTTCCACACGGATTCTGTCTGGGCCGCGGAAGAGATCAACAAGCGCACCGATGGGCGCTACAAGATCGAGGTCTATCCGGCATCGCAGCTCGGCAAGGAAGCCGACATCAACCAGGGCCTCAAGCTCGGGACCGTCGACATCATCATCTCGGGATCGAGCTTCGCGGCACGCGACTACAAGCCGATCGGCGTGACTTACTTCCCCTATATCTTCCGCGGTCCCGATCACTTGATCGCCTACACCAAGAGCGATGTCTTCAAGCGTCTTGCCAAAGGCTATGAAGACAAGACCGGCAACCACATCGCCGCCGTCAGCTATTACGGCACGCGCCATACGACATCAAACAAGCCGATTGCCAAATGCGCCGATATGCAGGGCTTGAAGATCCGGGTGCCTGACGTTCCGGCCTATCTCGCCATGCCGCGCGCCTGCGGCGCCAACACCACGCCGATCGCCTTTGCCGAGGTCTATCTCGCCTTGCAGAACGGCACGGTCGAGGCACAGGAAAATCCGCTGACGACAATCGAGGCGAAGAAGTTCTACGAAGTCCAGAAGAACATCATCCTCACCGGCCACATCGTCGATCACCTCAACACCGTGATCTCGAAGACGCGGTGGGCGAGCCTTTCCGACGAGGACAAGAAGATCTTCGGCGAGGTTATGCAGGAGGCGGCCGAGCGCACCAGCAAGACGATCGCCGGCAAGGAAAATAACCTCATCGCGACCTTCAAGGAAAAGGGCCTGAATGTCACCGAGGTCGACAAAGCCGATTTCGAAAAGACCGTGATGGAAAAGGTCAAGTTCGAGGATTTCGGTTACGAGAAGGCCGATTGGGAAGCAATCCGCGCGATCCAGTAAACTACGCGGCGCGGCGCCTTACAGCGCCGCGCGTCTTTCAGACGCGCAAGGACGCTGTAACACTTTGGTTGCTGCAGACGCCGCGCTCCTTCATTCCGATCTGGAACAGGGCCGATCATGTCGCAAGAAATTCATACGCAAATCACGGCCGAAGAAATCGGTCACGAGTTCGAAGGGCACGCGCCGACCGCAAACGTCTCGGACTATGCCATCGAGGACTGGATCACGCTGCTCGTCTTCTGGCTGATGGCCGGTTGCGTGTTCCTGCAGTTCTTCACGCGCTATGTGCTGAACGACAGCTACGCATGGACCGAGGAGATCGCGATCAATTGTCTGATCGGTGTCGTCTTTCTCGGTTCCGTCATGTGCGTGCGCACGTCGCGGCATATCCAGGTGGACGTGTTCTATCACTATATGCCAGCAGGCCTGGCACGCGTGCTCGCCACTTTCGTCGATATCGTCCGCATCGGCTTCTTCGCCTATGGCTGCCATCTGATGTGGCGTTACGTCGACATCGTGGCGGACGAGCAGATGGTCACCATCGATCTGCCGCGCAACATCGTCTTCTACAGCGTTCTCATCGCCTTCGTGTTGATGCTGATCCGCGCGATCGTCGTCTTCATCGCCAACATGCGCCGCGGCTACTCCGTTCTGGAGCGCCCCGAAGAATTCCAGACCGTCGAGGATTGATCCGATGCTGCTGCTTCTTGGCTCGTTTCTGGTGCTGATGCTGGTCGGGGTGCCCGTTGCCATCTCTATGGCCGTCGCATCCGTGCTTTACATCGTCCTTTATGGCGTCGCGCCCGACATCATCGTCGCCCAGCGCATGATCGCCGGCGTCGAAAGCTTCCCGCTGCTCGCCGTGCCCTTCTTCATCCTCGCGGGCAACCTGATGAACTCAGCCGGTGTCACCGGCCGCATCTATTCCTTTGCCGTCGCTCTTGTCGGCTGGATGAAGGGCGGTCTCGCGCAAGTCAACATCATCGGTTCAGTGATCTTCTCCGGCATGTCGGGCACAGCGCTCGCCGACGCAGCGGGTATCGGCACGATCGAGATCAAGGCGATGAAAGATCACGGCTATCCGGTCGAGGCCGCGGTCGGCGTGACGGCGGCTTCGGCAACGCTCGGCCCGATCTTCCCGCCGTCGCTGCCTTTCGTGATCTACGGCATGATGGCGAACGTATCGATCGGCGCTCTTTTCATGGCGGGCATCCTGCCCGGCATTGTCATGACGCTCCTGATGATGATAACCGTCGCCGCCTTTGCCTATTGGAAGCGCTGGGGCTCCGATGCGCCGTTCGATGTGAGGCAGCTGCTGTCGGCGGGGATGGAAATCGTCGTCGTCTTGGCAGTGCCGCTGGCCATCTATCTGCTGATGCAGGCGGGCGTATCGATGAATGTTGCGGCGGGCATTGCCCTTGCCCTGCTTCTTGCCCTCGACTGGTATTTCCGCTTCTCCGCCGTCATGGCGCTGATGACGCCTGTCATCCTCATCGGCGGCATGACGATGGGCTGGTTCACGCCGACGGAGGCCGCCGTCGCAGCCGTCCTCTGGTCCCTGTTCCTCGGTCTGGTGCGTTACCGCACGATGACGCCCTCGACGCTCGCCAAGGCAAGTTTCGATACGATCGAGACGACGGCATCCGTTCTCTTCATCGTCACCGCGGCATCGGTCTTTGCCTGGCTGCTGACGGTGAGCCAGGCGGCCCAATTGCTCTCCGATGCGATCCTGTCGATCACCGACAATAAATGGGTTTTCCTGATCCTCGTGAACCTGCTGATGCTCTTCGTCGGCTGCTTCCTGGATACGATCGCAGCCATTACCATCCTCGTGCCGATCCTTCTGCCGATCGTCCTGAAATTCGGGATCGATCCGGTCCAGTTCGGCCTCATCATGACGCTGAACCTGATGATCGGCCTGTTGCACCCGCCGCTCGGCATGGTGCTTTTCGTGCTGTCGAGGGTCGCGAAACTCTCCGTCGAACGCACGACCATGGCGATCCTGCCCTGGCTGGTGCCGCTCTTCCTGGCGCTGATCCTGATCACCTTCGTGCCCGCCATATCGCTGTGGCTGCCGCAGCAGCTTGGACTGTTGAGATAGGATGGACACGATGCGGACACGTGTGGCACGGCTTTACCAAAAGGGCGATCTCAGGATCGAGACCGCCGCGGTTGCGGCCCCTGGTCCCGGCGAGGTGCTTCTCAAAATGGCAGCCGCAGGGATTTGCGGCTCCGACCTGCATTATTATCAGGACGGCGGTTTCGGCCCAGTCCGGGTTCGCGAGCCGATCATACCCGGCCACGAGGCCTCGGGGACGGTGAGCCAAGCGGGCGAGGGGGTCGACCTGAAGACCGGTACGCTGGTGGCGGTCAGTCCCAGCCAACCCTGCGGGCATTGCGAATATTGCCAGAAAAACATGCCGATCCACTGCCTGGACATGCGCTTCATGGGCAGTGCGATGCGCCTGCCGCATGAGCAGGGCATGTTCCGGGAATGGCTGGTGGTGCCGGCCAAGCAATGCTTTGCAGTCGGAGTTGCGACAACTGCTGCAGAAGCGGCCTGCAGTGAGCCGCTCTCCGTCTGCCTGCACGCGGCATCGCGCGCAGGAGATATCACAGGCAAACGCGTGCTGGTCACCGGAGCCGGCCCGATCGGCGACCTGATGGTCGCCGTCGCCTCCTATCACGGCGCAAGCGAGATCGTGGTGACCGATCTCGCGGATGCGGCTCTGGACAGGGCCAAAGCGATAGGCGCCAGCCGCACGATCAATGTTTCCAAAGATGCCCCGGCGCTTGCGGAATACGAGGCGGGAAAGGGCTATTTCGATCTCGTTTTCGAATGCTCGGCCGCCGCTCCGGCCATCCGCGGCGCGATTGCCGCCATCAGGCCGCGCGGAACGATCGTGCAGGTCGGCGTCACGGGAGACGTCTCGATCCCTCTCAACGCCATCGTCGGCAAGGAGCTTCAGCTCCACGGAACGCAGCGCTTCCATGAGGAGTTCGGTACCGCCGTCGAGCTGATCTCCAGCCGCAAGATCGATGTGCGGCCGATCATCAGCCACAGCCTGCCGCTCGAAGAAGCCACCGCAGCCTTCACCCTCGCGGGCGACCGTACGGCGGCCTGCAAGGTGCAACTGACCTTTTAAAGCGCGTCGCGGAACTCACACCTGTGCTCGGTCGGGCGATGAGCATCGAAGGCCGCTAGGCCGACGCAGCATTCGCTTCACCACGAAGGCAGCAACCTTCCCCTGACCCGACACTGCCCTATCGCTGAGGCGAGCGGATTCGATTCCGGATCTCAGGAAATTCTTGACGCCTATCTTATGTCTACATAATGTCTTTCAAAAGGATTATGAGATGGACGATGACATTATCTCCGAGATCGGCAACCCCGATCGCAAAGTGAATCTGAGCCTGACGCTCCGCAGACGCATCCTGACGATGGAGCTGGCGCCGGGTGCGGTGTTGGACGAAGTGGCGCTGAGCGAGGAGTTCGGGCTATCCCGCCCGCCGGTTCGCGAGTTGATGCGGCAGATGGCTGGCGAAGGCTATATCGAGCTGGAAGCCAACCGGGCGGCGCGCGTCAGTTCGATGAGTTACCAGTCCTTGCATGACTTCTTCCTTCTTGCACCGATGATCTACATCACCGCCAACAAGCTGGCGGCCGAGAATGGAACGCGCGGGCAGCTCGACCTGCTCAAGCAGATGCAGCAGTCGTTTCGAAAGGCCGTCGACAATTGCGACGTCGAGGGGCGCGTCTTCTACAACGACCAGTTCCACCGCCAGATCGGCGAGATGGCACACAACGTCTATCTCGTTCCGAGCCTGCGGCGACTGCAGATCGACCATGCGCGCATCGGCAAGGTCTTCTACAAGCACCCGAACACGCCTCGCATGCAGGAAGAGCTCGAACTCGCCACGCAACAACATGACGAGATGATCGAAGCGATCGGGAAACGCGATCCCGACGCAGCCGGAGAACTGGCGCGGCTTCACCTCGAGCTTTCACGACGAAACATGGCCATGTACGCGGCCCCAGAGGGCCTAGAGACCCCGACCCTCTAGGACCATTTGGCTTGACCCTTCGGCAGCCTAACGCGAGACACAAAACGAATGTCTAACTTCCAGTTTCCAGGCCTGAATCTTGCCATTACGACGCCGTTCGACCATGCCGGACGCATCGACTACGGCAGGCTCGAACACAATGTCGAGCGCTACCTCGCAGCAGGCGTCAAGAGCTTCCTATTCAGCTCCGGCACCGGCATGCACGTCTACCTTTCCAAGGAGGAATCCGAGGAGTTGATCCGGCGCGGAGCGCGGATCGTCAACGGACGGGCAAAGGTGATTGCGCAGACCTCCGCTCTCCTCGTGGAAGACGTCATCGAGCGTACTATCCGCGCGCGCGACGCTGGCGCCGAAGGCGTCATGGTTCTTCCGCCCTTCTTCGAGGGACCGACCGACGACCAAGGCATCGTCGATTTCTACAGCGAGGTTGCGACGGCCGGTCTTCCGGTGATTGGCTACAACGTTCCCCAAGCGGTCGGCGTCGCCGTCACGACCGAACTTCTCGACAAGCTGAGCGAAATCCCCGGCTTTTGTGCCGTCAAGGACAGCAGCGGCGATCTTGGAAAGCAGGCAGCACTTATCCGCACCGGCCGTTTCGTCATGAATGGCGCTGACCCTCTCGTTCCCTACGCGCTCTATGCCGGATGCAACGGCCTGATCTGGGGTGGGGCGAACTTCGCTCCGAGAACCTGCGTCGCCCTCGTCGAGGCCGCCGCTGAGCACAAGTGGGACGAGGTTCGCGCCCTTTGGAAAATCTTGGAGCCGTCGATGGGGCTGATCTGGGAAGGCGACTACGTGCAGTCCGTCTATGCGGCGGCAGATCTGGTGGGCTACGGCGCCGGCGTTCCACGAAAGCCGCTGCGCGGGCTTGCCCCAGAAAAGCTTCCGGCCGTCCGGCGCGCGCTCGAAACGCTCATGGAGCGGGAAGCAATCTGACGTGACCCAGGCCGCAAGGAACGTCTTCGTTGCATCCAGGCTTCCGAAACGCGCAGGCGTTTCGGGCTGGGTGGCCACGCTTGCGCCGCGCACGCCACAGTCCACGCTGAACGGTTCGGTCATTGCGGATGTCGCAATCATAGGCGGCGGTTTCGCAGGGCTTTCCGCGGCCCGGCGCATCTCACGCCTGGACCCAACCGCGCGGGTCGCCGTGCTGGAAGCGGGTATTGTCGGCGAGGGGCCGGCGGGCGCGAATTCGGGCTTCATCATCGACCTGCCGCACGAGGTCTCGTCCGATGGTTTCAGCGGAGAGTCGGCGGCCAGGTTCAGACAGTCCGTGCTCATACAGCGCTCGGCTATTGCTCTGGCGACCGAGATGGCGACCGAAAACGGTTGGGAGAAGAACGTGTTCGATCCCTGTGGTCGATACAGCGTCGCCATCAGCGCGGAAGGCGACAAGCACCTCGAGGACTATGCGCAGCAGCTCTCGAAAATGGGCGAAGACCATCGGCTCCTGAGGACCAGGGAGATCGGAGCGGTCACGGGATCGCCGGTCTACACCTCCGGTCTGTTCACGCCCGGTACGGTCATCGTGCAGCCCGCCGCCTACATTCGCGGGGTCGCCGACTGCCTGAAGAAGCCGGTCACCCTTTACGAGCGGACGCCGGCGCTCTCGTTCGAACGCCTCGGTACGGGCTGGCTCGTCAAGACGCCGCAGGGTTCGGTGCAGGCGGCGAAGATCATCATGGCAAACAATGGACATGCGGAGAGCTTCGGCTTCTTCCGTGGACGCCTGCTTCACGTCTTCACCTACGCCTCCCTCACCGAGGCGTTCGACCCCTCGTGCCTCAGTGGAGAACGGAAGTGGGCCGCCACTCCCGCCCTGCCGATGGGAACGACCGTCCGCCGCATCAGCACCGGCACCGGCACCGGCGACCGAATCCTGGTGCGCTCCCGCTACAGCTATAATCCGAGCATCGCAGTCAGCGACGCCGCGATCCAGCGAGCCGGCCGCCTCCACGACGGCAAGTTCTCCAAACGCTTTCCCACCCTTAGCGGCGTCGGGATGCAGTATCGCTGGGCCGGTGCGATGGCGCTCACACGCAATCATGTGCCGGCATTCGGTGAGATCGAGCGTGGCGTATTCGCGGCATGCGGCTGCAACGGCCTTGGAGCATCGAACTCGACGGCATCAGGGATCGCGGCTGCGGAGCTGACGCTCGGACATGATTCCGAACTCGGCCGCGTCTACGCGCGCCTGGCTGCCCCGACGGCATTGCCGCCGCAGCCTTTCACGACGATCGGAGCAAAGATCCACCTCGCCTATCGCGAGTGGAGTGCAGGATCCGAGTGACGAGGGACGACATCACCATTGTATCACCCGGCGGTTCGTCCTGCCGGACGGTGAGCCGTTCCGGCAATGCCGAATCGATCGGTTCGCTATAAATAAACGCTATAGCGGCAGAGTGGAGCTGTGTTGGCCAGCGACGCTTCCCTGAACCTACTGTGATGGTGTCAGCGCTGGGCTGAGGCTATAAGAACCGCGGTGTTGGGTAGCGGTCCAGCAAGGACTGAAGCCCCAGAATTTCTGCGGCATCGGCCATTCTAGTTTGCTTTCCAGTTCGCATTATCGGGGATCGACCGCTGAGGCACGACGACCTGGATGATGGACGGACTGTTCAGGTTTTCTTTCGCGCCATTTATGGCTTCCTCGAGTTCGCCATAGGTGTCCACTTTCCAGCCTTGGCAGCCAAAGACCTCTGCCAACTTGCTGTAATTCCATCGGTGCAGGATGCATGAATTGTAAAACGGCTTGTTACCATGGAAAACCGATGCATCGGCAAGCCATTGCTCCACGCCATAGATGCCGTTGTCCATCACGAAGATGATCGGGTTGAGATTGAAGCGGGTTTGTGTCGAGAGGCATTGAGCGGTCATCTGAAACCCGCCATCCCCCGCAAAGACCAGTAGCCTCTGTTTATCTTGCTTCGCCAGCGAAACCCCGGTCGCGGCGGGACCGATATAACCGATCGCCGAATAGGATGATTGTACGATGAAACCGCGGCGAGCACCCACTTCAAGAAGCAAGCTCCCGAAATAATTCAAACTCGCGTCGGCACCAACGATAGTATTTCCGTCGATCTGCTGCTGAATGAAATGGTAGAAGCCCTGATAGGTAATTTCGCCTGCCGGATTCACGGCCGGCGCTTGCCGGGCTGTTTTCGCCGGAAGACTTTGGGCCTTGCACGTCAGCCTTTTGTCAATCAAGCCGTTGACGAGGTCCGCCAGCGAAACCTCTGCGTTGAAGATCGTGCCATATTTCACTGTATCCCAGGAGGCGAATGCGGTTTTATCGAGATCGATAGGCCAGCCCAAATCATTGATATCAGTCAACCAGACGCCCAGCGCCAATACGAAGTCGGATTCTTTGACCAACGACTGGACATAGGGTGACGACGATTCGCCATCAAATACCCCGGCAAATTGGACATCGTCTTCCGATAGGATGGCCTTGCTCAAAAGCTCGGTCACGTAGGGAATCTTGAGGGCTCGAATGAGCCGCTCCGCCTGGTCGTGAAGGCCAAACCGGTCGATCTCGACACCGATCCAGATCAGGGGTTTGGTGGCATTTTGCAATCTTTCGCTGATTTGCGCGATCGACTGATTGAGACTGTCCTCGTCGGATATGTCCGGCGCCGCTTTTAAAGCATTCGACGGGCGCGTGCATTCCAGGTCCACCATATCCTCCAGCAACTCGATATAGACTGGACGTCTTTCGGTGATGCACTGCGTCAGCGCATAATCTATGAGCATTGGCGCAAGATGAGGGCTATCGATGCGGACGGCAGCGGCCGTTATATATTCGAACACCTGAAGATCCGTTTCCCGCCCGCTGATGAAGTGATGCGCACTGTAGCCGGTTTGTTCGAATGTGAGCGTTTTCTTGATGCTTGGCGCACCGTTGATCAGAACGACCGGCACTTTCTCGACGTAAGATCCGGCGATCGCATTTGTTGCACAAAGCGAGCCTGCGGAATAAGTAACGCAAAGCGCACCAATGCCTTTCAGTCTCGCATAGCCGTCAGCCGCATAACCGGCATTCAGTTCATTCACCTCCTCGATGACCTGAATACCGCTTTTCTCGACATAACTGTTCACCCATTCGATCGAATAATCGCCCGCTACGGAAAACAGGTGTCCCAGGGCCAGTTCGCGAAGTCTGTCGACCAGATATTGTCCAACCGTGTATGTCTCGCCCATGTTCCAACGGCTCCCCTGTTGACGACAATTGACGTATTAAAACTCGCTCGCGTTATCGAATAAGCGCGGTATGTATATGTCGAATATGCCGGGGCATTTTCGTTCGGGAAATCTTTCCAGCAGGAAGCGCTTGAAAGCATCATTGGTGAGTCCGTTGCCGGCGGCCTCCATGGCAACGGACAAATACTCTATATTTTTGGCAACCTCGTTTTTGTCGGCCGGAAAGCCGTGGCCGGGAAGGAACAGGTCGTAGTCGGACAGCAGCATACCCTGCAAAATCCCAATCCAATGCTCCATGTATTTCGTCAGATAAAGGTGCGTTCCGCTGTAGATCAGGTCTTGCGCAATAAAAACGCCCACGTCCGGAAGACCTATGGTGAGGAGAAAATCGATCTCCGTATCAACGACTTCATCAAAGACGTATTTGACTCCGTCGATGACTTCCGCGCCGGCGCGGACAGTTTTTTCGGGAATTATCAGGCTCTTCGGAGCGAGATTGCCCATTTTCCAATGGTCATTCAGGGAATCTTGCCCGTGCTGCTTCAGGAACTCTTTCGTTTCCGGCAATGCATAAATCGGAATGTCGCTGAATGCGGCTCCCAGGCCAAACCAGTGGTCGGGGTGCCTGTGCGACAGGTAAATCCGGTCGATCTCCTTGCCGATACTGTTGGCATATTCCCTGAATTGCAGCGCATAGGGAACGAGGAATTGGCCATCGACAAGAACAAGCTTGTTCCTGCTTTCGATTATGTGCGTTGCATTGGCGATGTTGTCATCCGTGAAAGCTGAAATGAAAGTATGAATACGGACATCGCCTGCTCGCCTGACGATTTTAATGGGATCCGGCAATTGCGTGACCATAGGTATCTCCCTGATTGAAGGTCGTTTGCTGAGGTTTGACGT
This sequence comes from Rhizobium ruizarguesonis, assembly GCF_012349115.1. GTDB lineage: Bacteria > Pseudomonadota > Alphaproteobacteria > Rhizobiales > Rhizobiaceae > Rhizobium > Rhizobium ruizarguesonis. Next base: position 243,639 of record NZ_PQIG01000067.1, read on the forward strand.
TCACCCGGGCACGGCGGAGATGAGGGCTCCCCAACATTCCTGGCCAGCATTCCCGGGTTGTTTCCAGCATGTGCGCCCGAGCGCCATCACGGATGAGATCGACGGCCGTGGGACGCGATCTTTTCCTCCAATGTCTCTAGGGCGGCGCGCGCAACCTCGTAGGCGCTGTCGACTCCCGCCTCCGGCGCGTCCTCACCGGGCCGCCAGAAGCGTCTGCGCGTCATTCTCATCGAGCTCTCGAAGGGTGGAATCGCATTAAAGACTTCAACGAGATAGGGGCCGGAATAGACCGGCTCGATTTCGTCCAGCATAATCTCCCAGGGAATCCAGCTATCTCTAACAGCGCCCCGGTCCGGCGCTGAGATATGAACGTAATTCAGTCGGCTCTGCTGTATGGCTCGGGCGACATTTTTCTTGAAGATTGCCGGGCCCTGGCTTTCCATCACGACCTGGGCTGTATCGATCGTGACGCCACAGACCGCAATGTCGGCGCTTTCGAGAAAATCCAGCGCTTCGGAGACCATGGTCGGCCCGGGCGTTTCCCAATTCTTGACGGGTTCGATGGCGAGCTTCACACTCTTCTCTGTAGAATATTGCGCCAGTTCCCGGAAGATGGAGGCCGCCGCCGCGTATCGTGGCTTCATCCAATCCTGAAGCGCGTCGCTCCAGATTCCTTCACCGTCATCCGTCAGCGGAAAGATACCGTAGGGGTACAGGAACGGCCCTGACATGATCGTATTCTCCCCGCCCAGCACCGAGGTGATGTCGACGCGGGATTTGAGATAGGACAACGCCTGCTTGCGCTGTTCCTCGTAGGGCGAGGTCGGATCGAAGGTTCGCGTGGTCCCCACATTGGTTGTGAACTTCACATCCCGGAAGCCCGCCTGATCGAACGCCCTCTTGAGGCTGATATAGCTTTCGACCTCGGTGTGATGACCGACATGGGCCGGTCCTGGGGCGATATGCACATCGAAGCCGGTGTAGCCGATCTCGGTAAGAGCTTTCAGATGCCTGACGAGAACCTGGGTATAGCCCGCGTCATTCGGCCTCAAATCCGCTGTAAACATAAAGAAGCTGAAATATATATCCCGTCTGCGTGCCTCTTCCATCTTCATCGCTCCAGCTGTCACTATCCAGTCATGCGTGGTTCAGGATGATGTCTCGCCCGGCATTGTCACGAGGCGAGATCCCTCCCGGCCCCCTCCACATCGCCATCGGGCTGAACAAACAGCCCGCGCCGGGGCTACCATCCGAGCAGCTTGCGCAGATATTCGCGGCCCATTTTCGCGTATTGCAGCGGATTGGCCTTGGCCGGGTCCTGCTCTGCTTCGACGCAGATCCAACCGGCGAAATCCGCCTCGGCCAAAGCATCGAGGATTTCCGGAAAGGTCTCTATGGAGCCGTCACCCGGGACGGTGAAGATCCCCGCCTCGATACCTTGCTGGAAGGACAATCCTCCGGTGTGAATGTCCCTGACCACCTCGGCGCGAAAGTCCTTCAGGTGAACATGCTTGATGCGGTGGGCGTATTTTCTGGCCAGCGCCAGCGGATCGACACCGGCAGCCGCCTGGTGCGCGGTATCGAGAAGCATGTTGACCAGGCCAGGATCCGTCTCGTCCATGAGCCGGTGGATCTCTTCCGTCTTCATCACCCCGGTTCCGAGATGCGGGTGATAGCAGAGCCGGCGGTTACGGGCCTTGGCTTTCTCTCCCGCCGCATGCAAGCCTTCGATCAGGTGTTTCCACTGTTCCTCGGAGAAATCGGGGCAATTCGGAAACAGGGCGACCGGAAGCGGATTGACCGCTCCGCCAAACTCGGAGACGACCAGATCAGCCCTGCGCGGATCGTCGCTGCCGCCTTCCATGGCTTCGAGGAAGTCGAGCTGAGCATCGACGTTTTCGAGCGTATGACGATTCATCGCCTTGATGGTGAAGTAAGTGCTCACCCAAGGCTCGGAAATCCGCAATCCCCTGAGTTCGAGGACAGGCCGCAATATTTTCGGGTCCGTCGGATACTTATGGCCGACGCCACATCCGACATAGCCGGCGAGCGCCATTTCACTCAGAGCCTGCTCGTAGGGGATGCCGATGTCGATGTTGATGAAATCGTCATTCCACCAGAGCGTGGGGATGACACCGAGCCAGACCTTGGCGGGCGTCAGTCGATGCAGATATGTCGTCATGGCAATGATCCAGTTCTTTGAAGACAAACGGAAGTGGCGTCAGGTCAGGTTTTGGAATCGAGAGCCGGAAAAGCCGGAATTTTCGGTGGAAAGGCCCAGGAGCCGAAACCCGGACCCTTGGCGCCTGCGGGGTGGGCTCCGATCGCCTTCCAGAGCAAACCCTCGACATAAGCATCGGGAGAAACGACGAAGGTGATATTCGCAGGCCTGGGGCCAAAGCGCTCCGTCCAGGCGGAGGACAGCTCGAACCAGGTGCCGGAATACCAGAGCTTGATCAGCGCGCGGGCCACGTCTCCCAGCAATTCATTGCCCAGAATGGTCGTGCGCACCGCCTGGATACGGGCCTCACCTTCGGGCGGTGGCAGGGCGGCGAAGGCGGCCAGCAGCGCGTCGGCGATCTCGCTGCCGACCACCTTGTCGAGCGTGGCGAGATAGCGTTCCGCCAGGCCCGTTCCCAGAAGATCGAAGTGGGAGAAGGCCGTCAATTCGACGGAGAGACTCAGAAATGCCTCGAAACGGCGGCTCATGCGTTCGCCTCCGCCTGCCGGGTGACGGCTGGCTGTTTGATATTGCCGGGGATCTCATAGGTGGGGCTGCCGTTCTTGTCGGGATGCCTCGGCAGGGGATTGCGGATGAGTTCGAGGATCATGTTGCGGAATTCGAACATCATCGGAACGGCTTCCAGCAGCAAGTTCGGCTGGCCGTTATAGGCACGCGTCAAAAGCTGGAGAAATCCGCCGTAGCGCGTGTTGAAGGCGATCGCCGCCTCACGCAGTTCCGAGCCTTCGCATATGTCCCCCACTTTCAGGTTCTCTTTTATCGGATAGGCGCCTTCCCAATCGACCTGCAACTGCGGACCTGAGGGGTGGCCGGGCTGGTCGCCCTTCTGGTAGTAGCGGCCTTTGACCAGTTCCTCGAAACGGTAGTAATGGGCCAGTTCGTGGTCGTCATCGTCGTAGATACCGCCACCGTCGCCCTCGCCCTGTTCGATGATCAGATCGATGGCTTCCAAGGCGCTTTTCAGATCGGTTACCGGAAACAGCTCGCCGCCGCCGGAGTAATAATATTCCGAGGTGATCTGGCGCGACCTGTCGCCGGTAAAGATGGTTGTGCCCGCCCCATGCGCTTCGGCCTCCAGGTATTTGATGCCTTCCGCGATGGTCGAGTAGAACTCGCCGATACTGAAGAAATGGAGGTCCTCATGCCTCGGATCGCTGGCAAGCGCGGTGATATCAGGGGGAGTTTTGCGATGTATCAGGCCCTTGCCGACGAGGTGTTCAGGACGCTGGGCCGGACGCTCGATTTTCAGGAAAGTCGCCAGCGCCTCACGGCCGAAAGCCTGGATGCTGACCTTGAAATCGGTCTCACCGTCCGGCAGGGCGGCGGGATAGCGGGCTACGAAGTCCGGCCTGACAAGATCCGGTGTGCCGCCGATGGCATTGAGAATATTGGCCGCGATGGTCAGATGCAGCATTTCTTCCACGACGATCACGCGCAGAACCTGGGTCGCATCCTGGTTGACGCCGGGCTTGATCGAGTAAAGCGCCGTCAGATACGGCGGAATCGTCGCATGTTCGAGCTGCATCGCCCGGTAGAGAAACTCTTTCAGCTCATCGAGCGTCTTAATACTGGAGGAATCCATGCTCAGGCTCCATGAAAGATAAGTTGGGTGCACAGGTCGGCTTCGTGTCGCTTGCATCGAGCCAATCGGTTCGTTCCGCGCAGCGGATGCCGGTCTTCGTTCAATGCAGAGACTTCAGAATGTCGCGGCCGCTTCGGAAGCACATGGCGGCCAGCGTCAAGGTGACATTGGCCGTGCCGATCGTCGGCATGCTGCCGCCGCCCACCAGATAGAGGTTTTCGTGGTCCCAGCTGCGCTGGTTCTTGTCCACGACGGAATTGGTCTTCGTCGTTCCCATGATGTGGGTGCCGGCCAGATGATTGCCGCCGCGGATCGCATAGCCTTGCCCCTCATAGGCCACATAGCCGAAATCGCTGGGGTCGTAATGGGTATGATCCTGCGCGCCCAGACGCGTAAAGACGGTGCGCGCAAACTGGCGGCCATAGGCGGCACCCTTCATGGTATATTCCGGAACCGTGAAGGACAGGATGGGCCGCATGTTGCCCAGAGCATCGGTATATTGCGGATCCACCGCGATGCGGTTGCTTTCGACGGGCATGACCTCGATCATGAATGCCAGCAGCAACTGCCGCGAAACCTGGTCGATCATGCCGCGCCGAAGATCCGCCCCGTATAGGTTGCGATCATCCACCAGTTCGAGAAGGTCGGTGGTCGGCGCACCCGTGGCCCAACCCCAGCCGTCGTTATGGATATCGATGGCGAAGGCGGCCTGCCTTTCCCGGAAAGGGCCGTCCCGCAGGTCCACGATACCGCCCGTCGAACTGGTTCCGCGCATCGTGCCGCAGATTTCCGGCATCAGCGCCCAGTTCAGCAGATAGGCGTGGTCCATCAGATTGCGCCCGACAAGACCGCTGGTGCTGCGCAGGCCGGAGGCCAGCATAAGACGCGCCGTTTCGATGGCGCCTGCCGCAAGCACGAAAACCTTGCCCTTCACGGTGATGGTCTCGTGGGCCGGTGAGGCCGGGTCCTTGTAAATCTTGACCTCGAGAGAGCGGACTTTCCCGCTATCCGGATCGATGTTGACCTTCGATGCGACCGCCTGCGGCAACAGTTCGACAAGCCGCTCGCCCCTTTTTCCGTTTACCGCGAACGCCTTGGCAAGCGTTTTGCCGGAGTGGTAGCGCGCTTGCACGGGACAGAGCGGTACGCAATTGGTGTTGCCCTGGCAGCGACCGCCCTCTTCGACCTGATGCGTATCGACGGCGCCGATGGGACGGTAGCCCTTCCCACCGTCATAGGCCGGGTTTGGTATGCTGTTGCGCCCCTGCGGATAGGGCCTGACCTTCAGGGGATAGGTCTTGTCGTAAAGTTCGACACTGGTGCCTTCGATGCCCTTGTTGACCTGCTGATCCAGATAGGAAAGCGGCAGGCCGCGCATGGGAAAGACATAGTCGCCCGGGAAGGTCTGCCCCAGATATTGCTGATCTTCGACATTGGCCGATACGCCGATTTCCCGCTCGGCCAGGCGGTAATCATCCTCGATTTCCTCAAAGCTCAGCGGCCAGTCCAACCCTTGGCCGAAAATGGTGCGCGTCTTGAAATCCGAGCGAAGCAGGCGGGGCGTTTTCGCCTCCCAGTGCATGGTCGTTCCGCCGAAAATACGGGTATATGTCGTATCGCTGACATAAGGGCCGGATTGAACGATATAGGTCGAGCTATCGGTCTCCCCCGCCTGCAGCTTGCGAAGCTGCGGGCTGCGGGGCATGGCCGCGTTCGCATTCAGCGGAAAGGGCGACTGGTTGTCCTTGGAGGCTGCCGAATAGAAAGTCGTCAGCAGATCGTCATAGCCTGCCAACGTGCTGTTGGCACCGGTTCCAGCTTCAACGATAAGGACACGCTTGCCCGCCTCCGCAGCCTGCTTGGCAATGATTGCTCCGGAAATGCCGCTGCCGACGATCACGATATCGTAGTCGTCAGACGCTGCGACGGTTTCGGCATCGGCTTTTATCGCGGATTCGAGGGGAAAAAGCACTTTGGTCCTCCATTATTCCCGGAAAGCCGCATCAGGCTTTGCGGATCATGCGGTTCTGGACTCAATCGAGATTTCAGGCCGCCCGGCCTGAATCGTCATGATTTCGGGCCGCGGGAGTTTCGGGGTTTGGACTTGGCGGCCGGGGCGGCGGCGGAGCGGGCTCTGACTGCCGAGAGAAAGGAGGCGTAGCTCCAGGTCAGATTCCGGACGCTTTTCTCATAGCCAACGGTTCCATCGAACTGTTCGCTCAGTTCATAGTGATCGCTGTGATAGACGATGGCGCGCAGCATGACGTCAGACGAAGCCCGCAAGGCAGCTGACGCGTCTGCGGTGCTGCTGGATGCACCAAGTCCCAGTTCCGCGAAGAAGGGTTCGGAGAACTGATCGAGGGGGATGGCGCCGTTGGCCTCGATGGCATTGGCAAGCCGATATTGAAACTCGGCGAAGTTGGCAGTGCATAGAGCCCAGGGATGCCCGCCGACCACCGGAGCCGCCACGTCGCCATCGTAATGGTCGCCTGGATAGCGCCCGAAGAGTGGTCCGAGCCCTTCGGCCGCGTCGGCGCCATTGATCGGGTAATAGTTCGAAGACGAAGGATCGGCCCACTGGCGCCGCAGGATGGCGGCCGTTGCCAGAAGCTTGGTATCGGTCGGCTCGATCCCGCCATAGCAGACCGAAGAGATGATATCGATGTTCGCGTCGTAACCGGCTTGCTCCGCGGCATCCAGAATGCTCACATAGAGCTGCCCGTTCCAGTGTGTGGCCAGCTGGCTTTCCAGCCAGAAGATGGCATCGGCCACCCCGGCAGGCACCGCAATACCGATCGTGTTTGTGGAAATTTCCCGGAAAAAGCGCAGCTGTACGGCTCTTGCGAAAAAGGAATAGCCCTCATATTCCTCCCAGAGATTTGTGGTCTTGTTCTGGTAAACTTCGAGAAGATAAGAGAGGTTGGCCTCGACCAATTGTTTGGCGATCGTCTGCGTGGCACCATCCAACTGATCGAACAAGGTCAAGATCGCAATCGACTGAATGGCCGGCCCGTCGTTCTGCTCAGACCACGGACGAACCTCGCCAGTGATGGTGAAGCAGGCGTGGCCAAGTGTGACGGTCGCGGAATTCTTGGCATTCCCCTGACAGAGCGCGGCGAAGTTCACGTAGTCGACCAGGCTCGGCAAAACCCCGCCCGGAACAGGCAGCAAGCCGGCGAGTGCGATCTCGATGGCCGTAATGGCTCCATCGCGAACCCAGTTGAAAACATAATCCTGGTCGACACCCGGCGTGTTCGCTGGATAGGAGGGTGCGGCGATGACGCAGCCCGGGGCCGAAAACACGCCGGGCGATGCCGGATCCTCGATGACATAGCCATCGCTTGTGATGTTGCGCATCATCAGAAGAGAAAAATAGCGCGACAATGCGACCAGGTCGGTCTGCGCGAAGGCAGGCCGCGGTTTGACTGCAGGCGTATTGGCGCCGATATGGGCGGGGTTCGCACCTGTTATTGACTGACTCCAAAGCGCAACTGTCATTGGCTGACTCCAAAATCGGTTGAGACTTGCCGGGACCAGATCGAGAAAATATTCCGGACCCGGATGGGAGAAATATTGCGGCCGAATGGGTGGCGATGCGTTTTTCGACAATTTCCGCGCAGCGTATTTATAGTTTCACGTCAAAAGCCGACGCCAACGAGCCTTCTTCGTCGAGAGTGAAAACAAGGTCTCTGCGGCGGCGAGGGCAGGGCGGGCTGGCCTCCCTGTTGTGCCGCCGTTGAAGCTTTAACTAGAAAGATCGTCGACGATCAGATTTTTATCAACCTAAAGATGTTGATCTCAGGTCAAAAAATCTCACCGAATTGCGCTTGGCGTTACGGGTGCTCCGGAGGGATGGATTCGACCAGCCCAACGAGATTGGACCGTGTTGCCGCAGACCGGTTGCGCAACGCCAGAACCATTTGCAATTCCGTGGCGGAGATCGCGCTGTTCCTATGCCAGTCCATGGTGCCTCGCCCGAGCAGCAGCCAGTCGAGGGAGACATCCAGCAGGTCGGCGAGCGCGCAGGCGCTTTCCAGCGAGGTATGACCGCCATTCTGCCAGCGTGAGACGGCGGCGACGGACACCTCTAGTTCGGCCGCCAGAGCGTGAACTTTCCGGAACTTGCCCCGGGATATCGCCTCTCGAATACGTTTGCCGCGTGCCATGTCGTGGGTCATCAAGAATCCTCCCGTTGGTTGCGTTAAAATTGGCAATTACCAAGAGCTTTCGATCGACGAACATCAGAACCTTCTTATGAAAGGGAAGGCAAAGCGAAGCACCGGTCAACCTGGTGAAATATCCAGATTGCTCCCGGTCGACCTCTTGTTGTGAAACGTCAGCACATCAGGAGGGACGGATATGTTGCGGATACTCACCAAAGACATGCTCGAGACCGATCGACGTGCTTTCGATGAAATGTTTCGAGCCCGCGCCGCCGTTTTTCGCGATCGGCTGGGATGGCAGGTCGATGTCCGGGATCAATGGGAGAGGGACAGATACGACGAGGCTGAAGATCCCGTATATCTCGTCACGCAACGACCTTCCGGCACGCTGACGGGTTCGCTGCGCCTGCTGCCGACCACAGGAGCGACGATGCTCAAAAGCGAGTTCCGGCATTTCTTTGATCAGCCTATCGACGTCGATAGCCCGACGACCTGGGAATGTACCCGCTTTTGCCTTCATCCGCTTGCCGGACACATAGACCAATCGCGCACAGTCGCCACCGAGCTGCTCTCAGGGCTTTGTGATCTTGCGCTCGACACCGGTATCGAAAGCATCGTCGGCGTCTATGATGTCGCGATGGTCGGGGTGTACCGCAGGATCGGCTGGAGGCCGACACCGCTTGCCCGATCCCGGCCCGAGATCGGCAAGCTGTATGTTGGCTTATGGGATGTCACGGCGGACAATTGTCGAACACTTCGGGCCAACCTGTCCCGACTTCTGGAGCAAGCCTCTCCCTATCCTGCCAGAGCCCTTGTCGATGGCGGCATGCGGTAAGCGCAGTCGCTGTCCCACCGCCCAGCAGTGGGATAGGTCTCGCCAGCTCTTTAACCTGTTCTTCATATCGCGCCATGGTTGCCATAAAATATGCTGTTCTCGGCAATCGCGAAATGTTACCACTGCGAGCAGTCAGGAAAACACACAACCACGAGTCCATCTCATGCTGAGCAGTTCTCGTTTTTTCTACTGTCTGGACCGAATCTCCGCATCGCCGACATTGCGGGATCTCGAAACGACGCTGGACGAAGTCCGCCACATCTATGCGATATCACACATGGTTCTGCATGTAACACGCTCCTCGGGGGCGACGGCCAGCAATCCATTGCTGATGCTGACCTACCCGCCCGAGTGGGTGAAGCAATATCTTGACCGGGACTACTTCAGCATCGATCCCGTCGTGCGCCTCGGCCTGCGCGGCTTCCTGCCCGTGGAATGGTCTGCGTCTAAATGGGATTCAGGCCAGGCCTATGGCTTCTTCAAGGAGGCGATGGCCTTCGGTGTCGGCCGGCAAGGCGTTACCCTGCCGGTGCGGGGACCTCACGGGGAGCGATCGCTGTTTACGGTGACCTCCAATCATCCCGACGCCTACTGGCGACAGTTTCGCATGGACAGCATGCGCGACCTCCAGTTTCTTGCCCACCATCTCCACGACAGGGCGATGGTTCTGTCGGGGATGAGAAAAATAACGGACTTTCCGCAATTGTCGCGCCGCGAACTGCAATGTCTTGAAATGACGGCCAACGGCCTTCTGGCGAAGCAGATTTGCGCCCGCCTGTGCATTTCGACAAGCGCGGTGCAGCTCTATCTCGCCTCGGCACGGCGGAAGCTGACCGTCGCCACGACGAGCGAAGCGGTCGCCAAGGCCACGGCACTCGAATTGATATAAACGTGGTGAGCGTGATTCAGCGCCTGCCCCTCGTGCGCGTCGCCAGAACATTGCGGATCGAGAAGCTGGAATGAATCCTGAGAACGCCGGGCAAGGTCGACAGTATCTCTTTGTGGATCCGCTCGAACTCACCAGCATTGGCAACCTCCACGCGCAGCAGGTAGTCCGAACCGCCCGTCATCAGAAAACATTCCCGGATCTCTGGATGCCGGCGGACCGCCGCCTCGAGGCGATCGAGATAGTCCTCCGTTTGTCGTTCGAGGGTGATGTTGATGATCACGGCGATCATCTCATCCGCATTGCCGGTGTCGACCAACACCGTATAGCCGCGGATCACGCCTGATTTTTCCATGATTTTAATGCGCCTGAGACAGGCCGATGGAGAGAGACCGATCTCCGCGGCAAGCTTGGCATTGCTCATGCGGGCATCGAGGCGCAGCAGCCTCAGGATATTGCGATCAATCGCGTCGAGAGCGGGCATGAGAGATCGTTCCAAATTTTCGTTGATTATGCGGTTAATAAGCAAATCAAACAATAATCAACTGCTAAATGATAGGCAATTTCGCTCATTATTTCATAAACTCCCTGAAATCAAAAAGGGGGTGGACATGGATAGCGATATTTTGGTTTCCCGCACACGAACTGCCACGACCGCGCAGGGAGCCACGGGCTATCTGACGATCGATCTTGGCGCCCTCGGCCGCAACTTTCGCAAGCTCGTCTCAACGGTGGCACCGGTCCGCGCGGGGGCCGTCGTCAAGGCCGACGCCTATGGCCTTGGCGCCGAGCGGGTTGCGAGAACGCTTTACAGGGAAGGTTGCAGGCATTTCTTCGTCGCCCAATTTGTCGAGGCCGTGAGGCTCCGGCCGGCCCTTGCGCAGGACGCTCAGATTTTCGTGCTGAACGGTTTGCAGCCGGGCAACGAAATCGCCTGTGCTGAGATGGGCATCGTCCCGGTCCTCAATTCGCTGGCGCAGTGGCGGCAATGGTCAGCGGCCGCGCGCATTCTGAAGCGCTGCCTGCCAGCCGTCCTGCAGTTCGACACAGGCATGTCGCGGCTCGGTTTTCCCAGGGAAGAGCGAGCAGAGCTGGCGGCAGCCCTTCGGGACGGCACCAATGTCGAAATCCTGTTCATCATGAGCCATCTGGCTTCGGCCGATGACATGGACAGCGAACAGAACGGCGAGCAATTTGCCGAGATGTCCCGCATTGCCGATGAATTTCCGGGCTTCGACATTTCCTTCGCCAATTCCGGCGGCGTTTTCTTGGGCGACGCCTATCACGGCGTACTCGCCCGCCCCGGCATCGCGCTTTATGGCGGCGCTCCGAACGCCGGCGAGAAGAACCCGATGGAGCCGGTCGTCAGCCTCAATGTCGCCGTCGTGCAGACGCGCACCGTAGCGGCGGGTGCGAAGGTCGGCTATGGCGGCGCGCATGTCACGCAACGGGAAACGCGTCTCGCCACCATTGCCGCCGGCTATGCCGATGGCCTGCCGCGATGCCTGGGCGACCGCGGCGCCGTCTATTTCAAGGGCATCCGCCTGCCGATCGTCGGCCGCGTGTCGATGGACAGTGCGACCGTCGACATATCAGCACTGCCCGAAGGGGCGCTGACCTTCGGCAGCCCTGTCGAAGTGCTCGGCCGCCATCAAACGCTCGAGGACATTGCCCGCGACGCCGGCACCATTTCTTACGAAATCCTAACCGGCCTGGGCGATCGTTACGACAGGCAATATCGCTAAGAGCCCGCGGCTCCATCATTGGGAACATCATGAAGGTCATCGTTCTAGGAGCCGGCATTGTCGGCGTCACATCCGCTTATCAACTGGCCAAGGCCGGTCATGACGTCACGGTCGTCGACCGGCAGCCGGGTCCGGCGCTGGAAACCAGCTTTGCCAATGCCGGCGAAGTGTCCTTCGGCTATTGCTCGCCATGGGCCGCGCCCGGCATCCCTATGAAGGCCATGAAGTGGCTGTTCATGAAACATGCGCCGCTCATCCTGCGCCCGAAACTCGACATGGCCATGCTCTCCTGGATGGCGAGGATGCTGTCGAACTGCACCTCTGAGCGCTACGCGATCAACAAGAGCCGCATGCTGCGCCTTGCCGATTACAGCCGCATCGCGCTGGCCGATCTTCGCGCCGAGACCGGCATCGCCTATGACGAACGCATGCAGGGAACCCTGCAGCTTTTCCGCACGCAGCAGCAGCTCGAGGCCTCGGCAAAGGATGTCAAGGCGCTGGCTGCCGACGGTATTCCCTATGAGGTGCTGGACCGGGACGGCTGTGTCCGCTTCGAACCGGCGCTCAGCCACGTGCGCGACAAGATCGTCGGCGGTCTGCTGACGCCGAAGGACGAAACCGGCGACTGCTTCAAGTTCACCAATGCGCTGGCGGCCAAAGCCGCGGCGCTCGGTGTCCGTTTTGCTTACGGGACGACGATCAAGGCGCTGGATGTCGAGGCCGGCCGGGTGCGCGGGATCATCACCGATCGCGAGCGGATGAGCGCGGAGGCGGTGGTGGTCGCGCTCGGCAGCTATTCGCCGCTGCTGCTCAAGCCGCTCGGCATCCGGCTGCCGGTCTATCCCGTCAAGGGCTATTCGCTCACCATCCCGATCACCGATGCGTCACGCGCGCCGGAATCGACCGTCATGGACGAGACCTACAAGATCGCAATCACCCGGCTCGGTGACCGCATTCGCGTCGGCGGCATGGCTGAAATATCAGGCTATACCAACGATCTCGGCCTGGCCCGCCGCAGCACGCTGGAACATTCGGTCACCGATCTCTTCCCCGGCGGCGATATTTCCAAGGCCTCCTTCTGGTCCGGCCTGCGCCCGATGACGCCTGATGGCACGCCGGTCATCGGCCCGACAAAGATCGCCGGTCTCTTCCTCAATACCGGCCACGGCACGCTCGGCTGGACGATGAGCACCGGTTCGGCGCGGCTCATCGGCGATCTCGTCGGCGGCCGCCAGCCGGAAATCGACGCGAGGGATCTCGCAATCAGCCGCTACGGCTGAAACCGCCCGGGGCAACACAAAAGAGGGATGAACATGATTGCACAAATCCGGTGTCACTTGTGCGCCTCGTCTATCGAGGTCCAAAATGTCCGTTAGTTCTCATATATATAACAATGGCGGCCTCACCCGGCAGTTGGCGACGCAGAGCATGTCGTTTCGGGAGACGGCGCATAGCGGAACAGACCCGGACGCGCTTTCGGAAATATTGTCGACGCCAAACTCCCCGATCAAGGTTGTGGCGGAGGCCAATATGCCCATTGCATACCGCTGCAATTTCGTCTCCGTGGGAGAAGAGGTGACCGTAGCCGACTGCACCTACGAAGGCACGATCCTGATCAGGCGGGAGGCGATCAACGACAGGATGATCGTTTTTCTGCCGATGGAGGGAAATGCATTCTTCGACGGCATGCGGGAGCAAATATACTCTGTTCCCGCGCGTGGTACGATCCTTGAGGCAGGTCGTGCCGCAGGCGCCCGCCTGTTTGGGCCTCGCCGTCATTTCGGCCTGTTCGTCGATCAGGCAAAGATCATCAGCCACCTCACGCAGATGTTCGAACGAACGATCAGCGGCGATATCGATTTTCATCCTCACATCGATCTGACGACCGGTCCGGGGCTTGTATTGCAGCAACTTGTCTCGAGCCTCCATCGCGGCCTCAGCGGCAACGGACCGCTGCAACGCTCGCCGCTGGCCGCCAGCTCGCTCTGCGACGCCGCGATCTATCTGCTTCTGGAGGCCTGCCCCAATCGCTATTCGAATGAGCTTGCGCTCACTGCTCCGACACCGGCCCCACGCCATGTGAAGTGGGCGATCGACTTCATGCAGGAACACATCGCCGAGCCGATTTCGCTCAACGATATCGCGATGGCCGCCAAGGTCAGCGTTCGGACTTTGCAACAGGGTTTCCGCCAGTTCAGGAATACGACCCCAATGGCCTATCTGCAGGAACTTCGGATGGCTGCCGCCCATCGCGATTTGCTCGAATCCGACGCCAAGCAAGGCATTGCCGACGTCGCGCTGAGATGGGGCTTTACGCATCTGGGGCGGTTTGCTGCCGAATACAGGAAACGTTTCGGCCAGTTGCCGTCACAGACCTTGAAGCGCTGAACTCCGTCTCTGTTTGCCGGATGGTTCCGTCGACGATGGACCAGAGATCCGATCGCCGACGGGAGCGGCACGCGGGATACGGATCTATGCCGCGCGCTTCAGGGCATCACCGAGTGTCGAAACGATCGTGTCGATCTGGATTTTCTCGATAATGAGCGGCGGGGAGAGGGCGATAATGTCGCCGGTCACCCGGATCAGCAGGCCCTTGTTGAAGCAGTCGACGAAGATTTCATAGGCGCGGCTTCCCGGTGACCCGTCACGAGGAGCCAGTTCGACCGCGCCGACCAGTCCGAGATTGCGGATGTCGACGACATGAGGCAGGCCTTTCAGTGAATGGAGGGCCTCCTGCCAGTACTCGGCCAAATCGGCTGCGCGGGTCAGCAGGCCTTCCTCCTCGTAGATCTCCAGAGTAGCGAGCCCGGCGGCGCAGGCGACCGGATGGCCGGAATAGGTGTAGCCATGGAAGAGTTCGATCGCGTTATCAGGTCCGACCATCAGGCCGTCATAGACCTTTCGGCTGGCAAAGACCGCGCCCATGGGGATCGTGCCGTTGGTGATGCCTTTTGCCGTAGTGATCAGGTCGGGCACGACGCCGAAGTAGTCGGTTGCGAAAGGGGTGCCGAGACGCCCGAAGCCGGTGATGACCTCGTCGAAGATCAGCAGGATTCCGTGCTTGTCGGCGGTTGCGCGCAGTTTCTCCAGATAGCCCTTCGCAGGCAGAACGACGCCTGCCGATCCCGACATCGGCTCGACGATGACGGCTGCGATGGTTTCGGCGCCGTGCAACTGCACCAGGCGCTCGAGATCGTCCGCCAGTTCCACGCCGTGAGGGGGAAGGCCCTTCGAAAACGCATTGCGCCCGATGTCGAGCGTATGGCGCATATGGTCGGCCGGTATTTGCGGGAAGACCCGCCGGTTGTTGACGAGGCCGCCAACGGAAATGCCGCCGAACCCGACGCCATGATATCCCTTCTCACGCCCGATGATCCGCGTGCGGGTGCCCTGGCCGATCGCCCGTTGATAGGCGATGGCGATCTTGAGCGCCGTATCGACCGATTCCGAGCCCGAGCCGGTGAAGAAGATCCTGTCGAGCTTGGCTTGCGGGCCGCCCGGCGCGTTCGCAGCCAATTTCGAGGCGAAGTCGAAGGCGATGGGATGTCCCATTTGAAAGGTCGGTGCATAGTCCAGCGTTGCAAGCTGTCGCTCGACGGCATGGGCGATCTTCTTGCGGCCGTGGCCGGCGTTGCAGCACCAGAGCCCGGCCGTGCCGTCAAGCACCTGATTTCCGTCGATGTCGGTGTAGTACATTCCCTCGGCTGCAGCGAGAAGCCGCGGCGTAGCCTTGAATTGCCGGTTCGCAGTGAACGGCATCCAGAAATTTTCGAGTACGGGTGCGTTCGTCTTGCTGAGTTGGTCCATCCTGGCCTCCTTTGGGGTGGCGCCGAGAATGGCAATTTCTCTCTTTCAAACAAGTCCTTTTCTTCGTCAGTGCAAGCCATTGAACTTAAACGGATGAGTGGGTATGATTTTCGATATTCTGGACAACATAAACGAACCGCATCATGTCAGTCGATATCGGCAGCCGTCTTCGCTATCTCCGCATCGCCCATAAGCTTTCCCAGCGTGAGCTCGCCAAGCGCACCGGAGTGCCCAATTCGACGATCTCGCTGATCGAATCGAACGCCTCCAACCCGTCGGTCGGGGCCTTGAAGCGAATTCTGGACGGCATCCCCATCGGCCTGGCGGAATTCTTTGCCTTCGAGCCCGAGCGTCCAAGGAAGGCCTTCTATGCGGCGGAGGAGCTGGTGGAGATCGGCAAGGGCGCCATCTCCTACAGACAGGTTGGGGAAAACCTGTTCGGGCGCAGCCTGCAAATCCTCAAGGAATGCTACCAGCCGGGCGCCGACACCGGAAAGGTTCCCCTTGTTCACGAGGGGGAAGAGGGCGGGATCGTGCTATCAGGAAGGCTCGAGGTGACGGTCGATGACGAGCGGCGTATCCTTGGAGCGGGCGACGCCTACTATTTCGAAAGCAGACGCCCGCACCGCTTCCGCTGCGTCGGACCGGTGCCCTGCGAGGTCATCAGCGCCTGCACGCCGCCGACTTTCTAGTTCTTGCCCTCAATGCGGGCAAGCACCCCGTCGAGTGCAGCGGTCAGCGCGGCAAGGCCGCCCTTCTTCTCGAAGTCGGAGAAAACCTGCTCGTTCAGTCCGCCCTTGGTCGCGAATTCGCGGCTCAGCGCGCTGAACGGTTCGTTGCCGGGGCTGTTCGCTTTCTGCGCGAGGCTTGCAAAGAGCGGGGCAATGTAGGCCTGTCCCTTCGCCTTTTCGAGGCCGCTTCTTTCCAGCCAGACGGCAACCTGCTCCATGATGCCGAAATAGGTCGACATCATTGCGCTCGCTGCTGCGAGAAGATCATATTCCTTCCTCGACTGGCATTGGACAGCCGTTCCGAGCGTATCGAAAAGCGCGGCGACAGTGGTATCCGGCGGATAGAGGGCGGTGACGCCTTGCCGGCCGGCGACGAAGGGCAGGGGGATCGCCTGCACCAGATGCACGTCGGCGGCGATCCATTCGGAGAGGGCCTGGCGCTCCGTCGCCGCAACGAGGCTGACGACCATTTGGCTATCCCTGAACGATAGCGCGCGCACGACCTCCTCGGCGACCTGCGGCCGTATTGCCAGGAACACCATGTCGCTGCGCTCGACGACGTCCTGATTGTCCTTGGCAATTCTGACGGCGGCGAATTCGTCGGCCAGCGTCGCGGCGATGTGAGCGCTTCGTGGAGATACGTGAATCTCGGAGGCATAGGCCGGCTCAGTGAGAAGCCCGCGAACCATCGCTTCGGTAATCGCGCCGGTGCCGACGAATCCAATAGTCTTGACTGTCACGTGATTACTCCGCAGCCCGCAGCGGGCCCAACGCGACATCCGTCGTGTAGTTCTCGCGCATGAAATTGATGAAATTGTCCTGGAACTGGCGCGTATGGGCGTGGGCGAGTTCGTCGGCGAGTTCCACGTTCTTGTCCCTGACGGCATTGAGCATGAGCGTGTGCTCGTCGGTCAGGAGATAGCCCTCGTGGGTTCGCTCCAGATATTCGAAATGCAGGTGGAGCATGCGCTGTCCCTGTGACAGCAGCTTCTCGTAGAACGAGGCCAGGTATTGGTTTTTTCCGGCATGGGCGATTGCCATGTGGAATTCCTTGTTGGCTTCCGACATGGCCAGGTGATTGCCGGTTTTAACAGCCGCTTCGAACGACTTCAGCCGCTTGGTGATGATCTTCAGGTCATCCTCGGTTCTGAGCGCGGCGGCGAGCCGCGTATTCATGCGCTGCGCGATGTCGAGCGCCTCTACATATTTGGGAAACGTCGCCACTTCGATCGGCGCTACGATCGTGCTCCGGTTCGAAAGTGTGACGACCAGCTCATCGGCGCCGAGCCGGATCAAGGCCTCGCGCACCGGCGAGCGCGACATGTCGAAGCGTTCGGCAAGCGTCATCTCATCGAGAAGCTGACCGGGCGGCAGAGTGAGCGCCAGGATCTCGTTGCGAAGCGTTTCGTAGACGTTCTTCCAGCCAGTCCCGCGGATTCGTTTCACTTCCGATTCATCAGACACTTAGGTCCCTTTCTCTCGACGCGGGTCACATTGGGCCAGAAAAGCAGCGTGTCGGCAATGTAATTTTTCCGCTTGACTTTGTCGACACGCTGTTGACATATCTTTCTCAGTCGACACTAAGCCGACACGAAAATAACAGAAACGGCTACAGCCGACGAGTGGAACCGCGCACTTCGCGCACAGCAAAAGAGGAATGCCGATGCTTTCGAAGTTGATAACGTCCGCCCTGCGGGCGCTGCCCGCGCTCGCTCTCATGGGAGGTCTTTCCGCCACCGTCGCACGGGCTGAGACCGCTGAGGGATATTGGCAGGGTGTGCAGAAGGCGGGCGTGTTGCGCTGCGGCGCCGCCGTTGCTCCGCCCTATGTCATGCGCGATCCGGCGACCGGAGAATATTCCGGCTTCTTCGCCGATCTGTGCAAGGAATTTGCCGAAGTCCTGAAGGTGAAACCCGAATTCGTCGATACGACCTGGGACAATATCGTCGCCGGCCTGCAGGCCGGCAAATGGGACCTTTCGCTGGCGCTGAACCGGACGCCGACGCGCGCCATGGCCGTGCAGTTCTCGATCCCGGCGATGGAGTACCAGATCTCGCTCGCCTATAACAAAAACAACCCGAAAATTTCGGCCGGTGCCGCTTCGGTGGTGGATATCGACAAAGCAGGCGTGACGCTTGCCGTCATGTCCGGCACGGCGCAGGACAAGGCAATTTCCGCATCGGTGAAGAACGCCACGATCATGCGTCTTCCCGGCAACGACGAGACCCGCCTGGCGGTGACCTCGAAGCGTGCCGATATCCTGGTCGACGCCTCCGACACCAACCAGCTCTTCACCCAGTCGAACCCGGACTGGGCGGTGGCGATAAACCCGACGCCGGCGCTCGCCAAGCAGGGCGTCGCTTTCGGCATGCCGCACAATCTTTCGGCCGCTGACGTCGAAGTGGTCGATATCTTCCTCGAAGAAAAGGTCGCGACCGGTCACGTCGATGAGCTGATCAAGAAGGCGGTCGACGAAGTCCTCAAGGGCGCAAAGTAACCTCGCCGGGCCGGTGCGAGGATCGCGCCGGCCCTCTCCAGCTTCGATCATCGGAGATTGGCATGACCACGTCCTTCAGTCTTCCCCTCGTGAAAATGCAGGCGCTCCACAAAAGCTATGGCAACGGAGCCATTCAGGTGCTGAAAGGCATCGATATCGAAATGAAGCCCGGCGAACGCGTCGTCGTCATCGGTCCGAGCGGCGGCGGCAAGAGCACGCTGCTGAGGGTGATGATGGGGCTTGAGCAGATCGACAGCGGGTCGGTCAATTTCGACGGGAAGGCGTATATTTCTTCCGAAGGCGTGGGCCGGAAGACCCAGATCGACACCAATGTCCGCCGTTCGATCGGCATGGTCTTTCAGCACTACACGCTGTTTCCGCATCTCAACGTTATTCAGAACCTGGTTCTCGCTCCCTGCAAGGTGCGTGGAGAAACCAAAGCAAAGGCTACGGCCCGAGCCCAGGCGCTGCTCGAGCGGTTCGGGCTCGGCGCCAAGTCCAATGCCTATCCGGCCCAGCTTTCCGGCGGACAGAAGCAGCGCGTCGCGATCGCCCGCGCGCTGATGCTCGACCCGAAGCTGATGCTGTTCGACGAGGTCACTTCGGCGCTGGACCCGGAACTCGTCAGCGAGGTGGAGCAGGTCATCCTGCAGCTCGCCGCCCAGGACATGCCGATGATGATCGTGACGCATGACATGTGGTTCGCCAAGAACATCGCCTCTCGCGTCATCTTCTGCGCTGGCGGCGTGGTCGTCGAGGACGGCCCTCCCGAGCAGGTGCTCGGCGCCCCACGCGAGGAGCGGACGAAGGAATTCATCGACCGCGTCTTCCACATCAAGCAGTAGGCCACATCAAGCAGCAGGGAGAGCATCGTGAACTATACGTTCGACTTCAATGCAGTATCCATCGCTCCGCTTCTGCAGGGGCTGTGGGTTTCGCTGGAGCTGACGGCTGCAGCGAACGTCATCGGCATCGTGCTCGGCTTCGCGCTCGCCCTTCTGATCATGAGCCCCTACCGGTTGGTGCGGTTGCCGTTCATGCTGTTCGTCGAATTCTTCCGCTGCACGCCGGCCATCGTCCAGATCGTCTGGATATTCTACTGCGTGCCGATGCTGTTCGACGTCTTCCTCGACCCGGTGACGATGGGCATCCTGGCGCTTGGGCTCAATCTGATGGCGTTCAACGCCGAGGCCTACCGGGCGTCCATCCAGGCGGTTCCGCGCGAACAGCTCGACGCCGGCATCGCGCTCGGCCTCAATCCGCTGCAGCGGGTGCTCTACATCGTCTTCCCGACGGCGTTCCGCGCGTCGATCCCGGTGCTTCTGACCAACGGTATCGTCATCTTCCAGCAGAGCGCGCTGGTCGCGATCGTGGCCATCCAGGACCTGATGTACCAAGGCAAGACGCTGGCCACCGAGACCTACCGCCCGATCGAAACCTTCACGGTCGTCGCTCTCATCTATTTCGCTGTGTCCTTCCCGATAACCCAGATCGTCGGCCTGCTTGAGCGCCGCCGCCAGATCCTTGTCAGCTAGGAGGCCAGAATGACGCTCGACTTCTCGATCCTGCTGCGTTTCGAACACGCACTCCTGCTCGGCCTGTGGATGACGATCAAACTGACGGTCATCTGCGTCGTGCTCGGATGCACTCTCGGCTTTCTCGTCGGTCTCCTCAGAACGTCGCGCAACCTCGCGCTTCGCGCAATCTCCAGCATATATGTTGAGTTCTTCCGCGGCACGCCGGTGCTTATCCAGCTCTTCTGGATCTTCTTCTGCCTGCCGCTGCTGCTCGGCGTGGAACTCTCGAACCTGGCGTCGGGTGTCATCGCGCTGACGCTCTATATGGGGGCGATCACCAGCGAGACCTTCCGGGCAAGCCTCAAGTCCATCGGCCAGGAACAACTGGACGCCTGCGTCGCCCTCGGCCTGCCGCGCAGGAGCCAGGTGATGGACGTCGTGCTGCCGCAGGCCGTGCTGCGCGCAATCCCGACGCTGCTGTCGAACTGCGTCAGTCTCTTCAAGGAGAGCGCCCTGGTCTCCGCCGTCGGCATGGCGGATCTGATGTTCGTCGGTCAGAACATCTCCAACAACACTGCCCGTCCCGTCGAAGTGCTGACGGTCGTTGCCCTCATTTACTTCGCGATCGCCTTTCCTCTGACCCGGGCCGTCTCGCTCGTCGAAGGCCGGATCCTGAAGAAACTCGCAATCTGAAGATAGTCGTTCCCAGACAGGAGAATTCCCCATGAAACTTTCCGGCGTCATGCCCGCGCTTATCACTCCCTTCGACGCGAACAACAAGATCGACTTCAAGGCGTTCGAAAAGCACCTGACGGCGCTGCGCGCGGCCGGCGTCACGGGCTGGGTGCCGATGGGTTCGACCGGCGAATACTTCTCCCTCTCGAACGAGGAGCGCGAAGAGGTGCTCAAGTTCGTCAAGGACTTCGCCAATGACGACGAGATACTGATCGCCGGCACCAACGCGCCGGCCACCCGCGAGGTCATCGAGAACACGGCGCGCGCCAGGGAGATCGGCTATGACACGGTTCTGCTCGCCACACCCTTCTACACACGTCCGACGCAGGACGAACTGCTCGCGCATTACCGTGCCGTGCTCGACGCCACTGATGTCAATCTCATCCTCTACAACTATCCCCCGAAGGACGGCATTGAGATCTCCTTCGACTTGATGGATGCACTCGCCGACGATCGCCGGGTGATCGGCATCAAGGAGAGCTCGGGCGTTCTGCAGCGCGCCGTCGACATCCATTCGCGCTATAAGGGTCGCATCGACCTCGTCTCGGGTTCCGACGATATCGCCCTCGACTTCATGTTCTGGGGCGCGGATTCCTGGATCTGCGGTCCGGCCAACTGCATGGCGAAAGCGTGCTGCGACCTCGACCGGACGTTCCGTTCCGGCGACCTCGAAAAGGCCCGCGAGATGATGACGGTTCTCTACAGAGCGCTGAACATCCTCGAGAGCGGCAAGTTCGTCCAGAAGATCAAATATGGCTGCGAGCTCCAGGGCACGCCGGTCGGTGTCTGCCGCGCGCCGCTTGGCGAACTGACCGAGCAGGAGAAGGCCGAATTCAAAGCGGCGATGCAGCCGATCCTCAATTGGTAGCAGCACTCGACTGGTAACAGTTCCGGGGCGACCAAGCCGCACCGAAACCACTGAAATTGTGAGGTTCTCCGTGTCATCCATCGTGGTCGTCGGCGCCGGCATTATCGGCACCACAATCGCCTATGAACTGCAGCGCCGGGGAACGACCGTCACCTTGATCGACAAGGCGGCGCCGGGCCGCGGCGCTTCCTATGGCAATATGGCGAGCATCGCCGTCACCGAATTCATGCCGGCCTCGCGTCCCGGTATCTGGGCGCAGATGCCGAAATGGCTGCTCGATCCGGAGGGTCCGGTCCGCATCCGCCCCGGCTACCTGCCGAAACTGGTGCCCTGGTTCCTGCGGTTTCTGGCTGCGAGCCGCCCCTCGAAGCTGCGGGAACTGGAGGCAGCCGGCGCCGTGCTGTGCCGACGCGTCTACGAAGACCTGGACGCGCTCCTGAAGGAGACCGGACTCGGGCACATGCTGACCGCCGAGGGGTGCCTCAGTCTCTATACCGATGACGCCGAGTTCAAAGCCGATCGGGAGCATATCGAAATCCTGGAGCGCTTCGGCTTCAGGCACGAGATCCTTGGCGGCAACGCCATCCGAGATCTCGAGCCTGTTTTGACGACGAAGATCGGCAAGGCGGTCCTTTTTCCCGACAACCGGTCGATTGCGGATCCCTACAGGCTTGTCTTCGCGCTGTCCGAAAGGTTCGGGCGGCTCGGCGGCAGGATTGTTCAGGGTGATGTCGTCGATTTCGAGCAGGGCGACGCCGGCATCTCCGCGCTTCGATTGGCAGATGGGCGCACGATTGCGGCCGACAGGGTGGTGCTCGCGGCCGGCGCCTTCACCGCCCGGCTTTCCGCCCTGCTGCGGGAGCATATCCCGCTCGAAACCGAGCGAGGCTACCACACGCAGCTCATGGAGCCTGGCATCTCGATGCGCCATTCGATCATCTGGCCGGCGCGCGCCTTCATGGTCACGCCGACGGCGGGCGGTATCCGCGTCGGCGGCACAGTCGAGATGGCCGGTCTCGACGCGCCACCCGATTATCGGCGCGCGAAGATCCTGGTGAAGCGGGCTCAGGAGGCATTGCCGGATCTGAAGGTCCGGCAGACGACGGAGTGGATGGGGCATCGCCCGGCGCTGCCCGACACCGTCCCGGTGATGGGCCGATCCGCCAAGCGGCGCAACGTCTGGTACGCGACCGGCCACGGACATCTTGGTCTCACCTATGCGGCGACGACCGGCCGCCTGATGGCCGATCTCATCACGGGCATCGAACCGCCCGTGGACATGAAACCCTATCGCGTCGACCGCTTCTGAGAACGGTATCGGCGCAAGGCGAAGGGAGTGACTATGCGAAGCGAACTCTATATCGACGGACAATGGGTGAAACCGGCCAAGGGCGGAACCTGCGAGGTGATCAATCCGGCGACTGAGGAGGTGATCCACAGGATCGCCGCCGCAACGGCCGAAGACGTCGACCTCGCCGTGAAGGCCGCGCGCCGCGCCTTCGACAGGGATGGCTGGCCGAAGCTGACGGGAGCCCGGCGCGCCGGATATCTCCGCGCCATCGCGGACGGCATCCGCGCCCGTCAGGCCGAGATCGCCCGCCTCGAAGTTCTCGACAACGGCAAGCCGTTTCCAGAGGCCGACTGGGACGTCGCCGATGCGGCGGGCTGCTTCGACTTCTATGCGGGTCTGGCCGAACAGCTCGACAACAATCCCGAGGAGGCGATCGCGCTTCCCGACGCACGGTTCACGTCCAAGGCGGTGCGCGAGCCGATTGGCGTGGCCGGCGCGATCATTCCCTGGAACTATCCGTTGCTGATGGCGGCATGGAAGGTTGCCCCGGCACTTGCCGCCGGCTGCACCGTCGTGCTCAAGCCCGCCGAATTGACATCGCTGACGGCGCTCGAGCTGGCGGCGGTCGCCGACGAAGCCGGGCTGCCTGCTGGCGTCCTCAATATCGTGACGGGGGCAGGCTCGATCGCCGGGCAGGCGATCATCGACCACAGACAGGTCGACAAGCTCGCCTTTACCGGCTCCGGACCGGTCGGCTCGAAGATCATGGCCGCGGCCGCCCGCGACATCAAGCGCGTCAGCCTGGAGCTCGGCGGCAAGTCACCCTTCGTCGTCTTCGAGGACGCCGATATCGACAAGGCCGTCGAATGGATCATGTTCGGCATCTTCTGGAACCAGGGCCAGGTCTGCTCTGCCACCTCCCGCGTTCTCGTGCACGAAGCAATCTACGGCCGTCTGCTCGAACGGCTGGTCGAAGAGACGAACAGGATCAAGATCGGCAGTGGTCTCGACGAGGGAACCCTTCTCGGCCCGCTCGTCTCGAAACGCCAGTACGACCAGGTCGTCGCGGCGATCGAAGGCGCCCGGAAGGCCGGCGCCACGGTTGCCTGCGGCGGCACCCGCCCGGAAGGATTCGACAGGGGGTTCTATCTCAGGCCGACGGTACTGGCCGACGTGCCGCTCGACAGCGACGCTTGGAAGGAGGAGATATTCGGACCGGTCGTCTGCGTGCGCTCCTTCAAGACAGAAGAGGAGGCCGTGGAGCTCGCAAACGACTCCCGCTTCGGCCTGGCCGCGGCTGTCATGTCGAAGGACGATACCCGCGCCGAGCGGGTTGCCGCCGCCTTCCGCGCCGGGATCGTCTGGATCAATTGCTCGCAACCGACGTTCACGGAAGCTCCGTGGGGCGGCTACAAGGAATCCGGCATCGGCCGTGAACTCGGACGCTGGGGCCTCGACAACTATCTCGAGACCAAGCAGATCACCCGCTTCGCCAGCGAGGCCCCCTGGGGCTGGTACATCAAGCCGGAGGCGGCCGAATGAACTGGAACCGGACCCTCGATCTGCTGCAGGTCCACTGCCAGGGCGAGATCGGCAAGGTCATCGTGGCAGGAGCGCCGGAGATACCTGGCGCGACGATGCTCGACAAGATGAACCACATCAACACGGTTGATGACAGTCTGCGCCGCTTCGTCACCTTTGAGCCGCGCGCCAACGTCGCCATGTCCGTGAACCTGCTGGTCGAGCCGACACGCAGCGATGCGGATGCCGGCTTCATCGTCCTCCAGGCCGACCGCGCCCACCCGATGTCCGGCAGCAACTGCATCTGCGTGGTCACGGCACTTCTCGAGAGCGGGCGGGTGCCGATGTCGGAGCCGGAGACGGTCGTCCGCCTCGACACGCCCGCCGGACTCATCGTCGCACGCGCCGCCTGCCGCAACGGCCAGTGCCTGTCCGTCAGCCTCGACAACGTGCCGAGCTTCGCCGAAGCGCTGGACAAGGAGGTGGAGACGCCGAAATGGGGCCGCATCAAGATCGACGTCGCCTTCGGCGGCGTCTATTACGCGCTCGTGGATGTCGAGCAACTCGGCCTCGATATTGCGCCTGCCAATGCCCGGCTGCTCGCAGAAACCGGTATCGAGCTCAAGTCGCTTCTGTCAGGGCAGGTCTCGGTCGCCCATCCCGTCCTCAGCGGTATCGACGAGATCGCTTATGTGATGTTTCGTGGACAGGAAGCCGATGGCGTGGTGCGGACCTGCACGACGCTGCAACCCGGCCGCGTCGACCGATCGCCCTGTGGGACTGGTAGCTCGGCGAACCTCGCTGCGCTCTACGCCCGCGGAGAGGTCTCCGTCGGAGACCGCAGGACGTCGCGGTCGATCATCGGCAGCGAATTCCTGGCGGAGGCGATCGGCGAGACCGAGGTGGGCGGCCGCCGCGCCGTGCTGCCGAGAATAACCGGCCGGGCCTTCGTCTATGGCCGGGAGCAGCTGCGCATCTCCGCCGATGATCCTTTCGCTGCAGGATTCGCACTGTCCGACACCTGGGGTCCCCAGGTCGGCCTTCTCGGTTAGGAGCCAAAGTTGTCTCACCCTCAAGCACTGGCCGGCCAGACGGTCCTCGTCACCGGGGCGTCGGGCGGGATCGGCGCAGCCATCGCCGAACGCCTGGCTGCGGAAGGAGCCCGGCCCATCATCCATTATGGGCGCGACAGGCAGCGCGCAGAAGCTTTGCTTCGCAAGCTCGGCGGAAACGGCCTGATCGTCCAGGCCGATCTCTCCCGTCCAGACGGCGCCTTCGCGCTATGGCACGAAGCACTTGCGGCGGCGGGGCGCATCCATGCCGTCGTCAACAATGCCGGCATCCGCAACGAGATCTCGATTGACGCCGATCCGTCCGATTGGCAGGCCGCCTGGCAGAAGGAGTTTCAGGTGAACTTCTTCGCGGCGGCGGATCTCTGCAAGGAAGCTCTCGTGCATTTCAGGCAGAACGGCGGCGGGCGGATCGTCAACATCGCAAGTCGCGCCGGACAGCGCGGCTACGCAGCCGACGCCATGCCATACGGCGCGACAAAGGCAGCGCTGATCAATCTCACCAAATCGATCGCGCGCAGCTTCGGGCGCGACGGCGTCGTCGCCGTCTCCATCGCGCCGGGGTGGGTGCGAACCGATATGGCCGAGAATTTCGTGGTGAGGCACGGAAAGGATGCGGCAGTTGGCGATATCCCGATCGGGGAGATGGCCGAAACGGGAGAGATCGCCGAGCTGGTGGCGTTCCTGCTTCGCCCGTCGCAGGCCTCGGTCAACGGGGCGACGTTCGACGTCAACGGCGGCAGCTACATCAGATAGAGCAATTCCAGCAAAACTGCGCAGCGGTTTTGCGTCCGGAATTGCGAAAAGCAAAGAGCTCCAAGAGGTTCGATATGAAAAGATTTGTCAATAAAGTCGCGGTCGTGACGGGCGGCGGAGGCGGCATAGGATCGGCCATCTCCAGGAGGCTGGCCGACGAAGGTGCCTTCGTGGTGGTGACGGACGCCAACATAGAGGCGGCAGGCGAAGTCGCCTCGCTGATAGGGGCCACGGGCGGATCTGCAACTGCGATCGCGGCTGATATCTCCCGGAAGCCGGAATGCGTCGACCTCGTCGCGAAGGCCTTTGCGATCAAGGGACGGTTGGATGTTCTGGTCAACAATGCGGGCATAAACCGGCGCGGAAATCTGCTGTCGCTGTCGGATGAAGACTGGCAGACGAGCTTCGCGGTCAATCTGGATTCGATGTTCCATCTCTGCCGTGCGGCCCTCCCGCACATGATCAATGCCGGTGGCGGCGCGATCGTCAACACGGCCTCGCAATGGGGGCTCTACCCCGCGCCGAACCACATCGCCTACAACACGACGAAGGCGGCAGTCGCCGCCTTCACCCAGAACCTCGCCCGCGACTATGCGCCCGACAAGGTCCGGGTCAATGCCGTCTGCCCCGGTGAAATCCATACACCGATGCTCGAAGCCGGCGTCACCCGCTCTGGTCGGACGATCGCCGATCTCGACAAACTCGTGCCTTACGGCCGTATCGGCAGGCCGGAGGAGGTGGCAGCGCTCGTTGCTTTCCTTGCATCGGACGAAGCGGCCTTCATGTGCGGCTCGCTCGTGGAAATCACCGGCGCGCAAGCTGTGGCTTGAACGGGTCGGCCGAATTCGGTGGCAGCATGCCGGACTGTCGGAGGCGCTTGATCCTGCTTTCGTTTCGGATTTCATCCGGTTACAAGGCGAGGAGGCTGCGAACATTCGACCGAACGGAAGGCATCGATCTTGAATCTCCTGCGTCGCGCACTCTTGGCGTCCATCGGGGCGTTGGTCGGCTGGAAGCAGTCATCGGCGAAGGAACCCAGCCCTCATGGTGGCGAGGAAACGGCGGTGCAAGCGGCGGCGGGATCGTCGGTAACGCCTCGGCATGTCTTATGTTTCCTCAGCAGGGAACGAAACCTCAGCGCCTTGTCCGAGGCCGCATCACAGGCGATCCGTGACTTCGCCACGGGCTTCAGCGTCGACGAGAATTACTCCCAGGCCGAGCCCGATGACCGGATGGTCCAGTCCTTCGCCGTGTGCTGGGACCGGGTCGAAGCCGATGCATGGAGCCCGGCAGACGAGGAAGCCGTCGCCGATCATCAATCGGTCCTCTATGTCCTCGGGCCGAGCGTGACGCAGGCAGAGACGGTGAAGGTTTCTATGCTGGCGCTGCGCCTCGTCGAACGCTTGATCGATGCGGGAGCGGTTGCTGTCAAGGGTGAAAGCGCCGGCATTGCCCACGGCCTCGACCGATGGAGCGAGCTGATCCGGCAAGGAGCGGAGGCGCTGAAGGCCGCCGACCCGCTGGCTCAGCAGCGGATCGGCCGACTGGCCTTTGCGAAGCGGCCGCTATCGGTTCCGGGGTACCTGGAGAGCGTCGGTTTCCATCTCGTCGGATTGCCGGAGGTCTATGTGCCTGAGACGCTGGCAGCGAAAGACAGATCGTCGCCATCATGGATGCGGTTGCCGACGAGATCGCGCAGCGGGGCCTCGAGCCGACGCTTAGGGATCGCCGTGCAAGCCTCTCCTTCGATTCCACCTACGAACCGGATGAGTTCAAGTTCAATCCATACGGCGTTGTCAGGCTGCCCAAGTGAGCCTGGGACGTCCAGCCGATTGCGACAGCTCTCTCGGCTCAGTTGTAGGTGATCGTGTCGCCGACCCTCGGGCGATTGAAGTAATGGCGATCGAAGCTGTAGCCATTCTGCCCGGTGAAGTTTGAAAAGAACGCCGAGACCGGGGTCGTCAATGTGTACTGCACCCGGGTCAGCACGACCTGCACGCCGTCATCCTGGATCTCCGAAGGGACCTCGATTGTGCTCGCCGAGCCGGAGTTCAGTGCGGAGGTGTTGAGTGCTGCAGACCAGTTGACCGTTGCGCTGCCGCTCTTCGCGATATCGTCCACCGCAACGGTGATCGTCAGCCCTGTTGTCTCATAAGGCTGCAGGATGAAGCTGGCGCCGGAGAGAAGCTTGGCGACATCGGACTTCGTCCAGGAGCCCTGCTGTGAAATCATGTCGCCTGTGGAAGAGGCGATCTCATCTATCTTTCGGCTGACTGTCAACGCATGGCCGAGATCGACGGTGCCGAACAGGAGCATCACCAGGATCGGCAACACGAGCGCGAATTCCACGCCCGAAGCCGCCGACCGGTCGCGCATGAGATGAGGGGCGAGGGATCGGGCAAAGCGGAAAAAGGACTGGCTCCGTCTCATCATGTCAGAAAGGCTCGTTGCGGAACAGAACGGAAGATCCGAGCAGGTAGCGGCCGTCGGCAAGCTTGGCGCTCGATAGGCTGAAGAAATTCACGACGGCAGTCCATGGCAGGAACGTCTGAACCAGGACGTAGTCGCTGCCCTTGCCGATATCATAGGTCTCGGTGACCGTGAGATTGCCGCTGTCGTCGATGGGATCGGCGCTGGCGGCGGACGAGAGGTCCGAGAGCACGTTCACCTTGACCAGGAGATCGCTGGAACAGCTGAACGAGAGAAGCATGTCATTGCAAATTCTGGCCTTGAAATCGGCCTGCGTGATCTTCGAGGACGCCACCTCGCCGGTACGGATCATCCGGGAGATCTTGTGAACCGAAGCGTCCAGCGCCGAGTTGACGAAGAACATCAGCGACACTTCGATAATGCCGAAGATCATGATGAAGAGCGGCAGAGCCAGGATCGCAAATTCGATCGCAGCGACCCCTTTGCGATCGCCAAGCAGGCGGTGCAGCGATGCGAAGCGTTTCCCTGGCCTCATTGGGTCAGCCGAACGGATGCGAGATATTGGGTGAACAGCGCCGACAGGCCTGCCGTGATCTCGGCCGACGACGATGCTGATATGAAGAGGCTCTTGGAAGATGCGCAATCGGAAAGCGCATAGGGAATGTAGTCGCGTCTCGTGATGCTGGACGACACGCCGCTTTGCATGGTGCCACCATAGGTGCTCTTCCAGTTGGCGCTTGCCATGGTCGAACCGACGGTCGCATTGTAGCCCCAATCCGAAGTGAGCGGCAGGTATTCGGTATAGAGAACCGCCATGGTGGCGGACTGGTTTTTGACGTAGGCGCACCAGTCCGGATTGAGAGGCGCCACCTTGTTCCAGTATGCCCCGGAAATTGCTTTGTTGTTCGACCATGTGACCTTGTCGGTCACCCATTCGCGCTGCGACTGGACGCCATCCGTCAGCAAGAGAACCAGCTTGAGCGGCGAGTTCGTGGAGGTTCCGTCCCCGCCGGTCCCGACCTTCTGCTTGAGCGTCGCAAGCGACACGTCAAAATAGGTGGCTGCCTTCGAGGTCGCGCTGGTGAGACCGTAGCTTGAGTCTGCGAGGCGTGTTCGCGCCGTGTCCGTGCTCAGCGTCGGGGCCAGGACTTCCGTGAGGGTATCGCCGAGGCTATATAATCCGACCTTGATGCGTTGATGATTGCTGTCTGAGGTGTCGATCAGGGCAAGCACGTCCTTGACGGCATCTCCGGCGACGTCGGCGCGCAGCTTTATGTTCTTGGCCGTGCTGTATTCATAGTTGTTTGCGTATGTCGTCTTGCCGATTTTGTGCGCATCGCCCGTGTGGCAGGCGAACTGGCAGCCGATGCCGGAATACATGGTCGTCTGGCCGGCCGTTGTTGCCGCCAGAAGCATCGACGGTGATGTGTCGATGACGATATAGACATTGAGATAGGAGGTGGCCGGCCCCTTGACGGCGCTTGCCACGCTGACGTCAA
Source organism: Rhizobium ruizarguesonis (assembly GCF_012349115.1). GTDB lineage: Bacteria > Pseudomonadota > Alphaproteobacteria > Rhizobiales > Rhizobiaceae > Rhizobium > Rhizobium ruizarguesonis. The sequence continues at coordinate 273,814 of NZ_PQIG01000067.1, forward strand.
CGGTGTCGATGTTGGCGATCTTCATCAGCGTCGTCGGAACCGTGCCGCTCGCCGTCGCCGTGATCTTATGGTTTGATGTATCGATGTCGATGTCGCCAAGCGTATAGCTGTTTTCCACTTGTGCGTGGAACCAGTCGGAAACTTTTTGCTTGAGAGCGACGGTGTCGTCGGTATCGATCTCTTTGACTGCGGCGATCAGCGCCGTGTCGAGGTCGCTCTGCATCCTCTGGCGGACATTGTAGGTACGAATGTAGTCAAAACTGGCGCCGACTGCGACGATCATCGGCACCAGGGTGAGCGCAACGACGATCGCGACATTGCCGCCCCGGTCGCTTCCGAGACCGCGGAGAGCTTTGAAGATCCGAGCAAATGAATATGAAAGACCCGAGCGCAAGAAACCACCGTCACATAAGTCATACTAATGTGCAAGAAGTATCCGAATTGCTTAAGTCTCTGTTAATTTTTGCATTTTCCGGCAGAACGCGGACTGTCGACGCATTGTTTCATGCGCATATTGTATATGTCTGCGAATTATGGATAGTCGCGGAATGACACGTCATCTCTTTCATGCCGGGGGGATCCGCATGAGTGAGTAAGCCGGAAGCGGGGATACGCACGTGGCGCATCCGCGACCTCTCCAGCGTTTTCGTTCAACAGCGTGAACTATCCAAGCGCGGAGATCATGACCGGCACCGCGGCGAGGGATAGCGCTTGCAGAAAACGGCGTCGGAGAAATTCACGTGTCATCGCGTCCTCCTGGGGTGCACCTGGGTCATCAGTCGAGCAGACGGCCCTTATTGTATTCGTCGTCGGAGACCTTTTCCATCCAGGTGACCGAGTTCCCGTCCAGGGCTTCTGCGACCGCGAAATGCGTCATCCCCTCGTCCATTGAGGCGCCATGCCAGTGTCTGATATGCGGCGGGATCCAGACGACATCACCCGCGCCGACCTGTTCGACGGGGCCATTCGCCTTCTGAACCCAACCTTTCCCGGAGACGATGAAGAGCGTCTGGCCAAGCGGATGGGTATGCCATGCAGTACGGGCGCCAGCGGAAAACGACACCGTCGCGCCGCCAATCCTTGCCGGCGCATCGCCACGATAGAATCCTGACGTTTCCACTTTGCCCGTGAAGTACTGTTCCGGTGCGGATGCCTTGCCATTCCCCGCGCGTGTGATTTTAATTTCTGTCGTCACGGTCGACTCCTTTACCGTTGGTGTCTCGCGCTGATCGAAAACACGTTTCACCACTGGAACGGCGGACATGGCTCTTGGCCAACCGGCATAGAAAGCGATGTGGGTGACGATCTCGGAAACCTCTGCACGCGTCAGGCCATTGTCCATCGCGCGGTTCGCATGGAAAGGAAGCTGTTCAGGCTGCCCGATCGCCACCAGGGCCGCCATGGTCACGAGGCTGCGGTCTCGGGCAGATAGATCTGGACGCTGCCAGAGGTCGCCGAACAGGACGCGGTTGGTGAGGTCGGCAAGCGCCGACGCCGTCGATGCGACATTGGTGTCCACGGTCGCCGCACGCGCCGCCTCGGCCGCAGCGTCAAAGTCGATCCGGGCGGCATCGCTGTTCGAAACGGTGCCGATCCCGCGCTCTTCGAATACCTTCTTCGTCTCGGTGACAGCAGACATGGCATTGGGCCAGCCGGTATAGAAGGCAAGCTGCGTGATCAGTTCGCCGATCTCTTCAGGCTTCACGCCGTTGTCGAGTGCCCGGCGGACATGGCTTCCGGTCTGCGCGGCCTTGCCGGTTGCCACCAGGGTGGCAACGGTCACGAGGCTGCGGTCACGAGGCGAAAGTTCCTGACGTTCCCAGACCTCACCGAACAGCACGTCGTCGGTGAAATGCCCAAGACCCGGCGCGGTCTCGTAGACGGCCGGAGGGGCAACGCGCGCGCGCCTGTCTTCGGCTTCGGCGCCCGCTGCTGCCAGTGTGGACATTGCGATGGTGGCTGCGATCTTCTTCATGAATTTGTCTCCGTCGAAGGTTTAATCAGACACATAAGCTTTAAGGCTCGCCGGAGCGGCCAACCGCCCCTACCGTCGAAGCAGCGTCTTGATGGCCCGGCGTTCGTCCATGGCGCGGTAGCCCTCCGCCACGTCCGCAAGTGGGCACACAAGGGGAGCCTATGCTGATCCCTCAGCAGTCCGGGTCGTAGCCGCGCCGGGAAGCTGACGCCTGACTGACGGTCTTGCGTCTCGATCTATTATTGCTGCGTCCTCGCTCTGTGCCGGAGGAAATATACTGCCCTACCATTGATCGGATTAGATGGGATGTTTGGCATGAACCTATGACAGTCATTCATGAATGCGCTTTTCATGTTCGCGCGCGCGCCAACCGTGTCACGCATTGATGAATGAGAATGATGAGATGCGATGAGAGGCACCTGATTGGGTTGGTTTTCGCCCAACGTTTGTCTTCGACGCCTTTACCAGCCGGCGTCGCTCCGCCTCAGCTTCCTTACGCCGATGACCCATAATTCCTGCGAGAGCTGCAATCGTGTCCGCCTCACCTGAACGGCCACGCTCTACATATGCCTCGGGCAGTGGTCATGTTCTACTCGTTCTTCGTGGACTACTACGTCTCCTCGATGACCGGCGCAGTGAAGGAGTGAAGTCTACCGCAGGCACGCCGTTGCTTCCTGCAGCGGAGCCTTCCCATCATGTATCGACACCTCGTCTTGCCGAGATCGAATAATTGTAAATTGCCGCGTAGCTCGTCGATACGAGCAGCGGAAATGCGATGGTCTTGAGTATTTCCGGCGTGCCGGTCGCCGCATGGATTGCCACGAGAATGCTGGCTGAGCCGATACAGGCAATGAGAGGCGGCGCCCAAAATCGCACAGATCCGACGAAGCGCTTTGAAAGCCAGTCGATGACGGATTTCAGGAAAAGCGTCAGGCAGGCGGATATCGTACCCTGCACAAGGCCGGCATAGAGTGGCAATGGCATGGCGTGCGCGCGATTGGCGAAAACCGCCCAGCTGCCCATTGCCAAAAAGGCGAAGAGAACATGTACGCCGCCGCTGCGGAGTAGCCGGTGCAGTGCATTCGGCATCACAGCGACCACCCGTGGCGTACAAGATGGTGCAATAGGGTCAGAGGCCGTTCTTCATCGCAGCGCGCAACGTATCGTTGATACGATCCTGCCAGCCAGCGCCATTTTCCTGGAAAAAGGCAAGCACATCACTGTCGATCTTGAGCGAAACAAGCTCCTTGACATTCGGCAGTGCCGGCCGCTCAACGGCTTGTTCCGGCTTCTTCTTCGCGGGTTTGAACAATGCTTCGGCAGCATCCAGTGGATTGACAGGTCTGCGGGGCGGGTTTGCCATGGTTGTCACTTTCTATTGTCTATCGGAGCGACATATGAGCGGCATACGTGATGTCGGCCGCTTCGTCGACTATTTATCTTGTTTTGCGAGAAGGCGATTTAGCCGAACTGCTTGATCGCCAGCGTGCCGGGCCGCAGGTCGTCGTATGGAACGATGTCGGGTCTTGGCTCCATCGTCAGCATCGTGAAGGCTTGGCGGCGGCGGCGCATCAAAGCGGAAGGCTGATGGTGGTTCCTCAATCGCCCATGAAGCCAGTCATATCGAAGACAGCGGCGTTATCTTGAACCTCGCGCAGCCCCTTGTAGGACGCATGGCGGAGATTGCCGTCATCGGTCCAGCCGCGAAACTCGATCTCGGCAATCAGCGTCGGCTGCACGAAGACGAGGCGCTTGCCCTTCAACGGAGTAACCGGCCGGCTCGTCTTCAACCGATCGAGCGTCTTTTTTAGCTGCTCCGCATCCCTGGCACTGAAACCAGTCCCGACCGACCCCACGTAAACCCAGTCGAAACCTTGTCTGCCGGCCACAAGCAGGCTGCCGATGCCGCCGCGGGCGGATGCCGACTGCTCGTAGCCGACGATCATGAAGCTTTCGCTCTGGACGCACTTGATCTTCAGCCAGTCGCCCGTGCGGCCGCTGCGGTAGGGCCGGTCGCGATGCTTGGCGATGATGCCTTCCAGATGACGATGGCAGGCGTGCTCGAGGAGATCTTCGGCCGGGAGGTCTATTTCTTCGGAAATGCGGATCGTGCCATTGCCGCCTTCCGGTATCAGGTCTTCAAGAAGGTGCCGTCGCACGTCAAGCTCGGTGCCAGTGAGATCGTGACCGTCGAGATAGAGAAGGTCGAAGGCGACGAGGATCGACTCTATCGACACTCGCTTGCCGCCCCGCCCGCCAAGCGAACGCTGCAGGGCGCCAAAATCCGATCGGCCCTGCGCGTCAAGAACGACCGCCTCGCCATCGAGGATGGCTGTCGTTACCCCAAGCGCTTTTGCTGCAGCGGCGATGGTCGGGAAGCGATGGGTCCAATCATGGCCGCCGCGAGTGGTGACCCGCACGCCCTTCGGCTCAACATGGATTGCCAATCGATAGCCATCCAACTTGACCTCATAGAGCCAATCCGACCCCACAGGCACGGTCGGCTTCAGCAGCGCAAGGCAGGGCTCGACGCGCAACGGCATTGGATCGAAGGGCAGACTTGGCTGGTCGGGATCGCGCTTGCGGATCGGACGAGACTGCAGCGTTGCGTGGGACTCGTCGAGCAAGGGCAGAATGGGGCGGCGCGGGCGCGTCATGATTGGGTTTAACGCCTCCCCGGGCGGTTTTCCGCTTCGACCGACTTGCGCAGGGCATCCATGATATTGATGACATTGCTCGGTGCCGGTTGTTGTTTTTCCCCAGCCTTGGGCTTTGCCCTGCTCGGCTTTTTCATCTGCTTCTTCTTCGCGTCGATGATATCGAGGAGCTTGTCCTGAACGGGATCGGAGACCATCTTCGGGCTCCAGTGTTGCGTCTGCTTTTTGATGAGCTGCTGGACGAGCGGCATCATCTCGCTGTCGGCAGCCTCGTCATCGACCCTCTCGAAATAGGTGTCGGCGTTGCGCACCTCATCACCATATCGCAGCGTCCAGAGCACGATGCCCTTGCCGCGTGGCTCCAGCATGACGGCGCGTTCCCGTCTTGAGATCACAAGTCTTGATATGCCGACCATATTCTCGGCGGCCATGGCGTCGCGGATGACGGAAAACGCTTCCTGGCCGACCGGATCGTCCGGAGAAAGATAGTAGGGCGTATCGAGCCAGATCCAGTCGACGCCATCCCGCGGCGCGAAAACTTCGATGTCGATTGTCTTGGTACTGTCGAGTGCAACGTTTTCGAGTTCCTCGTCTTCCAGAATGACATACTCGTTCTCGCCGCGCTGATAACCCTTCACCTCGTCCTCGTCCTTCACTTCCTTGCCAGTAACGGAATCGACATAATGGCTGACGACGCGGTTCTGCGTCTCTCGGTTCAAGGTGTGGAAGCGGACCTTCTCATTTTCCGACGTCGCCGGCATCATCTGAACAGGGCAGGTGACGAGCGACAGCTTGAGGTAGCCTTTCCAGTGGGGACGAAGGGCCATGGAATCCTCCAATCAGCTGGCGCGGCGGTGTTGAGCGCCACCGGTGCCACGCGATTTCGCCGACGTCGCACGCGCTGCCTGGCGCCCCTTTCCGGCATTGGCGTTAACCGCTGAGCGCTTGGTCTTGGCGGACGCGGACATTCCGGCACTTTCACGCAGCGCCTGAAGGAGGTCGCCGGGCTTGGATGCCGGGGGCGTCTTCTTCTGCGGCAGCGTCCGGCCCTCAATCTTAGCCTTCACAAGCTCTGCCACCGCCGCCTCATAGCGGTCGTCGAACTGCTTGGGATCAAATTGGCCTTTTTTCGTGTTGATGATGTGTTTGGCGAGCTCCAGCATCTCACCTTCGATCTTGAGGTCCGGCATTTCCTCGAAAGCCTTTTGCGACGAACGGACCTCATAGTCATAGTTCAAGGTGGAACCGACCAAGCCGTTGCCGTGCGGCCGAATGAGAACGGTGCGCAGACGCCGGAACAAGACCGTGCGAGCAATTGCAGCAACCCTGGCCTTTTTCATGCCGTCGCGCAGCAGCTTGTAGGCGTCGCCGCCTATCTTGTCAGGAGCAAGGTAGTAGGGCTTGTCGAAATAGACATCATCGACTTCCTCGCAGGGAATGAACGCTTCGACCGTAAGTGTCTTGTCGCTGTTTGGAATGGCTGCCGCGACTTCGTCGGGTTCGAGGACGACATATCGCCCGTCCTCGATCTCAAAGCCTTTGACCTGATCCTCACGCTCGACGGGATTGCCGGTTTGGCTGTCGACGAACTCGCGCCGAACACGATTGCCGGTCTTTCGGTTCAGAGTGTTGAAGGCGATCCGTTCGGAGGAGGATGCCGCGGTGTAGAGCGCGACAGGAAACGCGACTTCTCCAAACTTGATGTAGCCTTTCCAATTCGCCCGCGGGGCAACCATCTGCGCGACTCCCTCACACAACCAACGCGATTCAACTGAATCACCTGGCAAATTGTTCCGAGTCGAAACGAATCTAAATTCAAGGACTTAACACGTAGAGATCTCCCGTATTCCGAGTCTGGAGATGTTCTTGATTCGATGGCTCTTTTTTTCGCAACGTGCTTTTGAACGAGCCGGCAACCACCAAGATATATCCGACTTCACCGCCAGCATTCTTCAACGGGCGCTGTACTTCGCGTCGAGATCATCCATGGCCTTGACGTTACCGGCAGAACGGCCGTTCTCGTCGAAGGCCTGGGCAAGAAACGCATCAGCGATCGACTTTGCAAGCTCCGTTCCGATGACGCGGGCTCCCATGGTGATGATCTGCGCATTGTTAGAAAGCGCGGCACGCTCGGCAGAATAGGTGTCGTGCGTCAGGGCGGCGCGGATGCCCGGAACCTTGTTGGCCGAGATGCAGACGCCGATGCCGGTACCGCAAACAAGGATCGCCTTGTCGTAGGTGCCGTCGATGACGCCTGAGGCGACGCGATCCGAGAGGTTGGCGTAGAAAGGATCGGCACCGGCGCTGGTGCGCGAGACTTCGTAGACGTCGAAGCGCTCCTTCAGATGGTCGGCCAGGATCTTGGCGAGGCCTTCGCCGGCGCTGTCTCCTGCAATGGCAAGCTTCATGGTCTTTCTCCTCAGAGTTTGGCAGCGCATTTGGCCAGGATGTCGAGGTAGCCTTCGACATCCCAGGCCGAACGGCCGATGAAGAGCCCGTCGATATGCGGGCTCGAGATCAATTCTTCGCAGTTTTGTGGGTTGACCGATCCGCCATAAAGGCAGGGGATCTTCCGGCCCAGCACAGTTTCGGCAATGGCGATGATTTCAGACTGGCGGGCATCTGCATAATCCGCAGTCGCCGGGATGCCCTTCTCGCCGATCGCCCAGACCGGCTCGTAGGCCAGCAGGATTTCGGCGCTTTTCTGGGCGCCTGAAAGTTTCGAAAGCGCGCCGCGCACCTGGGTTGCGAGGATGTCGGCGGCCTTTCCGCTTTCGCGGTCGGAAAGCGTTTCGCCAATGCAGATCAGCGGAACGAGACCGTGGCGAATCGCTGCTTCGGTCTTCAGACCCACAGTCTCGTCGGTCTCTCCAAAATGTTCGCGCCGCTCGGAATGGCCAAGCTCGACGAGATCGAGATTGCAGTCCTTCAGCATTACCGGCGAGACTTCGCCGGTCCAGGCGCCCTGGTCGGCCCAATGCATGTTCTGCGCGCCGACTTTCACCGAGGTCTTGGCAAGCATCGCCTTGACCTCGCGCACCGCCGTGAAGGGCGGAATCACGAAGCGCTGGATGCGCGGGTCACGCGCGCCATCGGCAGCTTCGAGACCACGCGAGAAATGCTCGGCTTCAGCAAGCGTCTTATTCATCTTCCAGCTGGTGCCAATCCAGAAGCGCGGCTTTTCGGTCATGTCGGATCCTGCGTTGATGCAACGGTGAGCGCGATGCCCGCCTGCTCGAATTCCTCCAGGACAGCAGCATCCGGTGCGCTGTCGGTGATAACGGCGTCGAAGTCGGCCAGATCCGCCATGACATGCAGGGCGGTGTGGCCGATGCGCTGATGGTTGACCAGAAGGCAGGTCCTGGTCGACGACGCGATCATCGCCCGCTTGGCGCGCACGACGTTGTCGTCCATATGATAGGCGCGCCCGCCGCTGACGGCGGGCGTCGAAATGAAAGCGATGTCGGCCCTTAGCCGCGACAGTGCCTCCTCGGTGACGACGCCGAGATAGGCGTTGAATTTCGCCGAATAGATGCCGCCAAGCGCGATCAGCGTGATGCCGGTTTCGCCTTTCAGCCGCTCCATGATCGCCGCATTGTTGGTGATCAAGGTCAGCGGCCGCTTCTGCAGCAGCATTTCGCCGAGCACGGCCGCCATCGAGCCGTCGTTCACCATCACCGTCATCCCCGGCTCGACCAGTTCCAGCGCGGTCTCAGCCATAGCCAGCTTGGCCTCGCTTCCCTGGCGCTCGCGAATGCGGAAGTCGCTTTCGAACTGCGTTCCGGCATCAATGGTCGCGCCGCCGCGAACCTTGCGCAGGACGCCCGCCTGCTCGAGATCGTCGAGATCGCGATGGATCGTCATCTTTGACACGGTGAAGCGATCGGCAAGGTCGTCGAGATCGACGGTCTTGTTTTCGACGAGCAGGTTGACGATCAACTGCTGCCGCTCTTCTCGCCTCATCCCGCTCTCCCACCCTCGCTGATGTTAAGATAACGGAGTATGCGTGATAATCAACATTTATTGTGTTATTTTGCGATAAAATGTTGTTGTCTTCCCATAGCTACTTCAGCAGCGCCTGCGCAGTTCGCTCATCGGTGATCAGCCCGAAAAGACGGCGGCTATTCAGAATTGCCCGGATGGCCGCCACTTTCGACTGTCCGCCCGCCAGCGCCACAAGCCGCTCTTTCTTGGTCTTAGGGAAAGACGCAGAGAGCGTGCGCGCCGTCAGCGCGGTGTCGAGGATGTGGCCGTCGGCGTCGAAAAAATGTCCGAGGATTTCGCCGACGCCGCCTGCTGCGGCAATATCGTCGATTTCACCGGGTTCGACCATGCCGGACAAAACAAGCTGCGCCTCGGCATCGACAGTTCCCAGGCCGACGAGCTTCAGGTCAGCATTATTGGCAAGATCGAAGACCTCCTTGACGGCACGCTGCGCCTTCAGCACTTCGCGGTCCTCGCCGGTATTGGCGAAAAAGGGAACCGGCATCACATAGGCGTGGGCGCCGGTCTTTTCGGCGATGCGATGCATCACGTCATAAGGATTGGCGCCATAGTTTCGTGTCAACCCGCCAAGCAACGAGACGAAGCGCAGGTTCTTCGCGCTCACCCTCGGCATATATTGGACGGCGGCGGAAAGCGTGCGGCCGTGACCAAGGCCGATGACTGTGTTGTCGCCGCGCTCGATCTCGCGCTTGAGATAGCCGGCGCCGGCATGACCGAGTGCGCGCAGCGGCAAGCCTTCCTCGCCGAGATCGGGGGCGACCTCGCAATATTGAAGCCCGAACCGTTCCGAAAGCCGCATCTCCAGCTCGACGCATTCGACGATATCCCCGTCGATGGTGACTTTGACGACACCATCGGCAACCGCTCTTGCGATCAGGCGATGGGCCTTTACCGACGGCACGCCGAGGCGGCGAGCAACGTCGGACTGCGTCAGGCCACCGGCATAGTGAAGCCAGGCAGCACGCACGGCAAGCGTATCATCGGCGTCCGTCATCACGGCTCCTTTTCGAAGGTCATGCGGCGATTCCGCCGTATCGCAGTGCTGCCTTTTAAAGATCTCCGCCTCAGATGTTCAAGTCAGTGACGCCGGTGTCGATATGCGGCGCCCAGAAGGCGACGCTTTCGGCGATCTGCGGGATGACCTGGCGATCGTTCGGCTCGCGTTCCTTGAAGGAGAGTTCCAGGCAGATTTCATTGTCCTTCGCCCCACCTTCGGCCAGTGCCTGGAGCAGAGGTGCCGGCTGGATGCGGCCCTTGGTGTTGAATTCGGCGGTAAAGGGCCGGTGCCCGCCCTTGTCCATCAGGCTCTGTTTGATGTGGATGATCGGCGATACCGGCGGGACGGCGCGCGCCCAGGCATAGGGGTCGTAGTCATCGGGATCGGCGGAGGTGATGTCGCCATGATCGATATCCGCCATCATCCACATCGGAATGGCCATTCCGGCGGCCGTCAACCGCTCCTGCAGCGACAGGCAAGCGCCGATCGTCTCGCCGAACTCGCGGCCGATGCTCATCGGCTCCCAGAACATGTAGGAGAGGCCTGCGGCGCGCGCGTGCTCGGCGACATCAGCCCAACAATCGATGGCGATCTTGATCAACTCCTCGCGTCTGGCCGGATCGTCGAAGTCCTTGTAAGTGAAGATCGCAAATTGCGTTCCGACCGCGTGGCCGCCGAGATCGGCAGTGATGTCGGCAAAGGTCTTGAACCAGTCGACGTAGTAGCGGCGGACATCGGCATCCGGATGTCCGAAATGGTTGAGGCGCCCGTAGGGGCCCGTCATGCCCGAGGTGACACGTACGCCGGTGCGCTTCAGCGCAGCGCTCATCGTGCGCGTCAGGCGGCTGATCACGGGCGCCTGCCAGCTCGGATTGATAAATTCGTGGGTCAGTTGGAGGTCGCGGATCCGCAGGTCACGCGCAACCGTGTCGATCAGATCGTCTGGGTCGGCGAAGCGGTTCACCAGCGGATTGGTATTGAGCGAAAGGGTCAGCGGCATGGCGGCATCCTTCAGGCGGCGGCAAGGCGGGTTGAAGCAAACCACTCGCCAAAGGCCGCGCGCTCCGCTTCGTTCAGATGGAGGTAGTGTTTGGTGCGGCGATAGAGGATGTCGTCGGCCGTTTCGGCCCATTCCGTGGCGACGAGGTAGCGGGCCTCGGCCTCATAGAGCTGTCCGCCGAAATGCCGCCCGAGCCCTTCTATGCCCGTTGCACCGGCAACCACATTCCTGGCGCGGGCGCCATAGAGACGGCCATAGTGATGCACGAGCTTGCGCGGCATCCAGGGATAGATATCGCGCAGGCTGTTGGCAAAGCTCTCGTAGTCGGCATTCGGAATTTCGCCGCCCGGCAGCGGCGCTTTCTCAGTCCAGTCGCCTCCCATGTTCGGGAAGATGTGCTTCAGGCGCTGCATGCCGCGTTCAGCGAGCTCGCGGAACGTGGTGATCTTGCCGCCGAAGACGTTGAGCAGTGGAGCGCCGCCTGTCTCGTCGAGATCGAAGACATAGTCGCGGGTAACGGCCGACGGATTGCCCTTGCCATCGTCAAACAGCGGGCGCACGCCGGAGAAGCTGTGCAGCACATCGTGGCGACGCAGCTTTTCCTTGAAGTAGCGATTGACAGCCTGGAGCAGATACTCGATCTCCGTCTCGTCGGCGGTAACATCCTCGGCCCGGCCTTCGTACGCGATATCGGTCGTCCCGATCAGCGCCTTGTCGCCCTCGTAGGGATTGATGAAAATGACGCGTTTGTCGTGGTTCTGCACCAGATAGGCATTGGCGCCCGCCCAGAACTTCGGCACGATGATGTGGCTGCCCTTGACGAGGCGGACGTTGCGGCCGGAGTTCGATCCGGCGACGCGATTGATGATGTCCATCACCCAGGGGCCGGCGCAGTTCACCAGACATTTGGCACGGAAGGTTCGCGTCTCTCCCGTGGAGTTGCTTTTGGTGACCACGGTCCAACCGCCATTCTCGCGGCGGGCCGACACGGCGGGCGAGCGGGTCAGCACCAGGGCGCCGTTTTCCGCTGCGCTGACCGCATTCAAGGTAACGAGGCGGGCGTCGTCGACCCAGCAATCGGAATATTCAAAGCCGCGTGTGTATTGATCGAGGATCGGCGTGCCTTCCGGGTCGCGGAGCAGATTGAGCGTGCGGGTCCCGGGCAGCTTCTTGCGGCCGCCGAGATGATCATAGAGGAAGAGGCCGAGCCGCACGAGCCATGCGGGGCGATCCTCTGGGCTGTGCGGCAGGACGAAGCGCATCGGCCAGATGATATGCGGCGCGGCATTGAGCAGCACTTCACGCTCGATCAACGCCTCACGCACCAGGCGGAATTCGTAATATTCGAGGTAACGCAAACCGCCATGCACCAGCTTGCCCGAACGTGACGACGTTCCCTGTGCCAGATCGTCCTTTTCGCACAGCACGACCTTCAAGCCGCGGCCCGCGGCATCGCGTGCTATCCCCGCGCCGTTGATGCCTCCGCCGATGACGAAGAGATCCAGGAGTTCGGGTTCAGTCATGTCGTACTCCTTCGATGCCTGCTGCATCAGAACTTGATTACTCGCCCACCGGCGATGTCGTTGCGGCTTCGGCGAGCTTGTCCCAGGCGGGCGCCATTGCCTGGCGTACATCGGTGTAGGCAGAAAAAAGCCGGTCGAACCGGTGGGCCTCACTGGCATCCGGTGTTTCCGGATCGCCGAGCAGCGGCGTCACCCAGTCGGCAATGCAATCGTCCATGCTGGAATAGACGCCGACAGCCACCGCGGCCATCATCGCCACCCCGGCCGCCCCCGTCTCCTCGCGGCGCGACTGGCGGATCGGTGCGTTAACGGCGGCCGAGAGTGAGCGGCGAAGGGCGACGGAGCGTGTTGCCCCGCCCGTGAGCCGCAGCTCTTCGGGCATCGCGCCCATCGCCGCGTAGCAGTCGCGCGTCGCAAGCCCCAACCCTTCGACCACGCCGCGCAGCAGGTCGGGGAAACCGTGACGCATTGAAAGCCCGGTGAAGCCCGCGCGCGCATTGGCGTTGACGAAAGGCCCACGTTCGCCCGCTTCTGAAATGTAGGGGTGGTAAAGCACCGCCCCCGGTCGGCTTTCTGCAAACCAGCCGTCGATGCGCGCAATGAGGTCTGCATGCGAAGCAGGCTTGCCTGCCTCGGCCATCAGATAGGCGGCGACATCGAGGATCCAGTCGATGTTGATCGTGGCGCCCATATTCGTCTGGACCTGGGTGACGATGCCGGGGATGGGCAGGGCGATCACATAGCCGGTGCCCTCACGATTGAGCTGAACGTCGGCAACGGACTTGGCGCGCAAGTGCACGCCGGTCGAGCCGATCGTCGAGCAGGCGGCGTTGCGAGCGCTGCTGCGCACGCCTGCACCAAGCGCCGTCATCACCATGTCGACATAGCCGAGGCAGACCGGCGTTCCGGTCAGAAGTCCACAGGCCTTCGCCGCCTCCGATGTCAGCGGGTGGGCGATCTCGCTGCCGTCGATGATTTCGGGCAGCAGCCCGCGCCTGTGGTCAAGGCCGAGCGCGTCGATCACCACTGCATCATACTGGCGCGTTCTGAAATTGCCGAAGGTGAAACTCGCCTCGGACGGATCGGTCGCCCGCACGCCTGTGAGGTTGAGATAGAGCCAGTCCTTGCAGTGCAGCGCCGTCTCCGCCTGGTCGAGAAGATCCGGCGTGAAGCGATCCATATGGGCAAGTTGCGCGCCCTGCTGGCAAGTGTTGAGGCCGGTGCCCGTTGCCTCGAAGCGGGCACGGTTCTGGGTTCCGCCGGCAAGTGCCGTAACCGTCGGCGCAGCACGCGCGTCGAGCCACAGCCAGGCATCGGCGACCGGCGTATTGCCGCGGCCGACGAGCCAGGTGCCGTCGCCCTGTCCGGTGACGGCGATGGCTGCGGTGCGGGATGCAAGATCAGGGACTTTTTCGCTAAGGCCACGCAACGCGCTGGCGCAATCGAGCCAGGTCTGATCCAGCGACTGCGTTGCCGAGCCATCGTCTCCGGTGGTGTATCTGTTGCGAACGGAGGCCGTGGCAATCTGGCGTCCGGACGGATCGAAGGCGACGGCCTTGATGACCGAGGTGCCGGCATCTATGCCAATGATGATCTTCTGGGTCGATATCATTGCAGGCCTATCTCGTCACCACCGCAAGCCCCACGGCGGGCAATACGCGCATCAAATTCATCTGAAGTCCTCCCAATCCCTGAATTCTCTGGGATGATGCATCCGGCTGCCAACTTCGGCCCTTCCACGGGCAACGACAAGCGCGCCGCCTTTGACAAATCCCAGATCTGGCGCGCAGCCGAAACCTCCCTAAGCTCGCTCGGAAACATAACATAAAGATACCATAATGCCAGTAAGATTTTTCTAGCGATGTAATTTTTTTCATTTAAAATAGAGGAGCAAGGAGTTTACTTCCGCGCTGTCGAGCTATCGGCGTGTGGCATGGAAAACGGCGGTGCGCGCGATGCTCGATCTGTGATTTTTTGAATGAAAAACAAATAGATGCTTGCATCGTTCGATCGAATGACAAGTGTGAAGGCGATTGCATTTCCGGCCACTTTTTGCTGCGCCGCAGCGTGATGAACAAGATGTGAGGCCGTGCCTTTTAATCGAGTTGCTGCGAAAGTGCCGTTGACAGTTCGTAAAATTTATAACATCATTTGCGGCATAAATAACATACTTCTATCACGGAAGTGCGCTTCCTGATGGAGAATTTGCAGGGCCAGGCGGTTGGAGGAGACGGCCGCCGGTCTTGTTGAGGAGGCTTCCAATGCGAATTTTCGTCCAGAGTTGTGCTCTTGCGGGTGGCCCGCCGGCTTATGTTCCGGTGCGACGCAATGCTTCAGCCCGCCTGCGATCATCGTCGCGCTAACCCTCCATCTCGCCATTCCAAGCCAAGGCCGTCCGGACATGAGTACATCGCCCGATTATCCAGCATCAAAGCCGAGCAGCGGCAATCGCGGGCTCCTTGTCAGCGCGGCGTTGGCGGTTATCGTCGTTGCAGCGATCGCGTTCGATACGACGGTCGTCAAGATCGGTTCCGAAAACGATGTCCGTCAGCAAGCATTCTCTCCGGAAACCTTCGGCGCCGAGCAGTTTCCGAAAATCAAGGCTAATGTCGAGGAGCGGGCCGTTGCAGCCGCCGATCTCGCGGCCGCCATTGCCGCCGACAAGAAGGCGGCGGCCGAGAAATACGGCACTGCGACGAGCACCGGACCGGTCATTCCCGTCACGCTGACCGGCGTTTTCGGCGCCCGCAAGTCGAACACCAACGAAATGAAGATCGATGGGCTGCCTCCCGAGACGGTGGTCCGTGTCCAGACCGGTCCTGCGGTCAACGGCACGGACCTCCGCGACGCAACCGGCACCATCGAATTCGGCCAGTTCACCAACCAGATCCAGTATCAGGATGCCGGCTCGGCCATCAATAACGAGATGAAGAAGGCGGTTTTTGCGGGCCTGGATGCTGACGCCCTGGACGGAAAGCAGGCGACCGTCGTCGGCGTCTTCAAGCTCATCAATCCGAAGAACTGGCTCGTCACGCCGGTGAAGGTCGAGCTCAAATGAGCCAGCCGCAACGCAGCAACGGCGCGAAAGGCGAGGTCGTCCTCGCTGCCCGCAACATCGCAAAATCCTACGGCAGCGTTCACGCCCTGAAGGGGGTGAACTTCGACATTCATCGCGGCCAGGTCACAACGTTGTTCGGGGAGAACGGCGCGGGCAAGTCGACCTTGATGAAGATCCTTTCGGGTGTGGCGCAGGCAAGCTCCGGCGAGATCATTCTCGACGGCTCGCCGATCAGCTTCAGCTCGTCGACCCATGCGCGCGAGTGCGGGATCTCCATCATTCACCAGGAGCTCAGCCTCGCCCCCAATCTCAGTGTCCGCGACAATATTTTCATGGGCCGGGAGATCATCAAAGGTGGTGTCGTCGACTTCGCAGAAGAGGAGCGTCAGACCCGGGCGCTGATGGAAGAGCTCGAGGAAGACATCGATCCGCAGACCCGCGTCGAGGATCTTCGCCTGGGCCAGCAGCAGATCGTCGAAATTGCACGAGCCCTCTCCGTCAATTCGCGCATCCTGATCATGGACGAACCGACCTCAGCGCTGAGCGCGACGGAGGTGGAAGTGCTCTTCAAGGTCATCCACGACCTGACCAGCCGCGGCGTGTCGATCGTCTACATCTCGCATCATCTGGAAGAGGCGCTGCAGATCACCAATCACGCCGTCGTTCTGCGCGACGGAAACATGACGGCCTACGCCGAGCGCAAGGATATCGATCTCGAATGGATCGTCCGCAACATGGTCGGTGAGAATTTCGACCTCGGCAGCCCGCCGCAAGGTCACCAGTTCGGAAACGTCTCGCTTTCCATCGAAAACCTCAGTGTCCCCGGTCCTTCCGGCGCTGCCTATAATGCAGTCGATCGTCTGTCTCTCAAGGTGCGTGCCGGTGAGATCGTCTGCATCTACGGGCTGATGGGCGCCGGGCGCACGGAACTGCTCGAGTGCATTGCCGGACGTCTGCGCGCAAGCGGCGGACAGGTTCTGCTCGAAGGACAGGACGTCAGTGGGCTCAGCATCGCCGGGCGCATTGCCAGCGGTCTCGTGCTCGTGCCCGAAGATCGCCAGCGCGACGGTCTCGTCCAGACGATGACGGTCGGCTCCAATCTGTCGCTTGCGAGTATCCGCGCCTTCACCAAAGGGCTTTTCACCTCCGGCCATCGGGAGCGCGATCTCGTCAATGACGCGATCCGGCGGGTGCATGTGAAAACCGATGGCGGTGCGGCTTCAATCGGCTCGCTCTCCGGCGGCAACCAGCAGAAGGTCGTTATCGGCAAGATGCTGGCAACCCAGCCGAAGGTCATCCTGCTCGATGAGCCAAGCCGCGGCATCGACATCGGCGCCAAGGCGGAAGTTTTCAAGTTGCTTGCAGAGCGCGCCAAGCAGGGATTGGCGGTCATCTATTCGACGTCCGAAGTCAATGAATGCCTGAGCATCGCGCACCGCATCATCGTCATGCATCGCGGCAGGATATCGGCCGAGTTCGGCTCGGATGTCACCAAGGAAAAGATCATGGCCGCCTCCGGCGAAGCCGTGGTCGCGCACTAGCCTGGATTATGGAGCACTGATTATGTCAGTCACGAACATCACCGAAAAGAAATCAGTTTCCAGCGGGCAGAAGCGCAATACCAATATCGTGCGTCTCATCCTGGAAGGCCGGGCCTTCTTCGCGCTGATCGTCATCATCGCGGTCTTCTCGTTCCTGTCGCCCTATTACTTCACGCTGAACAACTTCCTGATCATGGCGTCGCACGTCGCGATCTTCGGCATTCTGGCGATCGGCATGCTGCTCGTCATCCTGAATGGCGGCATCGATCTGTCGGTCGGCTCGACACTGGGGCTTGCAGGCTGCATCGCCGGTTTCCTGATGCACGGCGTCACGCTCACCTATTTCGGCGTCATCCTCTATCCGCCGGTCTGGGCCGTCGTCGTCATCACATGTGCGCTCGGTGCGCTGGTCGGTGCGGTCAACGGCGTGTTGATCGCCTACCTCAAGGTGCCGGCCTTCGTCGCCTCGCTCGGCGTGCTCTACGTGGCCCGCGGTATCGCGCTCTTGATGACCAACGGCCTGACCTACAATAACCTCGGCGGCCGTCCGGAACTCGGCAATACCGGCTTCGACTGGCTCGGCTTCAACCGGCTCGCAGGTATTCCGATCGGGGTCATCGTGCTTGCGGTTCTCGCCATCATTTGCGGCATCGTGCTGAGCCGCACCGCCTTCGGCCGCTGGCTCTACGCCTCAGGTGGGAACGAGCGTGCCGCCGATCTCTCCGGCGTCCCGGTCAAGCGCGTGAAGATCATCGTCTATGTGCTTTCGGGCGTCTGTGCTGCGATCGCCGGCCTGGTCCTCTCCTCGCAGCTGACCTCCGCCGGTCCGACGGCAGGCACAACCTACGAGCTGACGGCGATCGCAGCCGTGGTCATCGGCGGTGCGGCGCTGACCGGCGGCCGCGGTACCGTCCGCGGCACCATGCTCGGCGCCTTCGTCATCGGTTTCCTTTCGGACGGCCTCGTGATCATCGGCGTCTCGGCCTACTGGCAGACCGTATTCACCGGCGCGGTGATCGTTCTCGCCGTCCTCATGAACAGCATCCAATACGGCCGCCGGGTCAAATCGTCCTGACGGCTGAGACTGAAACTTATCCACGACGGCAGGCTGGAGTCCACGAAGCCGATTGGGGAAAGCACTGCCGGATCCCCGGCAATAACTGAACTCACAAATGGGAGAGAGACTATGTTTAAGAAAGGCATGCGCATACTTCTGGCCGCCGCGGCCGTAGCACCGCTTCTGGCAAGCTCCGCTTGGGCAGCGGGCATGATGACGATCATCGTCAACGATCCGTCGAATCCCTATTGGCTGACGGAAGGCAACGTCGCCAAGGCAACTGCCGAAAAGCTGGGCTACACGGCCTCGGTCAACGCCCACAAGGGTGACACCAATACCGAAAGCAACCTGATCGATACGGCGATCACCAACAAGTCGGTGGCGATCATCCTTGACCCGGCAAACGCCGACGGTTCCGTCGGTGCGGTCAAGAAGGCCGTTGCTGCCGGCATCCCGGTCCTCCTCGTCAACGCCGAAATCAACCAGGAAGGCCTGGCGAAGGCGCAGCTTGTTTCCAACAACGCACAGGGTGCCGCCCTCGGCGCACAGCAATGGGTCGAAGCGATCGGCGACAAGGGCAACTATGCCGAACTCTTCGGCGCTCCTTCCGACAACAACGCTGCAACACGGTCGAATGGCTACGAGACTGTCCTTTCGCAGTATCCGGATCTGAAGAAGGTCGCCAAGGAAGTTGCCAACTGGGACCGCACCCAGGGCCACAACAAGATGCAGTCCATGCTGCAGGCCAACCCGGATATCGTCGGCGTCATCTCGGGCAATGACGAAATGGCGCTCGGTGCGATCGCCGCACTCAAGGAAGCCGGCAAGCTCGCCAATGTGAAGGTCGGCGGCTTCGACGGTTCGCCGGATGCCGTTGCTGCCATCAAGGCGGGCGAACTCCAATACACCGTCCTCCAACCGGTTGCCGTCTTCTCCGAAGAAGCCGTCAAGCAGGCCGACAACCTGATCAAGACGGGCAACACGGGCGCCAAGAGCGAGAAGCAGCTCTTCGATTGCCTGTTGATCACCAAGGACAACATCGACAAATACACCGGCCCGTTCGTTCTGGCGCAGTAAACGGTAAAAGGGCGCTCGTTAGAGCGCCCTCATTTTCATGCTGGAAGCGATGGCCGACGGTCCAACCGCCGGTTGCGTTTCGCCTTTTTGCCTTGGCGCGGCAATCACTGTACGAAGCTGGGATCCATAATTCAGCGACAGGAGTGACCCGTGACACAGAAGACCAGCCGGGACGACGATCTGTTGGACCAGCTCACCAGCGACAGCCGGCAGACGCGCCAGATCGCGCGCCGCCGCATGATTGCAGAGGCCGTTATGGGTGAAGGCTCGATGCGGATTGAAGACCTGACAGACCGTTTTGGGATCAGCCTGATGACGGCTCACCGCGATGTCGATGAACTCGTCAGCCGCGGCCTCTTCAGGAAGACGCGCGGTATCGTCACGGCGGCGGCGACCAATCTCATCGAATCCAGCGACGTCTATCGCTCGAACCGTCAGTCGGTGGAAAAGAAGCTGATTGCCGAGGCGGCAATGCAATTCGTCGAACCGGGACAGGCGATCTTTTTCGATGACTCGACCACGGTTCTTCAGATGGCGGCACATCTGCCTTCGAAGGCGCCGGTCACGGCAATCACCAATTCCCTGACGCTGATGAATGCGCTGACGGGCCTGCACGACGTGACGCTGCTCGCCCTTGGCGGCCAGTATTACAATTGGTGCAACGCCTTCATGGGTCGCATGACCATCAACGAGATCAAGGCTCTCAGGGCAGATGTCGCGTTCATCTCGATGTCGGCGATCAGCGACGGCACGGTGCTGCACCAGTCTCCTGAAACAGTCGATACCAAGCGGGCCATGTTCGATTGTTCCGTAAAACGCATCCTGCTTGCCGATCATACCAAGTTCGAACGGCGCGCACTCCACAGTTTCGCAGCACTGGATGAGTTCGACGTCGTTATCGTCGACGACAAGACCCAGCCGGTGCACATCGACCGCATGCGGTCCAGAGATATCAACGTGGTCATCGCCAAGGGCGCCGGAGGGCGCTCCTGACGGCGTGGGCCAGTTGCTCGTCATGAGGTAAACCTGAATGCCGACACTGCTCGGGATCGATAGTGGTTTGACCGTCACAAAGGCGGTCATCTTCGATATCGATGGCACGCCGCTTGCAGCCGCCCGGCGCCGCGTTACGCAGTTCATTCCGAAGGCCCGCCATATCGAGCGCGACATGGATGAATTGTGGAACGCGACGGCCGATGCCATCCGCGAAGCGATTTCGCTCAGCGGGCGACCGGCAAGCGACATAGAGGGCATTGCCGCTACCGCGCATGGAGACGGCATCTACCTGCTCGATCACGCCCGGAAGCCGCTTGGCCGGGCCATTCTCTCGCTGGACAGCCGGGCAGGGGCGATCGTCGACCGGTGGACGAAAAGCGACGTCGCCGACCTGGCGATCGAACTGACGGGGCAGATCCCGCACGTCTCCGCGCCATCTGCATTGCTTGCCTGGATCCGCGAAATGGAGCCTGAGCGCTACAAGCGCATCGGCCATTTCATCAGCTGCAAGGACTGGCTGCGGTTCTGCCTGACCGGGATCATCGGTACGGACCGCACCGAAGCCAGCACCTCCTTCACCAATGTCAAAACGCAGAACTACAGTGAGGACGCCCTTCGGCTGTTTGGATTGGAGGATCTCGTCCACGCCCTGCCACCAGCCTCGCGCTCAGACCAGATCGTCGGACGCGTGACGCGTGAAGCCGCGCAACTGACGGGCCTTGCCGAAGGAACGCCTGTCGTTGCCGGCCTGCACGACGTCACGGCCTCGGCGCTCGGGGCAGGGGGCTATGCCGAGGGTGTTGTCGCGGTCATTGCCGGGACCTATTCGATCAACGAGACGCTTTCGTCGGAACCACGTGTCGACCGGCGCTGGTTCTGCCGCAACGGGATTGCACCCGGCATCTGGAACAGCATGTCGATCTCCCCGGCATCGACAGCGAATTACGACTGGTTTCTGGACACGCTCTGCGCTGCCGAACGGAAGAATGGCGAGGTGCAAGGCAACTCGATCCATGGCCTGCTGGCGCCCGAGATCGATGCCGCTTTCGAACGCCCCTCGACGGCGCTCTTCCATCCCTATCTGTTCGGCTCGCCTTATGGCGCAGCAGCCAGCGCCGGTTTCTTCGGGCTCGGTGGATGGCACGACCGCGGCGACATGCTGCGCGCCGTGCTTGAGGGCATCGCTTTCAATCATCGCATTCATGTCGACGCGCTTCGCGACGGCTTTGCCTTCGATCAGGCGCGGCTCGCCGGTGGCGTCTCGCGCAATCCTGCCGTCGTGCAGATGTTTGCCGATGTGCTTGGCATGCCGGTCACGGTAACCGAGACGGATGAGGCGGCCGCCTGGGGTGCTGCGCTTTGTGCCGGGTCGGGCGCCGGGGTCTTCGCCGACCCGCAGAGCGATCCGCGCGACACTGCCTCCATCGCAAAGACTTGCCGGCCCGATGCAGCGCGCAGCGCGGATTATGAAAAGCGTTACCAGGTGTTCCGCGAGATTGCCGACGCGATGATCCCCCTTTGGCCTAGGATTGCCGCGCTTGCGCCGGAGCAATCGGCAAACTGAAAAGACAAATGCCTGCTGCGGCGGGCAATTTAGGACGATGAGCATGACCCCCGATTTGCAGCAGCGCTTCTCGAATCTCGGCGAGAACGATATCGACGTTTTGATCATCGGGGCGGGCATCAACGGCGCCGGCCTGTTCCGCGACCTCTCGATACAGGGTGTCAATTGCCTGATCGTCGACAAGGCCGATTTTGGTTCCGGCACGAGCGCTGCACCATCGCGGCTCATTCACGGCGGCCTGAAATATCTGGAAACGGGTGAGTTCGGACTGGTTGCGCAGTCGACGCTTGAGCGCAACCTCCTGCTCAAGAACGCGCCGCATTGCGTCGAGCCGCTGCCGACCTTCATTCCGGTCTTTTCCTGGACCCGTGGTATCTGGGCAGCGATACGGACGCTCTTCGGGTCGAAGACGGCGCCACGCAGCCGTGGTGCCGTTCTCATCAAGATCGGGCTTCGGCTCTACGACTTTTTCGGTTCACGCGACCAGGTCATGCCGCGCCACCGGCTGATCCTGAAGAAACAAGCGCGCAAGGAAATGCCGCATGTCACCCCCGCCATCGTCGCCGGCGGCATCTACTACGATGCCAAGATCAGCAGGCCGGAGCGGCTCGTCTATGAGCTCGTGAGCGATGGTCTCGATGCGAATACGAGGAGCCTCGCGGCAAATTTCGCGACACTGGCTGCCGTTTCAGATGGGCGTTTGACCTTCCGGCTGCCCGATGGTCGCGATGTCACCGTTGCTCCCAAGCTGGTCGTTAATGCGGCAGGTCCCTGGATCGATCACGTCAACACTTTGCTCGGCGCTCCATCGCGCCTGATCGGCGGCACCAAGGGTTCCCATATCCTGCTTGACCATCCCGAATTGGTGCGAAGCCTCAACGGCCATATGATCTATTTTGAGGCCGACGACGGTCGCATCTGCCTCGTCTACGACTATCTCGGGCTGGCACTGGTCGGGTCGACCGACATTCCGGCGGATGATCCGGACAATGTCCGCTGCGAAGAGCCGGAAACCGAGTATTTCCTCGAAAGCGTCCGCTCGCTACTGCCGACGCTCCGCTTCGATCGCGACCAGATCGTCTACAGCTATAGCGGTATCCGCCCGCTGCCGGCATCGGATGCGGCCGCACCGGGGTTGATCAGCCGCGATCACTCCGCGCCGGTGAAGGAGCCAGAGAAGGGCAGACCTTTTCCGATCATTTCGCTGGTCGGAGGCAAGTGGACGACGTTCCGCGGCTTTGCGGAAGAGGTTGCCGACACCGTTCTCTCCCGGCTGCAGCGCCGCCGCAGCCAGTCGACACGCTATCTAGCGATCGGCGGCGGCAAGGCCTTTCCGGCTAATGCCGAGCAGCGTAACGCCTGGATCAGCGATGCCGCGTCACGCAGCGGCGTCGCCGCCGAGCGTGCTGACGAACTGCTCCGCCGCTACGGCACGACGGCCGCAGCCCTGCTTTCTTCTGTTTCAAGCTATACCGACGAACAGCGCCTGACGGGTGCGCCGCGTTACAGTCTCCGCGAGGTCGACTGGATCGCCCGGAATGAACTCGCTATCCACCTGTCGGACATCGTGATGCGCCGCACGACGCTTGCGATCGAGGGTCGGTTGACGCTGGAAGGCTTGCAGGAAATCGCCGGCGTTGCCGGGGCAGCGCTCGATTGGAATGCCGAACGAACGGCAAGCGAAATTCAGGACGTTGTCAGCCAGCTGAGCCGCTTCCACGGCCAAGCACTGACAGGCAAGGTTGCCGCCGAGCCGGAAAAGGCACCGCGCCCGGCCGCAGGCTAGAACAGGATGATTTTAGGCCGGGTCGGCCTAAAATCTGAATCCTGTTCTCCATTATATAGTTAGAGCATGATGTCGTCCGAAAACCGCTTCACACTTTTCGGCATCATGCTCTAGCCCAGTTTCAGGAGAAAGCCGGATCGAGAGAACCGGACTTGTAACGCTTGGCCATTTCCGAAACGGGAAGGGGCGTGATGCGGCCGGCCATACCGGCAGTGCCGAACTGTTCGAAGCGCTCCTTGCAGAGCTTGGTCAGCGCCGCCATCGCCGGCTTCAGATATTTGCGCGGATCGAACTCGCTTGGGTCCTCCTGCAGCACGCGGCGGATCTGACCGGTCATCGCCATTCTGCCATCGGTGTCGATATTGACCTTACGCACGCCATTCTTGATGCCGCGCTGGATTTCCTCGACCGGCACTCCCCATGTCGGCTTCATCTGACCGCCATATTTGTTGATGATCTCCTGCAGCTCGATCGGGACCGAGGACGAGCCATGCATGACGAGATGCGTGTTCGGGAGCTTACGGTGAATTTCTTCGATGACGTTCATCGCCAGCACCGAACCGTCCGGCTTGCGGGTGAACTTGTAAGCGCCATGCGATGTGCCCATCGCGATGGCGAGCGCATCGACCTTGGTTTCGCGCACGAACTTCACGGCTTCGTCCGGATCGGTCAGCAATTGGTCATGCGAAAGCTTGCCCTCGGCGCCGTGGCCGTCCTCGGCCTCGCCCATGCCGGTCTCCAGAGAACCGAGAACGCCGAGTTCACCTTCCACCGAGATGCCGCCGAAATGCGCCATATCGGTCACCATCTTGGTGACGCCGACATTATAGGCCCAGTCGGCGGGCGTCTTGGCGTCCGCCTTCAGTGAACCATCCATCATCACCGAGGTGAAGCCCGCCTGGATCGCCGTCATGCAGTTGGAGGGATCGTTGCCGTGATCGAGATGCACGCAAACCGGAATATGCGGATAGATCTCAACGACGGCATCCATCATGTGCTTCAGCATGATGTCATGGGCGTAGGCGCGTGCTCCGCGCGACGCCTGCATGATAACCGGCGCCTGACACGCGTCCGCGGCTTCCATGATGGCGAGCGCCTGCTCCATGTTGTTGATGTTGAAAGCGGGAACGCCGTAGCCTTCCTCCGCAGCATGGTCGAGCAGTTGCCTCAGCGTAATGCGTGCCATCCAAGATTCCCCCATATCGATGGTCGATCGAAACGCCGCCATCTCTTCGAAACTAGAGCCCGGGCGTGAGCCGTTCAAGCGTCTTATTTTAATAGGCAAAATGGCATAGGAGGAGGAACGTAACAAGCAATAATAACAATATCACAACGAGTATGATATTTCTCAAGAGTCATTTCGCATGCGTGAGCCGAATGAAATTCAGGCCTGTGTTGAAGAGACGGGGCGTCATGCCCCTTGCCGGCGATGGCGAGAACTCTTCAGCCAGACACGTGCGGCCGCTGGCTGTTATGGCTTGTGGTTGATGGCAGTCGGCCAGCAGTGGAATCCGGAATATCCGGCACCGGGTCAGATGAGACCGTATTGTTCCGCCTTATTGCGCAGGAACGGCAGGCCCTTGTCCATGACCTCTTCCATATCGCGTGCAACGGGGCGCCAGACGGCCAGGCCATAGGCGACCTCGGGCGGCATGTTGATGAAGCTTTCCATCGCAAGCCCGCCCTTGAAGCCGATTGCGGCAAGCGCGGCATAGATCGCATCCCACGGAATGTTGCCATAGCCCGGCGTACCGCGGTCGCTCTCGGAAAGGTGGATATATTTTAGGTGGTCGCGGGCGATCAGGATGCCGTTTGCCGCACCCTTTTCCTCGATATTCATGTGGTAGGTGTCGAGGTGAACGAAGATGTTATCCGCGCCGACACGCTCCACCATGTCGACGGCTTGCTGCGCCGAGTTGATCAGGTGGTTCTCGTAGCGGTTC
Source organism: Rhizobium ruizarguesonis (assembly GCF_012349115.1). Lineage (GTDB taxonomy): Bacteria > Pseudomonadota > Alphaproteobacteria > Rhizobiales > Rhizobiaceae > Rhizobium > Rhizobium ruizarguesonis. The sequence goes on from NZ_PQIG01000067.1 coordinate 298,993, forward strand.
ACAGCTTCGACGCCGAGTTGGATGCCGTACTTCTTCGCATGTTTTGCCGCAACGTCGAGCACTTTGGCGATGTTGTCGTATTCACCTTGCGTCGGCGGCACGCCGGTGCGCTCGCCGATGCCGCCGAAGATGACGCCGGACAGAGCTTCCCCGTTCATGTCAGCGGTCTTTTCGATCGCAACCTTCAAGTGCTCGATTGCTGCCTCCGGGCGGACGGAGGCCCAGGCATGCTCCGGCAGGCCGAGCGAGCAGACGGCCCGCAGCTTGTTCTTTTCAAGCAGGTCGCGGGTGTGTTTGGCATCGACGGCAGGCGCATTGAGCAGCGCGATCTCGATGAAATCCATCTTGTAGTGCACCGCTCCGGCAATCGCCTTCTCGGCGCCTGCGCGGTCCCAGTTCATGGTCCACATGCTGGTGTGAACGCCGAAACCTTCCATGATCGTATCTCCTATTGCACGATTCTGATGAACTTGGCCGAGAACCATCGCAGCACCATCACGACGATGAGCAGGATGCCCCAGACGGCAGTGGTGAGGTGCTGGTTGGCGCCGAGCAGGTTGAGCCCCGAAGAGAGAAGCTGCAGTACGATGAGCGCCACAAAGACGGGCAGGACGCGGCCGAAGCCGCCGAATGGATTGATGCCGCCGAGGAAGCAGGCGAGCACGGTGATCAGCAGATAGGACTCGCCGTGGCCGACGCGCACCGAATTGAAGCGCGCAAGCATGATGATGCCGGCAACCGCAGCCATCACGCCGGAGAGCATGTAGACCAGCACCAGGATTTTGCGGGTGTTGATGCCGGAATAGCGGGCAGACTCGATATTGGAGCCGATCATGTAGGTGGAAAAGCCGAGCTTGGAACGCGAGAGCAGGATGTGGCTGGCGATCACGCAGGCGATCAGGATCAACAACGGTACCGGGAGGCCGAGGATGCTGCCGTGGCCGATCGGAGCGATGAAGGTGGGGAAGCCCGAGATATCGCCGCCGCGCGTCAGGAACTCGCCGAGGCCGCGTAGGAAGATCATCATCGACAGCGAAACGAGGATCGGATGGGCGCGGGTAAAGGCGATGACGAGGCCCATGACCAGGCCGCTCGCGGCGCCGACGGCAAGCGCCAGAGCCGAGCCGAGCAGGAAGGCGCCCGGACCGGCTTCGATGCCGCCATTGGCCTGCAGCGTCCAGGCGAGCGTCAGGCCGGCGATGTTGGCGGTGAAGGTGATCGCAAGGTTGAGGCCGCCGGTGAGGATCGGCATCAGCATGGCAAGCGTCAGGACGCCAAGCTCGGGAAGCTGAAAAGCGACCGATCCGAAGGTCGCGCCCGTCAGGAAATGCGGCGAGGCGAAACCGAAGACGATGAGCACGGCCGCCAGCGCGGCGAGGGGACCGGCCATGTCGGCCCCGAAGATGGCGTTGAAGCGGGCGGCGAGTGCGTTCATCAGCTCTCTCCCCTTTCTGCAGGCCTGTCACCGGTCGATTTGCGGGTCGCAAACACCGGCACCAGGTTGCCGATGCGGGCGCTCGACAAGGTGATCGCAACGAGGATGATTGCGCCGACGATCATCTTGAAGGCGAAGGGCGAGACGCCCATCAGGTTGAGGCCGTTCTGGGTGATCGAGACGAGCAGCACGCCCAGCACGCAACCGAGCACGGAGCCCTTGCCGCCGCCCAGCCGCGCCCCACCGAGCACCACAGCAGCCAGGACATCAAGCTCGCGGCCATAAAGTGCGTTCGGTACGACCTCCTGCGCATAATGCGCCTGCATGAGCCCGGCGATGCCTGCCATCAGTCCAAGCCAGCCGAAGGCGATGAACTGCATGGCGCCGATATTGATGCCGAAGCGGCGCGCGCCTTCCGGATTGTCGCCGAAGGCATAGAGCTGCCGGCCGGTCGTCGTGCGGGTAATGAAGAACCAGGTGGCGAGCGTGCAGACGGCCATGACGACGACCGGCAACGTGATCTCGGCCCAGCTCCCATCGGCCATTTCGCGCTCGTAAATGATGACGCGGGTCGTCAGCCAGTCGGGCAGATTGTAGATCGACACGCCCTTGGTGAAGAACATCAGCAGGCCGAAATAGACGTTGAAGGTCGCGATCGTCGCGACGATCGAGATGATCCGGAAGCGGTGGATCAGGAAGGCGTTGATCACGCCGAGCACGATGCCGATTCCGGCCGCGATCAGGAAGCCGGATACCCATCCACCCCCGCCGATCCGCTCGAGCGCAAGTGCAGTGACATATTGCACGATCGAGGCGGCGACGGCGAAGGAGATGTCGATCCCACCTGATATCAGCACCACGAGCAGGCCCACGGCGAAGATGATGTTGACCGCGCTGATATTGAGCAGGTCGAAGACATTGCCGAGCGTGAAGAAACGGTCGGTCATAAAGGCCAGGGCAACGCTCATCGCGATGATGACGGCAAACAGCACGAATTCGGTCGTATGGGACAGGAACAGCTTACGCATAGACCGCCGCCTCCAGGTCCTTCAGTGTGGTCGCGCGCGGATCGTGCCAGCCGGCGATGCGGCCCTTTTCCATATGGATGATCCGATCGGCGTTGAAATAGACCTCCGGCACCTCGTCCGAAATCAGGATGATCGCAAGCCCCGCCTCGGCGAGACGTGCAACGATTTCGAAGATGCCGGCGCGTGCGCCGACATCGACGCCGACCGTGGGGGCATCGAGGATCAAGACCCTCGGATCGGTGGCGAGCCATTTGGCGATCGCGACGCGCTGCTGGTTGCCGCCCGAAAGCGTCGAGATCGCATCGTCCTGCTTGCCGATCTTGACGCCGAGATCGGCGATCCAGCGTGCGACCAGCGAGCGCTTCTTTTCCGGCGAAATGAGCCGGCCACCCAAGATGCGGTTGAGCGAGGCCATGACCAGATTGTCGGCGATGGATTGCGGCTGGTTGAGACCGAGCGAAAGGCGGTCTTCGGAGAGATAAGCGACGCCTGATGTGATCGCCTCGCGGTTGGAGGCAAAGCGCACCGGCCTTCCCTCCAGCATAATCGTGCCGGCTGCGGGCCGGCGCATGCCGAACAGCGTGAGCGCAAGTTCGGTGCGCCCGGAGCCGAGCAGGCCGGTGATCCCGAGCGTCTCGCCATGGCGCAGATCAAAGGAGATGTCCTCGAACTCGCCGGGCCGGGAAAGCTTGCTGACAGAAAGCAGGACCGGGTTCTGCGATACGTCGCGGGCGCGAACATTCTGGTCGAAGGTGCGCCCGGTCATCAGCTCGGTGATCTGAGACTGGGTCATGCCCTCCACCGGATAGACCCCGACCAGCGCGCCATCGCGCAGCACCGTGATGCGCGAGGAAATTTCCAGCACTTCCGCAAGGCGATGGCTGACGAAGACCACGGCAACGCCCGAAGCCGACAGCGTGCGCACGATCGCCAGCAGATTATCAGTCTCCGACTGGGTGAGCGAGGCGGTCGGCTCGTCCATGAAGACGATCCGGGCCTCTCCGACCAGCGCGCGGGCAATGGCGACGATCTGGCGCTGCGCGATGGCGAAGTCCTTGAGGGGTCTGTCGACGTCGAGTGTGACGCCAAGCCGGGCAAGCGCCTCCTCGGCTATTGCGCGGATCGCGGCATAGTTGACGAAGCGCGGGCGCGAACCGGAAAGGGTCTGGAAGGCGATATTCTCAGCCACGCTCATCTCCGGAAAGAGCGCGAGGTCCTGCCAGATGATCTGGATGCCGCGGGACTGGGCCATGCCTGGCGTCATGTGGGATATCGTCTCGCCGTCGAAGACGATCTCGGCGCCGTCTGCGGGCCGATAGACGCCGGAGATCACCTTGATAAGGGTACTCTTGCCGGAACCATTCTCGCCGGCCAAGCAATGCACCTCGCCAGGCAAGACTTCGAAGGAGACATTTTTCAGCGCCTTCACACCGCCGAATGTCATGTTGATGCCGCGAAGCGAAAGAAGCGGCTGGGCCTTCACACCATCATCCGTTGCCATGCTCATGCCGGTTGCCTGTCCAGTCGAATGCCATGAAAGGTCAATGGTCCAGCCATGGCCGGATACCGCTCTTTTTCCCGAACGTCGGGCCGGTCCACGTCGACCGGCCCGACACCCGGGGAGGGGGCCTCTTCAGAGGCCCATTGCGGCCAGGTCGTCGACCGTATCCTTGTTGATCGGCAGCAGTTGATCGACGATGATGTCGTTGCCGACCGGCTTGATCACGCCGAGACCCGGAATGTCATCACCTTCCTTGACGCTCTCGCCCTTGATCAGGCGATCGGCGAGCGTGACGAAGACTTCGCCGGCCTGTTTCGGATTCCACATGAAGCCGCCCGATATCGCACCTGATTTGATCAGCTTCTGGCCTTGGCCTGGCGAGAACGGGCCGAGCACGAAGATCTTGCCCGTCTTGCGGCGTTCCTCGATAGCGCGCCCGGCGCCGATCGGACCCTGGCTGCCGAAGGCGAGGAAGCCGGTCAGATCCGGATGCGCAGCGATGAGATCGAGCGCCGTCGAGCGGCTCTTGTCGACGTCTTCCGCCACGCCGTAGCGCTCGCCGACGAGTTTCATGTCTGGGTAGTTTGCCTTGATATAGGCAATTGCGGCGTCCGCCCAGGCATTGTGGAGCGGCACGGTCAGCGAACCGACGAAGACGGCATATTCGCCTTTGCCGCCCATTTTCTCGGCGAGCAGCTTGCCATGCGCTTCACCGAAGCCGGTGGCCGATGCGAGTTCGAAATTCCAGTCGGCGCCCTTCTGCGAGGGCGATTCATGCGTAATGACCTTGATGCCGGCGGCCTGCGCCTTGGTGAGCACGGGCTCGAGCACCTTGGCATCGTTGGGCACCACGCCGATGACCTTGACGCCCTGGGCGATCAGATCTTCGATGGCGCGCACCTGCAGCGCCGGGTCGGCGCTGGTCGGGCCGATCATGAAGGCATCGACGCCGAGTTTCTGGCCCTGTTCCTTGATCCCGGCCTCCATCGCATTGAACCATGGAATGCCGCCGATCTTGACGACAATGCCGACCTTCGGTGCGTCCTCTGCAAACGCGACCACCGCCCCGGCAAGCGACAGCGATGCGGCAAATGCCGCTGCGATAAGTCTCCTCATCTTCACTCCTCCTCAAGGTCGCTCATACGAACGACGACCACCGGCCGGCTTGCGGCAGGTTGTTCCTGGTTGCTTCTTGGCGAGGGAATACCCTTGCCTCCCGTCCCGCCTCCTCCGGCGAACCATCTTTTGCACAATCGATCTTTCTTTTTTGCACAATCGATGGTGCAATGACTATCGATCAAGGTGGGGCTTTCGTCAAGAGGGGTTTGTTTCTAAGGGAAGCGACAAAGGAAAGGCGATATATGACCGACATCAGCAAGAAGAAGGCGACGATCTACGATCTCTCGATCCTATCGGGTGCGTCGCCTTCCACCGTGAGCGCCGTGCTGAACGGAAGCTGGCGGAAACGGCGTATCAAGGAGGCGACGGCGCAGCTGATTCAGAACCTGGCAAACGAGCACGGCTATACGGCAAATCTGCAGGCCCGCGGCCTGCGTTCGTCCCGCTCCGGCCTCGTCGGTCTTCTGCTGCCGGTGCACGACAACCGTTATTTCTCCTCCATGGCGCAGTCTTTCGAGGCGCAGGTCAGAAGCCGCGGCCAGTGCCCCCTCGTCGTCAGCGCCTGTCGCGACCCGGAGGAGGAGCGCCAGGTCGTCGAGACACTGATCTCCTATTCCATCGACGAACTTTTCATCGCCGGCGCAACCGATCCGGATGGCGTGCACAAGGTCTGCGAAAAGGCAGGGCTGAAACACGTCAACATCGATCTGCCCGGCACGCTGGCGCCGTCGATCATCAGCGACAATTGTGAAGGTGCGCGCATGCTGACGCAGGCGATCATCGAGCGCGCGCAGGAGGATGGACCGCTTTCACCTGACGATCTGTACCTCTTCGGCGGCCGCAACGATCATGCCAGCCATGAGCGAATTCGCGGTTTCCGCGACGTAAAGCGCGCACTGCTGGGCGCAGATCCGGACGTCTGCATCCAGCCGACCGGCTATTCCCCTGCCATGACTGCCCGCGCCTTCGAAACCTTCTACGAAGGCCACGGAAAGCTGCCGCGCGCATTCTTCGTCAATTCCTCAATCAATCTCGAAGGGCTGATGCGCTTCCTCGCGCTGCACCCGCACGAGACCTTCGCCGACATCATCGTCGGCTGTTACGATTACGATCCCTTCGGCTCCTTCCTGCCTTTCCCCGTCTTCATGATCCGGCAGGACAGCGAGGCGATGATCACCAAGGGGTTTGCGATCCTCGATGCAGACCGCGGCGCGCCAATCACGCATCTGGTGCGGCCGACGCTCGTCCCACCCCGCACGGCACTGACCGGCCCACTCGACGCACTGAAGGATATCGAGTAATGCGTCCCACCTCGTTGGAAATGCTGGGCTGACGGAGAACAGACCCTTTGATGCCGATCGCGTTGGCATCGACAACTGCCTTATCGGATCTAGCTTTCTGTGATGCGGCGATCTTCATCGGAGCCGACGGAAAGCTGCTTCCAGTCCAGGTCTTCCTGCAGCTCGAGATATTGCGTCGCGCCGATCTGGTCTGTGTCGCGCAATTCCTCGAGCCGCTGGCGCTGGGCAAGAACGGCGGCGATCGTCAGGTGGCGGCGGCGATCGAGCGGCGAGGTCTTGTTTGCATCGGTTGATGCAGTCCAATGATCCTTGCAGATCGTCCGTATCGCTTCGGCTTCAGTGCCGCCCTCCTTCTCAAGCCGCTGAAAGGCCGCTTCGGCGAGCGATCTTCGGGCCGCCTTGAGTTCATCCTGGACTTCTGCCTGCCGACCGAGTTTCAGGAAATGGATCATCGGTGCCAGGGTCGCCCCCTGAATGACCAGGGTTGCGAGCACCACCGCGAAGGCCGTCAGCACGACCAGGTCTCGTTCCGGAAAGTCGGCGGGGAGCGCGAAGGCCGTCGCCAGCGTAACGAGGCCGCGCATACCGGCCCACCCCACCAGCAAGGTCTCCCCGGATGTGAAAGGCGCCAGTTCATGGCCGCGTCGGTGGCGAGACGCGACGACGGCGTGAAGCAGGAACGCCATCACCATACGCGCCAGGATGACGCCGACCACCACGATGGCGGCAAATCCCATCGCCCGCTGAAGCTCTTCGGCCGACATCGCTTCAAGGATGCGGCGCGCCTGCAGGCCCATCAGCAGGAAAGCCACCACGTTCAGCAGGAAGACGACAGTCGTCCAGACGGCGAAGGAATGCACCCGCATCCGTGGTGAATCCTTGACCGAAGAGAGAGTGGCGAGCGTCATTGCGCTCGCCACTGTGGCAAGGACAGCCGACAGATGCAGATGTTCGGCGATAAGCCAGGTTGAAAAAGCGTAGACGAATTGAAGCAGGGTCCCGCCGACCGTGTTTTCGGTTATCGGCCGAAGCCGCGAGACAAAAAAGCCGAAAACGATGCCGAAAACGATCCCACCAGGTGCGGCAAGCCCCACCTGAAGCGCCGTCCCGGCATCCAGTCCGCCACGCGCCTGGACAGTCAGCGCAGCCCCGAAAAGCAGCAGCGCGGTTGCGTCGTTGAACAGGCTTTCTCCCTTGAGCAAAGCATCCACACGGCGGGTGACCGGCAAATTGGAAAGGACTGCCGTGGCGGCTGCGGCATCGGGCGGCGAAACAATTGCGCCGAGTGTGACCGCAACCGCAATCGGAAGCCCCACCGTCAGCATGCTGATCGACACGACCACGCCTGTCGTAACGAGAACCGCAACAACAGCATAGAAGAACAACGGCAGCAGCATGCGCCGCGCCGCGCCCACCGGGAAATCATAGGCCGAATCGACAAGGACCGGCGCGATGAACAGAGCGAGCGCTGTCGGCGGATCGATGGGGATCGTGGGCGCGCCGGGCAACATCGCCACGCCGACGCCGGCGGCAGCCAGAATGCCGGGGTAGGGCAGGCGCATGCGACGCGTGACCTGCAGCAGCAGGATGGCAACCGCCAGCAATGCAACAAGTGTTTCAAAGAACGTCATTTCAGCATACTAGCAGGCTTTCGAGCACATTGAAGCGGGTGCCACCCCGATGTAAAGCTTGTGTCGTATCAAGCTGATGAGGGCGACGATGGACTACGAGGTTGCGATTGTCGGCGCTGGCGCAGCCGGGATTGCAGCGGCAAAAGGCCTGGCCGATGCCGGGCGCTCGGTCATCATCCTGGAGGCCAGCAACCGCGTGGGTGGACGGGCCTGGACAATCGAATTGGCCGGAATGCCGCTGGATATGGGTTGCGGCTGGCTGCACTCTGCCGAGCGCAATCCTCTCGTCGCCATTGGCCGTGGGGCCGGGTTCAATATCGAGCGCGGGCCGACGGCGTGGCAAAGCCAGTGGCGCGATCTCGGCTTTACGCAGGATGAGCGCGCGGCGGCGGCGGCGGCATGGACCGCTCTTGAGGAGCGGATGCGGACCAATCCTCCCGCCAGCGACAGGGCGTCGGACGCGCTGGAGCCAGATGGCAAGTGGAACGCCTACTGCCAGTCCCTCAGCGGATATATGAACGGCGCGCCGCTCGATCGGCTGTCGGTCGCCGACTTTCTTGCCTATGACAATGCAGCGACCGATGCCAATTGGCGGGTGCATGAAGGCTATGGAAGTCTGATCAGCGCGGCCGTTCCGAACGTGGCCCTGCACCTTTCGACGCCCGTACGACGCGTGACATTGACCGCGAACGGCGTCCAGCTGGAGACCGACCGCGGTCTTGTCACATCAGGTGCCGCGATCATCACTGCATCGACCACCGTGCTGGCCCGCGGAACCATTATCTTCGACCCGGAGGCCGACGATCACCTCCATGCCGCAAGTCAGCTGCCGCTTGGCCTCGCAGACAAGCTGTTTTTGGAGCTCCATGGCAATCATGGTCTAGAGCCGGAAACCCATCTGCTCGGCGACCCGCAAAATGCCGAGACCGGCAGCTATTATATCCGGCCGCTCGGCCGGCCGCTCGTCGAAGGCTTCTTTGGCGGAAACGGCGCTGTCGTCATCGAACGCGCGGGTTTGGTGGAAGCATTTGCCTTCGCACTCGACCAGCTGGCATCACTGCTCGGCAGCAACATCCGCCGCCACCTGCGGCCCCTGGCAGCCTCTTCCTGGTGTCGCACCGATTGGATCGGCGGCTCCTACAGCCATGCGCTGCCCGGCCATGCGGGCGCACGCGCAGTCCTGGCGCGCCCGGTCGGCGACCGGCTATTTTTCGCCGGCGAGGCGACGCACCAATCCGACTTTTCGACCGCGCATGGCGCATGGGAAAGCGGATTGCGGGCCGCCGACCAGGTTGCAGCTGTTCTAACACCCTCGTGATATAGAAGGGTGAATCTCGTTTGTCTTTATTGGCCGGCGGTGCAGGGCCATGTCGATACTCGACGGATGTGATGACAGTATCATTACGACGCGTGTGAACATGATGTCGTTACGTACTTAGACTGTTCTTCCAAGCCACGATTTCGATCCTGTAGGAGATAGGTCTGTTATGCGATCTTCCGCTACGATATTCTTGGACGATGAAACTTAGTCAGACCATACGGTTCTGTGCCTCCAAGGACGGCACCCGTATCGCCGTCGCGTCTTGCGGGCAGGGACAGGTGATCCTGCGGGCGGCGCACTGGCTTAGCCATGTCGATTATGATCTCGAGAGCCCGGTGTGGCGGCCATGGCTCCAGGCGCTGTCCGCCCACAACCGGTTTGTGCGCTACGATCCGCGTGGCTGCGGCCTGTCGGATCGGCATGTCGGCGACCTCTCCCTTGAAGCGTGGCACGCCGATCTCGATGCCGTGGCGGCGTCGATCGAGGAGCCCCGCTTTGTCCTCCTCGGTCTTTCGCAGGGCGGCGCACTCGCTATCGCATATGCCCTTAGATATCCCGAGCGGGTATCGCATCTGGTGCTCCTGAACGCGTATGCTCAAGGTGCCCGTGCCAGAGCTCAGACCGAGGCCGAGCGGCTGGAAGCCGAGACCCTTGTCAATTTCGTTCGCATCGGCTGGGGACGCGATAATCCAGCGTTTTGTCGGTTCTTCACCAACCTCTTTATCCCCGACGGCACACCCGAACAGCATCGCTGGTGGGGCGATCTCGAGCGCCAAACGGCAACGGCCGACGTCGCCGCGCAACTGCTTTGGCAGATGCAGGGGATCGATGTGCTGGACCTTGCGGCGATGCTGCGCCTCCCAACGTTGATCGCGCATAGCCGCGGCGACGTGCGCGTGCCGTTTGATCAAGGTTGCAAGCTGGCCGCCGCGATTCCGAACGCGAGCTTCGTGCCGCTTGAGAGCAAGAACCATGTGCTCTTGCCGGACGAACCAGCTTGGAATGTGTTTCAAGCCGAACTTGCTGCCTTCCTCGGACAGGATCGGTCCGTACGGCCGCGCGCAGTCAGCGAGGCCGGTCTGACACCCGCCGAGGCGACCCTTCTCGACCTCGTCGCAGAGGGGCTCGACAACCGCGCAATCGCAGAGCGGCTTGGCAAGAGTGCAAAGACCGTGCGAAACCAGCTGTCGGTGATCTTCAGCAAACTCGGCGTGCATAGTCGCTCGCAAGCGATCGTCATCGCGCTCTCCGGATAAATCCGCGTCGCAGGCAGGTCGCCACATCCTCCGTTGCCGATGGGACATCTGTCCCTCCAATGAGCGGATTTCTTCGCAGACGCGGGACGACCGCCTCATGCCCGGCAAGACGACGGCCTTCATCCTTGACGGCACGGGTGGCAAGACGCCGCCCGAGGACCGGGAGGAATTTCACGTGACGGAACTCAACGAAACAACGCTCAATGAACTCGTGGGTCGCGTCCTTGGCGACCTTGGCGGAGCGGTCAGTGTGCCGCTGGTTCGGATCGGTGATGCTCTCGGGCTATACAGGACGCTTAAGGAGATCGGGCCTGCGAAGGTCGACGAGCTTGCCGATGCTGCCGGATGCGCGCCTCGCTATGTGCGCGAGTGGCTGGCCGCACAGGCCGCCTCAGGTTACGTGCACTATGAGCGAGGAAGGTTCTCGCTGACGCCCGAGCAGGCCCTTGTGTTTGCCGAGCCGGACAGCCCGGTCAATCTGATTGGCGCATTCGATACCGCTGCTGCGATGGTCGAGAACCAGCCAAAGGTGCAGTCTGCCTTCAAAACCGGCAGAGGCGTCGCCTGGGGCGATCAGGCCGGTTGCATGTTCTGTGCCGTCGCGCGACTGTTTCGTCCAGGATATGTCAATGCCCTTGTGCAGGAGTGGCTGCCGGCGCTTGACGGTGTCATCGACAAGTTGAAATCGGGTGCAACGGTGGCGGACGTCGGATGTGGGCACGGGCTCTCGACGATCCTGATGGCGCAGGCGTTTCCCGATTCCCGGTTTACAGGCTACGACTTTCATCCGGGCTCGATTGCCGCTGCGACCGCGCACGCCCAAGCACACGGGTTGACGAACCTGCACTTCGAGGTCGGCCGGGCGCAGGACTTCGACGGTCGAGATTTCGATTTGATCACCTGCTTCGACTGCTTGCACGACATGGGCGACCCGAAAGCCGCGGCGGCTCATATCCGAAAGGCGCTGAAAGACGGCGGCGTCTGGATGGTGGTCGAGCCAATGGCCGGAGATACGCTGGAGGAGAACATCAATCCGGTTGGGCGGCTTTACTACTCAGCTTCGACGATGATCTGCGTTCCGACCTCGCTTGCGCAGGAGACAGGGCTCGCGCTTGGTGCGCAAGCGGGAGAGAGGCGATTGGCCGAGGTGATCCGGTCGGGCGGTTTCACTCATGTCCGGCGTGCAGCCCAGACGCCCCTCAACATGGTTCTCGAGGCGACCTGAGAGGGTCGCAGCCTCTCCATGGAAATGCCGCGCCGCATTCAAGGCCTCGTCAGGAAAGTCGACGAGTGCGGCGACTGGCTTGCGGCAGCGCGCCCGCCATCTGATCCCCAGCGGCGGCGATAACGCGTTCAGGCTGACGAAGGAGCAGGTGCTTCGGTGTCTTCCCGCCGAGCAAGCTGTCGGCCAACCGATATTATAGATAGCAAATAATTTGAATCCTATCGATATTGATGCTATATACTCGTTCATGAACACCTACAGCAACCTCCAGCGTGTCTTCACCGCCAACCTTCTTTCGACCGGTCGCCAGTGGCGCCGTGCCGTAGATCTGGCGTTGAGTTCGCATGGCATCTCCGAAGCCTGTGCGGCACCGCTCCTCTGGATCGGCCGCCTGGGCGGCGGTGTTCGTCAGGTCGTGCTCGCCAGCCACGTCGGCATCGAAGGACCGTCGCTGGTGCGTCTGCTCGACCAGCTCGAAACGCTCGGGCTCGTTATGCGCAAAGACGATCCGGCCGACCGGCGGGCCAAGGGATTGTGGCTGACCGAGCAAGGGGCAACGCTTGCCGCTCGCATGGAAAACGTGCTCGACGATCTGCGCGGCCACATTCTTCAAAACGTCGACAAGGCCGATCTGGAGGCCGCCATCCGGGTGCTGCAGGCCTTCGACAACAGCGAGATGCCGCAACCAGGCACCTTGGAAAAGCAGGTCGAGGCAGCATCGTGAGTTTTCCCAGTTGGCGTGATTGGCTATTTTCAGCCAAGGCTTTCCTTGCATCGATGCTTGCGCTCTTCGTCGCATTGTCGCTCGACCTGCCGCGCCCTTATTGGGCTATGGCTGCCGTCTATGTCGTTGCCAACCCGTTGGCCGGCGCGACGAGCTCGAAAGGTCTTTACCGCGCGCTAGGAACGCTGCTCGGCGCCTCGGCCGCCGTCTTCCTCGTGCCGCTCTTCGTCAATGCGCCGGAGCTTCTGTCGCTGGTGATCGCGCTCTGGACCGGCACGCTGCTCTTCCTGTCGATGCTCGACCGCAGCGCCCGAAGCTATGTCTTCATGCTGGCGGGATATTCGCTGCCGCTCATTGCTCTGCCATCTGTCGGCGCGCCGGAGACGATTTTCGATACCGCGCTTGCCCGTTCCGAAGAGATCATCATCGGCATCACCTGCGCCAGCATTGTCAGCGCTGTCGTATTTCCGGCAAGCGTCCGCACCGTGCTCGGCGGGCGTATCGTCTCATGGTTCGATGACGCCGGAAGCTGGGCCGACGAAATCCTGCGCGGGGAGGGCGCATCGCCCGCAACCCCGCTGAAGCGGCAGAAGCTCGCTGCCGACGTGACTGGCCTGGACCTCATCATCAGCCAGCTCGGACATGATGCGAACGGCCGTGATATCGTTCGCCATTCCCGCGAATTGCGGGGACGGCTGTTGATGTTATTGCCTCTCTTCTCCTCGCTCGCCGATCGTCTCCATGCACTAAAGGCCGACGGCGAACGGCTACCTGCGGAACTCTCGAACGTCCTCAACGACATAGCCGATTGGCTGCGGCAAGGCGGCAAAGGCGAGGCCGGGGATAACGCCGAGCGTCTGCGCGGGCGCGTCGAAGCCCTCCAGCAATCGGACCCGGACAATGTCGGTTGGAATGCGCTGCTTTTCCGCAGTGCGCTGGCTCGCCAGGCGGAGATCGTCGATCTCTGGCACGACTGCCTGACACTGCGCGACCAGATCCGAAGCAGCAATCACGCCGGACCTTGGCATCCCGTCTTCCGGCACCGCCGCATCGTCGGCCGCAACCGCCATTACGATTATGCGCTGCTGGCCTTCGCCGCCTGTTCGGTGATTGCAGCGATCGTCGTCGCGTCCCTCTTCTGGATCTTCTCCGGCTGGCAGAACGGCGCAGGTTTCGTCACCATGGCCGCGGTGGCATGTTCTTTCTTCGCGGCGCTGGACCGACCGGCGCCCTTCATCCGTTCGATGTTCATCTGGTGTGCCGTCAGCCTTGTCATCTCCTTCATCTACATCTTCGCCATCCTGCCGGCTGTGAACAGCTACGAACTGCTGGTGCTGGTATTTGCGCCGCCCTTCCTGCTTCTCGGCCTGCTGATCCCGAAGCCTCAGTTCAACATGCTGGCGATGCTGCTTGCGGTAAACAGCGCGTCCTTCATCGCGCTTCAGGATCGGTACTCTTCGGATTTCACGACCTTCGCCAACGAAGCGATCGCGGCCCTTGCCGGCATCGGCTTTGCCCTGGGCTGGACACTGATCGCTCGTCCCTTCGGCGCCGAACTCGCGGCGCGGCGGCTCCTCCGGGCTGGCTGGAGAGACCTTGCCGAGACCGCCGCCGGCGAACGGCGGACCGACCATGAACAGCTTTCGGGGCGCATCCTCGATCGTCTCGGTCAGCTGGTTCCCCGGCTGGCCGCCGTCGAGGATCGCGAACTGAAAAAGGTCGACGGCTTTGCCGAGGTGCGTCTGGGTTTCAACGTTCTGATGCTGCAAACGAAGAGAGCCGAGTTGCGCGGCTCAAGCAGTTTGTCGGTCGGGCATGTTCTGACCGGCGTATCGGATTTCTACCGGTCGCGCCTCAAGGCGGGACAGGCGATCGATCCGCCGGACGATCTGCGTCAATCGATCGACGACAGTCTCGCGACAGTCGTACTCGAAAACCCGCAAGCGGATAGAGAGAATGTCGATGCCCTCGTCGGCCTTCGCCGCGCGCTCTTCCCGGAAGCGGCTCCGCCGGCAAACTGGCGCGATCCGCAAGCTCTTGCCACTCCTCTCCAAATTGCCGCCGAGTAAAAGCCAATGCCTGCCGAATTCGATCTCTACGGCGTCTATGTGCCACGCCTCCTCGTTCTCATGATCTTAAGCTTCATGCTGGTCATCCTCATTCGCCGGAGCCTTAGTTGGCTCGGCGCCTATTCGCTGGTCTGGCACCGCGGCCTCTTCGACCTTTCCCTCTATGTGCTGCTCCTGGGAGCAGTTTCCTCTTTGACACGCTGGTATTTCGTATGAACACGCTCAAATCTTCAGTCCGCCTCATCGTGACCCTGGCCTTCGTTTGCGCCGCCTTCTATGTCGGCCGCGGCCTCTGGGTTCATTACATGGACGAGCCCTGGACGCGGGACGCCCGCTTGCGCGCCGACGTCGTCGGCATTGCACCCGACGTATCCGGCCTCGTCAGCGAAGTGGATGTACAAGACAATCAGCGTGTGAAGAAAGGTGACGTGCTCTTCCGCGTCGATCGCGAACGCTTCAACATTGCGCTTGCCCAGGCAGAAGCTGCCCTCGAAGGAAGCAGGGCTGCGATGGAGCAGGCACACCGCGAACGCGAACGCCAGGAGCGGCTTGGCGATGCGGCGTCGTTGCAGCAAAAGGAACAGGCCCGCACTGCGGAAGACCAGGCACGGGCCGCCTATGGGCAGGCGCTCGCAAACCGCGATCTCGCCAAGCTCAATCTCGACCGTTCAGAAATCAAGGCGACCGTCAACGGCACGGTTTCGAACCTGAGTTTGAGACCCGGCGACTATGTCACCGCCGGTACCGCGAAGGTCGCACTCGTCGATACCGACTCCTTGCGCGTCGAAGGATATTTCGAAGAGACGAAGCTGCCGCGCATCCACGTCGGCGATACGGTGTCGGTCCGCCTCATGGGGCAGAGCCAAAGGCTCCAGGGTCATATCGACAGCATTGCGACCGGCATCGAGGATCGCGAGCGCACCGCAGGCACCGGCCTGCTTGCCAATATCAATCCCACCTTCAGCTGGGTGCGGCTGGCGCAGCGCGTGCCCGTGCGCATCAATCTCGACAATGTGCCTGGAAACGTTCACCTCATTGCTGGCCTGACGGCAACCGTCGAAGTGCGAGAACCATCATCGAAGCCTACCTCGATTGACTGAGCCCGCGCGCCATACGGACCCCGGATTGGGGGGTCAGAAACCCATCAATCCGGGTCCGTTTTCCAAGGCGGTGAGAGCAAAAGGATATCGCTGTCGCCGCGCCGTACTGACTTGCGTTTAATCGAGTTCCATAAACTGCATTATGCCACTTTGGCATGACAGATGGTACATTCTATTTCCAAGTGCGACATGCCAGTAATTTCAATGGCTTCACTTTGG
>NZ_PQIG01000068.1 GCF_012349115.1 Rhizobium ruizarguesonis
AGAAGTAGCCGGTGCCGTAAGCGTCGCAGACGCGAACATATTCAACCGGTTCCGGCTCAGCAGCAACAATAGCGTCAGCTGCAAGAACCGGCGTCGATGCAGCAAATGCTGCTGCTGATGCAAGCAAAACCATTCTGATGTTCATTTACCAATCCATTCCTTTGTCGATCGGGGCTGGCTTCAGATCGGGTAGTCGATTTGAAGCCGGCCCAGTTTGAACAGCCATCTCGGCGTGCGGATCGATCGAACCGCCAAACCGTCATCACATACAAGGCTCTATCAAGCAATTGTCGATATACGCCAGATGGGTTCTCACGGGCTACTTTCCCCGGCAACGTGATTTTTATACAACAATTTCAAATATTTATACGAAAAACATGCAAAACGGCTCCGCGACGGAGATCCTCCATCGCAAGCCGCACACGCTACACCCATTGTCAAATTCTCCACCGTCCGACCCCGTCGAACATACTGGTGAAGCGCATAAACTCTACCGCCGGCTAACAAGCACAAACAAGGTGGCGGTTTAGAACATAGTGTTCTGAATTCGATACCAATGAGACAAAATTATGACATATCGCCCACTGGTTTAATCGACCATAACCCCAGAATCCTTACCAGGCTATTCATTTTTCCAGGAATTTGGTTCGATTTGAGCGTTTTTTCGCTATTTTTGAGGCTTTTTTTCAGTCGCGGGACCGCACATCCCCAAACTCGGCCTTGCTAACTGGCATTCCCACGTGCGGCCAGGATGTCACAAGTCGCCTCCAACGGGCATATCCGAGGTCGCAGACTCACGCCTGGTATGAGGCCGCGCTGGACTTTGCCGTGTCGCGTGCGGTCACGGCCGCACACTTGACCTCAATCCTCGTTGGATTTGGCATTATCGAGAATCATGTAGTCGAGCGGCAGCTGCGTCGAATACTTGATCTGCTCCATCGCAAAGGCGGAGGAAACGTCGCGAATCTCGATCTTGGCGATCATCCGCTTATAAAAAGCGTCATAGGCGGCAATATCGGGCACGACGACTCGCAAGAGATAATCGACATCACCACTCATCCGGTAGAATTCCACCACTTCGGGGAATTCGGCGACCACCTCGGAAAAGCGGCGCAGCCATTCGATCGAATGCGTGGCAGTGCGAATCGACACGAAGACGGTGACCTTGGTGTTGACCTTCTCCGGATCGAGGATGGCGACTCGGCGCTTGATGACGCCGTCTTCTTCCATCTTCTGGATGCGCCGCCAGCATGGCGTCGTCGAGAGACCCACTTTCTTGGCGAGATCGGCAACGGCAAGTGTCGAATCTTCTTGCAGAAGACGCAGTATTTTCCGGTCGAGGCGGTCCATGCGCACAACAGTCCTTTCGAATTATTTTCTTTGTATAACTCGATTCCGCGCAACTAAAAGAATTTTGTTTCAGGAAAGCAGCGTTTTCGTTCGTTCCTGTAAGACCGGGAGCAATTCTTTCTCGAACCAGGGATTGCGCTTCAGCCAGCCGCTGTTGCGCCAGCTCGGATGCGGCAGCGGCAGCACGGCCGGCAATCGGTCGGACAGAAGACAGTCACGCCATGCCCGCACCGTCTCGGTCATATTGTCCCGCCTTTCACCGGCCATATGCCAGGCCTGCGCATATTGGCCGATGACCAGCACCAGTTCGATTTGCGGCATGGCTGAGATCACTCTTTGCCGCCAGAACGACGCGCATTCGCGCCGCGGCGGCAGATCGGCGCCCTTGTCATCATAGCCAGGAAAGCAGAAGCCCATAGGCACGATGGCGAATCGGCCGCGGTCGTAGAAGCTTGCCCTGTCAACGCCAAGCCATGACCGCAACCGGTCGCCCGAGGCATCGTCGAATGGCAGGCCGCTCTCATGCACCCGAAGCCCCGGCGCCTGCCCGGCGATCAGTATGCGCGCGCTCGACGAGATCACCGCCACCGGCCGCGGCTCGTGCGGCAGCCGGTGTTCGGGGCCTTTCGCCGGCGTGTCACGACAGATCCGACAGGAGGCGATCTCCCGCCGGAGCGTCTCCAGCATGGCTTCGTCGGTCATGACTTTACTCCCATCCGACGATCTGCGCGATGAAACGCAGGGCGCCGTCGAAACCCGACCTCTGGTGCGCATGATTGCGCACGTCGCGCGGCCGCTCGAAAGTTCCGGCCCAGAGGCCTGCCTTCTGAGCCCTCGCCTCGGCCTCCTCTTTGCCATAATCGCCATAGGAAATGGCCATGCCCCGGCGCACCATGGCGGCATTGATGTCGCCGCCTGCCCCGCTCCGGCAGATGACGAGCAGCCTGTTGTAGCGGTCACGCCGGCTGCCCTGACAAAGTGTTCCCGATGCCAGCACCATGTCCTGCAGCGCCTCGCGCGCCGCGCGCCCGCAGGCCCAGGCTTTCCCCGCCCGCTCGCAGCTCTGGTTGAGCTCCGGCGCATCGATGCCTTCGAGGCGCAACCGCTCGTCTCCCAATGTCAGACTGTCACCGTCGGCAGCATGAAAGGCGCCGGCGTGCTCGATTTTTGCTGCATCGTTGAGCTTGGCGGCGATCAGCGCCACGAGCGCCAGCAGGGCAAAAGCGGTCACGCCGTCGCGAATCAGGCGCAGGCCCCGTGTCACGCTTTCGCCTCCTTAAAAAACAAATCCTTGGCAAAGATGGCAAACATCTTCTTAAGAATTGCCGGTTAAGCTCTTATCCACCCTGGGATGAAGTTTCAACGTGCACATGAGTACCGGCGTAAGCACATCGACCGACAAGATCATCGTCGACAGGTCGCGCAGCCACCGCAACAAGGCCGTTTCCAAGGCCGTGCGGCAGACGCGCGAACGTCTTCAGTCCGGTCACGCGTCCAATTCCTCCTTCGATCTTGACGTGCTCAAGATGTATGTGGCGTCGGTGCTGCAGAGCGCGACGATCATGCCCCTCTTCGTCGTCATCATCACCGCGCTTGGCGTCTATTTCACCCAGAACACGCAATTGCTCTTCTGGGCGCTGCTGACGCTCACCTGTCACGCCGGTAATATCCTGCTCGCGAGGCGCGCGCGCCGGCAGGAGATTACCTCCGAGAGCGCCCGCAAATGGCGCCGGCTGCTGCTGCTCGGCCAGTTCCTCCTCGGCTGCTGTTGGGCCGTCTTTGCGCTGCAGGGCTGCGATACCTGCGAGCCGTCGAGCTTCATTCTTTATAAGGGCACGACGCTGCTGATCGCGCTCTCCGTTACGGCGATGTCGAACTTCATGCTGACGCCGGCCGTGCTCGCCGCCTTTTCACCTGCGGTCCTGGCACTCGCCGCCAAGAGCGGCCTGTCACGCGACCTCCTCGAAATCAGCCTGACGGGGGCCTTCACCACCACCCTTGTCTTCTTCAATTATATCAGCGACCGGCTCTTCAAGTCGAACCTCAGGATTCTCTCCTATCAGTCGGAGAAGGACGACCTGATCGCCGAGCTGGAAGTGGCGAAATCGATGTCGGACGAGGCTCGCCGCCGCGCCGAAGAGGCAAACCTCGCCAAGTCGCGCTTCCTTGCCTCCATGTCGCACGAGCTCAGGACCCCGCTAAACGCCATCCTCGGCTTTTCCGAGGTGATGTCGGCCGAAGTCATGGGACCGCTCGCCAATCCGACCTACAAGGAATATGCCGGCGATATCCACCGCTCCGGCCAACACTTGCTCGATCTCATCAACGAGATCCTCGACCTGTCGCGCATCGAGGCTGGCAAATACGAACTGAGCGAGGAGGCGATTTCGCTGCTCGATATCACCGAAGATTGCATCGGCATGGTCCAGCTGCGCGCCCGCGCCAAGAACATTGCCATTTCGGACCAGTTCGAGCGCCAGCTGCCGGCCATCTGGGCGGATGAGAAGTCGATGCGCCAGGTGGTGCTCAACCTTCTCTCCAATGCCGTCAAGTTCACGCCGCAGGGCGGCGAGATCCACGTCAAGGTCGGCTGGACAGCCGGCGGCGGACAGTACATCTCGATCAAGGACAACGGCCCCGGTATTCCGGAAGAAGAGATTCCCGTCGTCCTGTCGGCCTTTGGCCAGGGCTCAATCGCCATCAAGAGCGCCGAACAGGGTACAGGCCTCGGCCTGCCGATCGTCCAGGCGATCCTTGCCAAGCATGACGGACAGTTCCTGCTGAAATCGAAGCTACGCGAAGGCACCGAAGTTATCGCCATCCTGCCCGCCAAGCGCGTGCTCCAGAGCCTGCCGGCCGTCGAGGAGGCTCAGGCCGTCGCGCGCAAGCGCAAGAGTTTTGCCTGATTCAGCTAAAGCATGATGCCGAAAAGTGTGAACGGTTTTCGGGCAATATCATGCTCCAATTTTTAGACTTGGATCCGGATGACTTCAGGCCGATCCAGCGCGAAATCATCCGGATCCAAAGAACAGGTGCTTGCTGAGGACGAAGCCGAGATAGAGGCTGCAGGCGGCGATCATGCAGGTCACCGCGAAGGAGCCGAGATCCTTGGCATGTTTGCCGACGATTGAAATCTCCGGCGAAATCCGGTCGATCACCTCTTCAACGGCGGTATTCATCGCCTCCATCGAAAAGAGCCCGAGAAACAGAAGCACCGCGACGACGATCTCGCCCGCAGTCGCTCCCACCAGCGCCAGCGCCGCGATCGAAACGACGAAGAAACCGAGTTCCTGACGGAAGGCCGCCTCTTTCAGCACCCGCAGGAAGCCCGCCCAAGAGTAGCTGGCGGCGGCGATGAAATGCCGAAGTCCGGTCTCTTTCGTCACCGCAGGCTTCGTCAAGATGCCCTCTCCTCTTCCCGTTGCATCACAGACCGGGAGAGGCTTTGCCGTCTCCTCTTTGATGAGCGAATACGCAAATACCGAATCCACTTGAGGCGCGCAAGCGAACGCGTGCGGATCGACGGCGCCCGTCGCGGCCTTAATGCTTATTCGACACACCTGCCTGGGCGAAGGTCGCCATGCCGGAATGACAGGCGGCGGCCGCCTTGACGATACCGGCGGCAAGCGCCGCACCGGTGCCTTCGCCGAGCCGCATACCGAGCGCCAGAAGCGGCGTCTTGCCGAGCATCTCGATTGCGCGAAGATGCCCGGGCTCGCCGGAGACATGGCCGATCAGGCAATGATCGAGCGCGGACGGATTGGCGGCCTTCAGGATCGCTGCCGCGGCGGTCGCGACATAACCGTCGATCAGCACCGGGATGCGCTCCATGCGGGCGGCAAGAATGGCGCCGGCCATCGCCGCGATCTCGCGGCCGCCGAGCCGGCGCATGATCTCGAGCGGATCGTCGAGATGGTCACCATGCAGTGCCACCGCCTTTTCCACCGCCGCGATCTTGCGCTCCAGCATCTCGCCTTCCGAACCGGTGCCGGGTCCCACCCAGTCGCGCGCCGAACCGCCGTAGAGCGCATAGTTGATCGCCGCCGCAATCGTCGTATTACCGATGCCCATTTCGCCGATGCAAAGCAGGTCGGTGCCGCCGGCGATCGCCTCCATGCCGAAGGCCATGGTGGCGGCGCAATCGCGCTCGGAAAGCGCGGCCTCTTCGGTAATGTCGCCGGTGGGATAATCGAGCGCCAGGTCGAAGACCTTCAGCCCGAGATCATAGGCAACACAGATCTGGTTGATCGCAGCACCGCCGGCCGCGAAGTTATCGACCATCTGTTGCGTCACCGTGGGCGGAAAGGGCGTGATGCCCTGTTTGGTGACACCGTGATTGCCGGCGAAGATCGCCACCAGCGGCCGATTGACGGCGGGTGTGCGGCCCGTCCAGGCGGCAAGCCAGAAGGCAATCTCCTCGAGCCGTCCGAGCGCGCCCGGCGGCTTGGTCAGTTGTGCGTCGCGTTCGCGGGCAGCCACCAGCGCGCGGGCATCCGGCCCCGGCAGGTCGCGGAGCAGGGTACGGAAATCGTCGAACGGCAGGCCTGAAACGCTCATTTGTGCGGTTTTCCTATGAATCCGGGTATTCTTGTTTTTTCCACGCAAATCAGCTTCCTTGCGGGTGGCAACTCTCTTAAAGCGGGCGGACGAGGCGAACAACTCTAAAAGCGCCGCCGCGACCATAAGCCGAGACCTCCGGGCGGAACGAAGTAGAATGAAGATCAAGGATCATGCGGTCGATACCGCCCGCGCCGTCGCCTTCCTCAGCCGCATTCCCCTGCCGCAATCGCTGTTCAGAGGCTATGACGGCAGGCTTGGCCGGCTGGTGCGCGCCTTTCCCCTCGCAGGCATCGTCATCGGCTTCGTCCCCGCACTCGCCCTCTTCCTGCTTTTGGGGCTGCGTGCCGATCCGCTGATGGCGGCCCTGATCGCGCTTTCCGTTCAGGTCATCGTCACCGGGGCGCTGCACGAGGACGGGCTGGCCGATACGGCCGATGGCATTGGCGGCGGCAAGAGCCGTGAGCAGAGCCTCCTCATCATGAAGGACAGCCGGATCGGCACCTATGGCGCGATAGCGCTGATCCTCTCCTTCGCGATCCGCGCAGCCGCGCTTGCCGCTATCGCCGGCCGTTCCTCGCCGCTCGCTGCCGCCCTTGCCATTCCCGCAGTCGCGGCCCTCAGTCGCGGCGCCATCGCCTGGCACTGGCAACGGCTGCCACCGGCAAAGGCCGATGGGGTAGCCGCCTCGACCGGCCAGCCGGACGAGGCGGCGATGCAGTTTGCGCTCGCCTCGGCCGGCCTCGTCGCAGCGCTTCTGATCTGGCCGGCTTTCGGCCTGCGGCCGCTCATCGTAAGCCTGCTCGCCACCGGTATCGCAGGCCTTGCCTTCACCGCTTTCATCCGCCGCAAGCTTGCCGGCCACACCGGCGATACGCTGGGTGCGACGCAGCAGATTTGCGAGATCGCCACTCTTTGCGCCCTTGCCACCGCTCTTTGAAACTCCGATATATCCTTCATGCAAACACCCTGCATTCACCTCTGCTCCCTCGTTTCAGCCACCGGATTTTGCGCCGGATGCGGGCGGACTCTTCAGGAAATCAGCAGCTGGATGAGCTACTCCGACACCGAGCGAAGACAGATCATGGCACTGCTGCCGGCAAGGCTTGCAGGCACCACCACGGTGCCGAACCATATGAAATCAAGCCTCGTCGCCGGGCCGGAGCGGCCTTTATGATTCGTTTGACTGTCTTCCTCGTCGTAATCGGCATCGGCCTTGCCGTGCTGATCGTCAACAATGACAACAGCCGCATCCTCGGCCTGCAGAGTGATGACTTCGGCCGTGTCGTCTACCTGCTGCCGATCGCGCTGATGCTATCGGCCGGCATCTGGGCGAGCCGGCGCAGCGTCGGTGAAACGATGCGACATATGATGATCTGGCTGGTCATCATCCTGGCACTCGTGACCGTCTATCTCTATCGCCAGGAAGCACTCGGCGTCGGCAACAGGCTGCTCGCCGGTCTCGTTCCCGGCCGTGCCGTTGTCGTCACGACAAGCGAGGGCGGCCAGGAAATCATTCTGCACAAGCTGCTGAACGGCCATTTCGAAGCCGATGTCGCTGTCAACGGCCAGACGATCGAGATGCTCGTCGATACCGGCGCCAGCATGGTGGCGCTGTCGCGCGAAGATGCCGAACGGATCGGTATCGACCTCTCCCGCCTCACCTATTCCATGACGGTCATGACAGCCAACGGCCGCGGCCGCGCAGCACCTGTCACCCTCGACCAGGTGGCGATCGGCCCGATCGTCCGCAACAATGTCGCAGCCAGCGTCGCCGAGGACGGCCGGCTCGACCAGAGCCTGCTCGGCATGAGCTTCCTGGAAACGCTGCGCTCGCTGCAGATGCAGACCGACGAACTCCGTATGCGCGACTAATTGCGGCTCCGCCGCTTTACGGCGACGACCGGATCTGACAGCTTGAGCCCAAGAACAACAAGACCACAAAGAGCAAAAAGAAACTCCTAGTCTGGTGGCACCGCATGTTCGACCGGCCTTTGCCCAAGGCGAGGCCTTGACCCATGGGTGCGACAGGAGTTTCGCAATGAATTCACTCTGGCCGATCGTCATCGGCGGCATTCTGCCTGCCATTTTCTGGGGCATCACCGCCATCTTCCAGAAGCAGAGTGCGACCGCCGCCACCGGCTCCGCCGTCTATCTGATCGCCTTCGGCGCTGCCTGCGCGCTCGCCGGCGTGATCGCCGCACTGATCTGGCGCCCCGCCCCCTGGACCGCCGAGGGCCTTGGCTTTGCCGCCACATCAGGCGCCTGCTTTGCCGTCGGTACCGGCCTCATCAGCTTTACGCTCTTCGCCTACGGCGTCCCGGTCTCGAAACTCGCCCCAATCTGGAGCTGCAACGTGCTGGTGACCCTGGCAATCGGCGCCGTCTTTCTCGGCGAAGCCTCCGAGCTCGACATAATAAAGCTCGTCGCCGGCACCCTCCTCATCATCTCCGGGGCCCTGCTCGTCAGCCGCGCCTGACGGGAATCGGACGCAATAGCGCAGCACCAAGATGATCAGTTCGCCGCCAGATGCTCCTGCGTTGCAGCCTCTTCTGCTTTGTTGATATCCTGCGTCAGGGCGCCTCCGCGCGCCATACCGGAGCCCGACATGAACCCACGACAATTGAAGACATTCCTTGCGGTGATCCGACACGAAAATCTCACGCGCGCCGCTGCCGAGGTCAATCTGGCTCAATCAAGCCTCAGCGACCAGATACAGATGCTGGAAGAAGAAGTCGGCGCAGAGCTCTTCCTCCGCTCCCGACAGGGCGTCGTCCCGACACCGGCAGGTGCGGTCCTCAAGGCCTATGCCGAAGAGATATTAGCGCTCAACGAGGAAGCGAAGGCCGCCGTCGGTGCGGCAGCCGGCAGTGCGGAGCAGTCCGTCACCTTGGGCACGCTCGAAACCATCGCCGCCGAGCGGCTGGCGCCGTGGCTTGCACTCTTTCGCAAGAAGAACCCGAACGTCGGCCTCAAGCTCAAGGTCGGCGGCAGCGGCGAATTGCTCGCGCAATTGCAGCAGGGCTCGATTGACATCGCCTTCACCTTCGATCGCGAGCAGCAAGATGAGCGCTTCTTGACGCGTCGCATCTGCGACGAACCGCTGGTGCTGATTGCCGGCGGCGATTCGCAAGCCCGACCACCGGAGAGCCTTGCGGCCCTGAGCACCGCCCCCTTCGTCGCCACCGAAACCGGCTGCGTCTACCGTCACCTGTTCGACGCTGCCTTTGCAGAAGCACATGTTGCAGCACCACCAATCGTCACGGAAGCCGACAGCATCGCGACAATCGTCCGGCTCGTCGCATCCGGCGCCGGCTTTGGCCTCGTCCCGCGCCTTGCGGTCGGCCCGGCCGCAACGCGGAGCAACATCGTCGAGCTGCCATGGCCGGGCAAACCACCTGCAGCCTCGCTGGTGATGATGTGGCGGCGCAGGCGCGTGCAACCGCCGGTGCTTACCCTCCTGCTGCAATCGGCAAGCGAAGAATTCTCGCCGCTCAGACCAGCCGATGTCCGCCTTCGACATGCAGGATAGTGCCTGTCGTGAATCCGTTGCCGATCAGGAAGCGGATCGCATCGGCAATGTCTTCCGGCTTACCGACGCGGCCGGCCGGCAGGCGCTCCGCCATCGCCTCCAGCATTGCCTGTTTGGCGTCACCGGCAACGAGGCTCCAGATCGGCGTATCCACCCACCCTGGCGATACGGCATTGACGCGGATCGGCGCCAGCTCGATCGCCAGCGCCCTGACCAAGCCTTCCAGCGCAGCATTGACGGCCGCCACCACCGATCCACGCGCCGCCGGCCGGTAGGCCGCGACACCTGACGTATAGGTAATCGATCCTGAGGCCGGCAGATGGACGGCACCATATTTTGCCAGCAGCAGCGGCCCGTAGAACTTGCTTTCGACAACCCTTTGCGCCGCCGTCAGCTCAATCGACGACAGCAACTGATAGGCTCCTTCGATATCGGCCGCCGTGCTGACGATGTGATCGACCGGCCCGCTATTGCAAAACAGCGCCGCGACCTCCTCCTCCCGCGATATATTGACGGCAACCGTCGACAATCCAGGATGCTCGCCGAGATCGCGGCGGGCCGCCGCAAGCTTGTCTTCGCTGCGTCCTGCGATCGTCACCGCCGCCCCTTCCCCGAGCAAACGCCTCGCCAGCGCCAGCCCCATTCCGGAGCTGCCGCCAGCAATAATGATCCTCGCGCCTTCGATCCTGATATCCGTCATCTGCCATCTCCTTCTCGGCTGATACAGCAGATGCCTCGGACCGGAGCGGAAGAAAAACGGAAGAAACCGATGGTGTCATCGAGTTTTCCGATGACACGTGTTCGGGTGAATGGTCAGTTGCGCAGCCGGTAGCCGGTCTTGAAGATCCAGCCGAGTGTTCCCAGGCAGATCACCAGGAACACTGTGATCATCGCCAGGCTGATCGCCGGGTTGACGTCGGCGATCCCGTAAAAACTCCAGCGGAAGCCGCTGACGAGATAGAGCACCGGGTTGAGGTGGCTGACCGCCTGCCAGAACGGCGGCAGCATGCTGACGGAATAGAAGCTCCCGCCGAGGAAGGTCAGCGGCGGCACGACCAGCATGGGAATGAGGTTCAGTTGCTCGAAATTACCGGCCCAGATGCCGATCATGAAGCCGAACAGGCTGAAGGTGATCGCCGTCAACAAGAAAAATAGGATCATCATGAAGGGATGTTCGATCCTGACGTCGACGAAGAGATTGGCGGTCAGGAGGATGATGAAGCCGATGATCATGCCCTTGGTCGCCGCCGCCCCGACATAACCGAGCAGGATCTCCGTCATCGCTACCGGCGCCGAAAGCACCTCGTAGATCGTGCCGGTGAATTTCGGGAAATAGATGCCGAAAGAGCCGTTGCTGATGCACTGGCCAAGCAGCGTCAGCATGATCAAGCCGGGCGTAATAAAGGCGCCGTAGGACACGCCCTCCACCTCCTGAATGCGTGATCCCACAGCGGCGCCGAAGACGATGAAATAGAGCGAGGTTGAGATGACGGGCGAGATGACGCTCTGCAGCAGCGTGCGGCGCGTGCGCGCCATCTCGAAGAAATAGATGGATTTGACGGCCTCGACGTTCATTTGCTCGCTCCCACCAGCGCCACGAAGATGTCCTCGAGCGAGCTTTGCCGCGTCGAGAGATCCTTGAAATGGATATTGTTCTCGCCGAGCCGGGTCAGCAGAGCCGCAATGCTTTCCTGCTCATCGTCAGTGTCGAAATCATAGGTCAGGCGGTTGCCGTCTGCCTCCAGCGTCAGTCCATTGCCGGCAAAACAATCCGGCAGCCCGCTCAGCGGTTCGGTGAGATCGAGGATGAGCTGCTTGCGGCCGAGCTTGGCCATCAGCGCCGCCTTGTCCTCCACGAGCAGTAATTCGCCGCCATTGATGACGCCGACGCGGTCGGCGATTTCCTCGGCCTCTTCGATATAATGGGTGGTCAGGATGATGGTGACGCCGGAGGCCCGAAGCTCTTCGACGACATGCCACATGTCCTTGCGCAGCGTCACGTCGACGCCGGCGGTCGGCTCGTCGAGGAAAAGAATATCCGGCTCATGGGATAGCGCCTTGGCGATCAGCACCCGCCGCTTCATGCCGCCGGAGAGCTGGCGCAGCATATTGTCCTTTTTGTCCCAGAGCGAGAGCGCGCGCAGCACCTTCTCGATATGGGCAGGATTGGCTTTCTTGCCGTGCAGACCGCGCGAAAAGCTTACCGTATTGAACACCGTTTCGAACTGATCGGTGGTCAGCTCCTGCGGCACCAGCCCGATCATCCCGCGGGTGGCGCGGAAATCCTTCACGACGTCGCGGCCGGCGACCAGTACCCGGCCGCCGCTTGGATTGGCGATGCCGCAGATGATCGAGATCAGGGTCGTCTTGCCGGCACCGTTCGGCCCGAGCAGCGCCAGAATCTCACCCTTTTCGACGTCGAGGTTGATGCCCTTCAGGGCCTCGAACCCATTGGCGTAGGTCTTGGTAAGGTTTTGAACGGAAATGATGGGGGCCATGCGGGACTCTTGCGGATTCTCGGAGGTTACTTCGGCCCGCTATATAGTCCCTTTGTAACGCTTTAACATCCTTAAGCCTATGAACACTGCATTCGCGCGCTGCTAACATAGTTGGTCCGCCGAAGCGGTTGGCCGGCGAAAGAAAGGCAGCGACCGGCTTCAGATGTCATCATCCGGTGATCTTCGTGCCCGATAAGAGAGCCGAGGTCAGCACCGGCATCCGCCCCGCCGCCCACCCCTTTGCGGAGCCGTCTCCGGGTGTTTTCGTTGCGCCCCATTTTTGCTGCCTCGGCATGTAGTGAAAGTTATTGTTCAGTCACGAAGTGTTTGGAACCGGCCAGTATCCCCTGTTCAGCCGCGTTCGTCTTAGCCGGCCCTGCGCCGGCTTTCTTTTTTCGTTTCACACCTCATTCTTTCCGTGGTCCACCGCGGATGAAAGCGACCAGGGGTGCCCTCACAGCTCGTCGTAATTGAACCAGTCAAAATCCGCGATCTTCGCCCGGCCTGACGTGTCGAAGGCAAACACGCCGGCGAAAGCGCCGGTGAAGGAGCCGTGTTCGCCGCGTCCGCCCTCGTCTGAGATCACACCGGCGTCGAGGACCGGGCCGATCGGCTGCCAGGCGCCCTTACCTTCGGTCTGCCAGAAGAATTGCAGGTCGTTCTCGCGGATTTCCATGGCGAGCTGGACACGACCCTCGGCGGTAATCGAAACCCCGCTTTCGGCGGGAAAGCTCAGCCGTCCGTTCGGGTAGTCGCCGTTGCAGGAGAGGATCGTCACGCAGCGGCCGAGTGTCTCGTGCAGCGTCACGGCGACGGCGTGGAATTTGTGGCGGTTGTAGTAATGCGTCAGCCCCGCCACCTGCTGGTAGGTGTCGGGCGAGAAGTCGACCACGGTCTCGGCACGGAAACTGTGATGCTCTTGGCGGCGGGCAACCAGCGACTGTTCGAACCAGGAGCCGATGCTTTCGCGCGCAATCAGGCGCAGATGGCCGGGACGATCCGTCAGGTTGAAGATGCGCGCGGGCTCGGGCGT
The DNA here is from genome assembly GCF_012349115.1 of Rhizobium ruizarguesonis. Classification (GTDB taxonomy): domain Bacteria; phylum Pseudomonadota; class Alphaproteobacteria; order Rhizobiales; family Rhizobiaceae; genus Rhizobium; species Rhizobium ruizarguesonis. The sequence goes on from NZ_PQIG01000068.1 coordinate 12,971, forward strand.
GCGTAGCCATTGGAAATCGGCAGGCAGCGTGCCGCCGTCGAAGCTGTATTCGCTGCGCATCGGCTTTTCCACCGGCACCGCGCCAAAGAGGCCCGGCACATCGACATCGGGCACTGAGGTGCCGTTTTCAAGATAGAGCCAGTCATCGTCGCGCCAGACGCATTTCTGTAAGGATGTCTCGCGCCCCAGCGTGCAGCGCCGTTTCGGCGGTAGCGGCCGGCCGCAGAGATGGGTGTGATAGGCCTCGCCCTCGGGCGTCTCGACATATTGGCCATGCCCTGCCCGTTGCAGCACCGCGCCCGGGTGATCCTTGGAGGTGATGAGATGCATGTTCGGATGCATCTCATAGGGTCCGTCGATCTTTCGCGACCGCGCCATGGTGACGGCATGGTCGTAGCCGGTGCCGCCCTCGGCGGTGGTCAGATAATACCAGCCATTGCGCTTGAAGAGATGCGGGCCCTCGACGAGGCCGAGCGGGCTGCCGGCGAAGATGTTCTTGATCGGCCCCTTTAACGCCTTTGCCGCCGGATCCCATTCCTGCAGCAGGATGCCGTCGAAGGCCGGCGATTTCGGCGAGCCGCCATAGCTTTCGGTGCGGTGGTTCCACTGCATGTTGACGAACCACTTCCGGCCGTCATCGTCGTGGAAGAGCGAGGGATCGAAGCCGGAGGAATTGACATAGACCGGCTCGGACCATTCGGCCTCGATCGTGGGTGCGGTGACGATGTAGTTCGGCGCGTCCTTGAAATTGCCGTCGTAGCGCTTGACGTCGGTATAGACCAGCCAGAACTGCCCGTCGGCATAAGACAGGCACGGCGCCCAGATGCCGCAGCTATCGGGATTGCCGCGCATGTCGAGCTGCGATCTGCGCTCCAGCGGCCGGCGCACCAGTGTCCAGTTCACCAGGTCGCGCGAATGGTGGATCTGCACGCCGGGATACCATTCGAAGGTCGAGGTGGCGATGTAATAATCCGCGCCGACGCGGCAGATCGACGGGTCGGGGTTGAACCCCGGCAGAATGGGATTGCGGATCATGACAGGGTCTCCTCCGACCGGCGGTGCTTTTTTGCTGTACGTACATCAGATTATAGCAGAAAAAGGCCCGGAAGACTTGCCTCCGGGCCTGACGTAGCTATTCGCGTTCGGCGGACTTTGCCCAGAGGTTGATGTCGGCCTCGCGGGCGTAGACGTCGATCTCGGCAAGCTCCTCGACGCTGAATTCGAGATTGTCGAGCGCCTTGACGCAATCGACGATCTGCGACGAGCGGCTTGCGCCGATCAGCGCCGAGGTCACGCGCCCGCCACGCAGCACCCAGGCGATCGCCATCTGCGCCAGAGTCTGGCCGCGCCTTTCGGCGATCTCGTTGAGCTTGCGGATATTGTCGATGATCGAGGGGCGGATGTAGTCACGCTTCAGGAAATGGTTCTGCGCCGCGCGGCTGTCTTCGGGAATGCCGCCGAGATATTTCGTCGTCAGCATGCCCTGGGCAAGCGGCGAAAAGACGATCGAGCCCATGCCGACCTCGTCGAGCGTATCGAGCAGCCTGTCGTCCTCGACCCAGCGGTTGAGCATCGAATAGCTCGGCTGGTGGATCAGGCACGGCGTACCGAGCTCCTTGAGGATTGCCGCGGCTTCTCTCGAGCGCTGCGAATTATAGGAGGAGATGCCGACATAGAGTGCCCGGCCGGAACGGACGATATGGTCGAGAGCGCCGCAGGTCTCTTCCAATGGCGTTTCCGGGTCGAAGCGGTGCGAATAGAAGATGTCGACATAGTCGAGGCCCATCCGCTTCAGGCTCTGATCGCAGGAGGCGATCAGATACTTGCGGCTGCCCCATTCGCCGTAAGGGCCAGGCCACATGTCGTAGCCGGCCTTGGATGAGATGATCAACTCGTCGCGAAGCCCGACGAATTCGGTGCGCATGATTTCGCCGAAAGCGGTCTCGGCACTGCCGGGAGGCGGGCCGTAATTGTTGGCGAGGTCGAAATGAGTGATGCCGAGGTCGAAGGCCGTGCGGCACATATCGATCTTGCGGTCATGCGGCGTCTCGCCGCCGAAATTGTGCCAGAGGCCGAGGGAGACGGCCGGGAGCTTCAGGCCGGAACGGCCCGTGCGGTTATATTTCATTTTCGAATAGCGGTCTGCGGCCGGTTGCCAGCTCATCTGAATGTCTCCTTGATAAAATAGCTATATCGTCGTCATGCGACATCATCGGCCAAGAGATTGCCGACACCTGCCCCTCATCCGGCTGCCGCCACCTTCTCCCCGTAAACGGGGCGAAGGGGCATGCCGCGCCGCCTTCCTCAACCTCAACCTCGACCTCGACGCTGCGTTTGGCGCGTCCCCTCTCCCCGTCTTTACGGGGGAGAGGGTTAGGGTGAGGGGCAACCATCGGCGCGAACCGCGCAGCCGTGGGACAGGCCCGAGGTTGACGAAACTATTGTAACGAGCGCGCCGATACGGCAAGCCCAAGGCGCGCGTGCTCTCTACTTCAAAAGCGCCTGCGCTTCTTCGATGCCGAGGGCGGCCGGCTGCGTGCAGGTCGTGGTCAGGTCGATGAAACGACCCTCCTCGCCCGATTTCAGGATCGAGGTCATGACGTCGACGCCGTGCAGCGTGCGGTCAAGCGAGCAGCGTGCATCACGGCCTTCGATCAGCGACATCGCCATATCGGCAAGCCCGGCGGTGCGGTAGTTGGCGCGCGATCCGTTCGGGCTTTCCTGGTTGATCTTGCCGAATGGATGCTCCCAGGCGTCGAGCGGCTTGATGTCCTTGTCGCGGCCGCTTGCCTCGACGGTGCCGCCGAAGAAGTTCGGGTCCGGCACGTAGAGCGAGCCGTCGGTGCCGTAGAGCTCCATGTTGGCGTGGCGATGCGACCAGACGTCCCAACTCGCCGTCAGCGTCACCGTGGCGCCGTTGACGAATTCGAGCAGCGCCTGGATCGTCGTCGGCGTCTTGACCGGGATGATCTCGCCGTTACGCGGCTGGCTGGTGATGGTGCGGGTCGGCGACGCCATCGAGGTCATGCCGCCGACACGTTTGACCGGGCCGATCAGGTTGATCAGGTTGGCGATGTAATAAGGGCCGAGATCGAGGATCGGGCCGCCGCCCGGCAGGAAGAAGAAATCCGGGTTGGGATGCCACATCTCCATGCCGGGGCTCATGACGTAGCAGGCGCCCGAGGTCACCCGGCCGATGCCGCCGTCGTCGATGAACTTGCGGGCGAGCTGATGGGCGCCGCCGAGGAAAGTGTCGGGCGCGCAGCCGACGGCAAGGTTCTTCTGCTTGGCGATGCGGCGAAGCTCCTCGCCCTCTTCAAGCGAAAGCACCAGCGGCTTTTCGGAATAGACGTGTTTTCCGGCTTCGAGGATCGCCTTCGATACCCGGAAATGCGCATCCGGGATCGTCAAGTTGACGACGACGTCGATCTCGTCATTGACGAGAAGCTCGTCGATCGTCTGCGCTTTGACGCCATATTCCTTGGCGCGCGCCTCGGCCGCCTGCGCGTTGATGTCGGCGCAGGCCAGCACCTTCAGCCCCCTGAAGAGCGGTGCCAGTGAGAAGTAAGTGGTGGAGATGTTGCCGCATCCGATGATGCCGACGCCAAGTTCCTGGGTCATGATGAAGCCTCAGTAGGTCTGGAAGGATGCGATCGAGCGGCTGATATTGCGGTCGATGTCATTCGGGTTGTCGTGTTCGACGACGTAGTGCTTGGCCTTGGTGGCGCGCAACGCCGTCATCAGCCTGGCCCACTCGACCTTGCCGTGGCCGACATCGGCCCAGCCGCTCTCATCCGTCGCCTCGCCGGCCGGTGCGATGTCCTTGACATGCACAGCGGTGATGCGCGGTCCGAGCTTCTCGATCCAGGCGAAGGGATCGGCGCCGCCGCGGATCACCCAGGCGATATCGGCTTCCCAGGAAATGTCGGGCGCGCCTTCGAAGATGTGCTCGATCGGCCGCGAGCCGTCCTGCAGCTTGAAGAATTCGAAATCATGATTGTGCCAGCCGAATTCGTAGCCGGCAGCCTTGTAGGGCTTGCTGATCTCCTGCAGGCGCTTGCCGAAGGCGACCCAGCCGGCAGCATCGGACGGGCGTTCCTCGGCGGCAAGATGCGGCGCATAGATCGAATCCATGCCGAGGATCTTGGCAATGTTCAGCGACTTCTGAACTTCCTTCTCCAGGAAATCAGGGCTGAAATGGCCGCTCGCCATGACCAGGCCATTCTTGTCGAGCTCAGCGCGAAGGCTCTTCAGCCCGGCATCGTCGAGATCGGCATAGATGCCGCCGAAGCCCTCGACCTCGGCATAGCCTGATTTGCCGAGCTTTTCGAAGATCGCCGAATAAGGCTGGAAGTTGCGGGCACTATAGAGCTGGTAGCTGAGTTTCGTCATCATGTTCTCCTTGGGCCTCGTGCCCATTCTTGCAAGATCAATCCGCCGACTGGCAGGAATACAGGTCGTAGAACCGAAACTCCGGAAGCGCGCCACGATCAAGCGGCCGTGCCGGGGTAAAGGTGATGCGGCGGCTCTCGCCGGCCGCAAGATCGAAGGCGTTGTCGGAATATTTGCCGTCCGTCTCGGTCTCGATCATCACAAAAAGCGCAAGTCCTTTCGCGGTGACGTTGATGTCGACGGAGCCATTCTCCTCGACATATTCGTGGGTAACAGCAAGCCCCGCGGGCTCCAGCTCCAACGCCTTGTAGGTGCCGTTGACGTAATGCCCCTCGCCACCCATGCCGTTCGAGGCGGTGAACTGCCAGGCAAGCAGCGTTCCCTCGGGAATATCGGAAACGTCGATGCTCGCGGCAGTGACGGCCGCATCCGGCGAACATATGGCCTGCACGTCCTTGAGGTGCCGGCGTTCGCCCTTCGTCGTCAGGACCGAGATCGAAAGGTCGACGCTGACATCGGCAAGCGTGTCGTTGACAAGCGAGAAACGGATCGTTTTTCCGTCGTCGGAAGGAATGGCCGCGACCGCGACCGGCTGGAAGAAGCGCTTGACGAGATAGTGCATCGCCTTCCAGCGGCCGCCATAGTCGAGGCTCGACCAGGAGGCGACCGGCCAGGTGTCGTTGAGCTGCCAGTAGATCGTGCCCATGCAATGGGGTTTGAGCGACCGCCAGTATTCCACCGCTGTCTTGATCGCCAGCCCCTGCTGGATCTGGCTGAGATAGACGAAGTTCGGGAAATCCTTGGGGAAGCGGAAATAGCGGAACATCGTGGCGGCGATGCGCTCGTTGCCGCCGGCATTCTTCTGGTGCAGTTCCATGACCGGGGAAGCGACATTCATGTCCTTCGCCTCGGCATAGGTCTTGATGACGGGCAGCGAGGTATAGGACTGGAAGCCGAATTCCGAGCAGAAGCGTGGACGCACCGAGCGATAATTGTCGAACGACTTGTTCTCGTGCCAGACCGACCAGTAATGCATGTCGCCGGACCCGTCGGCATGCCAGGCATCGCCGAAATCGAGATAGCCGGACGCCGGGCTCGACGGCCACCAGAGCGCGCCGGGAAGCGCCTTCTTCACCGCCTGCTCGATGGTGCGGTTGAGGCGATCATAGGAGACGAGATAGCGGTCGCGGTCCTTCCTCGATTCCTCGAACCAGGTCAGCGCCCCGACCAGCTCGTTGTCGCCGCACCAGAGCGCGATCGAGGCATGCGAGGAGAGCCGGCGCACCTGGTAATCGACCTCGATCGTTACATTGTCGAGGAAGTCCTCGGTCGAGGGGTAGAGGTTGCAGGCGAACATGAAGTCCTGCCAGACCATGAGGCCCAGCCGGTCGCAGAGATCGTAGAAATGATCCTGCTCGTAGAAGCCGCCGCCCCACACGCGGATCATGTTCATATTGGCGGCTTTGGCCGATTGCAGCAGATCCTCGGTCTTCTCAGGCGAAGACAGCGAAAACAGCGCGTCGGCCGGGATCCAGTTGGCGCCGCGGCAGAAGATCTCGCGGCCGTTGACCTTGAAGGCGAAGCGGCTGCCTGATGCATCCGGCGTGGTGATCAGCTCGACGGTGCGAAGGCCGATCTGCTTGGTCACCTCATCGGTCGGCAATTCGACGGAAAGCCTGTAGAGCGCCTGCTCGCCGCTGCTGGAGGGCCACCAGAGGCGTGGATTGTCGATATGGAAGAGGTGGTTGACATGGGTCTCGCCGTTGACGCCGACATCCAGGCGCACGCGCTCGCCGTCGAGCTCGAAATAGACCTGGGCAATGTCTGGTCCCTTGGAAAACAGCGTCGCCGTCACTTTAAGGTCGACCGAGCCGTCGTTATTGTGGGTCTGGCGGGTGACCACATGTTCGATGCGCGCGGTTTCGAGCTTCTTCAGCGCGATCGTCCCGTAAAGGCCGAGCGGGGCAATGGCGATGTTCCAGTCCCAGCCGAAATGGCATTGAGGCTTGCGCAGCATGTTGCCGTCGGGGATTGGCGAATTACCGGTACTGTAGGGAATGTAGAACGGCTGCTGCTTCTGTCGCGCAGCGCCGACGGCAATGTTGGAGGCAAAGACGATGCGGATACTGTTGTCGCCTGATTTCAGCATGCTGGAGACATCAGGCCGGTAGCGGCGGAAGCTGTTATCGGCTTCGAGCGCCAGGAAGCCGTTGACGTGGACGCTGGCGACCGTGTCGAGATAGTCGATATCGAGATACCAGTCGCCCTCGACCTCCTGAAGCGTGAAGCTGCGCTCGACCGCCCATTCGCGCTCGGCGACCCACTGCACCTTTTCCTCGTTGCGGCCGAAATAGGGATCGGGGACCAATCCTGCCCGGTGCAGAGCCGTGTGCACGTCGCCCGGCAGCATGATCGCGGTGCGGATCTCGCCGTCGACGGAGGCGAGCTGCCACGAACCGGAAAGGTCGATGTTGAAACCGTTCTTCGGCAAGGATGTCATAGTCATATCCTGATCGGACCGCTCCTGGGAATCGCCGGACAAGCCGGACCGCGGCCGAATTTGGCTGGCCTGATGGCCGATTGGAAATAGGGCGGCGCCATTTCGGCCCCGCCCGCAGAACCTTCTAGAGACGCAGCTCGCTTTCGGCGTCGAAGACTGAGGCGACCGTCATGTCGAAGCTGAGCTTCACCTTGGCTCCGACGTTGAAGCGGCGTGCGCCGTTGACACGTACCGACATCGTGTGACCGGCATGTTTCAGCCACAGCAGATTGTCCGCACCCATCGGCTCCTCGATATCGACGGTGGCGTCATGTTCTTCGCCGCCGGTATTCTCGTTGACCTTGATGTGTTCTGGACGAACGCCGAGCACCACCTTGCGGCCGGGCTGCAGCGTCTCGCTGGCGTCGTAGGCAGCGAGCGAGAAAATGACGCCGTTGGCCGAAAAGGCAATGCCGTCGCCTGATTTGACCAGCTCGCCGTGCAGGAAATTCATCGACGGCGAACCGATGAAGCCGGCGACGAACAGATTGCGCGGCCTGTTGTAGATTGTCGTCGGATCGTCGAGCTGCTGGATGATGCCGCTCTTCATGATGGCGATGCGGTCGGCAAGCGTCAGCGCCTCGATCTGGTCGTGGGTGACGTAGATCATCGTGTTCTTCAGCGACTGGTGCAGGCGCTTGATCTCGACGCGCAGCTCCGAGCGGAGTTTGGCGTCGAGATTGGATAGCGGCTCGTCGAACAGGAAGACGTCGACATCGCGCACCAGTGCCCGGCCGATCGCAACGCGCTGGCGCTGGCCGCCGGAAAGCTCGGCCGGCTTGCGTTTCAGGAGCGGCTGAATCTGCAGGATTTCGGAGGCGCGCGCCACCCGCTTGTCGATCTCTGCCTGCGGCACCTTGGCGACGCGAAGACCGAAGGACAGGTTCTTCTCGACGGTCATCTGCGGATAGAGCGCATAGGACTGGAACACCATGCCGATGCCGCGGTCCTTTGGCTCTTCCCAGGTAACGTTCTTGCCCTTGATGAAGATCTGCCCTTCCGAGGCATCGAGCAGGCCGGCGATGCAATTGAGCAAGGTCGACTTGCCGCAGCCGGACGAGCCGAGCAGCACGAGGAATTCACCGTCGTTGATGTCGAGATTGAGATCCTTCAGCACGCTGACCGCGCCGAAATTCAGGGATAGATCCTTGATGGAGACGCTTGCATTCATATTCATGAGATCAACCCTTCACTGCGCCGGCGGCGATGCCGCGGACGAAAAGCCGTCCCGACACGAAGTAGACGATGAGCGGCACGAGACCCGTCAGGATCGTTGCCGCCATGTTGACGTTGTATTCCTTCACGCCCTGGACGGAATTGACGATGTTGTTGAGCTGCACGGTCATCGGATAGGTATCCGGCCGGGTGAAGACCACGCCGAACAGGAAGTCGTTCCAGATGCCGGTCACCTGCAGGATCATCGCGACCACGAAGATCGGCAGCGACATCGGCAGCATAATCCGCAGGAAGATTTGCCAGAAGCCCGCCCCGTCGACACGCGCCGCCTTGAACAGTTCCTCCGGCAGCGACACGAAATAATTGCGGAAGAGCAGCGTCAGGATCGGCATGCCGAAGATCGAATGCACGATGACGAGGCCGGTCAGCGTGCCATAGATGCCGATTTCGCGCAGGATGATGACGATCGGATAGATCATCACCTGATAGGGAATGAATGCGCCGATGATGAGGATCGAGAAGAAAAGCTCAGAGCCCCTGAAGCGCCAGTTTGCCAGCGCGTAGCCGTTCACCGAGGCTATCGCGATCGAGATGATGACCGACGGCACCGTGATGCGCACCGAATTCCAGAAACCCCGCGACAGGCCATCGCAGTTGAGCCCGGTACAGGCCTGCGCCCAGGCTTTCACCCAGGGTTCGAAGGTGATCTCCACCGGCGGCGAAAAGATGTTGCCGAGCCGGATTTCCGGCATGCCCTTCAGCGAAGTCACCACCATCACATAGAGCGGCAGCAGATAGTAAAGCGCTGCGACGATCAGCGTGCCGTAGAGCATGATGTTGCGCGCCGACAGTGCCGGGCGTGGCCGGGGGCCGCTGGGGCCTTCGGCGAGTTTAGCCCCGACGGCGTCGATGCCGGCAGCGGTGGTGTTGAGAGTTCCTACTTCAGCCACGCTTGCGCCCTCCGCCGAATTCCAGATAGGCCCACGGAACGATGATGATCGCGACTGTGACGAGCATCATGGTCGAGGCAGCAAAGCCCTGCCCCAGGTTCTGCGCCTGGAACATGTAGTCGTAGACATATTTCGCCGGCACTTCCGACGAGATGCCCGGTCCGCCCGATGTCTGCGCGACCACGAGGTCGTAGACCTTGACGATGCCGGAGGCGATGATCACGATCGTCGTGATAAAGACCGGCCGCATCATCGGGATCACGATGAAGAGATAGGTCCTCCACATCGGAATGCCGTCCACGCGCGCCGCTTTCCAGATATCCTCGTCGATCCCACGCAGGCCGGCAAGCATCAGGCACATGACGAGACCCGTTCCCTGCCACAGCGCCGCGATCAGAATGCCGTAGATGACGATTTCAGGCGTATAGAGCGGATTGAAGGTGAAGCTCGTCCACCCGATCGAGCGCACCACCGCCTGAATGCCGAAATCGGGATTCAGAACCCATTGCCAGACGAGGCCTGTCACGATGAAGGACAGCGCGAAAGGATAGAGAAAGATGGTGCGGAAGGTGTTTTCGAAGCGGATTTTCTGGTCCATCAGCGCCGCGAGCATGAAACCGATGACCAGGCTGAAGATCAGCGAGAGGATGCCGTAGACAGCCAGATTCTCGATCGCCGTCACCCAGCGTGGTGCCGCCCAGAGGCGCTGGTACTGATCGAAGCCGACAAAGCTCAACCGCGGAAGGAGCTTGGAATTGGTGAAAGAATAAAAGACCGTCCAAAACGTGCCGCCGACAAAGATCACCAGCGCTGTCAGGATCATCGGGATAGACGCAATCTTGGCATTCAGATTGCGCAGTAACTTGTTTGGCCGGCCTGCTCGCGCTTGACCCGTCATAAACACTTCTCCTCAATCGCAACTGCGACAACTAACAGAACGGCAAGGCGCCGCCTGTCGTCTCCACCTCTGAAACCTGCTGAAGATACCAGAGAGACGCCGCCGCCCGCCGGACCATCACCGACCGTCCGGAACGATCCGGCCCCGATGGGAGCCGGACCGCAAGGGCAGCAAATCTGCTGATCAGTCAGCAGAAGCGATGATCCCGGCGAAACGCTTCTGAGCGTCTTCCGGCGTCATCGACGGATTGGCGAAGAATTCGGAGAAAAGGTCTTCCTTCTGCTTCTGGCTGTCGGCCGAAAGCAGCTGGTCGGTGCCTTGGATCACGTTGCCCTTGGCCAGGATGTCGAGACCCTTCTTCATGCAGTCGTTGGCGGCAGCGAGATCGACGTCGCCGCGAACCGGCAGCGAACCCTTCTTCAGGTTAAAGGCAACCTGGGTCTTGGGATCGAGCAGGGTCTTGGCAAGCACCGCCTGCGCCTTGGACTTTTCTTCGTCCTTCAGCAGCGGGAAGTAGAAGGCGTCGCCGCCCGTCGAGATGATCTCGTTCACGCCGAGGCCCGGCAGGCAGGTATAGTCGGTACCGGCCTTCTGACCGGCGAGCGCGAACTCACCCTGTGCCCAGTCGCCCATGATCTGGCCGCCGGCCTTGCCTGTGATGACAAGGTTGGTGGCCTGGTTCCAATCCTGAACGTTGCTGCCTTTGGCCATGCGCCGAGCATCGTCGGCCGCCTTGAACACCTTGGCGATTTCGGGACCGGCGGCAACTTCCGCATCCTTGTCCTTGAAGACCTTGTTGAAGGTATCCTTGCCGGCGACCGCGACCATCAGCACGTCGAAAGCGCCTGTCGCCTGCCACGGCTGACCGCCGACGGCGAGCGGAATGATGCCGGCCTTTTCGAGAGCCGGAGCCGCAGCGACGAACTCATCCCAGTTCTTCGGAACCTCGACACCGGCCTTCTTGAAGGCGGCGTTCGAAAGCCACAGCCACTGCCAGGAGTGGATGTTGACGGGAGCGCAGTAGATCTTGCCGTCGATGGTGCAGGAATCGAGCAGGCTCGACGGACGAATGATATCCTTCCAGTGCTCGGCGGTCGCCACATCGGTCAGGTCGCGCATAAGGCCGGCCTGAACGAGTTCCTCGGCCTGGCGGCCATGGTTGAACTGAGTGGCGCCCATTGGATCGCCGCCAGTGATGCGGCTGATCATGATCGGACGGGCAGTGCCGCCGGAACCGGCGATAGCACCGTCGACCCAGTGGTTGCCGGTGGCGTCGAATGCCTTTGCCAACTCGGCGACGGCAGCGGATTCGCCGCCCGAAGTCCACCAGTGCGTGACTTCGAGATCGGTGGCGTTGGCGCCGCCGAACGGAAGCGCGACCGAGGCGGCAAGCACGGCCGCCAATATACGGATTTTCATGAGTTCTCCTCCCTCACTGAAACGTTGCCGGAAAAACTTAGATCAATCGATTTCTCCACGCAACTGTCCGCAGGCAAATTTTTCCGCGATAACGAGAATTGCTACTTTTGGCTGTTTCCATCAGAGGCGCCGCATCCCCTGAAGCGATATTCAGTCGGCCGTTCTCGCACATGCGTTTTCAATTTATCTATTTGAATTTACATAATAATTTTACATGATAAATTTAGCAGAGCGATTTAGCCTCTTCGCAAACGCAAAAAAACAGAGCACGAATTGCCGATTCAACCTATGCGTATGATGCTGCAATGCACACAACAAAAAGCACTCGACATTTCTACTGTATCGTTACAGATTGCATTCTTCAGGGAGGTGCGATTTTGGCATGCGGCGGGCTTACGACGCTGGAAAAAGCCTCTATAAGCGACACCAATTCGCGCAGGACGGCCTAAAGGGATGGAAAACAAGGGAAATTTCGGGAACGCGGCATCGACGCCGGCAGCGCGCGAGCGCCCGACGTTGAAGACGATCGCCTTCATGACCGGCCTTGGCGTGACGACGGTGTCGCGCGCGCTGAAGGATGCGCCGGATATTGGGGCGGAAACCAAGGAGCGGGTGCGCATGGTCGCCCGCCAGCTCGGCTACCAGCCGAACAGGGCAGGTGTGCGCCTGCGCACCGGCAAGACCAACGTCATCGCCCTCGTTCTCAGCATCGACGAGGAGATCATGGGCTTCTCGAGCCAGATGGTCTTCGGCATTTCCGAGGTGCTATCCGGCACGCCCTATCATATCGTCATCACGCCGCATTCCCACAGCAAGGACCCGATGCTGCCGGTTCGCTATATCCTCGATACCGGTTCGGCCGACGGCGTCATCATCTCCCGCATCGAGCCGGACGATCCGCGCGTGCGGCTGCTGAGCGAGCGCGGCATGCCCTTTGCCACGCATGGGCGCACCGATGCGGGCTTGACGCACCCCTTCCACGATTTCGACAACGAGGCCTTCGCGCATCAAGCGGTGGAAAGGCTCGTCAAGCGCGGCCGGCGCCGCATCGCCCTGCTGCAGCCGCCGAGCAAGCTCACCTACTACGCCCATATCCGCATCGGCTTCCAGACCGGCCTGCATGATTACGGCGCCGAGGAAGTGCCGCTACGCGTCAACACCGACGCACCGCTCGCCGACATCCGCGACATCGTCGAGGTGATGATGCGCTCGGGCAACGCCCCCGACGGCATCGTCTGTTCGGCCGGCAGTGCTGCAATCGCCGTCAATGCCGGCATCGAGGCCGCCGGCAAGGCGCTCGGCCGCGATCTCGACATGGTTTCCAAGCAATCGGTGCCCATCCTGAACTGGATCCGCCCCGAGATCATCACCGCGCAGGAAGACGTGCGCCAAGCCGGCCGCGAAATGGCAAAAGCCGTCATCGCACGCATCGACGGCGTCGAACCGGAACTGCTGCAGAGCGTAAGCCAGCCGACCTGGCCGGAGAGCGGCAGGTAGGCGGTCGGTTGAGGGAACGGACCGTCGGGCTCAAATCCGACGATCCGCTTTGGATCATCACAGGTCTTCGACGACGAAATTCACCAGTCGCCCCGGGACCAGAACTTCCTTGACCACCGTTTTGCCGTCGAGCAAGGCCATGACAGCGGGTTCGGATCGCGCCGCCGCAAGCAGCGCCTCGCCGAGGTCGGCGGCGGCTTCGAAGCGGTGGCGAACCTTGCCGTTGATCTGCACGACATATTCGCGGGTCTCCATCTCGATCATTGCAGGATCGAAGGTGGGCCAGGAAACCCATGTCAGTGTTTCCCCGTGACCAAGCTTGCTCCATAACTCCTCCGCGATGTGAGGCGCAAAGGGTGCGAGCAACAGCACGAATGTCTCCACCACTTCGCGCGGACGCTCTGCTTCCACCGTCAGTGCGTTAGCCAGTTCCATCAGCCGGGAAACCGCGGTATTGAACCGAATTGCTTCGATATCCGCCGTCACGGTCTTCACCGTCTGGTGGCGCAAGCGCAGAAGCTGCGGGCCGGGGGCCGCCTCCAGCACCACTGGAGAGAGTCCGTCGCTCTCGTCGCAGACAATACGCCAAGCACGCTCCAGAAACCGACGCACGCCGATCACGCCAGCGGTCTGCCAGGGTTTTGCCGCGTCCAGAGGTCCCATGAACATCTCGTACAGGCGCAAGGCGTCGGCCCCGAACTGATGGACGACATCGTCGGGATTAACAACGTTCAGCTGCGACTTCGACATCTTCTCGACGGCGCGCTGCACTTCGACCGACCCAGCGAACCATCTACCCTCCTCTCCGACAACGGAAGACGGCGCGTAATACCGGCCCGCCGCATCGCGGTAGGAATGAGCAAGGATCATGCCTTGGTTGAACAGCCGCTGGAACGGCTCATCCGTCGAAACGACGCCGATGTCGTAGAGCACCTTATGCCAGAAGCGGGCATAGAGCAGATGCAGGACCGCGTGCTCGGCGCCGCCGACATAGAGATCGACCGGCATCCAATAGCGCTCGGCCTCGCGCCCGACGGGTTCGCTGGTGTTCTCCGGATCGAGGAACCTGAGATAATACCAGCAGGACCCCGCCCATTGCGGCATCGTGTTGGTCTCCCGCCGTGCCGGAATGTCGGTGCCCGGCACGATCGTTTCGACCCAGGCCTGCGCACGGGCAAGCGGCGGTTCGCCATCCGGCGTCGGAGCGTAGTCGTCCAGTTCAGGCGGCAGCAGCGGCAGGCATTCCTCAGGCAGCGGCATCACCGAGCCATCAGCCAGATGCAGCACCGGGATCGGCTCACCCCAGTAGCGCTGGCGGGAAAACAGCCAGTCGCGCAGGCGGTACATGACCTTCGGCCAGCCCGCGCCGTTCGCCTGCAGCCAGGCGATGATGGCGGATCTCGCCTCCGGCGAGCCCAGGCCATCCAGGAAGCCGGAGTTGACCATCGCCCCCTCGCCCTCATAAGCCGCCTTTTCGATATCGTCCTCGCTGTCGATCACGCGAATGATCGGCAGCTCGTGCGCATGGGCAAAAGCGTAATCGCGCGCGTCATGAGCCGGCACCGCCATCAGGGCGCCGGTGCCGTAGCCAGCCAGCACGTAATCGGCCACCCAAACCGGCAGCCGGGCTCCGTTGGCAGGGTTGATCGCATAAGCGCCGGTGAAGATGCCCGTCTTCTCGCGCCCGGCATCGGCCCGTACAGTCTCTTCCAATCCTTCGGCCTCGGCAATATAGGCGGCCACCGCCTTGCGCATTTCCGGCTCGACGATGGCGGCAACTGCAGGATGCTCCGGCGCGAGCAGGATATAGCTTGCTCCGAACAGGGTCTCTGGGCGCGTCGTGAAGACGGTGATGACCTCTTTGCCGTGCTCGAGCGGAAACCGGATTTCGGCGCCCTCGGAACGTCCGATCCAGTTGCGCTGCATGGTTTTCAGGTTTTCGGGCCAGTCGAGGCCGTCCAGTCCCTGTAGCAGCCGATCGGCATAGGCCGTGATGCGCAGCATCCACTGGCGCATCCTGCGGCGAATGACGGGATCGCCGGTCTCGACATAGCGCCCGTCCTTGACCTCCTCGTCGGCAAGCACCGCGTTCTGGGCCGGGCACCAGTTGACCGCAACCTCCGCCTGATAGGCGAGGCCCTTCTCGAACAGCTTCAGGAAGATCCACTGCGTCCAGCGCACATAGGCGGGGTCGGTCGTGGCGAACTCGCGGCTCCAGTCATAGGAGAAACCCAACCTCTGCACCTGCCCGCGAAACGTCTCGATATTGCGCTTCGTCGTGATGTCGGGATGCACACCAGTCCGCATCGCGTGGCGCTCCGCCGGCAGGCCGAAACTGTCCCATCCCATCGGATGCAAGACATTGAAGCCGCGCATGCGTTTGTAGCGGCACGTGATATCAGTGGCCGTATAGCCGAGAGGATGGCCGACATGCAGGCCCGCACCGGAAGGATATGGGAACATGTCGAGTGCGTAGAATTTCGGTCTGGCCGGATCGATTTCCGCTCGGAAGATATGGTGGTCGGCCCAATAAGCCTGCCACTTCGGTTCGATCTTTGTGGGATCATAAGGCATGAATTACTCCTGGCGCCGGCCGGCTTTGCGGCGTGTCCTGAAAAATGGAGGCGTTCTGTGGTTCAGGAGCAGCTACGGCTGCCGGTGCTCCGGTGACGTCCGGCAGCCGCGGCTAAGTCGAAACGCGCGCGGAGTTGCGGCGCAGGACGTCTGCGCGACGCTCCGGACGAAAAAGGCGCGATGTGGCTTTGGAAACGATCTGGTGTCCATGGACTGTGGCTCAAGGCAAATAAGGAGAAAGCAAACGACAGTGTTAACTCGGCTCCGATCAGGAGGCCGTGGTGGTAAGTCGTGCGTCGCGTGCGCGAGCGTCTGCTGCTTGAGTTGCCATAACCATGAACCAAGAGTGCCCGATATGATCGCTTCTGCCAAGAGTGCATTCGCGCGAAATCAGGATCTGTTCAAATCCCGCGGCGCGCTCTTTACCAGTTGTTCGAGCACCGCCGCGACCTTCGGGTTACGCACCTCGCCGCGCCGGGTAATCGCGTAGATGCTCCGGTAGGTGGATGACGCCAGCGGCTTGACGGTCAGGCCTTCGCCAAAATCTCGAAGCGCCAGTCCGGGCATCACCGAAATCGAGCAACCGGCTTCGACAAGTGCGAACACCACTTCGAAGCTGTCACTGAAGCCGTTGATGACAGGCTCGAAACCGATGTCGCGGCAGGCCTGGCGGATGGCCATGGAATAGGCGCTAGAGGCGACGTCGAGCGCCCAATGTTCATCCCTCAGCTGTGCGAGTTCGATGATGGGCTCGCTCTCCAGCCTGTGGCCAGCGGGCAGAAGCACGAAGAGCTGGTCGCGGCAGAGGAACAGCGTGTCGGCCGTGCCCTCCAGCGTATACGGATTGAACGATATGTCGTCGGCAATGACGATATCGGCCTGCCAGGCCCGGAGTGCCGCCACGCCTTCGGCAGGTCCCATCGTCGTCATGACGATGTTGAGATGCGGATGGTGGATCGCGAGCTCGCGCATCGCGGCCGGAATGAAGGAGGACGCCGCGGACGGTTGGGTGGCGATCCTCAGGTCACCGGCGACGATATTCTGCAGCTCGGCAATATCGGTCTTGGCTTCCTCGACAATGCTGAATATCCGATCGGCATGCACAACGAGCCGTTGGCCGGCCGGTGTCAGCGTCACCCCTCGCCCGCGTCGCTCGACGAGCGCAATGCCGATTTCGTCCTCCAACTGGGCGATTTGCTGAGAAACCGCCGACGACGAAATGCCGATAGCATCGGCCACCGCCGCCATTGTCTCGCGGCGCGAAAGCTCGCGAAGCGTCCGTAATCTGAAAAAATCCAAACTTGGCTCCCTCGGCTGATCAATCGGCCATAATTTCTAATCTATATCCTTATTTTAATTAAGTAGACCTACGGAAAAACGCCCCCTACCGTCGGATCGTCAGCGTGCATCGGTTCGAAAAAAGCCAAGATTGCCCGCCATCTCAAGAGACGAGTCACGGGGATATCGACAGGATGCAGCAGAGCGGCGTGCCCTATTTCAGCCAATGGGAATCACCGGGCATGACGCTGCCGGTGCTTGCCGAGGGATCGCAGGCCTTGCTCAGCGATCCGCTCTGGCGCCATTCTGGGGCCGCAACAATCGAGGAATATGCACGCTGGGCGGTCAATGTCTGCGGCATGGCCTGCCTGAAGATGATCCTTGCCGCCCGCGGTGAAATCCACCCGACCCTCGAGCTTGCCCGCGCCTGCACCGCCTATGGCGGTTATGTCGTCAACGAGATCGATGCATCGATCAAAGGGCTGATTTACGCGCCCTTCGTCCGCTTCGCCGCCGAGCGTTTCGGACTTAGCGCGGAGACGATGACCGGCGTCAAGACGCCAGCTATTCCCGACCTTCTGTCGAAGCGCCGGTTCTTCATCGCCTCGGTGAACTCGGGCATCCGCTGGCCGGAGCGCGAGCCGCTCTCGAAAGGCGGACACCTGGTGCTGGTGACGTCAGCCTCGCAGGAGACGATTCGCTTTCACAACCCGTCCGGTCATGACGAAGCGAGCCAGGCCGATGTGACACTGCCGCTCGCCATCTTCGACCGTTTCTTCGCCAATCGCGGCATATCGGTCGACGCCTGACCCTTTTCAACACCAGATCGTTTCGGAGGCTTTCATGACCCCATCCCCAAACAGGCTGCGCATTGCCGTGCTTTTCGGCGGCCGCTCGGCCGAGCATGAAGTTTCCGTGCTCTCGGCAACCAATGTCATGGGCGCGCTCAAGCCCGAAAAATACGACGCCGTTCCTGTTTTCAACACCCGCGAGGGACGGTGGCTGCTGAGCAGCTTCGAGGACGGCATGCTGGCGACGCCTTCATCAGGCACGGAAATCTGCCTCGTGCCGGGCGGACGGGGCCGGATACTGGCAATTCCGGCCCATGGCGCGCCGCATGACCTACCAAAGGTCGACATCCTGTTTCCTGTCCTCCACGGCCAGCATGGCGAGGACGGATCAGTGCAAGGCGCGGCGGAGGTGGCCCGCGTTCCACTCGCCGGTTGCGGCATCCTCGGCTCCGCCGCAGCGCTCGACAAGGACATCGCCAAGCGCCTGCTGAGGGCAGCGGGCCTGCCAGTGGCGCGTGCGGTGACGATCCATGAGGGTGCCGTCCCTTCGCTGGCAGCCTTGGAAGGCGAGCTCGGCCTGCCGCTCTTCATCAAGCCGGCGCGCCAGGGATCGTCGGTAGGCGTTGCCAAGGTCCATGCCAGCCAGGAATTCGCGCCCGCCCTTACTGAGGCCTTCCGCCACGATCGCACGCTGCTCGCCGAGGAATTCGTGCGCGGCCGTGAGATCGAATTCAGCGTCTTGGAAGATACGGCAGGAGAACTCTTCGTCTCCCGGCCGGGCGAGATCGTGCCGGCCGAAAGTCACGGCTTCTATAGCTACGATGCCAAATATATCGACGAGAAAGGTGCGGCGCTGAAAGTGCCGGCCGAACTGCCGCAGGAGATCGAGACCGCCATGCGCGACGTGGCCGCAAAAGCCTTCAGAGCCGTCGGCTGCGATGGCATGGCCCGCATCGACTTCTTCCTGACGGATGACATGCGGTTCCTCGTCAATGAAATCAACACCATCCCCGGCTTCACCGATATCAGCATGTATTCCAAGGCGATGGCGGCAAGCGGCGTCACCTACGCCGAAATCATCGACCGCCTAGTGGACCACGGCCTGGCGCGCGCCCGACGGGCCGACTGAGACGGGAGCTTGATCATGAACAGGCTGGTCTTGATTTCGGGATGTTCCGGCGGCGGAAAATCGAAGCTTCTTGCGGAACTTGCCGCTCGCGGTCATGCCATCGTCGAAGAGCCCGGCCGACGGATCGTCAAACAGGAACTCGAAGGCGACGGCGCAGCCCTGCCCTGGGTCGACATGGCGGCCTTTGCCCGCCGCGCAATCGAGATGGCGATGGCTGACTACACGACGGCGCGTGAGCAGACCGGCTGGACGTTCTTCGATCGCGGGCTGATCGATGCGGCGGCAGCGCTGCAGCACCTGACTGGAGAACCGGTCCTGGAAAAATTGAGCGCCGCCCACCGCTATCACCCGAGGGTTTTTCTCACGCCGCCGTGGCCCGAAATCTACACGACCGACCCCGAGCGGCGCCATGGCTTCGACGAGGCGGTCGCCGAATATGATCGACTTGCCGCCGTCTATCCCACGCTCGGCTACGACATCGTCATGCTGCCGAAAATCGCGGTCACCGACCGGGCGGATTTCATCCTCGACTACCTCCTTCGGGAAACGAGGCAGCAGTAGACGAGATCGCCAGGGTGTCTCTCGGCCGCCTTCACAAAAAGGGCTCAGCGCCTGCGAAAAACGCACCACTGGAACGACTGCCGGCCACCGCCGGGTGTCGTGTGTTCCTCCCGCCAGTCACGCTGAAGCGCGAAGGTGGACGAGAACTCGGTCGTAAGCGCCACCGCGTCGTAACGCTGGACCGGCAAGCCGCTGCACCGTTCCGGCCCGTCCGGCGCGAAGGTCGCGATGATGACGACGCTGCCCGGCGCCGTGCCGGTTTCGAGTGCTCGACGATAGGCCAGCCGCTGCTCGGGTTCGGTGAGGAAGTGAAAAACGGCGCGGTCGTGCCACACATCGTAATGGCGGTCGGGCTGCCATGAAGTGACGTCGGCAACCACCCAGGCGATCCGGGCGGCTTCATCCCGCAGCCGCGCCTTGGCGACCTCGAGCGCCGGCGCGGCGATATCGAGGACGGTGAGGTCGGACCACCCGCGCTCGACAAGACGATCGACAAGGCTCGATGCGCCGCCGCCCACATCGATCAGCGAGGCCATGGCCGGCAGTTGCAGCTCGTCAAGCGCCCGCAAGGAAGGCTCGGGCGTCGGCTGATACCAGCTGACGCTGTCGGCAGATTTCGTGCGGTAGACCTCGTCCCAGTGTTCCCGCTTCTCGCCTGTCATCCGATATCCCCATCTCTTGCCGAGCCCGATATCCTACAGCGCCGAGCGTCTTTTCAGACGCGCAAAGGACGCTGTAGCGCTTTCAAGTATGTAGTAGCTGATCAACATGTAGGGACTGAGACGTCTGCAACCAATCGCAATGCGCCCAAGACCATGTTCCGCGTTTCAGGAAGCGAGGTGCCGGTAAACGAGATCGGCAGGATCCATTCGGGGTGCTATGGGATCAAGACGCGCGCCCAGCCGTTCCGCAACGGCAGCAGATGCGACATTGCCGGGAGCGATATAGCTGACGAGCGACGGCAACTTGAGCGTCGCGAAGGCCCAGTTGCGTAGCCCGAACGCCGCTTCGGTCGCATAGCCTCTGCCCTCGTATCCCTCGTAGACGAACCAGCCCAGTTCCTTTTCCGGAAAAAGCGGCCCGTGATTGATCCCCACCTGGCCGACGCATTCGCCGGTTTCGCCAAGCTCGATCATCAGCGCTCCATGCCCGAAAAGCTGCCACAGGGCGACGTCGTGACAGAACATCCCCCATGCCGCACGCAGATCGAACGGGCCACCCATTCCGACGGATCGCGGCGACGCCATGATCTGCGCATAGGCAGCGAAATCGTCGATCTCTGGCATGCGAAGCCTAAGACGCTCGGTTCGAATGGTCATCGCGCCCGCTTCGGACATGTCGTTGCCTTCTCTGTCAAGTTGGGTTTGGAGTTTCGGCCGTTGAACGGAATATTCTAGCTTTCAAATGCCGGGGCGAATTGCAACGTCCCGCTTGGCGGAGATCCGCGAAAGACAATTCTCTGCACGAGCCGCGTATCGAGGTCGAGGTACGTCAATTGTCCGTCGCTGCTGAAACCGACACGGCTGTAGATCTCGGGATTGCCGATCAGGGCGCATCCGCTGGCGCCCATCCCCTTCAGCAGTTCCAGACCCCTTGTGATCAGCACCTTGCCGATCCCTTGCCGCTGTCTCTCCGGCTTGACCGATATCGGACCCAATCCGAACCAGCCTTCATGCATGCCGTTGATCGTCACCGGCGAAAACGCCACATGCCCGAGAATCTCGCCGCCCTGCTCGGCCACTAGCGATATCTTGAGATCGCCCGCCGCGCGAAGCCTTCGGACAATCTCCGCTTCCGTACCGTCGCTGTAGGGCATCGGCTTGAAGGCGGTCGAGGTCAGATCATGGATCGCGTCGATATCCTCCGGCGTTTCGTCTCGGATAAGCATCTCTATCAATCCTCAATCGCGATAGCTCAAAGGTTCTATGCAAGGAAAGTCGAAGACCAGCAAGCCGGGTTCCTCCAGCGGCAGCTGCGCCACGACCTGCCCTTCCGGGTTCAGCACCGCCGTCGGCCCCCAGGCGATGCGCCCGTCGCGCTCACCCGTTACGTCGGACGATATCAGCCACAGGCCTGTCTCGCGGCATCTTTCAGCGCGAACGGCATTATGCAGCTGCTTGAATATTTCCGCCTTTTCCCGTGGCATCATGTTGTTGGACAGGCATAGGATCAGCGACGCGCCAGACGCGGCGACCTTTGCGGCCGCTTCCGGAAAATTGGTGTCGTAGCAGATGTTGATCCCGAAATGCAGGGCACCGATCGCAAAGAGCGGGCTGTCCTTTCCTGCCTCGAAAGCCCGTTCGCCGCGCAGCAGGTGGGCCTTCCGGTAGCGGCCGAGGAGAACGCCGCGCTCGACGACGACGGCAGTGTTGAACAATCGCCCGTCATCGATCTCGATCAGCCCTATGACCAGCACCAGTCCCGACTTCGGCAACCGGTCGAGGACCGCCGCGAACTCGGCCGATGCCAGATCGAGGGCAACGCGCCGCGCCGATGCTTCATCGGTCAGGTAGCCCTGGAGAAAACCTTCGGGAAAGACCAGCAGGGCAACACCCTCAGCCTCGGCACGAGCGGCGATGCCGCAGGCATAATCCAGTGCCGCCTCGACATTCTCCCGAAACTCCGGCGTCTGCGCGGCGGCTATCCGAATGCTATTCACCGTGATCTCCGGGTTTCAGCCTCGGCCTTTCATCAAAAGGCCCGGCGCGGTGGCCGGGCCTCTCCTTGAAAATCGGGCTGAACCTCAGAAAGTCGAGGCACCGCTGCCCCAGGGGCCGTGGTGGAAATCCTTGCCGTCCAGGCGGTCGAAGCCATGGGCGCCGAAGAAATCGCGCTGTGCCTGGATGAGGTTTGCCGTTCCCCTGCCCTGGCGATAGGCGTCGAAATAGGTCAGCGCCGAGGTCAGCGCCGGCACCGGCAGGCCGGCGGCAATCGCGGCACCGACGACACGGCGCAGCGCCGGGATCGATTCCTTGACCATGTCGGAGAAGGCAGGCGTGACGATCAGGTTGGCAGCATCGGGCGCCTTGGTGAAGGCCGAGGTGATCTCGTCGAGGAACTGCGAGCGAATGATGCAGCCGGCACGCCAGATCCTGGCAATCGTCGGCATCGGCAGCGACCAGTTGAACTCGCGCGATGCTTCCGCCATCACCGCGAAGCCCTGCGCATAGGCGCCGATCTTCGCGGCAAACAGCGCCAGTTCGAGATCCTTGTTCAGCTCGGGGCCGTATGCGATCGGGAAGGACACAGCCTGCGTGCCGAAGATCTTTTCGGCGGCTTCGCGCTGCGACTTCATCGAAGAGAGGCTGCGGGCGGCGACTGCGGCTTCGATCGCCGTTGCCGGAATACCCATGTTCTGCGCCTCGATCGCCGACCACTTGCCGGTGCCCTTCTGGCCGGCCTTGTCGAGGATCATGTCGACCATCGGCCCGCCGGAAACCGGATCGGTGGCCGCAAGCACCTTCTCGGAGATTTCGATCAGGTAGGAGTTCAGCCGGCCCTTGTTCCATTCGCCGAAGATGCCGGAGATTTCGGAGGCGCTCTTGCCGAGGCCGTCGCGCAGGATGCCGTAGATTTCGGCGATCATCTGCATGTCGGCATATTCGATGCCGTTATGGATGGTCTTGACGAAATGGCCGGCACCGTCATTGCCGAGCCAGGCGACGCAGGGCTCGTCATTGTAGCGGGCGGCAATCGATGTCAGCACCTTCTCGACGCGCTTCCAGGACTCTTCGGTGCCGCCGACCATGATCGACGGGCCATGGCGCGCACCTTCTTCGCCGCCGGAAACACCCATGCCGATGAAGGTCAGATCGGTATTCTTCAGCCGGTCGAAGCGGGCGACGGTGTCGCGGAAATTGGCGTTGCCGGCATCGATCATGATGTCGCCCTTGGAGAGATGCGGGCGCAGCAGCTCCATCTGCTGGTCGACGGGCTCGCCCGCCTTGATCATGATGATGATCGGACGCGGCGGCCGGATCGCATCGACGAACTCTTCGATCGTCTTGCAGGGAACAATCTGCTTCTTCAGATCGCCGGCGCTTTCGTAGAATTCGTCGGTTTTCTCCGGCGTGCGGTTGAACACCGCGATTTTATTGCCTTTCTCCGCGATGTTGAGCGCCAGGTTGGAGCCCATGACCGCAAGGCCGATCAGTCCGATTTCTGCCTTTTCCACGACAAACCTCCGATGTGTCATTTGGACCGGTGTTGTGGCACTGTCTCGGTCAAACGGCAAGTCTCGCAAGGGTCTAATCGGTTCGCAAAAGCCAATGAAATGAAGCTTGCAATATCGCCGCTTGTCCGACAACCCACAGGCTGCCGCTTAATCCGAAGCCGCAAGTTTTTCGAGCATCCTGCCCGTATTGCCCTATCTCATGTTATCATCAGTGCCCCGGGAGATATCGCATTGGCATCGGGAAGACGAAAAGATACGGCTCTCCTGGCGGCCCGCGCCGGCCGCTACCGCGAATATGCACCGCCATCGACGCTGCGACACCATTTCAGCCGCCTCTGGTCGCACGCGCTCCATGACGGGCCGGTGGCGATCGTGCCGGACGGCTATTGCGATCTCCTCTGGATCGACGGCCGGCTGGTCGTCGCCGGCCCCGACAGGGCGGCGGCCTTTCCCGTCATCCAGCCGGGTGCGACAGTGATCGGCGCACGTTTTGCGCCTGGCGCCGCAGCACCCTGGCTGGAGACGCCGCTCTCGGCACTGGTCGGCTGCTCGGTGCCCCTCGCTGACTTCGGCCGGAAGGACACTGCCGAATTCGAGGCGCGGCTTGCGGATTGCCCCGACCCCTCAGCCGCCACGGCGCTGTTTGGCCGCCTGCTCGAAGAGGCCGCGCGCGATGAGGAAGAGCCCGCCCGAGAGGCTGCCGTGATCTTCGCCGCCGCCGACAGCCGTCGCCCGGCACCCGGCCTGCTCGACAGGCTCGGCATGAGCGAAAGGCAGCTGCGCCGCCGCTGCCACCACCATTTCGGCTATGGCGCAAAGACGCTGGAACGGATCCGCCGGTTCCAGCGTTTCCTCGACCTCTGCCGCAGGTCGGACACGATGCCGCTTGCCCGCCTTGCGCTCGAAGCGGGCTTTGCCGATCAGCCCCACATGACGCGCGAGGTCGGCGAGCTCTCGACGCTGACGCCCGCGGTCATTCTTGACCAGCTCAGCATGCGGCAAAGAGCCGACTGACCGTTTTGTTCAAGACGCTGCCGGCCGGTCTGTTATTCTGACGAAACCATGACAGGGACCTGCAGCCGATGACGACAATGCCCGCGAAAATCATCCACCTGTCGATCGGGCGCGACTGGCGCGACGTCTATGACTTCGCCGGCAAACCGGAGAACATGCCGCTCTGGGCTTCCGGCCTTGCGACCGGCCTCGAACCGCACGGCGCCGACTGGATCGCCCACGGCGCTCTTGGCAGCGTCAAGGTGAGCTTCGTACCTACCAATGAATTCGGCGTGATCGATCATACAGTGACGATCGAATCCGGCCTCAGGGTCTATAATGCCCTGCGCATCGTGCCGAACGGCGATGGCTGCGAGGTCATGTTCACGCTGCTGCGTCTGCCCGGCATGACCGACGCGCAGTTTTCCGCCGATGCCGCCCATGTCGAGAAGGATCTTGCCATGCTGAAAGCCCTGATGGAGAGATAGATGGCCGAGAAGACAGAAAACCACGATCGCCGTATCGATTATGTCGAATTCAACGTCGCCGACATCGCCGCCGCCAAAGCCTTTTACGGCTCGGCCTTCGGCTGGCGCTTCACCGATTACGGCCCCAATTATTGCGAATTCGACGATGGCCGGCTGAAGGGCGGCTTTACCGATTTCGGACCGGTGCGTCCGGGCGGCGGCCCGCTGGTCGTCGTCTATGCCAGAGACCTGGAAGAAGTGCTGACCTCAGTCGAAAGAGCCGGCGGCACGATCTGTCGGCCGATCACCGATTTTCCCGGCGGCCGTCGCTTCCACTTCCTCGACCGCGACGGTTACGAGCTCGCCGTCTGGGCGGCCGCTTAGCCAGACGACCCAAGGCAGCCGAGTTGGTCAGGCTGCCTAAGGCTGCCGACCGGGATCAGGCAGCCTGCGACAGCCGATCGAGATCTTCCATGACGAGCAGGGCGCCGATCACCGTACCGCCCGCATCGCGCAGCGGCGACATGCGACAGCGCACCTGCCGCGATCCGCCGCTGTCGGCCGAGCGCTCATAGGAATAGTCGATCTGTTCGCCGGCAAAACAGGCGTCGAGCTTATGCTTGGCGCATTCGGCAAACCGCTCCTCGCCGATGAATTCGGAAAGGTGGCGGCCGATAAGCTCCATCGGCTTCCTGTTGAGATGGGCGCTGTTGGCTGGATTGGAATAGAGGTAGCGATAGTCCCTGGTCAGCACCGCCACGCGATCCGGCAGGCTTTCGAGGATCACCGCGTTGAGGAACTGGCCATTGTCGGTATCAGGCACATAGGCCGGCGGCGGCTCGATGCGCACATCCTGCGGCGAAGGCACGCGCCAGTCCGGCCCATGCGCCCCGAAATAGCGGTCGAGCAGGTAGGAAAGCACCGACGTGTGCTCCGTGACGCTGGCGCTGTCGTCGGCATCCTGGCTGATCAGATGGCTCACAAACTGCAGTTGCATGTAAACTTCGAGCAGATTGACTGCCCGGCAGGCGAGGATTGCCTCGACCAGCGGCTCGACATGGCGGTCGAGCGCCGTGACGCGCTGGTCGTCGCCCAAGCGTATGGCTTCCTCGATTTGCACGCAACGCAAGGAAAAAGCTCGAAAAAGCTCCAGCAAGACGCCTCCACTCCCATTGTCCCAAGAGACGAGTCCGAAACCTCACATGGCTGCATTTCCCAAAAAATGCGCCTTCCGGTAGACATTATTCGCGTCTTGGTGGTGACGGATAACATGAAGTGCCCTCAGTTTCAATCCGAGAGCACCTGCCGCTTTTCACCGCTGATAAATGAGGGTGGACGTTTTTGGAGCATGATGCCGAAAGTGTGAGCGGTTTTCGGCATCATGCCGGCCTGAAATCATCCTGTTCTAAGGCGCGAGCGTCTGCTTGATCTGCCAGCGGTCGTGATACCAGAGCCACTGTTCCGGATATTCCCGCACCCAACTTTCCACCTTGTCGTTGAGCAACTGGGCGGCGGCCGGCAGGTCGAGATTACCCGCGGCGTCGCGTGGCATATCCAGCCGCGGCTCGATTTCCAGCCGGTAGCGATTTCCGGGCAGACGGATGCAGCGCGCCGGATAAACCTCGCAGTCGAACTGCCGCACCAGCTTCGGCAGCAGGGGATTGGTCTTGACCTCGCGTCCGAAGAAGGTGCCCTTCAGCCCCTTGCGGAATTTCTGATCGACGAGCACGCCCACGCCTTGTCCTGCTTCGAGCTGACGGGCGAGCGCGAAGGAGGAGCCGGCATGCGAGGGCACCAGCCTGCCCATGCGGGCGCTCCGGAAGTCGAACACCTTCTTGGCGACATAAGGATTATTCGGCGGCCGGAAGAGCACGGTGACGGTGAGCCCGAAGGCGGCACCCGCCACCGGCAGCAGCTCGAAATTGGCGGTATGGCCGGTAAAGACGATGAAGGGGCGCGGATTGTCGCGCAGGTCGAGGAAGATCGGGACGCCCGACACCTCCACCCTGCCCGGCTCCGACTTTTCGGGATCATAGTCGAACAGTTGGTCGAGGAAGACGTATTCGGCCGCAAGCCGGCCCATATTACCCCAGCTGGCGAGCGCGATCTCCTCGATCTCGGCCTCGCTCTTCTCAGGGAAGGCATTGCGCAGATTGGTCAGCATCAGTCTGTGGCGGCTGGTCAGCCGGCCGAGGCGGCGCATCATCCTGTCGGCGAAGCGGATCGCGCCATCGGCCGGAAACAGCTTCAGGAAATTCAGGAAGCCGAACATCACCTGCGCCACCAGCCATTGCTGGAAATTCCTGAGCGCTAGAACGATCCGGGTGATGAACAGTTTCACGCGGTCAATCCATCTTCAGGATGATCTTGCCGAAGATCTGGCGCGATTCCATCCGCTCCAGCGCCCGGTCGATATCGCTGAAGCTGACCTCGGTATCGATGACCGGATGGACGAGCCCGCGGCCCATCTTCTGCATCGCATCCGCCATGTTCTCCATACGACAGCCGAAGGAGCCGAAGAGCTTCAGCTGCTGCTGGAACAGCATCATCAGGTTCATCTCTGTGGAAACACCCGAGGTCGAGCCGCAGGTGACGAGGCGCCCGCCGCGCTTCATGCAGAGCATCGAGCCCGCCCAGGTGTCCTTGCCGACATGTTCGAAGACGACGTCGACGCCCTTCTTCTTGGTGAGCTTGCGCACCACGCCCTCGAAACGGTCGGTGCGGTAGTTGATGACGTGATCGGCGCCGAGCGCCTTAGCTTTCTCGATCTTGTCGTCCGAACCAACCGTGGTGATGACGGTGCAGCCGATCTTCTTGGCAAGCTGGATCGCCGCCGTGCCGATGCCGGAGCCGCCGGCATGGACGAGGATCGTTTCACCCGGCTCGAGCTTGGCATTGTCGAACAGCATGTGCTCGACGGTGCCGAAAGTGACCGGAGCAAGCGCCGCGCCAATCGCATCGACGCCGGGAGGGGCGGGCACCAGCAGGCGCGCCGGCAGGTTGACCTTTTCCTGCGCGAAGCCATCGAGATGGAAGCCGTGCACGCCGGAGACATGTTCGCAGAGATTATCGCGGCCTTCGCGACAGGGGCGGCAGAGACCGCAGGTGCGCGCGCCGTAGATCGCCACCAGCTGGCCGGGCAGCACGTTCGCCACGCCCGGTCCGATCGCTTCGACGACGCCGGAAGCTTCCGCGCCGATGACGAGCGGCATCTTGCGCTTGGCGAACGCCATGCCGCGCCAGCCCCAGACGTCGATATGGTTGAGCGCCACCGCCTTGACGCGCAGCGTCACCTCGCCGGCACCTGGGGCATCCGGTTCCGGCAGATCGGTGATCTCAAGCTTGCGGTCGTCGATCAGTTGCAAAGCGCGCATGGCAAAATCCCTCGCCTGGAAGGCGTTTTTCTTGTCTTGAAATTGTCGGGAACCGCTTAAGCCGGTTCGAGCGCCATGACAAGGCTGGCATTCTGCCCGCCGAAGCCGAAGGAGTTGGAAAGCACGGCTGAAACCTGTGCTTCCCGCTTCTTGTTCGGCACGACATCGAGAACGATCGACGGATCGGGGTTGTTGTAGTTGATGGTCGGCGGCAGCGTTCCGGTCAACATCGTCTGCAGCGAGAACACCGCCTCGACCGCGCCCGCCGCCGTCAGCGTGTGGCCGATCATCGACTTGTTCGACGAAACCGGAATGCCGACGATCCGATCGCCGAAGACGGCCGACATCGCCCCATATTCCATCTTGTCGTTCTCAGGCGTCGAAGTGCCGTGCGCATTGATGTAGCCGATGCCGCTCTCGTCGATACCGGCATCAGCAAGCGCCGCGCGGATCGTCGCGATCGCCGGGCCACCATCGGGCGAAGACCGGGTGCGGTGGAAGCTGTCGGCCTTGTCGCCGGCGCCCTTCATGATGCCGAGCACCTTGGCGCCGCGGGCAACTGCTGATTCCAGCGATTCCAGCACCAGGGTCGCCGCGCCCTCGGCGATGACGAAGCCGTCACGATCCTTGCTGAATGGCTTGGAAGCCTTGGTCGGCGGATCGTTCTGCGTCGAAAGAGCTGATAGCAGCGAGAAGCGGATCAGAGCTTCGGCACTTAGCGATCCGTCGGTCGCGACGGTCAGCGCGCGATCGGTGCGGCCCTGGCGGATCGCCTCGATGCCGAGCTGGATCGCCGTGACGCCGGAGGCGCAGGCGGTCGACAGCGTCACGGGCAGGCCGCGGGTGCCGAACCGGTCGGCAAGGCGCTCGGAAATCGCGCCGAACAGCGCCGCCTCATGGAAGGCCGGATCCGGACGCTGGCGCAGCGCCGTCAGGAAGCGCTCATAAGCGTCACCCGGATGGTCGGAGGCCGGAGAACGGTCGGCAAGTTCGAAGCGCGCGCTCCATTCCGGCTCGATCGGCGGAGCGGCGAGGAATAGCGGGCCATTGAAATCGCCGGACAGGCCGGCATCGGCGAGCGCCTCGATCGTCGTTTCGCGGGCAAAGGCATAGGAGCGCTCGACGGCGTTCGGCACCGGGATGCCGATAAAATCGACGGTGCCGGCGATCCGCGTCGACAGGCCCTCGGTCGGGAAGCGGTTGATTTCGTGGATGCCCGACGTGCCTGACGAAAGCGCTGCCCAGTTGTCGCTGAGGCCCTGGCCGAGCGAGGTGATGATGCCCATGCCGGTAACAGCCACGATCGGACGGCCGAGGTGATCTTTATAAGCGGAAGCTGTCATATCTCTCACTCCTCACGCATCTGCGGAAAGAACGGCAACGCCCTCGCCGCGCTGGTGTCCGACCGTGGTCACAACGGCAGCGGTGGCGCCTGCCCGCATCGGCGCCTCATGGGCGGCATCGAAGGGCGGAACCTTGGCCTTGCCGTCGACGGCAAGGGCTGCGAGCGCCAGACCCAGCGTGAACTGCGTCTCGATCGTATGGCCGGTAACGCCGCCGAAGCCACGGATCGCAACGTCGGGCAATTGATGTTCGAGCACCGCCCGCTCGCGGGCGGCCAGATCGTGCATGCCGGTCGAGCCGGAAAAGATCGCCGTGCTTTCAGCGGCAAGCCCGGCTGCCGGCCCCAGAAGCCGCTCCAGCCGAACCTCGAGATTGCCGGAATTGCGGTTGCCGCGGTCACCCTCGACCGCATCGACGACGGCATAGATATGAGCGCCGCGGGCTTCGGCATGCTTGCGCGATTCCAGCACCAGGAAAGCGCCTGCCGAACCGGTGATCATGCCGCCGCCATCGCTCGGCTTGCGCGACCAGAGCGGCACCCAGTCGCCGCGCGCATGGGCGCCGATCGCTTCGGTGAGCAGGATCATGTCAGGCCGCTCGGCCGCGAAGGCGCCTCCAACAAGCGCATGCGAGGATTCGCCTGATTTGATGCGGTAAAAGGCAGTCTCGACGGCAGAAATGCCGGCCGCTTCCTCGCCCATGAAGGTGCGCGACGAGCCGGTGACCTTGTGCACGATCGAGATATTGCCGGCGAGCAGGTTGGAAAGCTGGGCGAGGAACAGCGTCGGCCTCAGCTCGGTCGTCAGCTTCTCGTTGAGCAGCAGCTCGCGGTCATTGCGCTTCAGCGCTTCGTCGACGATCAGTGTGTCGACATTGATGTCGCGCTCGCCGCCGCCGGCCGCCACGATCATATCCATCGTACCGCAAGCCTCGATATCGTCCTTGAAGCCGGCATCGTCGAGCGCAAGGCCGGCGGCGAAGACGCCGATGCGCTGCCAGTTCTCCATCTGGCGCTGGTCGCCGCGTTTGGCGATCTGCTGCGACCAGTCGATCTCGGGCAGCGGATGCACCGGATAGGGCTTGAACTTTTCAGTCTCGACGATCGCTTTCGGCGCGCTGGCGGCCGAAAGTAGCGCGATATGCGCATCCTTGCCGACGCCTTGACAGGTGACGATGCCGATGCCCGAGATGACGACGTCGTTTGCAGCCTTGCTCATCCAATCACTCCCTGCGCCGCGATCGCTTCGAGAAGCCCGATCTCGCCGGCACGTTTCTTCACGATATCGCCGAGCGGCACCTCGGAAAACGGCATGGTGCGCAATTTCAGCTGCGCATCGCAGACCTTCTTGCCGCCGCTGGTGATCTTAGCCTTGGTGACCGCGAAACCTGAACCGTCATGCTCGAGCACCGCCTCGATGTCGAGCACGGCTTCCGGTTCGACGAAGGTGCGCATCTTGGCGCCGTCGACCGTCATCAGGAAGGGCATGGCGGCAAAATTGGTGACGGCAAGCACCAGCATGCCAGAGGCCTGCGCCATGGTCTCGATCAGGAGCACGCCGGGAACGAGTGGCATGCCGGGAAAATGACCCTCGAAGACGGGGCTCTTGGCCGGCACGACGGATCGCGCCTTAAGCGTGCCCTTCTTCAGGTCCACCGCTTCGACGCGGTCAATCATCTGGAAATATTCCAGCAGCATTCGGATCCTCCGGCCCGACAGGCCAGATCCGCCCGCCGGTGACGCCCAAAGCGCGCAGCATGGAACCTGCTTAGCACTTTAGGTCTTTGTTTTTATGCATGCCGTCGTCCCAAAACCGCTGCACACTTTTGGGCGGCATGCACTAGTTAGGAACAAAACCGCCCGGCCGCCATATTCAGGGCGGCAGGGCGTTCAAAAAAGACGGTTATGTCGCTCAGGCCTTGGCTGCTTTGAGCTCGTCGATCTTGGCGCAGAGGTTCTTCAGCACGAAATATTCTTCGGTGGAAACCTTGCCTTCGTTGACTTCCTGCGTCCACTTTTCGAGCGGGATCTTGATGCCGAATTCCTTGTCGATCGCAAAGACGATGTCGAGGAAATCAAGGCTGTCGATACCGAGGTCGTCGATCGTATGGCTCTCCGGCGTGATCGTCGCGCGGTCGATCTCGCTGGTCTCTGCAATAATGTCGGCAACTTTATCGAATGTAGCGGTCACGCGCTGTACCTCATGAAATGACGATTTAAACCCCCTCATAGGCAAATCCATTTCAAAAGCCAATGCTTTCGTCCCGGCACGATGGCAATTTGCCGATCGGGTGTTGCTTAAACAGCAATGGAATGCCCGCCTTTGCGGTCATCCGAACAGGCGTCGAGGCGGAAGGCGAGGCCTCTGTGGAAGGCCCGCCGCGCCGGCAGATCGGAGAAGCCGTCCGAATCAAACCCATGGATGGCCCTCGCACCGGGGCAAGCGCGGTTCCCGACAAAACCCACGGGCGGGCATGCTTTGATCTAGATCAAACAGCGATTCCGACGAAATTGATAATCCTCAAGCGGCGCTGGGGCATGCGCGGGCATGCTGTCCATGCCGAACGCGCCAGTCGTGCCAGCCACACGAGGATTTCAAAAGGGATCAGGACATGGATGTTGCCCGCAGTGAGCTTTTCGAGACCGGCACTCCCGTCGCTTGCGCTTCCTGCCAGGCGCGGCACGGCGTCGTCTGCGGCGCCCTGTCGAGCGGTCAATTGAGAGAGCTCAACCGCCACTCTCTGCGCCGCAAGATCGAGGCCGGCTGCGAGATCATCGCCCAAGGGTCGGAAAGCTCTTTCTATTCGAACATCATGCGCGGGGTGGTGAAGCTCTGCAAAGTGATGCAGGACGGGCGCCAGCAGATCGTCGGCCTGCAATTCGCCCCCGATTTCGTCGGCAGACCCTTCATCCGTGAAAGCTCGCTGTCGGCTGAGGCTGCGACCGATGCCGAAATCTGCGTCTTTCCCCGCAACCTGCTCGACCGAATGATATCTGAGACGCCGGAGCTGCAGCGCAGCCTGCACGATCAGGCGCTAAAGGAGCTGGACGCCGCGCGCGAATGGATGCTGACCCTCGGCCGGCGCACCGCAGGCGAGAAAGTCGCAAGCCTGCTTTACCTGATCGCTACACACGCCGAACCGCAGACAGCCACGAGCACCGCGTTCGACCTGCCGCTGTCCCGCGCCGAGATCGCCGATTTTCTCGGGATGACGATCGAAACCGTCAGCCGCCAGATGACCAGGCTGCGCAAGAGCGGCGTCATTCGCATCGAGAACTTCCGACATATCATCGTGCCCGACATGGATGAGCTGGAGCGGATGATCAGCGCATAGAACGGGATCATCTCCCGACATCGGGGTCAGGCGCTGATCCGGGATCAGCGCGTAATGACCACGCGGGTATTGGCAAGCCCGGCCTGCCGCGCCAGCGAGAAGAACTCGGCTGCATTGTTGGGATGCAGGCGCACGCAACCATGCGAGGCCGGCGTGCCCAGGCGCTTCAGGTCGAAAGTGGCGTGAACGGCGTAACCGCCGTTGAAGAACACCGCAAACGGCATCGGCGCATTGTCGTATGTGCGTGAGCGATGATCGCGCGACAGCCACTTGGCGCTCCACGAACCCGTCGGCGTGACATAGCCGTTGCGCGCGGTCGAAACCTTCCAGCGATACTTGACGAAGCCGTTCTCGGAAACGGTCATCATCTGCTTGCCGATGCTGATATTGGCGACCAGCGTCGCTGCCTGAGCGGCAACGGGAGAAAACTGCAGCAATAAACTTGCGGCCGCAGCCGCCAAAATCGTCTTCATCATAACCCCTCTTCGAACTCGCGCAGCTTAATTGCGCCCTCACGAAAGAGAGACTACGGCAATACTTATTATATTGCTTTAATCCGAATGGTAATCACAATTTTAACGAGCCAAGCGGGAACTGGCGCCGGAAGATAGCGGCACCTGCCTCACTGGAGTTTGCGCGCCGCCGAAGGCTTCTTGAGCCCTTGGTAGGCCTTGTTCATCTTCTCGCGGATCGAGGCCATCGTGCCGAGATTATGCCCGCAGGCCGCACAAGTGATGATGTCGGTCTCCCGGATCTCGGGCCGCTCGAACTTCATCTTGGTGCTCTTGCACTTCGGGCACGGTAATTCAACCTGAACTGTCATCGCTCTGCTTCCGGTCTGATGGAGATATGAGGCGGTCGGAATAAACGTTTGAGCCTGGCCTGTCCACTGGGGGCATGCACGCAACGATCCTACAGAAAACACAAAAACAGCCCGAAGGTGATGCCGGCGAGTACCATGCAACTGGCGTAGAATACCGATACGCCGTCCTCGATGTCGCCCGAGGTCGCCACGTCGCGGCCGGTGTCGTTGATCATCGGTTCGCGCACGATGACGCCGCCATAGATGCGCGGCCCGGCGAGCTGGACGTTCAGCGCGCCCGCCATGGCCGCCTCCGGCCGGCCGGAATTCGGCGAGCGGTGCAAGGCCCCGTCGCGCATCGCCACGCGGATCGCCTCACGGCCGGCGCTTGTTCCCCGCCGGATCCAGGCGCCGGCGGCAATCAGCAGGATGGAGAGGCGCGCGGCCGGCCAGTTGGCGACATCGTCGAGTCGGGCGGCAGCCCAGCCGAAGTCGATGTATTTTTCCGACTTATGGCCGATCATCGAATCCGCCGTGTTCAGCATCTTGTAGGCGAAGAGCCCCGGCAGGCCGAAGACGGCATACCAGAGCGCCGGCGCGACGACGCCGTCGGAGAAATTCTCGGCGAGGCTTTCGATCGCCGCGCGGCAGACTGCCGGCTCGTCCAGCGTCTCGGGATCGCGCCCGACGATGCGGGAGACGGCGGCCCGCCCGCCGGTAAGCCCCTCGTCGCGTAGGGCAAGGGCAACGGCCGCGACGTGATCGGCAAGGCTTTTCTGCGCCAGGAAGATCGCCACCAGCCCGGTCTCCAGCAAGATGCCGACAGGGCCGAACAGCGCGAAGAACCGGTTGAACACGAAGCCTGCGGCCACCGTCAAAAGAAGCAGCGCCAGGATGGCGGCGATACCGTTCATTCGGCGTTGCGAGCCCGTGAGGCTTGCTGGGTTGAGCTGCCGGTCGGCATAGGAGATCGCCGCGCCGAAGACGACGACGGGATGCGGCATCCGCGACCACAGCCATTGCGGATCGCCGGCGATCCGGTCGAGCAGCAGCGCCAGAAGCAGTACGAGAAGGTTTTCGTCGATCGTCATCGCTCAAATCTCTGAAGGGCTTCGCCAAGCCACCTGTCTGCCGCCGGATCGGGCGTCAGCCCGAAACGCAGCCAATTCGGCGCATACTCGAACTTGCGGACGAGAATATGGTGGCGGCAGAGATGCATGTAGATGTCGCCGGCTCTCGCATCGGTGACAAGGGTGAAGAGTGCCGTTCCTCCAGCCATCCGCAACCCCGCGCCCTTCAACACTGCATGCAGGCCGGTGCAACGTTCATTGATGCGGCTACGGATAGCCGAAACGTCCGATCGCAGCAGCGAACCTGAAATCGAAAGGGCCGGTCCGGAGACCGCCCAAGGTCCGAGCCAGTCTTCGAAACGCGCGAGAATATCGCCGCGCGCAATCGCAAAACCGAGCCGGAGGCCGGCAAGTCCAAAGAACTTGCCAAAGGAGCGGAAGATGATGAGGTTGGAAAGCTGCGGCACACGTGATGCAAGGCTGAGCGCTGGATCGGTATCACCGAAGGCTTCATCGACGACGAGAAGCCCGCCTGCTGCCTTCATCCTGTCGTGCAGGGCAATCAGTGTTTCGGCCGGCCATGCCAGTCCGTCAGGATTGTTCGGATTGACGACGACAGCCAGCCTATGCTCGATCCCGATCGAGGCAATATTGTCGACCGCATCGACGGTAAAACCGGCCGAGGTGAAGGCGCGCGCATACTCGCCATAGGTCGGCGTTACCACGGCAACCCTGTCGTCCGTCACGGCGATCCTATCGTCCGTCACGGCAACCTTGTTGTCCGTCACATCGACTCGCTCGTCCGTGACGCCAACCAGCCTACCCGCCGCGACCAGACGTGGCAGAAGCTGGATCACCGATTGTGTGCCGGGCACTGGTAGCGGCAGAATCTCGCCGCTGCCGTAGTGGTCGCGCGCCGCGCGCCTTGCCTCATCGACGAGGTGCCCGTCCGGCAGGCGGTGCCAGGCTCGCGCCGGAATCTCAGGCAGCGCGACGGGGCACGGATTGATGCCTGTGGAAAGATCGAGCCAGTCTTCCGGCCTGCCGCCGAAGACGGCGGCAGCGGCGGTGATGCCGCCGCCATGGGCGATCGGTGCGCTCATACGGAGGCTCCGGCCAGATCGATCAGATGCATGTAGGAGCCCGCCACCTGCTCGCGCCGCAGCCCGGCCATGCCGAGATCGGTTCCGAGCGCGTCCTGTACCTGAAACAGCCGCTTGCCCTCGCCCTCTGAGACGACGCTGGAATAGTGGAATTCATGCGCCGTCATCATCCGCGCGAAGAAGGCGCCGTCGAGCGGCACAACACGGCGATAGCCGAGATGGCGTTTCCGCTCGGCATAGGTGGTGACGACGGGCAGCAGGCCGAGCATTTCGTGGCGATGCCCCTTCGCATCGATCAGGCCCTCGCCAAGCACCATGTAGCCGCCGCACTCGCCATAGATCCGGATGTCGCGGCCTGCCGCATCGAGCATGCCGGCGCGGAAATTCTGCGCCTCTGCAAGCCGTCCGGCATGCAGCTCGGGATAACCGCCGGGCAGATAGATCGCATCGGCATCCAAAGCCGGCGCCTCGTCGGCGAGCGGCGAGAAAAAGGAGATCGCAGCACCCCGGCGGCGCCAGCCGAGCAGCATATGCTCGTAGGAAAAGGCAAAAGCAACATCGCGCGCCACGGCGATGCGTGCGCCCAGCGGCGGCAACCGGTCAATATTGGCGGCCGATGGCCGGTTGAGCCCCTGCTTTGCAATGCGCAGCAGGAACTCGAAATTGCATTCCTCGGAGACCGCATCCGCCGCATGGTCGATGAAGGCGTCGAGCGTGGCATGTTCGCCGGCCTGGACCAGCCCGAGATGGCGCTCCGGCAGCGAAAGCCCTTTGTCGTTGCCGATGACGGCGATGACGGGCATGCGGATAGCCTCCAGCGCCTGTCGCAGCATCGCTTCGTGGCGGTCGCTGCCGACCTTGTTGAGAATGACGCCTGCAACGCGGACATCGGCGCGGAAGCCGGCAAACCCGGTAACCAGCGGCGCCACCGACTGCGACATGCGCGAGGCGTCGACGACCAACACCACCGAAAGCCCGAGCTGGGCGGCAAGATCGGCCGCCGTGCCCCGCCCGTCGGCTGCTCCGTCGAAAAGCCCCATCATCGCCTCGATGACGAGAATGCGGTCGCCGGAGCGGTGAAGGGCGGCATTGGCCGAGATCAATTCCCCACGCATCGCCCAGGGATCGAAATTCAGGCAGAGCGTGCCGCTCGCCGCCGCATGGAAGGCGGGATCGATATAGTCAGGGCCGGCCTTGCCGGGCGCGACCGCGATGCCGCGCCGGCGAAGCGCTCGGAGCAGCCCGAGCGTTACCGTCGTCTTGCCGGCACCGGAGGAAGGGGCTGCAATCAGGAGGCCGCTCATGCCCGCACCTTGCCGGACCGGCGGAATGGATCGGGTTGCAGGCGCCGCCCCGCCAGCGCACCAAGCCAGTCGAGCGAGGCTCGGAGCCGGACCACCTCACCGACGACGACCACCGCCGGCGGCTCCAGCCCGGAGGCGGCAACGGCCCCGGGCGCATCGGCGAGTGTCGTTTCTAACACCTGCTGCCGGCCAGTGGCAGCATTGCAGACGAAGGCGACGGGCTCCGACGGCAGCCGGCCTGCGGCGATGAGATTGGCGCTGATCTCGCCGATATGCTTCATCGCCATGTACATGACGATAACGGGCGAGCCCTGGCCAATCGCCTCCCAGTTGATCCGGTCAGGCACGATGCCGGAGGAATCATGGCCGGTGAGGAAGGTCACGGCATGGTTGATGTCGCGATGCGTCACCGGGATGCCGGCATAGGCGAGCCCGCCGATGCCGGCGGTGATGCCGGGCACGATGCGGAAGGGGATGTTGTACTCGACCAGCGTCAGCGCCTCTTCGCCGCCACGCCCGAAGACGAAGGGATCGCCACCCTTCAGCCGCAGCACCTTTTTACCGGCACGCGCCAGCTCCACCAGTCGCAGCGAAATGTCGCGCTGTTTCGCCGAAGGCTTGCCGCCGCGTTTGCCGGCATATTCCACCAGCGTTTCCGGTCGCGCCAGCGCCAGGCATTCCTCGTTGACCAGCGCGTCGTGGACGATGACGTCGGCCTCGGAAAGCCCCTTGGCGGCAAGCAGCGTCAAAAGGCCGGGATCGCCAGGACCGGCGCCGACGAGCCAGACGTTGCCCGGCTCCAGCGCCGGAAGATGGGAGAATGCGGCATCGATCATTCTGCTGATCTAGGCCCCGCAAAGGGCAAGGTCAACGCCGCGCCCATCACCTCACTTGAAGTTGCTGAGATTGATATGACTCACTTTGCGAAGAGGCGGATTCGAATTCTCGAAGAACCTGCACAACAATATGAATATATTATCATATATCGAAAGCCGGCGCGATGCGTCGGCTCTCCCATCCCTCAGGCTGCAAGCAGCGTGTTGCGGATCAGGTCGAGGACCTTCTCCGATTCAATACCGGTGCAGACGACCTGGCTCGGCAGGCCGTCCCAAGCGCCGTCAGGCGGAAAACGCCGGGCGTCCGGCCTGACGATCGTCTGACCGTCAGCGATGCCGCCGCATACGACGCGCACCGCACCCGATATCGACGAGAACAGCTCCGGCACCACGACATAGACGCAGGCGCAACTGTCATGCACCATCATGCCGTCTTCAACCGCGTGCTTGTAGAAATCGATGTAGGACTGCGAGAGTGCGTCGAGCTGCTTGACCGCCCTGTCACCCCTGGCCGCCATCTCGCCGAGATAGCTGCGGCTCATCGTGGTGATCGCGGTGACGTCGAGGCCGATGATGGCGACCTTCCAAGGCGCGGTCATGACGATGTCGGCAGCTTCGGGATCACCGTGGATATTGGCCTCGGCGACCGGCGAGACATTGCCCGGCACATAGAAATTGCCGCCCATGATGACGACGTCCTTGGCAAGCGTCGCAATCTCGGGATCTTCCTTCAGCGCCAGCGCCAGGTTGGTCATTCGGCCAACGGCGACGAGTCGCACTTCGCCCGGATGGGCGCGCACCGTGTCAATTATAAAGCGATGCGCCGGGCGCGGATCGAGCGGCAGGTCGATCGTCTCGGGCACGTCGATATCACCGAGGCCGTTCTCGCCATGCACCATGGCCGGCCATGGCCGCTCCGCGCGCGCGGAATCGATGGTGACGCTGGCGCCTTTGGAAACGGGTGCCGGAATATTCCATTCGCGCTTGAGGAAGAGCGCATTGCGCGTCGTCGTCTCGACCGAGGCGTTGCCGAAAACCGTGGTGATGCCGAGAAGGTCGATTTCGGGATGACGATGCAGGAAGAGAAGCGCCATGGCGTCGTCGACGCCAGGGTCAGTGTCATAGATGACCTTGTGCATGAGATATCCTCTAGATGTGAACCGTGAAGCAGCCGGACGGCGCCGCGAATTGGCGCCACCATAACGTCCACTAGGCTTTCTGCAACCCGCTACGGGCAACTGCCGCCGTCGCATGTGCAGATTTGATCTTGGCGACAGCAAGCTCGGCATCCGGCCCCGCAGCCGCCAGCGCAGCTGCCTCGGAGACCCCATGGCAGCCGACGCGGGCAAAGACGATCGCCGAGGGATTCGCGAGCCGCGGCGTCTCCTCCTCCAGCCGCAGTGCGCCGAAAAATACGGCAGGCACGGAAAAATGCGCGGCAACGGCAAGGATCGCCGGCTCCAGTCTTCGGCTGTCGATCGAGGCAATGGCTGTGAGTTCCGCCGCGCCGATAGCGGCTGCGTCGAGCGCCTCGATCGCAAGCGCCAGCACCTCGGCAGGCGGCGTCCC
Organism: Rhizobium ruizarguesonis; assembly: GCF_012349115.1. Classification (GTDB taxonomy): domain Bacteria; phylum Pseudomonadota; class Alphaproteobacteria; order Rhizobiales; family Rhizobiaceae; genus Rhizobium; species Rhizobium ruizarguesonis. The sequence continues at coordinate 52,544 of NZ_PQIG01000068.1, forward strand.
GCGCTCGCAGCCGAGGCCGAGGACGTGGCGCCTCGCCGTATCGAAAGAGATATCGCTCATGGAAACCGTCAAATACGCCCTGCCCATGTCTTTGCAGACATTGCAGCTTGGGGCGGCAAATGCAACAAGGCCGTCCGAAATCCCTGCCCGGAATACCACCTTGCCCGATATCGCCTTCCATCTGCTTCTGCTGCTCTGCGCAGCGGCTTTCTTTGCCGGGTTCGTCGATTCCATTGCCGGCGGCGGCGGCCCCATCACCGTCCCCGTCATGCTGATCGCGGGCATTCCGCCGCTCCAGACCCTCGGCACCAACAAGGTGCAGTCCCTCTTCGGCGCGGCCTCGGCCACGATCGCCTATACCCGCAAGGGCCATGTGCAGCTTGCGGAACAATTGCCGATGGCGCTGATGGCTGTCATGGGCGGTTCGCTCGGCGCGGCACTCGCCACGATCGTTCCAGGCCAGGTGCTGCAGGCCATCATGCCGGTGCTGCTGGTGACGATCGCCATCTTCTTCGCCGTCAAGCCGAACCTCAACGACCTCGACACCCACCGCCGCATGCCCCCTTTATCTTCGGCCTGACGCTGGTGCCTGTCATCGGCTTCTATGACGGCGTCTTCGGCCCCGGCACGGGCTCCTTCTTCATGCTGGCCTTCGTCACGCTCGCCGGCTTCGGCATACTGAAGGCGACGGCCCACACCAAGCTTCTCAATCTCGGCTCGAATTTCGGCGCGCTGATCGTCTTCGCAAGCTTCGGCGCGATACTCTGGAAGATCGGCCTGTTGATGGGTGCTTGCCAGTTCCTCGGCGCACAGCTGGGCTCGCGGCTGGCCATGCGCATCGGCGCAAAGCTCATCAAGCCGCTGCTCGTGATCGTCTGCGTCGCCCTTGCGGTAAAGCTGCTCGCCGACCCTGTAAATCCGCTGCGTGTCTAGCTCGGCGTCTGACACGACCCCTCGACCATCTTCCATTACCTCTGGCGTAATTGATAAGGTGCATCGCCTTCTCGCATGATCGGACTGCCTGGAACTGATGGGCGATCAAAAGGAGATGACCCGATGAACGACGCAAACACCAACGCAGAGCGCTATCTCGCCATCTGGAATGAGACGGACGCCGCTCGCCGTCGCTCTCTCATTGCCGAGAGCTGGAGCAAAGCCGCGACCTATATCGACCCACTGATGCGCGGCGAAGGCCATGAGCAGATCAATTCGCTGGTCGAGGCGGTGCAAAGCCGCTTCCCCGGCTTCCGCTTCGCCCTCATCGGGACGGCCGACTGCTACGGCGACAACCTGCGCTTCTCCTGGGGCCTCGGCCCGGAAAACGGCGATGCGCTAATCAAGGGCACGGATTTCGCCGAGCTCGAAGGCGGCAAGCTGAAATCCGTCCGCGGTTTCATAGATTTGCTGCCGGAAACCGCCTGATGACGCCGACCGCCCGCTCCCTTGGAGACCATCTGCGCGAATGGCGCCAGCGCCGCCGCATGAGCCAGCTCGACCTCGCGCTGGAGGCGGAGATCTCGCAGCGGCATCTGAGCTTCATCGAGAGCGGGCGCTCGACACCGAGCCGCGATATGCTGCTCCATCTTGCCGAACGGCTCGACGTGCCCCTTCGCGATCGGAACCCGCTGCTGCTCGCGGCGGGTTTCGCTCCTGTTTTTGCCGAACGCGCGCTCGACGATCCCGCACTGGAACCGGCCCGTCGCGCCATCGACATGGTGCTGAAAGGGCACGAGCCCTTCCCAGCAATCGCCGTCGACCGCCATTGGACACTCATCGCGGCCAATGCGGCCATCGCTCCGCTGCTCTCAGCCGTTGCCGACCAGTCTCTGCTCACGCCACCCGTCAACGTACTGCGCCTCAGCCTGCATCCACAAGGATTGGCGCCCCATATCAAAAACCTCTCCGAGTGGCGCGCCCACCTTATCGGCAGGCTGCGCCAACAGTTCTCGGCTTCGGGCGATCCAATGTTGGACAAGCTTTTGAAGGAGTTGCTGTCCTATCCAGCGCCTAAAACTGCTGGCGAGGTCCATACCGACTATGCCGGCATCGCCGTTCCCCTTCAGCTTTCGACCAAGGCCGGCTTGCTTTCCCTGATCTCGACAACGACTGTCTTCGGCACGCCCGTCGAAATCACTTTGTCGGAACTCGCGGTCGAATCCTTCTTCCCGGCGGATGAGGAAACGGCTGCCATCCTGCGCAGCCTCGCGCTCAACTGACCGCCTCAGAACTCCACGCCCGGTTGACCCTTGATGCCGGAGCGGAAGGGGTGTTTGACGAGCTCCATCTCGGTCACCAGATCGGCGATTTCGATCAATTCTTCCTTGGCGTTGCGCCCCGTCAGCACGACATGCGTCATATGGGGCTTCTCGCTCTTCAGGAAGGCGACGACATCGTTGATGTCGAGATAGTCGTAGCGCAGCGCGATATTGATCTCGTCGAGCAACACCATGGAGTTGCGCTCGTCGCGGATCAGCTCCTTGGCCTTTTCCCAGGCCGCCGACGCTGCCGCGACATCGCGGGCGCGGTCCTGCGTCTCCCAGGTGAAGCCCTCGCCCATCGTGTGGAACTGGCAGAGATCGGAGAAATGCTTCTCGATCAGGTCGCGCTCGCCGGTCCACATCGCGCCCTTGATGAACTGCACGACGGCCGACGGCTTGCCGTGGGCGATATGGCGGAAGATCATACCGAAGGCGGCAGACGACTTGCCTTTTCCCTTGCCGGTATGGACGATGATCAAGCCCTTGCCGTCCGTCTTTGTCGCCATGATCTTGTCGCGCGCGGCTTTCTTCTTCGCCATCTTCTCAGCGTGGCGCGCATCGTCCTTGCCAACTCCGCCTTCTGCGATCTCGCTGTCCGGGGTCTCGTCGCTCATTGGGTCACCTCATTTTTATGTCTCGTGGCCAGGTCGAACCGGGCCGAATTGCTGCGCGGCGTCCAGAGGCTGCGGTCGATCGCCTCCAGCAGCCGCTCTCTCATCTCGTCGAATGCCGCCGGGTTCTTCTCGGCCATAAAGCCGGCGACGGCGGGATCGGCGACGAAGGCCTGGTAAACCGCCTCGAAATGATGTTCGCCGACCGCACCCGTCGTTGCTGCGAAGGCAAAGAGATAATCGACGGTGGCGGCGATCTCGGCGGCACCTTTGTAGCCGTGGCGCATGACGCCCGATATCCATTTCGGATTGACGACACGCCCGCGCACGACACGGCCGATCTCCTCCTCCAGCGAGCGGATCACCGGCTTTTCCGGCCTGGAATGGTCGTTGTGATAGATCGAAGGGCGTGCGCCCGCGAGCTGCTCGGCGGCGGCGGCCATGCCGCCCTCGAACTGGTAATAGTTGTCGCTGTCGAGCAGGTCGTGCTCGCGATTGTCCTGGTTCTGAATGACAGCCTGCACCGAGCGCAGCCGCTCCTCGAACAGGCCGCGTTCGGCCCTGCCCTCCTCGCCGGCGCCATAGGCATAACTGCCCCAGACGAGATAGGCCTCGGCAAGATCGGCGCGTCGCTCCCAGCCCTTTTCGTCGATCAGCGCCTGCAGGCCGGCGCCATAGGCACCGGGCTTCGAGCCGAAGACACGGTAGCCCGCGCGCCGTGCCGCCGTCTTTTCGTCGAGACCCGCAGCCGCAAGCCGCGCCGCCTCGCCGCGCATCCGCTCGGCAATCGGATTATCAGCGGCATCCTCTTCCAGCGCGCCGACGGCGCGGATCGCCTTATCGAACAGCCCGATCTGCTCGGGAAAGGCATCGCGGAAGAAGCCGGAAATGCGGAGCGTCACGTCAACGCGCGGCCGCCCGAGCATCGCCGGCGGAATGATCTCGTAGCCGGTGACGCGGCGCGAACTCATGTCCCAGAGCGGCTTGACGCCGATCAGCGCCAGCGCCTGGGCGATATCGTCGCCGCCGGTCCGCATGTTTGACGTGCCCCAGGCCGTCAGCCCGAAGGAAACAGGCCACTCGCCGTGATCCTGCACATAGCGGCGCACCAGCAGCTCCGCGGATTTCTTGCCGAGTTCGTAGGCGGCCGGCGTCGGCACGGCGCGGCTGTCGACTGAATAGAAATTGCGGCCCGTCGGCAGCACATCGGGCCGCCCGCGCGTCGGCGCGCCGGAGGGTCCGGGCGCCACGAACCGGCCGTCGAGCCCTTTGAGCAAACCTTCGATCTCGGCCGGGCCGCAGGCAAGGATGGAGGGCTTGAGGCGGATCTCGATCTCGGAGAGCACCACCCGTGTCGCCTTCCAGTCCTCGGGGCATTTGCGCTCGCCGGAAACGAACTTCGCCGAGAGTAGTTCGATGCGCTCGACAGTGTCTCCGTTGGTTCGCCATGGGGCATCTAGAACATCTGCGAGGATATCAGGACGCGGACCGGTCCAAACGGCAGCCATGTCTGTGTCGAGAGGGTCGAAGGAGGAGGCACCCCGCACGCCGCCGCCCAATCCCGCATCCGCCGCGATCGCCCGCTGCAAACTCGCATCACCGCCCTCGCCAAGCCCGCGCGGCACCCGCGCCAGCGCCACGGTCAGGTCCGTCAAGAGCCGCCCCTCGGGCGACAGGCCGAACACATGCAGCCCATCGCGGATCTGCATTTCCTTGAGGTCGCAGAGATAGGCGTCGAGCTTCTTCAGCGCCTCGCCTTCGCTTTCGCCCTTGGCGATACCGGCATCCCGGTCGAGACCGATATCGGTCACGAGATCGAGAATCTGGCGGCTGAGCAGGCGGATGCGGCGGGGATCGCCGCCGGACGCCTCGTAATATTCGTCGACCAGCGCCTCCAGATCCTTCAGTGGCCCGTAGCTCTCGGCCCGCGTCAGCGGCGGCGTCAGGTGATCGATGATGACGGCAGCACTGCGGCGCTTGGCCTGCGTGCCCTCGCCTGGATCGTTGACGATGAAGGGATAGAGATGCGGCAGCGGCCCGAGGATCGCCTCGGGATAACAGCTTTCTGACAGCGCCAGCGCCTTGCCGGGCAGCCATTCGAGGTTGCCGTGCTTGCCCATATGGATGACGGCATGGGCGCCGAATTCGCGGCGCAGGAAAGCGTAGAAGGCGAGATAACCGTGCGGCGGCACGAGATCCGGCGAATGGTAGCTCTCTTTCGGATCGATATTGTAGCCGCGTGCCGGCTGGATGCCGACGAGTACCTCGCCGAATCGCGCGAAAGGCAGGGCGAAGACGCCCTCGCGAAAATACGGATCGTCTTCGGGATCGCCCCAGCGGGCTCTCACCTCATCCTGAATCTTATTGGGAAGAGATTCCAGGAAGCTGTTGTACAGACTCAGGGAAAGCGTCTCGCGGATGATCTTTCCATCGGAACCGGAATTGGTCGGCCCTTCCATCAGGTGGCGGATCAGCGCATCGCCGTCGGCGGGAATCTCGGCGACCGGATACCCCGCCGCCCGCATAGCCTTCAGCACCTCGATGGTGCCGGCCGGCGTATCCAAGCCGACGCCATTGCCGAGTCGACCGTCCCGGTTCGGATAATTTGCCATGACGAGCGCGATGCGTCGGTCGCCGGCTGATATCTTCCGCAACCGCGCCCAATTGGCGGCAAGCTCCGCAGTATAACGCACCCGGCCAGCATCCGGTTCGCTGGCGACAATATTGGTCTCGACGGCAGCATCGTAGCGCGCCGCCGTCTTGAAGGAGACCGCCCGCGCCAGCACCCGGCCGTCGACTTCAGGCAATGCCACGTTCATGCCGAGATCGCGCGCCGACAAGCCTTGCGAGGAAGTGAGCCATGCCTCCCTCGACGAAGCCGACAGGATCGCCTGCAGCACAATCGCCTCATTCGCCTCCAGCACCGTCGGCTGCCGGTCCGCACCCGGTGCCGAGACGGCAAAGCCCGTCGTATTGATGACGACATCGGGTTTCAGTGCCGAAAACACGCTTTCGAGAATGCCTGTCGAAACCGGATCCTTGAGGCTATAGGCAAAGACCGGCAGTGGCCGGAGGCCGAGTGTCGTCAGCGCTTCGATGAGAGCTTCGATCGGCGCGGTCTCGCCGCTTTGGACGAGCGCGCGGTAGAAGCTGATGGCGACTGTCGGGGGTTCAAATCCCTCCTCTGCTACCACCCTCTCACCCGAAGGCATCTCTGCAGCAACCCGCCGCCACTCCTCGACCCCGATCAAACCCCGTCCCGGCCACCAAATACCCGCCTTCATCAAAGGCACCGCCGGCGCCGGCTTCTCGGCTCCCGACAGCATCGCCCCGGCATAGTCGAGAAACGCCTGCGCGTTGGCATCGCCGCCCTCGATCAGATAGGCCCAGAGCGCATTGAGGTCGTCGAGCCCGATATTCGAAAAAGGCACCAGCCCCGCATCGGGCCTGGCGTCACCCGGCAGCACTGCGATCAGCGCTCCAGCGCGGGCGGCTGCCGCATGCAGCGCCTCCAGCGCATAGTGGAAATAGCTGGCGCCGCCGAGCGCGCGCACGATGATCAGCTTCGCATGCCGCGCGGTGCGCTCGACATAGGTATCGACCGACATCGGATGCTTCAGACTCAGCAGGCTGGCGAGCCTCAGCGAAGGCGCTGTCCCGCGCTCGCGATGGGCCGCCGCGATCGCGGCAAGCTCGCTGTCGGCCGCCGACAGGAACAGGATGTCGCCCGGCGTCTGCCCGAGGTCGATCGCCTCCTCGCCGTCGCTGATCGTTCCCTGCTGGGCCAGAAGCAGATGCATGGGTCTATGCCAACGCTTCGATCGCCGCCCGCACCGCGCCCTCGTCCATCTCATGCAGACCGATGACGACGAGGCGCGTGGCGCGCTTTTCGCCAAGACCCCAGGCGCGATCGAAATAATGGTCGATGCGGCTGCCGACGGCCTGGAGCTGCAGACGCATCGGCTTGCCCGAGACATCGACGAAACCCTTGAGGCGCAGCACGTCATGGGCTGATATGATCGTCCTCAGCGCCGCGATGAAGCTGGCGGGATCGGCGACCGGGCCGAGTTCGACGACGAAGCTGTCGAATTCGTCATGGTCGTGCGGCGCACCGTCCTCATGCTCCAACTCGTGATGCGACTTGCGATTGGCGACATCGTCCTCCGTGCCGATGCCGAGGCCGAGCAGGATGCCGGCCGACACCTCGCCGTTCCGTGCCTCGATCATGACCGGCTTGCGGACGGTGCGGGAGGCGACCTGGTCACGCACCCTGATAAGGCCGGCAGCATCGATCAGGTCGGTCTTGTTGAGCACGATGAGGTCGGCGCAGGTGAGCTGGTCCTCGAACAGCTCCTCGATCGGGCTTTCGTGATCGAGCGATTCATCCTCGGCGCGGCGCGCATCGACGGCATCATGGTCGTCGGCGAAACGGCCGGCGGCAACGGCAGCGCTGTCGACCACCGTGATGACGCCATCGACGGTCACCTGCGTGCGGATATCGGGCCAGTTGAAAGCGGCGACCAGCGGCTGCGGCAAAGCAAGGCCCGAGGTCTCGATGACGATATGGTCGGGCCGCTGTTCGCGCTCGAGCAGCTTGGTCATCGTCGGAATGAAATCATCGGCGACGGTGCAGCAGATGCAGCCATTGGTCAGCTCGATGATGTCGTCCTCCGTGCAATTCTCCGCACCGCAGCCCTTCAGCACGTCGCCGTCGACGCCGAGATCGCCGAATTCGTTGATGATCAGCGCAATCTTCTTGCCGCCGGCATTGGTGAGCAGGTTGCGGATCATCGTCGTCTTGCCGGCGCCGAGGAAGCCGGTGATGACGGTTGCGGGAATCTTCTGCTGGTTCATGGACTTAATCCTTCATTTTCAGCGACAGGCCTGCCGCGATGAAATAAACTTCGGCGGCCTTCGCCGCGATTGATTGGTGCAGCCGGCCGGCATGATCACGGAAATCCCGCGCCATGCGATTGTCGGGCACGATGCCGAGACCGACCTCATTGGAGACGAAAACGAGCCGCGCCTTCGCGGCGGGCAGGAAATCGGCAAGCGCGGCAAATTCCGCCGCCATGTCGCGCTCCTCCATCATCAGATTGGTGACCCAGAGCGTCAGGCAGTCGATGAGGACGATGCGCCCCTCGCCGTCGATGACGGTAAGCTTGTCGACGAGGTCGAGCGGCTCTTCATGCGTCGTCCAGGACGGGCCGCGGTCGGCCTTGTGTTGGGCGATGCGCATCTGCATCTCCTCGTCCCAAGCGCGGCCGGTCGCGAGATAGTGGCGATCGAGGTCGGTTGCCGTGACGAGGTCTTCGGCGAAACGGGATTTGCCCGAGCGTGCGCCGCCGAGGATGAAGACGGTATTGGAGGGGGCGGCGATCATATGCAAACGGCCTCCGGAAGAAACGCGGCGTCGCCCCACTCTCTTCCCTCATTCCTGTGCTTGTCACAGAAATCCAGCCGCGGCGCGTCCGCGCCGTGGATGACTCTATGCCGCCGTGAAATGTTTCTCCTGTACCCAAGGACTTGGGCACACTGAATTCCTGTGACGAGCACAGGAATGAGGGAGGAGAGGAAAGTGCGTCCCAAACACACCGAGCTAAGAGGCGCCGAAAAGGCACCTCCCCGTCGCGCCGCACCAGGCCGCGCCGAATTCAATCGTTCAGCCAAGACAACCTCCGTGCTGGCAACGGGCATAGTGCCCAGGTGTGGGCTTCTCGCCCGGCCGCATGGCAGGTCTCCTGGCTCGCGGTTATCGGCCGCGATCGGGGCAGACCGGAAACCGGTCGCCCTGATCGTGCCAGCGGATCATCCTCGCCTTCCCGGCTGCATCAGTGAAAAGGTGGACGATTCGTAGATTGAGAGGCGTCCGACCCCGGTTGATCACCATGCATATCCAGTGGCTTTTCCGGCATGTCGCCCGTCCCGCCCGCTTGCATGATTGCAAGCCGCCGGCCGGAAGGGCTTAGTGCCGGATGGAAGACCCTGACCGCTCTACAGTCGCGGGGTCGGCTGTGATGAAGGCGCCCGGCTTGGGTCCGCCCCGTCACATTCCCTTTTCATCCGGAAGGGCGTAACACCGATCCGGAACCATCCGTTATGTCAGGATGGTCAGTCGACCATCCGTTATCGGGATGGTTAGGCAAGCGCAGGGGTGAAGTCAACCGGCCTTGGCGGTCGACCAATTGACGGCCGGCCGGTATGCCTGCTCCAACACGACTTACTCTACCTAAAACATCGTCATTTATCAGAGACTTACGTCACAAATATTTATCCCGCCCGCCGGGTTTTCGCCGCAATTGCGTCGCAAGCGGACTGCGCCTTCGCCCTTGACCGGGCCTCTCCCTGCCTAGTTGTCTTGCCATGCTTATGAAATTGGATCGGCGCCGTTTCCGCGCGCTGCGTGTTTTCTTCGATCCGGGACGCCTGCGGGCGCTGACCCGCCGTAGCGAGGTCGGCCTGTCGCTGGCGGGCGCCGTCGTCGGCATCATCTCGGGTCTCGCCGTCACCGGCATGAGCTACGTCTCCAATGAGCTGCATCAGCTGGTCTTCGGCATCGCCGACAGCGAACGACTGAGCTCGTCCGAGATCGAGAACAAGATGCTGCTGCTCACCGCCCCCGTCATCGGCGGCGCCCTGCTCGGCCTGCTGCTTTTCGTGCTGGCGAAACGGCGCAAGAAGCCGATGGTCGACCCGATCGAGGCCAATGCGCTGCATGGCGGCCGCCTGTCCCTGACCGACAGCATCATCGTTGCCGTGCAGAACCTGATCTCCAACGGTTTCGGCGCCTCGGTCGGCCTGGAGGCCGGCTATACCCAGCTTGCCGCCGGCCTCGCCTCGAAATTCGGCCTGAAGCTGCAGCTTCGCCGCTCGGACCTGCGCACCCTCGTTGGCTGCGGCGCGGCGGGCGCCATCGCCGCCGCCTTTAACGCGCCGCTGACCGGTGCTTTCTATGCCTTCGAGCTGATCATCGGCACCTATACGATCGTCTCGCTGACGCCTGTCGTCGTCTCCGCCCTTGTCTCCACCCTGATCGCAAGGTTACTCGCCGGCAGCGATTTCACCATCGATATCGGCAGCTTTGGCTCGGTCGTGCCGGCCGATTATATCCCGGCGCTGCTGCTCGGTGCTTTCTGCGCCGGCGTCGGCATCCTGATCATGCAGGGCGTCGCCTTTGTCGAAGAACTGGCGCGCAAGAGTTCGATCGCCCCACCCTTCCGCCCGGCACTCGGTGGCATCATCGTCGGGCTCTTGGCGATGATCTCGCCGCAGGTGCTCTCGGCCGGCCACGGCGCGCTGCATCTCAACCTTTCCCGTGAGGTGGCAATCCCGACGCTGATCGGCCTCTTCCTCTTGAAATCCTTCGCCTCGGCGATCTCGATCGGCTCCGGCTTCAGGGGTGGGCTATTCTTCGCCTCGCTGTTCATGGGCGCCCTGCTCGGCAAGCTCTTTGCCTATTGCGGCCCCTATTTCGCCGATGCGACGCTGACGCCCGTCATCTATGCCGTTGTCGGCATGAGTTCGCTTGCCGTGGCCGTCATCGGCGGGCCGCTGACCATGACGTTCCTGGCGCTCGAAATCACCGGCGATTTTCCGATCACGGCGCTGGTGCTCGCTGCCGTCATCACCTCCTCGCTCGTCGTGCGCTCGACCTTCGGCTACTCCTTTGCCACATGGCGCTTTCATCTGCGCGGCGAAAGCATCCGCAGCGCGCATGATGTCGGCTGGATCCGCAATCTGACCGTCGACAAGCTGATGCGCGCCGACGTCAAGACGGCAAGGGCGGGCATCTCTCTGGAGGAATTCAAGCAGGCCTTCCCAATCGGCTCGACCCAGCGCGTCATCCTGGTCGAGGAGAGCGACAAATATGCGGGCCTCGTGCTCGTGCCTGAGATTTACGCCAACCCGACCGATGCGCAGGACGAGGGCAAGACGCTTGCCGATTTCATCCACTACCGCAACGATTTCCTGCAGCCGCAGATGAATGCAAGGCAGGCGGCCGCGATCTTCGACAAGAGCGAAAGCGAAGCACTCGCCGTCGTCAACAACCTCATCGAACGCAAGGTGATCGGCCAACTCAGCGAAAGCTATACGCTGCGCCGCTACAGCGAAGAACTCGACCGCCGCCGCCGTGAGGTCTCAGGTGAGATCTGATCCGTCATCGCGCCGACCGGATCGACGCTTCAGGATACCGCATCGGCGAGCTTGAACACGTTTACCGCTTTCGAAACCCCGCGCAATTCGAAGGATCCCAGACATTCGCTGGCAACGGCAGAGGTCCGCGCGAAGCTTTCCGACATCAGAAGGTGATGACCGAGCGTGCTGCAGAGTTTTTCGAGGCGCGAAGCCTCGTTGACGGCGCTGCCGATAACCGTGAAATCAAGCCTGCCGCGTGCGCCAATATTTCCGTAGAAGACCTCGCCGAGATGCAGCACGACATCGACGCCGATGTCAGGACCTCCATCATTCCTCCGCTGATCATTCAGCACCTTGTTGGCTTCTAGAATATTCCTTGCGGAGGCCAGTGCGGCCATGCAGGCCTTTTGCGGATCTTCAGCATCGGTCGGAAAGATCGCCAGCACGCTATCGCCCATGAACTTGAGGATCTCGCCCGAATTTTCCTCGACATGCCAGCCGATCAGCTCGAAATGTTCATTCAGAAACCCGGCTATTTCGCCCGGCTGATAAACCTCGGTCAACGCCGTGAAGTTTCTCAGGTCCGCAAGCAGGATCGCAGCATTGATCGCCCCTCCCTTTCCCCTCTGAATATCGCCTGCAAGGATGCGTGCACTTGTCTTGGCGCCTGTATAGACGGCAAGGATATCCGATGCGGTTTTCGATGCCGCAATACGATAACAAGCCAGCCCCAGCGCTGGGAAAAGCTTCGCGACGATCGCCAATTGATCATCAGAAAATCCGCCCGGCCTGTCGCTTGTGAGAGACAGACTGACCCCGCGCAGCGCAGCCTCCTTCGGGAACTCCAGCAGGCTGACCAGGTGATCCGTGCCGCCGCCATGCGCGAATTCCGCAAGCTGCGGGTAGTCATCGACACCCTCGCCCTTGGCAATGTTCCATCGACCTGACGTTTCGCCACGGCCCAAAAGAAAATAGATCGGGGTCTTCTCGAAATTCAGCACTCCCGCAGTGCCATATTCGGCATTCTCGATCGTGGTCGCACCGCCGCGCACGAAATTGGCCGAGACACCCCCATACATCGGATGAATAGACGGCATCGAGATGCTTCCTCGCCAAATCGGAAAACCATCCGCGATCAGACGATCGCACAATCCGGCTATTAGCTCGCCAATATGCTCCGCTGTGATTCCTTCTTCTATAAGCCACTGAATATGATTGCTAATATCCGAACCTCCGCATAGGATCGAGAGCCGCAGATAAGCGCCAAGAGTGCAACATCGCGCATCCCATTCATTAGACTGCTTCGCATCGTTATACCACTCCTGGGCGAATGGAAGCGATGCGGAATCTACAGATGACAACGGGGAGCGCCAGCGCTTTTCCTCCACCGTTCGGCTTCACTTCGATATCTGAAGGGCTGCTCGGTTAGCGGAATCTGTTCCAGTCTCCGTCTCGCGAGGCGACGAACGGGATCTCGCCTCTCGACACCGCAATGTCCTTCAGCATGTGGTCCGACAACGCGCCAAGCCGATTTTCCACCGATCGCCGTCGTCGCCACAGCATGAGGTTACGAGCCGGAGAAAACAGCCGCAGCACCGCTTTGCGCAGCCGCAGTTCGAACGCGCCTGACAAGAGCTTCTCGTTCATGATCGTCCCTGTGAAGTCGTGCGCCGATCACAAAAATCGGTGCGCCCTGTGAGCCGGTCGGCGCCTCGTCCGCCGGCCGGCTCCCGCGCCCCAAGCGCAGACCTCGAAATCGAGATCGGTTTGGTGAAAGGGCTATGCGCGGATTGAAAAGCGACAGAGCGTGGTTGGCGCGCCCTATCGAACGCGGCCTTAACGCGCGGCCGAATGAGGGCCGATGAGCGTGGTGATCTCCGTCACGCGGTCCGCCGGAAAACCACCCTTTTCCGCGTGCCGATAGACCGCTTCGGCGCTCTCGGCCTCATGAACACAGTACATCTTGTCCCCGGTCACATAGCTGGTGATCCAGGTATAGGGTTCGCCGAGGGAGGCCACGACGGCGTTGGATTTCGCCGAGATCTCGCGCAGGGTTTCCTTGTCCATGTCCCCAAGACCTGGAATGTTTCGTTCGACAACGAATTGCGGCATTGTTTTATCCTTTCATGATGCTTTGAGTGACCAGCGCTCATCAACCGTGCGCATGCCGGCAGCTAACGTCAGGGTTCATGTCGGCGAACGGTCCCTTCGGATTGTTCTTCCATGCCCAGACGTGCAGCTCGTAGAAAGCCGGAAGGCCATAGCGGTTCGGTGCGTTCGTGAAACTGAACAGCTGGCCGCCGAGGTTGGCGGGACCTTTCGTCGTGATGTATTCGACAGCGACGAGTTTCATCTTGCCGTGTTCGTCAGGCTCGTACATCACGGCCTCCGGCTTGGAGAGATCAATGGCCTCATCCTTGATGAGGTCGGCACTGACATAGTGGATGCCCATTGCACCTCCATCTATGCCGCTGGTGCATGGGATCGGCGAATAGCCTTCCTTGACGGCCTGGTTGACGTCACGGAATCGCGCATTGGCCTCCCGGACCTGTTCCGGCAGGCCGGCGCCGAGCGCTGCAGCCGGAAGAACTGCCATAATGAGAAGCGCCGTGATTGGCGCTTTTGTCGCTTTCATGAAGATTGCCCTCCAATTTCTGGTTGTCCAAGCCGATTGGATTCCGGCCGGCAGTGCGTTGTAAAAAATCCGCGCGATGAAACATCTCCCGCGTGGGGGATGAAATCTCCCGCAAATCCCGGAAATGAAGGCGCCATGGCCGGCAACAATTGACCGCGCAGGCCGGGCTGATGCAGGATTGAGATCATGGAACAGCAGCTGTCGGAAATTATCGGCGCTATTTACGATTGCGTGGCCCGGGAGGATGCCTGGCCGAGCGCTCTTCGTCTGATCAATGGTCAGGTGAATGGTTTTCTAACCACGCTTGCCGTCTTCGACACCACCACCCGTTCCGCACGTCTGGCCCAGATCGCCTGCGACGACGGAGAGGCCGTCCGCACCCTCGTGGCGCATGCGAAGGACGTCCCGTTCTTCCATCTTCTCCACCGAATGGAGATCGATCAGCCGGATACGCTGGAGCGGATGTTTTCCCTCTACGGACCCGATGGCGAAGCCGTCTGGAAAAGCGGTGCGCTATATCAGAACTTTCATGCCAGGTATGGGGTTTTAAACTCGATCGACATGGCCGTGCTGAAACGCCCGACCCGTGTCGGGACGATCAACATTTCGGTGCAATACGAACCGAGCGAACGACGCGTCTTCGACATCGTCGGTCTGCTCGGCCCGCATATCCGCCGTGCCGTGACGATCCACGACATGTTCGAGATGGAGCGTGCCGAAGCCGCCGTCCTTAGGGAGGTCATCGACGCTCTCGACCATGCGGTCTTCATCGTCGCCGAAGACATGACGATCCTCTTTGCCAACCATGCCGCTGAAGCACGGCTGCGCGAGCAGCACGTGGTCCACTCGCTTTCAGGCCGGCTGGCCGCTCGCTACGGATATGCAGGCGCCGCCCTTTCCAACGCCGTGGCGCTTGGCGCGCGCGACGAAATCAGTCTCGCGGCCGCCGGCATCGATGTTCCGCTTGCCTCGGCCGAGCGTCCCGCCGTCGCTCACGTTCTGCCGTTGCAGCGGCGCACGGAAAGGGGGCGCTTCGAAAGCCGGGCGGCTGCGGCGATCTTCCTCGCCGCGGCGGGAACGGTGATCCAGTCGGCCGTCGAGGCCGTTGCAGCCCTTTTTGCTCTCACGCCTGCCGAACGGCGCGTGGTCGGCTACGTGTCCGAAGGCATGACGCGATCCGAGATCGCAAATGCACAGGGCGTTGCCGACGGCACCGTCAAATCGCAACTGGCCGCCATCTACGACAAGACGGGAGCGGAAGACCAGCGCAGCCTGCAGCAGCTCGTACGCGAACTCAGCCCACCTGTCAGGCGCACGTAACATCTCGACATCAAGCTTCGGCCGATCGGCGGAAGAGGCGAAAAGGCGCGCCGGCGGCACGGCGCCTCAGGGCATCTCCGCTTACATCGTGACCGTCATGCCACCGTCGACCGTCAGCACATGGCCGTTGACGAAGGAGGCGGCGGCGCTTGCGAGAAACAGCGCCGCGCCGGCGATTTCGTCAGGGCGTCCCCAGCGCTGGACTGGGATTCGCTGGCGCACGAAGGGCATCAACTCCTCGTTCGCCGCCATCGCGGCGTTCGTCTCGGTGGCGAACCAGCCGGGCGCAATCGCGTTGCTGGTGATGCCGTGCGGGCCGAATTCGACCGCCATGGCGCGCATCAGGCCGGTCAGACCCTGCTTGGCGGCCGGATAAACGCAGTCGCCGGGCATGACGACATGGCCGCTGATCGACGTCACAGCGATCAAGCGGCCATAATTGCGCCGCTTCATCAGCACGCTGGCGTCCCGCGAAAGCGTTATCGCCGCGGCCAGATCGGTGCGCAGCAGCTCTAAGACGGCCTCATCGTCGAATTCGGCCAGCGGCCGCCTGTCGCGGGCGCCGACATTGTTGATCAGAATATCAAGACGGCCGTGGATCTTGTCGATCTCGGCCATCACAGCACGCTGGGCCCCGCGGTCGGCGATATCGAACACGGCCGCCTCCGCCGTGCCGCCCGCAGCCCGGATGGTCCTGACGGCATCTTCTAGCGTCGCCGTCGTGCGCCCGGTGACGATGACATGCGCACCGGCCTCGGCAAGGGCGCTCGCCATCTCGAAACCCAGACCTCGGCCGCCGCCAGTCACTAGCGCCACCTGACCCGCCAGTGAAAATCTCTCCAATATGCTCATGGTTTCATCGCTCTCAATCGTCCGCGCCACAATTAATGGACTCAGTCAACTAATTTGGCAAGAGCGAATGGCAGCCGATGGGCGCAAGTTCCCCGATAGATTTGACCTGCAGTGCGGTCACTTCGGCTCCGGCTGTTGGATGACTGGCGGCGGCGTATCGCTCTTATTGCCGCCTCGATCGAATGGCTTGATTACCAGGATGCCTAGGACAGACGCTATCATTGCTCCGACGATGATCATCATTAACATTTTCATCGGCTCGCCTCGCGTCAGATCAATTCGCCCTTGGCCTTTGCGATTTGAGGCCGACTATCGGGATAGTCGTGCGGCGCAGTTTTTGAGGCAGGGATAAGCCTCTTCGCAAAAGCCGACGATTCAACAGCCGCCGCCCGAAAACGTTCCATACCCAGACGGAACGTCCGCATCGATGACTTCAACGGCGATATTATCCGCGCTCGGACGCGTCGAGGGCAGGCTTCGCCTCTGTCAGGCGTGCGCCATATCGCAACATCTTGGAACCGTTCTGCGCTTTCCTGAAGAGCTGAACCGCTCTAGCCGAGCAGCCCGGCAAGCCAGCGCGGATCGAGATGTTTCTCCAGGCCGTTCGCGACCTCGTCAAGCGCCCGGTCGACGCTTTCGCGGTAGTTTCCGCCTTCGCCTGAGAGCCCGAAGCTTTGAAGCAGACGGGCGCGGTAGGCGTCGCTGGCAAACAGCCCGTGCAGGTAGGTGCCCATGATCCGGCCGTCGGCCGAAAGCGCACCGTCAGGTGCTCCATCGATGATCGCCGAAGGCCGATCGCAATCCGGGCCGCGGGTGATGCCAAGATGGATCTGGTAGCCGGCAAGCGGCGCGTCATATTCGGTCGAGCGGGCAGCGCTGTTGCGCACGGTCTTCTCCGGCGCCATGTCGGTTTCGACATCGAGAAGCCCAAGCCCCGGCGTCTCCAGCGTCCCGCCCTCGATGCCGAGCGGGTCGCGCACCATGCGGCCGAGCATCTGGTAGCCGCCGCAGATGCCGATCACTCGGCCTCCGCGCCTGACATGCGCCTGGAGATCGCGGTCCCAGCCCTGAGCCCTGAAATTGTCGAGATCCGATATGGTCGATTTCGAGCCGGGAAGGATAGTGAGCGCCGCATCCTCAGGCAGGCGTTCGCCGGACCTTACGAAGACCAGCTCGACATCGGGCTCGGCGCGCAGCGGATCGAGATCATCGAAATTGGCGATGCGCGGCAGCACCGGCACGGCGATCTTCAGCGCACCCGTCCCGCCCCTCGCCAGCCGTTCGAGCACGACCGAATCCTCGGCCGGCAGGTGCGCAGCACCCCTCAGCCACGGCACGATGCCGAAACACGGCCAGTCGGTAAAACCTTCGATGGCGCGGATACCGTCGTCAAACAACGAGACGTCGCCACGGAACTTGTTGATGATATAGCCCGAGATCATCGCCCGGTCGGCACTGTCGAGGATCGCATGCGTGCCGACCAGCGAAGCGATGACGCCGCCGCGGTCGATATCGCCG
Organism: Rhizobium ruizarguesonis; assembly: GCF_012349115.1. Lineage (GTDB taxonomy): Bacteria > Pseudomonadota > Alphaproteobacteria > Rhizobiales > Rhizobiaceae > Rhizobium > Rhizobium ruizarguesonis. The sequence continues at coordinate 69,874 of NZ_PQIG01000068.1, forward strand.
ACAAGCACGACCGGCACGCCGGCCCGCGTCGCAAAGCCCATATTGGCGATATCGCCGGCCCTGAGATTGATCTCGGCCGGCGATCCGGCGCCCTCGACGATCACGAGGTCGGCACCCGCAGCCACTTTCTCGAAACTTTCGAGCACGGCGCCGAGTAACTGAGGCTTCAGCCGCTGGTAGTCCCGTCCTGTCGCCTGTCCGAACACCTTGCCCTGCACGATGATCTGGCTGCCATTTTCCGATTGCGGCTTGAGCAGCACCGGGTTCATGTGCACCGAGGATGGCGCGCGCGCGGCCAGCGACTGCAGCCACTGCGCGCGACCGATCTCGCCGCCATCATCGGCGACCGCCGCATTGTTCGACATGTTCTGTGGCTTGAACGGCCGGACAGTCAGCCCGCGATTGGCCACCAACCGGCAAAGGCCCGCAACCAGAACCGTCTTGCCGACATCCGAGCCGGTTCCCTGCAGCATGATCGCTCTTGCCATGGTGGCTCACATCCGCTTCTCGTTCAGGCGAGGCCTACAATGGGCGGCAACCTCGGGTCAAGCTTGGCCCGGGCCAAGACTTGGCTTGGGCAAGTTCCCGCGCAAACGCGAAAACCGCGCATGGCCTTGGCTCTGCGCGGTTTGCCGAAAACTCAGGCGTCTTCGCCCTTACACGGCGAAGCTCGCTTTCTCCGGTACGCACTACCTGAACCGGAGAAGCGGCGGTCATTGCTGCCACGCCCCAACTGATAACGGCACATTCTTACCGGAGAGTTATTGAAGGCTTACGCAAATGTTAATTTTGATCTTTTTTGATATTCTCGTCGAAATTTCTGCCGAAGATCCACCGCCGATCGCGAAGAGCGTGCATTTCGTCCGAGGTCGATTTTTGGGATCCTCACATAAATTCTTCGAATTCAATAATTTAGTCACGCAACCATGAGCAGAAGATGGTTGATTTCTGCGAGCGAACGCGTAGGCTCCATCACAATGCGCCATTGTTGAACATGGCCTGCGATGAGTTGCCGGAGCCGCAAGGACGGACGGTGCCCGTGAACCGGAAAGCCTGTTGCTGTATCGCCCGGCAGGCGTTTTCCCTTCGGGTGCCGAAGATATTTGTCGGTTGATTTCAGAGCCTGCGCGTCCGCCTAAGAAGAATTCGGGGAATGACGATGAAGACGCTTCTGATTCCGGCCGTCTTTGCCGCGGCTCTTTCTACCGTCGAGCTGGCTGAAGCCGCCGAATGCGGCAGTGTTTCGATCGCCGAAATGAAATGGGCCTCGGCAGGCATTGCGGCGAGCTTCGACAAGATCATCCTGGAAAAGGGATACGGCTGTTCCGTCACCATTGTCGATGGCGACACCCTGCCGACCTTCGCCTCGATGAATGAGAAAGGTACCCCCGACATCGCCTCGGAATACTGGATTAATTCCGTCAGGGCCCTGCTCGATCAAGCCGTCAACAGCGGCCGGTTGGTGCAGGGGGCCGAAATCCTGGCTGACGGCGCCGTCGAGGGCTGGTGGATCCCGAAATTCATCGCCGACGCCCACCCCGACATCCGCTCGGTCGAAGGCGCGCTGAAACATCCCGAACTCTTCCCCGCCGAGGACGGCCCGTCGAAGGGCGCAGTTTACAACTGTCCCGCCGACTGGAGCTGCCAGATATCAACCACCAACCTGTTCAAGGCGCTTGCCGCCGACAAGAAGAGCTTCGAGCTTGTCGAAACCGGCAGCCCCGAACAGCTTGATGCCTCGATTGCCCACGCCTTCGAAAACAAGGTGGGCTGGCTCGGTTATTACTGGGCGCCGACCGCCATCCTCGGCAAATATGACATGACGCGCCTGAGCTTCGGCGTCGGCCACAACAAGAGCGAATGGGACCGCTGCACCGCCGTTGCCGGCTGCGCCAGGCCCGAGGTCAATTCCTATCCGGTCTCGCGCGCCTTCACGCTGATGACCCGGTCCTTCGCCAGCCGCGCCGGACCTGTCACGACCTATCTCAAGACCCGCAAATGGGACAACAAGACGATCAACCAGGTGCTCGCCTGGCAGGACGAAAACCGCGAAAGCAACGAGGATGCCGCAATCTATTTCCTTCGCAATTACGAGGGTCTGTGGACCAAATGGGTGCCAGTCGATGTAGCCGAGAAGGTCAAGGCGAGCTTATAACGACAAGACACGAGCTAGCATGGACGATTCGATGACAGGCAATGTTCCCTTTCCCGACCGCGATACCGTTGCGGAAAAGCTCGCCGCGCTTTCGGAGACCGACAAGTCGTATTTGGCGCTGCTGATGGAAAATGCCGCCCAGGACGACAACCTGCTCGACGGACTGCGCCGCCATCTCGATCTTGCCGCCGGATCGCGTTTCCTCAACTCGCTGAAGCTCGAAAATCTGGGAATTTGGCTCGGAACCCAGGCGCCGGACCGGTTACAGATCCGACTGATGGAAACCGCCCGCTCCAGCCAGCATCCCGCCTACCAGGCCTTCCGGACCGGTCTCGACCGATCCGGCGGGCTGGAAAAGATTTATCCCCCGGTCATCCGTTAGGATGATCCGACCCCGGTCAGCACCTAATCTGCCAATCCCGGAAGGAATTTGAACCGTCGTTACTTCTTCGCGGCACGGTCGACCGAGCGGCCGGCATCCTGCGTGGCGTTTACAGTATTTGCCGTATCTTTTCCTATACCGCGGATCGTGTTGCCGCAGGAGGAAAGGGCAAGAAGAACCATCAAGGCTGCGGCAATTTTGGCCGTTGTCGTCATCTCGGATATCCTTGTTTGAAATCAACCCCGAACGGCGACAATTGCCGTCCGCGCCGATAACGCGCGACAAACCAAAAGGTTCACTGGCTAAGTGGGCGCCTCAGGCGGCGACCGCCTTCGCTCTCTCGGCAAAGGCGCCGCGAATGCTATCGGCCACCGTCTCGATCGGCCCCGACACCTGCGAGGCGGTCAGCAGGCGGATGTCGAAGGCGCCGAGTTCCGGCAGCCCTTCCTGAGGCCCGAGGATCGCCATGTCCTCGTTGACATAGGACAGCGGCAGCGGCGCGATGGCGAGATCGGAAAGCACGGCGGCGCGCTGCGCCATCGTGTGGCCGCTGAGATAGGCGACGCGGTAATGGCGCTTGTTGCGTTCAAGTTGCGAGAGTGCTTCCTGGCGCCAGATGCAGCCATCCTCCCAGATCGAGATCGGCAGGGGATCACGGCGATGCGCCGAACCGCACTTGGCGCCGGCCCAGACCAGCCGCTCGCGGAACACGACCTCACCGCCAGTCGGGAACGGCCGTGTCGCACAGTTGATCAAGGCCAGGTCGAGCCGCTGCTCCTCCATGCGCTTCTTCAGCCCCATGCTCATATCGATGGTCACGTCGACCATGATGCCGGGATAGCTCTCGGCGAAACTCTTCAGAATGCTCGGCAGCAGCCGTTCGCCGATGTCCTCCGGCGCGCCGAGCCGCACGACGCCGCTGAGCTCCGGCATGATGAACCGCGACACCGCCTCGTTGGACAGCGCCAGGATGTTGCGGGCATAGGACAGCAACATCTCGCCGTGGCGCGTCAGCGATACCGAGCGGGCGTCGCGCAGAAACAGCGTTGCCCCCAGTTGTTCTTCAAGCTTCTTGATCTGCATCGACACCGCCGACGGCGTGCGGAAGACCGCCTCGGCTGCGGTCGAAAAATTGCCCGTCTCGGCGATGGCAACAAAGGTGCGCAATACATCGTTGTCGAGCAGCGGAATGGGACGGCGAAAGGGTATGCTCATCGTCGCATCTTTCAATTTTTCTGATTTATAACCCCATATCATTTTGTTTGATTGAATGTCAATTGAACCCGATATTTCGCGTGTCGGCAGCTAAATGCAGCCAAGGAGGCCCGACATGTCTCAAACAAGCATCTGGAATATCGTACAGGCCCTTTCCGCATTCAAGGCGCAGAGGCGCAGGGATGCCAACCATGAGCATGCGCTCCGGGAGTTAAGGCGCTTTCCGCCACATCTGCTGGCAGATTGCCAGCGCGAGCTAGAGTTGACCGTCCCGAAGCGCCGCGCGTGCGATGGGACGCGGTAGAGACGCTTCATCCCTTTGAATCCGCTCATAATCTGGGCAGATCGATGCCGGTCAACTCGCAACGTCGCCGCTCGACCTGCGCTGCAGCGGATGATAAACCGGTCGAACGGCGATCACATCCCGCCCAGCAGTTTGAAGGCGATGATCCACATCGTGAAAGCGACGAGCGTTTCCAGCACGCGCCAGGATGAGGGTTTCGAGAAGATCGGCCGCAGCCGTGTAGCGCCATATCCGAGCGAAAAGAAAAACAGGAAGGAACCCGTCACCGCCCCTGCCGCAAAAGAAGCCTGCTCTCCCGGATATCGGGTGGATATCGTGCCGAGCAGCACGACCGTGTCGAGATAAACGTGCGGATTGAGCCAGGTGAGCGCGAGGCAAGTCGCGAGCGTCTGCCGGAAGCTCGACGTTTTGGCTTCCCCAGCCGTGAGAGCGGCGGACGACCGCAAGGCGGAATAGAGGCTTCTTGCCCCGTACCAGACCAGAAATACGGCTCCGCCGTAGCGCATGACAGGATCGAGCCAGGGCATGAACCTGGCGATTTGCTGGAGGCTGGTCACGCCCAGCACGATCAACGCGGCATCCGATACCGCGCATGCGAGGCAGACGGCGAAGACATGTTCGTTGCGCAAGCCCTGGCGGAGGATGAAGGCGTTCTGCGCGCCGATGGCGACAATCAGGCTGAGGCCCATCAGCAGGCCGGTTCCATAGATCGAAAAATTCATCGCTTCGGCCAACGCCCCATTTCGGTGAGGTTGCGCTATCCCCATTGCGGGAATTAGGCTAATTAATTTGACTTACTCTGATTAAGCGAAACTAATCCATGCTCGACTATCCCGCTCTTCGCGCAGTTGCAACCATTGTCCAGACAGGCAGCTTCGAAAGAGCCGCGACCGCGCTGAACGTGACGCCTTCGGCCATTTCCCAGCGCGTGAAGCAGCTCGAGGAGCGTCTCGGCGTCGTCCTCATCGTCAGGGGCACGCCGTGCACGGCGACGGAAAAGGGAGAATGGCTCTGCCGCCATATGGAGAATGTCGGCATGCTCGAAGCCGAACTCTTCGGGCAGCTGCCGGCTCTCGTCGATCCCGACGAACCCCGCCAAAGGGTCACGCTTCAAATCGCGACGAATGCCGACAGCCTCGGGACGTGGTTCGTCGAGGCTATGTCGAATTTCGCCAGGAGCTCTTCCTATCTGCTGAATATCGCCGTCGACGATCAGGACCACACCGCCGTATGGCTGCAGCGCGGGCGGGTGATCGCAGCCGTCACCAGCCTGGAAAAGCCGGTCCGCGGATGTCGGCGTTTTGCCCTTGGGGTTCTGCGTTACCACGCCACGGCAACGCCCGATTTCGTCGCGCGTCATTTTCCACAGGGCGTGACATCAGAGGCGATCCGCAACGCTCCGGCGCTGACCTTCAATCAGAAGGACAGGCTGCAGAGCAGTTGGATCAGGCGAACGTTCGGACGCGATCTCGATTATCCCACCCACTGGCTGCCGTCGCCGCAGAGCTTCGTCGAAGCGAGCCTTTCGGGCATGGGATGGGGAATGAACCCGACACAGCTGACCCGCGAGCACCTTGCATCCGGACGGCTGGTCGAGCTGGTGCCCGACACGCCGCTCGATGTCCCGCTCTACTGGCAGATAAATCGCCTCGCCGCCGACCGCTTGGCGGATCTGACGCGCGAGGTCGTCACCGTGGCCCAGCGCCATCTTTGATGCATCACTCAAAAATGCAGCATCATCCCGGTGACCGGGTCGCTTTTATCAGACGTAAGCCGTGCGGCCGCCGAACTCGCTGGTCTCGTCAAAATTCGTCGTGCCGATACGCTCGCTTTCGCCGGAAAGTTCTTTCGGAGCGTCACCGGCAGGCTTCGATGCAGCAGACGCCTGAGTTTGGCTGCTCTCGCTCGCTTCGAGCTTGGCGATCTTCGCCTCCAGCGTATCGATAGATTTTTCGATCGTGGCCTTCTCTTGCTCGTCCTGGGTTTCCGACAGGGCTGCCTTCTTTTCGGTAAGCTGTGCCTCGAGAGAGGCAAGCTGATCCGACGAACTGGAAGACGAGGTTGTAGCGGCTGAACTCAAAATGGTGGATGCAGAACTGGAAATTGCGCTGACCATGAGCATGACTTTCGATGATGGAATGTCATCGTTCTAGCCACGGATGGTAAAGGTTCGGTAAATAAAGTACCAAACGGTACTAAAATAATGAGGAAGGCTACGCGAATAGCGCTCTCCTATGCGATGGCGATGATTTCTAGTTCCTGGCCGCCTGTCTCCACCACATCGCCGACAGCCTTGCCCATCAGCAACCGCGCCACCGGGGAAACGTAGGATATCGATCCGGCCTTGGGATCGGCTTCGTCCTCTCCGACGATACGATAGGTCTGCACGCGCCCGTCGTCACGGCGGAAAGTCACCGTGCTGCCGAAGGCGACGATGTCGATTGACGTAGGGTCAGGCATGAGCTGGGCAGTGCGAAGTCTTGCCGCTAAATAGCGAAGATCACGCAAGGGATTGGCTGTCTGCCGCCGCCGTTCGTTCACGTCGTCGATGGTGCTCGCCGCATCATAGGCCTCGCGGGCCTGCTGGAAGTGCAGCTCCAGAGCGTTCAACCCCGCTTGCGTGACAATGTTCGGATGCGCCGAAATCGGACGATCGGGCAGCAGCGTTTCCGAAGCGGTTTCGAAACTCTCTTCCTTGGTGAAAGCGACGGCCAATCTCGGACTCCGTTTTAGCGTGATGCGGTCTCGTAGCTGATGGGCTATTGCCCAGACCTCTGTTGGAACCATACACCGACTGCAGACGAACCGCCAATCGAGGCCATCGACGGCCGCTTTTCCTGTCACGCCTCCAGCTTGCGAGCGTTAGGAACGTCCTGCGCCGCATGGCGTTTATACGACGGTGCGCCGTGGCGCATCGGATACACTCTGCTAAACGCGGCCTAGGAGGAGCAAATGCCCGGCGAGCAGCGAGAGGGCCAGGACAAAGTCTGGACCAAAACATGCCTTCGTTCCTGACGGATGCCATGCCGCTGACGCCAACTTGGTGGGATATCGGCACGCGTATCACGCTGACATTGGTTGCCGGCGGCCTCATCGGCCTTGATCGCGAGCGCGGCGGTCACGCGGCAGGCTTCAGGACCACGATCCTGGTGGCGCTTGCCGCCTGTCTGGCGATGATCCAGGCAAACCTTCTTCTGTCGGTATACGGAAAGACGCCCGGCTCGTTCACGCAGATGGACGTGCTGCGCTTTCCGCTCGGCGTCCTGACGGGCGTGGGCTTCATCGGCGGCGGAGCGATCCTGAAACGCGGCGATATGCTGACCGGGGTCACGACGGCGGCGACCTTGTGGTTCATGACGGTGGTGGGCCTCTGTTTCGGGGGCGGTCAGATCCTGACCGGCATCGTGGCGACGGCGATTGGCTTTGTCGTCCTGTCGCCGTTGAAGCGGCTGGACACATGGCTGCGCTGCGAACAGAAGGCAACGCTTGTCGTCCGCGCCTCGAACGGCAATATCCCGGAGCTATCGGAAGTTCTGAACCCGCTCACATGCCATGTAGGCTTCCTGTCACTCCAACGAACGGCCGATGGCAGCGCCGAGGTGACGTTCGAGCTGCGATGGCTCGCCAACGACCCTGACGCGTCGGCGCGCGCGATCGTGAACGCGCTTTCCAACACGCATGACGTGGCGGACTTCTCCATGAAGTCGATGACGACATAAGGTTTGCGGTTGCACGCCGGCAGTTCGACATCTCTCATTTCGAGACGTGCTGGGGCTTACCCTTGGTCTTGGTCGATGCGAACTCCTCAAGCTGTTTCTCGCTCATGGATTCGACCATTTGTTTCGAGGCGCCTTTGAGTTCGCTCTTGGGCGTCTCGCCACGCTTGGCCGAAAGTGCGGCACCTGCCGCCTTCTGCTGGGCCTTGGACTTGGCTGGCATATCGATCTCCTTTGCTCGAACAGGACGGCCGCCGGCGTCAAAGCTTCTTAAGCTCGCCAGGTTTGTGGGCGGCACGCTTTCCCGACGTGTCGCTCTCGACGATATATTGCGGCTCGGCCTTCGATGCCTTCACGCTATAGCCTTTGATCTTCGTCGGACTGCTCTGCTTTTTGACCACCCTGCCCTCGGTCTTTCCCTGGCTGGTATTCCAGCTGACCTCATCGCCCCTCTTCAATTGCTTCGACATGGCAGGCTCCTTTAAGAGCATGATGCCGAAAAGTGTGAGCGGTTTTCGGACGACACCATGCTCTAATCATCCTGTTCCAAGGAGGCTGCGGCAAGCCGCGGCCTCCTGGCTGTCAGTTGATGGTGGCCCACTGGCTTCGGACATCCCTGGCGTTCTTCGACAGGTGGACGTGGGCGTCCACGTGGTCGACCCAATCGAGCGGGATCAAGTGGTGCTTGCCATCCCCCGAGTCGGTCTTCGTCAGCTTGATGCGCGTGGGGCCGTCGAGATGATCGACTGTGCCGACATGGGTGCCGTCGGCAGCCCGAACTTCCATATGTTCACGGATCTGCTCTGCGGAAATCATCGTTTCCTCCTTTGCATCATTGTCAGATACGAAGCGGCAACGACGTGGAGCGGACTTGGTTCCAAACACGAGCGACCGTGTTCAATCTTCAGTCACTTCCCAGTTGTCATCCGGGTTGAAGCTCCTGATGCCAGCGGCTATTTTTTCGGTCTCCCGACCGAGATCGGCCTGGTAGACCGTGCCGTTAGCATTCACTTCGAACGTGTGCACGCCGGTTTCGCCATATCGGATCGGCCAGGCGATCAGTGCGAATCCTGCGATCATGTTGCCGTTGATCACGTAATCGAACTTTCCGCCCGCGATGTTCGGCCCCTGGCTTTCGATAATCCTGTAGCGATAGCCGTAATAGCCCTCGCCGGCCTTCGCTTTATCAAGCGCCGCATTGTCTTCGAGGGCGTTGCCCGCCGGGCTGTCACCCTCGCCCAGATCAGGCGACCAGTAGAGACCGTCAGTTTTGCCGTCGCTGCTGATCAGTTTCTGGGCATATTCCAGGACGCCGTCATCGTCGTGGTCGGCGGAAGAATATTCCTTTTGGGCGTCGACATAGGCCCGCATCGTGTCGATGGTCTGCAATTCGTTCTCGCCGACGCGACGATCGATGATCTCCTCGAACCCGGCATAGGTGTCGAAGCCCCATTTGCCATCGTCGCCCTTCGCGATCGGAAATGGCAGAGGCCATAATTTGTCGCCGATCTCAATGATCTTGCGGCCATCGACGTCCTTCACGACGATCTTCTTCTTCGTGCCGTCCCGGATCTGCGCGTAGGTGTCCATCACGCCTTCGCCTGCCTTCGCTTTCGCCGCATCAATTCCCAGCAGCGCCGCGAACTTGTCGAAATCATCAGCCGACAAGGCCGCCTTGAAGGCGTCGACGGCTTGTTCCGGCGTCTCGAATTCCGGGGGATCGCTCTGCGAAGCGAAGCCCGAGATGACGGTCGCATCGGATGGCTCTGCCGCAGATGTCGGAACCGGATTGGTGGCGAGAGCCGCAAGAGCGAACACAGAACCCAGAAGCATGTTTCTGACTGACTTGGTCATGACTTTCCTCCTTCTTTCGGTCACCGACGACCGCCGCCGCGGCCACCGCCACCGCCACCGCGGCCACCGCCACCGCCACCGCGGCCGCCGCCACCGCCGCGCATTTCTCTACCGCCGCCGCGATTGCTCCCGGCCATGGCCTGTCTGCCGCGGTTGGACTGCATCTGCGCGCGCCTGCCGCTGTCGACCTGACCGAGGGCTGATGGCTTTCTGGGCCGGTTGTCGACCCGGGCCGCTGGCTTCGCCTTTGCGACCGGACGTTTGGCGTTGCCCCCGGACCTTGCCTTTTCGCCAGCTCTGTTCGTCGTCCTCGCGTCGGGCCTGCGGTTCTGCGCGGCCTGCGCTGCCTTCCCGCCTCCAGGAGCCGCTCCCGTATTGCCTGCCTTGTTGCGGGCAGCACTGATCCTGTCCGCATCGATCTTGCTCTTGCGGACGTCGTTGACACTGATTTTGCCTGGCTGGTCGCGGATCGTGTTCGCACGGTCGTTGCCTCTAGCTCCGACCCTGTTGCCGGGATTCGCCTCGATACTGCTCCGGAAGGAGCTGCGGTCCATCTTGTCGAACTGTGCGCCGTCGAACCCGATCTTGCTGCGATCGACATTCTTCCAGTCGACGTCGTTGATATTCACTTTGCCGTTGATGTTGTTGAGGCAATTGTTGCAGTCGATATCGACGTTGCCGTTCCAGCGCCCGCCCCATACGCCCCAGCGGTTCCAGTCGACGGCAGCGGCCCACACCGCTCCCGTCACCACGCCCGCAAAAAAGGTGGCGGTCGGATAGTAGTAGTTCGGATACGGCTCTGAATAGTAACCGATAGGCTCAGCCGCATAGTTTGGTTCATACAGCATCTCCGGCGCGTAATGCGGAACGTAGATCTTCTCAGGACTGGCGGAGACGATCACGACGTTGTCGTTCTCCTGGCTGACCTTGATCTTGTCGTCGGTCTTGATGATGCCGTCGGCGACCGCTTTGTCGCGCAGTTGCTGTATGGCGATCAGAACGTCCTTCTGCTGGACGGAGAGCGCCTCTCCGAGCGACTGCGTCCAGTCCAGATCCTCGCTCATCATCGTGACGATCTGGGGATAGTTCAGCAGCGATACGATGCTGCCGTCCCACGTCGTCTTCGGCTTGAGTTCGGGCTGCTTCTTCAAGGTTTCGAGAAACCGGGCTGCTTCCACGACCTGCAGCGGATAGAGCGACGCCGATGTGACAAGCGCGACCAGTTCGTCCGGATAAAGTGCAATCCGCGCCACCAGGATTTCGAGTTCGTCCTCACTCAGCGGCGCCGGCGCGTCGTCTTCCGCCGCCGCGGCGGGACTGGAAGCGGTCGGCTCCTGCGCGGCGGCGATCGGCGTCGGATGTGGCGAAAACGGGAAGCCTGCAAAAGGCAGGAACAAGCCCGTGGCGAGTAACAATGCGTGAGGTCTAGCCATCTCAAATCCTCCTTGCGGTCAGACATGGTGTGTAGGCTGTCGACTATTGTATCTTCGCTCGTGCCGCATCCTCCTCCGAGCGGAGAAGGATTGATAGCTAAACATCGGCCAAGCCGTCTTTTGCTCCAAATTTATAGCAAAGACAGCTCCAAGCGTAGTCGCGGGGCTGATCTGGGACGTATGTTACAGTAACACGCTTACAGAAGCGGAGTTCAGCGCGCTGGCTAAAATCGACCGCGGGCCGCTTGATCACGAAGTCACGGGCATGGACCACTGCCTCCTTTGAAGGCGATATGGCACGCCAATTATCAGTCACCGCAAGGGCGCGGCTGACGGCTAAAATATCGGCCAGGCCGTAGGTTACCAGAACCTACAGTATCATACTGTCTAGTTTGACTTATCGATGCTGTAGTTTTCGGTCTTGGCCTTCGGCCACTGGGAGGCAACGTTATGGCTGAAAGTGAAAAGTCAAATGCTCAGATGCTTAGCGCGGAAGAATTGAGACAGAAAGCTTTGGAACTGCAGCTGGTAGAAATGCAGCGTGATGACAAAGTCAAAGCGCGTGAAGCAAAAAAACACGCGGAGTTCGTCGATGACTTCTTCCGCAAACACGTCGGCGACAAGGAACGTGACATTATCAGGCGCGTCGTCATGAAGGCAGCCGCCGACGGCAAATCCGAGGCCATGGTCTATAGCTTTCCGTCGAGCTTCTGCACGGATAGCGGCCGCGCGATCAACAGTGCCCGGCCAGAGTGGCCGACGACGCTTCAAGGAAAAGCCAAGGAAATATATGATCTTTTCGGCGAAGTCGCCCGGCCTCACGGCTACAAGCTGAAAGCGATGGTCATCAGTTTTCCAGGCGGCATGCCGGGCGACATCGGCTTCTTCCTGAATTGGGAGGCACCAGTCGGCTAGGCCGCTGCGCAACTATGCGGTTCGTCAGCCATGGTTTCGGCCGGCGCATCAGCGCCCGCGGTCAACCCTTCGGCTGATGCTGCTTGGCAAGACCATCTTCGTCAAAGCCCAATCTGCGCCCAGTCTGGAGCGATCGGAGGCTACCCACCGGTAGCCTGAGTTCGCTTCAGCAGATGAATGAATTTCCGGGGGGAGTGGCATGCTTCAAAGTTTTCATATGCCGATATTCAGGGGCCTGGAGGGATTTCGCGCGGACTGGCTGCGAAGCGATATTCCTGCGGGGCTGTCGATTGCAGCTGTCGGCCTGCCGAGTGCGATCGCTTATCCCGCCATCGCCGGCCTCCCCCCGGAAACCGGGATATATGCGAGTATCGTCGCGCCCGTTGCCTACGCTCTGTTCGGGCCGTCGCGGCTATTGGTGGTCGGGTCGGACGCCGGGACCATGGCGGTTCTCGCGGCGGTCATAGGAACTGTCATCGCCGCGCAACCTGCCGGCACATCAGCCGATCCGGTTGCGATCGCGTCTGCCCTGGCGCTCGGCGTCGGAGCCTTCTATTTTGCAGCACGGCTGCTGCGGCTGGGCGTCCTCGCAAGCTTTCTATCCCGCCCGATTCTGGTCGGCTTCTTTGCCGGCGTATCCATCTCCATCCTTGTCGGGCAGATCGGCCGCTTTACCGGAGTGCGTATCGAGTCCGACGGACTCCTGCCGCCGATTGCCGAGATCATTCGCAAGAGTGCCTTGATCCATTGGCCGACATTGCTGTTCGGTCTCGCCATGTTCGCACTGTTGTGGATCGTGAAAGCCACACGGCTGCCTGTACCGGGACCCGTCGTCGTCGTCGTCGTTTCCGTCATTCTCTCCGCCATCTTCAACTTTGAAGCCGCAGGCATCCGCGTCGTTGGCGATCTCCCCACCGGGCTGCCGTCATTCTCCCTCCATGCATTCTCTCAAATGCCCATGGACAGGATCGTCCTTGGGTCGGCAGCCGTCTTTCTGATCAGTTTTGGCTCGAGCATCGTCTCTGCACGAAGCTTCGGCGCGCGCTCCGGCGAGGAGGTCGACGCCAACCAGGAACTGATCGGGCTAGGCGCGGCGAACATCGCCCCCGGCCTGTTTGGTTCATTTCCCATCGCCGTGTCCGACTCGCGTACAGCGATCAATCTTGCAGTCGGCGGCAGATCGCAGGCAGCCGGTCTCGTTTCCGCCGTGACCCTGATGGCGACGCTGCTGTTCTTGAATGGCGCCCTGCGCATCCTGCCGATCCCTGCCCTGGCGGCGATCCTGGCGGCAGCCGCAATCAGCCTGATCGACGTCAGCGAGTTGAGAAAGATATGGCACATCAGCCGCGCGGAGTTCGTCTTCGCCTTGATCGCCATGTTCGGAGCCATCAGCTTCGGAGTCCTGAACGGCGTCATCGTCGCGATCGCCGCAACCCTGATCTATCTCCTGCGCAAGACGATGTTTCCGAAAGACACGCTTCTCGGCCGCATTGCCGGACGCGATGGCTTCTACGACATGCAGCGCTTTCCGGAGGCCCGGGGCATTCCGGGCATCGCCATATGTCTCGTCCAGGGCAATCTGCTGTTTTACAACGCCGATTATGTCCGGATCCGGTTGCGCACCGTCGCTGACGGCCTGCCGGCCGAAACACGCTGGTTCATCCTCGACGCCAGCGCCATTGCGCATATCGACAGCACCGGGGCCGCAGCACTTGATGCCGTGCGGGCAAACCTCTCCGGGCGGGGCATCGTCTTCGGCGTCGCTCACCTGAACGCCGAGGTCACGGAGCTGCTTGGCCGCGCCGGCGTCGTCGACGGCATCGGAGCCGGAAAGTTCTTTGGCGACACGGAGGACGCGCTGCGTGCCGCGCGCCTGGGGGAAGGAAGCGACCGGCCTTTGGCCGGAGGTCATCAGTAAAGGGCCATGGAGGAAATGATGAACAAACGGCAGGACGACGACACAGAAGTAGACGAAAAGAAAGGCAAGAAGTCCTGGAACTACGACAAGGAAATCGTAAAGCTTCAGGTCGAGCTCGCGCATCTGCAGTCCTGGGTGAAAAAATCGGGCGCTCGCGTCGTGATCATCTTCGAGGGCCGGGATGCTGCCGGGAAAGGCGGGATGATCAAGCGAATTACCGAGCGCGTCAGTCCACGGGTCTTTCGCGTGGTCGCGCTGCCGGCCCCGACCGATCGCGAAAAGACGCAAATGTACATGCAGCGCTACTTCGCACATATGCCCGCTGCGGGTGAAATCGTCATATTCGATCGCAGTTGGTACAATCGCCCTGGCGTCGACCGGGTGATGGGATTCTGCTCCGAGAAAAAGGCCCGGCGCTTTCTTGAGTTGGCTCCCGGTTTTGAAGCCTCGATCGTCGAAAGCGGCATCACCCTGCTGAAATATTTCCTGACGGTCGGCGAGAAGGAACAGGATCGGCGCTTCAGACGGCGGATCGAGGATCCGCTGCGGCAGTGGAAGCTCAGCCCGATGGATGTCGAGTCATACCAACGGTGGTGGGATTATACGGTTGCTTACGACGAGATGATCCGGGCGACGGACCGCCAGCACGCCCCATGGTGGATCGTGCCGTCAGACGACAAGAAGCGCGCGCGCATCAACTGCATCTCGCACATCCTGAAGTCGATTCCGTACGAAACGATGAAGTTCAACGCACCGGACCTTGGGAAACGTCAAAAGCGGCCCGCTGACTATGTCGAAGACAAAAGCATCCGACATTTTGTGCCGGATGTGGTCGCCGAGCAGATGCAATAATCGAAGCCGTGCGGGGACGACACCGCAATTTCAGGAGGAAGGCCCGCCCGGAACAGCACCGGCTGTCCGGCGCGGTGATGTTATCAATCAACAGGAGTGTGTGATGATCTATCCATCGATCCGTGTGCTGTCTATCGCCATTGCCTGCATTCTTCCCTTGGCCGGCATATCCGTTTCGCGAGCGCAAGCGGCCGGGCCGTTCGATCAATTTCCGATCGCCGTAGCCTGCGAATATAAAGGCCTGTACCAGATCTTCTATCTCACGAGATTGGAGGCGGATGGCGTGGCCACCTATGTCAATCCGAGCAAGCTTGCCGGAACGATATCTGTCGGCGGGACCGCCAAGGCCTTGGGCGAACCGATCGGTGGAAGTTGCCTCGGTAAAACACTGGAGGAGCTCAGGGCGTCGGGACAGATCCTCGATCTGAAGCACTAGATGCGGATGATTTTAGGCCGACTCGGCCTGAAATCTGAATCCGCATCTAAATCAAAGAAATAGAGCATGATGTCGCCCGAAAACCGCTTCACACTTTTCGGCATCATGCTCTAGCAACCTTCGTCCCGGATGTTTTGTCCGGCATATGACGATCAACGGCACGATCCAGCGGGAGGGAGGCTGCATCCCTGCCTACTCGATATTAAAGTTCGGACAGCGGAGCCTGGTGGGAAGTCCGTCAAGCATCGCCATCCAGGTTCGTCGTCGTTCGGAACGACAAAGGAGGGCAAGATGACCGCGGAGATTGAGCGAAAATTCCTCGTCGTAAACGATAGCTGGCAGGATCACGCCTCCAAAGGAGCCGCATTTTGCCAAGGCTACCTGCTGGTTAGGAAAAACCGCTTCGTGCGGGTCAGGATCATCGATAACGCACGCGGCGTCCTGACGATTAAACTCCGAACCGGGCGCCTGCGGCGCGAGGAGTTCGAATATGAGATTCCCTATGCCGAAGCCCTGGAAATGATCGCCTATGCAACGAGTGTGGTGGATAAG
Organism: Rhizobium ruizarguesonis; assembly: GCF_012349115.1. Lineage (GTDB taxonomy): Bacteria > Pseudomonadota > Alphaproteobacteria > Rhizobiales > Rhizobiaceae > Rhizobium > Rhizobium ruizarguesonis. The sequence continues at coordinate 85,606 of NZ_PQIG01000068.1, forward strand.
ACCCGCTATGAGGTGAACCATCGTGGCTGCCTTTGGGAGGTGGACGTCTACAGTGGCGTCCACGACGGATTGGTTGTCGCAGAAATCGAGCTTGCCGACGAAAGCGACCAACCTCCCTGCCCGCCGTGGCTCGGCCCGGAAGTGACCGGAAATCCCGCATTTTCCAATCGTACGCTCGCAATGCTCGTGCAACGCAACGACTACCGCAGCCGCAATGTATCAAGGCTGCAACCTGATGGGCAGCCTTCCCAAAGGAGGGAACAATGAGTGTCTTGGTAACGGGCGGCAGTTCCTCCGTGCCGGGTTGAAAGCAAAGACCTGATGCTAACGCATCGGCAGTCAGCGCTGCAGGTCGTAGCACTGCGCCCTGCGGCTCCCGGTCTGGCAGGTCGGCGAGAAATGGAGGCGATAGCGCCTTTCTTTCATGCATTCGCTGAAGCCATTGGGGTCGGGCGGATCCTTCCACAGATGGACGAGTTCGCAGTGCTTGCGGACATTGATGAAGTCTTCTGTTCTCTGGGTGGCGTCAACTGAAGCCACCGAAGCGGCTAACGCCAAGAACGTCGCGCAACTCAAGGCAGCCGACGTCTTCAAGATAGGGTGCTCTCAGAGAACGCCTGAGTCATGCCGATATCCTCTTCGTTTCCCCCGTCCGCGGCCACAGGATGACGGCAAACAGCAGCGCGTAGACCAAGGCTACTGCGACATAGACGATGCGGGTGGCGAAGGATTCTGCGGCGCTGCCGGGCAGAGGCGAGACCCCGAGGCCGAACAAAATCAGGAAGGTCGTCAGAGCGCCGGCAAATATCGGTGCGTCCTTCGAGCGGGCGGCCGCGCGGCCACCGATGAGGAGGACCACGATGAGAACGATGAGGAAGATCGAGAAAAGATTGGGGCGCAGTGATAGCACGGCATACGCAACGGAGGCGAGCACGCCGCCGAAGAGGTTGACGAGCACGAGCCCGATCGCCGCACGCGCGCTCGCGGCAACGTCGAGCTGCCCGAGCAGCGACGCTACGGTTATCGGAATGACTGCCGCAGCGGTCAGATTGTCGCTCGTCAGGCAGATCACGACGGAGCCCAGAAGGATGACCGTGTTGGCCAGTGCCCGACCCAGGGCCGGCGGCCGCTCGTCGATCGGCGCCGCCTCGATCTGTTGGGAGAACGGCTCGGGAAAGACCGCATGGGCAAACCACATCAGAACCGTGCCCGACAACACCCCGGTGACCAGGATGGACAGGATGGAGTTGGCGAGTTCCTTGTTGAGGATGCCGAGCAGAGGCACGATAATCGCGACGACGAGCACGAGAAAGACGGCCGGCCCTCCCTTTCCCGTCGACTGCGCGGCAAAACACACAAAATAGGTCAACCCCAGGACCAGAAGGAAGGGTGCGGGACGCTCGCCGAGGACGTCGGTCAGAACCATCATCGCGATCCCGGCGATCAGCATGACCATCGCCGCGCCGACCGTCTTCGCAAGCGGCATGGGCCGTGAACTACCGAGCAGAAACTGGGCGGCAAAGAGCGGACCGAGGAAGGGCACGATAGCCCCAGCATAGACTGCCAGCGTGAAGCCGATGGAGACTGCGAACGCGACCCGCAGCCCCTTGCGTTTCTGTTCCTCGACCGCAGGGCTCCTGTCAGTTGACATAGGTCAATACCGACATGATGCGGATCCAGAGTGATCCCCAGGCATTGGTGACCGGGTTGTCGCCGGTGTAGATGACGACCGTCACCTGCGAGCCGTAGCGCAGGCCGCCGCCCTTGGGCCTCTGCGCCTCATCGATGATGAGGCGCACTGGAAACCGCTGTGCCTCCTGGACCCAGCCGGTATCGCTTCGGATCGTCGGCAATCCGGTGTTCGGGTCCGTGCTGCCTTGCGATACGCCAAAGCCCACACTCTCGACGGTCGCTGGAAACAGTCGACCGGGAAGCGCGTCGAAAAGGATTTCCGCTCTGTTGCCGACGGCGACCTTCTCCAGGCTGTTTTCCTTGAATGCCGCGCTGATCCAGATGGTGCCGGCGTCGATGAAGGTCATCGCCGGCTGGCCGGCTGAGACCACCTTGCCGATGGTCAGCTGAAGGTTGGTGACGACGCCGGCCGAAGGCGCGCGGACGATCGTTCGCACCAGATCGAGCCGGGCCTTCTCCAATCCGGCAAGAGCTGCACGCAGTTCCGGATTATCGTTTCCCGCTGGGCCGAGCTGCTCTTTCGCCTTGGCAAGGTCGGCCTGCGCCCCTGAGACGGAAGCTTCCGCCTGCTCATAGGCGGACTTGGCGGTATCGAACCGGGCTCTGGAGAAGACGCCGCGCTTCACGAGTTCGGTGGCCCGCGCATACTGGTCGCGCAGATTGTCTCTGTCCGCCTGCATCTGGACGAGCTTGGCCTGTGCGGCATCGACTGATGCAGTCGATGCCCCGATCGACTGGCCGACGCTTGCAAGCGCAGCTTCCGCCTCGTCGACGGCGAGCTGATAGCGCTCGGAATCGATACGAAAGAGAACCTGGTCGGCCTCGACCCGCGAATTGTCGGCAACGCCCACTTCCACGACCCGGCCGGTGACTTCGGGCGCGATGCCGACGATATAGGCTTGAACCTGGGCCTGCGATGTCGACGGCGTACGCCGCTCCATGAAGATGGAGAGAACGAACAGGGCGAGCGCCAGCAGGACGACGATGAGTGCTATCCTGCGGAGTGGATTCCGAGGCGTTGCGGAAATGGCAGGCTCGTCCAAGTTTTCGGAAACCACGGCAATATCCTTTGGAGGCGTTTCGTTTCGTGGAAGCGCAAAGTTTCAGCGCGCAAAGTTCAGCGCTGGACGTCTGTCGCGATGGTCGTTACCGGGAGATGGAACGCAAGTAGGTAACCGTAACATACGCCTTGCGATGGCTTGCCACCGGCCTAAAGCATGTCGCTCAAAACTGTGCAGCGGTTTTGCGATGACGACATGCGTTGGAAATAACGACCTAAAGCGCCAGGAGCGAATCTGAAAGTTTGCGACGCACTTTAGTCGCGCGCATCAGCGAGCGGGTGGCGCTACCGAGGCGTCGAGCGCGCCCTCTATCTCCTTGGAGAGTTCTGCGATCAATTCCTGATATTCGACGACGCGTTCGTCGCGCTTCGGATCGGTTGAGACGTTCCATTTTAGCAGCGCCGATTGGGCGTCGGCAAAGTCCCTGCAGATTTCCCGAAAGTCCTCACTGCGGGCAGACAGATCATCGATCGCCTCGATCCTGGCTGGAAATTGCCGACGGACTGCGGTCGTGCCTTCGTCCATGGTTCACTCCTTAACGGCATTAGGAACGCTGCCTCTGCAACGTGTGCCCGGCTCAATCTTCGTGGACGACGATCCGTTCGTGGAGTATGTTACCGTAACATACGGTCTGGCAGTGATGTGACTCAACGGGGATTGGGGCAGACATGCAGACGTGGATACCAGCAGAGGGGTCTGCAGCGCTCATTTCTTCAGGGCTGGTGCCTCAAGCCGACGAGATCAGGGAGCAGCTGGAACGTGTCGTCTCCAGCCCTGAATTTCCAGGCGTCGGTCGCGCCGCCACGTTTCTCCGCTATGTCGTCTCGGAAACCCTCGAGGGCCGGGGCAACCGGATCAAAGCCTATTCGATCGCGATCGAGGTGTTCGGCCGGGATCCCGGCTTCACCCAGGACGATCCGGTGGTCAGGATCGAGGCCGGACGGCTGCGGCGGTCGCTTGAGCGCTATTATCTCGTCGCCGGGCAGCAAGATCCGGTCAGGATCGACATTCCCAAAGGAGGATATGTTCCAACCTTCACCTGGTCCTGTCCGGCGTTAGTCGACATTGGAGGCGAAGACGCTGGCGAGACATCGGCCTCTGAGGTCCGTCCCGGACGCTGGTGGCGCGCAAGAAGGGTCTTGTGGCCGGGTGCTGCTGCGCTCGCTGCAGTGGCTATTTCGCTATATTGGATCGGGGCGCAATCTTCCGCTCCGTCGCTCGAACGCGCCGCAAGCCTATTGCCCGATCGTCCGGCCCTCGTGGTTGCCCCCTTTGCCAATCTTGGCGAAGGGCCGGAGGCGCAGCTCTACACTGCCGGCCTGACCGAGGAACTGATGACCATCCTGCCACGGTTCAAGGAGATCAAGGTCTTCGGTCGCGAAACGTCCAAGTCCCTCCCGGCGGATGTGGGGGCATCGAAGATCCGGGCCGAATTCGGCGCACGCTATCTCCTTGCCGGCGGTGTCCGCATGTCGGGAAAGCGCCTTCGTGTGACGGCCAGACTGCTTGATACGTCGGACGGCGAGATCCTCTGGTCGGAGAATTATGACAATGATCTCGCATCGGGGGACCTGTTTGCGATCCAGACGGATGTCGCCAGAAAGGTCGCAACCGCCATCGCCCAACCCTACGGAGTCATGGCACAGATCGACTCCGCCAGTCCGCCGCCGGACGACCTCGGTGCGTATGAGTGCACTCTGCGCTTCTATGCCTATCGCTCGGAGCTGAGCGCCGAAGCGCATGCGCGCGTCCGGGATTGCCTCGAGGCCGCACTGGCGCGGTTTCCGAAATACGCGACCGCCTGGGCGATGCTGTCGATCGTCTATCTCGATGAGGACCGGTACAAGTTCAATCCGATATCAGGCCAGGATACAGTCATACAGCGTGCACTCGATGCCGCCAGGCGCGCAACGCAGATCGATCCGAACAATACGCGCGGACTTCAAGCGCTGATGACGGCGCTGTTCTTCGACAAGCAGCTTGCTGAATCACTTCGCGTCGGCGAGCAGGCGCTCGCCACCAACCCCAACGACACCGAACTGATGGGCGAGTTCGGAACCCGGCTTGCGATCGCTGGCCAGTGGCAGCGCGGAGCAGACCTTCTGGACCAGGCCATTGCTCTGAACCCAGGAAGTGGCGGCTTCTACCATGGAACGCGAGCCTTGGCCGCCTACATGCTCCGCGACAACCACACCGCCGTGCTGGAGATCAGACAGGCGAACATGCAGAAGTTCCCTCTCTTCCATGTTGTCGCCGCCATCATCTATGCGGAGGCAGGCATGATGGACGACGCCCGGCGGGAAGGACAGGTGTTTGTCAGCATGCGACCTGACTTCCTGCCGAACGTTGTAACGGAACTCGCAATGCGCAACATGCAGCCTGAAGATCGCGACCGTCTGATCGAAGGACTTCGCAAGGCGGGAATGACCGTGCCCGATCCGAATGCAATTGCGTCGACCGCCGACACCTCGGATCTGCAACCCCGCTGATGCTGCCTCCCCGACCGTAACATACCCGATCATACGGGTAAGGCATCTCATCTTCGCATAGTCTCGCCTCAGTGCTGACTTCGACAGCCGCAGCGCGCGGCGTCGAGGCCTGCTCAAACTTGACGTCGCTACGAGGAACAGCAGTGAGCACAAGATGTCGCGATGGCCGAATTCAACCAGGCACTTCCCCAGGTCTGAAATGGATCTCGGCTCTCCTGCTGCTCTGCGCATTATCCGGATGTGGTGGCCACGCGAAGAACGTGCTCATCCCTGTTGCCGATAGCGCGCCGAACTCCACCAAAGTCGACATGCTCGTGGCCACGACGCGCAGCCGCTCCACGATACAAGGCGAGATGTTCACGGGCGAGCGCGCACTCGCCCCGGCCTTTGCCGACATCACCGTATCTATCCCCCCTGCAAACGTCCGCAAGATCGGCGAAGTCGCCTGGCCGAGGAGGCTTCCTTCCAACCCGGCAACAGACTTCGCAACCTTGAAAGCCGATGAGATCACGCGCGACGACGCCAAGAAATGGCTGAGCGCCTCAGTCAGGAGGAGCCACGACCGCAGCGTGCTCGTGTTCATCCACGGCTTCAACAACCGGTTCGAAGACTCCGTCTATCGCTTCGCCCAGATCGTCAAGGATTCCGGCGTCCATAGTGCGCCGGTGCTGGTGACATGGCCCTCGCGCGGCAGTCTGCTTGCATATGGCTATGACAGGGAGAGCACCAACTACACGCGTAACGCATTGGAGACGCTCTTCCAGTATCTCGCCAGGGATCCTGAGGTGAAAGAAGTCTCGATCCTTGCGCATTCCATGGGGAACTGGCTGGCGCTGGAAGCGCTTCGCCAAATGGCGATCCGCAACGGCCGCCTTCCCGCCAAGTTCGAGAATGTCATGCTGGCCTCGCCCGACGTGGATGTCGATGTCTTCCGCCAGCAGATCATCGACATGGGCAAGCAGCATCCGAAGTTCACCTTGTTCGTTTCGCGAGACGACCGCGCGCTCGCGGTATCCCGCAGGGTATGGGGCGACGTCGCCAGACTCGGCGCCATCGATCCCGAGCAGGCCCCCTTCAAGACGGAACTAGCCGACAGCCAGATCACGGTGATCGACCTCACCAAGGTCAAGGCGGGCGACAGTCTGAACCACGGAAAGTTCGCGGAATCGCCCGAGGTCGTTCAGCTGATCGGCGCACGGATTTCCGATGGCCAGACGCTGACCGACAGCAAGGTCGGGCTCGGCGACAAGATCCTTGCCGCGACGACGAGCACGGCGGCGGCGGCGGGCAGCGCAGCCGGCCTGATCCTTGCCGCCCCGGTCGCCGTCGTCGATGCGGATACCAGAGATAATTATGCCGGCCAGGTCAGCGGCCTCGCGGGTCCTGTGGGTACGCCACCGAAGGCATCCGAGTGCACCGCCGCAGGCCGATCGAAGGAGTCGTGCAGGCAATGACGGTTCAGGAACCGGCAAACTGACGTTCATAGAGATCAGGATAAACAATGCCACTACTTTGCAAGATCCGTATGTTTAAACCACTTCTCACGGCGGTTGCCCTGGGTTCCGTTCTCCTTTGTGCCTCGATTGCTGTGGCGCAGAGCGTGACGCCTGCGAGCCCACAGCCAGAAAGTGTCCAGCGCTTTATCGGCATGTTCTCGGATCCTGACGTCCAACGCTTCCTGCAGCAGCAGTCGGAAGCAGCCAAGACCGCGGCGGAACCGCCCTTGGAAACCCGGAACGCAGACCCTTCATTCTCGGAATTCACGATGCGATTCCGTGCCCATGCCTCAAGTCTTCTCGGCGCCATCCAGTCCTTTCCTCAGGAGACGATGCGAGGCGGGGCCGTGCTCGAACGGGACATCCAGGCGAATGGCGGGACGCGGCCGATCTTCCTGGTCGCCGCCTTCGTCGCCGTCGGGCTGGCCGCGCAGTGGCTGTTCTGGTGGATCAGCGCCGGCTGGCGCTCATGGATGGCACGCGCGCCCTATGCGACGGTTCGCGAGAGAGTGATCGCACTGACTGCAAGGCTTCTGTGGGCGGCATGTTACGTCCTTTCCTTCGGCCTCGGCAGTATCGGCTTCTTCCTGTTGTTCCAATGGCCGCCTGTTATCAGGGAGGTCGTCGTCGGGTACCTCTTCGCGATCGTCGTCTTCCGTCTGGCGAGCGCTCTTTTCGACGTGTTTTTGGCGCCACGGGCTGAAGAAGAGAGCCGGTTTCGTGTCGTACCGATCACTGGGGATGCCGCTGGCCACTGGGCGAAGCGCCTGGGCTATCTCGTCGGCTGGTATGCCTTTGGCTGGGTGACTATCCGCCTGCTCGGCGCCCTTGGCTTTTCCGACCCGGCCCGGCAACTCGTGGCCTATTGCCTCGGCCTCGTGCTCCTCGTCATCGGCATCGAAGCCGTCTGGAGGCGTCCGTCCCGATTGTCTGCCGGCCAAGCCAGCCGGATCGGCCTACGGGCGCGGAACTGGCTCTGGACGGTCTACTTCGTTGCCGTCTGGCTGCTGTGGGTGGTCGGAGCCATGAAGCTGTTCTGGATCGCGGTGGTCTGTGCAGCGCTGCCCGGCGCCATCGCCCTCACCAAGGCGTCGGTCGACAATATCCTGCGCTCTTCCGCGGCCGAAGAGGACGGCCACAAAAGAGGCACCGTCGTGTCGGTGATCGTGGAGCGCGGCATAAGGGCGGCGCTGATCGTCGGAGCGATCGTTCTGCTCGCAGACGCCCTGGGCATCAGGCTGACGCAGATGACAATGCAGGATTCGCCGGCCCTGCGCCTCGTGCGTGGACTCCTGAGCGCCGGGATTATTCTCCTGGTCCTCGACCTCGCCTGGAACGTCGTGAAAGTCCTGATCGATCGCAAGTTAGGCGACACCGAGGCCGTCCTTGAAGTCGGCAGCGAACGGGAGCGGCGGCGCACTCGTATCAGAACCCTGCTGCCGATCCTTCGCAATTTCCTCATGATCCTCTTCGTTGCCATTGCGATCATGATGGCCCTCTCATCGCTGGGGGTCGAAATCGGACCGTTGATCGCAGGTGCAGGGGTAGTTGGCGTCGCCATCGGCTTCGGGGCGCAGACGGTGGTGAAGGACGTCATCAGCGGGATGTTCTACCTGCTCGACGACGCCTTCAGGGTCGGAGAATATATCCAGAGCGGCAGCTACAAGGGCACCGTCGAGTCGTTCAGCTTGCGATCCATCAAGCTCAGGCACCACCGCGGTGCGGTCTACATCGTCCCCTTCAGCGAGCTAGGTGCTGTGCAGAACATGAGCCGCGACTGGGTGATCGAGAAGATGACGATCACCATCACCTACGATTCCGACATCGACAAGGCCCGCAAGATCATCAAGAAGATCGGCCTGGAGCTGTTCGAGGATCCGGAGTTCAAGCCGACGACGATCGAGCCGCTGAAGATGCAGGGGATCGATAGCCTGGGGGACTCCGGCCTGCTTCTGCGCATGAAGGTCATGACCCTTCCCGGCCAGCAGTTCACGCTGAAGCGTCGGGCTCTGCGGATGATCCATCAGGCGTTCAACGAAAACGGCATCAAGCTCGCCGTGCCCACGGTTCAGGTCTCGGGCGGCAAGGACGACGCTGTCGCAGCCGCTGCCCAGCAGACGCTCGCAGCACACAACGCAGCCGCAGCCGCAAACCCGGCCTGAGGGCGGAATCTTCGAGGAAATGAACACAGACGAGAGCAATAGGAAGAAATGAAATGAAGATCCTGGTCATTCCTACGCACATGCTTGCGACACTTGCCGTCATCATGACGGTCTGCGCACCCGTCCTCGTTCCCACGGCGGCCGAAGCCCGTCGCGGCGTAGCGGCATGCGGCCCGAGAGGCTGTGGTGCCGCGGCCTGCGGACCGCGCGGATGCGCTGCAGTCGGAAGCACCCGCCCTGCCGTTCGGCCGCCCGTCCGGCGCGGCGTCGTGGTCGTCGCCCCTCGCCGCTACTGGCGCCCGGGTACGGCAATCGCCGCAGGTGCTGCCATCGGCTTCGTCGCTGGAGCTGCCGCCGTTTCACTGGCGGGCACGCCGCCGCAGTCCGGTCAATGCTGGTACTACACCTCGCCCGCCAAGACGACGGGCTTCTGGGACGTGTGCCCGCGCTGAGCGATCCGGCAGAAAAACTGCCAGCTCGTTTGGTTCTCTTCGTCGCCTGCCCTCCCATGAGTGGGGAGGACCTCGATTTCCAGGTCACAAATTTTAGAGGGTACGTTCCATGGATTTCACAGTCATCGATGCCGCACTCGTCGGAAAACTTCTCCTGCTGCTTCTGGTCGGCCTGGGGCCGAAGATCGCCCTGGTGCCGTTTCTGGAGAAGACCCATGCTTTCGATACCGAAACCAAGGCGCGCATCGGCCGCCAGATGGTTTTGGTCGCAGTGGTAACAGCCTTGATCCTTTTTGCCACTGGCGCTTTGCTGATGCGGCTTCTCCATATCACGGGTGGCGCAGTCGCCGTCGCCGGCGGTATCATCCTCGCGCTTATCGCGATCAAGATGGCATCAGGACCAACAGAGAAGCCGCATGAGGAAACGGAGCTTCCCGTCGATCCCGAAAAGATCGCCGTCTTTCCACTTGCGGTCCCTTACCTGCTCAATCCTGTCGGCATCACCGTCGTCATCATCGCCTCTGGCGAAGTCGTCTCGATTGCCAGCGCGTTACTCGTCATAGGCCTGATCCTGATCGTCGCTGCGTTGGACTATGTGGTGTTTACCAACATCGACGCGCTCGCCAAGCGCATGAAGCCTGCCAGTCTGATCGTCTCGGAGGTCGTCTTCGGCATTCTGCTGACCGCAGTCGCAGTCCAACTGGTCGTCAGCGGGCTTGGCAATCTTGGCATCATCACGCCGACCGCCGCGCATTAGATGCGGATGATTCGCGGCCGGCCGGCCTAAAAATCTGAACCCGGATTTAAATCAAAAAATAGAGCCGAAAGCCGCTCGGTTTTCGGCATCATGCTCAGCTGCGGCTTTACTGTCCCCGTGCGCGGAAAGCCCGGGGATTAAGGTCGGGAACAGACGACAATTATAGCCTCAATTCAAAACGATTCAGAACAGGCATTGATTTAGTTGAAGGTCGCAAAAATTTGATTCACCGATTTGAATGTTTTTGATTCAGGACACCCTCTTTGTCCAAGAATCGTTCGATGAATTCTTCCACCTCTGAACGGGGTAGCGAAAATCTTCGGTGATCCACGCGTTGCACTTTCGAGCCTTCGAGCAGAATCTCCACCTCGCGACAGGTCCTAGAGTGACCGTGCATCAAAAGCCGATTTCGTACTTCTCTGACAGAAGCGAATTTACGCCGAAAAGCAGAAAGCTGCGTTAACGTGGCGATTGTCCCGGCACCGTAACGTGAGTTGCTTGGCGCATCGAGATGAAAGGCAATCTCTTCGCGTATGATCGGATATTTCGGGGCATTCGATTCATCGGGAAGACGACCACAAAAGTCGATCCATGGTGCGAAGTCCTGCACCTGTAAAGTGTCCACCAGATTTGGAGATAGTAGCTGCACTCGAATGATCGGCAGAGCACGGTCGCGAATTCCTCCGAGTATAAAGGGCCACGGATTGGCAGAACCGTAATACAGCGTGGAGACAACGCTTTGGACGCGCAAGCCAACATTGCCCGCTTTGCCTTTCGGTTTGACGAAATTGAAATAGTCAAAGGCAGCTTTTGCACGAACGTTGGCCGCAGCAGTGAGCCTCTTATCTGGGCAATGGACGCTGCCCGACAAGAAGCATTCGAACAGTACTCCTCTCGGAATCCCGAAAGATTCGCTCAGCGCGCGCACCTCTACGGAGCTAAGGGCATATTTGTGAAGCTTCAGAAGGAAGGAATGGCTGTGGACTTCCGGTTCACGGAGTTCGTCTCCCTTCGCCGTTAATGAACCTAGCAGTGGAGTCGCCAGCGCAGCGCGCACCGTTGCGATCGTGGTCTCTTGAAAGTGCTTGCTTCTTGTCAGATCTTGCACAAAGGGATTGAGACTGGGCTTCGCATTTTCAAAAATCTCAACTTGCGATAGCCGTGTCTCCAGCGCAGACAGCCCCTCCGGCCAATTAAGGACTGCCCGCCCGGCTGACGCCAAATTGTCCGGCGAAACAGCGCCTATGGAGAAGGATAAGTCGCGGCCACTTGGTTGCTGCACCTCGTCAAGGACGGCAGCGATGAAAGCGCAGAGCATGAATATTTCTCCGCTGTCCATTTCACGGAGGTTGGTGTGAAGGACGCTTGGGTTTAGAGGAACTTCCGGGTCAATGAGTGAGGTTACGAAACGGAGCGCTTGGGCGTCCTCAATTTCCAAAATCTCCTGAGGATAATCACGAAGATCGACCAGGGGTCCACAATGCCCACAACGCGAAACACCACGGGGACACCAGAAATCGAGGAGTTCTCTGCATCTCGGGCATCGCTCAAGTAGTCTTTCGTGGCTCACCGGGTCAAATGTGAGTGCTTTGATGTGCCATATCGCTTTCGAGTGGTTCGACTGCACAAGAGATCTGGGCGCGACCCTGCGATGGCCAATGAGCTGTCTCACGGGCAACCTCGAGCCAAAAAAACTTAAATGCCCCGTGCCCCGCTTGAGCCGGACGCTTCTCCGCTCACCCCCTGAGCTATCCGCTATCGCGTACCCCAAGGGTCTGAGATCTTCAACTCCGACCGGACAACCGAGTCTGTCGGCAAGTGCTGCAAGATCAACACGCGTCACAGCTATGCCAGAATGTGAAAGGCTAGTTGTCCGACGAACGAAAGAACTCGTGCTTGGCAACCCGTTCAACGCTGCCGCTCGAAAAATCAGGTCTGCTAGGGCTTCGCCAAGCATAGGGGCGACCGGTTTCGCGAGTCTTACACCGATTAGACCGATAAGACGTCGCGCGATAATCGGTGTGATTTGAATCTTTGGTTCGCCGTACATTCTAAGTCCGTTCAGAGAGAAGAATGGGTTACCCAGCTCAATCGACGTGCTGGAGGCGTGACCCCCCTGGCGCCGAGGGAACCTTCCGGGAGCGACAACTGGGAACTTTCGGCTGCGTCCTTCAACTTAGGGTGACCGCCGGGATGGTGACAACTCATTCCGCGACACCGATAGCGCTCCGAATTCTTAACTGGCGATTCATCCAAACTTCTTTGGCGTGTCAGAACGGACTGCTCGTCGCTCGGGGTCGAGATCGGCATCCACGTTGGGCAGACAGATGGGATCCGCAGTCGCTCCTCCCTGGAAACGCGGCGCACCATTCGATAGCCCCGGAGCATCATGCTCCAGGACTCTACGCGGCGGATCTACGCTTCGCTGCACTGAAGTCTAAGGCGTTCCATGGCGTCTGCTCTCGCCCAAAGGAAAATGCCTTTCAGATCTCTGTAGGGCACATTCGCGCCGTGAAGAACCTTTATCATTTCAACTGACTCGATTTCACGACGCTGCGATAGTATTCGCAATTCGAAACTCGTGATCCATTTCTGACGTTCTTCGCGGATCCGGCCGAGTGTCAGCCCATTCGCGATACCCGTGAGTTTCACAAACCTGGCGGCCATCGATATAGATTTTCCCATCGACATGGCGAGTTCGCTCTGCGTCAGAGACAGACTCGAAGGCAGATACTGGTTTCGGGGATCGTCCAGGACACTAGCTACTGTTGCGAAGTCGTCGGGATAGAGGTCGTGCACGGTTCCGCGCCTACTAGGCCGACCACGAGACATGGTAATTTTCCCGTTCGAGATCGCGGTGAAAATACTGGACCAGGGTACAGCTAGTTGCAGGTCCATGGCGAAACGCAAGGATGCGACGTTCGCACCGCATGGCGAACCTCTAGATGGAATAGCGTCAATCACTTCCAGAGCGCTTACTTCCGCCTGATGCGAAGGCTCCGGGAACCCGCAATCGGTGAGATTCGCTTGAAGCTCAGGAAGGAGGCCTTCCGTATAGAGTTCATATAGGTCGAATACAGGCAAACCCAATGACAACGACATGGCCTGGACTTCGTGAATGTTGCGCAAAACTTTTATCTTGGTCTCAATGTCGCCCTCTAGGTAACGAAAGGGATAATCTCCTATGAGACGTTGCAACTCTACTTGCGGCGACCGCAAGGGAGCGTGGGGATGAGAGACGGATGGGAGTGATCTTCCATCGACACGAGCATAGGAATGCGTGGCAACGCTGCGATTGCGGCTGGTGCGGTGCATCGCCTTGATTTGCCGCCGAACATCTGCATTCAAGGTCGGATCATGTCCAAGGCGCCAAAGAGACTGTTCTTTCAGACTAGCGCCGGCTTTTCCCTGCTTTGGAACGATCGTCTCAGCGAGCGCAACGAACGACTTTGGCCATCCGAGAATCGCCCTTCCCGCTCGCTCGAGATGTTTGAACTGGATTGCACTTGAATAGCTTCCAGATTCTGCTCGTTGGGATTCTGAAGCAGTCTTGACGACGAGCTGAAACAAGTCGCCGCGGGACACGTTGCCAAGGGCTGACGATTTCCATTTGGAGAATTCGATATCAGTCACTTCCGGGTTGACGAGGTCTCCAACAAAATCAAGCGCCTCTCCGTCCTCCGGCTGTACGAGCTGTTGGGGAAACTCACGTAGATCAACTGATCGACGCGGACACCACTCGCAATAGACGAGGCCCGCAGTTTTGGTCCACCCAAGCGCCATCTCGCATACTGGACAATGAGACAAAAGCATCTCCCGGGTGTCTGGATCAAATTCGAAAGGCCGTAGGGACCAAATTGCCCTCTGATAGCTTTCGACCGCGAGAGCCCGGGGAGAAACCCGTCGATAGGGCGAAATGTGAACGCGCCGGACCGCATGTCCAAAGAAAGATACATGCTCCCTTGTTCGGGGACCTGGAGCTTTCAACACTTCGAGTAAGCGCTCCGAATCCGACCTAATGCCTAAGACATCCACCAACCTTTCAATTTCGGCGCTGTCCTCTAGTGCGGTAAACGCCGAGAGCCTTCGGAACGTAGAAGTTCCGGCGAGTTCAACTATCGGATCTGTATTGAGAAGTCCGTTGCTCGCTGCCGAACGAAGGACCACTCCCTGAAGGTGCTCTCCCGGTCGAAGATCCGTCGCTACTGGCAGTACCTTCCCCAGAAGCGATAAGCGCCTCAACCAAAAGTCCCTGTCGGAGCATTCCGCACCATCTCGTCTCCACAACGACATTATTGAAAGTGCTCCATGTATTTCTCGCCGTAGAACTTCTCGTCAGCGGCCACTCTTTTGCGGCAGTCAATTTCAATCTTCCTGTCGTTGCTAATCAAGAATGGGTTGTAGTCGCATATCCCTTTCTTAAGAGGATAATCGTTCACCGCCTTCTGAAGGTGACTGTTTTCGATCCGGTGGCACTTTCCAGTTGAGGCAAGTCGCGCCGCATCTCTAATAATGTTCGATAGAACACCGATGCGCCCTTGCGACGCATAGTATAATCGTATTATTATACTATCTTCGTATAGTCCGCTTGGCTCATCGAATATGCGATGATCGACCATCAGTAACTCGATACCTGTGACATACTTACAGAACTCCTCGAGATCTTTCTCAAATCTAAAAGGCATGATGTCGAGCTCCATCACCCTGTTGTTGATTTGCATGTTGTCCAGTGCCGTATGCGCACTGTACAAACCTGTGAAAACAATTGGTATTCCGTTTTCGATCATGGTCTTCACAACGTCTTGGACCTCAGAGGCGTCCTTCATAGTCTCTCTGTCACTCTTCTTGGACAGTTGATCAAAATTATCGAGAGCAAGGAGTTCCGTGAAGCTGTCCGGATTGTTCATGATATCCTCGGCTCGGCGGATCCGATCCAGAACGTTCTCCCGCTTTTTGTAGAAAGGATCGTGCAACGCCCTAAGCAAATTCGTGCCGAAGTCCCCTAAGTTAGGTTTTTCTGGCACTTTCACATAAAGGAACTTCCGTTGAAGCTTCTTCACGTCACCGTCGCAAACGCTGTTATGGAAAATCCCATCTTTCCGAAGCTCAGGAAGGACCCTGTGAGAGAAGTATATTTTGTTGATGATGTGCGACTTTCCGCAGTGCGACGCAGAAAACAGGGAAGCACCAGTTGCTTCGGTATCCCACCGCGAATCTCGTCGTGCTTCCCTTAGCTCGTCCAAAAAATCCATCGCTGCTTCAGCCTTCGCATGGACCACAATCCATTCCTTGAAAAGCAAGCGAATTACCCCGTTTGAAACCCGTCCAGTCATCACAAAGCCTCCAATGGTGAGGACGCGATCTGCATCCGAAAACATGATCAATCACGTGACACTTTCAGTTCACGCTTCATTCGCTCAAAGTATGATTCCTTGTCTGCAACCTTGAATCTCGAAGGCGCGGGCGCCGGAATGAGGTTCTCGGCAGCCTCCCTGGTATCCGGAACCAGCGCCATGGAGAGCGGATCGTTCTCGACGGAGTACACTACATCCCTTTGCCGCTTGTCGGCCTTCTTTGAAGCAGCCCTCTTGCCTCTACTCTGACCTGGCCTCTGAATGACGATCTGATCACGCTTGTGGATAGGCAGTTCGTGCGGGGAACTCCGGCCGTCATTCCCGTTGGAGACCGGTTGCCCAGAGCTCGGCGAGGTAGGCGACATATCGACGACTGGCGTCGGCCCCTCGGTAAGACTTGCCACGATCGCGGCACGATTCATGGCGTGCTTGTTCCTTGAGAAGAATTCCTCTGTCGCTTCGTTCTTCTTACGCCGCTCTTCCACGTTGTCTTCGTAGGACCCGGTGTGCTCGGGATCGGCATTCGGGATAACGACGTATTCGCCTCGCGCCGGAT
Source organism: Rhizobium ruizarguesonis (assembly GCF_012349115.1). Taxonomy (GTDB): domain Bacteria; phylum Pseudomonadota; class Alphaproteobacteria; order Rhizobiales; family Rhizobiaceae; genus Rhizobium; species Rhizobium ruizarguesonis. Next base: position 101,625 of record NZ_PQIG01000068.1, read on the forward strand.
TGTAGATGCCGATCCTGGTTCTATCGCTGTGTTCGACAACTTCGACCAGTACGCTACGCGAGTTGTTCTTTGCTCGTGTTCCTCTCGGATTGTCGGAGAGGTGGCACAGATCGTTCAGCACAAGCGTGACCAGCTCCGGATGCCAGAAAACCTCGTTCCTATATTCGATCCCGGATGTTGTTAGAGTCCGGATGGCGGACCGTCCGAAGGCGTTCTCGATGACATTCATGTCGTCCACCAAGGGCCTTTTGTAATCCTTGAAGGAATTCTTCCACTGCAAGGCCGGCGGGATGCCCAACTCATCGTGCACATCAAGATGGTAGTCCATGATGATGTACTCCCAGAGTATCTCCTGTGCCCGCATCAGCGTGAAGCGGGCTTTTTCGCGGGGATCCTTGTCGGAGACGCCAGGTTTTTCTGGCACGCCACCATCTGCTTCATGCCAGAGCTTTGTGTTTAATGTTTTGAAGAACCGCTCGACAATTGCCTTATAAGTTGGTGTTTTAACCGGGGCGAAGGATACATTGAGGCCTGCGCTGGACGCCGTCGCTCTCAAAGAACGACCTACGTTAGCTAAATCGTTATCGACCAGCATTCTCCTGAATTTGCCAAACCCGTCTAGGGACCAGTAGTACGCCTCCTCCAAATTGAGATGCTCTAAGAATTCCTTTGGCTTCAGGCTTTCCTTCAGCCCACCGTAAAGCGTGAAAAGCGACGGTGCCTCGATAGATAACCTGGCAGCAAGGACCATCCGGGTATGCACGTCCATGATGATGATCAACCACGGCCGGAAGGTCTCTCCCACAACCTTCCCGTTTGCATCCAAGACTATAACATGCAGATCGATCTGCGTGTGGTCCATGACGGTGCATTCCAGCGGCCTAAGGGTCTGGACGTGGTGGCTGACAGCTTCAAGCTGCCTGTTGGCGACCGTTCTACCCTCACGTCTGGCGATATTCTCAAGACCGGCTTCGCGATCGATCCAGTTGCGCAGGGTGCCATCACAAGGTCTATCGAATCCGGCATCAGCTTCATCGCCGGGAACAGATAGGTCGCCTAGCCTCGGCACATATTCTGGCGACGTCCCGCGCTCAGCAGAGAGCCGACGCATCTCGTCTCCGACAGTATCCCCTGCCGCCAGTGCAAGTCGTCGCTCGCGCTCCTTTGCGATTTCGCCGTTAAACCAAGCCTTGACCGCGCCAAAGGTCGGAGCATGTTCACTCCAGTACCACGTGACCATCGCCACCCGGAGTATGCGGACGAAGTCGTTCCACTTCCCCGACGTCCGATCACCGCCACTTTCGTTCAGAAAGCAGCCAAAAGGTCGGAAATGTTTCTCGCCGCACTCTCTTGCGAGCATGATTAAGGTTGAGCTGCCGGGTACCTTTGTGTTCTCTCCAAAGAATTTTTTGTGCGTCTCATAGTGTTCTTTGAAGAACGTCTTTAGTGCAGGATGCGACGCCGAAATAGAATACTCGTCCATGCAGGTCACATAGTAGTGCTGCACGGTAGCCTTGAAGTATCGCGTTTTACGGGCTCGGACCTGCTTTGTGTCGCCGGGCATAATTCGCTCGAACGCACCCGGCTCTACGGTGAACGGTTCGATGGACTGTTGATCTTCCGCGGTGACCCTCACGGCCCCACCCCGGCATCGCATGAAAAGGTAGCTCTTGCGGTCAATATACCAGCGACCGCCTTTGTCCGTCTTGTTGAAAACAAGATCGCCGTTCGGCTTCGTCTTGACGAATGTCGCGGTAAAGCTTTCCGACCTGGTCTTGAAATAATACGTCTCGCCGGGGTTGGCGTCGATTGGACGAAGCATCTATGCTTCCTCGCTATAGCAGCGCCTCAATATGGCATTCCGCAAGCAGCCCATGCAGATTTCGGTGTCACACTGCAGATGCCAAAAGGAAACCCCGATAGTCCTCTCGAACACGGGTTGACCGCCAACGTTTGAGACGGCACACGTCGGCTCGAGGCATTCGCGTGCGAGCTTGAGTGAACGTTTGTTCCGAGCTGCCGCTTCGGCCATACTACGCCTCCGCATGGGCCATCATTGCCAGAAGGTTCTGTCGGCTACCCAACAGCGGGGGCATGGCAACCCTCGTGAGAGGTCGCGGGTTCTGGGATAGGTCGATCCAGATGTGCCCTTTGGCATGAAGGCAGTTTGCGGCTTCGCGTCCCGTTGGACCACCGCCTAGCACGTCAATCATTTCGCCATAGGTTGCCACTCCGTCACAGCGCTGGAGATATCTCCAGGCAACTTCCGACAACCGTCGCGGGATTTTAGCAGTGTCGTCCATCAGGACGCTGGGCAGGTGCCGGAGATCGAAGGGCCGGAGGTCTTTCATTTCCTCCACCACATGGAAGAAGTAGCCGTGCGCCCGGTAGATTTCGTTCGCACGCTGAAGCTTGGCCTCATAGTCCTTCTTTTCATCTGCCCGCTTCTGTGACCTGGCGATATCTTCCGGATCATTCCCACGGCGGCACAGATCCGCGTACCTCGAGGCCCCCTTCACCTCCAAGACCAATCTGACGAGATCGTCAGCCGCTGCGCGGCGCTGCGGCATCTTCAGAGCAGCGACTGCAAACGGAACACCGTCTTCGAGCTGGCGAACGAACCAGCGTGGCACGAGCACTTCTAGGTCGCTCGTGTACCGCCATTTGCCCCGGCGCCGTAGTCTCGGGAACAGGAGCGTGTGAGGCTGCGCCATATAAGTCAGCACGCTCGTAGACAGGTCTAACAGTTGCATCACCTGAAATTCCGCGTCGGACTCCGCTGGCAGGATATGGTTCGCCACCTTCGCCGAATTGTAGATGTGCGTGGTGTTCCTCTTCCGGCCGTTAGCCCCAAAGCGAATTGGACCTCCGTCCGTGGCGCGGTACATCCAGCAATCATCACCCCAATCGATCCTTACCCTTTCTATGCGCGTATCCATCTCAGCTCCTCAACGATGTTAACGGTTAATCCCTCGACCGCGGCACTAGCGTAAGTTTGGAATTGGCCTAGGGATTGGCTCTGCCTGAGAGACCCGGCCCTCTGCGGCGGAAGCGCCACTGCGTGTGTCAAACCTGCCCCGCCAAGGACGGCCTAGTCTGTTCTAGGCCCTCACTGGTTGGCGGCCCTGTATCGCTTGCGCACACCAGGGGTTCGGTGTCCTTCAATGAACTTTCACAATGCCCCGGCTTGATCCCCTTTTGATGGATCGAAATTGCAGGACACTGCCATGTTCCCTCCTTGCGCAAAGACTGAGTCGAACCTCCGGAGATTCAGAACACCGCACGCGATCATACTAGGGTACGAACTTGAATTTAAACGGAGTCCTAGATGAGCTAATCTTGAACCGATCGACACAAACAAAGGATTCAGTTGACGAGCCGAGGGCTCGCCGCAGTCGGGAACAGCGTCGGCGGCCTCGAATCCTTGAATTCTGTTGCCCGCACGTCAGAAGACGTTTACTGTTTGGGAACCCGCAGCTCGCCCGCTACCGGTTATGCCTTTACAAGGAAGGAAACGTCATCGAAGGCGAGCAACTCAATCTCCTCGATCGTCATCGTCTGCATCGTTAGGCACCTACGCTAGGACGCATGTCTTTTCCCTTCGCCGGGGTTCAAATGAGGGTGCGGTTCCAAGGATTCGTGTGGATGCCCTTGCACCATTCACAGCTTTTGTTCGACGCACTGACCCGAGCCCTCACCTGAGAGTTCAAACGCCCGGGGATCTCCCGGGGATTAGTATTGAGGCAGGCCTGGCAGTAACTCCTTGTCTTTGTTGAGTTCGAGTTCAGAAGCCAATTATGGAGGCACGTGACTTCCGACTGCCGCTGCCCCTTTCAGGAAGCGGGTCACGGAGATCGAGGATGCCGACTCTGATCTACGAACGCTTAGACAAACCAAATCGATCGCGACGAGGGTTCTCAACCCTAGTTTCGAGGTTAGACTGATGTTAAAATTAACTAACTGCTTCGGAACACGACCATAAACACCTACTGCGAAACCGGCGGGCGACTGGTGGGTTCCAACTCGTTGAACTACAGTTAGCGCGATTCTCGTCGCTTGAGAATAGTCTTCTTGGGGTACGAACATGAATATTGGGGTCAGTAAAATGAACCTGGAAAATCCGAGCGAAAATGTCGATCATGGTGTAGTCGAGCGCATCAAGACGGCAATCGAGGCGGAGCAGCGGCAGATCGATGAATGCACGGCAAGGATGAGACGCTATCGAGCAGCTTTAAACGCCCTCACCGGCCCGCAACCCACGTCGCTGCCGCTCAATACAGACGCCCCCGTTGTCGCCCGAAGAGTTCATATGGGCAGCACCGCCCACATGCTGCGCAAGCAGGTCACCCAACTGCTTTTGGAGCAACAAAAACCCCTCTCGCGCGCCGAGATACTTTCTGGCCTCGCTGCAAAAGGGATCACACTGGATGTCAAGGACCCCGGCAAACGGATCAGCAAGGTGATGTGGGATGCCAAAGAGTTCCAGCACCTGCCCACCGGATACTGGTTTGCTGAAACCTCCGATCCGGGAGTTTCAGAGTGATAGCGGAAACATAGTCAGCAGCCAGTGTCATGTCCGGCGGGCAGCAGGGGCAGCGATGCCACACCCTCCGGTGATGCTTGCCCGCGCTCTCGAGCGATTGTCGTGGAAGAAGGTCTTCCTGTCGAGAGCGAGACCCGTGAGTGCTCCATTGTACAGCGCCTGCTCCATCACATCCGCATAGCGGCGGTTCGCACCGCAGCCGAGAATGCGGCTGGCCCAGAACACGGGACCGACCGATGCGCAAGTTTCGGCGTAGGCCGTGTAGTTCGGCAGATCAATGAAGTTAGTGTGAGCGACTGAACCGTCGACCGCGACGCCAATTTTGTTCAGCCGCCATTAACTGCAGGCCCAATCGCGCATTGACGGTCGCGAGCTCAAACCGCACAGCGAGCAAGCCTCTCGTGAAGGACATTGAAGTGAGCATAATTGAACTTGCAGACAGGCTCAGCCTGGCGCTGTCGGTGCATGCGGTTGCGGGATCAAGTCTATCAGCAATCAATCGCACGGATCGAGCCCTCGCAGCCGAGGACATAATCGTTCCGGTGCTGAAAGTCCTCTATGACTGGACAGCGCTGCAAAACCCGAACATCCAAAACCCTTGGACGGAAGGATTCGACCTCATTGACCACGACGCCAAGATTGCGGTGCAGGTGACCCTCGACAAAAGCGTGAAAGCAAAGATCAGGGACTCGCTCGCCGGCTTCGCCTCGTCCCGTCCGAGCGCCGACTACCGCCAACTATATTTCCTCGTTCTACGGACGGGGATGGTGTTGAAGAGGAAGACGTTTGCGGACATCGCCGTTCCTGACGGGATAGATTTCCTTCCGCCGAAGCACGTAATCGAGATCAAGGATCTCGTCGCGAGAACAGGAGCTGTCAAGGATTACGACAGCCTGGAGGCCATGGTGGAAGAGCTGGAGAAAGCAGTCGGCCTCACTAGAGCCCGTGACCGTTACAATATCGATGCGATTGCCGTAGCCAACGACCTGGTTGTGACCTTATCCGCAGGCTTCAGACCTCGCAGCGGAGAAGGCTACGATCGTGGGGCGTGGCGGGAGGCCGCTGGATTGCTCGAGGATTATCAACGAGCTGGGTCGGTGGCCCGCCTCCGTGGAGAGGCAAATGCAGCCTCCAGGAAGTTTGTTGATCACGCCGAGTTGGCAATCGAGCACGTCCGACTCTTCACCGAAAGAGGCAGCCACAACGTGAACGACTTTAGCAATGCCATCACGGCTTGGGCCGGAGTGCGCGACGCACAGTGGGAACTTGCCGGATTCGACGAGCAGGCAACAATAGCTGTTGCGGAAAAGCCAGCCCCACCCCGCGGTCTGTTCGCCACCCTTCGGAAGTGGTTCCAGTCCTGATGTCGGTGCTTAGTCGGTTCCCGACTTCGGCTGGATTGGCCCCTCGATAAATCTTCAATGCTCGCCAATTGCCGTCGCAAGATCTCGGCTCGGCTCCAGGGTACAAACGAACAAAAGAGACCGGGGCGAATTCGGACCGACCTTCCTCATCGTCGTTCAATCACCAGCGCCAGTACATCCGTGGTCGAGAGCAAGGAACGACGCGGCGTTGCGGCCAATGCCCCGACGAATTATTGCGAGTGCGTCGGACTTCGGTCCGATGGAAGACAGCAATCTCTCTGCTAATTTCCGTTCCGCTGAGACTGCAAAACTCAGCACGAAAAGGGTGTCTGCCCCTGATCCGGAGCACCCTTTTCAAACTCGTTTTCAAGAATCCCGGGCCCACGCTCATTGAAGGCCTGTGGGCCACGCACTTTGGGGAACACGTTCGCGCCGTCACCAAGCGACCGCGTCTTCTTCAGACCTCGCCAGAATGTGAACTATTCGTAACTTGAAACACAACAGGCAAAGCGCTTTATCCGAGCGATGAATCCGAAGCACTTCATCTCGGCAATGAGCGTCGCGGCTTTGACGGCATGCTCGCATATCGAGCCGCTTGAGACGCCCCTCGCCCAGTCAGCAATCCAGCACCAGACGCCTTTGACCGATCAAGCGGTGATTGCAGATACAGTCGGTCGCGGTGCTGTCGGTGCAACTGCGCTTGCTTGGGCCAACCCATCGACGGGCAGCGCGGGCGTTATCGAACAGATCGATGCCAGTAACGATGGGCCGGACGGATGTCGCGGTTTTGTAACCAGTCGGCAATCGCTCGATGGCATGACGCGCTTCAACGGCGTAGCTTGCCCGTCTGGGAACAGTTGGAAACTGGGCGGGAAATAGGGTAGCGTTCAACGTCCGGTCTCGCGTCAAGGGCATCTACGCCATGCTCTTCAGATAACGATCAATCGCAGGGGCGCCCCCATGCCCCGGGGAGGCTACTAGCCTGGATCGCATGGGAACCCGATCAAGGACGATCGCTGTTGTATACCGCGACGGCTTCAAGGTCACAACGGTCCCGCTGTCAACAATGATCCAGAGAGTTGCGAAGGGTTGCCGAGATATTCGCTTGGGAAAATGTGACGACGCCTTTTGCCACGATATCCAGCCGGACGATCGCATCGTGTTCGGTACCACTTCCAGGGATGCCAGCTTGCTCGCGCAGATCGCGCACCGTGATCATCGCACGAAGCAACAAGCTCTCGATTTCGCCCGCGGTCAGGCGGTCGACTTCATTCGCCGCCCTTACGAGTTCTGCGACGAACCCCGGGATGCTGCTCGTCTCCGCAGTTATCGTCATCATCCCTCGAATTCAGCGCCGGGCAGCCAACCACGCGTATAGCCCTTGCTGATGCATGCCCGGGCGATTGCAAGCTGTTCGCACAGCCGTTCGCGATCCTTGAGCAGAGCATCGATGGTTGCGCGCGGATCCCCTCCGTGCCAGGCCATAGCTGCGTCGACGGGGTTGGATTCCGGTATCATATGAAGTTCAGCAAGCATGTCGGATCCTCGTCAGTTCAGGAAGAGCATGCTCGGAGACAATGTTGCGGCAGCGAACTGCGTCATGCAACGGAGCGCGGATGCGCGAGCATCGAAAAGCTAGACACCGGAACGAGTCGTAGTAAGGATTCGTTGCCACTACGGCCGGATTGCGCCAACATCATCCCGCTTTTGTGTTCGGGGAGTCGGTAGGGGAACCATGGACGGCGAGAAGCAATTGGAGCCGCCGCCGCGTGTCGCCCGTCTGGTTCTCGTTACGCCAGAGGGTGCCGTGATCGGCCGACTGGCACTGGTCCCGGTCGATCTTCCTTGGTGGCAGGATGCGCAGTCGGTAGTCCTGGCCGTCCGCGAATACCATGGGATCGATGTCACGATCCTGCGGCTGCTGGAGGCAGTTCGCGACCGACCGCACGGCGGTGAAGTCACGTATCTGGCCGAGGTCGCACAGCCCGTTCCGACCGAGGTCTGGGCAGGGCGACTCGAGCCCCACCCGCTGCGCCAAAGCTACGCTGAGCCCGGCGGGCCTGCCGCCGATCTCGCTTGGGCGACCCGCATACTAGCCGCGCATGGCTTGGCGCCCGCCGGGATGCCTGTCCAGATCCGAAGCTGGAATCTATCCAGCATCTGGCGCATTCCTGTCGCCCGCCAAACTGTATGGCTAAAAGTCGTGCCGCCATTCTTCGCGCACGAGCCGCGCGTCATCACAGCATTGGCCGGCCGTCCCGTTCCGGAACTGCTTGGCCACGACGGCGGACGCATGCTGCTCGCAGAAGTCGCTGGCGAGGACATGTACGAGGCCCCGTTGCCGCGACTGCTCCAGATGGTGACCCTGCTAGTTGAACTGCAGTCATCGTGGACTGGCCGCGTTGATCAATTGCGCTCCATGGGACTGCCGGACTGGGGCGGCCCGGCTTTGATCGCCGCGATCGGCCATGTGACGGAGCGGGCAAGCGAAGAGTTGTCTCGGAACGAGCTTGCGCTGCTCCAGCGTTTCGTCAGCGGTCTCGCCAACCGCTTTGCCGCGCTCGAGTCCTGCGGATTACCTGATACGCTGGTCCACGGCGATCTTCATCCCGGCAATTTTCGCGGGACAGAACGAACCCTTACCCTACTTGATTGGGGCGACAGCGGGATCGGCCACCCGATGCTAGACCAGCCGGCATTTCTCGACCGCGTCGCATCCGAGTACGTGGAGACGATCAAGGAGCACTGGGCTCGCGCATGGCTGGCCTGGCTGCCCGGTTGCGAGCCCGCCCGCGCTGCCGGCCTCCTCGCGCCCATTGCCGCGGCCAGGCAGGCCGTGATCTATCGGCGGTTCCTGGACAACATCGAGCCGTCGGAACAGGTCTATCACCGCCACGATCCCGCCGACTGGCTAAGGCGGACGGCGGCATTGCTGAGGGCGGGGAGTTAGAGCGCACATCCGGGTTCGGATCGCGTGAGCTACCGCTGTGAAGGGAAACTCCTCCGGCAGAAATAGTGTCGAGGCCAGAACGTTACTTCGTCCAGACGAGGGATAAGCCCGGACACCGAGGAAGTGATAGAAGGTGTCCTCGAGAGTGCCTGCCACGTCCCCGGAGGCACGATGTTGGCAAAGAGACGGCACTTACACCCGAAAAAAGTCTGTCGCCGCAATATTCAACTTTATAGCGAACGTGCTAGTAATTCTGCATCTCATTAATCTGGGGGGATGCAGATGAGATCAATCCTTTTCGCAGCCATGTTGACATTGGGCGGTGCAGCTTGTGCCGCTGACCTGGACGACCACTTCGACGGGTCGAAGTTGGATGCCTCAAAATGGACGACGCAGCAGGTTCTCTCGCGCCAAATCGAGTTCACGAAGCCGGGTCGTTGCGGGAGCGCTGCCATCGACATCGTCACGAAAGACGGCGACGACGGCCTCGAATGCGAGGACGATTGCCAGAGGGCGGAGCTGCGAACGGTCAAGAAGGCGTGGCCGACATTCGGCGACGAGGTCTGGTACTCGTTCAGCTTCAAGATCACGGGTGACGTCCCATCCGCAGGCAGCGCAAGATCCGTCATCGGACAATGGAAAGGTCCGGGAGACGGCAGCCCAATGATCGCCCAGCGCTTCGACAACGGTGTCTTCCATATCACCGTCCAGGACAACGATGTCCGACGTGTGATCGCCAAGGCAGAGGGGGATCCCGACGCCCTTCTCGCCGCGCAGAACCTTCTTGGAAACCTCGAGTTCAACGAGCAGAACGTGAACGCGATAAAGTCCCTGCAGTCGCTCGACCTGATCAGCAGGAACGCTCCGGAAGTCTCGAAGCAGTTCTTTAGCCAGAATCTCATGCAGGGCATGGGTCCAGGGGCGAAGGATACAGACGCCAAGGCTCTGTCCCAGGCCCTTGGCCTTCCCGACGATGGAGACCTTGTGTCCCAGTTCCGGTCGCTCTCGTTTGTCGCCGAGCCGGAAAAATACATCGGCAAAGCGGATATCGAGATCATTCCGGAAGCGAACCGCCCCCTGCCCGATCCGCGCAAAGGCTGGGTCGACATGATCTACCGGGTGAAGCCCGGCCGTACCGACAACGAATACGGCCCTCGGCGTTCCGGCGAGATCGATATCTGGGCGAACGGAGTGAAGATCGTCTCGGTCAAGGGCAATATCGGGGCGACCTTGAAGAAGAAGGACAACTTCCCTCTGGCCGGGCCATACTTCAAGTTCGGCACCTACAGGCTTCGTATCCCCGGCACATTTCATTTCGAATTCGACGAGTTCTCGCAATCGCCTACGAGAGCGGGCCTCGCACAGCTCTGCGTCACGCACTGATGGCGTCGCCATCTGGTTTATTGATCGCTTCACAGGGAGGCACCGATGGCAGGGGAATTTCAGGTATCAGGTCAGAATGACAAAGCCCTCTTCTCGCTCAAGCTTCACAGAGGCGAAGGTATGCTCCTGTTGGGGATGAACTGGAAAGACGGTTTGCCGCCGTTCAATTTTGTTGGATTCACGATCGACTATAAGGAGCCGGGCAAGAGCGAAGTCTATCCAGTCAAGAACCGGATTGGATTTCCCGATGCTCAAGGGAATGTTCGCCCTGAGACGCTGACTACTCTGCTCTCGCCTATCCAGAAATTCAGATGGGTACACTTCCCGAAAAATCCGGAACTCTCTGGTGAGTTCTCATATCGCGTCCGCCCGGCGTTCATGGACGACGAAGGAAAGCTGACTTACGGAGAAGCGCAGGAAGCGTCCATAGTGCTTGCAAGGGAGACTTACCCCGGACAGTTGAACGTCACGTTCACCCGAGGATTCGTCTCCTCGCAAGCATTCGTGGACAGGTTTTCCAAGGCGGGCCGGATAGATGAGCTGATCCCTAGAGATATCGAAAAGGGATTGTCGTTCGTTCCAACCCATCCTCAGGCAAAAGAGGCCCTGGCGTGGATGGGTTTCGAAGCCCGACACGCCATTCTTGAGACACTAGATCAGGCGATTGCGGATCAAGCGCACGTCAGCGTGGTCGCATACGAACTGAATCAGCCTGATATTCTAACGCGTCTTGAAGCGATCGGGAGCCGCCTGCGCGTGATCATTGACGACAGCGACAAGCACGAGCCTGCAACGTCAGCGGAATCCCAGGCTGCGGAAAGGCTCAAGGCAAGCGCAGGTGCAAATAATGTGAAGCGGCAGAACATGGGTGGTCTGCAGCACAACAAGACAATCGTTGTCGACGGGCCGACCGTGAAAAAGGTCGTGTGCGGCTCCACTAATTTCAGTTGGCGCGGCTTCTTCATTCAATCGAATAATGCGATTGTCCTGTCCGGACAATCTTCGGTCGATCGATACTCATCCGCGTTCAACGAATATTGGCAAACCGATGACGTATCGGTCTTCGGCGCGACGCCGTCAGCAACCTGGGGCGACCTCGGCCTCGCAGGGATTGATGCCAAGGTCGCATTTTCTCCGCATTCCGCGTCGAACGCACTCCTAGCAAGTATCGCCCATGACATCGAAAATGCCACGGAATCCAGCCTGCTTTATTCCCTTGCATTCCTCTACCAGACGCCGGGGCTCGTCCGCGATGCTCTCAGCGCGGTCACCAAGAGGGACGATACGTTCGTCTACGGAATCTCGGACAAGGATGTTGGCGGTATCGACCTTCAGAAGCCTGATGGTGACGTTCGCCCAGTAAGTCCGGCGATGTTGGCCGAACATCTTCCCGAGCCTTTCCATAAGGAGGCTGCTGGCGGTAGCGGTGTGAGGATGCACCATAAGTTCGTCGTCATCGATTTCGACAAGCCGACAGCTCGAGTCTATCTCGGCTCCTATAATTTCTCGGAAGCCGCGGACACTTCTAATGGCGAGAACTTGCTTCTGATCAAGGATAGGCGGGTCACCACGTCCTACGCGATCGAAGCGATATCTATTTTTGACCACTACCACTTCCGGCTTGCGCAGAAGGATGCCGCCACCGCGCACAAGAAGTTGCTTCTCAAGAAGCCTCCTGGCCCGGGCGAAGATCCCTGGTTCGCTGAAGACTACAAGGATCCGGTCAAAATCCGTGACCGTGAAATATTCTCATAGGACATCGGTGATCGGGCTTCTCTGTTGTAGACGTCGTGGACCCGTTCACCAGTGCGCACTCATCAAATATCCATGAATAATCGTTCCCTTGGGAGGCATAGATGCTGCGAACGCTAGTGGTCATTTCTTCGGCAGTGTGGTCAACGGCGGCTTATGCATGGTGGGACGAAGGCCACATGCGCATTGCTGCCATGGCCTACGACCAGATCAACCCGGCCGCCAAGGCCGAGTCCAACCGTCTGGTCAGGCTGAATCCTGACTACCAGCAATGGATTCGCGCCATCCCCAACGCTCCCGACCACCAGCCCGTGGATGTCGACCGTTACACCTTCGTGCGGGCTGCGGCCTGGGCGGATGACATCAAGACATATGCCGCCTACAAGACGGCGAGCGACAAGCCGAAGGACGGTCCCAAGACTGCCCAGGCTGGCCGGAACATCGGCTACAAGGATCTTCTCATTCACGGGTATTGGCACTTCAAGGACATCGGCTTCCGGATCGATGGGAAGCAGCCTCCGGATCCCGATCCCGTGGATGCGGTGACGCAGATCAAGCTGTTCAGCGCCGCCCTTCCCAAATCCTCCGGCATGTCAGACGACATACGTTCCTACGACCTCGTCTGGCTCCTCCATCTAGTCGGCGATGTCCACCAGCCGCTCCACGCGGTAACGCTGTTCGACGACAGGTTCACGAAGATCCATGAAGCCGACCATGAGCCGGATACCGGAGACCGTGGCGGCAACGAGATCAACGTCATTCCGGCGAACGGCACGTCTGTAAATCTGCATGCCTATTGGGATTCCGAGTTCGGCGGATACTCGACCGTATTCGGCGCTTTGTTCGACGGCTTCGATACCAGGACGGTTGATGGCGTCGTCGTATCAACTCCCAAGACCCCTGCCCCACCTGCCGACAAGGCTGCCATTTCTGACCCTGCGGCATGGGCGCAGGAGAGCTTCGAGTTGGCGAAGGCCTACGCCTATGCGGACCCGGTTCTGAAGGGCGAAAAGCCGGAGCTGACACGTGAATACGAAACCAACGCGAGACGCATTTCCGAGCAGCAGGTGTCGCTCGCAGCGGCAAGGCTGGCCAACCTTCTGAATACCGCTTTAGGAGGTCCCTGACGGACCGAGCGGCGGGCGGGAAACGTGCTTTGCGAATAAACACGAATTTCGTGCTGGTTGCTATGGTTCGGGTTAGTCCGCAGACAGGATAGCGTCGACGATCATAGGTCCGCCGTCGCACATTCCGTCGGAGAATATCGCCAGTCGATAAACTTCGCCGGATCCCTCCGCTCGGCTGGTCAAAACCGCCATGCCTTCCGGCTTGACCTCCTTGTCGCATTGCGCCCTCTTCGCTTCCGATAGATCGAGCGGCCCCAGGTCGGTGGTATTCACGGATGCCTTTCGATCAGCCTGCTCGTCGACCTTCCACAACGCGATCGACCAGCCGACATCACGATTGTCGTCGTCAGGGCCGAGAAGAAGAAGGATTCCTCCATCGACCGAGGCCATGTCGCGGATCGCCCTACCGCTCGCCACACGAATACGGAAAGGATCCCTGGCATCGTCCTGAGTGACGAGCGATGGCGATGTGCCCGCCTCGAAGACATAAGCAACAGTTCCGCCTCCGGCCGCTGTTTCGTCTGGCGCCGTCGGCCCCCGCAGACCGAAGTAAAGACGGCCATCGAATGCAGCCATTCCTTCTATGTCGAAACCGCCCTCGTCGGAGCCGAGGCACTTCCCGACCGATCCCCGCAGGTCGTCGCTGAGTACCTTCGTGATGTCGAACCCGTCCTCGAGGTCTTTCAATTTTCCGTTTGACTTACGCAGTGGAAGTCCGGTCGTTGGATCATAGGCGATCCTGACAAGTCGATGGCTTCCTCCGTTTACCTCGCAGGGGTCTCTCTTGTCGGCGTGCGAACCCGAGACATAATAGAAGGCACCGTCGGCTGCGACCGCTTCGGAATCCATTTCACTATCGCCCGGGCCTAGGTCGATCGACTTCTTTCGAACTTCGTATTCGGCTTCGTTGATGGCGATGGTTCTGGCTTCGGCCCCTTCGTCGAAAGCGACAAGGCAGATGTGCTTCCCTTCAACCACGACAGGACATGCAACGCCGCTCAACGATCTGCGGGTTTTCTTTTCCAGGTCGAAGTCGCCAATGGCCAGCAGGGGTCCGACGATGACTTTAATTTCGGCACGAGAGGGCTCAGCCGGCAGCCCTGAAATGCCTAGCACGGCGAAAAAGAGAAGCGCCGAGGATCGTAACATCGTTCTTGCCCGGATCTTGGCGTGGTAAAGTGAAAAATCACAATATCGCGCAACGGTAGAGCTAGAAATCCCCCAGAATGCTTATTCTTCAAGACGAAGTAGCAAAAGCGAATGTGACGTGGGTTGGCTGCAGGCTACAACCTGAAAGCAGTTGTCCTCTAACCGAGCTACCAGGCCGGGTAAGCGCGGAATGTCAGTGAAGAAGAAATCTATCGGGGATTACCCGTTTCAAGGCGCGGATTACTTCCGGTACAACCAAATTGATTATTGCACACTCTGCAAACCATAGTTGTATCCGTCTTCGCGGTGAGATAAATTGCAGCCCATGGAGACTTCTCTTTCGACATGCGGAGAATGTGATGACTCTTTCCCTACAAGCAGTCGAGTCGGTGCCCGATTCCGCGATCCAAGTGCGGCTATTCAGTTTTGCTTCTCGCCACGCAGAGCGCTTCGGTTACCATTTTGGGCCGGGCGCGGAGGGTGATGTGCGCCAAGCGGCAGGCACCGCAGCGTCGGCAATAAACGAGCGCGTCAAGCAGGAGAACATGCCTGAGAAGCGAGAGCTATACTTACGCCAGACCGAGGGCGCTTTCGAATTTTTGGTCGAGCGGATGATCTTCGAAGCTCTAACGAACAAGCAACTCCATCCCGGACCGCCGGGAATAATCGGAGAGCAAACCTTTGAGCGCGCACGAGCGTTGCTATGCCCATGCTGGCCGATTTGCACAGCGTGACGATATGGCACAGACTGGTACCGAATCCGCTTCCGAGACCACGAAGCAGATCGTAGCCCTCTCGACGGGCATGATCGGACTTACAATTACCTTCGCGGAGAAATTCCAAGCTGGCATCGGCCTGTTGAAATTCTCCTGGGTTGCCTTTGGCCTTGCCGCTGCATTGGCGGTTTGGACGCTGATGTCAATCACCGGGGAAGACAACGACGCTACCCTCAAGAACAGGACTCCAGACGCCAATAGACCGAGCATACGCATACCCGCGTTCGCGATGGTCGTGGTCTTCGTAGTAGCAATGGGGCTCGCAATAGCAGCCGGATTTTCGCGCGGTTAGGCTGCACGTTAGTGCGCGGCAATGGTGGAGCTTGGGTCGTATCATCCCAGCCCGAAGTCCATGCGGTGTCGTCCCAACTCTCTCGTGTCGAGAAGGACCAGTCCGCTACCTCGGGTTCTGGCGGTACATCGCTCGGAAAGCGGCGACCAATCCATCCGGTACCGTGTCGCCTGGAGTGAGCTGCTCGGCAATCGATGAAGGGGAATATGTCCACGACTGGAAGAAGACGCGGACGGATCACATGCTGTGCGAATTCGTCGAGTTCAGCCCGATCTGATTTGGCCGGTCAATGCACTGAGCTGGAAGAAGGCGCGTTTACGCGCGTTGCAGCCAGCCCGACGTAAGTGCTGATCAGAACGGTCGCCATCTCCTCTACCGAGCGACAGCCCTCGTTGTAAAGTTCGATGGCGGCATCACACAAAAACGAGGACGCTTGATCGTCCCACTCCACCTCGTAGTACCGATACCATTCACGGATCGCCTTCGACATCAGCAGGTGGTCTTCCTGTGTGCATTTGGACATGCGTTACCCCAGACATGGAGGCGGCAGGTCTGCGTGGCTATGACTGCTTCGTTACAGGAAAGACAGGATCCACGGGGACCTGCCTCGTCCGTGGACAGGGCAACGCCGCTCGGCCGCCTAACGGCGACCAATCTCGGCCTCGACCTTCTTCCGTGAGTTTCCAGCGCTCTTCACGGCCTTCTTGACAGCATCTTTCGAGACGCCCTCTTTCTTTGCTTCGTAGTTGACCTCGTGATCCTGGCCGCCGGCCACGCGGGCTCGATCCTGTGCACGGCCTCGGGATGTCGGTGTCTGTGCCATCGGGCTTCTCCTTCGAATGAACGTCCGCAGTAGAAACCCATAACGATTCCGGTGGTTCCCGGAAGATAGTGGATGATGATGCTGCGCTTGAAGCGGCTGCGGAATTCCCTAAGCGAGGTGCCCGGCATGGTGCTGGAGGAAGGCGGTTGTTGTGACTCTCGAACTAAACAATCTCCAGCGCTTTCCACCACTGTCGGGCGCAATTCGACCAGCGGAGACGGCGGAATCAATTTGGGAGAGAAATTCCGTAAAGTATTGAAAAATGATTCGTTTTGAGTCGGAACGAATCACCCTGACACGTCTTTGAGTCGCGGATTAATGATTCGGAGTATTTATCATGCCGTCAGGACAGCGTGCGCAGTGGAAAGGCTTTCTGAAGTTCGGCGAGGTAAGCTGCGGCGTCGCTCTCTATACGGCAGCCTCGACTAGCGAGCGCATCACCTTCAATACCATCAACAAGGCCACGGGCAACCGCGTCAACCGCATCTTCATAGACAGCGAGA
>NZ_PQIG01000069.1 GCF_012349115.1 Rhizobium ruizarguesonis
GCCGAGCTGATCGACAAGCTCAAAAACGAAGCCGGCGTGCTTTAAGCCAGAACTAAGGAGCCATCATCATGACCATTCTTCTTCTGGCTGACCACGACAATGCAAGCCTGTCCGACCAGACCGCCAAGACGCTGACGGCAGCCGCAAAGATTGGCGGCGACATCCATGTGCTCGTTGCCGGCAAGGCTGCCAAGGCTGCTGCCGAACAAGCTGCCAAGCTTGGCGGCGTCTCCAAGGTGCTGCTGGCCGAAAGCGACGAGCTCGCCAACAATCTGGCCGAACCGCTGGCCGACCTGATCGTCTCGCTGGCTGGCAGCTACGACACGATCCTGTCTGCCGCCACCTCGGTCGGCAAGAACGTGCTGCCGCGCGTCGCAGCCCTGCTCGATGTCGCCCAGGTCTCCGAGATCATCGAGGTGATCTCGTCCGACACCTTCAAGCGACCGATCTATGCCGGCAATGCCATCCAGACGGTGCAGGCGAGCGATGCGAAGAAGGTGATCACTGTGCGCACCGCCTCCTTCGCCTCCGCACCGGAGGGTGGCTCAGCCACCATCGAGGCGATTCCGGCGGTTTCCGATCCGGGGCTTTCGACCTTCGTCGGCGATGCGCTGTCGGCCTCCGACCGTCCGGAGCTGACGTCTGCCAAGATCATCATCTCCGGCGGCCGGGCACTCGGCTCGGCGGAAAAGTTCAGGGAAGTCATCCTGCCGCTCGCCGACAAGCTCGGCGCTGCCGTCGGTGCATCGCGCGCTGCCGTCGATGCCGGCTATGCGCCGAACGACTGGCAGGTCGGCCAGACCGGCAAGGTGGTGGCGCCGCAGCTTTATATCGCCTGCGGCATTTCAGGCGCCATCCAGCATCTGGCCGGCATGAAGGATTCGAAGGTGATCGTCGCCATCAACAAGGACGAGGAGGCGCCGATCTTCCAGGTCGCCGACTATGGACTGGTTGCCGATCTCTTCGATGTCTTGCCGGAATTGGAAAAGGCGCTCTGACCGCGTCAAATGCTTTTCTTTCGCACTTGCGAATGACTGGAAAATTATCTTTTATCGGGCTACTACTGCTGCCGGGCGATCCTTCGTCCGGCAGTATTGCTAGAAAAATGCGGCGGCGCGGGGGCGAATGCCGTGCGGGGGTTTGGAGATGAATGCGGTGTTGAAGAATATTGGTATTATCGGTGCCGGCCAGATGGGCTGCGGCATCGCGCATGTTTCGGCCGCCGCAGGTTACAGGGTTCACATCTACGATCTCTCCCAGGACCGCATCGAATCCGGCCTTGCCACCATCAATGGCAACCTGGGCCGCCTGGTGACGAACGGCAAGATGACCGAAGAGGAACGCAAGTCGACCTTGTCGCTCATCACTGGCTCTTCCGATGTCAATGATCTCGCCCCGTCTGATCTCGTCATCGAGGCCGCCACCGAGGATGAAACAGTCAAGCGGAAGATTTACGCGCAGGTCTGTCCGGTCCTGAAGCCGGAAGCGCTGCTTGCCACCAATACCTCTTCCCTTTCCATCACCCGGCTTGCTGCCGCCACCGACCGCCCCGAACGCTTCATGGGCATACATTTCATGAACCCGGTGCCGGTGATGAAGCTGGTCGAACTGGTGCGCGGCATCGCGACCGACGAGAAGACCTTCTCCGCCGCCAAGGAATTCGTCGGCACGCTGGAAAAGACCATCACCGTCGCCGAGGATTTCCCGGCCTTCATCGTCAACCGCATCCTGCTGCCGATGATCAACGAAGCGATCTACACGCTCTATGAAGGCGTCGGTACGGTCGACGCCATCGATACGGCGATGAAGCTCGGCGCCAACCATCCAATGGGGCCGCTGCAGCTTGCCGATTTCATCGGCCTCGACACCTGCCTCTCGATCATGCAGGTGCTGCACGATGGCCTGGCGGACTCGAAATATCGCCCCTGCCCGCTGCTGGTGAAATATGTCGAAGCCGGCTGGCTCGGACGCAAGTCCGGCCGCGGCTTCTATGACTATCGCGGTGAAGTGCCGGTCCCGACGCGGTAAACTTCTGCTGCGCCCCCTCTTCAGCGAAGGAGGGTGGCCAATCGTGGCTTCAGGACCCGATCGCGCCCTTGATCAGCGCCTTGGCATCCTCGCTGTCCCAGGCGGCCGGCCCGTTCATCGCTGAAATCAGGCATCCCTTGTCATCGATCAGCAGCGTCACCGGCAGCCCCATGGCGAGGCCCTCCTTCTTCAGATTGTTGAACACCGAAATCGTATTGTCGCGGTAGAGCTGCAGCGCATCGACGCCGATCTCGGCGAGGAACGTCTTCGGCTTCTCGTCGTCGCCGCTATCGATATTGACCGGCACCACCTGGAACCTGTCGCTGCCCATCTCCTTTTCGAGCGCGTTCAGCGCCGGCATCTCCTCGCGGCAGGGAACGCACCATGTCGCCCAGAGATTGAGAAGCACGGTCTTGCCGGCGAAATGATCGAGCGTCAGCGGCTTGCCGTCCGGCCCGTTGAAGGAGACTGCGGTTAGCTTGCGCGGCTCGTAGGCGGCGACCATGGCGGCCACCTGCCCCTTCATCAGCGGTGTGACGCTGGCGACGCGATCCTTGGCGAGCTTGCATTCGGCAGACGCCGTTTCGCCGCCGCCATTGCCAATCCCCGTCTCCTTCACGTATACCGCTGCCGCACCGGCAACGACACCCGCAACGGCGGCCATCGCGATCCATTTCAGGGATGGCAGCCCGAGGGGTTTTCTTGTCGTCATTTCATTCTCCTGGACATGCATCCTCAAGGCGGACACCTTCATGGCCGACGACACCACGGACACCAAATCCTCCAACCAGATGTGGGGCGGTCGCTTCGCCTCCGGCCCGGACGCGATCATGGAGGAGATAAATGCCTCGATCGGTTTCGACAAGAAGCTATTCGCGCAGGATATCCGCGGTTCGATTGCCCATGCAACGATGCTTGCCCATCAGGGGATCATTTCCACTGACGATAAGGACAAGATCGTTCACGGGCTAAACACGATCCTGTCAGAAATCGAAAGCGGCAATTTCGAATTCTCGCGCCAGCTCGAAGACATCCATATGAATGTCGAGGCACGCCTGGCGACGCTGATCGGACCGGCCGCCGGCCGCCTGCACACCGCCCGCTCGCGCAACGATCAGGTAGCGCTCGACTTCCGTCTCTGGGTGAAAGAAGAGCTGCAGAAGACCGAGCAGATGCTGACCGGCCTGATCGCGGCCTTCCTCGACCGCGCCGAGGAACATGCCGAAAGCGTCATGCCGGGCTTCACCCATCTGCAGACTGCCCAGCCCGTTACCTTCGGCCATCACTGCATGGCCTATGTCGAAATGTTCGGCCGCGATCGCTCGCGCGTGCGCCACGCCATCGAGCATCTGGATGAAAGCCCGATCGGTGCCGCCGCCCTTGCCGGCACCGGCTATCCGATCGACCGCCATATGACGGCCAAGGCGCTCGGTTTCCGCGAGCCGACCCGCAACTCCATCGATACGGTCTCCGACCGCGATTTCGCCATCGAATTTCTGTCGATCGCAGCGATTGCGGGCATGCACCTGTCGCGTCTGGCAGAAGAAATCGTCATCTGGTCGACCCCGCAATTCGGTTTTGTGCGTCTCTCCGACGCCTTCTCGACCGGCTCGTCGATCATGCCGCAGAAGAAGAACCCGGATGCCGCCGAACTGGTGCGCGCCAAGACCGGCCGCATCAACGGCTCGCTGGTGGCGCTGCTGACGATCATGAAGGGCCTGCCGCTTGCCTATTCCAAGGACATGCAGGAGGACAAGGAACAGGTCTTCGACGCAGCCGAGAGCCTGGAACTGGCAATCGCTGCCATGACCGGCATGGTGCGCGACATGACTGTCAACACCGCGCGCATGAAGGCGGCGGCCGGCTCCGGCTATTCGACCGCGACCGATCTTGCCGACTGGCTGGTGCGCGAAGCCGGCCTCCCCTTCCGCGACGCCCATCACGTCACCGGCCGCGCGGTCGCACTGGCCGAAAGCAAGGGCTGCGACCTTGCCGAGCTGCCGCTCTCCTGTCTACAGGCGATCCATCCCGACATCACCGACAAGGTCTATGATGTGCTGACCGTGGAGGCCTCGGTCGCCAGCCGCAAGAGCTTCGGCGGCACAGCGCCGTCCGAAGTGCGCAAGCAGATCGCCTTCTGGCGCGCCCGCAACTAAGAGATACCAGGCGTGGCGAAAAGCCGCCCGCGCCCTTCCTGCTGGCGGAAAGACCGTCCAACAATCAGGGTGCACAAGGCGGATAAACTTCGCTATGAAGATGTCCGTCATTCGATATGAATGATGCCGTCACATGCCGCAGAAGAGGATATCCATGAAGAGCTTGCCGCACCTCGTCCGCCTGACGGCGGTTCTCGCCGTCATCGGCTTTGCCGTTGCCGGATGCGGGCGCAAGGGCGACCTCGATCCGCCGAGCGCTGCGGCAACCAAGGAAGGCGACGTTTCCAAGCCGACGAAACAGCCGGGAACCGTCGACAAGCCCTTCCTTCTTGATCCCCTTCTTTAAGGCACAAGCCCGTGAACCATTTCGAGTACCGAGACGGCGTCCTTCATGCCGAGAACGTCCCCGTTCCCGAGATCGCCAAGGCGGTCGGCACACCTTTCTACGTCTATTCCACTGCAACGCTGGAGCGCCATTACCGCGTCTTTTCGGAAGCGTTCGCCGACATGGACTCCATGGTCTGCTATGCGATGAAGGCGAATTCGAACCAGGCAGTGCTGAAGACGCTGGGTCGCCTCGGCGCCGGCATCGACGTGGTCTCTGAAGGCGAACTGCGCCGCGCGCTTGCTGCCGACATTCCGGCAAACCGCATCATGTTCTCAGGTGTCGGCAAGACACCGTCCGAGATGGATTTCGCCCTTGAGGCCGGCATCTACTGCTTCAACGTCGAATCCGAGCCTGAGCTCGAAATCCTCAACCAGCGCGCCGTGAGCGCGGGCAAAAAAGCGCCGGTCTCCTTCCGCATCAACCCGGATGTCGATGCAAAGACGCATTCCAAGATCTCGACCGGCAAGAAGGAAAACAAGTTCGGCATCTCATGGGAGCGCGCCCGCGCCATCTATGCCCATGCCGCAAAGTTACCCGGCATCGAGGTCACCGGCATCGACATGCATATCGGCAGCCAGATCACCGAACTGCAGCCCTTCGACGACGCCTTCAAGCTGTTGCATGACCTTGTCGCGACGCTCCGCGCCGACGGCCATACCATCCATCACGTCGATATCGGCGGAGGCCTCGGCATTCCCTACAAGGACGACAACAATCCGCCGCCGCTGCCGGACGCCTATGCGGCAATCGTCAAGAACCAGCTGCGCGGCCTGGACTGCAAGATCATCACCGAACCCGGCCGCCTGATCGTCGGCAATGCCGGCATCCTGGTGACAGAAGTCCTCTATGTGAAGGATGGCGGCGAAAAGACCTTCGTCATCGTCGACGGTGCGATGAACGATCTCATCCGCCCGACGCTCTACGAGGCCTATCACGAGATTCGCCCGGTAACGATTTCGGCGGCCAACGCGCCGCGCATCCGCGCCGATGTCGTCGGCCCCGTCTGCGAGACCGGCGACTATCTGGCGCTCGACCGCGAGATGGCGATGCCGAAGCCCGGCGACCTGATGGCCGTCAGCACTGCCGGCGCCTATGGCGCGGTCCAGGCCGGCACTTATAACAGCCGCCTGCTGGTGCCCGAAGTTCTGGTCAGGGGCAGCGATTTCCATACGATTCGACCGCGCAGAACCTATGCCGAGCTGATCAGCCTCGATTCCGTTCCGGCCTGGCTCGACTGAACAAGCCATCACTTTTTGGCGAATAAACGTGAAAAGCCGGTATTACCGGCCGCTCGCCCTCGCCTTCGCCACAAAGAGTGTTATCCTTTCGTTCATGAGCGTATTGCCCCGCAATCGCCGGAAGCGCCCTCTGTTCCAGAACGCCAGATCGCGGAGACCGGACCGATGACAAGCCCCTCGAGGCAGAAGAAAGGTGCATTTGCCTTCCGTCCCTCGCTTGCCCGGCTGGTGACGACGAAACGCCTGCTGGCGCGCATCGTGCTCTTTTTCGAGCAGTTGCTGCCGCCTTTGATGCCGGTACTGTCCGTCATCGCCTTTTATCTCTCCGCCTCCTGGTTCGGCCTCTTCCGCAGCGTGCCTGACTGGCTGCGCATCCTGCTGCTCATCGCCTTTGCTGCCGCTTTTCTCGTCTCGCTCCTCCCCTTCCGCACCCTGCGTTGGCCGAGGATCGCCGAAGCCGACCGCATGCTGGAAGAGCGCAACGGCCTGCAGCACCAGCCGGTCACCGTCCAGGAAGACGAGCCGGCCTTCGATACGCCCTTCGGCCGGGCGCTCTGGCGCGAGCACCAGACGCGCATGGCTGAAAAGATCGCAGCGCTCGATGCGGGACTGCCGCGGCCTGATATCGCCGCGCATGATCGTTTCGCCCTGCGCGCCGTCCCGGCGCTGCTGCTCGTCACGGCCTTCGGTTATTCGCTGTCGATCAACGGCGGCTCGATCCGCGACGCATTGCAGGCGGCGCCCGAGCAGGTGGTCAGCGATCCGGCAGTGCGCATCGACGCCTGGGTGACGCCGCCTTCTTATACCGGTCGCGCCCCGGTTTATCTGACGGCTGACGGCAGCGAGCAGGCGCCGATCGGCATTCCGCAGTTTTCAAGCCTCACCGTGCGCGTCAGCGGCGGAAAGACGGCCGAAAAGGTCGTGTTCCGCAAGGCGAACGGCGAGGCGCAGGATATCGCCGTGCAGGCAGATACCAAGCCGCAGCAGACGGCGGCATCAGGCAGCGAGCAGCAGACGGCGGCACCGACCAGCCAGGCTCTCATCGCGCAGACGCATATGATGAAGCTCCAGGAGAACGGTGCACTCGAGGTCAACGGCCGCCGCTGGAGCTTCGACGTACTCCCCGACAAGGCGCCAGAGATTGCCTTCGACGGCTTGCCGAAGCCCAGCGTCAACGGCGCGCTTGAAATCGCCTTCACCGTCAAGGACGATTACGGGGTCCAGGAGGCGCATGCGGAGATTGTTCCCGTCGAAACCGATCCGACGGCAACGCCGCTCTATCCACTGCCGGAATATCGGCTGGATATTCCCCGCCGCAACGCCCGCGACGCCAAGGCTGTAACCAGCCGCAACCTGACCGAACATCCGCTTGCCGGCAAACGTGTGCGCATCACGCTCGTCGCCAAGGATGCCGCCGGCCAGACCGGCCGCAGCCCGCCGCATGAGATGACGCTACCGTCACGCCCCTTCAACGAACCGCTCGCCGCAGCCGTCGCCGAGGAACGGCAGGTTTTCGCGCTCGATACGCGCAAGATGCCGCAGGCCATCGCCCTGAACGAGGCGCTGACCATCCGCCCCGAGGAGACCATCCCGAAGCTCACCAACTACCTGCTCTTGGAATCCGCCTTGACGCGTATGAAGCTTGCAAGGGGCGAGGATGCGCTGAAGGATACGGCCCAATATCTGTGGGAGATTGCCCTCGGCATGGAGGACGGCGATCTTTCGCTGGCCGAGCGCAAGCTGCGCGAGGCCCAGCAGAACCTCGCCGACGCGTTGGACCGCAACGCCCCGGACGCAGAGATCAAGAAGCTGATGGACGAGCTGCGCAAGGCGATGCAGGACTATATGACCGAGCTCGCCCAACGCATGCAGAACGCGCCAATGCAGCCGAACCAGAACGCGCAGAACATTCTGCGCCAGCAGGATCTGGAACGGATGATGGATCAGATCGAAAATCTCGCCCGCTCCGGCAATCGTGACGCGGCCCAGCAGATGCTGTCGGAATTGCAGCGGATGATGAACAACCTGCAGGCCGGCCGCCCGCAGCGCAGCCAGCAGAGCCAGGAAAACAGCGAGGCCCGCAAGCAGATCGACAAGCTCGGCGAGATCCTGCGCGACCAGCAAAAGCTGATGGAGCAGACCTTCCGGCTCGACCAGCAGCTCAGGGACCGCATGCAGCGCGGCGAGCCCGACATGGGCGAGAACGATCCGCTGCTCGACGAGATGAACCCCGGAGAGAACGGCGAGCCGCAGGATCAGCAACAGGGCCAGCAAGGCAAGGATGGACAGCAGCCCTCCGACCAGATGACGGCCGAGCAGCTGCGTGAGGCGCTGAAACAGCTGCGCGCCCAGCAGGATGCGCTGGGCAAGCAGCTCGGCGAATTGCAGAAGAGCCTCGGCGAGATGGGAATGAAACCCGGCCCGGGCTTTGGGCAGGCGCAGCGCGAAATGGAAGGCGCCGGCCGTGAACTCGGCCAGGGCCGCGGCCAACCGGCCGTCGAGGGTCAGGGCCGCGCGTTGGAAGCGCTTCGCCAGGGCGCCCGCGACATGATGAACCAGATGATGCAGGCGCAGCAGGGCCAGCAGGGTCAAGGTCCGAACGGCCAGGTAGGCCAAGGCGACCAGAACGGCCGCGACCCGCTCGGCCGGCCGCGCCGGCCCCAGGGGCCGGATTTCGGCGACAACAGCGTGAAGGTGCCTGACGAAATCGACGTTCAGCGGGCACGAGAAATCCTCGACGCGATTCGCGAAAAGCTTGGCAACAATCCGCCGCAGGAAATGGAACGGCGGTATCTCGAACGGTTGTTGGACATCCAGTAGGCCTTACGCCTCCGCGCAATGATAGGACGCGCACTGGAAAGGATGATTCTAGACCGGAGCGGCCTAGAATCTGAACCTGATCTAAATCAGAGAAATAGAGCGGGATGTCGACCGAAAAGCGCTGATACTTTTCGGCATCCAGGCTCTAAGCGACAAGCGCCCGGGCGACCGCCTTGCGGATATCGGGAAGCGCGAATGGCTTGGCGACGACGTCGATAATCTTCTCGGCAAGATCGTCGGCCCGTTCGCGTTGTTCGGCATAGCCGGTCATCAGCAGGATTTTCAAGCCAGGAAAAGCGTCTTTTGCCTGATGGGCGAGTTCAATGCCGTCCATCACGGGCATGCGGATGTCTGAAAGCAGCAGATCGTAGACCCCGTCCTTGAGCTTCTCCAGCCCCTCGGCCCCATCGGCGGCCTCATCGGTCTCGTGGCCATCGAGTCGCAGGGCCCGGGCTACGAAGGACCGCAGGGAGTCCTCGTCTTCCGTAATCAGAATTCTTGCCATATGTGCATCGCTCCGTCGTCAGCCCCGCGACGGAAATCACCAGACTTTCCTTTTCGATCGGTAAAGATGGTGAAGCGATGGACGAGATGGTTAACAACCCGTCTCGAACGGCTAAGGCATGTCGCGCAAAAGCGCTGTAACACTTTGCAGCGGCTCAGGCGTCCCCGGTGACCACGCCGACGAAGGGCAGTTCGCGAAAGGCATAGGCGACATCCATGCCGTAGCCGACGACAAAATAGTCGGGGCATTCGAAGCCGACATAATCAGCCTCCAGCTTTTCCTTACGCTTGACGCGCTTGTCGAGCAGCACGGCGATCGTGACGTTGCGCGCGCCACGCTCGAAGAGCAGTTCCTTGGCAAAGAGCAGCGTTCGGCCGGATTCGAGGATATCGTCAATCAGCAGGACGTCGCGGCCATGCACGTCGCTGTCGATATCCTTGACGATGCGTACGCCCTGCGAAACCGTGCCGATGCCGTAGCTCGACAGAGTGATGAACTCGACCTCCGGGGCAAGCCCGCTATCATGCAGGGCGCGGATCAGGTCGGCGGCGAAAATGAAGGAGCCCTTGAGCACGGCGATGACCAGCAGGTCCTTGGTCGGGCCACTGGCAATCTCCCGCGCCATCGAATGATTGCGCTCGGCGATCTGCTCGGCGGTGAAAAGCGGCTCGATGTTTTTTCCGCGCACGACAGGCATAAGGGCTTGCTCCATGAAAAGAAGGGTAAGCCGTTAGCACATATGCGAGCCTGAAACAGCCTCGCCGACCATGAAATTAACGGGATTGGCGCGACCTGTGGCGGGAAAGTCGACCATTCCATGTCCTGTTACGTCTATGGCAGGAAGGAAAGCCGGACCTCCGCCATCTTTCCGCCGGCATGCTGTACGCGAGCCGAGAAGCCCCGGCTTTGGCCGCCATAGATGACATCGGCCGGCGGGTCGATGACGATGCTTGCAGTCAGCCGCTCGTCGGTCACGAGATCGGCACGGATCGGATGCACCGTCTGCGTCGTGCCGCTCTCGTTTTCGATGATGCCGTTGATAACGAGCACGCGCATGCCGTTTGCATCACGCGGCGTCACCGTGACGTGGGTGAAATGCAGCGGCGCTCCGGAAGTGGCGCGCTCGCCGGAAAGGCCGGAAAAACCACCCGCGAGCCCGAAGACGAGCACGACGAGCGCCAGCACCAGCGCTGCGAAGCTCCGCATCGACGCGCGCTGCAGCCAGGATTCCGCTGTCCGCAGAACGGAAGCGGCCATCGCTGGCATGAGCGGCGGCTGTGCAGCCCGTGCGGCCTGTGCGGCAGCTATGCGCTTGCGGTTGTCGTTATGGGTCCTTGCGCTGAATTCCCTGGGCCGCACTTTGCCGAGGGTAACGAATTCAGCGTCGGAGATATCGGCAGGGCGCGCCGAGCGGTACAGACGGTTGGCGGGCTCCGGCGGCAGGAAATCATAGGCCTGGCCCGGCGTCCGGCGACTGAAGGAGGATGCTTCCATGGTGGCTGCCTCGCAGATGTCCACATGGTTTCGTTGCCAGGAGAAATCTGGCATTGAAACGAATCCTGCTCAGTCGTAAATTTTAATGGTTAATGCTTCGCAAAGATCGCCATCAAACGGGCGTCTTTCCAGCAAAATTTACCGGCTGTTAACGGTGTTGGTTAACAAGTCGTGCGGTGAAACCCACAACAGACTGAGCTGCCCGTTGATCCACTTTGAGAATGTCGGTTTGCGCTATGGCATGGGCCCGGAAATCCTCCGGGACCTTACCTTCGACATCCCGAAGAAATCCTTTCAGTTTCTGACAGGCCCATCGGGCGCCGGCAAGACGTCGCTGCTGCGGATGCTTTTCATGTCGCTGCAGCCGACACGCGGCCTGATCCGCATGTTCGGGCGCGACATTTCCGAAATCCCCCGCCCCGAACTGCCGCTTCTGCGCCGCCGCGTCGGCATCGTCTTCCAGGATTTCCGCCTGCTCGACCATCTCACCACCTATGAGAATGTCGCTTTGCCCTTACGGGTGCGCGGCAAGGATGAGAGCTCCTACAAGACCGACGTCCTGGAACTGTTGAAATGGGTCGGCCTTGGCGAACGCATCAACGTGCTGCCGCCTGTGCTCTCCGGCGGCGAGAAGCAGCGCGCCGCAATCGCCCGGGCGCTGATGGACCGGCCGGAAGTGCTGCTGGCCGACGAACCCACGGGCAATGTCGACCCGCCGATGGCCAAACGCCTGCTCAATCTTTTCCTCGAGCTGAACCGCCTCGGCACGGCGGTCGTGATCGCCACGCATGACCTGGCGCTGATGGAACAGGTGGAAGCCCGCCGCATGATCCTCTCAGAGGGGCATCTCGATATTTATGACTGAGCCCCCGTCCAGAAACCCCGAGAAGGCGGCTGCCAAGATCCAGCAGAAGCGGCCGGAATTGCGCGTGCGTCCGACCGCGCCGATCCTGCCGCCTTCCAACATCCAGGGCAGTGCGTTGATGGTGGTGATATCAATCATGGCCTTTCTCGCCTGCCTGACGCTCGGCGGCGTCAGCATGGTGCGCTCGACGGCGGCAAGCTGGGAGAGCCAGATCTCCCGCGAGATCACCATTCAGATCAAGCCGGACGACAATCTCGACATGGAAAAAGCGCTGACCCAGGCGCGCGACCTGGCGCTGACCTTCGTCGGCACCAAAAGCGGCCAGATCGTCGACGAAGCGGCGACCGCTCGCCTGCTCGAACCTTGGCTCGGCCCCGGTCTCGATCTCAAGGATCTGCCTGTTCCCCGCCTCGTCATCATCACCATCGACGAAAGCAATCCGCCGGATTTCGATTCGATGCGGGCGCTGCTGAAGGACAGTATCCCGCAGGCCAGCCTCGACGATCACCGCACCTGGGTCGACCGGCTGGTGTCCATGGCGCACACGACTGTCATGATCGGCACCGGCATCCTGCTCCTGGTTTTCACGGCGATGGTGCTCACCGTCGTCTTCGCCACGCGCGGCGCGCTGTCGGGCAACCGTCACGTCGTCGAAGTGCTGCATTTCGTCGGCGCCGAAAGCTCCTTCGTCGCCAGCGAATTCCAGAAGCATTTCCTGAAGATCAGCCTCAAGGGCTCGGCGATCGGCAGCGCGCTTGCCGCTCTCTTCTTCGCCACCGCCGGTTTCTGGCAAAGCCGCACCCTCGCCACCCCGGAAACCGATCAGGCGACCGCGCTCTTCGGCACCTTCTCCGTCGGCGTGCTTGGTTATGCCGGCATCTTCGCGACGATGATCATCATCGCGCTCCTCACCACCTTCACCGCGCGGCTGACCGTCATGCGGACGATCTACGAAATCGATACACTACGCTCGGACCCGACGCGCACCGACGGCATCGGAAGTTGATCGTGACCGTGCCGTTTTGCCATGAAAGCGTCTGTTCTGCGCCGCAATCAGCGTATAATCACGATTCATGACCATGGGAGATACGACACCCAACCCGATTCATCAGGACCCGGAGCTTGATCGCCCGGTGGGTCTGCCGCCGCGGCGCGGGCCGATCCGCCGCCTGCTGCGCTGGGGCGGCTTTGGCTGCCTGCTGGTAATCGCCCTGGTGTTCGGCGGTTTTCTGCGTTTTGCCGATTCGGTGACGACACTCAGACCGCCGGCCGAGCCGAAGGCAGATGCGATCGTGGTCCTGACGGGTGGCTACCAGCGCATCGACCAGGCCGTGGAGCTGTTGCAGAAGGGTGCTGGCAAACGTTTGCTCATTTCCGGCGTCCACCCGACGACGACGCCGGCACAGATCCGCAAAATGACGCAGGGTTCGGCCGATCTGTTCTCCTGCTGTGTCGATATCGGCTACGATGCGATCGACACGATCGGCAATGCCGAGGAAGCTTCGAACTGGATCCACGCCAAGGGATACCGGAGCGTTCTGATCGTCACCAACAATTACCACATGCCCCGAAGCCTCGCCGAACTCTCCTATGTCGATCCCGACATCGAGTTCATCGCTTATCCCGTGGTCAATTCGGATTTGAAGAGCAGCAACTGGTTCACCGACCCGAATGCGATGCGCGTCATGCTTGCCGAATATGCGAAAGTGCTGCTGGCCGGCGCCCGCAACATCACCGGCTTCGGCCGCCACACCGGGCTGCGCTCGGCAAATGCGTCCGGCCAGCAATAAAGCCGCACGTCGGATAGGACGCGCTACGGACGCTCTATCTTCTTGTTTTGCGCAATTCCGGACGCAAAACCGCTGCGCACTTTTGCTGGAATTGCTCCAGGCTTTTACATCAAGGCAGCATCAAACGCTTTTTATGACGGGCAATATCGTGTAGGCCGGTCGCGTGAGCATGCCTCGGGAAAGTTTCATGATCGCCCTGCGTTCCGTTCTCTTCAACACGATCTTCTATGCCAACCTCATCATCCGGATGATCGTGCTCTCGCCCTACTATTTCGTCGTGCCGCGCAAGATCGCCTATGCGATCCCGAAGAACTGGGCGCGCTCCAACCACTGGCTGATGCGAGTGATCGTCGGCACTACCTTCGAGATCGAGGGCCTGGAGAACCTGCCTGATGGCAGTTACATCCTGGCGCCGAAGCACCAGTCTTTCTGGGATACCTACGCGCTGCTGCCCTGGTTGGAGGATCCGGTCTACATCCTGAAGCGCGAACTGATGTGGATTCCGCTCTTCGGCTGGTATGCGAAGAAGCAGCGCATGATCCCGGTCGATCGCGGCGCCCGCGGCAAGGTGATGGTGGAAGTGCTGAAACGCACGAAGGAGGAGCTTTCGACCGGCCGCCAGCTCATCATCTATCCCGAGGGCACCCGCCGCCCGCCGGGTGCGGAACCGGTCTATAAATACGGCATCGCCCGCATGTACCGCGACCTTAACCTCCCCGTCGTACCGGTCGCCATGCATCCCGGTCTGTTCTGGCCGCGGCGGAGCATTCGTCGTTATCCCGGTCATTTCAAAGTGAGAATCCTGCCGCCAATCATGCCGGGAATGGATCCGGACGCCTTTTTCGCCCATCTGATCGAGGTATCGGAGCGGGCAAGCGACGAGCTTCTGCTCGAAACGGTCGAACGAAATCCGCATCTGCCGCTACCGCCGACGGCGGTCGAAAGACTGGTCGAGCTGCGCAAGCTGAACGCGGCAACTGCCTGAGATCAGGCGGCGCGTAGCCGCTCCACTTCGTTGACGACCTGCTCCAGCCAATGGTCGCGAATGCCCATCTGCTTCAGATGCGTCAGCGTGTTGAAGACATAGGCATCATTCGGACCTGACTGGCCTTTTGCGTCGTTCACCACCCGTGCCGCCGCAAGCGCATCGAGCGCGCCGGCATATTGTTCATGCTCGCGGTCGATGATGTAGGCGACCGCTTCCACCCGGCGCCGGCCGGCAAGCTGCAGCCGCACCCGGCGCTCCAGATACACATTGGTGACCAGTTCGCGGGCGCGGAGATAATCGATCACCTCTTTCCATTTTTCAGGCGAAATGCGGAAAGCCATGCCGCGGCAGGCGCCACCCCTGTCGAGGCCGAGAACCAGGCCCGGATTGTCGCGTGTGCCACGATGGACAAAGGAGCGGACACAAAGCGAACGCCTGTAGCCGTAGACCAGAGCCTCTGACCGCTCCATAAACTCGAAGCCCGGATTCCACATCAGCGAACCGTAGCCAAATACCCAAAATTCGTCCATATCGCACGCCAGACCGGGAATCACATTTGCGATTCACCATTGGAGAACATCATGGCAGCGTCAAGCCGATCCGGCAGCAGCCAATCCGGCAGCGGTAAGAAATTCTGGTTGCTGGGTGGAGGTATCCTCCTGGTGATCGCGCTTTATACCGGCGGCTGGTTCTATGCGGCGTCGGCATTGAAGACCACGGTGCTGAAGGCGATCGCGCCACGCGACCAGGCAGGCGTCAGCGGCGAATGCTCCGATATCGAATTCCGCGGCTATCCCTTCCGTATCGGCCTGTTCTGCTCCAAGATCGACGTCGACGACAATGTCAACGGCGTCTCCGCCACCTTCGGCGCGCTACGCTCGGCAGCACAGGTCTATGCACCCGGCAATATTGTCTGGGAACTCGATTCGCCGGCCGAAATCCGCACCACCAACGGCCTGTCGATCTCGGCCCAATGGACGAACCTGCAGGCGAGTCTTGCGACCAGGCTGCAGGGCATCGACCGCAGCTCGACCGTCATCGAGGGTCTGAAGGCGATGGCCGTCTCCTCCTACACCGGCCAGACCATCAGCTTCGATGCCGCCCGCACCGAAATCCATCTGCGCCAGAACGGCGCCGATCTCGATGGCGCGATCTCCGTGCAGGATGCGAATACGGCGATCAAGGACTGGCCGCAGATCTTTCCAAAAATGTCTGCCAGCATCGATCTGACCATCGCCGGCAAGGCCGGCCTGATCGACGGCAGTGATCCGAACGGCCTCAATGGCGCCACCGGTGAACTGCGCCGCATCGTCGCCGACATCGGCGACGGCAAGGTGATGACGCTGACTGGCCCCTTCTCCTTTGACGAACAGGGTCTGCTCTCGGGAAAGTTCAAGCTGGAGATCGAACAGCTCGGCCCCTGGGGCGACAGCCTGAAACAGGCCTTTCCGGATATCGCCTCGACCGTCAACACGGCGACAAAGCTGCTGAAGTCGCTTGCCGGTGGCGGCGACAAGGTCTCGGTTGACCTCGTCGTCGATCGTGGCAATGCCACCGTCAGCGGTTTCATTCCGCTCGGCCGGATTCCGCCGATCTGATGCATCTCGCCCAAAAGTGTCCAGTGGTTTTGGGCAACGGGATGCATACGAAGTAGAAAAGGCCTGAAGCGCGTCGGATGATTCCGGCTCGACGCGAGGCGCTTCAGGCGATTCGCTTGATGAAGAAGACTTCCGGCACCGATTGCAGGCCGGGCAACTCGATCGCGCCGCTTTCGGAAAATCCGTTGCGGCGATGCCAGTCTTGAGGCCGGCTTTCATCGCATTCGCTCGACGTCATCAACAGGCGGGCGCCGTCGCTGCGCATGGCTTCTTCCCAGGCGAGAAACAGCGCCGTTCCAACGCCCAACCGGCGATGGCCGGGCAGAACGCGGATCATTTCCATATAGGGAACCCTGCCCCAGAAGCGGGAGAAACGCAGGAAGCCGACAATCTCATCGGCCTCCTTGGCAACCAGATATTCGCCGAGCGCCACGCAGCGCGATACCCACGCCGCACCGGCGCTGGCATCCGCGCGCACCAGCCAGTCGATATCTGCTTGGCCGGCGCGTATCGCCACTACCATCGCGGCGGCTACTTCTTGTCCAGCGCGTGGCGGCCGAAATCCGGCGCGTCGACATCCTGGCCGGCCTGGACGATCGAACGGCGGATGGCGCGTGTGCGGGTGAAGAGTTCGAAAATTTTGTCGCCCTCGCCCCAGCGGATGGCGCGCTGCAGATAGGCGAGGTCCTCCGAGAAGCGCGCCAGCATTTCGAGGATCGCATCGCGGTTGTGCAGGCAGACATCACGCCACATGGTCGGGTCGGAGGCGGCGAGGCGGGTGAAATCACGAAAGCCAGAGGCGGAATATTTGATGACTTCCGACTCCGTCACCGTCTCCAGATCGTCGGCGGTGCCGACGATATTGTAAGCGATGATATGCGGCAGGTGCGAGACGATCGCGAGCACCTTGTCGTGATGTTCGGCATCCATTTCGTCGACCTTCGAGCCCAGCGCTTCCCAGAAGCTGCGCAGCCGCTTCAACGCTGTCTCATCGGTATCCGCGACCGGCGTGAAGATGCACCAACGGCCTTCGAAGAGGCCGGGGAAGCCGGCATCCGGGCCGGATTTCTCAGTACCGGCCAGGGGATGGCCGGGGATGAAATGCACATCGGCGGGCATATGCGGCAGCATCTGCGCAATGACCGAGGCCTTGGTGGAGCCGACATCGGTGACAATAGCCCCGGGCTTCAGGCTTCCCGAAATCTCCTTCGCCACACTTTCCGAAGCGCCGACCGGCACCGAGACGATCACCAGATCGGCATCCTTGACGGCATCCTGCGAAGACGTCGTGTAGCGGTCGCCGAGACCGAGTTCTTCCGCACGCTTCAGCGTATCGGGGCTGCGCGTGGCGACGACGATCTCCCTTGCAAGACCAAGCCGTCTGATGTCGTAGGCAAGCGAAGAGCCGATCAGGCCGATGCCGATCAGCGCAATCCGATCGAACTGCACGCTCATGCCTGATGTCCCATGAATTCGGTGAGCGCAGCAATCACGCCGCGGTTGGCCTCTTCGGGGCCGATGCTCATGCGCAGCGCATTGGCGAAACCATAGCCGCGCACGGCGCGCAGGATGTAGCCGCGGCTCGTCAGCAAATCGTCGGCATCCGCGGCGCGCTTGCCGTCGATCTCCGGGAAATGGATGAGGACGAAATTGGCGACGGACGGCGTCACCTTCAGCCCGATCGCTTCGAGCGCCTGGGTGAGCCTCTCGACCCACATCTGGTTGAAGGAGACGGCCTGCTGGATGAAGACTTGGTCGCGGATGGCAGCGGCAGCGGCGGCGATTGCCGGCGCGTTCAAGTTGAACGGCGCGCGCACGCGGTTCAACGCGTCGACGATCTCGGCCGGCGCATACATCCAGCCGACGCGCAACGCCGCAAGACCATAAGCCTTCGAGAAGGTGCGGGTCATCACCACGTTGGCATGGGAGGAGACGATCTCGATGCCGGCTTCATAATCGTTGCGGCGCACATATTCGGCATAGGCGGCATCGAGCACGAGGACGACATGTTTCGGCAGTCCGGCCTGCAGACGGCGGATCTCGCTGACGGAAACATAGGTGCCTGTGGGATTGCCGGGATTGGCGATGAAGACGATTTTCGTCTTCTCCGTCACCGCGGCAAGGATCGCATCGACATCGACGGTATAGTCCTTCTCCTTGACGACCACAGGCGTGGCGCCAGCGCCGAGGATCTGGATCTTGTAGACGAGGAAGCCGTGCTCGGTGATGATGCCCTCGTCACCGGCGCCGAGATAGACATGGCAGAGCAGGCCGAGCAGTTCGTCGGAACCGTTGCCGCAGAGGATGTTTGCCGGATTGAGACCGTGCACGGCGGCGATTGCCTCGCGCAGTTCGATCGCCTGCCCGTCAGGATAACGCCCCAGATTGTCGGCAACCGCCTTGAAGGCCTCGATTGCCTTCGGGCTGGCGCCGAGCGGCGTTTCGTTGGACGAAAGCTTGTAGACGCGGGCAACACCCGGCGCATGTTCCTTGCCCGGCACATAGGCTGCGATATCGAGAATACCGGGACGCGGAACAGGCTTGCTCATCTCAACGCTCATGGGTTCGACCTTGGAATTGCCGGAAATCCGGGCTGAAAAACACCAAGTGGCATTAAAGCGGAATGCGATTGTTGTCGAGAGCTATGGGCGTGACACAAGCAGTTGGAGAACGCTGGGCGCGACGTTACCTCCTGCATAATTCCTTAAATCGGAATCGATTTAGGGATAAGATTATGCCGCACTCAAAGTGTTACAGCGTCCTTTGCGCGTCTTAAAAGACGCGCGGCGCTGTCGTGCGTGTGGTCGGCACGCCATGCGGTGCGAGAACCGGCACGAAGACGCGGCGGGAGGCCCGCGCCGCAACCGGCAGCCCCTGATAGAGCCGCTTCTGCGCTTCGACGATGATGACGCCCGAGAAGGCCGGCCATAGCGTTCGGCCGATCCGCTCGAAGGCGCGGCGAAGCCGCAGGATGGTCCTGAGCTTCGAGGGCGGGAAGAACAGCGCTTCAGCCGTCGCGCCCGGCGTGAAATTCGTCTCGCGCAGCAGATTTGTCAGCTGACCGCGGGAATAGGGCCGGCCCGAACCGAAGGGCGTATGCTCCATGCGTGCCCAGACGCCGCGCCGGTTCGGCACGACGATGACCAGCCGTCCGCCCGGCGCCAGCACCCGCCAGAGTTCCTTCAGAGTCTCGCGCGGGCTTTCGGCAAATTCCAGCGAATGCACCATCAGCACCCGGTCGATCGAGGAATCCGGCAGCGGCAGTTCCTCGTCGAAAATCAGCGCCGTCGTCGAAAGCGAGCCCATCGGCCAATTCACCGCGCCCTGCCCGGCCGGCATGAAGGCGAAGGTGCGCTCGGTATCGGCCTGGAAGCGATCAAGGAAAGGCACGGCATATCCGAGACCGACCAGACGCTCCTGCGGCAGCCGCACCCAGAGCGAGGACAGCGCCATGGCGATCGACTGCTCGGCAAGACGTCCGAGCTCGGAATGATAGAACTGGCGTAAGTCGACGATATCGGCGTGCATTGCGACAAATGTTATCAGCGGGCGGTTGGACTTCAAGGCCGGAACCTCTACATTTCCGCAAGACTCCTGGGATAAGGGATTATTGAACGATGAAACCTTTGGAATTAGACGTTTTTCTCTGCCGCACCGACAATTTCGGCGTTCTCGTGCACGATCAGGAGACAGGCTTTACCGCGGCGATCGATGCGCCGGAGGAGGCGCCGATCCTGGAAGCGGCGACACGTCGCGGCTGGAAAATCACCCATATCTTCACCACGCATCATCACACCGATCATGTCACCGCCAACCTGGCGCTGAAGGAGCAATTCGGCTGCGAGGTCATCGGCCCGATCAACGAGGCCGTCGCCATTCCCGGCCTCGATCGGACGATGGCCGATGGCGACAGCTTCCTTTTCGGCGATCACACCGTCAACGTCATCGAGACACCCGGCCACACCGCCGGCCACATCTGCTATCACTTTGCCGATGACAAGCTGCTGTTTGCCGCCGACACGCTGTTTGCGCTCGGCTGCGGCCGGCTGTTCGAACGCCCCGCCGCCGATATGTGGCATTCCCTGCAGAAACTCGCCGTGTTGCCCGATGAGACCGCCGTCTATTTCGGCCATGAATACACATTGTCCAATGCCCGCTTCGCACTGACCGTCGATCCGGACAATGAGCGACTGAAGAGCCGTGCCGCCGAGATCGAAGCCTTGCGCGCCGACGGCAAATTCACCATCCCGACGACATTGGGGCTGGAAAAGGAAACCAACCCGTTCCTGCGCGCCGCCGATCCGGCGATCCGCCGCAATCTGCTGATGGAAGGCAAGACCAACGAGGAAGTCTTTGCCGAGATCCGCAAGCGCAAGGACAATTTCTGATGTCGCCCGAGGACATCATCCGCGAACTCGGCATGCAGCCGCATCCCGAAGGTGGCTGGTACGTGCAGACATTCCGCGATGCGGCGGGCGGGGAACGCGGCCACTCGACAGCGATCTATTATCTGCTGACCAGGGGACAGCGTTCGCACTGGCATCGCGTCCATGACGCGGCGGAGGTCTGGCATTATTACGCCGGCGCGCCGCTCTCGCTGCATCGGTCGGAAGACGGAACTGCAAGCGAGACCTTGACGCTCGGAACGAACCTGTTCGCCGGCGAGCGGCCGCAGGCGATCATTCCCGCCAATTGGTGGCAATCGGCCGAAACCCTTGGCGATTTCACCCTGGTCGGCTGCACCGTCTCGCCCGGCTTCGAATTTTCGAGCTTCGAGATGGCGCCGCTCGATTGGAAGCCCGGCGCTAGAGCATGATGCCGAAAAGTGTGAGCGGTTTTCGGACGACATCATGCTCTGACATCCTGTTCTAAGACCTACTCTGCTGTCGCGGACTGCACCGGAATTTTGCGGCGGAACATGTCCTGAGCGGCGAGCACCGCCCCGCCGGTGACGAGCACACAGGCGAGAGCAATGCGCCAGCTCCGCTCGGCAAATCCGAACAGCACCAGAATCAGTGTCGATAGCAGTGGTGCTGCGTAACTTGCCGCGCCGAGGATCTGGATATCGCCGTTCTTGACGCCGTAATCCCAGGCGTAGAAGGCAGCCCCAACCGGGAAGAGCCCGAGTCCGGCGACGGCGACCCACTCGAAACTCGTTGCAGGCCAGACGGTCGTCTCCAGGCCGAGATGGCAGAAGAACGACAGGATGGAGGTCGCAAGGCAGAAGCCAGTGACGACATCCGTGGAGACGGCGTCGAAACGCCGCGTCAGTAGCGAATAGCCGGACCATGTGAAGGCGCAGAGAAAGGCAGCACCGTAACCGATGGCATAGGCGCCGTCGAAATCGATGCCGTTGCGGCCGACGATCAGGAAGGTGCCGCAAAGTCCGGCAAGCGCACCCGCCACATGATACCAGCGCAGCCGTTCGCCCGGCAGCAGCGCCGAACCGACGACGATCAACAGCGGCCAGAGATAGGCGACCAGCCCCGCCTCCACCGCCGGCGCGTTCCGGAGCGCGGTAAAATAGAGGAAGTGATAACCGAACAGCCCTGAAATACCTGTTATCCAGACCTTGGCCGGCTGCTTCAGCAGCGCCAGTCGCGCGGGATTGAGGGTAAGCACCACGAGGCCGGGAATGCTACCGATCGCAAAGCAGACGGCCGAAAGCTGGAACGGCGGCATCTTGCCGGAGGCGGCCGTGAACAACGCCAGGAACGACCACATCAGAATGGCCGTAAAACCAATCAACGTCGCGCGAAGCTTCACCTGTCCCCTTTCACGGAGACAGAAGCCCCGTCAGCTGTTGCTGCCGTATTTGACGGCAGTGATCGTCACCATTCCATATTCGGTTGGAATGCGCACATAGACAGGAGCGTATACATTTGCCGCGTCCGACTTGGCAAACCAGATTTCCATGCGGTCGCTCTTGCTGAGATAGTCGATATCCTTGCGGCCCTTTTTGTAGCCCGAGCGCGGCACGAAGCGCACGCTGCAGACGGTTGCCTTGCCCTTGAACCCATTGGTGGAAAAATCCTCGTCGCCCTTCGGCGAGAGCACAAGATCCATGCGCGTCTCGCCGTCGAAGATCGGCAGCGTCTGCGAGCAGACCTTGGTATCGCCGGTAAAGACCAGGCCGGAGATCGGATCGAGCACCGAGCGCATGTCGCGCGGCGTGACGTCGATCCAGTTCTTCGGACGCTTCGGCATCGGTGTGGTCGTCGCCGAGATGATGTTGCCGTTGCGGTAGCTGACCTCGTAGATGCGGACCTTCTTCTTGCCGCTCTTGTAGTAGAGCGAATATTTCTGCGCCTGCAATCTGTCATTGCGCACGACGCCTGAAACGCTGGTCTTCGCCGAAATCGTCGTGACGAGATCGGCAAGACCGGCGGAGTTGATGTCGCCCGCGATCTTGTAACTGTGATCGTCTTCGATCTGCGTCAGGAACGCGGCGCGCGCGATCGGCAGGCCGGCGAGCGCCACCCGGTATTCCGTCCGATGCTGGATTTCGGCCGCCGATGCCGGTATGGCAAGAAGCGCGGCGATGGCCGAAATGAAAATCCGTCTGCCCGAATGAGCCATGGAAAAAAGCCTTGTCTTGCTGCGCGCTGGCAGGCCCTTGCTGAGCGCTGTATACTCCTGCCGCGAAGGGAAGAAAACAGCAGCTTTTTGACAGAATTGCGGGAAAGGCCAAGGTTTGGCTTGACGCGAGCAGCCTGTCTGACTATAGAACCGCAACTTTCCAATCATGCCCGTTGGATTGCGCGCCTGGCTTTGCCGGGAGTGGCAATTCGATGGCCCGAGAAAAACAAGAATAGGTGTTCCATGTCCCGCGTGTGCGAATTGACCGGCAAGGCCGTCCTGACTGGTAACAATGTCAGCCATGCCAACAACAAGACCAAGCGCCGGTTCCTGCCGAACCTGTGCCAGGTTACGCTGATTTCCGACGCTCTTAACCAGCGTTACCGTCTTCGCGTTTCGGCTGCCGCTCTTCGCACTGTCGAGCATCGTGGCGGCCTCGATGCCTTCTTGCTGAAGGCCAGCGAAAACGAACTGTCGATGCGCGCGCGTCTGCTGCGCCGTCAGATCGCCAAGAAGACCGCTGAAGCCGCTGCTGCGTAAGCTTCTGCCCTTCTTTCATACGGCTTCAAAAGGCTTGAACGGATAATACCGGACAAGCCTTTTGCTTTGTCGGTTTGCTCCTCCAACTGGTGGCATCACCCAGGATAAAAAAATGCTGAAGACCCGCTATACCATTGCCTATGTCGCGCTGATGACGCTCGTCGTCGTCGCCTCCAACTTCCTCGTCCAGTTTCCGCTGAACGCCGAAGTCGCCGGCATCAACCTCGCCGACATCCTGACCTGGGGCGCCTTCTCCTATCCGATCGCTTTTCTGATCACCGATCTGACCAACCGTCAGTTCGGCCCGCAGGCAGCCCGCAAGGTCGTGTTTGCTGGCTTCGTCGTCGGCGTGACGCTCTCCTTCTTCACCTCGGTGCCGCGCATCGCCATCGCCTCCGGCTCGGCCTATCTCGCCGGCCAGCTGCTCGATATCGCCGTCTTCAACCGCCTTCGCCGCCAAGCCTGGTGGCGCGCGCCGCTGGTCGGTTCGCTGATCGGCTCGGCGCTCGATACGGTGATGTTCTTCTCGTTGTCCTTCGCCGCGTTTTTCGTCTTCCTCGGCCCCAACGATCCCTTTGCGCTCGAAGCAGCCCCCGTCCTCGGCGTCTTCGCCACGGAGGCTCCGCGCTGGATTTCCTGGGCGATCGGCGATTTCGCCGTGAAGATGATCGTCGGCCTCGTCATGCTGCTGCCCTATGGCGCGCTGATGAACGTGCTGCGGCCGATGCAGGCGGCTCGCGCCAGCTAATTTAGGTCACGGACGCCGCCGGACCGCACCGGCGGCGATGACCGGATGAAGCAGCACCTCTGCCGCGAGATCGTCGATACCTAGCGATGAATCGAGCCGCAGCACCGGCACTGTATGTGTTTCCAGCCATTGCTCATGTGCCGCAAGGCTGCGGCGTTCGGGGCCGGCCGTGTCATAGTTCGCCGCCCATTCCAGAAACTCCCCGCTCTTGACGGCCATGTCGCCGCCGGGCCTGATTCTATTTCCGTATCGCGCAATCTCCCGCGCAAGGATGCGCGTCATTCTAAGCTCCGGATCGATCCTGAGGAACACGATCAGATCGTAGAACGGCTCAATCGGCCTTCCCCATTTCAGCGCCGATCCGGAGAGAACCCAGCCGTCATGCCGTGCCGCTTCATCGAGCAGCAGCCTGATGCGGTCGTCGGCATCCCTCGGCGTCGTGAACGGCGGATCGGTCGGCAGCCAGAAGAAATCGTCGGTATCGAGATGGGCGATATCGAGCTTTTCGGCAAGCGCACGGCCCAGTGATGTCGTTCCAGAACCGGACGCGCCCATGACATGAATATGCACCATGAACTTCCCTCCGAAGACTGCCTCGTCTATCCCGCGAGCGGGATAGACGAGGCATATGACATCAGCCTGACGTCTGGAGCGTCCTTTGTGCGTCCTTTCGGACGCACAAAGGACGCTCTAACATTTTGAATCTACGCATCGTGCTTTCCGAAAATCGATTCCGATTTTCGGGCCGATGGCTAGGATCAATTCTGCTTCCGGGAATTCGGCGCTGACCACGCGGCCTCTTCCGAAAGCCGGAATTCCAGCATCAGATTGCGCTGCAGGATCGAATGATTGTCGTCCGACACCAGAATGATATGGGTCGTGCCGTCGGCGGCCTGTAAAGCATCGAGCCCTTCCATATTGTCGATCTGCGAGTTGAAATTGCCTTCCAGCAGCAATTCGCCGTCAACAATGGCGCCAGGCCTGATATCAGTGCCCTTGATGCGCCGAAGGCGCATGCCGATGCCTTCGGCCATGTTGAAGCGGCGTTCCAGCAGCAGCAGGTCGCCGCTCGGCAGGAAGGCGCCGTCGGTGATGTCGAAACTGCCGTCCCGCTCGACCGAGAAACGCCCTTTCAGCGGCCCACTGAGAATGGCCGCCAGCCGGTTGCCGTCACTGTCGAGACCGCGTTCGGAGACGACGACCACGCCGCCCCGCAGCGGGCTGGATGCCGGCGCCACGGCGATGGTCTCGATGCCGCGGTTGTCGTCCAGCATCCTCCGCGGGATAAGAATCGGCAGGGTGGCGATCGCTCCCGAGCCGGCAAAGCCAGGATCGGGATAGACATCGACGCGATGATCCTGCTCGAAGGAGACCAGAATCCGGTCGCCGTCGAGCGCCAGGCCCTCGGCATCCATATGTCCCTTGCCCTCGAAGCTGCGCCCGGCGCTGTTCTTCATCGGCGTGATCTCGACATCCGAGAGACCCGAAAGCCTGCCCTTGACGTCACGCTCGATGCTGCCGGTCAGCCACTGGCCGGTATCGAGCACGACGACGAAATGTTTCTGGTCCTGCCGGAAACGGATGGAGGAGAGCGAGCCGAACAGCGCTCTGCTGGAGACCATCTCCAGCCCGCCGAGAAATTCCAGCGAGCCGAATGTCGTCTGAGAAGAGCCGATCCTGAAGTCGGTGATTTGCCGGCTAATGACCGGCACGTCGTCGCCGGCCCATGACGAGGAAGCGCCGGCTGCGATGCCGAGAGCGATCGACGCCGCACGCCAGAGGCGCATGGCGCATGATGCCGAAAAGTGTAAGCGGTTTTCGGACGACATCATGCTCTATTTCTTTGATTTAGATCCGGATTCAGATTTTAGGCCATCCGGCCTAAAATCATCCTGATCTAGCATTCCAAGAGTTTCCTTTGAGCGGCGTCAGCCGGCACGGCGTATCCGGCCGCCGCGCGGCTGGACGGATTG
Source organism: Rhizobium ruizarguesonis (assembly GCF_012349115.1). Taxonomy (GTDB): domain Bacteria; phylum Pseudomonadota; class Alphaproteobacteria; order Rhizobiales; family Rhizobiaceae; genus Rhizobium; species Rhizobium ruizarguesonis. Next base: position 25,711 of record NZ_PQIG01000069.1, read on the forward strand.
ATCTTCGAACAGCGAGGCAAGCTGCTCGGTCATCGCACCGGCAAGCTCGTCCGCATCGACGATCGTCACGGCGCGGCGATAGTAGCGCGTCACGTCGTGACCGATGCCGATCGCCAGCAATTCCACAGGCGAACGCGTCTCGATCTGCTCGATGACGGCGCGCAGGTGCCGCTCCAGATAATTGCCCGGATTGACCGACAGTGTCGAATCGTCGACCGGCGCGCCGTCCGAGATCATCATCAAGATGCGGCGCTGCTCGCGGCGCGCGAGCAGGCGATTATGCGCCCAGATCAGCGCCTCGCCGTCGATATTTTCCTTGAGCAGGCCCTCGCGCATCATCAACCCGAGATTGGCGCGTGCCCGCCGCCACGGCGCGTCGGCCGACTTATAGATGATGTGGCGCAAGTCGTTGAGGCGTCCCGGCGTCTGCGGCTTGCCGCCAGCAAGCCAGCTTTCACGCGCCTGCCCACCCTTCCAGGCTTTGGTGGTGAAGCCCAGGATCTCGACCTTGACGCCGCAGCGCTCCAGCGTGCGCGCGAGAATGTCGGCACAGGTGGCGGCAACCGTGATCGGCCGGCCGCGCATCGAGCCGGAATTGTCGATGAGCAGCGTGACGACGGTATCGCGGAACTGGGTGTCGCGCTCCATCTTGAAGGAGAGCGCCTGCATCGGATCGATAATGATGCGCTGCAGCCGGGCCGGATCGAGATAGCCCTCTTCCAGGTCGAAATCCCAGGAGCGGTTCTGCTGCGCCATCAGGCGGCGCTGCAGCCGGTTGGCGAGACGGCCGACCGCACCTTGCAGATGTGCCAGCTGCTTGTCGAGAAAGGCGCGCAGGCGCTCCAGCTCGGCGGCGTCGCAAAGTTCCTCGGCGGTGATGATCTCATCGAACTCTTCGGTAAAGACGTGATAATCGACCTTTTCGTTGAAATCGGCAAAGGGCGTGTTCGGACGGCGGGTCTCGCCCGGCGTTTCCGAATCGTCCTCGCCTTCTTCCATCATGTCGTCGTCGGAGATTTCGGCGCCTTCGGTCTCGCCGTCCTCCATCTGCTCGTCGGCGACCTCGCTGTCCTCGACAGGGGCGGCATCCGTGCCGGCATCCTCGTCGACCTCGTCCTGGTCCTGCTCGTCGCCGCTCGACTGGTCTTCCTGCTCCGACTGGTCGTCATTGTCGGCATCGCTGTCGTCGTCGCCGTATTCCTCGGCCATTTCCATGGCCGACAGCATGTTGCGGATGACCTTGGCGAAGGCCTGCTGGTCGTTGATCGCGTTCGACAGGTTGTCAAGTTCGGACCCTGCCTTGTCCTCGATAAAGTCGCGCCAGAGGTCGAGCACCTTGCCGGCGGAGGCCGGCGGACGCTGGCCGGTCAGCTTCTCGCGCACCATCATCGCAACAGCTTCGCCGACCGGTGCGTCTTCCTGACGCTCGATGCCGGTGAAATTCGCCTTGGAATATTTCTCCTCCGTCATGGAGCGCAGGTTCGACGCCATGCCCTCCATGCGCAGCGCACCGATCGATTCGACACGCGCCTGCTCGACCACATCGAAGATCGCCCGGGCGTCCGAGCCCTGCGGCGCCATCGTCGCATGCACCTTCTCGTCATGGCAGGCAAGGCGCAGCGCCATCGAATCGCCGAGACCGCGGGTGACCGCCAGCTCATGCGCCGTCGGCCGCTTGGAAAGTTCCGGCAGCCGGATGCGCTCGCCGGTCATCCCCGGCCGTTCATTGGCGAAGGTCACCTCGACATCACCGTCGCCGGCGATCGAGCGCACGCAACCGGTTATCGCCCGGCGCAGTGGCTCGACGTCGACAGGCGCGCCGGGCTTTGCTTTCGAATTGTCACCGCGAGCTGCCATGATCGGTCGGTCTCAAGCTCCGAGAACGATGTTGGCGGCACTTTCCTTCAGCTCGACGCCGAAGGCGCGCTGATAGTGCTCGGCGACCAACGGGCGTTCCAGCTCGTCGCACTTGTTGAGGAAGGTGACGCGGAAGGCGAAGGCGAGATCGCCGAAGATCTCGGCGTTTTCGGCCCAGGTGATGACGGTGCGTGGGCTCATGACGGTCGAAAGATCGCCGTTCATGAAGGCGGCGCGCGTCAGGTCGGCGACGCGAACCATCTTCGAAACGGTCTCGCGGCCGCCCTTATCCTTGCCGAAGCTCTTCACCTTGGCGGCGACGATATTCACTTCGTGATCATGCGGCAGGTAGTTCAGCGTGGTGACGATCGACCAACGGTCCATCTGCGCCTGGTTGATCTGCTGCGTGCCGTGATAGAGGCCGGTCGTGTCGCCGAGGCCGATCGTATTGGCGGTCGCAAACAGGCGGAAGGCCGGGTGCGGCCGGATGACGCGGCTCTGATCGAGCAGCGTCAGGCGGCCGGAGGATTCGAGTACGCGCTGGATAACGAACATCACATCGGGACGGCCGGCATCATATTCGTCGAAGACGAGCGCGACATTGTGCTGATAGGCCCAGGGCAGGATGCCGTCCTTGAATTCGGTGACCTGCAGCCCGTCCTTGACGACGATCGCATCCTTGCCGACCAGATCGATACGGCTGACATGGCTGTCGAGGTTGATGCGCACGCAAGGCCAGTTGAGCCGCGCCGCCACCTGCTCGATATGCGAGGACTTGCCCGTACCGTGATAGCCGGAGATCATCACGCGGCGGTTATGGGCGAAGCCTGCGAGAATGGCGAGCGTCGTGTCGCGGTCGAACAGGTAGTCGGTGTCGAGGTCCGGCACATAGGCGTCGCCCTTGCTGTAGGCGGGAACGCGGATGTCGGAATCGATACCGAAGGCCTCGCGGACCGAAACGGTGCTATCGGGCAGTTCTGATATATCCAGGTCGATCTTGCTCATCATGTCTCCAAGGCGGGTGATGCCACCCGGCCATACTGTCTCAGGCCATGTCGCAACCCAGACGCCGCGTTTTTTATTCCGCGCCCGTCCAGGTCGGAACGTCGGCGATGCTTCTCCGGGACTGAAACGAAACCTCGGCGGGATAATGACCGCGTGCGAGCATTCTTGAAAGAGTCCCGGACAAGAAACGCCGCGTCCGGAAGGTCGGCGGAGGCGATGTCGGGAAAACGCACAAATATGAGCCGCGTTTGCCTGCGGCCTCAGCCGATTTGGACCATACCCGATTGAAGCCCAAGAGCAAGGACGGGAATTAACAAAAACCGTTCTGCTTCAACAATTGATAGGCCTGGATGACGGCGCGGAAACGCTCCTCCGAGCCGCGGTCGCCGCCATTGGCATCCGGATGGTGTTTCTTCACCAGTTCCTTGTAGCGGCTCTTGATCTCCGCCGATGTCGCATTGGCGTCGAGGCCCATCGTTTCGAAGGCCTTGGTCTCAAGCGATTTCAGCTTGCGCGCCTGCGGAAAACGCGGTCCGCTGCCCTTGCCGCCTTCCTTGACGAAGCCGAAGGGATCGCGAACACGCGTATAGGCGCCGGAGCGGATCTCCGAATGCAGCGGACTGTCCTTCGCCGCCTTGTTGACGCCGACCGTCCATGTCGGCCGATGGCCGGTGATCGCCTCTTTCTGGTAACGCGCGATCTCGCCGTCCGAAAGACCGGAGAAATAATTGTAGCCCTTGTTGTATTCCTTGACGTGCTCGAAGCAGAACAAGAAGAACTGGCCTTCCGCATTGCGGCCGACGGGAGCGCGATGCGCCCCCTTCTTGTCGCACCCGTCCCATTGACAGGTAGGCGGCGCCTGCTCTGTCTCTGGCTCGCGTTTGCGGCGTGTTCGGATGCGATCGAAATATTTGGAATCAAGTCTCATGACGGCGCTAATTATGGGGCTGTCGCGAAGCGACAACAAGAATTGACAAATGGGAATGTTGCAGGCTTGGTAGGAACCCTTTTCGCGAACCAGCAAGACCGGATGATGACCCTGCGAACCCGCATCGAAGAAAAACTTGTTGAAGCCTTCGCGCCCGAACGCCTGAGCGTCATCGACGAAAGCCATCTGCATGCCGGCCACCAGCCCGATATCACCGGCACCGGCGAAACCCATATGCGGGTGAGGATCGTTTCCGGGAAATTCGCCGGCATGTCGCGGCTGGCGCGTCACCGGGCGATCACCGACCTGTTGAAACCGGAGCTCGATGCCGGTCTGCATGCGCTGGCCGTCGAACCGGCAGCACCCGGCGAACCGACCCGCTGGTAGCGCCACCAAAGCCTATATAGGCATTGGCGGCCCGCAATCCTACAGCGCCGCGCGTCTTTTCAGACGCGCAAACAACGCTGTAACAATTGAATTGCTGGGATCAGGATGGCTTTGCGCCGTCTTCCCCGGCCGGCCGGATGCGCAGCTTGGTGATGCGGTTCTTCTCCCGCTTCATGACGACGAAACGCTTGCCGTAGAAGGTGAAGGCCTGACGCTCTTCCGGGATGGTCATCGATTCGTGGATGACGAGGCCGGCGATCGTCGTCGCCTCCTCATCGGGCAGGTTCCAGTCGAGCGCGCGGTTCAGGTCGCGGATCGGAACGCCGCCGTCGACGACGACGGAACCATCGGCCTCCTGACGCACGCCCTGTATCTCGATATCGTGTTCGTCGGAAATGTCGCCGACGATTTCCTCGAGAATATCCTCCAGCGTGACGATGCCCTGCACCTCGCCATATTCATCGACGACGACGGCGAAATGCTGCTTGCGCCGCAGGAAGGCGTTGAGCTGGTCTTCGAGGTTGGTGCTATCGGGCACGAACCACGGCTTCTGGGCGATCTTCACGATATCGAGGTTCTGCGGCTCCATATTCGGCTCGGCAAGCGCCCGCAGCAGATCCTTGGCGTGGACGACGCCGATGATGTTGTCGATCGTGCCGCGCCAGAGCGGCATGCGCGTATAGGGACTTTCGAGGATGGCGCGCACCACCGCTTCCGGCGGATCGTCGGCGTTGATCGCCCGCATCGCGGTGCGGTGAACCATGATGTCGGACAGTTCGAGTTCGCTAAGATCGAGCACGCCGCCGAGGCGGTCGCGGTCGGCCTTCACCACCGATCCCTCGCGATGCAGCAGGTCGACGGCGCCGCGCAGCTCCTCATGCGCCGTCAGCATCGACGTCTCGCGAGAGAGGTTGATGCCAAACAGCGACAGAATCTGCCGGACGATCGCGTTGACGAAGGAGGAAACCGGGCCGACGACGGTGACGAAGAGCTTGGCCGGAACGGCGATGGCGAGCGCGAAGCGGTCTGGCGTCGAAATCGCCCAGCTCTTCGGCAGCACTTCGGCGAAGATGACCAGGATGACGGTCATCGCAAGCGTCGCCAGCGCCACGCCGGAATTGCCGAACAGCCCGAGGAAAAGGCTGGTGGCGATCGAGGAGGAGAGAATGTTAGCGAGATTGTTGCCGATCAGCAGCGCGCCGATCAACCGATCGCGCCGTTCGATCAGTTGCCGGACGAGGCCGGCGCGCTCGTCGCCGTTCGCCTCCAGTGTATGGATGCGGCTGCGCGAAACGGCGGTAAGCGCGGTTTCCGAGCCGGAGAAGAAGGCTGACATGAGCACGAGTGCCGTGATCGAAAGGATTTCCGGCCAATATGTTTCCAGAAATGCCAGAGCGCCTTCGATCGCTATCAAGGGTGTTTTTCCCTGAGAAAGCTGATCACTTCGGACGCCGGCACATCATCGGCGACGAAGGACTGGCCGATGCCGCGCGTCAGGATAAAGGTGAGCTTGCCGCTCTTGACCTTCTTGTCCTGGGCGATCGCGTCCATCAGCATTTCAGCCGGCGGCAGGTCGCCCGGAATGTCGGACATGCGGGTCGGCAGGCCGACCTCCTTCAGATGCCGCTCGACACGCCGCGCGTCGTCCGGGCTTGCAAGGTTCATTCGTGCGGAGAATTCGTGCGCCAGCACCATGCCGATCGAAACGCCCTCGCCATGCACGAGGCGGGAGCTGTCATAGGCGGTCGCCGCTTCCAGCGCATGGCCGAAAGTATGGCCGAGATTGAGCAACGCCCGCGGGCCGTTCTCGCGCTCGTCGGCAACAACGACATCGGCCTTCGCCTGGCAGCTCGCGGCAATCGCCTCGATGCGCGCGGAGCCGCCGGTAAAAACCGCCTTCCAGTTCGCTTCCAGCCAGGCAAAGAAATCCGGCTTGTCGATCAGCCCGTATTTCGCGACCTCGGCGTAACCTGCGCGGAATTCACGCTCGCTCAGCGAATTCAGCACATCCGTATCGGCCAGAACCAGGTCCGGCTGATGGAAGACGCCGATCAGATTCTTGCCGTGCCGAGAATTGATGCCGGTCTTGCCGCCGACGGAGGAATCGACCTGCGACAAAAGCGAGGTCGGCACCTGCACGAAGCGCACGCCTCGGCGGACGATGCCGGCCGCAAATCCCGAAAGGTCGCCGATGACGCCGCCGCCGAGCGCGATGACGTAATCGTTACGCTCGACGCGCGCCTCAAGCACCTTGTCGCAGACAGTGATCAGATGTTCGAAGCTCTTGGTCTTCTCGCCGGCCGGCAGGACGACCTCAGCCGAGGCGATGCCCGCTTCATCCAGACTTGCGACGAAGGCTTTGAGATAGAGCGGAGCGACATTTTCGTCGGTGACAACAGCCGCCTTGCGGCCCTTGAGGCGAGAGGCGATCTCGGCGCCGGCCCGCGCAATCAGCCCCGGCCCGATCAGGATGTCGTAGGCGCGCTCGCCGAGCGGCACATGCACCGTTCGGATGGCGGGGGCGGAGGTTATCGCATTCATGACGCTGCACTTTCCTTCTGAGCTTCGATCAAGGCCTTTAAGACTTCGTCGGCCATGATTTCCTTGCGGACGTCGCGCGAAAGCACGGTCAGATCAGCCTGCGCATAGATCGGATAACGCGCATTCATCAGGCCCTCGAGCGTCTGCTTCGGATTTTCGGTCTTGAGCAGCGGCCGCGTGTCGCGCTTGGCGACCCGGTCCCAGAGCACGTCGAGATCGGCCTTCAACCAGACGGAAAGGCCGCCCTTCTTGATATGCTTGCGCGTCCGGTCGTTGATGAAGGCGCCGCCCCCGGTGGAGACGACGCGCGGCCCGCTCTTCAGCAGCCGCTTGATCACCCGCGCTTCCAGCGCCCGGAACTCCTGCTCGCCATAGGCGGCGAAAAGCTCGGCGATCGTCATGCGCGAAACCCGCTCGATCTCAAGATCGCTGTCGATGAAGGGAATGGCGAGCTGGCTGGCGACGATGCGCCCGACGGAGGATTTTCCGGCGCCCATCAGGCCGACAAGGATCAGGTTGCGTGAACCGAGCGCGGCGCGAGCTCTGTCTTTCAAGCTGTCAGCAACGGTCAGCAGTTGTTCACTCATCGGTCCATTCACACTTTGTTTGCAAACGGTATCGACAAATGCAGATGGAGCGTCAAGTCGCGGACAAGGGAATCATGGCTTGAATACCGCTTCTTGCACTTGCAGATAGGCTTCTTATAACAGAAGCAGAGCATGAAGGAGTTGCTGGATGCCGACCCTGTTCCGTTTCCTGTTCGTCTGCGCGATCCTCGCCGGGACGGTCTACGGAGCGATGCTGGCGCTTGTGACCTTCGTGGAGCCGCAGCAGCGCGACGTGACGATCCGCATTCCGTCCGAGCGGGTCAATCCGCCCGCCACGGGCGCGATCGACACGACCAGGAAGTGAGCGGCATGGTGGATCTCGGCCGCGTCCATGTGGAATCTTTCCTGGAGATGATGAGCGCCGAACGGGGTGCTGCCGCCAACACGCTGCAATCCTATGAACACGATCTCGACGATATCAGATCCTTCCTGAAGGAGCGCAGCATAAGGCTCACCGAAGCCGCCTCCGCCGATCTCGCCGCCTATCTCTCCTCACTCGCCCGAAAGGGCTTCAAACCCTCCTCCCAGGCGCGCCGGCTTGCGGCCATGCGGCAGTTCTACAAGTTTCTCTACGCCGAGGGCCTGAGGACCGACGACCCCACAGGCATTCTCGACGCGCCGAAGAAAGGCCGTCCGCTGCCGAAGACGATGGGCGTCGAGGAGGTCGGCAGGTTGCTTTCGCAGGCCGAGGCCGAGGCAGACGATCCGGCTCCGGGCCAGCTGCAGCGCCTGCGCATGCTGGCGCTGCTGGAGCTGCTCTATGCCACCGGTATGCGTGTCAGCGAGCTCGTCTCGCTTCCTGCCCGTGTGCTCGATCAGGAGGGCCGTTTCCTGATGATCCGCGGCAAGGGCAACAAGGAACGGCTGGTGCCGCTGTCGCAATCGGCGATATCAGCCCTGAAATCCTATGGGCGCCGGCTGGCGGCCGAAAATGCCGCGACGAAGGAGCCGCCGCAGGAAAGCCCCTGGCTATTTCCCTCCGCCTCGAAGGAGGGATATCTGCCGCGCCAGGTTTTCGCCCGCGACCTCAAGAACCTGGCGATCCGCGCCGGTCTGACGCCGTCGCTGATCTCGCCGCATGTCATGCGCCACGCCTTTGCCAGCCACCTGCTTGCCAACGGCGCCGATCTGCGCGTCGTACAGGAACTCCTCGGCCATTCGGACATTTCGACCACGCAGATTTACACACATGTCCTCGAAGAGAGGCTGCAGCAGCTTGTCCAGACGCATCACCCCCTTGCCAAACAGGCGAAAAAGCACGAATAGGACCGGCGACAAGGGGCGGAGCCAGGAAAACGCCCCGGGCACAAGGAACGGAAACGCACCTCATGCACAATTATCTCGACTTCGAAAAGCCGATCTCCGACCTCGAAGGCAAGATCATCGAGCTGAAGAAGCTCGCAACGGAAGACGAGAGCATCGACACCACCGATGAGATCGGCAGGCTGGAGGTTCGCGTCCGTGAGGCCATCGTTGAAATCTATTCCAAGCTCAATCCCTGGCAGAAGACGCAGGTCGCCCGCCATCCGCAGCGCCCGCATTTCGTCGATTACGCCAAGACGCTGTTCCAGGAATTCACGCCGCTTGCCGGCGACCGCAAATTTTCCGAGGATGCCGCGATCCAGGCGGGCCTTGCCCGTTTCCGCGGCCAGCCTGTCGCCGTCATCGGCCAGGAAAAGGGCAATGACACCAAGAGCCGCCTGAAGCACAATTTCGGCAGCCCCCGCCCGGAAGGCTACCGCAAGGCGATCCGCATCCTTGAGATGGCCGATCGTTTCGGCCTGCCGGTGATTTCGCTGGTGGATACGGCAGGCGCCTATCCCGGCGTCGGCGCCGAAGAGCGCGGCCAGGCCGAGGCGATCGCCCGCTCCACGGAAATGTGCCTGGGCGTGAAGGTTCCCCTCGTCTCCGTCGTCATCGGCGAAGGCGGCTCGGGCGGGGCGATCGCCATCGCCACCGGCAACAAGGTCTATATGCTCGAGCATTCGATCTACAGCGTCATCTCGCCGGAAGGGGCAGCCTCCATCCTCTGGCGCGATTCCACCCGCGCCCGTGAAGCGGCGACCAACATGAAGATCACCGCCGAAGACCTGAAATCGCTCGGCGTCATCGACGGCATCATTTCCGAGCCGCTCGGCGGCGCGCATCGCGATCCGGACAGCGTGATAGCCGCAACCGGCGACGTAATCGCCGGTGCGCTGGCCGAAATGGCACCCCGCTCCGGCGAACAGCTGCGCAACGACCGCCGACAGAAATTCCTCGCCATGGGCCGCAATCTCTAGCAGACATTCGGCTCTTAGGCGATTGGGGCCAAATCTTGGCCACATTGATGTTATCTGTAGCAATCGCGCTTGCGGGGATGTTCCAGGCACGTCATTGGCTGGTAAGATTTTATAAAGTATAAGCCGCCTATGATTCCTTCTGATGCCCGGACTCCATAGGCGGACCGGGTCGTATTATATTTATGGGCTAGTTTGGATGCGCATACGTCATTTTGCCTATATTTCCCTCATGGCGCTGGCTCTGTCCGGCTGCAATGACGCGTTGGAAACCGCGCAGGTCGATCTTTCCAAGGTTAAGAACAAGGTCGAACAGCCGCTTCCCAGCCATATCCTCACTGCCATGGCCGCCAAGGGCATGGACCGCAATTCGCCGATCATGATCCGCATCTTCAAGGAAGAAGGTGCCATGGAGATATGGAAGGCGAAGACCGACAACCGTTTCGACAAGATCGCCGATTACAAGATCTGCGCCTGGTCCGGCCGTCTCGGTCCGAAGGTAAAGACCGGCGACCGGCAGGCGCCGGAAGGTTTCTACGACCTGACGCGCGCCAACCTGAATCCCAATTCGAAATATTATCTGGCGATCAACACCGGCTTTCCGAACCGCTACGACGCGGCGAACGGCCGCAGCGGCTCCGATCTGATGATCCACGGCGCCTGCTCGTCCTCCGGCTGCTATTCGATGACCGACCAGCAGGTGCTGGAGATCTACGCCTTCGCCCGCGACGCCTTCAAGGGCGGCCAGTCGACTGTGCAGCTGCAGGCCTTCCCCTTCCGCATGACGGCGGAAAACATGGTCAAGCATCGCCTCGACAGCAGTTACGACTTCTGGAAGATGCTGAAGGTCGGCTACGACAATTTCGAAGTGACGAAGCGCCCGCCTGAGGTGAATGTCTGCGAGAAGAAATACGTCTTCAATCAGCAGGCAACCGACGGCAGCGCCTTCAATGCCGCCGGCAAGTGCCCTGCGATGTCGACGCCGCCGGCGCTGACGGCGGCCCTTGCCTCCTACGGCAAGACCTACGATGCCGATTATGCCAAGGCGATGGGCAAATTTGACGGCATGGCCTGGTACGATCCCACGGAAGCCGAGCGCAAGGCCGTGGTCGCCAAGACGCGCAAGGGCCGCGAACTCGCCTACGCTCCGACCGGCACCTCGCTGGAAGCCGGCCGCATGGTCAAGGTCGCCGAACTTGAAGACCTGATGGCCAAGCGCACCGCGCAGGGCCTCGCTGCCAAGAGCGCGCCGGGCGCCACGCCGCCTGCAGCACCTGCCCAGCCGCAGGCAGTGGCCGTCGCTGCCGCGACACCTGCGGTCGTGCCGGTGCCGATACAGAACCCGCTGGCCTTTACAGCGCCCGAACCGCAGGAAACGGCGGAAGCCACGGCAAAGAAGCCGTTCTGGAAATTCTGGGCGAGGAACTGAACGGCTTGAACCCCGTTCTCTACGATCTTCGCGGCCTGAAATGCCCATTCCCGGTGATCAAGACACGCAAGAAGCTCGCCGCCATGGCGAGCGGCACGCTCATTCGCGTCGACACCACCGATCCGCTGGCCGTGATCGATATGCCGCATTTCTGCAATGAGGACGGCCACGAGCTGATCGAGACGGAAAAGACCGAAAGCGGCCACCGCTTCCTGATCCGCAAGCGCTAAAGAGCGTCGCGATCTTTCAGATTCGCTTGCCGCACTTTAGGTCTTTGTTTTCCGCATGTCTTTGGCGCAAAACCGCTGCACACTTTTGCGCGACATGCTTTAAATTCTGAGGCCGGGGATGGCGAGCGGGTTGTCGGAGAGCGCCGCACGATCCGGCATGTCGATGCGCGGCTTGCCGAGGAAAGCGTCGAAGAGATCCTTCACGAAGGCTTCCGGCAGATCCCGAGTGATCAGCACCATGCGTGTGCGCCGGTCTTCTCCCGGCCAGGCGGGCAGCCGCACCGGCGGATGGAAGATGCTCTGCACCCCATGCAGCACCAGCGGCCGATCCGGCCGGTCGGAGACGGACACGATCGCCTTCATCCGCAACAGCTTCTCGCCATGGGCCGAACGCAGGAGATCGATGAACATCTCAAGCGCCATCGGATCGATCGGCTTCTCCTCGATGATCGAGAAAGAGCGGATAGAGGCATCGTGACGGTTGACGTCGTGCGGGTCCTGGTGCGCATGCCCCTGATCACCAAGATGGTGATGATCATGATGGTGGTGACCGTGGTGATCATGATCATGATGCGCCTCGTGCGCATCCTCGTCCTGCAGCCAGCGGCCGACATCGGCAATCTTCGTCGCCGGATCATAGAGCCCGTTGACCAGCACCGCGGCACTGCCCGCTTCGGCGCTGTCGGCATCCATCATCACGGCACGCGGATTGAGCGCCCGCAGGCGCTTTTCCAGCCCGTCCGTTGCCTCGGCCATCGCCCTTTTCGAGACGATCAGCCGGTCGGCGACCGCCGCCTGCTTGCGCGCTTCCTCGTGATTGTCGAGCGTCTGCTGCCCATTCACCGCGTCCACGACGGTGACGACGCCGTCGAGCTCGAAATTCGTGGCGATGACAGGATTGCCCATGATCGCCTGCATGACCGGTGAAGGATCGGCAAGGCCCGTCGTCTCGATGACGACGCGTTTCACCGGCTTGACGCGGCCCGTCTGCACCGCGTCCATCAGGTTCGCCAGCGTATCCACAAGCTCGCCGCGCACGGTGCAGCAGAGGCACCCGTCTGATAGTTCGATGATCGAATCGCCGGAACTTTCGACCAGGAGATGGTCGATGCCGACGTCGCCGAATTCGTTGATGATGACGGCCGCGTCCTTCATCACGGGATCCTTGAGGATGCGGTTGAGCAGCGTCGATTTGCCGGCGCCGAGAAAGCCGGTCAGGACGGTGACCGGAATCCTGTCGTTGAGCGCGCTCATGTCATTTTACCTTAAAAGCTTAAAAGGATGTCGGGCGCGGCATCGGCACCGGCACGTTGGCGATCGCTCCCGCCGTATCGCCGCGCGCCATTTTTTCCGGCTGCGCGGCCGGCTGCGGATCCTGGCCCGGAATGAGGCCGGCAAAGACGAATTGCGGATCGTGGTCCATTGGCTGGATGTAGGGTGACTGCACTCGCATGCGGCCGACTTCGTCGCGCGTTTCGCTGCGCACCTTGGCGCCCTTGGCGCTGCAGATATCGGCGCTGATGTCGGTCACCTGGTCCTGTCCCGACCCGTAGGGTCTCAGCGAACCCAACGTGTCGTTGCTGGCAGGCTGGGTGGTGAAGCCCTTCTGCAAAAGGTTCGCCGTCGCATCGGCACGCGCTGCAAGGCTGTCGGTGCCGAGCACGACGGAGACCAGCGTGCGGCCGTTGCGCGTTGCCGAACCGATCTGGTTGAAGCCCGAGGCGCAGATGAAGCCGGTCTTCATGCCGTCGGCGCCGGCGAAGCGGCCGATCAGCATGTTGAGGCTCGGCACGTTCTGCTGGCCGGTGGTGAAGCCCTCCAGCGCGAAATAGCCGGCATATTGCGGAAAATCGCGGCGCAGCGCCACCGTCAGCACCGCAAGGTCGCGTGCCGTCGTATACTGGCCCTTGCCGGGCAGGCCGTTCGGATTGACGAAATGCGAATCCGTCATGCCGAGCTTCAGCGCCTCGCCGTTCATCCGCGTCACGAAGCCCTCCTGCGTGCCGCCAATGGCTTCGGCAACCGCGACCGCGATGTCATTGGCTGATTTCACCATCAGGATCTTCAGTGCGCTGTCGAGCGTCAGCTTCTGGCCAGCCTTGAAATACATCTTGGCAGCCGGCTGCGCGGCGGCGCGCTTGCTCATGACGATGGGCGTATCGAGGCTGATCTGCCCGGCGCGGATCGCATCGAACACGGTATAGACGGTCATCAGCTTGGTCAGCGAGGCCGGATACCATTTGCGGAAGGCTTCCTCATGCTCGAGCACGCGGCCTGTCTGCACGTCGACGAGAATATGCGGATTGGCCTGGGCAAGCGAAACGGAGCCCAGAAAAACGGCAGTCGCCGCTGATACGAAAGAAAGCGGCCGCAAGGCAGCAAACAAACGGAAGTGGCGCGTCGACACGGTTCGTCCTTCAGATATCAGGAAAATCTCGAAATCTTCCCCTATTTAGCCTATATGGCTATGACATGGCAAAGGTCATTGACTAAGTAATTTCCACAGCCTCACACGCTTGTGATGCGATGAAAGATTGTCGAGATTTCATAACAGGAACGCCGATATGCCGATTTTGAACAGAGCCGCAGAGTTGCAGGACGAGGTCGCCGAATGGCGCCGCCACATCCACGCCCGGCCCGAACTCCTCTTCGCGGTGGAAAATACGGCCGCCTTCGTCGCCGAAAAACTCAAGGAATTCGGCGTCGACGAGATCGTCACCGGTATCGGCCGCACCGGTGTCGTCGGCCTGATCAAGGGCAAGGGCGAAGGCTCCCGCACGGTCGGCCTGCGCGCCGACATGGACGCTCTACCACTCACCGAAATCACCGGCAAACCGTGGGCTTCGAAGACGCCTGGCAAGATGCATGCCTGCGGCCATGACGGCCACACCGCCATGCTGCTCGGCGCCGCAAAATACCTGGCCGAGACCCGCAACTTCAACGGCAATGTCGCCGTCATCTTCCAACCCGCCGAAGAAGGCGGCGGCGGCGGCAATCTCATGGTCAAGGACGGCATGATGGAGCGCTTCGATATCGAAGAGGTCTACGGCATGCACAATCTGCCGGGCCTGCCGGTCGGCCAGTTCGCCACCCGCAAGGGCGCGATCATGGCGGCGACCGACGAATTCACCGTTACCGTGAAGGGCCGCGGCGGCCACGCCGCCCAGCCGCACCGGACGATCGACCCGATCGCCATCGGCGCCCAGATCATCGCCAACCTGCAGATGATCGCCTCGCGCACTGCCGATCCACTGCGCTCGGTCGTCGTCTCGGTGACCAAGTTCAATGCCGGTTTCGCCCATAACGTCATTCCGAACGACGCGACCTTCGCCGGTACGGTTCGTACCCTCGACCCCGAGGTGCGCACGCTCGCCGAGACGCGGTTCCGGCAGATCGTCGAGGGCTTGGTCGCTGCCCACGGCGCCGAGGCCGACATCAGCTTCCATCGCAACTATCCCGTCACCGTCAACCATGCCGATGAAACCGAGCATGCTGTGGCCACCGCCAGCGCCATCGCCGGCGAGGCGAACGTCAACGCGGAAATCGATCCGATGATGGGCGGCGAGGATTTCTCCTATATGCTGAACGCCCGCCCCGGCGCCTTCATCTTCATCGGCAATGGCGACAGCGCCGGCCTGCACAACCCGGCCTACGACTTCAACGACGAAGCCATCGCCCACGGCATCTCCTATTGGGTCCGCCTCGCCGAACAGCGCCTCGGCCTCTAGCAACAATTAAGGCTTGGCTTCACGCCAAGCCTTTTGTATGCATGGCACTCAAGTGGTCCCGTAGCTCAGCAGGATAGAGCACCAGATTCCTAATCTGGGGGTCGCGCGTTCGAATCGCGCCGGGATCACCAGTCAATCAGATGCCTATCTCCCTCGACAGAACGTACGTCCCTGCAGACATGCAAGAATGCAATAACGATGTCACGAGAAACCGGCCTTGACCGTTAGCAGCGAGGCCGAGCGTCGCCCTGAGGCCGCACGACCGAGCTCTTGGGCCGAAGAAATTGGCGATCAATTGGGTTCGTTCAACTGGCTAGTTTTTCAACATCGGGGGCGATCCACGATCAGTTCGCTCAAAGTTGACGATCGCGTCTCAGCACAGACTGCCCCACCGAAAAAGGCAGGCGGCCAGAACCAGTAGATCAGGAACGGTCAACGAATATTTTCGCGATCAGTGTGCGCTCGACGCAAATGTGCGCATATCGGAGCATGCCGTCGCAAAGTGGATAAATCGCTCCGACTGATTATCTATCCCTAGTTGAAAATGATCTCTGCGATGGGCGCGCAGCGTAGGCCGTCATGGTCCAGCCATGCGAGGTCCTTGGCACGGCTGCCCCGGCCTCCCAGCCCATAAAGAATGGCACGCTTCTTGCGTTGCTTGGCGTAGAGCCGAGCATACTCGGCGGAAGCCAGCGAATGCTCACAACCGGAAGGTGGATGAGTTCTCGGACATTTGGAATAGGCCGGTCGACGGCCAGGAGCAGATGACAACATATTCGATCGTTCTAGGACGCGAACGCCATGTCTTTCAGGATCTGAAATCGGTATTGGCTTGCGCTTCGCCGCTGAAATCAGGTGACGTGCTGGCCGGGATCGGAGCGTCAAGCAACGAGCGGCGGGTGGCCGCCCGCTACCTGCTCGCGGATATGCCTCTCAAGACTTTCCTGGAAGACCTCGTCATCCCATACGAGACCGACGAGGTCAGTCGGTTGATCGTCGACCGCCATGATTGGATGGCATTCGCGTCGGTATCTCATATGACGGTCGGTGAGTTTCGCGATTGGCTTCTCTCTTATGACGCGACCGCCGAAAAACTGCTTGCCATTGCACCGGGCCTCACCCCCGAAATGGTCGCGGCGGTCTCCAAGATCATGCGCAACCATGATCTGATCACCGTCGCCGGCAAATGCAGGGTGGTCACTGCCTTTCGTTCCACGATCGGTCTGCCCGGCCGACTATCGAGCCGCCTTCAGCCCAATCATCCCACTGATGATCCTGAAGGCGTCGCCGGCTCGACGCTCGATGGACTTCTCTATGGGATCGGCGATGCGGTGATCGGCATCAACCCGGCGACCGACAATCTCGAGGCCTGCATAAGATTGATGGTTCTTTTCGACCGGCTGCGCGAACGGTTCGATATCCCGACCCAATCCTGCGTATTGACCCATGTCACCACGTCAATCAAGGCGATCGAGGCTGGAGCGCCGCTCGACCTGGTGTTCCAGTCAATCGCCGGCTCTGAGGCCGCCAACAAGGGTTTCGGCGTCGATCTCGCCGTCCTCAGGGAAGGCCAGCAGGCAGCACTTTCCATGAAGCGCGGCACGGTCGGAAACAATGTCATGTATCTGGAGACCGGCCAGGGCAGCGCTCTCTCGGCCGACGCCCATCATGGTGTCGACGAACAGACGGTGGAGGCGCGGGCCTATGCCGTTGCACGTGAACTCAATCCGTTGCTCGTCAATACAGTCGTCGGCTTCATTGGCCCCGAATATCTTTTCGACGCCAAGCAAATTATCCGCGCCGGGCTCGAAGACCATTTCTGCGGCAAACTGCTTGGTGTGCCGATGGGGGTCGACGTTTGCTACACGAACCATGCTGAAGCCGACCAGGACGATATGGATAATCTGATGGTATTGCTGACTGTTGCGGGCGTCAGCTTTCTGATCGCAGTGCCCGGCGCCGACGACGTCATGCTCAATTATCAGAGCCTTTCCTACCACGATATTGTCGGCCTCAGGCACCAGTTCAATCGTCCGCCCGCTCCGGAGTTCGAAGCCTGGCTCCATCGCATGGGCATGCTTGATCACGCGGGTCGTCTTGCGCCTGCCAGCGCCTCGGGCGCCTTTTCTCGTAACCTCTTGAGCTACAGGGCATCGGCATGACTCCCTTCGAACGAGATCCGTTTGCGCGGTTCCGCAACGCCACACGCGCCCGGATTGGGCTTGGAAGGGCAGGCGACGCTTTACCGACATCGGCAATTCTCGACTTCCAGCTTGCCCATGCCCGGGCGCGGGATGCGGTGCACGGGCAAGTGGATTTTATCGCCCTTGCCAAGCAGCTTGCTCCCGTGCCGACGGTCCGGATTCGGTCTCGCGCCAAAGACCGTACGATCTATCTGGCGCGCCCGGATCTCGGCCGTCAGACCAACGCAGCCGATCTCCCGAGCTCAGGCGATCGCTATGATATCGCCTTCATCATCGCAGACGGACTTTCGGCCTCGGCGGTCGAGCACCATGCGGTGCCGCTGTTTAAGGCATGCATGAAGCGTCTCGGCGACTTCAGCGTCGCCCCGGTGATATTGGGCGAGCAGGCGCGGGTGGCATTTGGTGATGAGGCAGCCGCAGCGTTTGGTGCGGAAGTTGCGATCGTGCTGATCGGCGAGAGGCCGGGACTAAGCGTACCTGACAGTCTCGGCGCCTACATCACGTTCCGACCGCAATCGGGACGGCGTGACAGCGAGCGCAACTGTATTTCGAATATTCATGCCGATGGGCTCAGCTACGAGGTCGCAGCGGACAAGATCGTTTGGATCGTCCGGGAGGCGCTTCGCTTGCAGCTGACTGGTGTCGATCTCAAGGAAAATGCCGAAGGCGCCATAGAAGCGCTGCCACATCAAGAAGCATAAAATTCAATCTACAAAAAAGGGGAACAATCATGTCAAATTCTCAACCGACGCTCGCCAAAAGCCTGACCGGGCTGCATTTATGGGGACTTGCCGTCGGCCTCGTCATCTCCGGCGAATATTTCGGCTGGAGCTATGGCTGGGCGGCTGCCGGCACACTCGGGTTCTTGATCACCACAATCCTGATCGCCGTGATGTACACCACCTTCATTTTCTCCTTCACGGAGCTGACGACGGCTATTCCCCATGCCGGCGGCCCTTTTGCATATGCGCTCAGGGCTTTCGGCCCGCTCGGCGGCTTCGTTGCGGGCTTTGCGACATTGGTTGAATTCGTCTTCGCCCCTCCGGCCATCGCGCTGGCCATCGGCGCCTATCTCAATGTGCAGTTCCCGGGCCTCGATCCGAAAGTGGCGGCTGTCGGCGCCTATATCATTTTCATGGCGCTCAATATCGTCGGAGTTACCATCGCGGCAACCTTCGAACTCTTCATCACCATTCTGGCGATTGCCGAACTGCTGATCTTTATGGGTGTCGTTGCGCCGGGCTTCTCTTTTGCCAATTTCGCGGCCAATGGCTGGGCTGGCGCCCCTGAATTCTCGGTCGGTGCCATTGGAGGCATCTTTGCCGCCATTCCATTTGCCATCTGGTTTTTCCTGGCGATCGAAGGTGCGGCGATGGCGGCTGAGGAGACCAAGAACCCCACCCGCACCGTTCCCATTGCCTATATTGCGGGTATTCTGACACTCGTCTTCCTCGCCTTCGGCACCATGATCTTCGCCGGTGGCGTCGGCGACTGGCGCACGCTGTCCAACATCAACGATCCGCTACCGCAGGCGATGAAGGCGGTCGTGGGCGAATCCTCCGGTTGGCTGCATATGCTGGTCTGGATCGGTCTGTTCGGCCTGATTGCTTCCTTTCACGGCATCATCATGGGCTATTCCAGGCAGATTTTTGCGCTGGGCCGCGCCGGCTACCTCCCGGAAGTCCTTGCAAAAATCCATCCGAAATTCCGCACGCCTTATCTCGCAGTCCTTGCAGGTGGAGCCGTCGGCATCGCAGCCATCTTTTCCGACAGCCTGATCCAGATCGGCGGTTTGCCGCTGACCGCCAATATTGTCACCATGTCGGTGTTTGGCGCGATCATCATGTACATCGTCTCGATGGCGTCGCTGTTCAAGCTGCGTCAGGCCGAACCTGAACTCGCCCGACCCTTCAGGGCCTGGGGTTATCCCGTGGTGCCAGCCATTGCCCTCGGGCTCGCCCTCGTCGCGCTGGCGGCGATGATCTACTACAACTTCCTGATCTTTGTGATCTTCCTCGCGATGGGCGTAGTGGCATTCGGCATTTGGCGTTTGCTTTCAGGTGGCATCACCAAGGAAGCGGCAGCGTCCACGTAACAAGGCGACTGAACGAACCGGTTCCGATCAATATCGACGCCCCCGCCGAAGTTTGGCGGGGGTCATTTCAGCGCAAAGCTTGACTGATATCATCCCGTTCCGGGGCCAGTCGTTTCGCCTCGCCGTTCAGGTGGGCCAACCCGCGGGCAAAGTTCTTAAACCATTCTCGAAAATGAGCTCGAAGACCGTTCGATCTTCAGTGCGCCAAGCCGCGTTCGCCACCGATTGGTTCACCGCACCTGACGATGGACGCGCCGTGTCCTCGTGACCCGCCGCGCACCCAATCCCAGCAGCGCAGCCACGACCCAGCCGCCGATAAATCCAATCGCGCCCCAGACTAGACCGGCAAAACTGACGGGCACGCCGGGTACGAAGTCGCGCCAGGTATTGGCGAGAACGCCCTCATCCGCCTCCCGCAGCAGGATGAAAGGCTTGGCGACGGGTGCGGCGGTGCCGAGGTGGAGTTGTTGCGACAACAGCGTTTCGTAACGCGTGATCGTGCTGCGCATCGAGACGCCGCGGTCGCGCAGAAAATCGTCGGATGATTGCGCATAGGCGTTCAGCGCCTGCTGGCGATCGAGGTGATGCTCGGCCGCCTGGGCATTGAAATCCTCGACGATGACCCGCAATTCGTCGATCGCCCCACCAATCCGCTGGCGGTATTGCTGCGCAAATTCCGGCGCCTGCGAAAAGACCGTGCCGCCGGCAAGCCCGGCGACGACAGTGATGATCCTTGCAATCGGTCCCATGATCTATGCCTCCGGCTATCCCGCTGCGCTAACGATCCGGCGCGTCAAAGGTTTCTGCCTTCGACACAATCGGTAACTCTATGTGATTGAACCGACTGTACTTCCAGCGAGTTGATGCCGTGACCAACTTAGAAAGAAAGGCTTGTCATGAAACAGATTATCCTTGCCTGCACGCTCACTGCTGCGTCCATCTTTTCCGCAATGCCGTCCCAGGCGGCAAGTGTGACCATCACCACGGATGATGCGCGCCCCACTTACCGTCATGCGGAACGGCCCTATTACCGCCATCACATGAGGCCACGCCACGTCTCGCAGGACTGCTTCACCAAGACGGAGAAAATCCGCCGTCACGGCCATACGGTCGTCAAGGAAACCCGAATCTGCCGATAAGGCAATCCCTGCAGGAAAAGCCCGGCTGATCTTCCCAGCCGGGCTTTCCATTTGATCTCGCCGATGAGGAACTTCGCAATATCAGCCGCGTTTATTGTGAAACAGGAGTATTCATCATGCGTATCAAGATGATTCTTTTGGCCATCGCTTATGTCGCCGTCAGTGTCCTGCTGCTCGCCATCGCCTACCAGCCGCAGGGATCGGGCGCCGCACATAAAACGGATCGTCTGGCCGGCTCGTCCTTCCTCGTCGAACGCTTCGCCGGTTGATCAGCTGAGTGCCAACTTATAGCGGCGACGTGGGAATAGTCCTCGTCCGGCAGGGTCTGGCCCTGGAGCGGCCCGCCATATGATTAATGCGTGCCGTCGAGCGAGGATCCGCCAAGCAGGATCCGGTTTAGCACCGCATGCACGCCCTCGACGGCTTTGGCAACCGCGGTTGCCCGGTCGATCTCGCCGACCGTGCCGACGGTGCCGCTCAGCACTATCTGGTCGTTCTCCATCGTCACTTCGACATCAGACGCATCGATACCGCCGGCGATCGCCAGCGCATTGGCGACGGCTGCCTCGACCGATGCACGATTGGCGATTTCCGCTTCCATCTCGGGTTCGAGCCCGTGAAATGTCTGCTCCTTGAAAACCATGATCCATTCCTCCGTGAAACCTGCAGAGGAAACGCCCTTCGACAGAGTTTGGTTTCAGCGCCGCTACCAGTTGACGCGGTAGCGGAGATTGACGCTGCCTGCCTCACCCCCCGAAAATGGATTGCTCACCGAGGCATCGAGATTGAGGTTCGGCAGGATGGTCTGGCTGACCCCCACCGTGCTTGAGAAGTCGCCGCTGGCATTGCTGACGCCTGTCCCTGCCGAAAGCGAGGTTCCCGTCCAGGGATGGATGAGCTTCAGCGCCTGCGATGCCGTCACCGAAGCCTGCCGGGCTTCGACCGCGTCATATTGCACGCTGATGGACCGGCTCGATTGCATGTCGAGCGAATCGGATAGGATCCAGCTTCGCGAGCGGCTGAGGGTCAGCGCGCCGCTGCCGCGCAGCGTATCGACGCTGACGCTCGCGCCCTGCTGTGACCGGCTTGCCGGGGTGACGCTCGTCCTGATGATCCGGCCCCAAAGCATTGCCTGTTCGGAATCGGGCAGCAGCGCCCCGCCTTTGGTCGAGGCCAGCGCAATATCGGCGCCGGCGCTCGTTTCCCATTCCGCCGGCAAACGAAACCCCATCGTCGCCTTGTAGGACCGGTCCGAAAGCTTGGCCGGCGACCAGATCAGCAGGTCGTCCGCCCGCGCTGCGGCGGTGAGCGAGGGCAGGATGGCGAAAAGAATGCATGCTATTTTGATTGTCGTCATGAAGGTAAGAACGTTTTGCCTGACACAGGGCTGCGGCTCCGAAACCGAAGCAGCAGCACACAGAAGCGCTCGCAGCGAACGCGATGAGGGATCTCGGCCAAGCCGCTCATCCCGGTTTCATCCTCGATTTAATGGTTGGCTCGGAAAGCCGGCGGCACCGAGTGCCTGTTCTTCAATAGACGCCTTAGCGCCTCAAATTGCCCATGCGACCGAAACCAGCCGCAACGGAACCGCGATTCCTCAAGCAATGTTAGAAGGATCACATCCAACCGCCGTGCTGTAAACCCCTCAAGGGTTGAAATCTGCTGCACCGCACACTTGCCGCCCCCTCCAAAGCCTAGTAGAGCCTGAGCCTACGAGAGAAATTTTCGCGAAATTCTACATGATGACCGGCAAAAGCGCGCCGCGGCGCCTCAGCATCTTCGGTTCGACGGGTTCGATCGGCCAGAATACACTCAATGTCGTCGATCACCTGGGCGGACGGGAGAACTTCGAAATCGCCGCGCTGACCGGCAGCGGCAATGTCGAATTGCTGGCCCGGCAGGCGAAATCATCCGGCGCGCGGCTGGCGGTGACGGCAAACGACCGCCATTACGAATCACTGAAGAGCGAACTTTCCGGCACCGGCATCGCGGTCGCCTCGGGAAAATCCGGCCTGATGGAAGCCGCCGACCGCGAAGTCGACTGGGTGATGGCAGCAATCGTCGGCACTGCGGGCCTGGCGCCGACGCTTGCCGCTGCGCGCCGCGGCGCCGATATCGCTCTTGCCAACAAGGAATGCCTGGTATCGGCCGGTGATCTCTTTATCGCAGCGATCCGCGAAGGCGGCGGCAGGCTGCTTCCGGTCGACAGCGAGCACAACGCGATTTTCCAGGTGCTGGAAGAGAACCAGCGCCACGCCGTCGAGCGGGTCATCCTGACGGCGTCGGGCGGCCCCTTCCGCACCGCCTCGCTGCGTGACATGGCTGATGTGACGGTGGAAACCGCGCGCGCCCACCCGAACTGGTCGATGGGCTTGAAGATCTCGATCGACAGCGCCTCGATGTTCAAC
The DNA here is from genome assembly GCF_012349115.1 of Rhizobium ruizarguesonis. Taxonomy (GTDB): domain Bacteria; phylum Pseudomonadota; class Alphaproteobacteria; order Rhizobiales; family Rhizobiaceae; genus Rhizobium; species Rhizobium ruizarguesonis. The sequence goes on from NZ_PQIG01000069.1 coordinate 48,549, forward strand.
AAGGCGCTGGAGATGATCGAAGCCCGGCACCTTTTCGGCCTCAGCCCCGAACAAATCGAGGTCATCTTCCACCCGCAATCGATCATCCATTCCATGGTCGGCTATACGGATGGGTCTGTGCTGGCGCAGCTTGGCGCGCCCGATATGCGCACCGCCATCGGTTATGCCCTGTCCTTTCCGCGCCGGCCGAACCTGCCGGTCGAGCGGCTGGATTTCGCCAAGCTCGCCAGGCTGGATTTCGAGGCGCCGGATGAAGTGCGGTTTCCGGCGCTGCGGCTCGCGCGCCTGGCGATGACGCGCGGCGGCGTTCAGGGCGCGGTGCTGAACGGCGCCAAGGAAGTGGCGCTCGAAGCCTTCATCGAAGGGCGACTGTCCTTCCTCGCAATGGCCGAGGTCACCGAGAGGGTGATGGACGATCTGGCCCGCCTGCCGGCGGCTTCCGGCATGGACGATGTCTTCGCCGCCGACAGGGAAGCCCGGCAAAGAGCGGCAGAGCTCATGACCCTGGCGATCGCCGAGTGAAGTTCAGACGGGCCGATCGCCGAGTGCTCGCCCGCCTGTGATCCTGACGGCCGCGATTAGCTCAACCGGTTCCCGCCCTCGTCGAACAACCGGCAATCAGACGGTTCAAACAGCAGGCTCACCTGCTCGCCCGCCGCGATACTGATCGGTGACCGATGCTCGACGGTCAGCGACTGGCCATCGGCAAGCTGGCAATAGAGATATTGCGTTCCGCCGAGATACTCCGAAAAATCCACCCTGGCCGTCAGGCTGCCCGAAAGGTCGGATGCCACCTTCAGATGCTCCGGCCGCAGACCGAGCGTCACCGCGCCACCAAACGGCCTGTCCGCCGGCGGCAGGCCGCTTTCGATCTGCCGACCGGCGACTTCGACCAGGCCCCCCTCACCCCAACGGGCATTGAGCAGGTTCATCCTCGGCGAGCCGATGAAGCCCGCCACGAAGGTATTCGAGGGATTTTCGTAGATTTCCCGTGGCGTTCCCGCCTGTTCGACGCGGCCGTCGCGCAGGACGACGATCTTGTCGGCGAGCGTCATCGCCTCCGTCTGGTCGTGCGTGACATAGATCATCGTGTTGCCGAGTTCGCGGTGGAGGCGGGCGATCTCGATGCGCATCGAAACGCGCAGTTCCGCATCGAGATTGGACAGCGGTTCGTCGAACAGGAAGACATCCGGCTTGCGCACGATCGCCCGGCCGATCGCCACACGCTGCCGCTGGCCGCCGGAAAGCTGTCCCGGCCGCCGGTCGAGAAGATGGTCGATCTTCAGGATTGCGGAAGCGGCCTTGACGCGTGTCTCTATCTCCGCGGCATTCGTGCGCGCCATCTTCAAGCCGAAGGCCAGGTTGTCGCGCACGCTCATATGCGGATAGAGCGCGTAGGATTGGAAGACCATGGCGATGCCGCGCTCGGATGGATCGAGATCGGTGACGATGCGTCCCTTGATCTCGACCTCCCCGTCGGTCACGTCTTCCAGGCCGGCGATCATGCGAAGAAGCGTCGATTTTCCGCAGCCGGAAGGGCCGACGAAGACGACGAATTCGCCCTCCGCGATCGTCAGGTCGATCCCATGGACCACCTGCAGATTGCCATAGCTTTTTCGCACGTCCTGGAGCACGACGCTCTTGTTACCCATACCGTTCGTCATCCCCAAAGACCTATTTGTCCGACTGGACCCAGACGAGCATCTCTCCGGGCGCTCGGTTGTCCCAGAGATGATAGGGCACGAAACGCGCGGTGGCGACCTGCCTTTCGGCCGGCGCTTTGCGGTAGAGCGGCGTTCCCCAGTTCGATGTTTCCTCGCGCTCGACCTTGAGATCGAGGGCGACGGCATCATTGAGATCCTTCAGCATGACGGTTTCGGCTGTGGAGAGCTCACGGGGCAGGACGATGGCATTGAGGTCTTCGCCATTGTCGGTGGTTTCGACGCAATAGACCAGCGGGCCACGCATCAACGCGACGCGGCCGGCGTCCTGGCGCACCTTCGGGTTGGCATATTGCGGCCGAAGCGCCAGCGGCAGGTAGAGGGCGACACGATCGCCCGCGGCCCACTCACGATCGATCCTGATATATCCGTCGCGCATATTGGCGTTGAGATCGAGCATCTCTCCATTGACGCTGAGGGTTGCGCCTTCGGCCCAGTCGGGAATGCGCAGCGACAGTGCAAACTTCGCCGGCTTCTCCAGCCTGGTGGTGAAGGCGACCGCACCGTCCCACGGATAGTTGGTGGTCTGCCCGAGCTCCACCTCGGCGCCGTTGGCAAGCTTCAGCCGCGCGGTGCTCTCGCCATAGAGATGAACGGCGATTTCGTTGTCCGCGACGGCATACATGTAAGAGCCGATGGAGGTCACCAGCCGGGCGATGTTGGGCGGGCAGCAGGGGCAATGGTGCCACTTCCACCGGTGGTGCTTGCCGGCACTTTCGAGCGGGTTGTCATAAAAGAATGTCTTGCCGTCTGTGGAAAGGCCAGGCAGCGCGCCGTTATAAAGCGCCTGTTCCATGATATCGGCATAGCGCCGATCCGGACCGCGGCCGAGCATGCGGCTCGCCCAGAACACCAGGCCGACCGAGGCGCAGGTCTCCGCATAGGCGGTATCGTTCGGCAGGTCGAAGTAATCGGTAAAGCCCTCGTTGGAGGCAGCCGGCCCGATACCGCCAGTGATGTACATCTGCTTGGTCGTCAGATCGTCCCAGAGCGTTTCCAGCGCTGCCGTCAGGCTGTCGTCCTTGTATTCGGTGGCGATGTCGGCCATGCCGGAATAGAGATACATGGCGCGCACCGCGTGGCCGACGACCTTTGTCTGCGCGCGCACCGGCTGGTGCGCCTGCGCATATTCATAGGTCTTCTGGTGGTACTCGGAGACATCGCGCCCGTCGCGGCTTGCCTCGGCGGTGAAGAAATGCGGTTCGGTGCCGCGTTCGTCGATGAAGTATTTCGACAATTCGAGATATTTCTTCTCGCCGGTCACGCGAGCGAGCTTGACCAGCGCCAGCTCGACTTCCTCGTGGCCGCAATAGCCTGATATCTGGCCTTCGCCGTGGCCGAAAATCTTGATCATGTAATCGGCATAGCGGCACATGATGTCGAGCAGTTTGCGTTTGCCGGTCGCCTGATAATAGGCAACTGCGGCTTCCATCAGGTGGCCAGCGCAATAGAGCTCATGATGGTCACGCAGATTGGTCCACCGGCGGTTCGGCTCCACGCGCTGGAACCAGGCGTTCAGATAGCCGTCCTCGTCCTGCAGCTTCTCATACATGTCGATGATCTCATCGGCGCGGGCTTCCAGCTTCGGGTTCGGCCGGCGATAGAGAGAATAGGCGATCGTTTCGATCGACTTGCCAAGGTCGGAATCCCAGAACATCTGCGTCGTGCCGCCCCATGGCTGAATGGGAATGACGACGCCGGGGCTCGGCTGATCGACGTCGATCGCCTTGAGCATGCCGGCCTCGACGCAGCGGTCGAGCAGGGTCTCGGCAGTGGAATTGCAGACGGCGTCCTGCCATTTGCCCCAGAACCCGCCGAGCTCCACATCGGGAACGGCGACGGGGCGAAACTGGCGGTCGTTGCTTGGTTTGGTCATGGGCTCCACTTTCTCTAAGATCATTTCACCGCGCCGGCCATCAGCCCGCGCATGTAGTAGCGTTGCAGGAGCAGGAAGACGATCAGGCAGGGGATCGTCATGACGACGACACCGGCCTGGACCGCTCCCCAGTTGATGGCGCCGAGCCGTCCGGCGCGAACCGCCGTCATCAGCACCGGCAGGGTGTATTTCTCATTGCTGGAGAGCAGCACCAGCGCGGCGAGAAACTCGTTCCAGGCATTGAGGAAGGCAAAGATCGCGACCGTCGCGACACCCGGAAGCACCAGCGGCAGAAGAACCCGCACCAGAAGCCTGAGGTCCCGCGCCCCATCGATGCGTGCGGCCTCTTCAATCTCTTTCGGCACGGCGTCGAAGGCGTTGCGCATCATGAAGACCGAGAAGGGCAGTTGCAGCGTCACATAGACGAGCGTCAGCCCAAGCAGCGAATTGTTGAGGCCGAGCTTTGCCAGGATGATGAAGAGCGGCGTCAGGATCGACTGGAACGGGATCATCAGCGTCGCGATGATCAGCACGAAGAGCGCATTCTTCAGCGGGAACCGGTAGCGCGAGAAGCCGTAACCGGCGAGCAGGCTGACGGCGACGGTGAGCACCACGGTGGCGACCGAAACGAATAGCGAATTGATCATGTGCTGCCAGATGCCGGCGCCGAACGTATCGAGCAGCGCGTAGGAATCGATGCTGACGCCGGATGTCGGCCAGGGCGGCAAGGGCGGCAGGCTGGCCTCCGTGCCATGCCGGAAGGAGGACAACAGCGTGATCACGAAGGGGGCGAGAAAGAAGAGCGATATGGCGATGCCGGTCAGATGATAGGCCGACTTCGTCCGGATGGCCTTGCGCGCGCGGCGTTCCCTTGACGTGGTCATGGACGCTCCTCCCCGACGCGAAGCAGCCAGAGCTGCACGATGCTGATCGCCACCAGAATGGCGAGAAGCACGATCGACAGTGCTGCGCCATAACCGAGATTGAACGACACGAAGGACTGATTGAAGATGTAGTAGACCACCGAGATCATCTTGTTCTGCGGTCCGCCTGACGTCATGATGTAGAACTGGTCGAAGGCGAGGATCGAACCGGTGACGGAGACGATCAGCGCCAGCGCGATCGTCTTGCGCATCAGCGGCAGCGTCAGATGCCGGAAACGCTGCCAGCGGCCGGCGCCGTCGATGCGGGCCGCCTCCGTCAGCTCGGACGGAATGGCCTGAAGCCCGGTCAAAAGAATGATCATCGTGAAGCCGGCGATCTTCCAGACGACCATCACCACGATCGTCAAAAAGGCGGTGTCGAAAGTCGCAAGAAGATTGGGGCTCTTTTCGACGAGGCCGAGCCCTCTCAAGGCCGGGCCGATGAAGCCGCTATCGACATTGGCGAGCCAGACCCAGAGCAGGGAGGCTGTCGCAAGACCGACCACGACAGGCAGGAAGATGATCGTCCGGTAGGCGCCGACGAACTGCCGTTCCTTCTCGACGAAGATTGCCAGCGGAAAGGCGATCGCGAAGATCGCGATGGTGACGATCACGGTGTAATAGGCCGTGAAATTCAGCGCCGTCATAAAGCGGGTGTCGTTGGCCATGCGGACATAATTGTTGAAGCCGATCCAGCGGGACGCCCCCATCAGCGGCCAGTTATGCAGGCTCATCCATCCGGTGAAGAGAACCGGCATGATGAAGAAGACGATGACCAGCGCCATGGCCGGCGCGATGTAGACGAGGCCGCGCCAGTTCGATCGGCGCCGTCGCCTGCGCCGAGGCAATAGAATCTCTGAACCGGAACCGGTCATCAAAACGCTCCGCATCTGTCGAGTGGGATTGGCCGGGAAGCTGCCACCGCTCCCCGGCCGCGGCCGGGGGAGAGTTTACTGGCCGCTATCGATGATCGATTGCATTTCCGATTGCGCACTCGAAAACGCGCCGTCGACGTCGTCGCCGAAGATCGCGGCGTTGGTGAAGCTTGCCCATGGCCCGTTGGCGCTGTTGATCAGGTCGTTGAACTGCAGCGTATAGGGGGTCTTGGCCACACCGATCGCCTTCAGGCCGACCTGCATGCGCGGATCGAGGCCCTCAAGCACCTTGTCGGCGATATCGCCGCGCGTCGGCAGGCTGCCATATTTCGCCATGATCTTCTGGCCGTCCATCGAATACACATATTCGAGGAACTCCTTCACCGCGTCGATCTTCTTCGTACCCTTGGTGATGACGAAGTTGTCGCCGCCGGCAAAGGACGAAGGCTTCCCGCCGACGCCGGGAATGAGCGTCACGCCGAAGTTGATATCGGGATGCTCGGTCACCAGCGTGCCGATGGCAAAGGCGCCGAGGCTTTGCTGGCCGATCTTGCCGTTGGTGAAGGTCAGGAAGTTCGCGCCGTTGTCGCTGGCCGCTCCCGCCGGCACCAGGTCCTTCTTGACCATGTTGCGGTAGATATCGACGGCCTTGCGCATCTCAGGCGTATCGAGCGTCGCCGTCTTGCTGTCGGCCGACAGGATATCGGTGCCCGCACCCCAGACGAGCGGCGTGAAGGTGAAGATCATGCAGCCGCCGCAGCCGCCGCCGGAGAAATAGAAGCCATAGGTGTCGTCACCGAGCGCCCGGATCTTCTCGGCATTGGCGGTAATTTCGTCCCAATTCACAGGTGCCTTTTCCGGGTCGAGACCGGCCTTCTTGTAGAGATCCTTGTTCCAGGCAAAGACGGATGTTTCGACCGAAAGCGGCAGGCCGTAGATCCGGTCCTGATAGGTGCCCAAGCGAACATGCGATGGCGAAAGCGAATTGAAATACGGCAGGGATTTTGCCCAGTCCGTCAGATCTTCCAGCTGGCCGGCCGCGGCAAAGGCAGGGTTATAGATGAGGTCCATCGACAGGGCGTCCGGCGCCTGTCCGCCGGCGATCGCCGTCGCATATTTCTGCACCAGCTCGGAGAACGGCACCTCGGTCATCACGACCTTGTTCTCGTGACCGGAATTATAGGCTTCGACGACCTTCTTGAAGGCGTCGCCGATCCCCGAGCGAACCCACATTTCGACATTTTCGGCAGCCGACGCGGCCGACACCAGACATAAGGTAGCGATGCTGGTCGCCGCCAAAAGACGCTTGATCATGACACTCCTCCCGATATGGCGCATCTCCTCGCGCCTTTGCTCATTCTCTTGTTCTCATCCCCGGGGGGCTTTACCCCCGCATGACTGCCGGACGATCAGCCGGCACGGCAATTTCCTCACTCCCGGCTCGACAGGCCGTCCTTCCGCAAGCGCAAGCACCGTCAATCCGGCTTGCCGCCCGAGCTCCTTCAGTTCCATGTCCACCGTCGTCAGCGGCGGCCGCGTCTGGGCCGCGACAATCTCCCAATTGTCGAAGCCGATGACCGAGACGTCCTGCGGCACCTTGACGCCGCGCTCGCGCAACGCATCCGCAGCACCTCGGGCGATCTGGTCATTGCCGCAGAAGAGCGCATCCGGTTTTTCTCCCGGTCTCTTCCAAAGCTGTTCGACCGCCTCATGGCCCCAGCTTTCCGACCAGACGCCGTAGAGCACCGGTTCGCGGTGACCGGCCACCTCGTGATAGGCGCCGGCACGTTCCCGCACCGAGAAGAAATCCTCCGGCCCGGTGATGTGCGCAATCCGGCGCCGCCCGATCTTCACGAGCCATTCCACCGCCAGCCGCGCACCCTGTTCGTCGTCAGACCGGAAGGTCACGCTGTTCTGCGTCCCCTCCGTGAATGCGTAGACGACAGGCACATGCAAATTCGACAGATCGACCGGCAGGCGCCGATCCAGGCGTTTTCCCGTCGCGATGATGCCGTCGACCTGTTTGTCCAGCATCGCGTCGACATGGATCTGGGCGAGCGCCGGATCGTCTTCAATGGCACACAGGAAGACGGAAACGCCGTGATCGACAAGTGCGTCCGAGATCCCCGCCATGACAGGCAGCGTGAACCGGCCATAGGTGTCGTTCGTCAGCAGCCCGATGGTGAAACTGCGCTTGCTGAGAAGACCTCTCGCCAGCGCATTCGGCCGGTATCCGATTTCGGCGGCGATCCGCTTCACCCGCTCGCGCGTTTCCGACCCCATCCGGCCGGTATCATTGAGAGCTTTCGACGCCGTCGAGATGCTCACCGCGGCAGCCGCCGCCACCTCGTGGATGGTGATCCTGCCTCTTTTTCCTCCCGATATGTTCAGAACGTCCTCCTTCTGAAGTGATCTGAGAAAAGCTTTTACCAATCCCTATGTCAAGTGAGAAAAGGTTTTCTCATACGACCCCAAGGCTCGGATCGGCGGCGCAGTTTGTGGGAGGACGCAAGCACAGGGAAAGATCCATGCGCATCGGTCAGGCCAATTGCGATGTGTCATCAGTGTTAAGACCAAGCGCAGAGCGGATGATCTTGGAAGGGCAAGGGAGGTTTATTGCGGCGTTTTGCGGGAGCAAGACCGATCGCTGTCAGAACCTCCAGTGGAGGCCCTGAATTACGGTTCGAACCGAGCGATCATCGAAAAATCAGGCGACGTGCCTTGCGAGCGCACAACGCGACCAGAGCGAATGCAGCGCCTCGACGAGATGGGCGATATCGGTATCGGAATGCAGCGGCGTTGGCGTGATGCGCAGCCGTTCGGTCTTCTTCGGCACGGTGGGATAGTTGATCGGCTGGACATAGACGCCGCAATTGTCGAGCAGCAGGTCGGAGATCCACTTGCACTTGGCCGCATCGCCGACCAGCACCGGCACGATATGGCTCGGATTGGGCATATGCGGAATGCCGCGCTGGTCAAGCAGCGCTCTCAGCTTGCGGACACGGTCCTGATGGCGGGCGCGTTCGAACTGGCTGACCTTCAGGTGCTGGATCGAGGCAACGGCGCCGGCGGCCAGTGCCGGCGGCAACGCCGTGGTGAAGATGAAGCCCGAGGCAAACGAGCGGATGAAATCACAAAGGGCCGTCGAAGCGGCGATATAGCCGCCCATCACCCCGAACGCCTTGCCGAGCGTGCCCTCGATGACGGTCAGCCGGTCCATCAGCCCTTCGCGCTCGGCAATGCCGCCGCCGCGCGGGCCGTACATGCCGACGCCATGCACTTCGTCGAGATAGGTCATCGCCCCATATTTGTCGGCGAGATCGCAGATCGCCTTGATCGGGGCGATATCGCCATCCATCGAATAGACGCTCTCGAAGGCGATCAGCTTCGGCGCCTTCGGATCGGCGGCCTTGAGCTTGGCTTCGAGATCGGCCACGTCATTGTGCTTCCAGATCACCTTGTCGCACTTGGCATAGCGGATGCCCTCGATCATCGAAGCATGGTTCAGCGCATCGGAGAAGATGATGAGGCCGGGGATCTTGGCGCCGAGCGTGCCGAGTGCTGCCCAGTTGGACACATAGCCAGACGTGAAGATCAGCGCTGCTTCCTTGCCGTGCAGATCGGCAAGCTCACGCTCGAGCATGACGTGATGGTGGTTGGTGCCAGAAATATTCCGGGTGCCTCCCGCACCCGCGCCACAGTGGTCGATGGCGTTCTTCATCGCCTCGATCACCTTCGGATGCTGGCCCATGCCGAGATAGTCGTTGGAGCACCAGACCGTGACTTCCTTTTGGCCATCCGCGGTGTAACGCGTCGCGCGGGGAAAATTGCCGCGGTGACGTTCGAGATCGGCAAAAACGCGGTAACGGCCCTCAGCATGAAGCCCGTCCAGCTCGTTTTTGAAAAACGCTTCGAAATCCATCATATGCTCCAGTATCGCGCGGATGTTCTTGATGACTGGACGTCCGCGCGTCAATGCTTACCCTTTGCTTTAACATCAACTGCGGCAAAAGGCCCAGATTTTTGAATGATTCCAGATAAAAAATATGCGAGCCGCGATCAATGAAATTGATGCCGCAGAAGGCAGCCGAGTTTGCGCACCGTGCAAAAGGCGACCCAGCCTGATCGCAAAAAAATCAGCACACCGGATGGACAACCCTTTCTTCCGACATAGTTTTCGGTCTAGCCTGACAAAAAAATAGAAGGGACGGCCTTTGCCCGCTGGGCAACAACCTCGGAGAGAAAAGATGAAGAAAGTTGTCATACTCGCACTGATCGGCCTGTCGATCGCAAGCTGCACGCCGACGCAACAGGGCGCCGGCATCGGCGCTGCATCCGGTGCCGTCATCGGCGGCGTCGTCACCGGCAACGTCCGTGGCGCGGCAGTCGGCGCCGCTATCGGCGGCGTGTCTGGCGCCCTCATCGGCAGCGTCGCCGAACAGCCCGGCCAGTGCTACTATCGCGACCGTTACGGCCGCCGCTACATCGATAGTTGCCCGCGCTGAGAGCGCTCGGAGATCGGCAAATTCAGGAAATCCCGGACACACGTCCGGGATTTTTTGTGCTAAATTAGCGCGTTGGCAATTTAAAATGGTACACCCCGCGCGATTTTGTCGCTAAGCTGTTCATGGCTGGGCAACGAAGCTTCAATGTAGACATAACCAAAAGCGGCGGATGCGGATCAGAGGGACAGGCCCGAAAACAGGTACTGCGTATCGGCGAACAGGCACCATGATGGTGGTCGCAGCGGCAGCTGCGTTCTCACCGGTCCTGATCGGCGACGCTTACGCCTTCAAGCTTTTCGGCATCACCATTTTCGGCAAAGAAGAAGACGAAGGCGAACAGGTGCCCGATCCGGTGCGCTACCACGTCGACCTCAGGGCCGATACCGCCGATCCCGACCTGAAAGAAGCGCTGGAAAACAGTTCCCGTCTCGTCAGCGACCAGAAGCAGCCGGTTTCCGGCGATCTTGGCATCGTCGTCAAGGCGCGCGACGACCGTGAGCGGCTGATCGCCACTCTGTATGAAAAGGCCCGTTATGGCGGCCTGGTGACGATCGCCATCGACGGCAAGAATATCGACGACCTGCCGCCCAATCCGACATTCGACCGGTCCGGACCGATCCCCGTCACCGTCGACATTGCTCCCGGTCCCGTTTTCAAGGTCAGGGAGGTACAGTTCGGCGGCGATGCTGCAAACCACAATCCCGCCGATTACGACCTCGCCCCGGGCGCTGAGGCCGGCTCGCTCGCCATCATCAGGGCCGGCGACAAGATCGTCGAACAATTGAAGAGTGAAGGCCGGCCCTTCGCCAAGTTGACCGAACGCAAGGTCGTCGCCGATCACAACAGCGATACCGTCGATATCGTCCTTGCTGCCGAGGGCGGTCCCATCGCCCCGATCGGCGATGTCGGCGTCACCGGCGAGAAGACTGTCAGACCAGGCTTCATCCAGCGCTACTCCCGGCTGAACAAGGGCGAAGCCTATTCCCCGGAAACGCTGAAGAAAGCCGGCGAGCGCCTTCGCGCCCTCGGCGTCTTTTCGAGCGTCACCATCCACCAAGGGGATGCGCTGGCGCCGGATGGCACCTTGCCGATGACGATCGAGGTCTCAGAAGGCAAGAGACGTTACTTCGGCGTCGGCGCGCAATATTCCACCACCGACGGCTTCGGTGTTCAGGGCTATTGGGGCCACCGCAATCTGTTTGGCGAAGCCGAAACGCTGAGGATCGAGGGATCGGTTTCGCGGCTTGGCGAAACGACGGATGTCGGCAGCCTCGACTATTCCGCAGGCATCCTCTTCACCAAGCCCGGCGCCTTCTTTCCCGCCGCCACGCTGAAAGCCGGCATCGTCGCCAAGACCGAAAATCCGGATGCCTATAACGCGACGCTCGTCACCGCCTCGCTCGGTCTTTCCTACGAACTGACTGACCAGGACACGGTCTCGGCGAGCGGCGAGGTCAGCTGGGAACGCGATGATGACGCCTTCGGCACGAACGACTATCTGACCTTCACCCTGCCGATCCAATATGATCGCGACGCACGCGACGACAAGTTCAACCCGACGGAGGGTTATCGCGCGACATTCTCGGCAAAGCCTGGCTACGAAATCTTCAACGCCACGCCCTATGCGGCATTCGAGGGCTCGATCTCCGGCTATCTGCCATTCGGCCAGGAAGACGGCGTCGTGCTGGCCGGCAAGGTTGCCGCCGGCGTCCTGATCGGCGGCGATAGCATTGGGGATATTCCCGCCACACAGCGCTTCTTTGCCGGCGGCGGCGGCTCCGTGCGCGGATACAGCTATCAGGAAATCTCGCCTTATAACGACAATGGTGATCCCACTGGCGGCCGCTCCTATGTGACCGGTTCGCTGGAGGCTCGCATCAAGATTACCGATACGATCGGCATCGTGCCCTTCATCGATGTCGGCACCGTATCGGACAGCACCTTTCCAGGTTTTTCCGATATCCGCGCCGGCGCCGGCGCCGGAATACGATATGCAACGCCTTTCGGCCCGCTGCGGCTTGATTTTGCCATGCCGCTGAACAAGTACGAAGATGGCACAGATTACGGAATCTACGCCGGCATCGGCCAGTCCTTCTAGAATTGCCGATTCCGTTCGTGTTTTCCGATCTGTGAGCCGTCATGAAAACGGGGTAGTGTCCGCGCCAATGCAAACGCTGGCAAAAATCGTCAACTGGATCATACGGCTCACCGGCTATGCCGTCGGTGCCACTTTGATTCTCGCGGTCGCTGCGCTTGCGATCTTCGGCTTCACCAGTTTTGGCGCTCGAATCGTTACCGAAAAGATAGCCTCCACGCTTTCCAACCGCGACATGACGATCGAGGTTCGCGAACCGCAAGGCCTTTTGACCGGCGGGCTTCGCGCCGCCGAGATCTCCATCTCCGACACCAGGGGTGTCTTTGCGGAAATTCATGGCATCGCGATCGACTGGAATCCGCTTGCGCTGCTGACGGGAACTTTCCATGCCAAACGCTTCGAGATCGAAGCGATCAACGTGCTGCGCAAGCCGGTGCGCACCCTGCCCTCGCGGCCCGGAGCTGAAAATTCCGGCGTATTTAATCTTCCGATCAAGGTCGATATAGACCGTGTCGCGCTGCCCGATATCAAACTTGCCGCACCCGTTGCCGGCCGCGCCTTTGCGCTCGCCGCCGAGGGCAGCCTTTCGGCGAATGGCGATGGCGGCGAAGCTGTCGTCAATGTCAGCCGTCACGCGGTCCCGGATGCGCGGCTTGCCGCCGACATCGCCTTTGCGCCTGCCGAAAACCGGCTGCGGCTGAAGGCGCAGCTGTCCGAGCCGAAGGGCGGGCTGCTGGCGGGCTTTCTCGGCCTGCCGGACAGCCCGGCCGTCAACATCGATCTGGACGGCCAGGGGCCGATATCCGATTGGAAAGGCAAATTGCAGGCTGCCCTCGACGGGCAGCAGCGCGCCGCAATCGAGGCCCGGCATCAGATTACGGAAGACGGGCTGCACCACCTCGACCTCAAGGGCGGCGGTGACCTGAGCTCGCTGCTTCCATCGGCATTCCGGCCGCTTTTTGCCGGCCAGACCAATATCGATCTTGCCACCACCTTCGACAATCACGGCAAGATCGATATCCAGACCGGCAATATCGCCACCGGCAGCGTGGTGATCGCCGCCTCGGGCACCCTCGATCCGGCCGGCAACAACAGTCTGAACGCCAATCTGCTCGGCACGTCGGGGCCCGTCGATTTCCGTTGGCCACTCGCTGAAGGCGAAGCGCGCTTCCTCATTTCTGGCCTCAACCTGGCACTAACAGGCGATGCGCAGGCGGCCCGGCTGAACGTCAGCGGCTCGCTCGACACCGCAACCCTTCCGCAGGCCAATATCGGCAATATCAAGCTGACCGCAAAGAGCGACGCCTTCAATCTCGCAGCGCGTTCCGGCAGCGTCCAGCTGCGCCTCGTTGCCGGCGACGCGACCTTTGCCGAGCCGAACCTCAATCGCGCGGTCCAGGGCCCGGTCACGATCGCCTCGCCGCTGCAGATCTCGCCCAGTGGCATCGGCTTCAACGGCACCACCGTCGAAAGTGCCAATATCAACGGCGGCCTCAACGGTTCCTATCGGCTGGCAGACAAGGCGCTGACCGGCAACCTCAAGCTCACCATCAACCCGGCAGCCCTGCCGGCTGCGGTAACAAGCAAGTTCGACGGACCGATCTCGCTCGAAAGCCAGGTGGTCGGCACCATCCCGTCAAAATTCGCGCTGTCCAATCTCGTCCTGAAGTCCAGCACGCTCGAAGCCGCCGGCAACGTCGCGCTTGATGGCGGGATGTTGAATGCCGATCTCTCCGGCCGGCTGCCTGACATCGGCAAGCTCATCCCCGGAGCCAGTGGTGGGGCGGGTTATGCGTTGAGAGTGGGCGGTGAGCTCCCGGCAATCTCGGTGACGGCCAATCTCAAGGCCGCCAGCCTTAAAATGGCCGACCGCACGCTCAGCAACCTCAATATCGACCTGTCGGGTCTCGCCGATCCCAAGGCGCCGCAGGGCAGGATCGCCGCCACCGGTACGATCGATGGCCAACCGATCGGCATCAACGGCGACATCACCTCGCAGGACGGCAAGATAAGCATTCCGGCACTGACCGCCGATATCGGCGGCAACCGGCTGACCGGCAATGTGGAATTCTCGCCCTCTCTGGAGCCAACAGGCGCATTGACCTTCGATTTCCCCAATGTCGGCCTGCTCGCCGCACTCGGCGGACAGAAGGCCGAAGGCGATCTCAAGGGTTCGCTCGGCGTCAGCAGCGACAGCGGCAGGATCGCGCTCAAACTGCTTGCAACAGGCGGCTCGATCCGCCGTGATACGCTTGCGATCGTCAAGCCGGATATCGATGTAACGGTCAGCGATCTCAGCGCCCTTGCCGCAAACGGCACTGTTAAGGCCGAGGAGGTGAGCGCCGGAACGAACAAGCTTGCCGGCCTTTCGCTTAGGTTTACCAAGCAGCAAAACCATACCAACTTCGATCTCGATGCTGCCTATGACGGCAATCCCCTGCTGGCCGCCGGCAATGTCGAGGCGGCGGACGGCACGATCCACCTGAACCTTGATCGTTTCTCGGCAAGCCCCCGCAATATCCCGATCGAGCTTGCCGCACCGACGCAGGTCGCCATCGGCGACGGTGCCGCCAGTCTGAACGGACTGACGCTGAAGACCGGCGCCGGTTCGGTGACCGTCACCGGTTCCGCCGGCGAAACGCTGAAGCTTGATGTCGATATCCGCGAGCTGCCGGCGGCGCTCGCCAACGGTTTCGTTCCGAACCTTTCAGCCGGCGGCACGATCTCCGGAACGATTGCCGTGACCGGAACGCCGGCAGCACCGGTCGCCGACTTCAAGCTCGACTGGAAGGATGCGACGACGGGCCAGACCAAGGGCGCCGGCCTGGCGCCGCTCGGCATCACCGCCGGCGGCAAATTCGCCGACAACAAGCTCGATTTCGACACGACGGTCGGCAGCAATGACGGCCTCTCGCTGAAGGCCGCCGGCAATGTCGCGCTCGCCGACCCCAAGGCGCCGGTGCTTGATGTCAACGCCGATATCCTCAACCTGCCTGCCCGCATCGCCAATGGTTTCGTGCCCGATCTCGCCGCCGAAGGCACGATTACAGGAAAACTGACGGCCTCCGGCTCGCTGGCTGCTCCCACCGCCAATTTCGATCTCGATTGGAAAAGTGCTGCGACGAGCCAGACGAGGCGTGCAGGCCTTGCCGACCTCGCTGTCAAGGCATCTGGAAAATTCGCCGACAGCAAGCTCGATTTCGATACAGTGATCGGCGGCGCCGACAGCCTCTCGCTGAAGGCAAACGGCAATGTCGCCATCACGGGCACGACGATCGGCAAGGTCACGGTCGACGCCGCACTGGCGAATGTTCCCGCAAATATCGCAAACAGCTTCGTCCCCGATCTCGCCGCCGAAGGCGCGATCTCCGGAAAGATCTCGGCCAGCGGGTCGCTCTCCGCCCCGCGTGCCGATTTCGATCTCAATTGGAAAGACGCTGCAACGAGCCACACGAAACGTGCCGGCCTTGCAGCGCTCGGCGTGACCGCATCGGGAAAATTTGCCGACAACAAGCTTGATTTCAACGCGGCAGTTAGCGGCGACAAAGACCTCTCACTGAAGGCCATGGGCAATGTCGCATTGGCCGGTACGGCGATCGACAGCATCAAAGTCGATGCCGCGCTGGCAAATGTCCCAGCATATATAGCAAACAGCCTCGTCCCGGATCTCGCCGCCGAAGGTGCGATCTCCGGAAAGATCTCGGCCAGCGGGTCCCTTTCCGCCCCGAGTGCCGATTTCGATCTCAATTGGAAAGACGCTGCGACGAGCCACACGAAACGTGCCGGCCTTGCAGCGCTCGGCGTGACCGCATCGGGAAAATTTGCCGAAAACAAGCTTGATTTCAACGCGGCAGTTAGCGGCGATAAAGACCTCTCGCTGAAGGCCATGGGCAATGTCGCATTGGCCGGCACGGCGATCGACAGCATCAAGGTCGATGCCGAGATCGTCAAGCTTCCGGCCAGTCTCGCAAATGCCTTCGTTCCCGATCTGGCGGCCGGCGGCACGATATCCGGCACTGTGTCCGCCGCCGGGACACCCGCCGCACCGAAAGCCGATTTCAAGCTCGACTGGACGGATGCTGCGACCAGCCATACCCGAAGCGCTCATCTCTCGGGCTTAGCGCTCACCACATCCGGACGCTTCGCCGACGACCGGCTCGATTTCGATGCCAATCTCGGCGGCCGGGACGGCCTCTCGCTGAAGGCCGCCGGCAACATCGCGATATTAGGCACATCAGTTCGCAACCTCGACGTCAAGGCCGATCTCGCCAACCTGCCTGCAGGCCTCGCCAACGGCTTCGTCCCCGGTCTTGCCGCCGAAGGCACCGTCTCGGGCACGGCATCGGCCTCCGGCGCGCTGCCGAAGCCAGCGGTCGATTTCAAGCTCGACTGGAAGAACGCCGCGACCGCCCAGACCAAGAGCAGCGGCCTTTCGGGCCTGAGTGCTGCGGCATCCGGCAAGTTCGCCAACGACCGGGTCGACTTCGATGCCAACCTTAGCGGCAAGGACGGCGTGTTGGCCAAGGCGAAGGGCGGCGTCACGATCGCGGGAACGGCCATCCGGGACCTTTCGATCAATGCCGATATCCCGGCGCTGCCGGCAAATATCGCAAATGCCTTCGTTCCCGGTCTCGGTGCTGAAGGCACGCTTTCGGCAAACGCCATAACGTCGGGAACGCCGGCAAGCCCGATCGTCGATTTCAAGCTCAACTGGAAAGATGCCGCGACCAGCCACACCAAGGCTGCCGGCCTCTCTCGCCTTGCGCTGGCAGCGACGGGAAAATACGCCGGTGACAGGCTGGATTTTGATGCCACCCTCAACGGCAGCGGCGGCATTGCGCTCAAGGCCACCGGTAATCTCGCCATAGCCGGCACGTCGATCAAGTCTCTCGATGTCACGGCGAATACCACCAATCTGCCGGCGGGCATTGCCAACGGCTTCGTTCCCGGTCTTGCAGCCGAGGGCGCGGTCTCGGCGACCGTAAAGGCCACCGGCGCGCTATCGGCGCCCTCCGTCGACTTCAAGGTCGACTGGAAGAACGCGGCGACGAGCCAGACCAAAGGTGCCGGCCTTTCGCCGTTCAGCATCGGTGCGTCAGGCAAACTTGCCGGAAACAGGCTGACGGTCGACACCAGCCTTGCCGGTGACGCCGGCATGTCGCTGAAGGGCGGCGGCAGTGTCGTGATCACAGGCAATCGCGCCATCGACATGCGGTTTAACGGCAATCTTCCTTTCGCCGTGCTCGGCGCCCCGCTTGCGCAGCAGGGCCTCGTTGCGGATGGCGTCGCCACCGTCAATCTCCAGATCGGCGGAACGGCCGCAGCACCCGTCATCAACGGCACGGTCTCGACCAATGGCGCCAAGCTCGTCGACGTCCGACGCAACCTGGCCATCAACAATCTTATGGCGACCGTGACCTTCAATGGCAGCCAGGCCGTGATATCGCGCCTCAACGGCAGTCTTGGCGGCGGCGGCACGATTTCGGCCAGCGGCACGATCGGCATCCAGCCAGCCGGCGGCTTTCCCACCGACATTTCGATCAAGCTCGACAAGGCGGTCTATGTCGATGGAACCCTTGTCGTCTCGACCGTCAATGGCACGGTCGGCCTGCGCGGGCCGATCACCAATGCGACGCTGAGCGGCAAGCTTCGGCTGGACAAGACCTCAATCACGGTCCCGGAAAAATTGCCGACCTCACTGAGAGAAATCGACATCCGGCATAAGAATGCGCCGCGGGCTGTACTTGCGCAGTTGCGCGATGACGGCGAGCGCAAACCCGGCGAGAAATCCTCGGTGATCACGCTGGATCTCGAAATCGACGCGCCCTCGCATATCTTCGTGCGCGGCCGCGGCATCGATGCCGAGCTTGGCGGCCTGGTGACGATCCGCGGCACGGCGGCTGCACCCATCGTGACCGGCGGTTTCACCATGCGCCGCGGCCGCATGACCATTCTCAACCGCCGTCTGGACTTCTCCGACAAGAGCAGGATCACCTTTGCCGGCGACCTGACGCCGGCGCTCGATATGGAAGCGACCTCGGCCTCTGGATCGACGACGCTGACCGTCGACGTCGCCGGCCTCGCCACCGACCCCGCGATCACCTTTTCCTCCTCGCCCCAGCTGCCGCAGGACGAGGTGCTGGCGCAGCTGATCTTCGGCCAGTCGATGTCGAAGCTCTCGCCGGTGCAGATCGCCCAGCTCGCCGACGCCGTCAGTCAGCTGGCCGGCAACCGCTCCACCTCACTTTTCGAAGGCTTACGCAACCAGCTCGGCGTCGACGATTTCGACGTCAGCACCGATTCCAAGGGCCAGACGAGCGTCAGCGTCGGCCGCTATCTCAACGATCGCACCTATTTCGAATTGCAGCAGGGCGGTTCGGCCGGCGCCAAGGCGGTGATCAACCTCGATGTCGGCCGCGGCGTCAAGCTGCGCGGAGGGGCCGGTGGCAACGGTGAGGGCGAAGCCGGCATTGTCTATGAGCGGGAATACTGAGCCAGCCTAATCTTTGTTTTACGCAATTCCTGGCAAAACCGCTTCGCGCTTTGCCTGGGAAAACCGCTTCGCACTTTTCCTGGAAATTGCTCTAGAAACCCGTCTTACTCGTCTTGAGAAGGATATTGGTCTCGGTCGAATTGATGCCGTTGATCAGCCGGATGCGGCGCAGCGTCTCGTCAAAGGCGGCAAGGTCGCGGTCCTCGAGTTCGGCGACAAAATCCCATTTGCCGTTGGTGCTGTGAAGCGCGCGCACCTGCGGCAGGCCCCTCAACTGATCGGCCACCCTGTCGGCGAGCTTGCCGAGCACCTCGATCATGACGATGGCGCGCACGCCGGCGGACCGCGTCTCGTGACCGGTGCGAATGGTGAAGCCGACAATGGTGCCGCTGGCGACCAGTCGGTCGATACGTGCGGCAACCGTCGCCCGCGATGCACCTGTCGTCGCGGCAAGCGACGAGACGGAAATCCGGGCGTTATGGCGAAGTGCACTCAGAAGTTCGGTGTCGAGATCGTCCACGCTGACCACTTTGTCAAAATAGATTTATCAATCTGCGCAATCATAGTCCATTTCTGACGTTTTTCCATCTTTTTGCTACCAGCACTTTACCCCAATATTGGTCGAAACAGGCCACAACCACGGAGCCCTCGAAATGGATGCCCAATCGCGATCTGTCACCCTCATCGGCGCGCCGCTGGAAGAAGGCTCCGGCCGCAGGGGGGCTGCCATGGGCCCCGCGGCCCTGCGCATTGCCGGCGTCGACCAGACGCTGATCGAGCTTGGCCATGACGTCGCCGATATCGGCGATCTCAGGATCGTGCCGGCGATGGACCTGCCGAATCACCCGAAGGCCCACAATCTGAGGATTGTCGGCGCCTTCACACGCGCCCTCGAAAGCAGCGTCCACGACGTGGCCGCCTCCGGGCGTTTTCCGCTGATTCTCGGCGGTGACCACAGCCTTTCCATGGGCAGCGTCTCCGGCATGGCCCGCTATGCCGCTAGCAAAGGCCGCCCGCTCTTCGTCCTCTGGCTTGATGCCCATGCCGATTTCAATTCTCCGGCGACGTCGCCTTCCGGCAATATTCACGGCATGCCCGTCGCCTTCTTCTGCGGCGAGGCGGAGTTCGCCGAGATCCTGCCGAAGGATCGTCCGTTCGTCGATCCAAAGAATGTCTTCCAGGTCGGCATCCGTTCGGTCGATGCGCGCGAGCGCGAGGAAATCCACGAACACGGCGTCAATGTCTTCGACATGCGCGCGATCGACGAGCAGGGCATCGGCGCCATCATGCGTGAGATCCTCGATGTCGTGACCAAGGCGAACGGGCTGCTGCATGTCAGCCTTGACCTCGATTTCCTCGATCCCGAGATTGCCCCCGGCGTCGGCACGACGGTCCCGGGCGGCGCGACCTTTCGCGAGGCGCATCTGGTGATGGAAATGCTTTCGGACAGCGGCCTCGTCTCGTCGCTCGATCTCGTCGAGCTCAATCCGTTTCTCGACGATCGCGGCAAGAGCGCCCGCATCCTGGTCGAGCTGACGGCAAGCCTGTTTGGCCGCCGCATCTTCGATCGTCCGACACGCGCCGCATAAAATTGGCATCATGCTCTGGAGGGAGAACGGCCATGAACACATCGGAAAAACTGATTGCCACGGAACAACGGCTCGGCGCCCATAACTACAAGCCGCTCGACGTGGTGCTGACGCGTGGCGAAGGTGTTTATGTCTGGGATACTGACGGCAACCGTTATCTCGATTGCCTCTCAGCCTATTCCGCCGTCAACCAGGGCCATTGTCATCCGAAGATCCTCGCCGCCATGGTCGAGCAGGCAGGCAGGCTGACGCTCACCTCCCGGGCCTTCCGCAACGATCAGCTCGCCTATCTCTACGAAGAGCTCGCGGCTCTCACCGGCTCGCACAAGATCCTGCCGATGAATTCCGGCGCCGAAGCGGTGGAGACCGCCATCAAGGCGGTGCGCAAATGGGGATACGAGGTCAAGGGCGTGCCGGAGGGCAAGGCGGAGATCATCGTCTGCGCCGATAATTTCCATGGCCGGACGCTGAGCATCATCAGTTTCTCCACAGATCCCGAGGCCCGCGCCGGCTTCGGTCCTTATACGCCAGGTTTCCGCATCATTCCCTTCGGCGATGCCGAGGCTTTCGCCGCCGCAATCAATGCCAATACGGTGGCCGCCCTGATCGAGCCGATTCAGGGCGAAGCCGGCGTCATCATTCCGCCGGCGGGTTATTTCACCCGCGTCCGCGAGCTCTGCACGGCAAACAACGTCACCCTCATCCTCGACGAGATCCAGACCGGACTCGGCCGTACCGGCAAGCTGCTGGCCGAGGAGCACGAAGCCATCGAGGCCGACGTGACGCTGATCGGCAAGGCGCTGTCCGGCGGCTTCTATCCCGTGTCGGCCGTGCTTTCGAATTCCGAAGTTCTGGGCGTGCTGAAGCCCGGCCAGCACGGCTCGACCTTCGGCGGCAATCCACTCGCCTGCGCAGTGGCGCGCGCCGCACTCAAGGTGCTGACGGAAGAGGGCATGATCGAGAACGCCGCTGTCATGGGCGACTACTTCACCGAAGGCCTCAGGTCGATCCGCTCGAACATCGTCAGAGACGTGCGCGGCCGTGGCCTGATGATGGCCATCGAGCTGGAACCCGAAGCCGGCGGCGCACGGCAATATTGCCATGCGCTGAAAGAGCGCGGCCTTCTCGCCAAGGATACCCACGACCATACGATTCGCCTCGCTCCGCCACTGGTCATCACCAAAGAGCAGGTGGATTGGGCCGTCTCGCAGATTGAAAAGACGATAGGCTGAGTAAATCGGCGCAATTCTTCTTCACTATCCCGCAGAAGCCTGGAAGATCCTGAATGCCAAAGATCGGCTGGAAGAGATCGACAGCAAAACCGCCTGGTTGTCATCCGAGATAAAAACCTTCGCAATCTCGTCGCCCAATTTAGATTTGGGCAACACTCTTTCGCTAATGTCGTCAATAACCGTAACGATGCTTCGCCGAGCGCAAAGCCATCGCGTGGTATGAAGGCAAAGCTTGTCCGCGCCAATGGTGGCGCATCCGCTTCTGCCCTAGCTTACGACAGTTGGGAAGAATTCTAATGGCCACGATCAATTCGACTAACTTCAGCGGCGATACGCTCGAAATTATTGCCTTCCGCCTGCATGATCAGGAATTCTGCGTCAAGACCACGACCATTCGCGAAATCCGCGGCTGGGCGCCGTCGACGCCGATCCCGCATGCACCGGCCGATGTCATCGGTGTCATGAACCTGCGCGGCTCGGTGATCCCGATCATCGATCTTGCTTTCAAGCTCGGCATGAAGAGCACGGTCGCCAATGAGCGCAGCGCCATCGTCGTCGCCGAAGTTCACAGCATGGTCATCGGCATGCTGGTCGACCGCGTCTCGGATATCCTCACCATCTCCTCCAGCCAGGTCCAGCCGGTGCCTGAAGTGACCGCGTCCTTCGACCGCGCTTATTGCGAAGGCATCATTGCCTCGGAAAACGGCATGATCTGCTTCCTGAACCTCGCCAAGATGTTCAAGGAAAACGAGACGGATGAACTGGCGGCGTGATTCGGACCATACAATCGAATAATAGAAGCCGCCCGCTTTGGGCGGTTTTTTATTGCGTCATCATAAGCAAATTTAAATCGCAACGATCATTTTTTCGGCTCTGATATTTGAATATTAGAGATGCCTTCTATACCGGATATTAACCATACTTCATCAGCATGAGTTGCGAAGCATAAGGACGACACGTTTCCCGATAGACAGGAAAAATAGCCGGTTATCGGCTGTCTTCCCGGCGCCGGTTTTTCTCGCCCGACCGGCTTCGCCTTACCAGCCGTAGCAGCAGAAGCTGCTGCTCATCTCATGGGGACGAGAATGTTTGGTCTATCTTACGATTCGAAATATATTCTCAATGCCATTTCCAAATCGCAGGCGATCATCGAATTCGATCTCAAGGGAAATATCCTCAAGGCGAACGAGAATTTCTGCAACGCACTTGGTTATCGCCTAGACGAGATCGTCGGCAAACATCACGGCATGTTCTGCGAGCCGGCCTATACGGCGACCCCGGAATATCGCGCCTTCTGGGCGCGGCTTGGACGCGGCGAATATGATGCCGGTGCTTACAAGCGTCTTGCCAAGGGCAATAGCGAGATATGGATCCAGGCTTCTTACAATCCTGTCTTCAAGGGCGGAAAGCCATTCAAGGTGGTGAAATTTGCCGCCGATATCACTGCCGCCAAGAAGCAGGCGGTCGAGGATTCCGGCAAGCTTCAGGCGATCTCACGGTCGCAGGCAGTGATTGAATTCACCCCGAAGGGCGAGATCCTGACCGCGAACGAGAATTTCTGCAAAGCCATGGGATATTCCCTGGCCGAGATCACCGGCAAGCATCACAGCATCTTCTGCGAGCCGGCCTATGTCAGCACCGAGGATTACAGCAATTTCTGGCGGCGTCTCGCCAATGGCGAATTCATTGCCAACGAATTCGTCCGCTTCGGCAAGGACGGCCGCGAAATCTGGATCCAGGCGGCTTATAACCCGATCGTCGATGCCGACGGCAAGATCTACAAGGTCGTGAAGTTCGCAACCGACGTCACCCAGCGCATGAGCGCGATTTCTCTGCTCGGCGGCGCGCTGCGTCAGTTATCCGAAGGTGATCTGACAAGGACGCTGGACACGCCCTTCGTCCCCTCGATGGAGCAATTGCGCCAGGATTTCAACACTGCGATCAAAGATCTTGCCGAGACGATGAAGACGATCGGCGAGAATGCCAGCGCGATCGCCGCCGGCTCACGCGAGATAGGCGCATCGGCGGATTCCTTCTCCAAGCGGACGGAACAGCAAGCCGCCTCCGTCGAAGAAACCGCAGCCGCGCTGGAAGAGATCACCACCACCGTCAACGATTCCAGCCGTCGCGCCGATGAAGCCGGCCGCCTCGTCGCCATGACCAAGCAGGGCGCCGAGCAATCCGGTGTCGTTGTCAGCAATGCCGTCGCCGCTATGGGCCAGATCGAACAGTCCTCGCGCGAGATCACCAACATCATCAGCGTCATCGACGATATCGCCTTCCAGACCAACCTCCTGGCATTGAATGCCGGCGTCGAGGCGGCCCGCGCCGGCGAAACCGGCAAGGGCTTCGCCGTGGTGGCCCAGGAGGTGCGGGAGCTGGCCCAGCGCTCCGCCAAAGCTGCCAAGGAGATCAAGGCGCTGATCAACACGTCGGGCGAGCATGTCAGGAACGGCGTCGGCCTCGTCGGCCGGACTGGTAAGGCGCTCGAAGAGATCGTCGCACAGGTCGGCGATATCGACGGCAATGTCGTCGCCATCGTCGAAGCCTCCAGGGAACAGGCAACCGGCCTCAAGGAAATCAACCAGGCGGTCAATACGCTGGATCAGGCAACCCAGCAGAATGCCGCGATGGTCGAGGAGAGCACCGCCGCCAGCCACAGTCTTGCGAAGGAAGCCGAAACGCTGCGTGTGCTGCTGACGAGGTTCCGTCTGCCGGGCCAGACCCAGACCGCCGGCAGGCATGAGGCAAGACAGACGGGTTCGCCGGCGCTGCATCTCGTTTCACGTGTCGCAAAGGCGCACGGCGCTGCCGGAGCAACAGCCCAGAGCTGGGAAGAGTTCTGATCGCGGTCTCCCCGCATGACCATTTTACCGTGCCGCCGCAAAGCGGCGGCACTTTGATCACGTTGAGCTGCATACGAAGATAAGCGCGTCGCGTGATACCCATGCGGCGCGCTTTGATGGGTTACCCAAAGAGCGCAAAAGTCGCCCTCAGCGTCACCCAGACACCCCAGAGCAGCGGAATGCCGACGACGGCCCAGGCAAGCATCGCCTTGGCGTCCAGCCCGCCTGTGCCGATGCCGAAGGAACCCGTCGGCCCTGCATTGACGGCCGCCGACTTCGCCTGCAGCGCAGCGACCTCCTCATCGGACATAAACCATTTGTCCGAAAGCGGCCTGATCAGCGAATTGGCAATAAGCCCGAGCGCCAGCATGCCGGCGAGGATATACATGGTGCCGGTATAAAGGGTTGGACCGGGCGCTACGCCGGCTGCAATCTGCGCTTCGCGGATATAGTTGACGACGACCGGACCGACGATGCCGGCCGTTGCCCAGGCCGTCAGCAGCCGGCCGTGGATGGCGCCGACGAACTGCGTGCCGAAAATATCGGCAAGATAGGCCGGGATGGTCGCAAAGCCCCCGCCATACATCGACAGGATGATGCCGAAGGAGAGAACGAACAGCGCTTTGTTGCCCATGCCTGCGAAAGTGGGCGCCAGCGCATAGAGCACGATGCCGAGGACGAAGAAGCAATAATAGGTATTCTTGCGGCCGATCTTATCGGACAGCGACGCCCAGAAGAACCGTCCACCGATGTTGAAGAGTGACAGCAAACCGGCAAAACCGGCGGCGATCGTGGCGATCGATGCCTTCTGCCCGGCGTCGAGCTGGGCGAAGCCGACATCCGGCAGGCCGATCAGCGAGCCGGCGAAGATTTCCTGCAGCATCGGCGAGGCCATGCCGAGAACGCCGATACCGGCCGAAACGTTGAGGCAAAGCACCGCCCAGATCAGCCAGAACTGCTTGGTCTTGTGGGCATCGCCGAGGTGCACATGTTTGGTGGTGATCATTGTGCTCTTGGCCACAGGCGGTGTCCAACCCTCAGGACGCCAGCCTGCCGGCGGAATGCGATAGCCGAAGGCGCCGCCCATCATGAATACGAAATAGATCGCCGCCATGACGATGAAGGTCTGCCAGACGCCGACCGAACTGTCGGTCTTGAAGGCGTTCATCAGCAGGTTGGCAAGCGGGGCGCCGATCATCGCACCGCCGCCGAAGCCCATGATCGCCATGCCGGTCGCCATGCCGCGCCGGTCGGGAAACCACTTGATCAGCGTCGAGACCGGCGAGATGTAGCCGAGGCCGAGACCGATGCCGCCGATAACGCCGGCACCGAGCCACATCATCCAGAGCTGATGGGTGATGACGCCGATCGCGGCAAGAATGATGCCGCCGCACCAGCAGCAGGCGGAAACGACGCCCGCCTTGCGCGGACCGGCGCGCTCAAGCCAGCCGCCCCAGATGGCGGCGGATGAACCAAGCAGAACGAAGAACAGCGTATAGATCCAGCCGAGGTCGGCAACACGCCAGTCGCAGGTCGTGGTGAACAGCGCCGAGGCGAGTGTCAGATCGGGGCAGGCCGTCGAGGCCGTGATCCCGAGCGACTTGGAAAGCGGCAGCCAGAAGACGCTGAAACCATAGGCCATGCCGATGCAGAGATGGATGGCGAGCGCGGCCGGCGGCACCAGCCACCGATTGAACCCGGGCCTTGCGACGATCCTTTCACGATCGAGCAGGCCTACCCCCGCCAACGCCCCGTCTGTACGTGTTCCCGCTGCTACCATGAACAACTCCTCCTTGATTCGGACCTGGCTTGATTCGGACCTGGCTTGATTCAGATTTATTGTCACCGGCGCATGCGTAGGCAGCTTGCTCCTGCCTCCCCTCCCGCATGGGCCGATGCTGGTTATCGGACCTAAGCATGGCGCGCAAAAGTGTGCAGCGGTTTTACGGTAACGACATGCGTTGGAAATAAAGACCTAAAGCGCGAGAAGCCAATCTGAAAGATTGCGACGCGCTTTAGTGTGTCACCGGCTCCGGCTTTCGGATCAGAGGAGCGGCCTGAAGCACGAGCGCATCCAGGCCGTTTTCCTCATTCTCCAGAATTTCGAACAATTGCCGCCGCATGCGCGGGTCCCAGAATTTGTTGATATGGGTGGCGACCCCCTGCGCGGCCTCGCTTTGCGGCTGGCTCTTGAAGAAGGTGGCGATCTGGTTTGCCATATAGACGAGCTTGGTCTTGGTATCATGCGACATCGGCAATGCTTCCGGGCGAGATGCGGTGCGGGTGGGTGAAGATCTCGAAATCCTCGCCGCGCACCAGCGCGACGAGCGTCATGCCGGCTTCTTCGGCCGTGCGGATGGCGAGAGCCGTCGGCGCCGATATGGCGATGAGCACCGGGCTGCCGAGGATCGCCGCCTTCTGCACCATCTCGACGGAGAGCCGGCTGGTGACGACAACGGCACCGTCCCCGCCTCTTTCACTGGCGCGGATGACGGCGCCGCAGAGCTTGTCCAGCGCATTGTGCCGGCCGACATCTTCGCGCACGGCAACCAGCCCGCTGCCGGGACGATAGAATCCGGCGCCATGCACCGCCCGCGTCTCATGATGCAGCGGCTGTGCCTCGTTCAGAAGCGAAATGGCGCGGACGATATCCGCATGCGACAATGCCAACGGCGATGTCGAAACGTCAGGCACCGGCCGTACCGCCTGTTCGATCGATTCGATGCCGCAAAGCCCGCAGCCGACCGGCCCTGCCATGCTGCGGCGCCGTGCCCGCAGCCGATCGGCGACGTCGTCGACCAGGCTCACCTGCACATCGATCCCCTGCTCACCCTCGACGACCTCGATGCCCGATATCTCCGCCGGCCCGGCAATGATGCCTTCGGTCAGGCTGAATCCGACGGCAAAATCCTCGAGATCCGCAGGCGTTGCCATCATCACCGCATGCGAACTGCCGCCATAGGAAAAGGCGATCGGCACCTCTTCCGGCACGATTCGCGAACCGGTCTGCAGGATGCCGTTGCGGCGGGCGGTTTCGGGGGCATGGGCAGTGACGGTGAAGGTCATGATGCAAACTCCATCTTCTCCCCCGCGGGGAGAAGATGCCCGTCAGGGCAGATGAGGGGGTGAGCGACAATAGGAGCGAACGAACGAGCGAAAGCGAGGTCGCATTTGCCGAGCCGCCCCCTCATCCGCCCTCCGGGCACCTTCTCCCCGAGGGGAGAAGGGAAAGCCACACCAGACCGCCCCCACATCGTCACTCCGCCGCCTCGAGTTTGCCGGCGATGCGGCGTGACTGACGCGCCTGCTCGTCATATTCCAGCTGCCATTCACTCGGCCCGTTGGAGGGCGAGACCTGCACCGCCGTCACCTTGTATTCCGGGCAGTTCGTCGCCCAGTCGGAGAAATCGGTGGTGATGACGTTCGCCTGCGTATTGGGATGATGGAAGGTCGTGTAGACGACACCCGGCGCGACGCGATCGGTGATCAGTGCCCTGAGCGTCGTGTCGCCGGAGCGGCTGCCGAGCTTCACCCAGTCGCCGTCGCGAACGCCGCGTTGCTCGGCATCGTGCGGATGGATTTCCAGCCGGTCTTCCGCATGCCAGACGACATTCTCGGTCCGCCGTGTCTGCGCCCCGACATTGTACTGGCTGAGGATGCGGCCGGTTGTCAGCAGCAGCGGGAAGCGCGGACCGGTGCGCTCGTCGGTCGCCACATATTCGGTGCGGATGAACTTGCCCTTGCCGCGCACGAAGCCATTGACATGCATGATCGGCGAGCCGAGCGGGTTCTTCTCGTTACAGGGCCACTGCACCGAGCCCATTTTATCGAGATAGTCGTAGGAGACCATCGCGAAACTCGGCGTCGTCGCGGCGATCTCGTCCATGATCTCCGACGGATGGGTGTAATTCCAGTCGAGCCCCATCGCCTGGGCAAGCTTCTGCGTCACTTCCCAGTCGCCATAGCCGTTGCGCGGCGACATTACCTTGCGCACGCGGTTGATGCGGCGCTCGGCATTGGTGAAGGTGCCGTCCTTCTCGAGGAAGGTCGAGCCCGGCAGGAAGACATGGGCGTAATTGGCGGTCTCGTTGAGGAACAGATCCTGCACGACGACGCATTCCATCGCCGCAAGCCCGGCCGCGACATGTTTGGTATCGGGATCGGACTGCAGGATGTCTTCGCCCTGGATGTAGATGCCTTTGAAGGAGCCGTCGACTGCCGCATCCAGCATGTTCGGAATACGCAGGCCCGGCTCGTTGTTGAGCTTCACACCCCAGAGCTTTTCGAAGATATCACGCGTCGCATCGTCGGAAATGTGCCGGTAGCCCGGCAGTTCGTGCGGGAAGGAACCCATGTCGCAGGAGCCCTGCACATTGTTCTGGCCGCGCAGCGGGTTCACGCCGACGCCGGGACGGCCGATATTGCCGGTCGCCATCGCCAGGTTGGCGATCGCAATGACCGTGGTCGAGCCCTGGCTGTGTTCGGTGACGCCGAGGCCGTAGTAGATCGCACCATTGCCGCCTTTGGCATAGAGCCTTGCCGCGCCGCGCAGATCCGCGGCCGGCACGCCGGTGAAGATCTCGGTCTGCTCGGGACTATGCTGCGGTTCGGCGACGAAGGCCGCCCAGTCCTCGAACTCCGACCAGTCGCAGCGCTCGCGGATGAACGCCTCGTCAAAGAGGCCTTCGGTGACGATCACATGCGCCAGCGCCGTCATGACCGCGACATTGGTGCCGGGCTTCAGCGGCAGGTGATACGAGGCCTCGATATGCGGCGAGCGGACGATATCGGTGCGGCGCGGATCGATGACGATAAGCTTGGCGCCCTGGCGCAGCCGCTTCTTCAGCCGCGAGCCGAACACCGGATGCCCGTCGGTCGGATTGGCGCCGATGACGACGACGACATCCGAATGCTCGACGCTGTCGAAATCCTGCGTGCCCGCCGACGTGCCGAACGTCTGGCCGAGACCGTAGCCGGTCGGCGAATGGCAGACGCGGGCGCAGGTATCGACATTGTTATTGCCGAAGCCGGCGCGGATCAGCTTCTGCACCAGATACGTTTCCTCATTGGTGCAGCGCGACGAGGTGATGCCGCCAATCGCCTCGCGACCGTATTGATACTGGATGCGGCGGAACTCCAGCGCCACATGCGCGAAGGCCTCATCCCAGCTCACTTCCCGCCAGGGATCGCTGACCTTTTCGCGGATCATCGGATTGAGGATGCGGTCCTTGTGGGTGGAATAGCCATAGGCGAAGCGGCCCTTGACGCAGGAATGGCCGCGATTGGCCTGACCGTCCTTCCACGGCACCATGCGCACCAGTTCCTCGCCGCGCATCTCCGCCTTGAAAGAACAGCCAACGCCGCAATAGGCGCAGGTCGTCACGGCCGAATGCTCCGGCTGGCCGATCTGGATCACCGATTTCTCCGTCAGCGTCGCCGTCGGGCAGGCCTGGACGCAGGCACCGCAGGAAACGCATTCGGAATCGATGAAATGCTCGTGCATGCCGGGCGAAACGCGTGAGCCGAAGCCGCGGCCCTCGATCGTCAGCGCGAAGGTGCCCTGCACTTCCTCGCAGGCGCGCACGCAGCGCGAACAGACGATGCACTTGGAGGGATCATAGGTGAAATAAGGATTGGATTCGTCCTTCGGCATCCATTTCAGATTGATGTCGCCATTGCTGCGCGCCTTGACGTGATTGTCGCCCTCATAGCCGTAGCGAACATCGCGCAGGCCAACGGCGCCTGCCATGTCCTGCAATTCGCAATCGCCGTTGGCCGCGCAGGTGAGACAGTCGAGCGGATGGTCGGAAATATAGAGTTCCATCACGCCGCGGCGGATATCCTTCAGCCGCCCCGTCTGCGTGTGCACCACCATGTTTGCCGCCACCGGCGTCGTGCAGGAGGAGGGTGTACCGTTGCGGCCCTCGATCTCGACGAGGCAGAGCCGGCAGGAGCCGAAAGCGTCGACCATATCGGTGGCACAGAGCTTTGGCACCTTGATGCCGGCCTCCATCGAGGCGCGCATGATGGAGGTGCCCTCCGGCACGCTGATCTGCTGTCCGTCGATGGTGAGCCTCACCATGGCCTCGGATTTCGAAGCCGGGGTCCCGTAGTCGATTTCATGGATGAGAGACATGATGGGTCTCCTTGCTTGAGATGGTGAGGTCAGCGCAGGCGTTCCATGAAAACCGCGTCATTCCGCCGCCTCCACCAGAGGTGCCGGCGAAAAATCCTCTGGGAAATGCGTCATGGCGCTCATCACCGGATAGGGCGTGAAACCACCCAGCGCACAGAGCGAGCCGAACTTCATCGTGTTGCAGAGATCGGCAAGCAGCACCCGGTTCTTCTCCGGTTCGATGCCGTGAGCGATCTTGTCGGCCGTCTCCACGCCGCGCGTCGAGCCGATGCGGCAGGGCGTGCACTTGCCGCAGCTTTCGACGGCGCAGAATTCCATCGCGAAACGCGCCTGTTTCAGCATATCGGCCGTGTCGTCGAAGACGACGATGCCGGCATGGCCGATCAGCCCGTCTTTGGCGGCAAAGGATTCGTAATCGAACGGCGTGTCGAACAGCGCCCGCGGGAAATAGGCGCCGAGCGGTCCGCCGACCTGCACGGCTTTGACCGGCCGTCCCGTCACTGTACCGCCACCGATCCTGTCGACAATATCTCCGAGCGAAAGACCGAAGGCCGTCTCAAAGAGGCCGCCATATCTAACATTGCCGGCAATCTGCAGCGGGATGGTGCCGCGTGAGCGGCCCATGCCGAAATCGCGGTAGAAGGCCGCACCCTTTTCCATGATGACCGGCACCGAAGCCAGTGAGATCACGTTGTTGATGACGGTCGGACAGTTAAACAGCCCCTTATGCGCCGGCAGCGGCGGCTTGGCACGCACGATGCCGCGCTTGCCTTCGAGGCTGTTGAGCAGCGCCGTCTCCTCGCCGCAGACATAGGCGCCGGCGCCGGTGCGCACTTCGATATCGAAGGCGCGGCCCGAGCCGAGCACCGATGGCCCGAGAATGCCTGCCTGGCGCGCGATGCCGACGGCCTCGGTCATGACAGCGATCGCATGCGGATATTCCGAGCGCGTATAGACGAAACCCTTCGTTGCCCCGGTCGCAAGCCCTGATATCACCATGCCCTCGATCAACACGAAGGGATCGCCCTCCATGATCATCCGGTCGGCGAAGGTGCCGCTGTCGCCTTCATCGGCATTGCAGACGATATATTTGCGTTCACCGATTGCATCGAGAACGGTCTTCCACTTGATGCCCGTCGGGAAACCCGCGCCGCCGCGCCCGCGCAAGCCGGAGTCCGTGACTTCCTTGACCACGTCGGCTGAAGTCATCGAAATGGCGCGGCGTAGGCCGGCGAGGCCGCCGTGAGCCTCGTAATCGCTAAGCGAAAGCGGATCGATGACGCCGCAGCGGGCGAAGGTCAGGCGGGTTTGTTCCTTGAGGAACGGGAGGTCTTCAACCTCCCCGAGACAGAGCCGATGCTCGCCTCCATCAATCATCCCGGCATCGAACAGATCAGCCACATCCTTTGACTTCACCGGTCCATAGCCGATGCGCTTGCCGGCAACCTCGACCTCGACCAGCGGCTCCAGCCAGAACATTCCGCGCGAGCCGTTGCGCACGATCTCGGCATCGAAGCCGCGGGCGGCGATCTCCTGGGCAATCGCCTTTGCCACCTTTTCGGCCCCGAGCGCCAGCGCTGCGGCATCGCGCGGAACATATATCCTGACCGTCATCGGCGTGCCTCCGCGACGAGTTCCGCCGCCGTCTGATCGTCGACCCGGCCATAGACCTCGCCGTCGAGCATCGCCGCCGGCGCACAGGCGCAGAGCCCGAGACAGTAGACCGGCTCCAGTGTCACGCCGCCATCGAGCGTCGTCTGATGAAAATCGATGCCGAGCAGTGTCTTGACGCGCTCGGCCAGCGCATCGCCGCCCATCGACTGACAGGCTTCGGCGCGACAGAGCTTCAGCACGTGCCGGCCGGCGGGATGATCACGATAATCGTGATAGAAAGTCACCACGCCATGCACCTCGGCGCGGGAGAGGTTCAATTCCTCCGCGATGACGGGCATGGCTTCCTGCGGCACATAACCGAATTCCTGCTGAACCTCGTGCAGAATGGGAAGCAACGGCCCTTCGAGAAAGCGAAGATCGGCGACGATGGCTCGGGTGCGCGCTGCAATATCGCCTTCGGCGATATGAATGGTCATAAGGCAGCCCTCCCGGCGGCTTGCTCGTTGCGAAATAGCGGGCCTCCCCCGGCCGAGTGCTATTCCGCAACCACCATCTCAGGGAAGCAGCCGGCGATCAATAAAGCTATCTCGTTGCTTGATAGTTTTTTTCTATCAAAGTTCTTCATCTTGCACGAGCACTCTCGCCTCGTGCAGCAAGGCCGAGACAAGCGGGGTGAAGGGCTCGCGATAAGGCGCAACAAGGCCGACCAGATGATGCGCCTCCGGCTCGACGATCGGGATCATGCGGATTTCCACTGGAAATCCGAAGGATTTTGCAACGTTGCGCGGCATGATGCTCGCCCAGCGCCCAGTCCTGACATGCGAGAACAACACGATCATCGAGTTGGATTCGAGCGTCGGATGCGCTGTGGCGCCCGCTTCCGTCAAGTGCCGGTTGATGATGCGGCGGTTTTGCATGTCGGCAGTCAATAGGCAAAGCCGAAGATCGCCGATCTCTCGCCAGGTCACGCTGTCGCGATCAGATAGCGGGCTGCCTGCAGCCGTGATCAGATTATAGCGCTCGGCATAGAGGGGGACGGTCGTGACGCGGCCGAGCGGCTCGTTTTCGAGATAGGTGATGCCGGCATCGATTTCGAGGTTTTCGAGCATGCTCAGCACCTGCAGCGAATTCCGCGAGACGATCGAGAAGGTCACGCCGGGATGCCGCTCCTGAAATGGCGTGGTGATGCGCGACAGCATGGCGAGGGCGGTCGGAATGGCAGCGAGGCGGATGTGGCCGGAAAGACCGCGGCGCGCGGCGCGCATCTCCTCGCGCATGGTGCGGGCATCGCCGACGATGCGCCGGGCCCATTCGAGCACGCGTTGCCCCTCAGGCGTCAGCCCCTGGAACCGCGAACCGCGCTGCACCAGCATGACCCCAAGCTGATCCTCGAGCTGCCGGATGGCAGCCGAAAGCGTTGGCTGCGAAATCCCGCACTCCTCTGCGGCGCGGCCAAAATGCTTTTCATTGGCAAGGGCGATGAAGAATTCCAGCTTGTCGATCATCCGGCCTCCCGATCCGGCATGACATCATCCGGGTCAGTTCATCTTTGACGCAGCAGCTGTGCTCCGCAAGGGCGGTCGCTAACTGTTTTCTGCAGCCGGAAAAAGATCGAACAGCGATTCGAGGAAGGCAAGCACGCTGACATTGCCGACGCTGTAATAGACCAGCCGGCCCTGACGGCGCGTATGGACCAGGCCTTCGAGCCTTAACCGCGCCAGTTGCTGCGAGACCATTGCCTGCTGTATGCCGAGGATATTTTCGATTTCACTCACCGTCCGCTCCTCATTCGCCAGTATGCAGAGAATCAGAAGTCGGGTCTGGTGCGCTAGCGCTTTCAGCAGATCGCTCGCTTCGTGGGCTTTTCCAGCGAGTTTGTGCAATTCCTGGCCGGTCATCCCCGGCTCGGGTTTGGGCAACGGCATTCTGTATCTCGGAAGGGAGGCGATGAGGTAGATCAGCACAATAGCATATTCGCAAAAGCGAATTGGTCAAAAGTGATGAAATGCCAAAAAAGGTCCAAGCAAATCAGCAGATAAGCTGACCGCCGTTGATCTCGATCACCTGTCCGGTGATGTAGCCCGAGAGCGAGGGAGCCGCCAGGAACAGATAGGCGGGAGCGCAGTCCTCGGCCGTGCCGAGCCGCTGCAGGGGGATGGATTTTCTCGTCTGCTCAAGCTTTTCGCGGGAGGAATAGCGCTCATGGAATTCCGTCTCGATCGTTCCTGGCGACACGCAATTGACGCGGATTCCGTCCGGTGCAAGCTCGCGGGCAAGCGCCTTGGAATAGGTCGCAACGAAGGCTTTCGAGGCCGAATAAATCGAGGAACCGGGGCTGCCGCCGGTCAGCGCCGAAATCGAAACCGTGTTGACGATGGCAGCGCCTTCAGCCGCCTTTAATGCCGGCAGCAGCGCACGCGTCAGCGCCACCACCGATGTCTGGTTGAGCCGCACGACCGCCTCATATTCTGCGTCGGTGAGCGTGGCAGCGGGAAAACGGCCAAGCATAGTGCCGGCGTTGTTGACGAGTACATGCACCCTGTCGAAGAAGGCGAGAGCATCTTCAGCAAATTGGGCTGCCCCGCCGACTGCGGAGAAATCGGCGTGCAGCAGCAGCGCCCGTCTTTCGGATTCAGCCGTCAGCAGGAAATCCGGCAGGTCGCGTCCCGGCTTTCGCCCGGTATGGACGATCACCTTTGCGCCGCAGTCCAGGAACTGCCGGGCCACTTCAAGACCGATGCCGCGACCGGCGCCGGTCACCACCACATTGCGATTTTCGAATAGTCTGGGATGGAACACGAAGCCGTCCTCCTCGCGGACAGTGCCGCCGGTTGCGTCATTCGCCCTTAACATATGAGCGCGCCGACTGAAAGAAAGGCGCGCATCGATCTTTCCCGGAGAAGACCGGGGTTAGTTTTCGGTCTCCAGAAGCCGCGCGCCTGGCCCCTCCTTGCCCAGCCGGTCGCAGGGATTGCGCAACGGACAGCTTTCGATCGACAGGCAGCCGCAGCCGATGCAGCCGGTCAGACGGTCGCGCAGCAGACTAAGCCGCCTGATTCGCGCGTCGAGATCATCCTTCCAGCGCGCCGACAGCGTCTGCCAGTCGGCGGCGGTCGGCGTGCGTCCCTGCGGCAGAGACTCGAACGCCGCCTGGATTTCCGAAAGCGGAATGCCGACACGCTGCGCCACCTTGATGATGCCGAGCCGGCGAAGCACATCGCGCCCATAGCGCCGCTGATTGCCGCGGGAGCGGATGCTCGAGATCAGCCCCTTGGTCTCGTAAAAATGCAGCGCCGAGACGGCCAGGCCGCTGCGCTCCGCCACTTCACCGACCGTCAGGAGCTTGCCGAGCGGCGCTGCAGGAATTGTATCCATCGCCTCTTGACCTCAATATTAGTTGAGGTTTTATAACCCTTGCTCCCGCAATCGTAAAGTCCAATCGCAATAAGGAGCGACGCATGCAAACACCCACCAGGCTGGCTGTCATCTATGGGAGCACGAGAGAGGGCCGCATCTGCGACCGGGTGGTCAAATGGCTGACGCAGGAGCTCGTCCGCTTCCCGCAATTTGATATCGACATCATCGACCCGCTCGATTTCGCGCTGCCGGTCAACCGTGACATGACGCACCCCGAAATCGACAGGCTCGCCGGGCGACTTGGCATGGCCGACGCCTTCATCATCGTCACGCCGGAATACAATCACAGCTTCACCGCCTCGTTGAAGTCGATCATCGATTTCTTCCTCGAGCCCTGGCAGGGCAAGCCGGTCGCCTTCGTTTCCTATGGCGGCATATCCGGCGGCCTGCGCGCCGTCGAACAGCTGCGGCTCGTCTTTGCCGAACTCCACGCCGTCACGATCCGCGATTCGGTGAGCTTTGCCGCACCTTGGAACCGCTTCGACCCGGACGGGCGGCTCGACAATCCCGCCGATGCACTGCGTTTGCTCGATCGGATGATGGCGAGGCTGGAATGGTGGACGCGGGCACTCGTCACTGCCCGCAGCGATCGTCCCTATGCCGGAATAGAGCGCCGCGCGTCTTTTAGACCCGCTAAGGACGCTCTATCACTTTGAATCTGCGCATAATCCTTTCCGAAAATCGATTCCGATTTTCGGGGTTATGCGCTAGCCGCCTGAGGCAGGAAGCTCCGGTTCCGTTCCCGGCAGGTACGGAACCATTGGGAACACCCGGGCAGGACCTCCGTCCGGGTGTTTTCCGTCACCTCAGCTTCATTCCGACCGCGCGGACGGGTTCGCAATTTTGCTGTTGCGGGGAGAAAACCCCGGTGATAGTTTCCGCGCAAATAACAGGGGAGCTCCGTATCGCCGGGGCTGAGATGTGAGGTGCAAACCTCTGGACCCTTCAAAGCTGATCTGGGTAATGCCAGCGGAGCGAGGTTCAGATGTTCTCAGGCGCACAAGTGTCACTCTATCCCATGTCCGGCAATTTCGTCGGCATCATTCTCGATGCCGTCAAGGCGCTCGATCCCTATCGCGACCGACTGCGCATCGAGACCGATGACATCTCCACACTGCTGGTCGGCCCGCCTGACATCCTCTTCGCCGCCATGCACGATCTTTTCGTCGCCGCCGCAAGGACCGGCGAGCATTGCGTGCTGTCCGCCGCCGTTTCACGCGGCTGCCCCGGCGAGCCCGACGACGCCATCTGCGGCGTCAACCCTTCCCCCGGCCAGGCGGAGCCGCTTGCCGAGCGCATAAGAGCCGCACTTGCCGCCGTTGACATCACCACCGAGAGCGGACAGCCGACCGCTGCGCAATTCTCGCTCTACGTCATGGGCACCGGTACCCATATGGACGAGATCTATGGCTGCATCGACTTCCTGAAGCGCTCCGGCACTTTCGACCGCGCCAAGAATTTCTGCACCAGGCTTTCTGGTGATGCCGGCGCGGTCTTCGCCACCATTCGTGAGGCCTTCTTTCGCTTCGGCGACCCCGAAGGGCGTGTGACCCTCGACATCACGGTGTCGGCCAATACATCGCCGCACGTCTTTTCAGACGCGCAAAGGACGCTGTAGCACCTTAAATTTGCTGCATAATTCCTTAAATCGATTCCGATTTAAGGAATTATGCAGCAGCCGACGAAAGCTTGAAATCGAACGCTGATGACACTGTCAAAACCATCGGATCCGCGCCTTGCCGCGCTCCGCGCCGCTCTCTACCGGGGCATACCCGCCTTGCTTGCCGGCTGCGTTTTTTTGGCGGCGTGGGAACTCTATGTCGATCTTTCCGGCATCAAACCATCCATCCTGCCGGCGCCTTCGCGCATCGTCGTCCAGGGCTGGCTGAACCGCGAGGCGCTGATCGCCAACACCTGGCCGACGCTCGGCGCGACACTCGGAGGTTTCGCCCTCTCGCTTGCCTTCGCCTTCGCCGCCTCGATCCTCATGGATTTCGTGCCCTTCATGCGCCGGGCATTGCTGCCGATCTTCATCACCAGCCAGACCCTGCCGCTGGTGGCGATCGCGCCCCTCGTCGTCCTCTGGTTCGGTTTCGGCCTGTTGCCGAAGATCCTGCTTGTGGCGCTCGTCACCTTCTTCCCACTGCTCGTCGCCTTGCTGCAGGGCTATGAATCGACCGACCGTGACATCACCGAATTGCTGAATTCGATGAAGGCGAGCCGCTGGCGCATTTTCCGCCTGGCACGGCTTCCCTCCTCGCTGCCCTATTTCTTCGCCGGCCTGCGGATCTCGATCACCTATGCCGTCGTCGGCGCGATCTTTGCCGAATATGCCGGCGCCGCCCGCGGCCTCGGCATCTATATCCTCAACGCAAAGAACAATTTCCGTCCAGATCTCGTGCTCGCCGCCGTCATCGTCAGCGCCGTGCTGACACTCTGCCTCTTCGGAGCGACACTGATGATCCAGCGCCTCATCATGCCCTGGCAACCATCCGGGGAGCGGCGCCGATGAACGGTGGAATGGTTGAATTGCGCAACATCTCGAAGTCCTTCGACGGCATGAAGGTGCTCGGCGATATTTCGCTCGCTGTCGCAAGCGGCGAGTTCGTCTCGATCGTCGGCCCGTCCGGCTCCGGAAAATCGACGGTCCTTAGATTGCTGACCCAGGCGCTTCGGCCCGATTCCGGCAGCATGCTTTTTAAAGGCGCGCCGCTGGAACAGGCGCCGCATTCCTTCGCCTTCATGCCGCAACGCGATGCGCTGATGCCCTGGCGCCGGATCATCGACAATGCGGCACTCGGCCTTGAGGTGCGCGGTATGAGCCGCCGCGCGGCCCGCGCCACCGTCGCGCCTCTGTTCGAGCGCTTCGGCCTCGCCGGCTTCGAGCATCACTATCCCTCAGAACTATCAGGGGGCATGCGCCAGCGCGCCGCGCTGCTGCGCACCGTGGTCCAGACCCAGGACATGCTGCTGCTCGATGAGCCTTTCGGCGCGCTGGACGCGCTGACGCGCACGCAGATCCAGGAATGGCTGCAGGGCATGTGGACCGAACACCGTTGGACGGCGCTGCTGATCACCCATGATGTTCGCGAGGCCGTGTTCCTCTCCGACCGGATCTACGTGCTTTCGGCCCGTCCGGCGCGTATCATCCGCGAATTCCGCGTTCCTCTGCCCCGCCCGAGAAGCATTGCCGATCTCGGCTCGCCGGCGGCCCAGGCGATCGAAACCGAAATCCTGCAAACCCTGCTTCATCCGCTAGAACAGGATGATTTTAGGCCGATCGGCCTGAAATCTGAATCCTCTTCTAATTTAAAGAGTTAGAGCATGATGTCGTCCGAAAACCGCTCACACTTTTCGGCATCATGCTCTAGAGACCTGAGGAGGTCACCATGCTGCTTCTCACCCGTCGCCAGACGATCTTCGCCGCCATCGCGGCAAACCTCGCCGGCCGCCCCGCCTTCGCCCAATCGGCGCCCGCAAAGGTCCGCATCGCGCTCGACTGGACGCCCAACACCAACCATATCGGCATCTATGTCGCCAAGGCGAAGGGCTTCTATGCCGATGCTGGCCTCGATGTCGAGATTCTTCCCTTCACCGATACCAGCGCCGGAACGCTGGTGTCCAACGGCGTTGCCGATTTCGGCATCAGCAGCGAGATCGAGACCCTCACGCAGCGCGCTGGCGGCGGTGACGTGAAGATGGTCTACGGCGTCGTCCAGACGGAAACCGCACGCCTGATCTTCAAGGGCGGACGCGACGACATCAAGAGCCCGAAAGACCTCGACGGCAAGACCTATGGCGGCTTTGGCGGCACCTGGGAGAGCGCGCTGATCTCCGCGATGATCCGCAATGATGGCGGCAAAGGCGACGTCAAGACCGTCACCCTCGGCACCTCTGCTTACGAGGCGCTGGACAATGGCTCGATCGATTTCACGCTGGAGATCTACACCTGGGAAGGCATCGCCGCCGAACTGGAAAAGCGGAAGATCGGCCGCTTCCACTATTCCGATTACGGCATTCCCGACGAGCAGACGACGGTCATCGTCTCCAGCGACGCCTATCTCTCCGCAAGTCGGGAACACGCCCGCGCCTTCATCCAGGCGACACGAAAGGGCTATGCCTACTCGGTCGACCATCCCGACGAAGCCTGCGACCTGCTGATCTCTGGAAGCAACGGCGCACTGATGAATACGGAACTGGTAAAGGCTTCTCAGAAAGCATTGATCGAGGGACACTTCCTAAAATCCGAGGCCGGTGTGATCGGTACGCTCGACCCGGCAAAGGCCGGCGCCATCGGCGGCTTCCTTGTCGAAAACGGCATTCTGGTCGATGCCAATGGCGCCGCACTCAAGGAGAATCCAGACTTTTCCACCTATTATACCAACGAACTTCTCGACTGAGCCCACCCCCTGCCTTGCCCGTTGCGGCTTTCCGCTGCAAAATCCCAGATACGGATTCAGATCTTGGGCCCGATCGGCCTAAGATCTGAATCCGTATCTAAATCAAAGAAGTAGAGCATGATGTCGTCCGAAAACCGCTCACACTTTTCGGCATCATGCTCCGGGCAGGGCGGGGGACAAGATGCGACAACAGGAGAGACTGGCCGGAGCGGACTTTCTGCGCGCGACGGCCTGTCTGCTGGTGCTCGCCCACCACTTCGCGCTGCGGCTGGATATGCGCAGAATCCCCGACGAACTCGGACCGACCGCAAATATCCTCCGCTTCGGCAATTTCGGCGTCGCCATCTTCTTCGTGCTCAGCGGCTTTCTTCTTGCCCATCCCTTCTGGCGCGCGCTCGACGCCGGCGCCGACATGCCGAGCCTCCGGCACTACGCGATCCGCAGGGCGGCGCGCATCGCTCCGGGCTTCTGGTTCGCCGCCACCATCGGCTTCGCTCTCAGCCTGACGCTGCTTGACCTGCCGCTGACGCCGGAGCTTGTGCTCCGCTACGTCTCCGGGCTGCTGTTCATGAACCAGTGGCATTGGCGCACCTTGTTTCCTGTCGAAGCCGACGGGCCGCTCTGGTCCATTGCCTTCGAAGTCACCAGCTATGTGCTCCTGCCGATCTGCTTTCTCCTGCTGTTTCGTTTGCCAGTGCTGAGGCGGCGCCCGTTGCCTGCCCGCTTCGCCTGGCTTTGCGTCATCACAGCCGTGCTTCTCGCCCATGTGCTGATCCTGACCTTCTTTCCGCTCGACGACATCGGACGCGGCTGGCAGTACGGCCTGCAGGGCGGCGCGAAGGAGTGGATGCCGAGATATAATCCGATCGGCTTCTTTGCCGTCTTCGCGCTCGGCGCGCTTGCCGCCGGCGTCGAGGTCATGCTCCCAACAAGGCGCGCCTCCTGGTTCGATGTTATATCGCTCCTGGCCATCGTCGTTGCCGGCTACCGCCTCGTCATATCGCCCGGCGGCTCCGACGCGGCTTACGGCTGGCTCGAAATCCCCTATGGTTTTCCGGTCTTTCCGCTGGCGGTCGCAACGGCGCTCGTTTCGCTCAGCCATTCGCAACACCTGGGCAGGCTGTTCGACAACGCTCCTGTCCGCTACATCGCAAAGATCTCCTTCGGCATCTATATCTGGCAGGAGATCATCCTGATATTGATCCAGAGGCTCGACTCAGGCTCGTTTGGCGTCTCCTCGGAAAGTGTCGTCACCGGCTGGCTGCAATCTTGCGGGCTGGCGGCGGCGCTCATCCTTCTGGTCGCAAGCCTCAGCTACTTCCTGCTGGAAAAGCCAGCGATCGATTTCGGCAACCGGCTGACGTCGCGCCAACCCAATCGGGCTACTCCTTTCAAAGTATAAATTTCCCGCAAGCGCAACTACAGGCGTTAAGGTTAACGCGAAATACTCCCATTTTTGGTGACTTTAGGGTTATCAAATTCCTATTTATACCGATGACAAACGATACGTGACCCTGTATCTGTCTCACTGTTGTTCAGTACCGCATCTAAACTTGTGGACCTTGCGTAATGAATGCTTTTACTTCGAAGACGAATTCACGCTTCGATCCGTCTCAGCGTCAGGACAAAACCAAGATCCTGGTTATAGCGAACTCCAACATTCGCCAGCCGGAGAGCTTTTCCCCTGTCGAAAGAAAAATGGCGGTGCGGCTGGTCATGAAGCGGTTGATCGACATTGTCGCCTCAGTCAGCGCCCTGATGGTGCTGGCGCCGCTTTTTCTGGCAATCGCGCTTTTCATCAAACTCGACGATGGCGGTCCGGTGTTTTTTCGCCAGATCCGCTGGGGGCTGAACGGCCGCAAGATCACGGTCTTCAAGTTCCGATCGATGCGTGCCGAAGCTTGTGATCCGAGCGGCGTTCAACAGACGGTCGAGGGCGACAGCCGGGTGACCGGCATCGGCGCGGTGCTCCGCAAGACCAATATCGACGAGCTGCCGCAGCTTTTCAACGTTCTTAAGGGCGAGATGTCGCTGGTCGGCCCGCGCTGCCACGCCATCAACATGCGGGCAGCCGGCAAGCTCTACGAAGAACTGGTGCCGGACTACCATCAGCGCCACATCATGCGCCCCGGCATCACCGGTCTTGCGCAGACACGCGGTTGGCGGGGCCCGACGACGCGACCGCTGGAAGCTCGCGCTCGCATTGCGTGCGATATCTATTATGTCAGGAATTTCAGCCTGCTGCTCGACCTGAAGATACTGCTCCGGACGGTCGCCATGGAGCTGCGCGGCGGCACGGGCTTCTGAGAATGATCCGGCATCACCACCAGAGGTAGGCGGTCTTATAGCGCCGCGCGTCCTAATTTCAGCTCGGCCGATAGCGCTGTTTTCCACACGTCGACAGAGAAAGGCAGAAACAAAAAAGCGGCCATCGCGGCCGCTTTTCATGAATCTTGCCGATTGTAATCAATCCTGTTCAACGACGCCGCGCAGATGCGTCATTTCCATGATGAAGTGCTCAAGCTTCGACTTGTGCTCATGCAATTCGGCATGTTCGAGTTCCAGGCGGGCAGCCTCGATGCGGCGCGTCAGCTCGTCCTTCTGGAGTTCCTCGACCGGAACCGCGGATTCGGCAAGCAATGTACAGCCAGTCGGCAGGATATCGGCAAAACCGCCGAACACGACGTAATCCTGCTTCTTGCCGGAGGCCGAACGTACGCTCACGACGCCCGGCTTGATCGTCGTCATCGTCGGTGCATGGTTTGCCATGACCGTCATCTCGCCTTCAGTCGCAGGGATAACGACCTCGGTCACCATCTCCGACAGCAGCAGGCGCTCCGGCGAAACGAGCTCAAAGTTGAAATTGTCAGCCATCAGTGACTTACCTTCTCGGCTATGGCTTTCGCATCTTGCAATTTAGTCCCGCAGAACGGGCAGTGCATTATCGCTTGGTCGAGATAACCGAGGCCTTCCTCGCTTTGAACCAGACCCACCACCATCATCAGCACGCCGTTATCGGCGCGATAGACGGTCGGCGCGGCTGGTTCCGGAAGATCCGCCACGACCCCCTTCAGGGAGTCGCAGCAGAATATCTCGCCTAGCGCGTCGCTCATTAAGCAGCTGCGAGCTTCTTGGCCTTTTCGACCGCTTCTTCCATCGAGCCGACCATGT
This sequence comes from Rhizobium ruizarguesonis, assembly GCF_012349115.1. GTDB lineage: Bacteria > Pseudomonadota > Alphaproteobacteria > Rhizobiales > Rhizobiaceae > Rhizobium > Rhizobium ruizarguesonis. The sequence continues at coordinate 91,442 of NZ_PQIG01000069.1, forward strand.
AGAAGGCAGCTTCCGGCAGGTGATCGTATTCGCCGTTGACGAGGCCCTTGAAGCCCTTGATCGTGTCTTCCAGAGCAACCAGCTTACCCGGCGAACCGGTGAAGACTTCGGCGACGAAGAACGGCTGCGACAGGAAACGCTCGATCTTGCGGGCGCGGGCAACAGCAATCTTGTCGTCTTCGGACAGTTCGTCCATGCCAAGGATGGCGATGATGTCCTGCAGGGCCTTGTAGCGCTGCAGCGTCGACTGGACCTTGCGGGCGACGTCGTAATGTTCTTCACCGACGACCAGCGGATCGAGCATGCGCGACGTGGAGTCGAGCGGATCGACGGCCGGGTAGATACCCTTTTCAGCGATCGAGCGCGACAGAACCGTCGTTGCGTCAAGGTGGGCGAACGAAGTTGCCGGCGCCGGGTCGGTCAAGTCGTCGGCCGGAACGTAGATGGCCTGAACCGAGGTGATCGAGCCAGTCGTCGTCGTGGTGATGCGCTCCTGCATCTGGCCCATGTCAGTTGCCAGCGTCGGCTGATAACCGACGGCCGACGGGATGCGGCCCAGCAAAGCCGACACTTCGGAACCTGCCTGCGTGAAGCGGAAGATGTTGTCGACGAAGAACAGAACGTCCTGGCCCTGGTCGCGGAAGTGCTCGGCAACAGTCAGGCCGGTCAGGGCGACGCGGGCGCGGGCGCCCGGCGGTTCGTTCATCTGACCGTAAACCAGCGCAGCCTTCGAGCCTTCGCCGCCGCCATGCTTGTTGACGTTCGATTCGATCATTTCATAGTAGAGGTCGTTGCCTTCGCGGGTGCGTTCACCGACGCCCGCAAAAACCGAATAACCACCATGCGCCTTGGCGACGTTGTTGATCAGTTCCATGATCAGAACGGTCTTGCCGACGCCGGCGCCGCCAAAGAGGCCGATCTTGCCGCCACGTGCATAGGGAGCCAGAAGATCGACGACCTTGATGCCGGTGACGAGGATCTGCCCCTCCGTCGACTGCTCGACATAGGTTGGCGCATCCTGGTGGATGGCGCGCTTGTGAGCGGTGACCAGCGGACCGGCTTCGTCGACCGGCTCACCGATGACGTTCATGATGCGGCCGAGCGTCTCGTTACCGACCGGAACCATGATCGGAGCGCCGGTGTCGCCGACTTCCTGGCCGCGCACGAGACCGTCTGTCGAGTCCATCGCGATAGTACGGACGACGTTTTCGCCAAGGTGCTGCGCAACTTCGAGAACCAGGCGGATGCCGTTGTTGCTGGTTTCCAGCGCGTTCAGGATCTTCGGCAGTTCGCCTTCGAAAGCAACGTCGACGACGGCGCCGATAACCTGGGTGACTCTGCCGACAGAGCCGATCTTGGGGGTAGCTGCCTCAGCCATTTTCTGACCCTCTTTTCCTAGCCTCAGAGCGCTTCCGCGCCCGAAATGATTTCAATGAGTTCCTTGGTGATCTGCGCCTGACGCTGGCGGTTGTAGCTCAGCGTCAGCTTGTTGATCATCTCACCGGCATTACGCGTTGCGTTGTCCATAGCGCTCATCTTGGCGCCCATCTCGCCTGCGACGTTCTCGAGGAGCGCGCGGAAGACCTGGACGGAGATGTTGCGCGGGATCAGATCTTCGAGGATCGAAGCCGGATCCGGCTCATATTCATAGACGGCGCCTGCATGTTCGGCATCTTCGGCCTGCACAGCTCCCGCCGAAGCCGGGATGAGCCGCTGCGCCGTCGGAATCTGGCTGATCACCGACTTGAACTCGGAATAAAACAGCGTGCAGACGTCGAACTCACCGGCAGCATACATCTCGATGATGCGTTTGCCGATCTGGTCCGCATTCTCGAAACCAACGCGCTTGACGTCGCGCAATTCCTTGCGCTCGATGATCAGCGACGCGAATTCGCGGCGAAGGATGTCGTAACCCTTCTTGCCGACGGTGAAGATCTTCACCGTCTTGCCTTCGGCAAGCAGCTTGCGGACATGTTCGCGTGCAAAGCGTGCGATCTGCGAGTTGAAACCGCCGCAAAGACCACGTTCGGCCGTGCACACCACCAGCAGATGGACCTGGTCCTGGCCGGTGCCGGTCATCAGCGTCGGCGCACCGTCGGCATCGGTGACGGCCTTGGCGATATTCGCCAGAACCGCACCCATGCGCTGCGAATAAGGCCGAGCGGCCTCGGCCGCCTCCTGCGCACGCCGAAGCTTCGCCGCGGCGACCATTTTCATCGCCTTGGTGATCTTCTGCGTCGCCTTGACGGAGGCGATCCGGTTTTTCAGATCCTTAAGTGAAGGCATCCGTGATCCGTCCTAACTTAGGGCCCGATTACGAGAAAGACTTTGCGAAGCTATCGAGAGCAGCGGTGAGCTTGCCCCTGGTATCATCGCTGATTGCCTTTTCCGTGCGGATCGCGTCGAGGATGGCAGAGCCTTCCGAACGCAGGTACGAGAGGAAGCCCTGCTCGAACTTGCCGACCGAAGCGACCGGCAGCTTGTCGAGATAGCCGTTGACGCCAGCAAAGATCACGGCGACCTGCTCTTCCGTCTTCAGCGGCGAGAACTGCGGCTGCTTCAGGAGTTCGGTCAGGCGTGCGCCGCGGTTCAGCAGGCGCTGCGTCGCAGCGTCGAGGTCCGAACCGAACTGGGCGAAGGCGGCCATTTCGCGATACTGGGCAAGTTCGCCCTTGATCGAACCGGCGACCTGCTTCATCGCCTTGATCTGCGCCGCCGAGCCGACGCGGGAAACCGACAGGCCGACGTTCACGGCCGGACGGACACCCTGGTAGAACAGGTCGGTTTCAAGGAAGATCTGGCCGTCAGTGATCGAGATCACATTGGTCGGAATGAAGGCCGACACGTCGTTGCCCTGCGTTTCGATAACCGGCAGAGCCGTCAGCGAACCGGCGCCCTGGTCGTCGTTCATCTTCGCAGCACGCTCGAGCAGGCGCGAGTGCAGGTAGAAAACATCGCCCGGATAGGCTTCGCGGCCCGGCGGGCGGCGCAGCAACAACGACATCTGGCGGTAGGACACGGCCTGCTTGGACAGGTCGTCGTAACCGATCAGCGCATGCATTCCGTTATCGCGGAAATATTCGCCCATGGCGCAGCCGGCAAACGGAGCCAGGTACTGCAACGGCGCCGGGTCGGAAGCCGTCGCGGCAACGATGATCGAATATTTCAGTGCGCCGCGCTCTTCGAGCACCTTGACGAACTGAGCGACGGTCGAGCGCTTCTGGCCGACGGCGACGTAGACGCAGTAAAGCTTCTCGCCTTCCGGACCGTTGTCGTGAATGGCCTTCTGGTTCAGGAAGGCATCGAGAAGGATCGCGGTCTTGCCGGTCTGGCGGTCGCCGATAACCAGCTCGCGCTGGCCGCGGCCGATCGGAATCAGCGCGTCGATGGCCTTGAGGCCGGTCGACATCGGCTCGTGAACCGACTTGCGCGGAATGATGCCCGGAGCCTTGATGTCGACGCGCGAACGGCGCGTCGCGTTGATCGGGCCCTTGCCGTCGATCGGATTGCCGAGCGCGTCGACGACGCGGCCGAGCAGCTCCGGGCCGACCGGAACGTCGACGATGGCGCCGGTCCGCTTGACGGTGTCGCCTTCCTTGATGTCGCGGTCGGCACCGAAGATGACGACGCCGACATTGTCGGCTTCAAGATTCAGCGCCATGCCGCGGATGCCGCCCGGGAACTCGACCATTTCACCGGCCTGGACATTGTCCAGACCATAGACACGAGCGATACCGTCACCGACGGAGAGAACCTGGCCGACTTCCGAGACTTCTGCCTCTTTGCCGAAATTTTTAATCTGGTCTTTGAGAATTGCGGAAATTTCCGCGGCGCGGATATCCATCAGCCAACCTCTTTCAATGCGAGCTTAAGGGTAGAGAGTTTGGTACGAAGAGACGTATCAATCTGACGGGACCCGACCTTCACGATCAGACCACCAAGAATTGACGGATCAACCGTGACGGCAATCGTCACGTCTTTGCCGGTAACGCTCTTGAGTGCCACCTTCAATTCGGTTTCCTGCGCTTGCGAAAGCGCATGCGCCGAGGTGACCTCGGCGGAGATTTCACCGCGATGGTTCGCGGCGATGATGCGGAAGGCCTTGATCATGCCCGGCAGGGCGAACAGGCGGCGGTTGCGCGCCACGACCTTCAGGAAATTGGCGAAGAAACCGCTGATGCCGGCCTTCTCGCTGATGGCGACGATCGCCTTCAGCTGGTCTTCGGCTGAAAAAACCGGGCTTGCGACGAAGCGCTTCAGGTCGGCGCTCTCATCCAGCATCGCCTGGAAACGGTCAAGATCGGCGGTGACGCTGTCGACGGCGCCCTGCTCGAGCGCCAGTTCGAAAAGCGACGAGGCATAGCGTTCTGCAACACCAGAAGTAAGCTGGGACGTGTCTGCCACTGGCACAAATTTCCCTGATTTCAACCCAAAATCCGGCTCTCGGCGGGCGCCGAACCTATGATCTTGAATTCGTTTTGATTTCCCCCAGAAATCACAAGAGAAGCCTCTTGCTTCTTCCGAAATTCGGGGTCCGTCTAACATAGGATGTTCGGACTCGCAACACGCGTAACGCCCGAATACGCCTTTCATATGAATTTCTGTCCGCAAAATTGCGCAATGGCCTGGAAGCAGGCCAAAGAAGCCGTCTGTCGGCAGCCAGACTTACGTCTGGGTGAAGCCGAAGACGTAGAGCAGCGGTAGCGCGGCCAAGGCGATCTGTACAACCAGAAGTAAATAGTTGACGAGATTACTCCCCTTATCGGACAGGATCGAGATGATACGGGCAAAGGCAGCCATCGCGAAGGAGGCGCCGAGCGCCATGTAGATCCAATCCTGGGCGAGCATGATCGCCGACAGCCCGAAACCGAGATAGAAACCGCCCATCGAGCGTCCCTCGCCGAAGCCTTCCGGCCGCCCCTCCTGCGCCTGCAGACCGAGAAGACGGAAAGTTTGGCCCGGCGCGAACATCATGATGAAGCCGGCAAGCGCCGTGAAAGCGGCGGAGCAAAAGGCAAGCTGCTCGCCAAGCTCGGTCGGAAAGTAAAACTCCATGCATCAGCCCCAAATCACCCGGATGAATCAGTGTTTTATGGCATGGGCCGAAAAAGGAGGGAATGGCGGCGTCATTCATTTAGAGAAAACTCTGCGGATCGATATCCAGCTGCACCTGCACCGATCCGCGCTCCTTGGGCGATTGCGACAGCATCGCCCGCAGGAACCCCTGCATGTCCGAGTTCCGCCGGCCGTGCACCAAAAGACGGAAACGGTGGCGGCCGCGCACCAGCGCAAGCGGCGCTTCGGCCGGGCCGAGCACCGAAATGCCTGACACCTGCGGTGCGGCGTTGCGCATGCCGCGCGCATGGTTTTCGGCGTCGTGGCGGGTCTCGGCTGAAACGATGATCGAGGCGAGCCTGCCGAAGGGCGGCAATAGGGCGCGTTCGCGTTCGGTGATCTCGCGCTCGTAGAAAGCATCGGAATCGCCGGAGACGATTGCCTGCATGACAGGATGCTGCGGCTGATAGGTCTGCAGCAGACCATGGCTCTTGAGGCCGGTGCGCCCGGCCCGGCCCGTCACCTGCGACAACAGCTGGAAGGTGCGCTCGGCGGCGCGCGGGTCGCCATTGGCAAGGCCGAGATCGGCATCGACGATGCCGACCAGCGTCATCAGCGGAAAATTGTGGCCCTTGGCCACAAGCTGGGTGCCGATGACGATATCGGCTTCGCCCTTGGCGATCGCTTCCAGCTCCAGCCGCAGCCGCTTCACCCCGCCCATGATATCCGAGGAGAGAACGATCGTCCGCGCCTCCGGAAAATGCCGTTCCACCTCCTCGGCGATGCGCTCGACGCCTGGCCCGCATGCGACGAGATGGTCGAGCGTGCCGCATTCCGGGCACGCCTCCGGCGTGCGCTCGGCATGGCCGCATTGATGGCATTGCAGCTGCTTGCGGAAGCGATGCTCCACCAGCCAGCTCGAGCATTGCGGGCATTGGAACCGGTGGCCGCAGACCCGGCAGAGCGTCAGCGGCGCATAACCGCGCCGGTTGAGAAAGAGCAGCGCCTGTTCGCGCTTTTCCACCGTCTTGCCGATCGCCCGGATCAACACCGGCGACAGGAAGCCGCCCCGCTCCGGCGCGTGCCTGCGCATATCGACCAGATGCAGGTCCGGCATCGCCGCATCGCCGAAACGCGTCGGCAGATGAACGGTGCTGTAGCGCCCGCTCTGGCCGTTGACCTGGCTTTCGACCGACGGCGTCGCCGACACCAGAATGATGGGAAAATCACCGATGCGGCCGCGCACGACGGCCATGTCGCGAGCATTGTAAAAGACACGATCCTCCTGCTTGTAGGCGGGATCGTGCTCTTCGTCGACGATGATCAGGCCGAGATCCTCGAACGGCAGGAAGAGCGCCGAGCGCGCGCCCGCCACCACCCGCACTTCGCCGGTCACCGCCTGGCGCCAGACCTTTTCGCGCATGCGCGGCGCAAGATCGGAATGCCATTCGGCAGGCTTTGCCCCGAAGCGGTCCTGGAAGCGCTCCATGAAACTGGCCGTCAGCGCGATCTCCGGCAGCAGGATCAACACCTGCTTGCCGCGTTTCAGCGTTTCGGCAATCGCCTCGAAATAGACCTCCGTCTTGCCGGAGCCGGTCACTCCGTCGATCAGCGACACCGAAAATTCGCCCTTGCGGACATCGGAAACGATCTCTTCGGCCGCCTGCTTCTGCGGCCCTTCGAGACGTGCAGCGGCAAAATCCGGATCGGGCATCGCCACCACCGGCGGCGGCGGCAGGAATACCGTCTCGAAGATGCCGAGCGTGATCAGCCCGTCGACGACACTCGTCGAGACACCCGCCGCATGCGCAAGGCCGCTGCGTGTCCAGGAAAAACCGTCGGAGGCCGTATCGAGCACCCGGGCGCGCGCCGGCGTCATCCGCTCCGGTTCGCCGCCGACGAGCTTCAACCCCTCCACCATCGGTTCCGGCTCGAAGGCGTTCGGCGCTCTCAGCGCCATGCGGGCGACGAGGCCGGGCGGCGAGAGCGTATAGGTCGCCACCCAATCGATGAAATCCCGCATCTCGCTGGAAAGCGGCGGGCAGTCGAAGACGTGGCTGATCGGCCGAAGCTTCTTCGGATCGACACCGTCCTCGCCGCCGTCCCAGACGACGCCGATCACCTGTCGCGGCCCGAGCGGCACCTGCACGACCGAGCCGGGCTCGACCGCCATGCCATCCGGCACCGAATAGGAATAGGGTTTGGGCGCCGGCATCGGCACCAGCACCGGAACCGTTCGGTTCGCGGGCGGTGCCTCGAAAAGCGCGCCAAAGAGATCGGACGAATCTGTGCTCATCGGGCGAGACCATGCCCGCAAATCGATGGAATTGGAACCGCAAAGACGGAGCCGCGCATTACGGGTCGCCGCGACGATTTAAACAGTGAAGCTCAGAAGTTGAGCTTCACTGCGCAAGGCGGTCACCACTGCCGGAAGTGGCTTCATTTGTCTCGGCATTGCGTTGCCGCAGGCGGATGATCGCCGACGCCTCGCGTGGATTGGGCGGCAGGACAGCGTTCTTCAACGCGATCGAATAGGCGTGTTTCGGATGTTCCAGCACATCCCTGGCGTCGCCGCTCTCCACCACCACGCCCTTGCGCATGATCACCACGCGGTCGGAAATGTAATAGGCGGTCGCAAGATCATGGGTGATGTAGACGATCGAGACGTTGAGAGCGTCGCGCAGATCCCGGAAGAGATTGACGATCGACATGCGAAGCGATGCGTCGACCATCGAGACCGGCTCGTCCGCCACAATCAGCTTCGGCTCGGGTATCAGCGCACGGGCGACGGCGATGCGCTGCAATTGGCCGCCTGAAAGCTCATGCGAGAAACGACCTTTTATCTCCGCCATCGACAGGCCGACACGTTGAAGGGCGACATCGGCAAGCGCTTCCTTTTCGGCCCGGCTCTTTGCGCCCTTGAAGCGATGGGCGGTGGCCAGCAGATACTCGTCGATCCGCGTCAGCGGATTGAAGGCCTCGAACGGATTTTGAAAGACTGGCTGGACCTTGGCCATGAAAGCCTCGCGATCCCGACGGGACCGCACCGCCTTCACATCCGTGCCGTCGAAGCGGATGCTGCCCCGATCGGCCTTTTCGCTGCCGAGGATCATCTTCGCCAGCGTCGACTTTCCGGAACCGGATTCGCCGACGATCGTGAATATCTCGGGCTTATCGGCGCTAAGCGCAAAGCTGACATCGTCGACCGCCTTCATCTTCTCGCGTGAAAAGAAACCACCGATCGGAAAGAGCTTGGTCACATGGTCGAGTTCGAGGAGGAAATGGCCGCTCATTGGATCTGGTACTCCCCGGCACGGAAGCATGCGACCCGGCCTCCCGTGGCGCTCGGCAGCATGGGCGGCACTTCACGTGAACATTTGTCGATCGCGATCGGACAGCGCGGATGGAAACGGCATCCCGAGGGTGGATCCGAAAGTGCCGGCGGCTTGCCCTTGAGGCTCTTTCGCGTCGAGGTATCACCGATGCGCGGCAGGCTGCCGATCAGGTGGACGGTGTAGGGATGCTGCGGATTGTCGAAGATCGCCTGCGTCGGCCCCTCCTCCGCCAGCCGTCCCGCATACATGATGGCCAGCCGGTCGGTGATGGCGGCATGCACCGACATGTCGTGGGTCACGAAGATGACTGAGGACTGCAGGCGCATCTGCACTTCCTTGATCAGCGCCAGAACGTCCTGCTGGACGAGCACGTCAAGCGCCGTCGTCGGCTCGTCGGCGATGATGAATTCCGGCTCGCAGACAGTGGCGAGAGCTATCGTCAGACGCTGGCGCATGCCGCCCGAAAGCTGGTGCGGAAAGGCCTCGAGCACATGCGGATCGAGATGCAGCCTAGCAAGATGCGCCTCGACGCGCGCGCGGAAGGCATCTGGATCGAGGTTCATGTGGCGGGAGGCGAAATCGGTGAAGGCGTGCTTGACCCTTCTGACCGGGTTCAGCACGTTCATCGAGCCTTGCATGATATAGGAAAGGTGGCGCCAGCGTGCCGCCTTCATCTTCGCCGGTTCGCCATAGACATCGATCGGCCCGTCGGCAAAATTGAATTTCACCGTTCCGCCGACGACGCGCATCGGCGGCCGGATGGCGCCGGCAAGCGTCTTGATCAGCGATGTCTTGCCGCTCGAGGATTCGCCGGCAATCCCGTAGATCTCGTTTCTGCGGATGGTCAGGCTAATATCGTCGACCGCGCGGATCTCCCGCCGCACACCGAAATAGTCGTTGACGTAATAGCATTTCAGCCCGTCGATCGTCAGCGCGTCCGTGGCGTTTTCGGCAAGGGTCAAAGGCTGCGTCCTCATCAGGTTCTGCATCTCCTCATGCTCCCATGCGGGCGAGCCGCGAGCGTGGGTCGATATATTCGTTCACCGACATGGCGAGCATGAACAGGCCGAGGAACAGGATGACGACGAAGAGCATCGGAAAGGCGACCCACCACCATACGCCCGATACCATCGCGGAATGCGCATTGGCCCAGTAGATCATGCCGCCGATCGTCGGCCGGTTGATGTCGGAAAATCCGAGCACCGAGAGCGTCACCTCGAGGCCGATCGCCCAGATCAGATTGTTCATCGTCGTGAAGAAGACGATCGGCATGACATAGGGCAGATGTTCGCGGATGAGGATCTGCCGCGTGCGCATGCCCGAAAAGACCGCGTGCCGGGTAAATTCCCGGTGGCGCAGAGAGAGGGCGACGGAACGGATCAGGCGGCTGTCATGCGTCCATCCGAGCAGCGCCGCAGTGATCGCCAGCATGAACCACGTCATCTGGTCGCGAAGCACGAAGACCAGAAGCAGCAGGATCGGAATGTTCGGCAGTGCGCCGAGCGTATCATTGACCGCCATGATGATCTGGTCGGTTCGCCCACCGATATAGCCGGAGATCAGCCCGACGGCGATGGCGATGATGCGGCTGACGAAGGCGACGATGATGCCGAAGAACAGCGTATTGCGCATCGAGGCGGCGATCTGCCAGAAAACCTCCTGGCCACGCGAGGTGGTGCCCAGCCAGAATTCGGCCGAAGGCGGCATGTCGGGCGCGACCACATAGATGGCATTCTCGTCATAGGGCGAGAAGAACGACGCCACGATCAGGGCCAGGATGATTGAGATCAGGATGGTTCCGAGCAGGAACTCCTTGTTGTAGCGAAGCAGATCTCTGAGGACTTTGAACATCACGGATTACCCCAGTTTCACGCGTGGATCGATCAGCGGATAGATGATGTCGATCACGAAGACCGCGGCGGCAACCGCGATGATGGCGATTGTCGTGACACCGAGAACGAGGCTGTAATCGCCGGAATAGATGCCGGAGATCAGAAGCTTGCCGATCCCGGGATAGTTGAAGACGAATTCGACGATGACGGCGCCGCCGAAGACATTGCCGAGACTGAGTGCCAGGCCGGTGACCTGCGGCAGCATGGCGTTGCGCGCCACATATTGCGAAAAGATGCTGCGCGAGCGCACGCCGCCAAGTTCGGCATAGACGACGTGATCGTCGGTGACGATGTTGGAAACCAGCGAGCGCATCGAGATGAACCAGCCGCCGATGCCGACGAGCACGAGGGTCAGGGCCGGCAGGATGCCGTGTTCGATCACCGAGCTGATGAAGGCCCAGTTGAAGGCCGGCGCGAGATTGACCTGCGCGCCGTCGCTGATCGGCAGGATCGGCCAGATGAAACCGAAGAGGATCACCAGGCTGAGGCCGATGATGTACGTCGGGATCGGCTGCAGCGCCATGATGACCACGCCGGCGACCTTCAGCAGCTTGCTGCTGCGGAAATAACCCGCAAGCGCGCCGAGAAAATTGCCGATGATCCAGGAAATGATCGTTGCGAGCGTCAGAAGCCCGACGGTCCAAGGCAGTGCACGGCCGATAACGGTCATCACGGGGGTCGGGAAAGAGGAGAGAGACGGGCCGAAATCGCCAGTCAGGACACGGCCCCAGAAGGTGAAGTACTGCTCCAGCAGCGGGCCGCCGGTGCCGTAGAGCTCGCGCAGCGATTCGCGGAGGATTTCGACGGCCTGCGGATCGGTGGAACCGAAGCTCGTCAACAGCGATACGGTCTGCTCGATCGGATCGACCGGCGAAAAATGCGCGATCAGGAAGGCCAGCGTGATGCCGGTGAAGACCACGAAGAGAAATTGCAGAAAGCGTTTTGCCGCATAGATCAGAAAGCCGTTCATGACATCGACCTTTCAATAGCAGAACGGGAACAGCCGGCGGCCGGCTGTTCCCTTTGTTGTGCCTCGATCAAGGCTTCGGCGCGTCCGGATTGGCCTTCAGACCGACCACCATGTAGCGGATGTTCGACCAGTTCGGACCCGAGGCCGAATAGGGATTGTCGACGCTCGGATAGTTGGTCCAGTAGGTCGTATCGAGCGGCGCGAACTTGTTGTAGGCCATCAGCGGGATCATCGGCATTTCCTCGACGGCAAGCTTCAGGAAGTCCTGGCCGAGTTTGGCGACATCGGGCGAATCGAAGGCGATCGATCGATTGCGCTCGATGATCTGGTCGAGACGCGGATCCTGCCAGCGCTGCAGATTGCGCGGCGGCTGGATCTGCCCGACCGGCTTGATGAACTCCGAATGATAGCTGTCGAGGAAGAAGGAGAGATCGGGATGACCGCCCCAGGTCTCGATGCTCCAGTAGATCGCCGCCTCGAAGTCGCCGGTGCTGAGGCGTTGGCCATTGGTCGGGCCGGCGACATCGACCTTGGTCGCGATGCCGGCTTGCGTCCATTGCTGGGCAATCACCGTGCCGGCACGGGCGAGCGTCGGGATGGCATCGCCTTCCACCTGCAGCCGGATCGTAAAGGGCGTGCCGTCAGGCTTCATCCACTGGCGGCCGCTTTTCTTGAAGCCTGCCTTCTGCAGCAGCTCGGTCGCAGCCTGAATGTCCTTCTTCCACCAGCCGAAGCCGAATGTACGCTGCAGCTTGGCCGGATCCGTCGGGATCTGATCGGCCCATTGGCTGCGCACCATGTTGGCGATCTGCGACGAGATGTTGGGATCGTATGGCTTGATCTTGCGGGACCCGGTGTCGAGCTCGAAATTCGTCAGCCAGTCCTGCATCGGTGCGTAATAATCGTCCGGGGCAGAACCCGTCGGCGGCGTGGCAAGGGCGGCGATATTGGCCGCGCCGCGATAGGAGCCGAGCGCCACTTCGCGGATGTCGATCAGCAGAGCGAGAGCCCAGCGCACGTCCTTATTGTCGAAGGGCGCCTTCTTCGTATTGAAGAGAACGGAAGGCAGCGTCGGGTCCGGATGCGCGAAAGGGAAGCCCTTCAGCCAGGATGCCGTGCTCTTGCTGTCACGCATGATCGAGAACATGCCCTCGGGCGCCATGTCGTTGATGACGTCGAGATTGTGATTGCGCTGTTCGATGACGCGAGCTTCCGGATTGCCGGCGGCGCGATAGACGACGTACTTGACCTCGGGCGGTTGTGCTGCAGCCAGGCCGATCGACGTGCGCTGCCAGTCGTCGCGCAGCTTCCAGATCGTCCAGTTGCCGCCCTTGTCATAGCTTTGCAGCTGGTAGGGCCCGAGCGAAACCGGCGGGTTGTTGTTGAAGGACAGCGGATCTGCGGCCTTCTCGAAGACGTGCTTTGGCATGATCCAGGCAGCATTCCAGCGCACCGTGAACAGCGTGTGGAAGCGCGAGTTCGGTTTCTTCAGATGGAAGACGACCGTCTGCGGATCCGGATTTTCCATGCTCGCGACATTGACGGTGAAGGGCGCGCTCCAGGCCATGCCCGGATGATCGATCTGCGTCTGCACGGTGTAGACCACGTCGTCGCTGGTGAATTCGACGCCGTCGCTCCAGAAGATGCCCTTGCGCAGCTTTACCGTCATCTCGGTGAAATCGGCGTTGTAGCTCGGCGGTTCGCTGGCCAGCGCATTCTGCCAGGCATCCTTGCCGCCCTCGGGATTGATGAACCACAGCGTATCGGTGGTCAGCTGCTGCAGGCCGTTGAGGTTTGCCGCCGCCCCGCCGCCCGGAGCCCAGACGTTGAACCAGTCGGCATTCTGCTGCGGCGTGCCCTGGATGATCAGCGTTTCGTTGCGCGGTATGCCGGCAATGAAATCCTGCGCAAATGCCGGAAGGGCCATGAGCGACAATAAGGCAATGGCTGCATATTTACGGAACTTCATCGGATGTTCCTCCTCCTCAACTCGCCGCGGCGAGCGCTTCCCGTAATCAATTGACGATGGCGTCCAGCGAACCCTTGCCTGCGCGTGCCACAGGGCACATGCACTCCTCGGCGGCGGGCGAGCTCACGCCACAGTTATCGACAATTTTTTGAGAAACGGCAACTGATAATTTTGTCAGTCATAGAAAATAGCGCATTTACAGGCATTTTCGATGAACGATGATGATCAGCTTTTTTATATTATTGACAAAGTGAGCGTTTGGCTTAGCTTTTGCGGCGAGCGCGGCGCCCTCCCAAGAGGCCGTACTTCATCACCAGACAGGTCGGCTGCTTTCGGGAGGAGGCTTTGGCATGACCGTTCAAGAGGACACCAGGATGAGCAGCCCCTATGACGTGACAATCTCCGTTCATGCCAACCGGCCAACCGGCAAATACGAACCCTTGTGGAACTGGTTCGGATACGACGAGCCGAACTACACCTACTCTCCGCACGGCAAAAAACTGCTCAAGGAGCTTACAGAGCTGAGCCCCGAGCCGCCGCGCATCCGCGCGCACAATCTTCTGACCAGCGGCGATGGCCAGCCTGCGCTCAAATGGGGTTCGACCAATGCCTATACCGAGGATGCGAACGGCAATCCGGTCTATGACTGGACGATCATCGACAAGATCTTCGACACCTATGTCGAAGCCGGCAACATTCCGCTGATTCAGATCGGCTTCACGCCCGAGGCGCTCTCCGACTTCGACGGCCCCTATCGCCACCAATGGGAGCCGGCCGACAAATACGCAACGATCACCACCGGCTGGACGGCCCCGCCGACGGATCTGAAGAAATGGGGCGACTTGATCGAAGCATGGGCGCGCCATCTTGCCGAAAGATATGGCAAGGACGTCGTTTCAAGCTGGCCGTGGGAAGTGTGGAACGAACCGGACGGCCACTACTGGACCGGCACCATCCCGCAATTCTGCGAAATGTATGACGTCAGCGCCAAGGCCCTGAAGCGTGCTTTGCCGAATGCCCGCGTCGGCGGCCCGCACACCTGCGGCGCCTTTGCCAACGAAAAAGCCCAGACCTTCCTGCGTGCCTTCCTCCAGCACGTGGTCGACAACAAGTCGCCGATCGATTTCCTCGCCTTCCACGCCAAGGGCAATCCTGTGATCTACGAGGGTCACGTGCGGATGGGCCTGCACAAGCAGCTTCGCGACATCGAGACGAACCTTGCCATCATCAACGAATTTCCGGAACTCCGTCACCTGCCCGTGGTGATCGGCGAATCCGATCCGGAAGGCTGTGCTGCCTGTTCTGCGCGCGTCCACCCGCAGAATGGTTATCGCAACGGCCCGCTCTACGGCGTCTATGTCGTCGAGAGCATGATCCGCACTTACGAACTGGCAAGACGCGCCAACATCCATATCGAAGGCGCGGTCACCTGGGCCTTCCTCTTCGACGACCAGCCCTATTTCGACGGCTTCCGCGATCTTGCGACCAACGGTGTCGACAAGGCTGTTCTCAACGGCTTCCGCATGCTCGGCAAACTCGGCGGCGAATGGCTGGAATCGGATAGCGACTATCGCCGCGATATCGAAGATATCATGAGCCATGGCGTTCGCGGGAAGCCCGATGTCAATGTCGTGGCGACCCGCGACGACAAGGGCGTTTCCATTCTCGTCTGGCATTACCACGACGATGATGAAGCCGGGCCGTCTGCCGACATCACGGTCAATCTCGACGGCTGGGGCGGCACGTCCGCCTCGCTCAGGCATTTCCGGATGGACGAGGAGCATTCCAATGCCTTCGGCGTCTGGAAGGCGATGGGCAAGCCGCAGAATCCGGCCGGCGAAGACTATGCCAGACTGGAAGCCTCGGGAAAGCTCGCCGAGGTCGGCCGTGAGGCGTCGGTCAAGGTCGACGACGGCAAGATCACCCTCAAGGTCTCCCTACCGCGTCAGGGCGTGTCTCTCCTGCGCCTCGATTGGTGAGCCGGTAGGCGAAGGGAGCGCAATCGAAGGATTGCGCTCCCTTTCAAGACCAGCCCGGTCAACTCTCGCTGACATAGGCGAGATAGCGTTTCTTGCTCGGCTGCAGATGGTCGACGCAGAGCTGGGCGAGAACCCAATTGTCCCCACCACGCAGCATCTCGATCATCAGCCGGTGATGTTCGTGCGAGATGCGCAGCGATTCCTTGCTCGACATCGAATTGGCGCGCACCGGCAGGCTGAGCCGCATATAGAGCTCGATCGATTGCACCAGATGCGCATTGCCGCAGGCGCCGAAGAGCGTCAGATGGAATTTGTCGTTGGCCTCGTGCACACCCCTGAGATAGCCGGATTCGATGTGGCGGCCATGCTCTTCGTGCAGCACCAGCAGTTCCTCGATCAATGCCTCGGGCGCCGGGAGCTTTATCCACAGCGCCGCCTGCCGTTGCAGCAGTTCCCGAACGTCGTAGATTTCCTGGACCTGGCGAGCAGTCAGCGAGCGGACGGTCGCCCCCTTGTTGCGCTCCCGAACCACGATGCCCATCGTCTCAAGCTGCACGATCGCCTGCCGGGCGAAATGGCGCGTGACGTGAAAGCGGGCTAGGAGCGTGTCTTCGGTCAGACGGGTTCCAGGCGCCAGGCGCCCGAAAATGATGTCCTCCTCCAGCGCGCGGGCAATACTTAGGTCATCATGCTCGATGCCGTCTTCGCGGCTTTCGTTGAGCGTCTGCAATGTCATCTCCTCTGACGGCGGCGGGCCATGTTACAGTGGATTGCGCTCCGGGTCGAACCGGCTCAACCGATAGATATCCTCGACGAGAGCAAGCGTTTTGATGTTATCGTCCGGCGATGTCTCCATCGCGGCCTTTCCATCGAGGCTGTCGAGGAAATGTGCAATGGTCGCGTTATAGGCGCCCTGGTAGATCTCGTCGGAATCGAAGCTCTCCCGACACTGCTGCGCACCCTCGGCTGAGAGCAGATTGCCGCTCAGTTCCAGCGTGCCGCGTGTCCCGAAGATGCGCAAGTGATCGCGCGGCGCCGGCGGCGCGCCATGCACGGCGAGATTGGCGTTGACGATGACGAGAACGCCGTCGCTCAGCTGGCGCAGGACGACGCTTGCGACATCCTCCGCGACGATATCGCGATTGCTCCTCTCAAGCCGCGCACTCACCACCTCCATCTCGCCCAAAAGATATCTCAGCGTATCGAGATGATGGATCATGACCTCCATGACCAGCAATCGCTCCTGCGTCCGAAAGAACGGCTGGCGCACCAGCGCCGGTCTATTTCCTTCTGCATCCGCGATCATGCCGCTGGACAGGAATTCGAACTGCACCTGCCGGATCTGGCCGGCAAGCCCCTCGTCGAGCCACGCCTTCAGCCGCCGATAATAGGCGCGGAACCGCCAGTTCTCGTGGATCATCAGCCTGCCCGCGCCGGAAAGCCCTGCCAGCAGCTCGACCGCCTCGGCGTAGGACGGTGCGAGCGGCTTCTGGCAGATGATGTCGAGGTCCTTTGCCGCCGCCAGCCGGACCAGTTCGACATGGAACTCCCGTGGCGCGCAGATATCCACGGCATCGAGCTGCTCGGCGTCCAGCATCGCCTGCGCGCTCGCATAGTGGCGCGCGACATCGAAGGCGGTAAGCCGGGCTGCGATCGCATTCGGCGACGGGTCGGCAATCGCCACGACCTCGGCCCTTTCCGATTGCCGCATCCATGCAGGCAGATGGTAGGCGCTGACCCAGCCGGCACCGATAATACCGATACGCCGTCGTCTCGTTCCCGTCATGGCGCTTCCTCTGCATTCAGTCCCATTTTATCAATAATCTATCCAGCTTCGTTGTAAAAGCCAATCGTTTGATTGTCGAACAAGGGTGACAATTTCGCAGATTACCATTGTATTTTATGGCGATCGCCGAAGAAATCCAAAAATACGATACAGTGACGCCATCTTATTTATTGACAATCCTTCGTATCCCTCTACGCTGACACCACTGCCATGGATCAATTTGGCGAGGGAGGAACAGGTTTGTCGAACGGTCTTCGTCGCAAGCTGACGAGTTACGGCGATCAGGGATTCTCTCTTTTCCTGCGCAAGGCATTCATCAAGGCCATGGGTTATTCGGACGACGCGCTCGACCGTCCGATCGTCGGCATCGCCAATACCTACAGTGATTTCAATCCCTGTCACGGCAATGTGCCGCAACTCATCGAGGCAACCAAGCGCGGCGTGATGCTGACGGGTGCGATGCCCATGGTGTTTCCGACAATCTCGATCCACGAGAGCTTTGCCTCGCCGACGTCGATGTATCTGCGCAATCTGATGGCGATGGAAACGGAAGAGATGATCCGTGCCCAGCCGATGGATGCCGTGGTCCTGATCGGCGGCTGCGACAAGACCCTGCCGGCCCAGATCATGGCGGCCGCCAGCAGCGAGATACCGGCGATCTTCCTTCCGACCGGCCCGATGGCCGTCGGCCACCACAAGGGCGAACGGCTTGGCGCCTGTACCGATTGTCGCCGTTTCTGGGGCCGCTTCCGCGCCGGAGAGATCGACGAGGCCGAGATCGCCGAGGTCAACAACAAGCTGGCCAGCTCGATCGGCACCTGCACGGTGATGGGCACGGCGAGCACCATGGCAAACCTGACCGAAGTCATGGGACTCTGCCTACCCCGCGCGGCTTCGGCACCTGCCGTCGAATCCGAACGGGTTCGCCTTGCCGAGGAAACGGGCCGTGTCGCCGCACGTCTCGCCATGGATGAGGCAGCGCCGACGGTGCGCGATATCCTGACGCCGCAGGCAATACGCAACGGCCTCGTCGCGCTGCAGGCGATGGGCGGCTCGACCAATGCCGTCGTCCATCTTGCCGCGATAACCGGCCGCCTCGGCCTGCGCCTCGACATGGCCGAACTCGACCGGCTGGGCCGAAGCATTCCCCTGCTCGTCGACTTGCAGCCCTCCGGCCAGCATTACATGGAGCAGTTCCACGAGGCGGGCGGCGTCCCGGCTCTGTTGAAGGCGGTGCGCCATGAAATCGACGGCAGCGCTCCGACGGTCTGCGGCAGAACGATGGGCGAAATCATCGACGATGTCGTCGACGAACCGGGCCAGACCATCATCCGCACCGTCGAGAAACCGTTGAAGCCGATCGGAACGATCGCGGTCCTGCACGGCAATCTTGCGCCGCGCGGCGCCGTCATCAAACAATCCGCCGCCTCCAAGGATCTGCTCCAGCATATCGGCCGCGCCGTCGTCTTCGATTCCGTCGAGGATATGACGCTGCGCATCGACAGTGACGATCTCGACGTCAACGCCGACGACGTTCTGGTTCTGCGCAATGCCGGGCCAAAGGGTGCGCCCGGCATGCCGGAAGCCGGCTATCTACCCATCCCCCGCAAGCTGGCGCGGCAGGGCGTGAAGGACATGGTGCGGATTTCCGATGCCCGCATGAGCGGCACGGCCTTCGGCACGATCATCCTCCATATCGCGCCTGAAGCCGCCGATGGTGGCCCTCTGGCGATCGTCCGTACCGGCGATCACATTCGCCTCGACGTCGAGGGCCGGCGCATCGACCTCGATATCGACCAGGCGGAATTCGATCGCCGCATGCTTGAAGTCGTCAACCGGCCGTCCCCTGCCCCGTCGCGCGGCTATGCCAAGCTCTATCAGGAGCGCGTGCTCCAGGCTGACGAAGGCGCCGATTTCGATTTCCTGCAAAGCGAGGAGATCGACGCGCGATGAGCGCCGCTGATATGGAGGCACCGCTTTGCCTGCCCCGCCGGCCGCTGACGCGGCTGCCGCGGGCCGCACTGCCGGAAGGCACGATCGATACGCATTTCCACGTCTTTCGCGCCGGCGCTCGGCTCAATACCCCACGCAGCTACACGCCTGACATTGCGACGATCACCGACTGGATCGAATTCTCCGGCAGCCTTGGCATCGCCAGAGGCGTTTTGGTGCAGCCAAGCGTCTATGGCCTCGACAACAGGGTGCTGCTGGAGGCGCTGGCCGCCTATCCAGATCGTCTGCGCGGCATCGTCGTCATCGATCCCGAAACCGCGGAGACCGAAATCGAGCGGCTCGACCGGCTCGGCGTGCGCGGCGTGCGGATCAACACGCGCAACAAGGGCGGCCTCCCGCTCGCCGCCGCCAGGACATTGGCGGAAAGCATTGCCCCTCTCGGCTGGTCGCTGCAATTGCAGATCAATCCCGAACAACTTCCCGATATCGCGGCAACCCTGTCCGGCATTCGCCTGCCCATCGCCATCGATCATCTCGGCTTCATTCCGCTTGCCACGGAAACGAGATCACGGCATGTCGATGCGCTGAGAAGGCTGATGGACGCGGCTGATACCTATGTCAAAGTCACCGCGCCCTACCGCTTGACGAAGGACATGAACGATCAAGGTTTCGCCGAAGTCGGCCGCGCCCTCGCCGCCACCCACGCAGAAAGGCTGCTCTGGGGCAGCGACTGGCCGCACACCGAATTGTGGGACGGCATGCCCGATGACGCCGAGCTGATCGAGACCATGCAGGCCGCCATCGACGATCCCGCGATGGCCGAAAAGATTTTTGTTCGAAATGCCGAAGCGCTGTTCTTCGGCCGCTGACTTGGAGAGTAGGAATGGCCAGACTGACCGAAGATGCCAAGGGCGTCTATGTGATTGCCGTAACCCCCTTCACCGATGACGGCGCGCTCGATCTCGCCAGTATCGACAGCATGGTCGATTTCTACGAGGGTGCCGGCGTCACCGGCCTGACGGTGCTTGGCCAGCTCGGCGAGGCTCCGAAGCTGACCGCCGAGGAATCGCGGACAGTCGTCGAACGGGTGCTGAAGCGCCTCGACGGGCGTCTTCCCGTCGTCGTCGGCGTTTCGGCGCCAGGGCTTGCGCCGATGAGCGAACTCGCCGAAGCCGTCATGGGTGAGGGTGCGGCCGGCGTCATGGTCGCGCCGCCCTGGACCGTCAAGACCGACGATCAGGCTTTCGCCTTCTACCAGTCGGTCGGCGAGGCCCTGGGCGATACGCCCTTCGTGCTGCAAGACTATCCGCTCACAACCAATGTGACGATTGCGCCCAAGGTCATCGAGCGCATCGTCAACGAGGTGCCGAACTGCGTCATGCTCAAGCACGAGGATTGGCCGGGTCTGTCGAAGATCTCGGCACTTCGCGCCGCCAGCGACAAGGGCGCCATGCGGCGCATCTCGATCCTTTGCGGCAATGGCGGGCTTTTCCTGCCCGAAGAGATGGGCCGTGGCGCCGATGGCGCAATGACCGGCTTTTGTTATCCTGAGATGATGGTGGGCGTCGTCGAGGCCTATGCCGCCGGAAATCCCGATCGCGCCCATGCGATCTTCGATGCCTATCTGCCGCTCGCCCGCTACGAACAGCAGCAGGGCATCGGCCTTGCCTCGCGCAAATACGTGCTTGCCAAGCGCGGCGTGATCAAGTCCGCCACCCTGCGCAAGCCAGGCGCCAAGCTCTCGGCGCTTGATATTGCCGATGTCGAGCGGCTGCTGGCACGTCAGGCCATCCGCCTCAAGGAGATCGGGGCGTGACGCACCGGCGCAAATCCCCAACCGCTGGACCGTCGCCGTGGCCTAATTTAGCCCATGCAGCGCGAGCAGATGGCTATGTCCATCTCGTCCGTGGGGTTGAAACCCGAGCGACTCCCAGAACCTCGCCGCAGCATCGTTTCCCGCATGAACGGTGACGATGCTGCAGCAGGAACGCGCATGGTCGAGCAGAGCCTGGGCAAGCATCCGGCCGATGCCGCGCCCGCGCATTGCAGGACGAATGTAGAAACGCCGCATCCGCAACGCCCCTGACATGGCGGAGTCGACGGTCATGCCGCCGATGCCGATGAGCGCATCATCGACATCGGCGCCAAGCAGCCTTTCGCCGTGATGTTCGAACCTGATATCGCCGGCCGACCATTCGTCGATAAGGCGGGCGACATGGCGATAGCCTTCCCGCCGGGCCTCGCTTTCGAGACCTGCCATCTCCTGCGGCAACCGATCGCGGAGCCTGCGGATATCAATTGTCATGGCAATGCCGATGGTTTTAGATTGCAGGAACCGGAATCTCGCGGCGCGGCGCCGCAGCCGGCAGGCCGACCGGCACGAAACTCGCGTCACCATCTCTAGCCATGTCGTGCACTGTATGTTTCTCCAGCGCCTTCGTCACCTCGTTGAGGTCGCCGTCCAGATGTTCGGCCGGAATGAGATTGCCGATGACGAAATCGAAGCGGTCGCCGCGTTTGTTCAGCAGTTCGTGAAAGACAGTCATGTCGCGAAGCTCCGTCGACCATTTCGCCAGCCAGTAGAACAGCCCCGAATTGCGTGCCGTCATATGGATGGGAAGGATCGGCAGATTGTATTTGCGCGCAAGCCCGACGGCCGAGGTCTTCCACGGACGTTCGTTCAGCCGGCCGTTCGCCCAATAGGCGATGCGGCCTGAGGGAAAGAGCACTGTCGCCTTGCCTTCCTTCACCGCATGGTTTGTCAGCTGCAGCGTTTCGCGCGCTTTCAGCTTGCTTTTATGCTCCTCCCGCCATTCGACGGGAATGATCATCTCGGCAAACCGTGGATTGACGCGGATGGCATCGCGATTGGCAAAGAACATCATGTCCGGCCGGCGCGCTTTCAAAAGATCGAACACGGCAACGCCGTCGGCGATGCCGGTCGGATGGTTGCTGACGAGGATGAAGCCGCCGGTATCAGGAATGCGTTCGCCGTTGGTGATGCCGATGTCGAGTTTCAGCATGTCGCTCATATATTCGAACGACTGGAAGCCCGGCATTTTGGCGACCGCATTGGCGAATTCGAGCGCCTTGTTATAGCGCAGCAGGGTGTAGAGGAACGGCCGCATGACCGGCCAGAGCGGATTTTTCACGATCCTCTGGCCGCGTTCGGCAATCAGCGTATCGACGATATGACCGGGCTTTCCCTGTGAAACGAGAGCGATCGCTTCCGCGAGCTGTCCGAAAGCCGTCATGGAATCGCGCCGTGCCATGAAAGATCCTGTTTATGGGGTATAAGCTATCGCAGTACAATATGATCGAAGGATGACAAAGGCTTGGCCGGCATTAGCAATTCCATAACTGTTCCTGCTCCAAATTGGCGGACTTGAAGGCAAAATCAAGGCCCGCAACGTGAACGAACTGCTTGTTATCGCCGATCAGCGCCTGATGGCGGAACGCGCCGCGTGGCTCGAAAACCTCGCCGGGGAGCGCCGTCTTTCCGAGCACACGCTCGACGCCTACGAGCGCGACACCCGCCAGTTTCTGACCTTTCTGACCGGCCATCTCGCCGGCCCGGCGACGCTCCGCGATATCAGGGAATTGCGCCCCGCCGACTTCCGCGCCTTCCTCGCGGCCCGGCGCAAGCAGGGCTCCGGCGCCCGATCGCTCGGCCGCAATCTCGCCGGTCTTCGCTCGCTGCTGCGCCATCTCGAAAAGAAGGGCCTGGTCAATGCCGCCGGGGCTGCCGCGGTGCGCTCGCCGAAACAGCCGAAATCGCTGCCCAAGCCGTTGTCGGACACCCAGGCGATCACCGTCGTCAGCGACGACGCCCAGCTCCACGACGAACCCTGGATTGCGGCGCGCGACGCGGCTGTCATGACGCTGCTCTACGGCTGTGGCCTGCGCATCTCCGAAGCGCTGGATCTTACTCCCGCCGACCTGCAGAAGGGCGCGACGACTCTGCGCATCACCGGCAAGGGCAACAAGACGCGGCTGGTGCCATTGCTCTCCGTGGTTTTCGACGCCGTCGAGAAATACCGCACGCTCTGCCCATACCATCTCGAAAGCGGCGAGCCGCTGTTTCGCGGCGCTCGCGGCGGCAAGCTGCAAGCGGCAATCATCCAGCGCACCATGCAGAAGATGCGTAGCGCCTTCGGCCTGCCGGAAACGGCGACACCGCATGCACTGCGCCACTCCTTCGCCACCCATCTGCTTGCCGGCGGCGGTGATCTGCGCACCATCCAGGAATTGCTCGGCCATGCCAGCCTTTCCACAACACAGGTCTATACCGGCGTCGATGCATCGCGGCTGCTCGAGGTGTATGATCGGGCCCATCCGCGAGCGTAATGGATGTCGCCCAAAAGTGCGCAGCGGTTTTGGGGCAACGACATGCATAAACGATAGGCTTAAAGCGCATCGCATGGATGCGATTGAATGTGAGGCGCTTTAAGCTCTCGTTAAGGCCTTCTCTTAAAGGAATATGCGCAAGCCGGGCGTAGAGCATGAAATGCACAAGGCATGTAATCGGAACACCCATCATGACCACATCAATCGGCCGCCGGACGTCTTACCTCGCAGTGCCGGCCAATCTGTTGCTCTGGCTGATCGCGGCCTTTCACATGCTGCTTCTTGCCGCCCTGTTTGCCGCCTTCCTGACGGCAAGACCGGCAGCGGCCGAAGATGTCGCCTGCACCGGCCGCAACCTGATGGTCGAGCTGCAGCAGAACGACCCTGCCCGCTATGCCGAGGCGCTCAAGGAAGCTGACGCCACGCCGAACGGCAAGGGCATCTTCTGGAAGATCGAGAAGCCGGGACTTGCACCCTCGTGGCTGCTCGGCAGCATGCATGTCACCGATCCGCGCGTGCTGGCCCTGCCGCCGCGCGCCCAGGCAGCCCACGACGCCGCCGACACGATCATCATCGAATCCGACGAGATCCTCGATGAGCGAAAGGCGACCGCCGCCCTACTCGCAAAGCCGGAGCTGACGATGTTCACCGACGGCACGACGATCGACAAGCTGCTTTCTCCCGAGGATTACACGCGTCTCGAAACCGGCCTCAAGCAGCGCGGTATCCCGATCAGCGCCGTTTCCCGAATGCGGCCCTGGATGATTTCCAGCGCCGTCGCCCTGCCGGCCTGCGAAATCGCCCGCAAGGCAAAAGGCGTCCAGTTCCTCGACCAGAAGATCGCCACCGATGCCATTGCTCAGGGCAAACAGGTCAAGGGGCTGGAAACCCTTGCCGAACAGATCCAGGCCATGGCCGATCTGCCGGTCGAATTCCATCTGAAATCGCTGATCGAGACGCTGGAACTCGGCGACAAGATGAGCGATGTCGTCGAGACGATGACCGACCTCTACCTCTCCGGCGACATCGGCATGACCATGCCGATGCTGAAAACCGTGACACCGGAGGAGGAAGGCGAAAACAGCGATTATGCCGCCTTCGAGCAGCGCGTCATCCTCGACCGCAACAAGGTGATGGCCGAGCGTGCAGCGCCCATCCTCGACGCCGGCAACGTCTTCATGGCCGTCGGCGCCCTGCACCTGCCCGGCAAGGACGGTGTCATCGAACTGCTGCGCCAGCAGGGCTTCACGGTGACTGCGGTAAATTAAGTAGTCAGTGCCAAGATTGACGGATCGGACATGCTTGGCAAAATCGGCCTTGTGCACCGGATGGGCGGCGTGAAAACGAGCTCTGGTTCGGCAAGCGAGTTATTTCGCCGGAGATGGAAACTATAAATCGGCCCAACTTTTTGCCGCCGCCGCGGAAGCACAAATTGAAAGCTAGAGCGTGCTGTTTTTAGACGGCAGCATATCCTGAGTTTCTAAGATAGTTTGC
>NZ_PQIG01000070.1 GCF_012349115.1 Rhizobium ruizarguesonis
CCCAGCTCTACGGCCAAGCCGGCCGGTCGAGCAGGCGGCCCGTTTCAGCCAACCCCCCGCAGATTTGCCTGGCAAATCTGCAAGACTTAGAATCGCTGGACGCACCTATTGCTTCGCATGGCGAAGCAGTGCGGCCGGTGGGCTGGGCATCTTTGCGCCAGGATCAGAGGCGATCGGCTCGGACGTACCAAAAGGTATGCCCTTCGCCAATCGCCTCTGCCCGGACGAAAACCTGCTCCGGCAGAATGCTTCAATCTGACCAGGAAAGGCTCTAAGATTCTTACATGACCGAATCAAAAGCGATGATCCTTGGCTGCAGCGGCCTTGCCCTCACATCCGAAGAGAAAGCCTTTTACCGAAGCGAGCGACCCTGGGGCTTCATCCTCTTCGGGCGCAACATCTCCGAAGCACGGCAGATCGCCGATCTCGTCGCCGAACTGCGCGACAGCGTCGGTTGGCATGCGCCGGTGCTGATCGACCAGGAGGGCGGCCGCGTTCAGCGCATCCGTCCGCCCGTTCTGGCGCGTTATCCTTCCGGCCAGGCGCTCGGCGATCTCTATCGCCGCGATCGCGGGCTCGGCCTGCGCGCCGCCTGGCTGATGTCGCGACTGCACGCCTTCGACCTTTCGAGCCTCGGCATTGATGTCGATTGCCTGCCGGTGCTCGATGTGCCGGTCGAGGGCAGCAGCAACGTCATCGGCGACCGCGCCTATGGCGGCGATCCCGAGACCGTCATCGCGATGGGAAGAGCGGCTGCCGCAGGGCTGAAGGCCGGCGGCCTGTTGCCCGTGATGAAACATATGCCCGGCCACGGTCGCGGCTTTGCGGATTCACATCTGGAACTGCCTGTCGTCACTGTCTCGCGCGATGAGCTGGAGCTCCATGATTTCCCGCCCTTTGTCGCGATGAAGGACGAGTTGATGGCGATGACCTGTCACGTCGTTTTCGCCGCCATCGACCCGGACAATCCGGCGACGACCTCACGCAAGGTGATCGACGGCATCATCCGCGAACACATCGGCTTTAGCGGTCTGCTGCTCTCCGACGACAGCTCGATGAACGCACTTTCCGGCACGATCGGTGAACGTGCGGCGAATATCATTGCAGGCGGATGCGATATCGTGCTGCATTGCAACGGCAATATGGACGAGATGCTAGATGTCGTGGCAAATGTTCCGCGGCTCGCCGGCATATCGCTTGCCCGCGCAAAAGCGGTGGAAGCAGGCTTCGCAGCGCCGGATACTGCCGATGAGGCGGAATTGAGAGTGGAATTCGAGGCAATGTTTGCGACGGTCTGATCGTAAGGGAGCAGCTAGGTGAGCACGGTCAAGGGGACGGAACGTCCGCGGGCGGCAACGCCAATGGACAAGTTGTGGCAGGATAACGGTGCCGAGCGCGCCAGCCACGAGCCGGCGCTGGTGATCGACGTCGCCGGCTTCGAAGGCCCGCTTGACCTGTTGCTCTATCTCGCCCGCAACCAGAAGGTCGACCTGTCGCGCATTTCGGTGCTGGCGCTCGCCGAGCAATATCTGCTGTTCATCGAAAGCGCCCGGCGTATCCGCATCGAGCTTGCCGCCGATTACCTCGTCATGGCAGCCTGGCTTGCCTATCTCAAGTCGAAACTGCTCATTCCCCAGCAGGCCAAGGATGACGGCCCTTCCGGCGAGGAGCTGGCGGCAACACTCGCCTTCCGCCTGAAACGTCTCGAAGCTATGCGACAGGCGGCAGACGGCCTCGTCAACCGCAACCGCCTCGGCCGCGATATCTTCGTGCGCGGCGCGCCTGAGCATATTCCCGACCGGCAGCAATCCGCTTATGCGGCGAGCCTCTACGATCTCCTGACCGCCTATGCGGCGCTGCGCCAGCGCCATGCCGTCACCCAAGTGACGATCGAGCGTCGCACCGTCTGGTCGCTGACCGATGCCCGCGAGCTGCTGACCCAGATGATCGGCGAGATCGGTGACTGGACGGCGATGGAGCATTATCTGCTGCGTTATCTCGCCGCGCCCGAGGAACGCGTCACGGCAATCGCCAGCGCCTTTGCCGCCTCGCTGGAGCTGGTGCGCGAGGGCAAGCTCGAAATCCGCCAGGACGGCGCCTTTCAGCCGATATACATGCGCCGCGGTCCGAAACATGCCACGCTGCAGGTGGTGGAACAGGAGCAGCCGGCTTGATCGATCCGAGGAGCGAAGAGGAATTCGAAGGCAATTTCGAAGACCGGGGCCGCGACCTGCAGGCCGAGATCGAGGCTGAGCGTATCGCCGAGGCGCTGGTCTTCGCCTCCTCGCAGCCGGTCTCCGAGGGCTTCCTCGCCGAGCGCCTGCCCGAAAAGACCGACGTGCACGCGATCATGCTGCGCCTGAAGGAGCAATATGCACCGCGGGGCGTCAATCTCGTGCAGGTCGAAGGCGCCTGGGCCTTCCGCACCGCCGCCGACCTGTCCTTCGTCATCCGTCGTGATGACAATGAGGTGAAGAAGCTTTCGCGCGCCGCACTGGAAGTGCTGGCGATCATCGCCTATCACCAGCCGGTGACACGTGCCGAAATCGAGGATATCCGCGGCGTCCAGACCTCGCGCGGCACGCTCGACGTGCTGATGGAAGCCGGCTGGGTGCGGTTTCGTGGCCGCCGGCGTACACCGGGCCGGCCGGTGACATTGGGCACGACACGCGATTTCCTCGACCATTTCGGTCTCGAAGAGCTGCGTGACCTGCCCGGTCTCGAAGAGTTGAAGGGAGCGGGCTTGCTGTCGGGCCGCATTCCGGCGAACTTCAATATTCCCTCGCCGTTGATGAACGACGAACTGACCGAGGACGAAGACCCGATCACCCAGATGGACCTCGAGGAACTGGGGTTGCTGGCGCCACGCGGCACCTCTGAAGATTGAGGGGCTTGCGTCTTGCTTTTGCCATGCATGGCGAAAACAATGGAGCCAGCACTTTTCGGTGGGTCAATGGCTTGTCATAAAGGGCGATACCGTGACATTAAGCGCAGTTCAAAGGGCTTGATGTTGGAAACGGTGTGGGAAATTCTTACATTAGGGAACATCACAACAGGGAGTAAGCGTAATGGGTTCTTTTGGTATCTACCACTGGCTGATCGTTCTGGCCGTCGTGCTGTTGTTGTTCGGTCGCGGCAAGATTCCGGAACTGATGGGCGATGTCGCCAAGGGCATCAAAAGCTTCAAGAAGGGCATGACGGACGAAGACGCGCCCGACACGGCAAAGACCGTCGATCACAAGGCCGACGAAACGAAGTAACCAAGTCCGGGAAAAAGCGCAGCCCCCGCGCTTCCCGTCCAGGAGCCTTGCATGTTCGATATTGGCTGGACCGAGCTTTTGGTCATCGCGGTCGTACTGATCGTGGTCGTCGGTCCCAAGGATTTGCCGCCGATGCTGCGCGCTTTCGGCAAGATGACGCAGCGCGCCCGCAAGGTTGCGGGTGATTTCCGTGCGCAGTTCGATGAAGCGTTGCGCGAAGCCGAGCTTGACGATGTCCGCCAGACGATCAGCGACGCCCAGAAGCTCAACCCGGTCAACAGCCTGCGCGAGGCGATGAACCCGCTCCGCCAGATGGGCAACGAGATCAAGGCCGACCTGCAGAAGGCGACCACAGTCACGGAAAACAAGACCGAGGTGCCTCCAGATGCTGTCGCAGCCCCGACGCCTTCGATGAGCTTGCCGGAAACGCCGCCATTGGTAGCGACACCTGCGGCGTCGGAACCCGTCGCCGCAGCGATTGTGCAAGCCGATACGGTTGCCGCCAAGCCGAAGGCCGTGCGCAAGCCGCGCGTCAAGGCTGCCGACAAGGTCGATGCTGCGGCCGCTGTTGCCGTGCCTGTGGAAAAGCCGAAACGCACGACGGCAGTCAGGAAGCCTGCAACGCCGAAGAAGCCGGCGCAGACAAAGAAGGACGAGGCATGAGCGGTGATATCGAAGACAAGCCGCAGCCGTTGATCGAGCACCTGATGGAGCTGCGCACGCGGCTGATGTGGTCGATCGGCGCGTTTTTCGTCGCCTTCATCGCATGCTTCTTTTTTGCCAAGCATCTCTTCAACTATCTGGTCATTCCCTACAAGACAGCCGTCGTGTGGGCGCATCTCGACGTCGAGAAAGCCCAGCTCATCTACACCGCACCGCAGGAATTCTTCTTCACGCAGGTCAAGGTGGCGATGTTCGGCGGCCTTGTGGTCGCGTTCCCGATCATTGCCGCCCAGGTCTACAAGTTCGTGGCACCCGGTCTCTACAAGAATGAGCGCCAGGCTTTCCTGCCGTTCCTGATCGCCTCGCCGGTCCTGTTCCTGATGGGCGGCGCGCTCGTCTATTTCTTCTTCACGCCGATGGTCATGTGGTTCTTCCTGTCGATGCAGCAGGCGCCGGGTCATGACGAAATAGCGATCTCGCTGATGCCGAAGGTCTCGGAATATCTGAGCCTGATCATGACGCTGGTCTTCTCCTTCGGCCTCGTCTTCCAGCTTCCCGTCGTCACCACGCTGCTCGCCCGTGTCGGTCTTTTGACCTCGCAATGGCTCGCCGAAAAGCGCAAGTTTGCCATCGTCCTCGCCTTCGTCGTTGCCGCCGTGCTGACGCCGCCGGACCCGATGTCCCAGATCGGCCTTGCGATACCGACGATCCTTCTCTACGAGATTTCCATCTATGCGGCGCGACTCGTGGAGCGCCAGCGTGCCCGGCAGGCGGTCGAAAAGGACACCGGATCCGCGGACGTTGCCAAGACGGACAGCGTCTGAGCGGCGATCCCAATCCCCCTTTGTGAACGCCGTTTCACATCCGGTCGAGGCCCGATCAGGCTTTGGCCGGGTCATCTCTGTTGCAACGACCTGGAACGACGATGCTCGATATCAAATGGATCCGTGAGAATCCCGAAGCGCTCGATGCCGCCCTTGCCAAGCGCGGTGCGGAGCCTCTGGCCCAAAGCCTCGTTGCCCTCGATGAAAAGCGCCGCTCCGCCGTGCAGAAGGCGCAGGACTTGCTGTCTCGCCGCAACATCGCCTCCAAGGAGATTGGCGCGGCGATGGCCCAGAAGAATAGCGAACTTGCCGAGAAGCTGAAAGCCGAGGTCGCCGAATTCAAAACTCTGCTGCCGGCGGTCGAGGAAGAAGACCGGCAACTGACGGCCGAGCTCAACGACGCGCTCTCGCGCATCCCGAACATCCCCTTCGACGACGTTCCTGTGGGTAAGGACGAGCATGACAATGTCGTCACCCGCACCGTCGGTGAAAAGCCGCGCTGGAACCACGCGCCGAAGGAGCACTTCGAAATCGGCGAGGCGCTCGGTTATATGGATTTCGAGCGCGCCGCCAAGCTTTCCGGCTCGCGCTTCACGGTTCTGACCGGGCCGCTCGCCAAGCTCGAGCGCGCGCTCGGCCAGTTCATGATCGATCTCCACACCAGCGAGCACGGCTATACCGAAGTCAGCTCGCCACTGATGGTGCGCGACGAGGCCGTTTATGGCACCGCCCAGCTGCCGAAATTCGCCGAGGATCTCTTCAGGACGACGGACGGCCGCTGGTTGATTCCGACGGCTGAAGTGACGCTGACCAATCTGGTGCGCGAGGAAATCCTCGATCAGGAGAAGCTGCCGCTTCGCTTCACCGCGCTGACGCCGTCCTTCCGCTCGGAAGCGGGCTCCGCCGGCCGCGATACGCGCGGCATGCTGCGCCAGCATCAGTTCTGGAAATGCGAGCTCGTTTCGATCACCGATGCCGAGAGCGCTGTTGCCGAGCATGAACGCATGACCGCCTGCGCCGAGGAAGTGCTGAAACGCCTCGGCTTGCATTTCCGCACCATGACGCTTTGCACCGGCGACATGGGCTTCGGCTCGCGCAAGACCTACGATCTCGAAGTCTGGCTGCCGGGGCAGAATGCCTTCCGTGAAATCTCCTCCTGCTCGGTCTGCGGCGATTTTCAGGGTCGCCGAATGAATGCGCGGTACCGCGGCAAGGAAGACAAGAGCAACAGGTTCGTCCACACGCTGAACGGTTCCGGCACGGCCGTCGGCCGTTGCCTGATCGCAGTCCTCGAAAATTATCTGAATGAGGACGGTTCCGTCACGATTCCGGACGTTTTGCTGCCTTATATGGGCGGATTGACCAAGATCGAACGGGCGGCCTGAGGCGATGCGCATCCTGCTTACGAATGACGACGGCATTCACGCCGAAGGCCTTGCTGCGCTGGAGCGGATCGCGCGCACGCTGTCCGACGATGTCTGGATCGTGGCGCCCGAGACCGACCAGAGCGGTCTTGCCCATTCGCTGAGCCTCTCCGAACCTCTGCGGCTGCGCAAGATTTCCGAGAAGCATTTCGCCCTGCGCGGCACGCCGACCGATTGCGTCATCATGGGCATCAGGCAGGTGATGGACATCAAACCGGACCTTGTCCTGTCCGGCGTCAATTCAGGCTCGAACGTTGCCGACGACGTGACCTATTCCGGCACGATTGCCGGCGCCATCGAGGGCACCATGCAGGGCGTGCGCTCCTTCGCGCTGAGCCAGGCCTATCTCTATGAGGACGGCGCGCGCATCGTGCCCTGGGAGGTCTGTGAGACGCATGCCCCGGCTCTTCTGGAAAAGCTGATGGTCCTGGACCTGCCGGAGGGTACGTTCCTCAATCTCAACTTCCCGAACTGCCGTCCCGACGAAGTCGATGGCGCCGAGGTGACCATGCAGGGCAAGCTGGCCTTCAATCTGCAGGTCGACGCCCGCTCTGACGGCCGGGGGTTTCCTTACTACTGGCTGAAGTTTGGCGAACGCGCCGGCGCCTTCATCGAAGGCACCGATATTCACGCGCTGAAGCATAATAAGATTTCGGTAACGCCTTTGAAACTGGATCTGACCGATTATTCCGTGACGGACCGCGTGGCGCGGGCCTTGGGATACGGAGCACAAGTTTGACGGCAAGACTGGCGGAGAAGGAGGGCTTTGCTGCGCTCGTCCTTAGATTGCGTGCCGAAGGCATCTCCGACCTCGATCTGCTGACGGCGGTCGAGCAGACGCAGCGCTCACAGTTTGTACCGTCGCAATTTGCCGACGACGCCTATTCGAGCCGGACGATCCCGATCGAATGCGGCTCTTTTCTCGAAGGCATCGATTTTGCCGTCCGCATCCTGCATCACCTGAAGCTCAAGCCCGGCCAGCGCGTCCTGGAGATCGGCACCGGAAGCGGCTTTACCGCCGCCGTCATGGGCCGCATGGCCGAGCGTGTCCTGTCCATCGACCGCTACAAGACGCTGACGACGGCAGCGCAGCGGCGCATGGAATCGCTTGGCCTGCGCAGCGTCATCATCCGCCACGCCGACGGCAGCGCCGGCATGCAGGGTGAGGGCACCTTCGACCGCATCCTGGTGACGGCCGCCTTCAACGCGATGCCGCGCTTTTATACCGACCAGCTCGTTTCCGGCGGCTCGATGATCGCGCCGCTGATGATCTCCGAGAACGAATGCCGGATGGTGCGGCTGACGAAAACCGGCAGCCGTTTCGAACGCGAGGAACTGTTCGACGCTCCATATCTACCGATCGTTCCGCGCCTTGCCTCGCTGCTGTAGATGTGGATGATTTCCGGCCGCATCGGCCTGAAATCCGACCATCAAAAAGACAGAGCATGAGGTTGTGCGAAAGCCGCTAAGGCTTTTTGGCATC
Organism: Rhizobium ruizarguesonis; assembly: GCF_012349115.1. GTDB lineage: Bacteria > Pseudomonadota > Alphaproteobacteria > Rhizobiales > Rhizobiaceae > Rhizobium > Rhizobium ruizarguesonis. The sequence continues at coordinate 7,655 of NZ_PQIG01000070.1, forward strand.
ATGCTCGGCACACTGCGATTTTTCACCCGTAAGCTATGGTTATCAACTTCTCAAAAATATCGCACTGATTCCAGCATCTTAACCGCGTGGTAATACTAACGCGTTTTAATAGACTCACAAATGGTTGCGTTCTCAGTGGGTCGAGTCATGAGTTTCAGTCTTTCGCCAAAGTTCGGGAAGTCGGCCGGTAATCTTCTGGTTGTTTGCCTGCTGGCAAGTGCCGCAACGGGCTGCAGTTCCGATGTGACACGGTTTGGCGGCTTGTTTTCCTCCTCCGGGCAGGACCAGATCACTACAAGTTCCATTCCGCGCAGGAATATGAACGGTTCTCAGGGCGATCCGGTGCCGCGCGCCGATCTCGGCGGTTCGGCCGTTGCCAGCCAGTCGGGCTACGGCGGCGGCAATGACGCGCTGAACCAGCCTTATCCCGCACGCCAGGGTTACGATCCGACCCGCACGTCGAGCTCGAGCGCGCGTCTCGCTTCGGCGCCGGTCTCGGTGCAGCGTTCCGATCTGGCCGCGCCGACGGCTGTTGCCCCCTCCCGGCAGCGGGAAAAGGAGGTTGCGCTCGCCCAACCTTTCCCGTCTGCACCGCAGGCTGAAAAGCCCCGATTGGTCGCGCCGGCTGCGCCGAAGATGACGCCCGATACGCTGACGACCGGCACGACGCCGAAGGTTTCCGGCTGGTCCGCCACCAACGCTCCATCGGTGACGCTGCGTCCGGGTGAAAGCATCGCCACCCTCTCCAGGCGTTTTGGCGTACCGGAAAAGGAAATTCTGCGCGTCAATGCTCTGAAGACGGCATCTGCCGCCCAGCCCGGCCAGGCGATCCTGATCCCGACATTCAACGGCGGCAATGCCGCCAAGGCGGCATCGCAGGCGGCTGACCTTTCCAAGCCCGGCAAGATGCCGGATGCGCCGAAGGCGCCTGAGCAGAACGTTGCCGTCATTCCGGGCGCCAATTCCGCCCGCGACAAGACGCTGGCGAGTGCCGATATCACCGGCAAACTTCCCGCCGGCGCCGGCAAGGATCCGAAGGCGCCTGCGGGCAGCTATGTCGTCAAGCAAGGCGATTCCCTGGCAAAGATTGCCAAGGCGACTGGCAGCAATGTCGACGACCTCAAGGCCGCTAATAATCTTTCGGCCAACTCGCTCCGCATCGGTCAGGCCCTCAAGATCCCGAACGGCACCGCCGATAATATCAAGACCGCCTCGATCCCGGCCGAGAAGGTCGATCAGAAGCCGACCCAGCCGGCAGCTGCCCAGCAGACGGCTTCCGTTCAGCCCGCGCCCTATAAGGCGCCGGCCGCCACCCAGACCGTCGACGATGCCGAGAAGAAGTCGGACGTCAGCTCCGCCGCACCGGAATCGACCGGCATCGGCAAATACCGTTGGCCGGTGCGCGGTCAGGTCATTGCTTCATACGGCGCCAACGTCAACGGCAACCGCAATGACGGCATCGACATCTCGGTACCGCAGGGCACGCCGATCAAGGCCGCTGAAAACGGCGTCGTCATTTATGCCGGCAACGGCCTGAAGGAACTCGGCAACACCGTTCTCGTCCGTCACGACGACGGCACTGTCACCGTCTACGGCAACGCCGATACGCTGAGCGTCACCCGCGGCCAGAAGATCCAGCGCGGCCAGACCGTCGCCGTCTCCGGCATGAGCGGCGACGTCAAGCAGCCGCAGGTCCATTTCGAGGTGCGCAAGGACGCGTCCCCGGTCAACCCGATGACTTTCCTGGAATAGGTACTGCGTACCAGGAAGCGCAAAAGCCCGGCCACCAGCCGGGCTTTTGTCATTTAATGCATGTCGCGCAAAAGTGCGGAGCGGTTTTGGGATAAACGACAAAGGCCTAAAACGCGTCGCGTGAATTCGGATTGATGCGACGCGCTTTAGAGCAATTCCGGCAAAAGTGTGCAGCGGTTTTTGCGTCCGGAATTGCGTAAAAACAAAGAGATAGAGCATTTCCATGTTTCGAAGAAAACGAAAATGCTCTAGCCCCGGTCGATGTGAACGCGCATGCGTCCGGCCAGGTCTTGGATATATTGCCAGGCGACGCGGCCGGAGCGCGCGCCGCGGGTCGTTGCCCATTCCAGCGCCTCGGCATGCATCTTGTCGCGTTCGAGCCCGAGCTTGAAGTGATCGGCATAGCCGTCGATCATGCCGAGATAATCCTCCTGGCTGCATTTGTGGAAGCCGAGCCAGAGGCCGAAGCGGTCGGAAAGCGAAACCTTCTCCTCGACCGCCTCCGATGGATTGATCGCCGTCGACTGCTCGTTTTCCATCATGTGGCGCGGCAGGAGATGGCGCCGGTTGGAGGTGGCGTAGAAGAGCACATTGTCCGGCCGCCCTTCGACGCCGCCGTCGAGTGCTGCCTTCAGCGACTTGTAGGCGGTGTCGTCGTGATCGAAGGAAAGATCGTCGCAGAAGACGATCACGCGGTACGGCGTGTCCTTCAGGAGGTCGAGCAGATGGGGAAGGCTGGCGATATCCTCGCGATGGACTTCGACCAGCTTCAGCAAGATGCTGCTTTCGCGACTGACATCTTCGTGGACGGCCTTGACCAGCGAGGATTTGCCCATGCCGCGCGCGCCCCAGAGCAGCACATTGTTGGCGGCATACCCCTCGGCGAAACGCACCGTATTCTCATGCAGGATATCGCGCACATGATCGACGCCGCGGATGAGCGTCAACGCTACCCGGTTTGGCCTCTTGACCGGCTGCAGATGCTGGCGCAATGGCGCCCAGACGAAACAGTCGGCAGCGTCCCAGTCGTTGAAGGCGGGTGCCGGTCCTGCAAGACGTTCGACGGCGTCTGCGAGCCGTCTCAGCTGGGCAAGCAGGGCTGTGTTGATTTCCTCGGTCATCGGTGGCCTCCTGATTTCTCACTGCGGCAATCCGCTTTGATCTTTCGATGCCGGGTAGCATGGCGTTTTGACGGCGGAAAGGTTATGAGGCAGCGGAATCGGTACTGTTTCCGGCTGTTTCTGTTGCATTCATCGAAGCCGTAACTATAGTCCGGCAACCTGAAAAGAGAGGCGGAGTTCCGCCGCCCAAGCCTGAGGAGTTTAGCATGTTCATCACCCCGGCATTCGCCCAGAGTGCGACCGATACCGCAACGGGATTCGGCGGCTCCGGTTTCGAAATGATCATCCTGTTCGTGCCGCTGATGGTCGTCTGGTACTTCCTGCTGATCCGTCCGCAGCGCGCACAGGCAAAAAAGCGTGAGGAAACCCTGAAGGCGATCCGTCGCGGCGACCAGGTCGTCACCGGCGGCGGTCTCGTCGGCAAGGTCACCAAGGTCGTTGACGAAAAGGAAGTTGAAGTCGAGATTGCTGATGGCGTGCGTGTGCGCATCGTCCGCAGCGGCATCTCCGAAATTCGCGTCAAGGGTGAACCGGTCAAGGCCGACGCGGCGTAACAAGCGATAACGGCAGGACCGCCGGATCGGAAGATCGTCGAGAGAATGTTGCATTTTTCCCGCTGGAAAACACTTCTGATTTGGCTGGTCGCGTTTGCGGCCATCGTCATCGCTGCGCCCAATCTGCTGACTGAGGCGCAGCGATCCTCCCTGCCGGACTGGTTGGGGCACGACCGCTTGACGCTCGGTCTCGACCTGCAGGGCGGCTCGCATATCGTTCTGAAGGTCGAGCGTTCCGATGTCGTCAAGGACCGCCTGGAGGAGCTGGTCGCCAACGTGCGTAACGCGCTGCGCGGTGCCAGCATCCGCTATACCGGGCTGACCGGCAATGACCAGACCGTCATCGTCCGCATCACCGATCCGGCCCAGATAAAGGCGGCGGTCGATCTCCTGAAGCCTTTGACGACGGCTGGTGGACATTCCGGATCTGAAGTCGCGCTGCAGCAGGGCGAGGAGGGGCAACTCTCACTGCAGATTTCCGACGCCGGCATTACCGCTGACGTCGCCTCCGCCCGGAGCCGGTCGCTCGATATCGTTGGCCGCCGCATCGCCGGATTCGGCTATGAAAATTTCCTCGTTCGCCCTGATGGCGCCGACCGCATCGTCCTGCAGGTGCTGGGATCGGTCGACGCCGAGCGGCTGAAGAACATCCTGAACCAGCCCGCCAAGCTTTCCTTTCATCTGATCGACGAAAGCATGTCGGGGCAGGAGGCGCTGAACGGCCGCTGGCCTGCAACGTCGCAAGTCCTTTATTCCCTCGACGATCCGCCGATTCCCTATCTCGTCGACCGCACGGCTTTCGTCACCGGCAGCAACATGGTTGATATCGAGCCCATCGTCGATCCGCAGACGCAGGAGACCTCGATTGCCTACCGTCTCGATGCGGAAGGCACGCAGAGGCTGGCGCAGGCGACGGAACAGAATATCGGCAAGCACCTTGCCATCGTCTTCGACGACCAGGTGATGTCGTCACCGGTCATCGATGCGGCGATCACCGGCGGCGAAGGCCGGATTTCGGCAAACTTCTCCGAGGACGGCGTCCGCGACCTTGCGATCATGCTGCGCGCCGGCGCCTTGCCGGCGACGCTGACGAGCGTTGAGGAACGCAGCGTCAGCCCGAGATTCGGCGCCGATTCCATCTTCAACGGTCTCATTGCCGGCCTTGTCGCCGTTGTGCTGGTCGCAGCACTGATGATCGCCCTCTATCGTATTCTCGGCATCATCGCCGTCGTCTCGCTCTTCCTCAACCTGATCCTCATCGTCGCGGTGCTCAGTCTTGTCGGTGCGACGCTCACCTTGCCCGGGATTGCCGGCATCGTGCTGATCGTCGGCATGGCGGTCGATTCGAACGTACTGATCTACGAGCGCATCCGCGAAGAGGAAAAAACCACCCATTTCTTTGCGGAGGCCGTCGGCCGCGGTTTCTCGCGCGCATTTTCAACGATCGTCGACGCGAATGTGACGATCTTCATCGCCGCCATCATCCTCTTTTTCCTTGGCAGCGAATCCATCCGCGGTTTCGCGGTGACGCTGGCGGTCGGCATCCTGACGACCGTTTTCACGGCTTTCACGCTGACGCGCTCGATCGTTGCCGTCTGGCTGAGCGCGCGCCATCCCCGGCATCTGCCGAAGAGCGTCCTGACCCATCTTTTCGAGCACGCCAATATCCGCTTCATGGGAATCCGCCGCTATGTCTTTACGGCGTCGGCGGTCATCTCGCTGATCGCCATGGCCGCCTTTGCCACCGTCGGCCTGCATCTCGGCATCGATTTCTCCGGCGGCTCGCTCATCGAGGTAACGGCGAAGCAGGGCAATGCCGACATCGCCGATCTCCACTCGCGCCTCAATGATCTCAATCTCGGCAATGTCAGTGTCGAGCGCACGGGCGGGCCGTCGAACGCGCGGATCCGCATTGCTTCCCAGGGCGGCGGCGAGAATGCCGAGCAGTCGGCGGCGACGCTGGTGCGCGGTGAGCTCCAGGAAGATTATGATTTTCGCCGCGTCGACGTCGTCGGCCCCGCCATCTCGGGCGAATTGACGATGATGGCGACGCTCGGTGTGCTTGCAGCACTTGCGGCGATCCTGATCTACATCTGGATCCGCTTCGAATGGCAATTTGCCGTCGGCGCCATCGTCGCAACGCTGCACGACGTCATCATCATGCTCGGTCTCTTCGTCCTCACCGGCATCGAGTTCAACCTGACGAGCATCGCCGCCGTGCTGACCATCGTCGGTTATTCCCTGAACGACACGGTCGTGGTCTATGACCGAATGCGCGAGAATCTCAAGCGATACAAGAAGATGCCGCTGCCGATCCTGATCGATGCCTCGATCAATCAGACGCTGTCACGCACCATTCTGACCGCGGCGACGACGCTGATCGCCTTGCTCGCGCTCTTTCTCTTCGGGGGCGAAGTCATCCGCTCCTTCACCTTTGCGATGCTCTTCGGCGTCGCTCTCGGCACCTTCTCTTCGATCTATATCGCAGCTCCTGTCTTGATCGTCTTCCGGCTGCGGCCGGAGGCTCCCGACGGGGAAGAGAGCAACAAGACGGATGCTGGTGTAAAATCCGGTACGGTGGTTTGAAAACATGGCAAAAGGCATAGAAATCCGCGCCGCGCATTTCCCCGGGCGCGCCCCGATCGACGCTTACGGCAATGGCGGCTTTCGCTTTGCCGACATGTCGCATCGCGGCTCGATCCTTTGCCTGCCGTCCGGCATTCATGGCTGGGACATGGATATGTCGAAACCGCTGTCGCCTGAAAATTTCCGCCGGGTGCTTGATGAGGCTAGTGATATCGAGGTTTTGCTCGTCGGCACCGGTACCGAGCTTCGCCGCCTGCCCGAGGAATTGAAGCTGGCGCTGAAATCGCGCGGTATCTCCTCCGATCCGATGAGCACCGGAGCGGCGGTGCGCACCTTCAATATCATGCTCGCTGAGCAACGTGCCGTCGCCGCGGCGTTGATTGCGGTCTGACGATGACTGAAGCGAATATTGCGACGAACCAGGAGATCTGCCTGGCGATGCTGCGTGACAGCGATCGCGACCGCTATCTCGCCTGTCTGCTGTCGCCGGAGGCAAAGCGCGGCGCGCTTGCAGCTCTTTATGCCTTCAATGCCGAGCTTGCCCGCATCCGTGATCTCGTGCACGAGCCGTTGCCCGGCGAGGTGCGGCTGCAATATTGGCACGATCTTCTGGAAGGCAGTGCACACGGCTCGACAGCGGCCAATCCCGTTGCCGCAGCCCTTCTGACCGCGATCGAAACGCACCGCCTGCCGCGTAAGACGCTGATCGACATGATCGAGGCCCGCACCTTCGATCTCTATGAGGATCCGATGGAGACACGTCTTTCGCTTGAAGGCTATGCCGGTGAAACGGCATCGGCCCTGATCCAGCTCGCAAGCCTGGTGCTTTCGCCGGAGGAGGCCGCACGATCGGCCGACGCCGCCGGCCATGCCGGCGTCGCCCAGGCGGTCGCCGGATTGCTGCTGCTGATGTCGCTGCATCGCCGCCGCGGCCAGGTCTATATTCCGCTGCAGATCCTTTCCGCCACCGGTCTCGACCGCGATGCCTTCCTTGCCGGCGAAGACAGGCCGCGCATCTCTGCTGCCATCGAGGCCTTCGCCGGTCTTGGTCGCGAACATCTGGTGAAGGCGAGAGCGGCGGGGCCGATTGCGCCGGCCGTCTTTCCAGCCTTTCTGCCGGCGACGCTTGCCGAACCGGTGCTCGTCAAGGCGCAGAAGCGAGGGGCCTTGCTGTTCGACCGACCACTGCAGCCGCCGCAATGGCGCCGCCAGCTGCGAATGGGACTGGCAGCAACCCGCCGGAAAATCTGATATCGGTCAAATTCGCGCAAGTCTCGCGCGTTACAAGGCTTCCACCGCTACCCTTTGAACGGAGACTCGGCGTGGGCATTATCGTCTGGTGCGTTCTTTTCGCCATCGTCATTTTCATTGCTTTTGTGGCAACGCGCATGGCCGCGCAGAACAAGGAAGACGGCCTGCATGACACGGGCCTCGCCATCATCGAATTCGGTCGCGCCTTTCCGAACGAGGCGATCCGTCAGTTGCAGGCGACGGAAAACGGTCAGGCCGTCTTCGTGCGCCTGCATGACAACAAGGCGGGCTTTATGCGCAACATGTCGCGCCATTTCGCCTGCCATCTGATCGAGCCGGGTCGGGTGCGCGTCGTCGGCTCGGAAACGGGCCGGGGACTGGTGGTCGACTTCCTCGATGCACCCTATCACAACGCTGATTTCGAATTCGCTTCCGCCAAGGAAGCCTCGGAGGTTTCGCTCTGGCTGCTCGGCAATTATATCGCCGAGCCGGATAAGGACCTGCCGACCGGCAATATTTCGGCGGCGAATAAGCAGTAATGCATGTCGCCCAATACTGCGCAGCGGTTTGCGAGGACGGCATGCATAAAAGAAAAGCAAAGCCTTCAAGCGGGTCGCATGAGCCGGTTCGATGCGACGCGCTTGAAAACGCCGGTCAGGCGTTTTCGGCAAGCGTCGATTCTTGACCGAGCCAGGCGGCGCAGTCGGCAAGCGCGCGGCGTGCGATCAGCTGCCGCTTCATGATCGTCTTGTCCTTGCCGCGGAAGCGCTTGACGCCTTCGGGCTTGACGATCGACCCCGGCTGGAGCTCCGGAAACAGCCCGAAATTGATGTTCATCGGCTGGAACGATCGTTTGCCCGGCTCCTCGTCGGTGACGAGGTGCCCGCCGGTGATATGACCGAGCAGCGAGCCGAGCGCGGTCGTCGGCGGCGGTAGCGAGATCGCCTCGCCCTTGCGTTCGGCGGCGGCGAAACGCCCGGCCATGAGCCCGACGCTGGCACTTTCCACATAACCCTCACAGCCGGTGATCTGACCGGCAAAACGCAGGCCGGGCCGCGATTTCAGCGTCAGTGACCGGTCGAGCAGGGTGGGGGAGTTGATATAGGTATTGCGGTGCAGGCCGCCGAGACGGGCAAATTCCGCATTTTCCAGACCCGGGATCATCCGGAAGATATCTGCCTGCGTGCCATATTTCAGCTTCGTCTGGAAGCCGACCATGTTGTAGAGCGTGCCGAGTGCATTGTCCTGCCGCAGTTGCACGACGGCATAGGCCTTGACTGTCGGGTTATGCGCGTTCGTCAGCCCCATCGGCTTCATCGGTCCGTGGCGCAGTGTCTCGCGGCCGCGTTCGGCCATTACCTCGATCGGCAGGCAGCCGTCGAAATAAGGCGTGCCCTCCCATTCCTTGAAACCGACCGTGTCGCCTGATATCAGCGCGTCGACGAAGGCATTGTACTGCGCCTCGTCCATCGGGCAGTTGATGTAATCCTTGCCGTTGCCGCCAGGCCCGACCTTGTCGTAGCGCGACTGATACCAGCAGATATCCATGTCGATGCTCTCGCGGTAGACGATCGGCGCGATGGCGTCGAAGAAGGCAAGCGAATCCTCGCCGGTTTCCGCCTGGATGGCGCTCGCGAGCGACGGCGCCGTCAGCGGTCCGGTGGCGACTATGGCAAGATCCCAGTCCTTCGGCGGCAGGCCGGTGACCTCTTCACGCACGACGGTGATGAGCGGGTGGTCATGGACCGCTTTGGTCACCGCCTCGGAGAAGCCATCGCGATCGACGGCGAGCGCACCGCCGGCCGGTACCTGGCACCGATCGGCAGCGGCCATGATCAGCGAACCCGCCATGCGCATCTCGGCATGGATGACGCCGACGGCATTGCTGGTCGCATCGTCGGACCGGAAGGAATTGGAGCAGACGAGTTCGGCAAGACCGTCGGTCTTGTGCGCATCCGTGCCGCGCACCCCGCGCATTTCATGCAGGATGACCGGAACGCCGGAACTGGCGATCTGCCAGGCGGCTTCCGAACCGGCAAGCCCGCCGCCGACGACGTGGATAGGGGAATAGGAGGAGATCGTGTTCATTCCGCGCTGATATCATGTCGGCAGGTGCGATCCAACACCCCGGAATCAAAAACGGCGCCCTGGGGCGCCGTCTTGGAAGCATCGTACTCGCTATTAGCGGAACGAGCGGGATGCGATATTCCGGATGTCGTAGCGGCTAACGCCGATATCGGACAGGGTCTGGTTCGAAAGGCCGCCGAGTTCATTGAGCGTACGACGGTAGCTGAGCCAGCTTCTTGCAATGCGGATCGGGTTCATTGTCTTCTTCCTATGTCCGCGGGACGGCGGGATCGCCTGTCTCTCTGCGGTTGATGTTTATATAGGCGAGAACCGTCCGATTGTGCAGTGCAAATAAAAGGCGTCTGCCATGCAATTGTGCACTACGATGCTCTTCAATTAAGCAGAGGATATTTTTTGAGCGGGCTAACGAGTGGGAAAAACCTGCAACCGCAGCGGCCACCACGGGCAGACAAAAGAAAACGCCCGCTGTGGGTACAGCGGGCGTTTCGATCGAGAACAATCGTGCTTGGGAGGAGCAGCGATCGCCTAGAATTAGCGGTGGGAAGCCTCACGGGCAACGCGATGGATGTCCGAACGGTCGATGCCGAGATCGTGCAATTCGCGGTTGGTCATGCGGCCGAGTTCCGTGACGGTCTGACGATACTTGCGCCAGTTATTGAAAGAGCGAGAGAAGTTCATGTTAAGCCCCTTTCCGAGGGTTTGATCTGCCAGCAGCCACCGATCGGCGCTGACCTCTATTTGATGACTGGAATATATGTTGCGACGCGAAAGACTAAAACAGACAAGTTTTCAGATCACCTATGCGAAGATTGCAATGCTCAAAGGGTATTTGACGCAGACTTACCGTTTTTTGGTCAATGAATAGGCAGAATGACTTTTGAGGAAGCAATTCGATTTGGAGAGGCGAATGGGGGATCACTGCGGAAAAACGCTGCTCCCTCCGCCAGTTCCGCCCGTCCTTCTGCTACAACGAGGCGTTCCGCTTCGGATCAGAAGCCGCCCATCCCGTCGCAGAGTTGGTGGGGCGGCGTGACGACAATGTGGCATGACGGCGGCATCCGACGAAAACTCTCTCACCGCCAATGCTTTAATAAGGCTTTGGCTAAAGAAAAACGCCCGCCGGGGGAGGATCCGGCGGGCGTGTTATGGTGACTGACAACTGGGAGGAGGAGTGTTGCCAGTCTATCGCGGCGCGCTGGGAGGAGGAGTGCGCGGCTGCGAATCTCGTCACGGACAAAGCATCCGCGGGCGTCCGGCTAATGCCGGGCCGGGGCGCCATCCCCGTGCTTCGATGTGTTGATCAATAGTATGACTAATGAATATTGTGCAGTGCAATAAATTCATGCCGGATATGCGAAATACGCATATCTCTCCGTCCATAAACTTATATTACCGCTTCTGGCGTTAGCGGCTGGTTAACACTCGGTACTATTTAGACCAGTGAGGAACTTGTATATTTGTTGCAGAGCGTTTGCGAACACCGGTCCTGCGTCTATAACGGCGTGAGCCGCAGGCCGCAGTCGGCGTTGCGGAAATAAAGAGGTAGAGCATGTATCGCGGCAGGTTGGAGCGGGATCTTTCGCTCTGGGTGGGCAAGGGCCTGCTCGGGCAGGAAACGGCAGGTGCGCTTCTCGCCGAATATGACAGCCGCCCGGCAAGTTTCAGCCTCGGCAGGGTGCTGATGGCGCTGGCGGCGGTGCTGCTTGCCGCTGCCATTCTGCTGGTCGTCGCCTCCAATTGGGAGGCCATCCCGCGCCTCGTGCGCGTCGGCGCCATCCTTGCCCTGATCTGGGTGGTGCACATCGCCGCTGCCCGGCTGCTCGCCCGCGGTGCGACGGCGGCGGCAGGCGGGTTGCTGGTCATCGGCGCGATGAGCTTCGGCGGCGCCATCTCGCTGGTCGGGCAGATGTATCATCTCTCCGGCGACGAACAGACGGTGATGTATCTCTGGTTCGCCATCGCGACGATCTCGGCGATCCTGTTCCGTTCGGGCGCAGTGGCCGTCGTCGCGGGCTTCCTCTCCTGGGCGTCGTTTGCCGTCTATCTTGAGAACCACGACACGCATTGGATAGGGTTCGATCCCTGGATGGCGCCTCTCATGGCGGTAATCGTCATCGCGCTGGTGCGTTATACCGGCGCCGAGCGGGCCCGCCATCTCGCCTATCTGCTGCTGATCGGCTGGCTCGCCTGGCTCTATACTCTTTATGAGGAGATCGCCGTGGCGCTTGCCTTCGCGATCGGTGGCATGGCGGCCTTCGTGCTGACGGCGTTGCCGCTCCGGCCTATTGCCTCCTTGGTCAGCAGCGCCGGTGCGGCGCCGGCCTTCTACAGCTTCCTTGTCGCCGGGATCGGCTTGCTGCTGTTGCATATCGAGATCGAGGACGGCTGGCGGCTGGTGGTGCTCGGAGTGGCGACACTTGCCGCTTCGGTGCTGGCGATCGCCCTGCATGGCAGGGATAACGGCGCAGTGCGTTATCTCGCTTATACGACTTTTGCCGCGGAGATGCTCTATCTCGCCTCCGTCACCGTCGGCTCGATCCTCGGCACGTCGAGCCTCTTCCTCTTCTCCGGTCTCGTGGTGGCACTAGTCGCCTGGATCGTCATCCGCCTCGAGCGGCGTTTTTCGGCGAATGCACAGGGGGAGGGCGCATGAACTCGTTCCTGGCAAAGCTGCAATCCGGCAAGGGCTATCTGCTTTCGGCGATCATCGTCGCCGGTCTGCAGACCCTGATCCTGGGCACAATCATCCAGAGCCGGGCGTCGATCCTCAGTGATGGCGCTGAAGTGCTGCTGAAGACGGCGCCCGTCGATCCGCGTGATTTCCTGCGCGGCGATTATGTCGTCTTGAACTACGACATTTCCTCTGTGCCTGTGCAGACGGTTTCCGGCGGCATTCCGGCCGAGGCCGGCGAGCGGGTACTATGGGTCCGGTTGAAGAAGCAGGAGGACGGTTTCTGGACGGTGATCGAATCGTCCTTTCACGAACTGCCTCCGCAGCCGGAGACCGTGATCCTGCGCAGCCAGCCATTTTATAGTGGCGGACTTGCCGCCGGCGACAGCATGCGTGTCGAATACGGCATCGAGCGCTACTACGTTCCTGAAGGTGAGGGCAAGCCGATCGAGGAGGCCCGCAATGACGGCAACGTCGCCATCGCAGCGCGTGTCTCGCCTGATGGAAGCGCACAGATTCGCAGCCTTCTCGTTGACGGCAAGCCGGTTTACGACGAGCCGCTTTACTGATCCGGCGGCACTTCGGAGGAAGGCGGCTCCAGGGCCGCAAGTCCGCTGTCATTTGCCGTTCATTTTTCCTTTGCCTCGACCAAATCGGGTGATATAGAGACGCCGCGCTCCGGAAGGCCTCATGCGCAGGCATAGGCATGCGGTTTTGTGAACGCGGGTATGGTGAAATTGGTAGACACGCCAGATTTAGGTTCTGGTGCCGCAAGGCGTGGGAGTTCAAGTCTCTCTACCCGCACCAAGCTGTTTGCAGGCGGGAGACTGAAATCGGTTGGCTTAGGGCAGCCGAGAGTTGTCCCGAATAGCCCGCGAGTGCCGTTCCCCTTTGGGCGGAATGATACAGGAATTGGGAAAAGCCACGCGCGGCAGGATCGCCGGCGTCGTGCTCATCGAAACGAACGGCGTCTGGGCACGGCCGCCACGAAATGAAGGTAGGAAGACATGCAGGTTATCGAAACGCTCGCTGAAGGGCTGAAGCGCGAAATCAAGGTCGTTATCCCGGCCAAGGACATGCAAGACAAGATGAATGAGCGTCTTGCCGATGTGAAGGACAAGGTTCGCATCAACGGCTTCCGTCCGGGCAAGGTCCCCGCTGCGCACCTCAAGAAGGTCTACGGCAAGTCGATCATGGCCGACCTCGTCAACGAGATCGTCCGCGAGCAGCCGGCCGCCATCCTGTCCAGCCGCGGCGAGAAGTCGGCCACGCAGCCGGAAATCGCCATGACGGAAGACAAGGACGAAGCCGACAAGATTCTCGCCGCCGAGCAGGATTTCGAATTCACGCTCTCCTACGAAGTGCTGCCGCCGATCGAACTGAAGTCGGTCAAGGGCATCAAGGTCACGCGCGAAGTCATCGACATCTCGGACGACGAAGTCAACGAGCAGGTCCTGAAGGTCGCCGAAAGCGCCCGCGCTTACGAGACCAAGACCGGCAAGGCCGCAGACGGCGACCGCATCACCATGGACTACGTCGGCAAGGTCGACGGTGAAGCCTTTGAAGGCGGCACCGACCAGGGCGCCGAACTGGTGCTCGGTTCCGGCCGCTTCATTCCGGGCTTCGAAGACCAGCTCGTCGGCGTCAAGGCCGGCGCCGAGAAGACCATCACCGTGACCTTCCCGGCCGACTATCCGGCCAAGAACCTCGCCGGCAAGGAAGCGACCTTCGACGTCACTGTCAAGGATGTCGCGGCACCTGCCGCTGTCGAGATCAACGATGAACTCGCTTCCAAGCTCGGCATCGAATCGGCTGACCGCCTGAAGGAGATCGTCCGTGGCCAGATCGAATCGCAGTACGGTTCGCTGACCCGCCAGAAGCTGAAGCGTCAGATCCTCGACCAGCTGGACGAGATGTACAAGTTCGAGACCCCGAACTCGCTGGTTGACGCCGAATATAACGGCATCTGGAGCCAGGTGAACAACGATCTCGCCCAATCCGGCAAGACCTTCGAGGACGAAGACACGACCGAGGAGAAGGCTCGCGAGGAATACAAGACGCTCGCCGAGCGCCGCGTCCGCCTCGGCCTCGTTCTCTCCGAAATCGGCGAAAAGGCCGGCGTCGAAGTCAGCGAAGACGAGATGCAGCGCGCCATCTACGATCAGCTGCGCCAGTATCCGGGCCAGGAAAAGCAGATCCTCGAATTCTTCCGCAGCCAGCCGGGTGCCGCCGCTTCGATCCGCGCGCCGATCTTCGAAGAGAAGGTCATCGATCACCTGCTGACCGAAATCGACGTCACCGACAAGAAGGTGACCAAGGAAGAACTGCTCGCCGAGGAAGAAGGCGAAGCCAAGGCCGAGACCAAGAAGGCCGCGCCGAAGAAGAAGGCTGCCGCCAAGGCCGAAGCAGCTGACGCTGGTGAAGGCGAAGAAGCCGCACCGAAGAAGAAGGCTGCTCCGAAGAAGAAGGCGGCTGACGAAAGCGCCGAATAATCGCTTTTCAGTTCAGAAGTTTGGAAGGCCTCGCCATCGTGCGGGGCCTTTTTCTATTATCCAGGGCAGTTCATTCTCGCCGCCTACTCCTTTGTGTTTATTCACCATGAACAACAAGGAGTTGCAATAAAGTATAATTCGATGCAGATTCTACTGATGGGGAGGACCTGAGAATGACTGCAAAGCATGACATGAAGAAGTTGGTGGAAGAAATGTATGCCGTGCGTGACCGCGGCGATGTCGAAGCTACCCTGGCGCTGATCGGCGAGGGTTGCACCTTTCGCATGGTCGGCAATACACGGCTGGCGCCTTTTTCGACTGAATCAAGCGGGCATGCTTTTCGCCAAGCGATAACGCAGCTTATCACAGTATGGGATCTATCGAATATCAGGACAGCTATCTATGTGGACGAGGATGAGCATATGGTCTTTGCCCACCGTGAAGGCGAGGTCAGGCACATCCCATCGGGCGTGAGCTTCCATACGGAATTCATCGACAAGATCCATATCCGGGATGGGAAACTGGTCAAGATCGTCGAATTTGTCGACACGCTGCAAGTGGCCGAGACGGCCAAGATGATCCAAGTCGCTTAAACGGCCACCAAGGTCGGAGCCTTCGAAGCGTTGTCAAAGTTGATTCATGCGACGCGCTTTAGAGTTTGATGCCGCCCACGTTTTCGGGCGTCAGCCGCCGTTCAAGAATTACCGCTCAATGCGCTGTCAGTTGCGCGACTTTCCTGACATGGCTCACGGCTGCGGCGCCGCCTGCGGTCTGTGTGAAGAGGTGGAGCGTTTCCTCTTCGTCGTCGGCGACAGGCGTCAGCGCCTGATCCATGTAGGTCTTCGACTTTGCATCCCTTGAAATCAGGAACGCCGAAATCGTCAGGCCAATGATCGTGCCGGCGAGCGAAGCATGTTTGCGGAAGGTTTCCCAGGCAAAGCGCGGCCAGAAGACCAGCGGATTCTCGCGCGGCAGGTCAGGGCGCCGCTCCGATGGGGTCTTCAGGCGCAGCAGACCGCTTTGCAGCGGATGCACGTTTTCCAGCGGCACGGTGGTGGCGAAGGAGACCAGAACCTTGACGAGCCTCGCCAGCGGTACCCCGGTCGCCACAGCGCGGCGCAGCAGCGTCTTCATATGATCAGGCGAATAGTAGAGCGACCACGCCTCGTGGTAGATGTCTTCCCATTCCTGTTTGCTCATTTTGGGATGCGCGGTGCAGACGTGCTCGACATCGTAGATGTTGAGATCGGCATCCATCTCGATGCCCTTCTTCCACAGGACCTGATGGTCCTCGGAGCCAGGCAGCGGCGTCAGGATGAAGAATTCGATGACGTCGAGCGGCAGCTCTTCCTGGATGATCGTGATGTCGCGGCGGATCGACTCCGGCGTGTCGGCGGGGAAGCCCAAGATATAACCGGCGAGCGTCATGATGCCCTGGGCCTTCCAGGCGAGCAGCATCTTGCGGTATTCGGTGATCTTGTTCTGGTTCTTCTTGGCAGCGGTCAGATTGTCCGGATTGACGTTCTCAAGGCCGATGAAAACGCGCGTGACGCCGGCGCGCCTGGATTTCTCGATGAAATTCGGGATCTTGTGGCAGAGCGTGTCGACCTGGATCATCAGGCCGAGTGGGATACCGTCCCGCTCCTTGAGTTCGATCAACCGGTCGAAGATCGCTTCCCAATCCTTGTTACGGGCGAAATTGTCGTCGGTGATGAAGAATTTGTGGATGCCCTGCGCCCAGTTCATCCGCACCAGCTTTTCGACGTCGTCGGCCGAACGGAAGCGTGATTTGCGTCCCTGCACGTTGATGATGGTGCAGAACGAGCACTGATAGGGACAGCCACGTCCGGCATCGAAGCTGGTGCTGAGCCCGAGCGTGCGCTGGATATTGTCCTTCGGCAGGAAGGGAACCGGCGTGCCGCCGATGCCGGGAAGGTCGTTCATGAAATTGTAGAGCGGCTTCAGCTCGCCGGCGGCGGCATCGCGCAGCACCATGTCGAGCCGGCCCTCGGCTTCGCCGGCAAACATCGAGATGCCCATGTCGCGGCAGGCGTCGAGCCCGACGGCCTTGCCATCCAGCATCGACAGGCAGCCGGAAACATGGAAGCCGCCGATCGAAACCGGCAGGCCGGCATCGCGGAAGGGACGGGCGATATCGAGGGCGCGCGGATACTGGTTGGTCTGGACGCCGACGAGCGCGATCATCCCGAAATTGTCGTGACGCTTGAACTGCGCCAGCAGTCCGGCGATATCGATCCGCGTATTGGTCTCGTCGATCACGGTGATGTCAATCGCCGTATCGTCTCCGAGCACCTTGCGCTCGGCACATTCGGCGGCAATGCCGTAGAGCGCCGCCAGCGAATTGGAGGGGATCATCGCCCGCCACCAGCGGATGACGTAGCCGTCGTCGTCATAATGCGACGGCTTGATCAAGATCAGCTGAAAACGTCTGCGCGCAGCTTCCAAGACATGGGACAAGAGTATCTATCTTTCTCTAGAAGCTTTTGCCCGAAGGCAAATGGCGTTGAAGGCATATACAGGCACGACATACCAATGCGATTTAGGAGGTCAAACTAAGGCGTAAAAAAACGGCACGGCCCGCAAACGCTTCGCGAAGTGTATCACTCCTCAATATACTACCCGATATCGAGCAGCAATGCGCGATGGTCGGAGACTTCGGGCGCCTCGACCACCTCGAATTTGGCAACCTTCACCCCCGGCGTCACCAGCATGTAGTCGGCAAAGCGGCCTTGCTTCAGATAGTAGGAGGTTCGCGTGTCTACAAGACCGTTTCCGGTGACCAGATCGGAAAGCCCGAGTCTGGCGAGAATCGTGAAGGTCGCGCTGTCAGGCAACACGTTGAAATCGCCGCAGACGACGAGATTTTCGCCGCCGGGCCAGACGCGCTCGATGAGCCTGACCAGCGCCTCGGCCTGCTCTTTGCGCGCTGCGGTATCGCCCTTGCCTGCGGGATCGCGCAGGCCATGCATGTGGGCGATGGTCACGGTAGAAGCGTGCTCATGGCTGAAGAGGCGGATGCAATGGGCGTTTCGCGGCCGCGGATGTTCGCCCCAGCCATCGGCGGAAAAACGGCCGTGCACGAAGTCCAGCCCCTCTGCGATGAGGGAATGCGTTTTGCGCACGAAGGTCGCCAGCCCGAATTCGGCGGCAATCGCGGTATCGCCATCGAAAAGCTCGCCTCTCGAGGTCGGGCAGAAGAAGCCGTCGTGGCCGGGCAGGGCGGTGCCGATCTCAGTAAACAGATTGGCGCGCTGCGGCAGCTCCAGCCCCGCGTCCCGATAGATCGACCATCCGCCGCCCGTACCTGGCGCCCGCAGCACTTCCTGCAGGCACAGGACATCCGGATCGGCTTGCCTGATATAGCCGATCAAGGTCTCATGCAGCCTGCCGCCCCATGCGTTCAGCGAAATGATGCGCAATGTCATTGGGCTCCGTTTGGCGGCCGGATTTAGACGACAGCTCCGCCGTCTACATGATGCGTTTTAAAGTTCTGACTTGATGTCGCCCATCCGGTTCCAGGCATCGAGCCCAGCGATCTTGTAGGCTTCGGCGAGCGTCGGGTAGTTGAAAGTGTTCTCGACGAAATATTCGACCGTGCCTTTGAGGTTCAGCACCGCTTGACCGATATGGACCAGCTCGGTGGCACCTTCGCCGACGATATGCACGCCGAGCAGGCGGCGGGTCTTCAGCGAGAAGATCAGCTTCAAAAGCCCGGTGTCGAGGCCCATGATGTGACCGCGCGACGTCTCGCGGAAGCGGGCAATGCCGCATTCATAGGGAATGCCGCGCTCCTTCATCTCTTCTTCGGTCAGGCCGCAGGTCGAAATCTCCGGCACGGCATAGATGCCATAGGGGAAATATTTCGGCGGCTCCTTGGCGACCGCCCCGACCGCGACGCGGGCAGCGATGCGGCCCTGTTCCATCGAGGTCGAGGCAAGGCTCGGAAAGCCGACGACGTCGCCGGCGGCATAGATGTTGGCAACCGATGTCTGGAAGGTTTCCGGATTGACCTTGAGACGGCCGCGGCTGTCGGCTTCGAGGCCGATAGCCTGAAGGTTCAGCGCATCAGTCGCCCCCATGCGGCCGGCGGCGAAAAGCACCATGTCGGTCGTCAGGCGCCGGCCACTGTCGAGCGTTAGCTCGACCTTGCCGTTTTCAAGCCTCTCCACCTTGTCGGCCTTCTGGCCGAGCAGCAGCTTCATGTTGCGGTCGCGCAGCTGGTAGGTAAAATCCTCGATGATTTCCTTGTCGATGAAGTCGAGCATCGTCGCCTTCGGGTCGATGACGGTGACGGCCGTGTCGAGCGCGCTGAAGATCGTCGCATATTCGATGCCGATGACGCCGGCGCCGATGACGACCATTGATCGCGGCAGGTCCTGGATGTCGAGCAGTTCGTCGCTGTCGAGAACGGTCTTGCCGTCGAAGGGGATGTAATCGGGGCGGAACGGCTTTGTGCCGACGGCAAGCAGCACGCTGGCGGCGGTGACCTGGGTGGTCTCGCCGTCATCCTTGATCACCTGCAGCGTCGACGCATCGATGAAGCTCGCCTTGCCGCGGATATGCTGCACGCGGTTGCGGGCGAATTGGTGTTCCAGCACCTCGACCTCGTGGTTAAGCGTAATCAGCAGCCGGCGGCGCAGGTCATCTGCACTGATCTCTTCCTTGACGCGGTAAGACCGGCCGTAGAAGCCGCGTTCGCGCCAGCCGGAAAGATTAAGCGCGGTCTCGCGCAGCGTTTTGGAAGGGATGGTGCCGGTATGCACGGACACGCCGCCGACGCGTTTGCCCTGCTCGATGACAAGCACTTTCTTGCCGAGTTTTGCCGCCTGGATCGCGCCGCGGCGCCCTGCGGGACCGCTGCCCACCACAACGAGATCGTACTGAAGCATCATCAAGCCCCGGATTGGAAAGGAATCATATTGCGACGCAAAATGTCGGCCGTCCATCGTTAGCCGGTCAATGTTACAGATTGTTTTACGACCGCCGATTCCGCCGGGCCTGTGCCTTTCAGATCAGCTTCAGCCCCTTCAGGCTGACATGGCCATCCCTGCCGATGATGACGTGGTCGTGGACGGTGATATCGAGCGCCTTGGCGGCATCGATGATCACCTTCGTCATGTCGATGTCGGCGCGCGATGGGGTCGGGTCGCCGGAGGGATGGTTGTGAACGAGGATCATCGCCGTTGCCGAAAGCTCGAGCGCGCGTTTCACCACCTCGCGCGGATAGACCGGCGTATGGTCGACCGTGCCGCGGCCCTGCACCTCATCGGCGATCAGCACATTGCGCTTGTCGAGGAAGAGGATACGGAACTGTTCGCGCGTCTCATGCGCCATGGCGGCATGGCAATACTGGATGACCGAAGACCACGAAGACAGGACCTGTTTGCTCCTGAGCTCGCTCTTCAGCGTCCGGTGGGCGACAGTCGAGATCAGCTTCAGATCGAGCGCCACGGCCTCGCCGACACCTTTGACTTCCATCAGCAGCGTCGGCGGCGCGCCGAAGACGCCCGAAAGCGAGCCGAACCGTTCGATCAGCGCCTTGGCGATCGGCTTGGTGTCGCGCCGCGGGATCAGGCGGAAAAGCAGGAGCTCGAGGATTTCGTAGTCGGCAAGCGCGGTGTCGCCGAGCTCCCGGAAGCGGTCACGCAATCGCTCGCGATGGCCGTGATAATGCTCCTGGCCGGCAAGCGAGGCGGGCAGGGCGGTCCTGGCATTCGGCGCGGACGGTTTTTGCGGCCGTCCGCCAAAGAACGAGCGTTCGTCGGCGGCAAGGGACTCTTGCGTTGGGAAGGGCAGCTCGTCGTCGGAAGATGTCGAAACGGGGCCCTTCGCCATCGGACCGTCACCCGTTGTGTGACGGCAGGCCGGGGCGGTCGAGCCCGCCAGGCGACAGCGTGAAGATCTCGCAGCCGTCGGAGGTGACCCCGACCGTATGTTCGTATTGCGCCGAAAGCGAGCGGTCGCGGGTGACCGCCGTCCAGCCGTCGGCCAGCACCTTCACATGCGGCCGGCCGAGGTTGATCATCGGCTCGATGGTGAAGATCATGCCTTCGCGCAGCTCCGGCCCCTCGTTCGCGCGGCCGTAATGCAGGATATTTGGCGAATCGTGGAACAGCCGGCCAACGCCATGGCCGCAGAAATCGCGCACCACCGAACAGCGTTCGGCTTCCGCATAGGTCTGGATCGCCTCGCCGATCGCGCCGGTGCGAGCGCCGGGCCTGACGGCGGCAATGCCGCGCATCAGTGATTCATAGGTGACCTCGAGCAGTCGCTCGGCAGCACGCTTGACGACGCCGACGGGATACATCCGGCTGGAATCGCCGTGCCAGCCGTCGAGCACGAAGGTGACGTCGATATTGACGATATCGCCGTCACGCAACGGCTTGTCGTTGGGAATGCCATGGCAGACGACGTGGTTGATCGAGGTGCAGGTCGATTTGGTGTAGCCGCGATAGTTCAGCGTCGCCGGATAGGCGCCGTGATCCATGCCGAAATCGAAGACGAACCGATCGATCTCATCAGTCAATAGACCGGGCTTGACGATGTCGGCAAGCGCATCGAGGCAGCGCGCGGTCAGCTGACATGCCCTGCGCATACCCTCGAATGCTTCAGCGTCATAAAGCCGGATGGCGCCCGTATTCTTCGGGGGCGCAGTAGAGGCTTCGATATAGTTCACCATTGCAGGGCCTTAGCGGAGATTGTTAGATTTGTTCATAATGCAGCTATGCCGGGTTCGTCCATCACGATCAACTGCCAGGACGAGATTTCTGGACGGATCCGATCAGTCCAACGTGCAGCTTTCCACATGCGTTCGACGGACAATCAACGGTCCGGCTGGAATATCCACAATCTTCCCAAAGGGATAGGATTGATTGCGTGAAGTCTCCCCGCTACTCACCGATTGGTGACAGCGGGGAAGGGTCGATCATGCTGAATGAAGCCGTAAATCTTGAAAATTCACCCGGGGTCGGCGGCGAGCCGGAACGGCGCGTGCGTGATCGCAGCGCTACCGAGCGCGCAATCCTTGCCGCCGCCAAGGGGCTGCTCGCCGAGGAAGGCTTCCAGAATTTCGGCATTAATGCGGTTGCCCGCCGCGCCGGTTGCGACAAGCAGCTGATCTATCGCTACTATGGCGGCCTCGACGGCTTGGTCGAGGCGATCGGCACCGATGTCGGCACATGGGTGAAGGATCGCATCCCGGAGGACACCGGCGGCATGTTCCTGCTCACCTATGGCGACCTGATGGAGCGGCTGTCGCTTCTCCTCCTCGACGCCTTGAGAACCGATCCGCTGATGCGCCGCATCCTCGCCTGGGAGATTTCTGAAAAAACCGAGCAGGTGAGGCGGCTCTCCGAAGCGCGTTCGAAGGCGCTCGCTCTCTGGCTGGAGCGTATGCGCGGCTCGCTGGCGCCGCCGAAGGGCGTGGATGCGGCAGCCGTCAACGCCGTCGTCATCGCGGCGATCCAGCACCTCGTGCTTGCCGGCGCAGCCGGCGGGCAGTGCGCCGGCCTGTCGTTGAAGACATCCAAGGACTGGGAGAAGGCGGCAACGGCGCTGAAGCGCATCGTGCGTGGCGTTTACGGCTGATACCTGCCCTATCCACAGGGGGCGGGCGCCGCGTTAACCTTAACAAATGGTTTACATTGCGTGGGGCTGGTTAAGCCGACAGTGTGGCGGTGAGCAGAGATGTATGAGTAGAGCCCGAGTTGACGCCCATGGGAACCAAGATCGCTAAAGCCGCGTTTCTGGTGACCGCGATGATGTTTTTCGCAGTCCTGGCGCTGGATATCGCAATTCCGACGCTGGTGCTTTGCATCATGGCATCGTCGACCTGGTTGGTCTCCCTCGATCTGCCCGTGGCGCGCAAGCATGGAGGAGAGGCCGCATGAAGTGGTTTCTGATCTTCTGGGCCGGCCCCATCGTCTTTCTGGGCGGATGGTACTGGCTCTCCTATTACGACATGAGTTTCGGCATCTTCATGTTCACGCGGCAGGTCCATGACCTGACGTTCCAGCTTTACGGCAAGGCGCTCGGCATTCCGCCGGAATCTATCCCGCCGCTCGTTGCCCGCGCGATCGCGGTCGACAGCCTCGTCGTCTTCGCCATCCTTGGCTTGCGGAAGCGCAAGTCGATCATTGCCTGGTGGAAGGCGCGTCAGGCGTTGAATTCATCTCCATCAGACCTTGCCAGCAAGGAAAGCCTGTCGAGCGCGCCCTGAAGGATGAAGCTTGCCGCGGCAGAATCGATCCGTTCGGCCCGCTTGGCGCGCGAGACGTCCATTTCGAGCAGCGTCCGTTCGGCCGCAACCGTCGAAAGCCGCTCATCCCAATAGACGAAGGGCAGCGCCGTCTTCTGCTCCATATTACGCACGAAGGCGCGTGTCGCCTGCACGCGCGGACCTGCTGATCCATCCATGTTCATGGGTAGGCCGATAACAAAGCCTGCGACCTTTTCCGATTGTGCGAAGTCGAGCAGCGCCTGCGCATCGATGGTGAACTTGACGCGGCGGATCACCGTGCGCGGCGTGGCGAAGCGCCGTCCGAGATCGGACATCGACAGCCCGATCGTTTTGGTGCCGAGATCGAGGCCGGCAATTGCCTGTCGCGGAGCGAGCGTCTCGGCCATTTCCTCGATCGTCAGCACCGTCATCGCCGTTTCATCCCGTCAAAACAAATTGAAGTCGCCGCCGCTTTTCTTTGGAGCCGCATAAGATATGTCCTTAGGGCATGACGCCGAAAAGTGTGAGCGGTTTTCGGACGACATCATGCTCTCATTCTTTGATGTGGCATCGAAACCGGCTTTGCATCACGTAATAAAGGAGACATTTCATGAAGATTACCTGGCTCGGCCATTCCGCCTTCCGCATCGAGACATCAAAGGCGAAGATCCTGCTCGACCCATTCCTCAGCTATAACGCCTCCTTTTCCGGCCAGGATATCAAGGATGTGTCTGCAGGCATCACCCACATCCTGTTGACGCACGGCCATGGCGATCATGTCGGCGATACCGTGGCACTCGCCAAGGAAACCGGCGCCGTCGTTCTCGCCAATGCCGATCTCGCCGCTTGGCTCGGCTCCAAGGGCATCGACAAGATCGAGATGGGCAATACCGGCGGCACGATCGCGCTCGGCAGCTTCTCGGCGACCTTCACCAATGCGCTGCACTCCTCCGCCCAGATCACCGAGGACGGCGTCTCGCACGCGCTCGGCAACGCCAACGGCCTGATGCTGCATTTCGACGACGAAGCCTCGATCCTTGCCATGGGCGATACCGACATCTTCTCCGACATGGCGCTGATCAACGAATTGCACCAGCCTGATATCGGCTTCGTGCCGGTCGGCGACCGTTTCACCATGGGCGGCGCGGTGGCCGCACTTGCCTGCCGGCGCTATTTCAACTTCAAGACCGCGATCCCCTGCCATTACGGCACCTTCCCGATCATCGATCAGACGGCGGAAAAATTCGTTGCCGGCATGGAGGGATCGGAGACGGAAGTGAAGGCGATCAAGCCTTCCGAGAGCCTGTCGATCTGACGAAACCCCGTTGCACACGGCGGACATGGCCTTTATAGCGGGTAGGAAAAATCCTATCCGGAGAATGCCATGTCCGTCGATCTTGCCACCGTAAAGCGCGTCGCCCGCCTTGCCCGTATTGCCGTCTCCGAGGACGAGGCAAATCGCATGGTCGGCGAGCTGAACGGCATCCTTGGCTTCGTCGAGCAACTCTCCGAAGTGAATGTCGACGGCGTCGAGGCGATGACCTCGGTGACCCCGATGGCGATGAAGAAGCGGACTGACGCGGTGACCGACGGCAGCAAGGCAGCCGATATCGTCGCCAATGCGCCCGTCACCGACCACAATTTTTTCCTGGTGCCGAAAGTCGTCGAATAAGGCTTCGAAGCCTCGTTCCGACCCTGTTGCCATTTCCAGATCTGAAGCGAAAACACGATGAGCGAACTCACCAGCCTGACCATTGCCGAAGCCCGCCAGAAACTGCGCGGCAAGGAAATCACCGCGATCGAACTGACCGAAGCCTATATCTCGGTGATCGATGCGGCCAATGACCGGCTGAATGCCTATATAAAGGTCACGCCGGATCTCGCCCGCGTCATGGCGAAGAACTCCGATGAGCGCATCGCCGCCGGCAAGGCCGGTGACCTCGAAGGCATTCCGCTCGGCATCAAGGATCTCTTTGCCACCGTCGGTGTCCACACCCAGGCCTGCAGCCATATTCTCGACGGTTTCGAGCCGCGTTATGAATCGACCGTCACGCAGAACCTCTGGGATGACGGCGCCGTCATGCTCGGCAAGCTCAACATGGATGAATTCGCCATGGGCTCGTCGAATGAAACATCCTATTACGGCCCAGTGATCAATCCCTGGCGCGCCGCAGGCTCCAACCAGCAGCTCGTGCCCGGCGGCTCCTCCGGCGGTTCGGCCGCCGCCGTCGCCGCGCATCTTTGCGCCGGCGCCACCGCCACCGACACCGGCGGCTCGATCCGCCAGCCGGCCGCTTTCACCGGCACCGTCGGCATCAAGCCGACCTATGGCCGCTGCTCGCGCTGGGGCACCGTCGCCTTTGCCTCCTCGCTCGACCAGGCAGGCCCGATCGCCCGTGACGTCCGCGATGCCGCCATCCTCTTGAAGTCGATGGCAAGCGTCGACGCCAAGGACACGACATCTGTCGATCTGCCGGTGCCGGATTACGAAGCAGCTCTCGGCCAGTCGCTGAAGGGCATGAAGATCGGTATTCCGAACGAATACCGTGTTGATGGCATGCCCGACGAGATCGAAACCCTCTGGCGCCAGGGCATCGCCTGGCTGAAGGATGCCGGCGCCGAGATCGTCGACATCTCGCTGCCGCACACCAAATACGCCCTTCCGGCCTATTACATCGTCGCTCCGGCCGAAGCATCCTCGAACCTCGCACGTTACGATGGCGTGCGCTACGGCCTGCGCGTCGACGGCAAGGATATCGTCGACATGTATGAGAAGACGCGCGCCGCGGGATTCGGCAAGGAAGTCAAGCGCCGCATCATGATCGGCACCTATGTGCTGTCGGCCGGCTATTACGATGCCTATTACATCCGCGCCCAAAAGGTGCGTACATTGATCAAGCGCGATTTCGAACTCGCCTTTGACGCCGGCGTCGACGCCATCCTGACGCCGGCAACGCCGTCGTCGGCTTTCGGCGTTGCCGACGAGAACCTCGCCGCCGATCCGGTGAAGATGTACCTGAACGACATCTTCACGGTGACGGTCAACATGGCGGGCCTGCCCGGTATTGCCGTGCCTGCTGGCCTCGACCACAAGGGCCTGCCGCTCGGCCTGCAGCTGATCGGCAAGCCCTTTGATGAGGAAACCCTCTTCAAGACCGCCCACGTCATCGAGCAGGCAGCCGGCCGGTTTACGCCGGCCAAGTGGTGGTAACGGATCTAAAGATCCGAAGAATAGCGGCTGCCGACCACAAAACGGTCGGCGCCGTCGGCTTTGCGGCATGGGCCGCAAGCGATGCCTTCGAGGACAGCTATCTCGATCCCGATGTGATCACCAGGGTGCGGCAAGAGTTCGCCATCTTTCCCGAGGAAACGAAAGGTGAGATCTTCGTTGCCGAACGGGGCGGGACGATCGTCGGCTGGGGCGCGTGAAAACCAACCGAACTATGTGTCCGACCTCTGGGTGCATCCCGATCATCACGGCCAGGGCGTCGGCCAGGCCCTCCTGCTTCATTTGTGCGAGCTGATGGCGGCAGAGGGGTTGCCGACTGCCAGGCTCGACACGCATGCTGCGAATGAGGGCGCAATCCGCCTCTACGAACGCTGCGGCTTCACCATCGTCCGGCGCGGCCGCGAATTTTCAAAGAGCATGGGTGTCGAACTTGAAAAGGTGCATCTGGAGAAACGGTTGGCTGACCGATAGTAGGAACCAGGAGGAGGTCTTATGGCCAGCAATGATCTTGCGCGATTAATCGAGGCATTTGATCGCCTCTCTGCCGGCGGTTTCACTATGGGCGTGGAGTGGCAGGCGGTCCACGACATCTGCCAGCGCCACGAAGGCGAACAGCCGTTCGACTGGGGCCACGCGCTTTGCCATCGCATCGAGGGCGACGACTGGAATGCCGATTACTGGTATCGCCGCGCCGGCAAGAGGCGCGGCACGGGCACGATGGCCGACGAGTGGTCAGCCATGCGGACGGAACTTTCTGCAAAAGCTTGAGGTCCCCTGACCGCGCCCCTTCGAGACGCGATCAGGAGTGCCACGATTACCTGTTGTTCAGCTGCGACCTGACCAACCTCAGCCCTCTTTCGGTGATCCGGTATGGCTGGCCGCCTGAGGACTTGATTGCCCTCAGGCGCTTCAGCCTGCGGAAGAGATCTAGGTCGACGCCGGGATAGAGCCAGCCGTCGCGGGTGAAGCAACTGACCGCCTCGATCTTCCTGTCGTCGTCGCGGGTAATTTCAATGCGGCCGCCTTGGGCCATGAGATGCAGGATGCGCTGCTCCGTGCGAGAAATATCCATATGTTGAGATCCGGTGTCGCGCCCGGCAGGGCGCACAAAAACGATCTGGCGCTCATTCGAACGTCAGGGCTTCGTTTTTTCGGGCCCATGCGCGCAAGCGAACTTGCGGGCAGGGCCTTTACCGGGTCTCAGGCAGGCTCAACATAAAACACCTCGATAGGGTTTATTATTCAGCCCGGAAAATTCGGTCAAGAGCGTGTTCTCAGCTCAAAACCAGTCGAAAACCTCACTTTTGCCCGATCATCCCTTTGGAGGTACTGGTAAATTCCGCGACTCAATGGTCTAGTTGAGGTGTAACGCGGAGGTGTCGTTGATCCACATTCGCAATGCCCGCGACGGTGAAGCGGAGCTATTGAGCGAGATCGGGCTGAGGGCCTGGCAAAATGCGATGGCGTCGATCGGCGAATCGGACGCGATGATCGATGCAGCGCGCAACGCCTTTCGGAACTTCGTGGAAAACGACTGGCTGACCATCACCGTCGTCGAGCAGAACGGCCAGGTCGCAGGCTGGGCGGCGCGCGAGGGATTGGACGAAACCATCTCGGATTTCTGGATCGATCCCGTCTTCACCCGCCAGGGTCTCGGTTCGGCCCTTCTCGTCCGCATCGAAAAGGAGATCGCCGATCAGGGCCTCGAGAAGGCGGCGATGCAGACCCATTCCGGCAATAGCGAGGCGATCGGCTTCTTCCGGAAGCACGGCTACAGCATCCATTGGCTCTCGGTCGCCTACAATCCGAAGCTCGATCGCGACGTGCCCTCCGTTGGACTGACGAAACAGCTCGTTTCGGATAACCAAGGTGCGTATGGGCTGGAATTCTGATACTTCAAAAATCCTGAAGAAGGAGAGGGCTCCATTGCGGCAAGAAGGCGAGCACAGCAATCAGTGCGCCGTGCAGGATCAGGATCGCCGCCAGGATTGACCGGAACGGCTCCTTTCTCGTCTTGTGCCGCAGCAGCTGCTGTGCAGCCAGCGCGCCAAGGCTGCCGCCGATCAGCGCAAGGATGAGAAGCGTGCGCTCGCTGATGCGCCGCCTGCCGCACCGCGCCGCCTGCTTGTCCATGAAATAGATGGAGAATACCGAGAGATTCAGCGCCAGAAACAGCAAGGCCCATTTGATAATATCGATCATCGTCATCGGAGAACCCTACCGTGGCTCCGTTAATGGACGGCAAAACCACGAAGCGCGCCACGGCGAAAGCCTTGCACCGGCACGCCATTTCCTTTACCTCACCATTGGAAAAGAACAGCCTGCAAAGAGCATCAGATGACCCTTGTCGACGTCCGCACGCCTGATCCGAAACGCTTCATCCCCGGCGCCACCGGCGACTGGGAAGTCATCGTCGGCATGGAAGTCCATGCCCAGGTGCTGTCCAATTCGAAGCTCTTCTCCGGCGCCTCGACGGAATTCGGCAAGCCGCAGAATTCGAACGTCTCGCTGGTCGACGCCGCCATGCCCGGCATGCTGCCCGTGATCAACGAGGAATGCGTCAAGCAGGCGGTTCGCACCGGCCTCGGCCTGAAAGCCCAGATCAACAAGCGCTCTCTCTTTGATCGCAAGAACTATTTCTATCCCGACCTGCCGCAGGGCTATCAGATCTCGCAGTTCAAGGATCCGATCGTCGGCGAGGGCAAGATCGTCATTTCGCTCGGGCCGGACCGCCAGGGCCAGTTCGAAGATATCGAGATCGGCATCGAGCGCCTGCACCTGGAACAGGATGCCGGCAAGTCGATGCACGATCAGCACGCCACCATGTCCTACGTCGACCTCAACCGTTCCGGTGTCGCGCTGATGGAGATCGTCTCCAAACCCGACATGCGCTCGTCCGACGAGGCCAAGGCCTATATGACCAAGCTGCGTTCGATCGTGCGCTATCTCGGCACCTGCGACGGCAACATGGACGAAGGTTCGATGCGCGCCGACGTCAACGTCTCCGTCCGCCGGCCGGGCGAAGATTTCGGCACGCGCTGCGAGATCAAGAACGTCAATTCCATCCGCTTCATCGGTCAGGCGATCGAATATGAAGCCCGCCGCCAGATCGGCATTCTGGAGGAGGGCGGCAAGATCGATCAGGAGACCCGCCTGTTCGATCCGGGCAAGGGCGAGACGCGTTCGATGCGCTCCAAGGAGGATGCGCACGACTATCGTTATTTCCCCGATCCGGATCTGCTGCCGCTCGAATTCGACGATGCCTTCATCAAGGCGCTCGAAGTGCATCTGCCGGAGCTGCCCGACGACAAGAAAGAGCGCTTCGTGCGCGAGCTCGGCCTGTCGATCTACGACGCCTCGGTGCTCGTTTCCGAAAAGGCGATCGCCGATTATTACGAAGCCGTCGCCGCAGGCCGTGACGGCAAGATGGCCGCCAACTGGGTGATCAACGATCTGCTCGGCGCACTGAACCGCACCGGCAAGGACATCGAGCAGACCCCGGTTTCGCCGGCCCAGCTCGGCGCCATCATCGATCTCATCAAGGCCGAAACCATCTCCGGCAAGATCGCCAAGGATCTCTTCGAGATCGTGCTCAACGAGGGCGGCGATCCCGCCGAGATCGTCGAAGCGCGTGGCATGAAGCAGGTGACGGATACCGGCGCAATCGAAAAGGCCGTGGACGAGATCATCGCCGCCAATCCTGACCAGGTCGCCAAGGTCAAGGCGAAGCCGACCATGGCGGCATGGTTCGTCGGACAGGTGATGAAGGCGACCGGCGGCAAGGCCAATCCGCAGGCTGTCCAGGCCCTCGTCAAGGCGAAGCTCGGCATCGAGGAATAAGCGGTGTATTTCGTCCGCACTGCCGGCGAGCGCGACCTGGAGAAGGTCCGCGCGCTGCTAGTGGAGAGCTTTCATGCCAGCTATGACAGCCTGCATGGCAGAGCCAGGGTGGAGGATCTGATCGCCCATCTCTTTTCGCCGGCAGCGCTGAAGGCGCGCCTGGTGCGAAAGGATGCCGAATTCCTCGTTGCCGATGAAGGCCGCAATATCGGCGGCATGGGGTATGCGGCAATGTCGCAGGCGTTGACGAAGACCGTCATGCTGCATCTCCTCTATGTCAGGCCGGCGCTGCAGCGCCAGGGTATCGGCCGCGACATCTTCGCCGAACTCGAAACCTGCTTTCCGGATGCGGAGATCATGCGTCTCGAAGTTGAACCGCAAAACGCTGCGGCGATCGCCTTCTATCGCACGCATGGCTTCACCGAGGTCGGACGTAACGAGAATAGCGGAGCCGGACAATCCGGCATTCCGGCGCTGATCTTCGAAAAACCACTCGAAGGGCATTGAGACTGTGGCGGTCGAGTTGCCCGACATTCTCATTCGTCCGGCGCGCCGGGAAGATCTGCCGGCGCTGGTGGCTATGTTTGCCGCCGACGCACTCGGCGGTCACGGCGATACCACGGAACCTGAAGCCTTCCCGGATTATCTCAGCGCCTTCGCCGTCATCGAGGCTTCGCCCGACCAGACACTTTACGTTGCAGAGCGTGGCGGCGAGGTCGTCGGCACGTTTCAGACGATGGTGACGACCTCGCTCACCGGCCGTGGCTCCTCGGCGATGATCATCGAGGCGGTGCAGACGCGCGCCGATATGCGCGGGCAGGGGGTCGGCGGACTGATGATCGAATTCGCCATTGCCGAGGCAAAAGGCCGCGGTATCGGGCGGGTTGCGTTGACCTCGAATGCGATACGCAAGGATGCCCATCGTTTCTACGAAAGGCTGGGCTTCAAGCCCTCCCATCTGGGCTTCAAGATGGCTTTGAAATGACCCGTGGCTGTCGTGGAATCGCTGGACAATTCGGTTTGGCGACGGCATAAGCGAGGAAACGAATTCTGGTTTGGCTCGCATCTGGCGGGCACAAGGAAAAGACATGTGGAATCTTCTGGTTCAGACCTTTACCTGGTGGAACGGTCAGACGATGGGCACGCGTTTTGCGACCTGGCGTTTTGGCAAGCGCGTCGGCGAGGATGAATTCGGCAACGTCTACTACGAAGGCGGCATGTCCTCCTACGGTCTGCCGAAGCGTTGGGTGATCTACAAGGGTTATGCCGAAGCCTCCGCCATTCCGCCGGGCTGGCATGGCTGGATGCATCATCGCACCGATGTTCCCCCGTCCAAGGAAAACTACGTCGCCAAGGATTGGCAGAAGTCGCACCGGCCCAACCATACCGGTTCGCCGCAGGCCTATCGTCCGCCGGGCTCCATCGCCGTTCCGGGCGAACGTCCGCGCGTCACCGGCGATTACGACGCCTGGACGCCGGGCAACTGAGACGGCCCGACCGGGCGATCTCAAGACCCGGCTTTTGGCCACAATTGACCTTTACCCGCAGGTTGGCCGCGCTTGACCGCGGCCGTGAACTGAAAATGTCTGGAGACGGGTACATATGAAGCTCTTCACGCGGAACATGGTCCTGCGTGCCGCCGGATCGCTGCTGGCGCTCTCGGCCCTGCTTCCGCCAGTTGCGGCACATGCCGCACGCATCGAAAATCCGGTAGCCGTCTTTTCCGGCCTCGACAAGATCACCGGCCGCATCACGACCTTCGATGTCTATGTCAACGAGACGGTACAGTTCGGTGCGCTGCAGGTGACACCGAAGGCCTGTTATTCGCGCGACCAGTCGGAAGCACAGAAGATCGACGGTTTCGTCGAGGTCGACGAGATCACCCTCGACCGCAAGATTCGCCGCATCTTCACCGGCTGGATGTTCGCCGCCAGCCCCGGCCTCAACGCCGTCGAGCACCCGATCTACGACGTCTGGCTGAAAGACTGCAAGGCAAACTCGGATGTCCCGGCTCCTGACGGTGCCAAGCCGAAATAGCTGCATCTTCGTTAGGCTGGCATCTCCCTATGCGCCTGATCCTCATGTGCCATCCGCAGGATCATCTCGGAGGATCGTCCCGCTCGATCAAACCTCCGTCGGATAATGATCGTCAGAAAGCCAGGTGCGGCGATTCCATCGCCGCAGCAAGCATCGCGGCGTAATCGGCCTTCGGAACGTCGATCGCTCCGAATGTTTTCAGGTGCTCGGTGGTGAACTGGGTGTCGAGCAGGGTGAAGCCCCTTTCCCGCAGCCGGTCGACCAGATGCACGAGGCAGATCTTCGAGGCATCCGTCCGGCGCGAAAACATGCTCTCGCCGAAGAAGGCCGATCCGAGCGAGACGCCGTAGAGGCCGCCGACCAGTTGATCGCCCTCCCAGGCTTCGACGGTATGGGCATGGCCCATGTCGAAGAGCGTCGAATAAAGCGATCTGATCGTCCTGTTGATCCAGGTGCTCGGGCGCCCGGAAGTTTCCTCCGCGCAGGCAGCGATGACCTGATCGAAAGCGTGATCGAAACGGATCTCGAAGGGTTTCTTGCGCACCGTCTTGGCAAGGCTTTTCGACACATGGAAATGGTCGAACGGCAACACGCCGCGCAGTTCCGGTTCGACCCAGAAGATCTCCGGGTCGTCGGCGGATTCGGCCATCGGGAAGAGGCCGATGGAATAGGCGCGCAGGAGAATGTCAGGGGTTATGCCTGGTGACTTCCTGCGCGATCCTGCCATTCCTGTCCTATGCCGCCGGTGTGTTGGCGAGGTAGTCTTCCAGCCAGTGGATGTCGTAGTCGCCGTTGGCGATATCCTGGTTGGAAACGAGATCCTGGAAAAGCGGCAGCGTCGTATTGATGCCGTCGACGACAAATTCGTCGAGCGCCCGGCGCAGGCGCATCATGCATTCGACGCGGGTACGGCCGTGCACGATCAGCTTGCCGATGAGGCTGTCGTAATAGGGCGGGATCTTGTAGCCCTGATAGGCGCCGGAATCGATGCGCACGCCGAGGCCGCCCGGCGCGTGGAAATGCGTGATCGTGCCGGGCGAAGGCACGAACGTGCGCGGGTGCTCGGCATTGATACGGCACTCGATGGCGTGACCGGAAAAATGCACTTCATCCTGTGTCACCGAGAGACCGCCGCCGGAAGCGACGCGGATTTGCTCGTGCACGAGGTCGATGCCGGTGATTGCTTCGGTGATCGGATGCTCCACCTGCAGGCGGGTGTTCATTTCGATGAAATAGAACTCGCCGTTTTCGTAGAGGAATTCGATCGTCCCGGCGCCGCGATATTTCAGCTTCTTCATGGCGTCGGCGCAGACCTGGCCGATCTTCATGCGCTGCTCGACGTTGAGTGCCGGCGAATTCGCCTCTTCCCAGACCTTCTGATGGCGCCGCTGCAGCGAGCAGTCGCGCTCGCCGAGATGGATGGCATTGCCTTCGCCGTCGCCGAACACCTGGATTTCGATGTGGCGCGGCTTGCCGAGATATTTTTCCATGTAGACGGCATCATTGCCGAAGGCGGCTGCCGCTTCGGTGCGCGCCGTCGACCAGGCCTCGATCAGGTCGGCCTCGCTCTTGGCGACCTTCATGCCGCGTCCGCCGCCGCCGGCCGTTGCCTTGATCAGCACGGGATAACCGATTTCGGCGGCCGTCTTCAGCGCATCCTCTTCGCTCTTCACTTCGCCGTCCGAACCCGGAACGACGGGAATGCCGAGTTCCAGCGCCGTCGTCTTGGCGGTGATCTTGTCGCCCATGATGCGGATGTGGTCCGCCGTCGGCCCGATGAAGGTGATGCCGTGGGCTTCGAGGATATCGGCGAACTTGGCATTTTCCGACAGAAAGCCGTAGCCTGGATGCACGGCATCAGCGCCGGTGATCTCGCAGGCGGCGACGATCTGGTGGATGTTGAGATAGCTCTCGCGCGAGGAGGGCGGACCGATGCACACACTTTCGTCGGCAAGGCGCACATGCATGGCATCAGCGTCGGCAGTGGAATGAACCGCGACGCAGGCGATGCCGAGCTCCTTGCAGGCCCGGAGCACGCGAAGGGCGATTTCCCCGCGATTGGCGATGAGGATTTTCGAAATCATGGGCATCGGCCTATTCGATGACGACGAGGGCTTGGCCGTATTCGACGGGATGTCCGTCATCGACGAGGATCTCGGTCACCTTGCCTGACTTCGGCGAAGGGATCTGGTTCATCGTCTTCATCGCTTCGATGATGATGAGCGTCTGGCCTTCCTTGACGGTTGCGCCGACTTCGATGAACGGACGCGCGCCCGGAGCCGGCGCCATGTAGACGGTGCCCACCATCGGTGCATTGACGACATTGGCCGGGTTGCGGCTGGGAGCTGCGGCCGGCGCGGCAGCAGCTGCCGGAGCCGCGGCTGCGGCAAAGGCCGGTGCTGCGATCGGCGCCTGGACATATTGCGGCGTGCCAGCGCGCGAAACGCGGATGCGCAGGTCATCCTGCTCGACCTCGATCTCCGTCAGATCCGTTTCGTTCAGAATATTGGCGAGATCGCGGATCAGTGCCTGGTCGATACCCGATTTCTTTTCAGCCATGGTGTTGCCCTGTCTTTTTCTTATGCCGTGATGTTCTTCAGCGCGTGGAGCGCCAGGATGTAGCTGTGAGGCCCGAAGCCGCAGATCACGCCCTTGCATGCCGGCGCGATCATCGACTTGTGGCGGAATTCTTCCCGTGCATGCACGTTGGATATGTGGAGCTCGATGACGGGAATGGAAATAGCGCGGATCGCATCATGCAGCGCGACCGATGTATGCGTATAGGCGCCTGCATTGATGGCAACGCCGGCGGCCTTTTCGTCTGCCTCATGGAACCAGTCCACAAGCGCGCCTTCGTGGTTGCTCTGACGGAAATCGATATCGAGGCCGAGTTCACGGCCGGCGGCCTTACAGTCTGCCTCGATGTCCTTGAGTGTCTTGCCGCCATAAATGCCGGGCTCTCGTTTGCCCAGCATGTTCAGGTTGGGGCCGTTCAGGACAAAAATCGTTTGCGTCATCGAATGTTCCGTAAAATGTACGACGGCAACCTATAGACTCCGCGAAGGCTGAATGAAAGCCCTTACAGATTGGCCAGCGGCAATCACGCCACATTTGTCCACATGGTTGAAACACTTCGATTTTGGCGATTTGATGGGCGGCCGGTCGCTCAAGCATGTCGCGCAAAAGTGCGCAGCGGTTTTGCGATAACGACATGCGCAAAGATAAATATCTAAAGCGCGAGGAGTGCAATCTGAAAGATTGCGACGCGCTTTGGTTTGCTCAGCAGGCGGTCTTGCCGCAGCTGCGCATGTTCTTGACCTTGGCTTCGAGATCGTCGAGCCCGACGGCGCCCGGCACCAGTTCGTTGCCGATCACATAAGATGGCGTGCCGCTGATGCCGAGACTGGAGGCGAGCTGGTAGGTCGCCTGGACGATACCGTCATTCGGGCTCTTTGCCATCTCGGCGCGGATCTTGTCCTCGCTGACGCCGAGCGAAGCGGCGACCGCGATCGCTGTTTCGTCAGAGGCGCGGCCTTCGGTGCCGAGAAGGGCGACGTGGAAATCGGCATATTTCTCCGGTGCCAGCTTGCCGAAAGCGTCGGCCACCTTGTGGGCGGCAACTGAATCCGGCCCGAGGATTGGAAACTCCTTGAGGACGAAACGGACGTTCTTGTCCTTCTTCAGCATCGCCTGCATGTCGGGAAGCGCATGCCGGCAGTAGCTGCAATTATAATCGAAGAACTCGACGACCGTCACATCGCCCTTGGGATTGCCGAGCGTAACGTCGTTCTTCGATTCGAAGATGTCGGTAGTGTTCTCTTCGATCGCCATATTGGCTTTCACCAACCGCTGGGCTTCCTGCTTCTTCTGCAGCGCATCCTGGACTTCGAGCATGATCTCAGGATTTTCGATCAGGTATTGCTTGATGAATTCGCCGAACTCCTTCTTCTGCTGGTCGTCGAGCGCTGCCGCCGGAAGCGGAAGGGCGATCGATGCGGCAAGCGCCAGAGCGGTGAAGGTCTTCGGGAAGAATGCCATGATATCCTCGTCATCGGCGGTGTGGTCGTCTCTTTGTCGAGAAGACGGTCGCCGGGTTAATGGACTTGAATGCGTCGCGTCAAGGTACGGTGCGTTCGGTTCTGCTCAAACAGGAATTTTTCATCCCCGCGCGGCCCTCGCGGGATTGTGATGAGCCGATTAATGCGGCAATTGTCGGGCCACCATTGAAGAAGCTGAGCGAGAAACGATCTTGTTTTCCATATCGAAACGCAGCGAAGTCGAGCCTTTTCACGCCATGGACGTCTTGGCGGAGGCGACGAAGCGGCGTGCGGCCGGTCATCCCGTGATCTCGATGGCGGTCGGTCAGCCCTCGCATCCGGCACCCCAAGCGGCACTCGAAGCGGCGCGCACAGCCCTTGTCGAAGGCCGGATCGGCTATACCGATGCGCTGGGGACGGCACGGCTGAAATCGGCGCTCGCCTGGCACTACAAGGATCGCCACGGCTTGGAGATTGATCCCACGCGTATCGCCATCACCACTGGTTCCTCGGCGGGCTTCAATCTCGCCTTCCTGTCGCTCTTCGATGCAGGTGACGCGGTGGCGATCGCAAGACCCGGTTATCCCGCCTACCGCAATATCCTCGGCGCACTCGGCCTGAAGGTTCTCGAAGTGCGCGTAACGGCCGAGACCCACTTCACCCTGACGCCGCAAAGCCTCGAAGCGGCGCAGAAGGAAAGCGGCATCACGTTGAAAGGCGTGCTGCTCGCAAGCCCGGCCAACCCGACCGGCACGGTGACTGGCCGCGATGGGCTGAAGGCGCTTGTGGATTATTGCGCAGCCCATTCCATCGCCTTCATCTCCGATGAAATCTACCACGGGCTGACCTTCGCCGGCGAGGAGGCAAGCGCGCTCGAACTGACCGACGAGGCGATCGTCATCAACTCCTTCTCCAAATATTATTGCATGACCGGCTGGCGAATCGGCTGGATGGTGCTTCCCGAGCGCTTGGTGCGGCCGATCGAGCGGGTGGCGCAGAGCCTCTATATCTCCCCGCCCGAGCTCTCCCAGATTGCCGCCACGGCCGCTCTTGGCGCTGGCGCCGAACTCGATCGTTATAAGGCAAGCTATGCCGCCAATCGTGATTTGCTGATGCGGCGACTGCCGCAGATCGGCCTTTCTATCGCCTCGCCAATGGACGGCGCCTTCTATGCCTATCTCGACGTCACCCGCTTCACCAATGACAGCATGGGCTTTGCCAAACGCATGCTCGCGGAAATCGACGTCGCCGCAACACCCGGTCTGGATTTTGATCCGCTGGAGGGAAATCGAACGCTGCGTCTGTCCTATGCGGGCTCGCAAGCGGAGATCGCCGAGGCGGTGGAGCGAATCGCAGCCTGGTTGAAGTAGCGCTCACGACCGGGCAAGCGGCAGTGCACTCTCCTATCGTCAGCTGCGCGACGAAAACAGCGAAGCGAACGTCGAGGACGGTTTGTTATTCAGCCGCGGCACCACCACGAGCTGCTTGATGTCGCCGCGCTTGTAGGCAGCGAGGAAACGGCGGTAGTCCTTGAAGGAGACGCAGCCGTTGGAATCGCCGTTCTTGCCGAGCATATAGGTATGGGCGAGAAGGCCGACACGGTCATAGATGGCGTCCGAACCCTGGACCGGCGTCAGCCGCAGCGCCTCGACCCCATGGAAAAGGCTCTCGCGTATGGTGAGGACATAGGTGTGCGGCGGCGTTGGTCCGCGCATCTTCTTGTTCACGTAACGCGGGTTGTCGCGCATCTTGCCGAGCCCGGAATGGGCCTCGAGCCGTTCGCCGTTCGGCAGATAGACGGTGCTGTTTTCGATATCGTAGATCGCCACGCCTGCGCGCAGCTTCGGCGAGAAGACCGGCTTGTCGTAGCGCGGCACTGCGTCGTCCTCGTCATCCTCGATCGGCGAGTTCGGCTGGGCATAGGCAAGTGCAGGCTCGCCAGCGCGCTGCGAACCCTTGGAGGCCAGTGCCGGTTTGCCGATGAGGCCATCAGGACGTGCCATCGGCAGCGGCACGGAACCTTCGTCCGGCGCCAGCACGAGATCGAAGGGCGGCGCGTCGTCCGCGGCGGCAACGACCACCGGTGCGGGTTCCGATGCGGGAATTGAGGCCGTTTTGACAGGAGATGCGGTCGGCTCGACCGGAGCCGGCGCGATTTGCCGGGATCCGGCATCGGCAAGCGCAAGCAGGGCCGGGAGTTCGGCTGCGGCGACGGCCTCCTTTGAGGGAACGATGATCCGGTCGCCGTCGTCTTCATCCGTCTCTGCCGAGGCGAGTTCGACCGGCGGCGCGATGACATCGTCCTTGCGGAATTTGACGCTGTCGGAAATCGCGGCCACGACCGGTTGCTCGGCGGCCATGGTGAGCCGACTGTTTTTTGTAAGAGCCGCTAGCGCCGTTGCTGCGGCGGCGGTCTTTTCGGCATGGGATTGAATGAGGCTCGCCGTCAGCGGTATCGCCGGCTTCGCATCGAAGGCGGCAAGCCGGTCGGCCTTGCCGACATGGATCAGCCTCTCATGGCGCGGTGACGGCGCCACCTTCGGCACAGTGCCGACCTCTGCCAGGCGATCCGACGGAGAATAGGGAGTGGCGATCAAGTGCATCGTCGCGAAGGTCGCGATCAGCCATGTCGAGGTCAGAAATCCGGCGCCAACAACACCGCAAATGAAACCGCGAGATCTGCGCCAACGGAAAGCAGATCTGCCAAGAGGGGTGACGTCATCGAACGTCCCGACCGCACACGCCATACTACACTCGTCTTTCAAACTCGCTACGCAGGCCGGCGGCACTGACTGACTAAACTTCGCCGGGGGCCGGTAAAGGCGCAAATGGGCCGAATTTAGACCAACCGCGACTTCCGACTGTTTCGCAAGGATGACGAATTATGGTTTCTAATTTGTTTACGGGGCGTTGCAGTTTTTCACGACGTCTCAAAAAGAGATGTGTTGGGGCTTCTCAGGCGCGCTCCATCACATAACTTCCCGGCGCTTCCTCGATCGCGTTCAACGCATCGCCGCCGGGTTTGCGGGCTGGCACGCGTCTGCCGTCATGCGTCTCGATCCAGGCCTGCCAATGCGGCCACCACGATCCCGGGGTCTCCGTCGCCTGCTCGAGCCAGCTCTCGTAGTCTCCCTTGGCCGGGCCGCCGGTCCAGAATTGATATTTCTTCTTGTCGGGCGGGTTGACGACGCCGGCGATATGTCCCGAGCCGGTCACGACGAATTCCACCTTGCCGCCGAAGAAATGGCTGCCGAGGAAGACGGACTTGGCAGGCGCAATGTGATCCTCGCGGGTGGCGAGATTATAGATCGGGATCTTCACATCCTTCAGCGACAAGGACTTGCCGTCGAGGATCATCTCGTTCCGCGTCAGCGCGTTCTTGAGATAGCAATTGCGCAGGTAGAAGGCATGGTTTGCCGCCGCCATGCGGGTCGAATCGGCATTCCAGAACAAGAGGTCGAAGGGCAGGGGATCCTGGCCCTTGAGGTAGTTGTTGACGAAATAAGGCCAGATCAGCTCGGAAGCGCGCAGCATATTGAAGGCCATCGACATCTTCGTGCCGTCGAGATAGCCGGCCTCCTGCATATGCTCCTCGAGCGTCGTAAGTTGCTCTTCGTCGACGAAGACCTTGAGGTCGCCGGCATGAGTGAAGTCGACCTGGGTGGTGAAGAGTGTCGCAGTCTTGATGCGCTTGTTCTTCTCCTTGGCATGCAGTGCAAGCGTCGCCGCCAGCAGCGTGCCGCCGACGCAGTAGCCGACGGCGTTGACTTCCTTTTCTCCAGTCGCCTTCTCGATTGTATCAAGCGCGAAATCGATGCCCTCACGGGCATAGGCCGCCCAATCCTTATCGGCGTGGCGTGCATCCGGGTTGACCCAGGAAATGACGAAGACGGTCTGACCCTGGTCGACGCACCATTTGATGAAGGATTTCTGCGGGTTGAGGTCGAGAATATAGAACTTGTTGATCCAGGGCGGGCAGATCATCAGCGGCCGCTTCAACACCGTTTCGGTCGAAGCGTCGTACTGGATGATCTGGCAGATGTCGTTCTGGGCGATCACCTTGCCTGGCGTCAGCGCCATGTCCCGGCCAACGGCAAATTTCGTCATATCGGTCTGGCGAAGGCGAAGATCACCATTTCCGGCAGCGATATCCTCGGCCAGCATCTTCATTCCGCGCACCAGATTGGCGCCGCTGGTCGCGATCGTCTCGCGGTAGAGCTGCGGATTGGTGGCGATGAAGTTGCTCGGCGAAAGCGCTGCCGTGATCTGCTTCACGTAGAAGCCGGCCTTATGCTTGGTATGCTCGTCGAGGCCGTCGGTCTCCAACACCAGCTTTTCCACCCAGTCGGTGGTGACGAAATAGACCTGGCGGAGAAAATCGAAGAACGGATTCTTCTGCCAGTCCTCGTCCGAGAAACGCTTGTCCTTGCGGGTGTCCGGCTCTGGTGGCGTGAGATCGCCCTGCATGCGCTGCATTGAGCGCATCCAGATGCCGAAGAACGAGGACATCAGCTGCGTCTGCGCCTCGAAGGTGCGGCGCGGATCGGAGATCCAATATTCGGTGACCTTGGAAAGCGTCTTGACCATATCGGTCATTGGGTCGACGGCACTATTGGTGATCTCGCCGCGTTCGCGCGGCGCAAGCCAGGCAGACGCTGCTTGCCCGAGATTTTCGAGCGCCCGGGCAAAATTCATCGCCATGGCCTCGGGATCCTTCAATAGATAGGGATCGAGATCGGTCGCGTCGAAGCCGGCCTTGCCGCCATTCCCCTGCTTGCTGTCGGTCACCATTTCCTCCGGCGGCAGCACCACTCTTTTTATCCATTCGTTGTACATCGTGATCGAACGAGAAAACAAGTTCCACCCGCATCGGCTCATGCTATTGCTTTGTGGCTGCGACAAATTTAACAGTCGACGCAATCAGAACTGGATTTTTGAGGCATGACAAAGAACGGCATTCGGCGCATCGCAATCCTCAACCGCACCGCACTGATCTGCGCCGCGGCGGCGATGGCGCTTGCCGGATGCAATCTGACGGCGGAACAAAAGGCCGCAGCCGCCGCCAAGCGAGCAGCACCCACCGCCGTCGTCATGCCGGCCACCAAGGGCGAGGCGGCCGAGGGCGGCCTTGCAAAATACCCGGACGGCTATCCGAATTTCGGCGCGCCGCTGACGGCTGCCAATGTCCAGATGAGCGACGAGCAGGCAGCCGAACTGCAGCATCAGCTGACGGCACTTGGCGCCCGGCGCAAGGCCGGCACGATCTCGGACGCTGAATATCAGGCCAAGGTCGCCGAAATGCGGCGTCTCGCCGCCGAGCACGGCACTGATACGCTGTCTGAAATCTCCAAATAGACCTTGCCTTTCAGGCAATTTGGACGCAAAGCCATTCCGAATGGATCGGAAGATGCAATTTTCCTGATAATGCGCATTATGCGGCCTTTCCGTCAAAGATTTGCCGCGTGGCTTGGGTCTGATGAATACGGCGTTGCGATTCTGAAGTTCGTGTCGCAGCCGCCGGAAGACGGAACGAACTTCGACTGCGGCCCGAAATGCCGCCTTTCCATGGGGAATGAGATGGAAGAGTTTCACAAAGTCCGGCGTTTGCCGCCTTACGTTTTCGAACAGGTCAACCGTTTGAAAGCAAGCGCGCGAGCGGGCGGCGCCGATATCATCGATCTCGGCATGGGAAACCCAGACCTTCCCACTCCCCAGTCGATCGTCGACAAGCTGTGCGAGGTCGTGCAGGATCCGCGCACGCACCGTTACTCGTCCTCCAAGGGCATTCCGGGGCTGCGCCGTGCCCAGGCCGCCTATTATGCCCGCCGTTTCGGCGTCAAGCTCAACCCGGATACGCAGGTCGTCGCCACCTTGGGCTCCAAGGAAGGCTTCGCCAACATGGCGCAGGCAATCACCGCGCCCGGCGATGTGATCCTCTGCCCGAACCCCACCTATCCGATCCACGCCTTCGGCTTCCTGATGGCAGGTGGCGTGATCCGCTCCATGTCGGTGGAGCCGGATGCGAGCTTCTTCGAACCGCTCGAACGTGCCGTCCGGCATTCGATCCCGAAGCCCTTGGCGCTGATCCTCAACTACCCCTCGAATCCGACGGCTTTTGTCGCGACGCTCGATTTCTACAAGGACGTCATCGCCTTTGCGAAAAAGCATGACATCATCGTGCTTTCCGACCTTGCCTATTCGGAAATCTATTTCGACGGCGCCCCGCCGCCGTCGGTTCTCGAAGTGCCGGGTGCGATGGACGTGACGGTCGAGTTCACCTCAATGTCGAAGACCTTCTCCATGCCCGGCTGGCGCATGGGCTTTGCCGTCGGCAACGAGCGGCTGATCGCCGCCTTGACCCGCGTCAAGTCCTATCTCGACTACGGCGCCTTCACGCCAATCCAGGTGGCGGCGACGCATGCGCTGAACGGCGATGGTTCCGACATTGCGGAAGTCCGCAACGTCTATAAACGTCGCCGCGACGTCATGGTCGAAAGCTTCGGCAAGGCCGGGTTCGAGGTGCCGCCGCCGGCTGCGACGATGTTCGCCTGGGCGAAGATCCCGGAAAAGTTTCGTCATCTCGGTTCGCTGGAATTCTCCAAGCTGCTGGTCGAGAAGGCCGACGTCGCCGTTGCCCCGGGCATCGGCTTCGGCGAAATGGGCGACGACTACGTCCGTCTGGCACTTGTCGAGAATGAACACCGCATCCGCCAAGCTGCGCGCAACATCAAGAAGTTCATGTCGACGGCAGACGAGACGATGCACAACGTCATCTCGCTGAACGCCCACCGCTAATCCAACTCTCGGGCAGCCGCGTTCGGCGGCTGCCGCCACACAGACATTTCAGGATCGATCCATGGCAGATGCCCTCAAAATCGGCATTGCGGGCTTGGGCACCGTTGGCGCCTCGCTTGTCCGTATCATTCAGCAGAAGAGCAACGAGCTTGCCGTCACCTGCGGGCGTCCGATCACCATCACGGCGGTCTCCGCGCGTGACAGGGCGAGGGACCGCGGCATCGATCTTTCTGCCGTTACCTGGTTCGACCGGCCGGAAGAGCTTGCCGAAAAAGGCGATATCGACGTCTTCGTCGAGCTGATAGGCGGCGCCGAAGGGGCGGCCAACGTCTCCGTGCGCACGGCGCTCCAACGTGGTCTCCATGTGGTGACAGCCAACAAGGCGCTGCTTGCCTATCACGGCGTCGAGCTTGCGACGATCGCCGAGGAGAAGGGTTCGCTGCTGAACTTCGAGGCAGCGGTCGCCGGCGGCATCCCGGTCATCAAGGCGCTACGCGAATCGCTGACGGGCAATTCCGTCTCGCGCATCTATGGCATCATGAACGGCACCTGCAATTACATCCTGACCAAGATGGAGAAGGAGGGGCTTTCCTTCGCCGAATGCCTCAAGGAAGCGCAGCGGCTGGGTTATGCCGAGGCTGATCCAGCCTTCGATATCGAGGGCAACGACACGGCCCACAAGCTTTCCATCCTGACGACGCTCGCCTTCGGCAATCAGATCGCCGCCGACGACATTTATCTCGAAGGCATCACCAACATCTCGATCGAGGATATCCACGCTGCCGCCGAGCTCGGTTATCGCATCAAGCTCTTAGGCGTTGCCCAGCGCACCGATACCGGCATCGAGCAGCGCGTTCATCCCACAATGGTGCCGGTCGATTCGGTCATTGCCCAGGTCGACGGCGTCACCAATGCGGTGGCGATCGAATCCGACGTGCTCGGCGAACTGCTGATGGTCGGCCCTGGTGCCGGCGGCAACGCCACGGCCTCGTCGGTGCTTGGCGATATCGCCGATATCGCCAAAAGCCAGCCGGGCGCCCAGCGCGTGCCGGTGCTCGGCCATCCCGCAGCGACGCTGGAGCCCTACCGCAAGGCGCAGATGCAGAGCCACGAGGGTGGTTATTTCATCCGCCTGACCGTGCTCGACCGCACCGGCGTCTTTGCCAGCGTCGCAACCCGCATGGCGGAAAACAACATCTCGCTGGAATCGATCGTCCAGCGCTCCAAACAGCATCTGGCGCCATCGCACCACCAGACGATCATCCTCGTCACCCACGCGACGACGGAAGAATCGGTGCGCAAGGCGGTCGCCTCGATCAAGTCGGAAGGTTATCTCTTCGGCGAGCCGCAGGTCATTCGCATCGAGCGGCCCAAAGAAGAAGGCTGAACCTTTTTCCATTGCCGGAGGACGTTGGGCCGCCCTGTCTCTGCAGGGCGGTTTTTCTGTTTTTTGTTCAACCCTCCGTTACAGAAGTCTATATTAACAGATACCGAAATATTGATATAATTAAACCATAGATGGTGAGTCGCCTGCGTGGAGAATTTCATGAGCAAGGACAGCCACGCCGGGAAGGGGTATGGCTGCCCGAGCGAGGTGCCGCCGGACCATCCTGATATGCTTGGGGAAATCCTCAAGCCGGCCTACCGTGAAATTCGTCAAGAGGTCTCTGATGAGGCTGATGACGAGGAAAACACGGAAGGCCGCAACTGGGCCATTCTGCTGACGCTGTTTTCGTTCCTGCTGGTGCAGTTCGCCGGCATCGCCATGATCATCTGGGCGGTGTTCTGGTAAAAATGCGTGTCTGCAAATCCACCGCTATGTTATCTCCGCTGCTCCTGTAGAAAGAGCAGATGAAGTCAGCGGAGTATGGCATGGCAGATCTCG
Source organism: Rhizobium ruizarguesonis (assembly GCF_012349115.1). GTDB lineage: Bacteria > Pseudomonadota > Alphaproteobacteria > Rhizobiales > Rhizobiaceae > Rhizobium > Rhizobium ruizarguesonis. Next base: position 52,232 of record NZ_PQIG01000070.1, read on the forward strand.
TCGATCCGGTACAGCGCGCGTTTCTCGGCGTGGAGAAATCCGCGCTCGACAATCGCTGGGTGGCGCGGCTCGACCAGGCCGGGCAGAACCGCGCGCTGGCCATGTCGCAGATTCACGGCTTGCCGGATCTGATCGCCCGGGTGCTCGCCGGGCGCGGCGTGACGGTGGACGAGGCGATCGAATTCCTCGATCCGACGATCCGCAGCCTGATGCCCGATCCCCATAAGCTGACCGATTGCGAAAAGGCCGCGACCCGCCTCCTGCGCGCGATCGAGCGCGGCGAGAGCGTTGCGATCTTCGGCGACTATGATGTCGACGGCGCAGCCTCCTCGGCACTGATGTTCCGCTTTCTCAGCCATTTCGGCGTCAGGGCGACCATCTATATCCCCGACCGAGTCTTCGAAGGTTACGGCCCCAATCCGGCGGCGATCAATCAGTTGATCGATAACGGCGCTCAGCTGATCGTCACCGTCGATTGCGGCTCCACCAGCCACGAGGCGCTGGCCGCCGCTGCCGCGCGCAATATCGATGTCTTCGTCATCGATCACCACCAGGTGACACATGAGCTGCCGCCCTGCCATGCGCTGGTCAACCCGAACCGCGAGGACGATCTCTCGGGGCAGGGGCATCTTTGCGCGGCCGGCGTGGTCTTCATGGTGCTGGTCGCGACGCTCCGGCTGCTGCGCGCGGCCGGTAACAAGCGCATCCTGGCGATCGACCTGCTGCAATGGCTGGATATCGTGGCACTGGCAACGGTCTGCGATGTCGTACCGCTGAAGGGCCTCAACCGCGCCTATGTGGTGAAGGGTCTTGTCGCTGCCCGGCACCAGAGCAATGCCGGGCTTGCCGCACTCTTCCGCAAGGCGGGGCTCGCGGGTCCCGTGACACCCTATCATTTTGGCTTCCTGATCGGCCCGCGCATCAATGCCGGCGGGCGGATCGGCGACGCGGCACTCGGAAGCCGGCTGCTGACGCTCGACGACGCCGGCGAGGCGGAGGTGATCGCGCAGCGTCTCGACGAGCTCAACCGCGAGCGCCAGGCGATGGAGGCGATCATGCTGCAGGAGGCGGAAGCCGAGGCGCTCGCCGAATATGGTGACGGCGAGGGCGCCTCCGTCATCGTCACCGCCCATGAGAAATGGCATCCCGGCATCGTCGGGCTGATCGCGGCGCGGCTGAAAGAGAAATTCAAGCGTCCGGCCTTCGCGATCGCCTTCGATCCCTCCGGCCGCGGCACCGGCTCGGGCCGCTCCATCAACGGCTTCGACATGGGCAGAATGGTGCGGGCTGCGGTCGACGAAGGGATACTCGTCAAGGGCGGCGGCCACGCGATGGCCGCGGGACTGACGGTCGAGCGCGCCAATCTCGGCAGGCTGAGAACCTTCTTCACGGAGAAGGCGGCAAAAACGGTGGCCGGCCTCGTTGCCAACGAGACCCTGAAGATCGACGGTGCGATCGGCGCAAGCGGCGCCACGCTCGAACTCATCGACCGCCTGGAGGCCGCCGGCCCCTATGGCTCCGGCCACGCACAGCCGCTCTTCGCCGTGCCGGCGCATCGTGTGCGCGACGCGCGCCTAGTCGGCGAGAAACATGTGAAGGTGACGCTGGAGGCCATGGACGGATCGCGGCTCGACGGCATCGCCTTTCGCGCCGCCGATACGCCGCTTGGCAATCTTCTCATCAATTCACGCGGCGCCAGCCTGCATGTCGCCGGTTCGCTCGGTGCCGACCACTACCAGGGTGCACGCCGCATCCAGCTGCGCGTCTGCGATGCAGCGCCGGCGAAATAGAGTGGTCGCGCAAGAGCGCTGACGATGTGAAGTGTCAAGGGAGAGAAAGTGGTACGCCCTAGGGGAGTCGAACCCCTCTTCCCAGAATGAAAATCTGGTGTCCTAACCGATAGACGAAGGGCGCTTCCTTCATGGTGGCGCCCTTATAGTCAGCACCTTCGAAGGCCGCAAGCGCCAAGGCACGAAAAAATCATCGTTTTCGCCGATTTTTTTGCTGCTGTGGAAAATCGCGGCGTTGGTTACGGCGGAGTGGAGAAAAATCAAGCCGGCGGGCTAGGATGGGCCGCGTTGCGCGAACCCGAAGGATTCTCCTCGAGGGGACTCACAGGGCCGGCCAAGGTCGATCGAAACGGATGACGATTGCCTATCATCAGGAGTGGTACGCCCTAGGGGAGTCGAACCCCTCTTTACAGAATGAGAATCTGTCGTCCTAACCGATAGACGAAGGGCGCAGGCAGCCTCGTTAAAATAGGAGCGCGCGCCGGCTTCTGCAAGCGGAAGTGATGGCTTCTTTATGGAGAGAAAGTGGTACGCCCTAGGGGAGTCGAACCCCTCTTCCCAGAATGAAAATCTGGTGTCCTAACCGATAGACGAAGGGCGCTTCCTTCGTGGTGGCGCCCTTATAGTCAGGCGTTTTGAATCCCGCAAGCGGCAATTGCGGTTTCTTTCAAAAAAATGACAGGAAATCCGAGTGCGTTCGCGAAGTCGATTATTGAAGCCGAATCAATAGGCTGCCGGCTGTTTCTTTGTTGAGGCGAGGTGGTGCTGCCGTAACGTTATGTAAAAAACGCGCGGCCGTCAGATCGCCCTTGCGGTCGTTATCGGTGCGCGTTTGCCGCCGCAGCCCCAGTTCCAGTCACGCGTTTTGCCGGTATCGAGGTGGACCGAATCCGTATGGCAATAGGTGCCGACGCCGCCGCGGTCCGGCAACGAGCGGATATAGGCGGCGATATCCCATTTCGCGACACCGTCGATCTGGATGTCGGCTGCCTCGCAGCTCTTGTGCATCGATTCGTCAGCGCCGCCGACCAGACGGTTATGCTCTTCGTCTCGATAGCCGGAGGTGACGATGACCGGTCGGCCGAAATGGTTTTCGACCGTCTTGATCACCTTCAGCAGATCGGGCTTGAAGCAACCGACCTCGACCTTGTCGTTCTGGAGATGCAACCCGTTCGGCGCGATGCGCGTCATGCCGGGCAGGGCGGCCCTGTGCAGCAGGCCGGAGAGGCTGCCGAGCAGGTTCTGCTTCGGCGCGCTGTAGAGCGCATTCATCGTCGAGGTCGGAATGCTGCCCGTCGCCAACGACGCTGTCTGCACAGGCGCAAGCTGCGTGCTGTCATTCTGTGAGGATTGCTGCGGCAGCACCGGCTCTGCCGGCTGTGTGGGCACGGGGGGCTGGCTATAGACGCTGCTTCGCGCCGGAGCTACACCTTCCACCGGCGCATAGGCCTGCGGCTGAATGACGGTGGACGTGCTGTTGTTCTGCGGCGCCGGCTGGTGATCGGAAAAGATGCTCATCGCCTGCGCGTTGATCCGGGTCGACTGCAGGACGAGCCCGCCGATATTGGCAGGGGGCGCTGTCGCCGGATCGGCGAGCGGAGCGGCGGCATTCGGACCTTGTGCCACGACCTGAGGCGCGGCTTGAGCGCCGGAGACGTTGACGAGCCGGGGATCCGTATAGACCGAACGTGGGGCAGGGCTTGCGGGCGCTGCCGTGGCAAGCTGCGGTGCTGCCGCTTGTGCTGGAACCGCTGCGGCGGAATCGAGTGCCTTCTTGTCCGACGCGCAGCCGGTCAGCGCCAGCACCGAGGTGGCGATCAGCAAAGCGCCCGTCACGGGCATCCGCATCTGCATGTTACGCAAGTGACAGTCTCCAGTTGATGCAGAAAATCGGCGAAAAACGCTTTTCTTCCGCTTCGAGTCGCCAGGAGATTGCCTGCGGGGCCGGATCGCGGCAAGCGTCAAGGCGCCGGCCGGACCCGAAATCGAAAAAGCCGCAAGCCTCGCAAAAGCCTTGCGGCGAAAAGCCTTACCAGGCGCCGGTATTGCCCATCGAGGCCCAGGGTTCGGCGGCCGGAAGGGGGCTGCCCTTTTGCAGGATTTCGATCGAGATGCCGTCGGGCGAGCGCACGAAGGCCATGTTCCCGTCGCGCGGCGGCCGGTTGATGGTGACGCCGTTGTCCATCAGATTCTGGCAGGTCGCGTAAATATCGTCGACCTCATAAGCGAGGTGGCCGAAATTGCGTCCTCCGCTATAATCTTCCGTATCCCAGTTGTAGGTCAGTTCGAGGCAGGGAGCTTTTTCGCTGCGCGCACGGTCGAGATCGTCGCGAGCGGCCAGAAAAACCAGGGTGAAGCGGCCTTTCTCGTTTTCGTGGCGGCGAATCTCCTCCAGCCCGAACAGCGTGGTGTAAAAAGCGAGCGAGGCGTCCAGGTCTTTGACGCGTACCATTGTGTGGAGATAACGCATTCTATCTACTCCTTTATTGGGGCTGGCTTTTTTCAGCGAGCCGAGGTCAGCTTCGGGCAAGTCATCTTTATAAAATGTGCAGCTGGGAATAACCGAAAACTAGGACTTGCGCTTATCCGTTACCAAGATGTTAATCTTGATTTCAAGAATCAGTTAACCGTAACAGTGTGACGCGTATTCGAGGGGCTGGCGACAATGGCTGACAGGATTTCATCGAACGAATACTCCGACCTCGACGAGCTATCGGGAGAAGCGGTCGATCTTGTTGAAATCACCGGGGTCGTCAAGTGGTTCGACGTCGCCAAGGGTTTCGGCTTCATCGTGCCCGACAACGGCTTGCAGGATGTTCTCCTGCACGTGACCTGCCTGCGACGCGACGGTTACCAGACGATCCTCGAGGGAACGCGCATCGTCGCCCTCATCCAGCGCCGCGAGCGTGGCTATCAGGCTTTCAAGATCCTCTCGATGGACCAGTCGACCGCGGTTCATCCCTCGCAGTTGCCGCCGGTGCGCACCCATGTGCAGGTCACCGCGACGAGCGGACTCGAGCGTGCGCTCGTCAAGTGGTTCAACCGCACCAAGGGCTTCGGCTTCCTGACGCGCGGCGAGGGCACCGAAGACATCTTCGTGCACATGGAAACGCTCCGCCGCTTCGGCCTGACGGAACTGCGCCCCGGCCAGGTGGTCCTCGTGCGCTTCGGCCCCGGCGAAAAGGGCCTGATGGCCGCAGAGATCCATCCTGACGTTCCGAGCCCGGCAAGCCGGTCGCACTGAACATGCGCGGCCTAATCCTATTTGATGCCATCAGAAGCGCCATATTGGCGCTTTTTTTCATGGTCGCGCTGCCGGCTTTGGCCGAGGAGCAGATGCGGTTCGACAAGGAGCCGCTGCTCATCCAGACCGCGGCGGGCAAGGTGCTGCATTTCACCGTCGAGATTGCCTCGACCCCGGATCAGCGCGCCCGTGGACTGATGTTTCGCAAGGTGATGGCCGACGATGCCGGTATGATCTTCGATTTCGACGAGCCGCGGCGCGTCACCATGTGGATGGAAAACACCATCCTGCCGCTCGACATGCTCTTTGCCGACGACACCGGAACGATTCGCCACATCAAGGAAAAGGCAGTGCCCTATTCGCGTGACATCATCGATTCGATGGGCGCGGTGAAATACGTCGTCGAACTCAATGCCGGCATCGTTGCCAAACTCGGAATCAAGCCTGGCGACAGGATCGTCAGCGCCACGACGACCAAGAAGGCGAAGTAACGGCGCGCGCGACCGCGAGCGGCGCTGCGCCTGTCAAGGAATTCAACAATATCGGGATATTTGAATGGTCGGAGTGGAGAGATTCGAACTCCCGACCCTCTGGTCCCAAACCAGATGCGCTACCAGGCTGCGCTACACTCCGTGCCGTGAATGGCAGGGGAGATACACGGTTCACTTCGCCGTCGCAACCCATAAATCCTGCTCTGGCCGAAGATTCCTCGCCGAACCTGTGGATGCAAGACAGAAAAATCTTGATGGGTCGCCAGTGTGCTTGATCGCGCGAGTCCGTCTGCCTGGCGCAATTGGCGTCAGGGCAAGGCTACCTTAGCCGTGAGCGATCAGGCCGATATATTGAGCGTAGCTGATGGCAAGGTAGAAGAACGCCGTGATACCAGCCCCTATCACAATGGCATTGAACTCCGCCGAACGTCTCATCATGAGTGCAAATCCACTGAAACCAACTGAGCCGTAGAAATAGTGCCGAGGGCTGGCTGCGGCAATCAGGATGCAATCACAACATGCGACGATCGGTAACATTGCGCAATCCGGCCGGAGTCGCTTGGCCTTCAAGAGATGGCTGGCGCGACACGAGGGGAAGAATGCCCAGAGGCGCTTGTCCGCGGATATTCTTTGTTCCCCAACGCATCGGCTTGTCATGGGATGGAGCCGGCGGCGTCGTCGTGCACCGCCTTTTTCCTTGAAAAGGCGGGGATTCGCAGCTAAGCAAAATTCATCTCTTTGCGTTATCCTCAGCGATGATGCAAAAGGCCCGGCGCGGGCCGGCAACGGGCCGGCAACGGGATTGAGACCATGAAAGGCGGGCATTGTCCCGCATAGTCGGAGACGCTGCAGTCATGTCTGCCAAGATCTATCGTCCAGCCAAGACCGCCATGCAGTCCGGCAAGGCCAAGACCCATCTCTGGGTGCTTGAGTTCGATCAGGAGTCGCCGCGCAAGATCGATCCGATCATGGGCTACACCTCTTCGGGTGATATGCGCCAGCAGGTGAAGCTCACCTTCGAAACGCAGGAACTCGCCGAAGCCTATGCCCAGCGCAGCGGCATCGAATACCGCGTCATCGCGCCGAAGGACCCTGTCCGTCAGGTTGTCGCCTATCCCGACAATTTCCGTTATACCCGCACGCAGCCCTGGACGCACTGAGATTTCTCGTCCAGATATGCCGCATCCCGGTCGCGCTCCCAGGCGCGGCCAACAGACGGCCCCTTAGCTCAGCTGGATAGAGCACCTGCCTTCTAAGCAGGTTGTCGCAGGTTCGATTCCTGCAGGGGTCGCCATCATTTCAATGACTTACCTCAACCCTCGCTTTCTCGCTGGCTCCAGGGTAACACTGGGGGTAACGGCCGCGGCATTTCGCCTACGAGAAACCCCGGCCCGCCGGTGACGGCGGCCGAGGTTTGATCGAGGCTATCTGCGAACCCGACTCACTATCCGTCTTCGGTGAGGTTGCTGTCCAACTCGTCGCCATTCGGCTCAGTGTCTCCACCGTCCTCGTCGTTCTCGTCTTCGATTTCCAAATCGGCCTGTTCCGAACCCACCGGCATATACCAGTGGGTTTGCGTCACATGCTCAGGGGCGCCGAGGCTGGGTTCGTTGTCGTTGTCGGGTTCCAGGTTCTCGTCGCCGTCCAGGAGATCGAGCAGGGCGATCAGTTCTTCGATGTATCCCTCTAGTGTTTCGCGTCGCAGCTCCTGGACCACGTTGCTCATACGGCTGCCCTCCCGGCGACTTCTGCCACGGAGTCTATGAAGCGAGCGATTTGCCCAAGCGGGCTATCATCAGACTTCGTGATTTTCATGAGCGCACCTGCGGTGACGGCGAGGGCGTCAGCTTTCATTCCCAAGCCGGCGACCGTGTAGGCCGGGCACTGGGAGACCTCATTGGCCGCCGTTAGAAGCCGACCGTCGGCCTCCTTGACGCGCAGCCGAGCTGCATCGGCTCCAGAGATTTCGCGAAGATGCGCGGTTTCGGCCTCATACTGTTCAGCGAGCCCGATATTCACTTCGTACTCCCTGATCATCTTATCGCGAAACGATTGATGGCGGACACGAGCTTTTTCTGTACGGCCCTTCGGAGAGGATTGCTTCCATTTCTCGACTATCTCCCGAGCCCTGCTACTCGTTAGGATCGAGAAGCAGGTCCGCGGAGTTCCGCGCCGGAATTTTGCTGACATCCGCTTCGTCAGGTCGGCCGTGTCTCTCATGATAAAGCGGCCAATTATATCCCGCTCGCCGTCGTCTAAGTAACTACCATTCTGCGCGTTTGCGCCCCATAGCAGCGCCTCGGGAGCGAGTGGCCACCGATGCTTCCACTCATCGGCCAACCACTCTCGGGCTTGGTGCGCCTCCTTCAGATCGATGCAGGCATCGCAGAAGCCTTGGTATGCCGAGATCAACTCGGGGCTCTCCGCCTGGTCGTGAAGGCCTGATGACGTCAAGGCGCCAGCGCCATGCGCATCAGGCGCCAGGGCGACAGCTGCGGCCGTCGACGCAGTGGCGAGACCCCAAAGAAGGGCACGGCGGGTGGTGCTGGGCAAGCCTTCGGCGGTAGCCGCAATTGCTTCATTCGGCATGGTTAGCTCCTAATTGTGTCTGACACCAAATTAACTTGGTATCTTAACCATGACGGTGTTTCTTGTTGCAGTCAACACTAAAATGGGTATGGTACCAAAATTCATTGGTTGGAAACAAAATGCCTATAACTGGATTTCAGATTAAAGCCGCTCGTTCTCTCATCGGAATGGAGCAGGTCGAGCTTGCTGCAAAGGCGGGTGTCAGCGCCAATACAATAAGGAACATGGAAGCTGCTGGAGCCGAACGCATAAGTGTTCGCACTGGCACTCTCGATGCCGTAACGGACGCGCTCAAAGCCGCGGGTGTCTTAATTATTGATCAGGGGCCGAGCGATGGTGGCGCAGGCGTTCGCCTCATAAGCAAAGGAGCATAGACCCAATCTCAAAAAGGGATGTCGTCGTCGAGATCCCGTGAGAAATTGCCGCCGCTCTTTCCCTTAGGTGGTGGCTGTTGTTCGACCGGCCACTTGGGAGGCTGCAGCTTGGCATTCTTCAACGCATCAGCCATTGCGTGCCCTGCCGCATAGTAATCTTTATGCTTCATGTCCTCATGGAGCTGGATGAACTCATCGATGCGCGGCCAAAGAACATCGATATAGTGATTGAGATAAGTCTGCTTTTTCTCAGTCGCAAAGAAAAACGGCCAGTGGTTGCGTACGAAAGATAGGCGCCGCTCCTCCTCAAACGTGGGAATCAATTCGGGCACCTTTGAAACCTCAAGTGCACGGACGCCTTCGCTGACGTCCCAAAGATCCTGCCAGGTAGTATGGTAGTCTTCGTAACCGTCCGAACGTGTGATGACGGTATTTGCCGCCGCGGCGAGGATGGCCCGTTCGACGACGGTGGTGATCGTCTGACCTTTGAACCTCGCCATGTAATCAAGGATGAACCGCGTTTTCGGATCCAGCCGAATGGTTAGCGCTTCAGACTTGGGGTTTTTAGACGCAGGTCTACCCATCGAATCTCCCTATCGCGCGTACGCATAACTAAGTTGTGAATAGATTGCAATCATCACATTAATATTTGCCCGATCTTGGTGGTTCTTGTATTATAAGAACCGTGCAAAAACGTCAGGAGTTTGGGTATGAATACAGAACATCCGTCTCGTGAGTATCTGACTGGAAAGCAGGTGGCGACCCGGTACCAGATTACGCCGGTATCGCTGTACAGATGGGAGCGCGACGAACGCCTCGGCTTTCCACAGCCGATGATCGTCAACCGCCGCAAGCTTTACAAAGTGGAAGAATTGGTCGCCTGGGAACGAGGGCGGGCAAAGGAGCGGTCGGCATGATGCGAGCTCCGAACGAAAAGCGGCGGGGACCATCCAGGTCGCCAAACTCAGAGATCCCCACCGCTCTTAACGAAATCGCCTTTTCAGCGACCCCCCGTCACCAGCAGCCTTTAGGAGCGCCGATGAACAGTTCAGGTAGAGCACGGTCACGTTTGCGAGTCCAGAAAGTTGACGCCGGCGAACCGCTTGGTGAACCGCAAAATCTCATCGGCCGTCTCGCATGGACGATGCGACTCCTGATCAAAGCCGGGGAGCAGGGGGTGTCTTCTCTGGACCACATTGGTCCAAGGCTGTCAGACTACGTGTTTAAGTTGCGTCGACGTGGTTATGCAATTGAGACCATCGACACTAAACATGGTGGTGAATTTCCGGGCGTCCATGCGGTGTATCGGCTTCACAGTGAAGTCCGCATCCTGGAAGGCGAGAGGGCGGCAGCTTGACGGAGGCGCGCCAGGAAGCCGAAGAACCGAGTATCACCGTAGCAGCCGCGCAGTGGGTCGCGGACAATCCACCGCGGCCCGACATCATCCCGCATCTGAAGGCCAGGTTTTCGCTGACTTCTTTGCAGGCGGCGGAGGCTTGCGCCATGGCGCAGAAGTTTCGCCTTCTGCGGAGGGCCTACGGATAATGGGGGCGTTTGCGGAATGGCAACCCGAGTATGCAGCGCGCGGAATAAGCACGTTTCCTGTTGTCGTCGACGACAAGCTTAAAAAACCTGCCGTTAAAGGTTATTTGAAAATCGGTCTTCCCACCAGCAGTCAGCTCGCCCTCAAGTTCCCCGCTCATGAAGCGCTCGGCATTGCCTGCCGGCGCAATAAGCTGACGATCCTGGACGTCGACACGACTGACGAACGCGAGCTGGCTGACGGACTGACCAAGCATGGTCCGACGCCGTTCATCGTCAGAAGCGGTTCTGGGCATTTTCAGGCTTGGTATCGCAACGGCGGGGAGGGCCGGCGCATCCGGCCCGATCCGGAACGTCCAGTCGATATCCTTGGTGACGGCTACGTCGTCGCGCCGCCCTCAATGGGCGCCCGCGGCCGATACGCAATCATTCAGGGGTCGATGGATGATCTAGATCGACTGCCGGCGATGATTGGCACGCGGGTTTTTCCGCAACCTGCGACGTCCTCTGACAAAGACAAACCCAAGATTGTGGACCAGTCCGACAAGCCTATCCACCGCGTAAGCGGGATGCGCGACGGTGACGGTCGCAACAACTCCCTTTTCACTCGCGCGCTGCGCCAGGCCCGTCTGGCGACAACGAAAGAGGAACTGATCCAGATGGTTCACCACGCAAACACGCAGTTCGCTGAGCCGCTGCCCAATGAAGAAGTGCTCAGTGTGTCGGCGTCGGCCTGGAAGTACAAGCAAGCCGGCCGACTCATGGTCACCGGGGGTGAGGCAACGGCGGTGATCTTCCAGAGCGACATTGATCACCTCTGGGACAGGCCAAACGCAATCTCGCTGCTGATCCGCCTACGCTTGGCACACGGACACAGAAACGGTGGCGAGTTCGCGCTGTCGAGCGCCTACGCGGAATCCATGGACATGAGCGTCCCCACCTTCCGCACTGCTCGCGATGACCTCGCCGACCGCTTCTTCATCAAGATTGTTCATCCGGGTGGAAGGGGGAAGAACGACCCCCCGATCGTAAGACTGCTGTGAGACAGAGGCAGAGAGACAGGAGAGAGATGTGTATAGTTATATTGTAGCAAAATTCTTTCTACTAAGCCCTCGGGTGATCGGCGGTGCGAAATGAGCGCCCGCGTCCTCAACGTCACTCGGAACGATGACGGCCAGTTCCAGATCACCGATCAGCGCGGCAAGGTGGTCGAAGGTCCGTTTGATACGAACGCCGCGGCTTGGTCGGCGCTCGATCGCATCGACCACGATGAGATGCCCGGCAAGCGACGCAGCAATAAGAAGGTTCTCTGGGGCAGGCCAGAGAAGCCAGCAAAGCCCAAGGACAACAAGGTCAACCAGCGCCAGGCTGCGAAGGACCAGCAACGGATGAACGCCAACGCAGCAAAGGCACCTGGCTGGGTTCGATCCGTCGCCGCAGCCAAGTTCGATCCGGCCGGCGAGCGCAATTACCGAGATCACCGGCTCGGCACGTTTGGCGCCGCGTCTGATGTGAAGCGCATCGATCCGGCAACCTATCTCGCAGAAAAGGCCGCCAGCGCCGGAAAGGACAAAAGATGACCATCAAGGAAAGGCAGGAACGGGAAGCGCACGACCGAGAAAACCCTTGGCGCCCGATGGTAACAGCCAAGGCCGACGGGTTGATCTGCGATCTGCTGTTCGACGACATGGCGGGTCACTTCGCGACAGAGGCACTTCAGTACTTTCTCGATGTCGACGGTAGGTGGTACCAGATCGAGCCGCCCCGCCGAATCTATGAACAGCCGATGAATTGGCGGCCGTCGTATGTGCGAATGAGACCAGAGCGCCGACGGATCGTGAAGCAGCGGAGTAACGCCCGATGAGGAACGATGAAGCCATATTCCCCTGGACGAAGCTCGACGAGTTCGGCCAGGCATTCCGGAGCGGATACGTTATCCGCATCGAGGAGCGCGGCCAGTGGAAGACCTGGGGCGACATGGTTTTCCCCACCGAAGAAAGCGCGAATGTCACCGCCGCGCGCTGTGTCAACCGGGTGTGCGACATCGTGCCGGCAAGGGAAATCGTCCACCGAGCGGGCAAGCCAGGGCGGGATTTTTGCTTCGCAAGAAAAATCATCGTCGACGAAGCGAGGGCATGACAGCATGTGGAAATATCGAAACGCGGATTCGGTCCCTGAGGCAGAGTTTTTCCAGGCCAGGAAGGGCGAGGGCAAGCGAGACTCGCCGGTGGAGACATGGTTCGCAGTCAAGGCCGCTCCTGGCGCTCAGCGCTGCCCATCAATGCGGGAAGGGCAGGACCGCACGGGCGACAGCGTCGTTGAGCGCAACCTTCGCAACGAGGGCTTCGAAGCGTTCATGCCGAGCTACCGGATAGAGGTCCGCCATCATCGTCAGGGGCACTGGATCGAGCGACGCTTCCCGACATTCAACGGATACCTGTTCGTCAACATAGGCCCCCACGACTACCGGGCTGTTGAAGCCGTCGACGGCGTGAGCAAGATCCTGCGCTTCACGAAGCAGTACGAAGAACGACCAATGCCGTTCGAGTTCCCCCAGGAGACAATCGACCGGCTGCGTTACATCGCTTGGGAGCAGGAACAAAACTTCCTGGTTGCCCGAGCTCGCCGTCAGCGAGAGGAAGAGATCGAGCAAGAGCAACGGAGCCGTGGGAAGCCGGTAAATGCCAGCAGCCGCAGGATTCGGAGAGCGCAGTTCACCGACCTGGGCGGCGGACTGTCATCCAGTATGTCCTCGGCGTCATCTCGGTCGTTCATAACTGAAACGTTGAAAGCGCTGAATAATATGGCTATCAGGCTTGATTAATCATAACCATCTGGTAATGTGTGCGCACTGATTTGTGGATGTACAGTGCGCAAACGACGCCGGTCCACGCGGATAAGCAGCAATCCGCACCATGGAAGAAATACGTCCAAATTTTGGGCGTTTCGCTCCTAGCCGCCGCCATCTCCGGTTCCGCCTGTGCCGTAACCGCCATCATCCTGCGTATTTCCGCCTCCGCCTCTGGCCAAAAGCGCATTCAAATCGTCACCGTCGAACAGCAGATCTTTTCCGGGCGTGTGGACGTGCAGCTCGGTTTTGAACGCGTTGGAAGTGTCCGCCTCCTTCGCAAATTCGAGGGCGTCCCGCAGCGATCCGAATGTCTTTTTGTCGCTATCCCAACCTGGCCGCCAAATAAGGACAGATGTCTGCGTGCCGCCGTGTTGAGATAGGATCTCGTCGGCATCAAACTGAGATTTCATTTCTGGCGTCTCCTCACGCTGCGTACGCACTAACCTGCGCTCACAATCGAGTATCTATCAAAGGAATGTCACCGGTTTCCTTGGCGATAGCCCCAGCGCGCTCAAGCACGGCCATTTTTGTGGCCGGTTCTTGATGGGCGAACGTAGCGACGGCAGAGTCCGTAATCCGGAAGCGGCCGCAGTGATCGCATATTACCTCTGTAAAATCTCCCATCTTGGGGAGTGCCTCTTTTGCGGTGCCCTCGCAAACCGGACATTTGTTGTTATCAGTCCAGGTCATCGGCTTCTCCTGAATTAGCCCTGGGTCAAAATGCAGGCGTCAATGGCAGTGATAGTCGCCGGTCTTGTGATTGGTATGGCAGCCATTTTTGTCGAGGCCGCCGCCATGGGCAAAAGCGCTGGCTGCAGTCAAAACGAATACGGTCGCTGCGAGAGCGATCCTAATGGTTTTCATTGGTTGAGTTCCCCATCCCTTTAGACGCGCAGTAGAGCATGCGCTTGCCTCGCAGTCGAGGAGTTTTCAACTACAAGTCTGTATTTGTGGGGGCAGGGTAAACGGCGCCATCATCGTTGCAGTCGCAACATCACCCAAGAAGCAGTATTTGTCTGTCGCACCGGAAAGGTAGCCGCGAGCGCGGCTACCTGGATGCTCCGCCGTTTCAATAGTTATACATTTTCATCGTTCCATCGAACGTACCGCCATTCCCCCAAAAGCTGATTTGGTGCAGATCAGCAGGAATCCTCAATGCGCCCCTGCAGTCTCCGCAAAATAGCGATCCAGCACCGCCTGTATCATGCCAGAAGGTAGTCTGTCCGACGCCGGTGATAATGGGAGAGACTGAGGTTCTGAAGAAGGTATATTCGACGCCAATATGCGCATCTATTAACCAGCCGGTTCTGCCCAGAACGAAGCAAGTCTCGTCATTTCGGCCCTCTGCATGATTGCCGTTTTGTAGAGCGTATGCGCGATAGCCAGACGAAATATCGTTAACGCGAAAACCTAGCACGCGGTCTTTTCCTTGAGCGCGTAGCCATCCGCTGACGAAAACTTTAACAAACTCCCCAGGTGCAGTAACGCCGGCGGTGTGAACCTCCTCACCCGAGATAGTCGCTTCATAGATCAATTTCATGCCCCATCCTCCAGTTGTAGTGGCTTTAGAAATGAACACGTCAGGCGGCAAGAGTCGAGTCGCTGCACGCGGCAAGGAAACCGCCTTCGCTGCTCTGTTCCTCAGGCTGCTTGCCAAGCCTTCGATCAGGGAAAGTGGGCTCGATTCTTCATTGGTCTGCGAGAGTAGGCGCCGCCCCCTGTCGGGATGATACGCAACGCTCAGGACCCGCTCAACCGCATCGAGCATGAGTTCGTCTGAACCTTTCAAGGAGAACTAGAATGGACCCCTCGATTGCTCCGGCCTCGCGGGCCGCGGCGGTGACGCCGAACGATACTGCCATTGTCGGCGCCCGAGCCCTCTACATCGGCACGGCGGGCGATGTTGCCATTGCGCCGCGTCGGGACATGGACCCTGTTATCTTCAAGAGCGTGCCGGCCGGAACAATCCTGCCGGTTCACGCCGCCATCGTGGCGCTCACCGGGACTACGGCGAGTAACATCATCGCGCTGTTCTAGGCGTCACAATTCGTCACTGTGACGTCACGTGACGTCACGCTACAGCAGCCCGGCCGATCAGAAGGCAGGACCATGACAGGCAGACCTACCAAATTCACGCATTCCCTTGCCGGCATCATCTGCGAACGGATTGCTGACGGCGAAAGCCTTCGATCAATCTGCAGGGATGATGCCATGCCGGCCAAGTCGACAGTGTTGGCCTGGCTGGCTGATGACGACAAGTCAGCTTTTCGGACCAAGTATGCGCAGGCGCGCGAAATTCAGGCCGACGGCTTCGTCGACGAGATGGTCGAGATTGCCGACGACGGCACGAACGACTGGATGGAAAAGAAGAACGCCGACGGTGAAACGACCGGCTGGCAGGAGAACGGGGAAGCCATCAGGCGCTCGCAACTCCGCATCGGAACCCGGCAGTGGATTGCCGAGAAGCTGAAGCCGAAAAAGTATGGCGCCAAGGTCGAGCTGGAACACGGCGTGACCGGCGAGGTGTCGCAGCTGCTGGAAGCTATCAATGGCAAGACCCGCGGACTTCCAAGCAGCAGTTGATCAGTTTTCGGACTGGCGCTGGCGTCTAAACAATCTCTACTGGATCACCGACAAGGAGGGCAAAAGGGTCCGGTTCGAAATGAACTGGGCTCAGATGACCTTCTTCGAGCAGATGCATTACCTGAACGTGCTGCTGAAGGCCCGCCAGCTCGGCCTGACGACGTTCATTCAGATCTTCATGCTCGATGCCTGCGTATTCAACCGGGACATTCGGGCCGGCACGATTGCTCACACGCTCGGCGATGCGCAGACCATCTTTCGGGACAAGGTGAAATACCCTTACGACAACCTGCCCGAGGGTATCCGGGAAGCGGTGCCGATCGCGAGGGATAACCAGACGGAACTGCTCCTGGGGAACAACTCGAGCATCCGCGTCGGGACATCGCTTCGATCGGGCACGCTGCAATACCTGCATATCTCCGAATATGGGAAGCTCTGCGCCAAATATCCGGAGAAGGCGAGGGAAGTTCGGACCGGCGCCCTCAACACCGTCCAGGCTGGGCAGCTGGTGTTCATCGAAAGCACCGCCGAGGGGCAGGAGGGGCATTTCTACAATCTCTGCGAAGACGCCCAGGTAAAGCACCGCCAGGCATCAGCGCTGACGCCGCTCGATTTCAAGTTCCATTTCTTCCCGTGGTGGAAAGAGCCGCAATATTCGATCGATCCGGCCGGCGTCATCATCACCGACGCGTTCGCCAAGTATTTCCGCACATTGGCCGATCGGGGTATCGAACTGACGGATGGTCAAAAGGCCTGGTACGTCAAAAAGGCTGAGACGCAGCTCGGCGATATGAAGCGGGAATACCCGTCGTCACCAGCGGAGGCATTCGAAGCCAGCGTCGAGGGTGCTTACTACGCCGATCAGATGGCAGTGGTCGATGCCGAGGATCGACTTGGCGTTTACCCGCATGTGGTGGGCTACCCGGTCCACACGATATCCGACATTGGCATGGACGACACGAACAGCGTCTGGCTGTTCCAGGTCCTCCCAAGCCGCGTTCGGATGATCGGCTACTTCGAACACACCGGCACCGGCATGGATGGCATGCTCGATGAACTCGAGCGCCGCGCCGAAGAGCATGGCTATGTCTATGGCATCCACAACATGCCGCACGACATCCGCGTCAGAGAGTGGACGCGCGGCGGCATGACCCGCATCGAGATCATGCTGCAGGAGGTCAAGGCTCGAAACCTCGGCACGGTCCGGAAGGTCGAGCGGGCCTATGTGCATGACCGTATCAGCGGCACGCGACGCATCCTGACGAAGGTCGAGTTCGATCAGGCCGGATGTGATCAGGGCGTCAAGTGCCTGCGCAACTATAGGAAAGAGTGGGACGAGGATCTGAGCGTTTTCCGCGACGTACCCCTGCACAATTGGGCATCACACGGCGCCGACGCATTCGGCGGCCTCGCGATCATCTTCACCGGATTGGCGGCCGAACCATTGAAGCCCGAACCGAAGCCGCTGCCGACGTTCCAGAACATGACGTTCAACGATTTCGTCAACTCCACACCGACCCATAGCGAGCACGTTTGATGGACGACGAAGCCACGACATTGCCGGACGGTGAGCAGTACGACCTGGCAAAGGTTGGCGCTAACTGGCAGCAGGAGATCGAGCGCGCGCAGCGATACTTCAAATCCTGGGTCGATCGCTGCACGAAGATCGAGAAGATTTACCTGCAGCAGAACGATCAGCAGAGCGCCAAGCGCCGATTTGCGATGCTTTGGGCGAATATCTCGGTATTGCAGCCGGCGGTTTACGCCCGGGTGCCGCAGCCCGTCGTCGAGCGCCGCTTCAAGGATGCGGAGCCGGTGGCGCGAATGGCATCCGAGCTCGTCGAGCGAAACCTTGCCTACACCGCCGATGACGCTGATCTAGATTCCGTCATGCGCTCGGTTCGCGATGACTTCCTGCTTTGTGCCCGGGGTAGCGTCTGGTTGCGCTATGAGGCGGATTTCGAGCCGCTGGATATGGGCGTCGAACCATCCGACCCCGCCGGCACGGCCGCTGCCGGTTCGCCTATGGAGCAGATCACCGATGAGCGGATCTGCATCGATTACGTGCATTGGTCGGACTTCCTGCATTCGCCGGCAAGGCGTTGGAAAGATGTCACCTGGGTCGCGCGGCGCGTGCCGATGACCGATGGCGAGTTCGATAAGCGCTTTCCTGAGGGGCGGGCAAGCCTCGCCGCGAACGGCGCCGGCTCGAACCACGGGACCAATCAGACGGAGCGCGCTCAAAACGAGGGTAAAACCTACGTTTGGGAAATCTGGTGCAAAACCGAGGATTACACTGTTTGGATCGCCGACGGTTGCCCGACGGCGCTCGAGGTGTCAGAGCCGCCGCTGAAGCTGAAAGGCTTCTGGCCTTGCCCGCGGCCGGCATTCGGGACCTTGTCGACGAGTTCGCTCATCCCGGTACCGGATTACGTCTATTACCAGGGCCAGGTCGATGAAATCGATCTGCTGACTAAGCGGATCAACAAGCTGACCGATCAGCTGAGGCTGAAAATTTTCTATCCGTCCGGCGACGGCTCGGTATCGCCTGCGATCGAAAAGGCGATGCGGCCTGAGAACGACACGGTGATGGTCCCCATACCAGAGTGGGCTGCCTTCACCGATAAGGGTGGATCGAAATCCATCGTCACCTTGCCCATCGACGACGTTCAGAAAGTCATCGTCGCCTGCATCGAGGCGCGCAAGCAGCTCATCGAAGATGTCTACCAGATCACCGGCATCTCGGACATTGTCCGCGGCGACACTCAGGCGTCGGAGACGGCGACCGCCCAGCGGATCAAGAGTCAGTGGGGTTCGATCCGCATCCGCGACCGTCAGTCGGAGTTGGCGCGGTTCGCGCGGGACATCGTGGCGCTCGCCGGCGAAATCATCTGCGACCAGTTCCAGCCGGAAACGCTGATGCTCGTCAGCGGCATTCAGCTTCCGACCGCTCAGCAGAAGCAGATGGCCCAGATGCAGATGCAGCAGGCTCAGATGGGCGCGCAGCAAGCAGCCATGCGGGCGCAGCAGATGGGGCAGCCGGCGCCGCCGCAGCAACCGCCTCAGTTGCCGCCGGAAGTCCAGAAGATGATGGAGCAGCCGACCATCGACGAAGTGACGCAGCTTCTCAGGAACGACAGCATTCGCGGTTTCCGCATCGACATTGAGACGGATTCGACGATCGAGCCCGACGAGGATGCGGAGAAGCAGCGTCGCATGGAATTCGTCCAGATGGTCGGCGGCTTCATGCAGCAGGCCGGCGCAATCGCGCAGCAGACGCCAATGCTGGTGCCTGTGATGGTCGAGACGCTTCTGTTCGCTGCCCGCGGTTTCCGGGCCGGCCGTCAGCTGGAAAACACCCTTGAGCAGGTCGGTGCACAGCTCGCCCAGGCAGCAACAGCACCAAAGGCACCGCCGGAGCCGACGCCTGATCAGATGATCGATCTGAAGACCACGCAGGTGAAAGCGCAGGCTGAGGCGATGAAGGCGCAGACGGGTCTGGCCCAGGCGCAGATCGAGCATCGCACCACGATCGAGCAGGCGCGCAGCGATATGGCGGCCCAGGCCATGGAGCAGGCCAGGAACCAGCAGCAGCCAGGAGCAATGCAATGAGGGAACGCTATTGCCGCGTTTGCGGGGGTTGGCACGAGCTCGACAAGTGGCCGCACGACTGCATGCCGGTCCAAAACCGGGCGCAGTCCGATCTGCCGGCGCCGCACTTCATCAGCGATGCCATCGAGATCCAGTCGATGCACGACGGCAACACGTACACCTCGAAAGCCAAGCTGCGTTCCGCCTATCGGGCCGCAGGCGTGGTCGAAATTGGCAACGAAAAGCCGCAGCCCATCGAGAAGCCGAAAACGGATCGCAACGAGATCCGCAACGAACTGCGGCGAGTTCACGCTGAGTACAACGCCTGAACGGGCATCAATCCCCGAAATAGGAAACATCCGACATGGAAGACCTGATTAACGAGGCCGGCAACGGCAGCGAAGACCTCGGCACGTCCGACAAGCCGATCAGCATCCGGGACAGCCTGAGGGCGGCGATCGACAGCGCCGAAAGCTCAGCATCCGGCGGCGGCATGGAGCGTCAGCGCGACGAGCATGGCCGATTTGCGCCGAAGGAGACGGACAAGACCGCCCCGGCGCAACAGGCGGCCGCTGCCCCAAAGACTGCACAGACGTCGGCCGCGGCAACCGCTGCTCCTGCCGCCCAGCAGACGCCACAGGCGCAGCCTCAGGCATCCGAGCAGCAGCCGGCCGCAACCCACCGTGTCCCGCCTGGCTGGTCTCAGGAGGCCAAGGCTCAGTTCGGAACACTGCCGCCCGAGGTCCAGGCCGCCGTCGCCAAGCGGGAGCAGGAAGTCGATAACGGCTTCCGGGTCCTGCAGGATTACAAAGGCCTCGAAGAATTCACGCCGATCGTGCGCCAGGCCGGCACGACACATGCCGATGTCATGCGGAAGGCGATCGACTGGGAACAGTCGCTCGTTCGCGACCCGGTCAACACCGTCATTCACGTCGCCAAGATGGCCGGCGTCAATCTCCATGCCCTTGTCGCCGGGCAGCAGGACCAGATCCTGCAGCGCCGTCCGCAACAGGCCCAACAACAGCCAACGCCTCAGCCCGTCAACGTCGAGGCCACGGTTGAACAGGTACTTCGGAAACGAGACACTGAAACTCAGGTCAATGCCTTCATTTCCGACCCGGCAAATGTGCACGCCGAAGCCGTTCTTGACGACATGGTCGCCCTCATCAGCGCAGGGCGCGCATCGTCACTCAAGGATGCTTACGACGCCGCCTGCTGGATGCGCCCCGATATTCGTCAGCAGCTGATCAGCCAGGCTGCGCCGGCGACCACAGTTCAAGACCAGACCTCCCAGAGGGCAGCAGCGGCAGATCAGGCCCGCCGCGCCTCGCGATCGATCTCCGGCTCTTCCGCCCCCGGTCCAACCCAGGGCGCCGGCGCCGGCCAACCAACCTCAATCCGCGATTCCCTCCGCAGCGCATTGCACGCCGCGAACGGTCGCGTTTGACCAAAAGGAAAGTGAACCATGGTTTCCCCAAACCTCTCTGAAATCGTCACCACGACCCTGCGCAACCGCAGCGGCGTGGTTGCGGATGACGTGACGAAGAACAATGGTCTTCTGAACCGTCTCAACACCCGCGGCCGTAAGAAGCCCGTCTCAGGCGGCCGCACCATCGTCCAGGAACTGCAGTACCAGGAAAACAGCACCTTCAAGCGCTATTCCGGCTATGAAATCCTGAACGTTCAGCCCTCGGACGTCATCACCGCTGCCGAATACGACTACAAGCAAGCCGCGGTTGCCGTCTCCATGTCCGGCCTGGAACAGCTCCAGAACTCGGGCGAGGAAGCGGTTCTCGACATGCTTGAACAGCGTATCGAGAATGCCGAAATCACGCTGAAGAACAACATCGCTCTCGACTGCTATTCCGACGGCACGGCTGATGGCGGGCGGCAGATCGGCGGTCTTCAGCTGTTGATCTCGACGTCCCCAACGTCGGGAACGGTCGGCGGTATCAATCGCGCGACCTGGGGCTTCTGGCGGAACCAGAAGTTCTCCGCATTGGCCGACGGCGGCACCGCTGCGACGAGCGCGAACATCCAGTCCTATATGAACCGGCTCTACATGAGCTGCGTTCGCGGTGCGGATGCTCCCGATCTGATCATCGGCGACAACAACTACTTCCGCCTCTACTGGGAATCGCTGCAGGCGATCCAGCGCATCACCTCGGCGGACAAGGGCATGGCTGGTTTCCAGACCCTGCAATACATGGGCGCCGACGTCGTGTTCGACGGTGGCTTCGGCGGTGGCGCGCCTGTCAACCAGATGTTCTTCCTGAACACCAAGTACCTGTTTTATCGCCCGCACCGCGACCGCGACATGGCTCCGATCGGCGATGAACGCATGAACACCAACCAGGACGCCTTCGTGCAGCTCATGGGCTTCGCCGGCAACCTCACCATGAACAACGCCTTCCTGCAGGGCGTGCTGTTCGCCTGATCGAACGAAAGGATCAACTCCAATGACCATCGCAACTTCCCAGACCGATCGTCTTGGCGCGAACCCGTTCGTCGTCGAAGGCCCGATCGTTGCCGGCTCCGGTGTTCCGGGTCCGAACTTTGCCCTCGGCGCCGTTGCCGGCGGCGACCGCGAATCCGAGTGGGTCTATTGCAAGCTCGTTCTTGCATCGACCACCACGCTCCAGCCCGGTCAGTGGTTCCAGTGGGACCGGGACTATACCGCATCTCTGCTCACCACGGCTGCGGCCGTCGTCGGCAACCGCTGCGGCGTCTTCGCTGGTGCAAGCCAGGCTCCGACACAGTCCGGTGGACCGGCGCAGTCGATCAGCCTGGTTGCTGGCACCTATTACATCTGGGTCCAGCGCAACGGCGAGGCTCCGGCTCTCGTCACCACTGCTACCGCTGCTCTCGTCGTGGCGGAAACCACGGCAACGGCAGGGCTTGCCAATGCCCCGGCTTCAGCCACGACGACCACCAAGGCGATCCAGGGCGTCAACTTCACGGCGGCCAATCAGACCTTCACAGCGACCACCGTCAACGGTTCCGCTGTGTTGACCTCTCTCGGTAGCGTCAGCCCCGCAGGCGGCCCGTTCATCGGTGCCGCTATCTCAGGCACCGGCATTCCGGGTTCCACCACCATCAGCGGGATCACCTACACCCCCTCGGGTACGGTCCAGAGCATCACCATGTCCGCCAATGCCACGGCCAACGGCACCGGCATCACCATCACGGCGACGGGTGTGCTCGAGGCAACGCTGATGCGTCCGTTCCTGTCGAAGGTGAACTAAGGAGGCTGAAATGTCCCTGACGAGTGAGCTTAACAAGAAAATCGAGGCCGACCGCAAGGCCGGCCGCGACATCTCTCCGGTGATCGAGGAACTCATCCTGATGATCGCCGAAAAGGTCGACAAGTCGAAGGTCGAAAACCATCCGGCCACAAAGACCAGCAAATGATCAACGGCGGGCGCTTCGGCGCCCGTTTCCTTTCCCCGCCATCAACAGCGAGACAAGCCCATGACCAACAACAACACCGGCGTTTATGCGTCGTTCAGCATTCAGCCCATCGAACAGCCATTCCTCACTGAAAAGGAAGGACGTCCGATTTTCAAGGACGTCGAGTTCGTCACCATCTTCATCGCCGGCGACAAGCACACCGAAGTGCAGCGGGTTGCGACTGATCACGACAAAGAGCGCTTTTCCGACGCTTACAAGCGCTTCAAGGAAGGCGCTGCTGCTCGTGAGCAGATGGTCGGCACACCGCTTGCTCAGTGGTCGTACCTCAAGCCCAGCCAGATCAAGGAGCTGGAGTCGATCAACGTCTACAGCGTCGAGCAGCTGGGAGCTCTTTCCGACACCTCCAAGCAGAAAATCGGCATGGGCGCGAACGAGCTTGTCTCCGCCGCCCAGGCCTTTCTGGTGACCTCCAAGGACGCCAGCGCCGCATCTGCTTTCGCCGCGGAGAACGAACGCCTGAAGGACGACGTGAAGCGCCTGGAAGAGCAGGTTGCGGAAATGGGCCGGCGCTTCGAAGCCATGGCGAAGGAACAGGGCGGCTCCGGCCGTCGCAATGCAGCCGCTTAAATCGGAGATCCGCGCATGTCGCTCTTGACCATTATCCAGAACGTATGCGCGGAAATCAGCATCGACCCGCCGACTGCTGTCATGTCGTCGGCGGATCCACAGATTGCTCAGCTGCGCATCCTTTCTTTTCGGGCAGGCCGCGATCTGCAGCGAAACCATGACTGGTCGGCGCTGGTCGTGATCAGGGATTTCACGGCGACGGGCGTCATTCCGGAACCTGCCGAACCGCCTGCGGATTGGGATCGCTTCCCCGATAATTCGAAGATTTGGAACACGTCGCGCCTTTGGCAGTTGAACGGTCCCGTCGAGCCTCAGACCTGGGAACGCAACACGATCCTCAATTCCAACCCGGTGCCGCAGATCTGGCGCATGCTGGGCGGTAAGCTCGCAATCTATCCGAACGATGCCGGAGAAACCTTGCGATATGAATACGTGTCGAATGCTTGGGTCGCCCTAAACGGCGGCACGACCTATGCCGCCACCTGGGCCAACGATACCGACACCGCGAGATTTCCTGAAGAGCTCGTCGAGTTGTCGACCATCTGGCGATGGAAGCGGGCTAAGGGCCTCGACTACGGGGAAGAGATGGCCAATTTCGAGCGTGCCAAGGAGTCAGCGGTTGGTTCCGACCGCGCCGCGGCGCCGGTGGATCTGTCTCTGCCGAACCGCGGGCAGGTTCCGGAAAACTATTGGCCCGGCACGATCACGGTGCCGAACCCATGACACGCAAACCTGTCTCATCCGGCGCGGGCATGACCCGGGTCTCTCCAAGCAAGGATTGGATTGCACCGATCGGCGGATGGCGCACCGATGTCGAAATGGCGGATATGCCGAAGGACGCAGCGTTCCAACTCGACAACTTCTTTCCGGAGGCGAACCGCGTCCGCGCCCGATACGGTTTCCTGGCGTTCGCCACCGGCCTCGGCGCCGACGTCAAGACAGTCATTCCGTATTCCGGCGTAAGCAACCGGCTGTTCGCCGCGGCAGGGGATAAGATATTCGACGTGACGGCTGGGGGTGCAGTCGGCGCCGCCGTCGTCTCGGGCCAATCCGCCGCGCATTGGTCGACACAGCAATATACGAACCCCGCAGGCCAGGAGTATCTGCGCCTGGTGAATGGCCTCGACACGCCGCTGCTGTTCAACGGGACTTCGTGGACCAACAACTACCTCGTCGGGACGGCGACGCTTGCGACACAGAACGTTGCGGTCAAGAACGTGCCGTATACCCTCAGCTTCTTCGGCACGGGATCGGTGACCTTGTCGGGCGCCTATGCTGGCGTTCTCAATGGGACAGGCGTCGCCAATCGGGTGACACTGACCTTCACACCGGTTGCCGGCACACTGACGCTCACGGTGGCGGGCTCGGTCACCAATGCGCAGCTTGAGACCGGCGCCGCCGCGACTCCATATGTCCCGTCAACGATGATCACGGGCATTCCGGATTCGTCATTGCTGATCGCGGTGACGGCTTATCGGTCTCGTCTGTGGTTTATCGAAAAGAACTCGACGAACGTCTGGTACCTCGCCACTGATGCTGTCAGCGGCACCGCAACAGTCCTGCCGGTCGGCGGCAACATGAAGTACGGCGGCACGCTCGTCGCGATCAACGTCTGGACTATCCCGGTATCAACGGGCCTGCAGCAATGCCTGGTGCTGATGTCGTCCGAGGGCGAGGTAATTGTCTTCCAGGGCTCAGATCCGTCCAGTGCAAGCAACTGGGGGCTGATCGGCACGTTCAAGCTCGGGCGCCCGCTCGGCACTGACAGGTGCATGCTATCGGTTGGCGCCGACCTTGCGATCATGACCACCGATGGCATCGTGCCGATCACAAAGGCCGTGCAGCTCGATCGCGGCGCCACGAGCCTCGGCGCCATCACTGCCAAGATCGGCCCGACATGGCGCGAGACCGTCGCGGCGATCGGCACAACGTCCGAGGAATGGCAACTGGCAAGCTTCCCGGCGCGTCAGATGGCAATCGTCAACCTGCCGTCGTCGTTCGGACCGTATCAGTATGTCATGAATACCGAGACCGGCGCATGGTGCCGCTTCGTCGGGATCTCGGCGTCATGCTGGGCGACTTGGCAGGACAGGCTGTTCTTCGGCAGCAGCGACGGAACCGTCTATGAGGCAGAAGCTGGCGCCAGTGATAATGGAACGGCGATCGACGCCCTCATGGTTGGAGCGTGGAACCGCTTTGGTGACGGCCTGTCGACGAAGTTTTCGAAGCTGATAGGCGTCACTGCTCAGATCGGCGTGTCGACGCTGATGTATGCCGGCATCTCGACCGACTACCAGACGAAGATCCCGACAGCGCTCTTATCGTCGGTTGAAAACAGCGCTGCTGCGAAATGGGGAACCGCGATCTGGGGGGTGTCGAAATTCCCGGGCAACATCCTTGCCAGGAAATTCGCCTCTGCCGGTGCTGCTGGTGCTGCGCTTGCGCCGACTGTGCGGGCTCTGATTTCCGGGTCTTCGGCGTCGGTATCGGAAGCTGCCGTCGTGGGCGGTGAGGTGCTTTACGAAAAAGGCGCGCCGCTTTGATCGTTTCGGAGCCTCGCGCCGATATCGCGGCCTGGGTCGGCGGCAAGATCGGGGTTTCGTTCGAACCTCCATACACCGCATTGGCGCATGTCGATCGCGGCCGGATCATCGCCGGCTATGTCTTCAACGTCTGGACCGAACACGACGTAGAGGTTTCGCTTGCCGCCGATCGGCTGTCGCTGACGCTGATGCGGGCCGCCTTCCGTTATGTCGCCGATCAACTCGGTTGCCGCCGTGCAACGTTCAGGACGCGCGCCGATAACGTTGCCGCTCAGAAGGCGCTCGACCGGCTCGGCGCTCGCCTGGAAGGCCGTCAGCGTGGGTACTTCGGCGACTGCGACGCGCTGCTCTTTGGAATCTTGAAAGAGGAATTCCCCTATGGTCTCCACGCCTAAGGCGCCGAAAGCGCCCGATCCGACACAGACTGCGGCGGCGCAGACAGCGACCAACGTGGACACCGCGATTGCCAACGCTGGTCTGAGCCACACCAACCAATACACGCCGGATGGCTCGCTGGAATACAAGGTCACCGGCAACTCGACGATGACCGACCAGAACGGCAAGACCTATAAGCTGCCGACCTATTCGGCCTATCAGACCTATTCGCCGGAAAATCAGGCGATCTACGACCAGACGCAACAGACGCAGCTCGGGCTGTCGAAACTGGCGAATGAGCAGACCGGCAAGATTTCGGGCATCCTCGGGACGAATGTCGATCTCAGCGCCGGGAATGTCGACAAATACGCCAACGACCATTGGCAGGGCGGGTTCAACAACCAATGGGATCGCGACCAGGCGAGCCTCGAGCAGAGCTTAGCCGACAAGGGCATCTCGATGGGCTCCGCTGCCTATGACAATTCCATGCGCGATTTTTCGACGCGCAAGCAGGCGGCGTCGGATCAGTACCTGGGAGACATGTATTCGAATGCGCAAAACTCCATCCTGACCGAGCGCAACCAGCCGCTGAACGAGATATCGGCGCTCATGTCCGGCTCGCAGGTCAACCAGCCCAACTACGTCAATTCGCCGACGACGCAATTGCCGACGGTGGATCAAGCCGGCCTCATCAACGAGAACTACAATCAGCAGATGGGCGCCTATAACCAGCAGGCGGCGAAGTCGAACGCGGCCATGGGCGGTTTGTTCGGCTTGGGCTCGGCGCTCCTCGGCGGCTGGGCAATGTCCGATCGCCGCCTGAAGCGCGATATCCATCGGATCGGAGCAACAGCCTCCGGGCTGACGATCTACGAATACGAATATGTCTGGGGCGGCGGCCGCCAAGTGGGCTTGATGGCCGATGAGGTCGAAACCGTCTTCCCGGGCGCCGTCACGGAAGCCCCTGGCGGCTTCAAGATGGTCAACTACGCGGGGGTTCTGTGATGGGCTTCATCTTCGGCGGCGATACCGGTCAATCGCAGGCAGATGTGACCGATGCTCGCAAGCGGCTTGCTGCGGCAATGCTGCAGCAGGGCACGGACACCAGTCCGATCCAGTCGCCATGGGAAGGCGCTGCACGTATGGCCCAAGCCCTCATGGGAGGCCTGGCGATCAAGCAGCAGGGCGACGATCAGCGCGCGGCCGATGCTCAGGTGATCTCCGCAATCACCGGGCAGCCTTACACGCCCCCTGAGCAGCCCAAGGGCTTCCTTTCGTCTATCTTCGGCGGCAACAAGGCGGCTGAACCGGGCGCTACCGGCTCTTCCATGCCTAAGGTGGATTCGGCTGGCAATGTCGCGGCACCAACCACAGTTCAGCCTGGCGGTAATCCTGAGGTGGCCGAGTACATTCGCCAAGCATCGCTCGCCAGAGGCATTGATCCGAACTACTCGCTTCGCGTGGCTGGTCATGAGGGTTTGAATGTATTCGACCCGTCATCGCCCGATCACGGCGGTGATGAAGGTTCCTCATTCGGTCCGTTCCAACTTCATTACGCAGGCCGGAGCAAGTCAATGCCGAACCCAGGCCTTGGCGATGAATTCACCAAGGCTACTGGGCTGCATGCCAGCGATCCGTCGACATGGAAGCAGCAGATTGATTTCTCGCTTGACTGGGCCAGAAAGCACGGCTGGAGCCCATGGATGGGCGCAAAGGCCGAGGGCATCACCGGTAAGATGGGGATCGGCAATGCGCCGCCCCAGCAGCAGGCCTCGGCCGGCATGCCCTCTGCACCGCCGGTCAATCCTGCCGCACCAGCACCGGTGCCTGGCTATGTAGATCCCATGGTAACGCCGCGCGCCGCCGCTACTCCCATGCCGCAAGCGGCCGCATCAGGTGAAGTCGCGAGCCTTGATCCCTCAATCGGCATGCCCATGCCCGGTGCAGCAGGTCAGATGCGTGCATCCTCTCCTGCACAGGTCATGCCGCCGCAGGGAGCCCCACAGGCCGCGTTGCCGCCACTTCCCACGTCCACAGTTGGCCCGACGCCGAACGTCGCCAGCATGCCGTCCGCGTCACAGATCCCTCCCGAGTTTCAGAACAGCCCGCAGCTCATGAATGCCGATCCGAACAAGGGCATTCTCCAGGCGATCCTTGGCGGCACTCCTGCATCTCAGAATCAGGTGGCCCAGGCGCAAGCCCTCGGGCAAAATCAGCAGCCAGCCCAAGCTCGACTTGTTCAGGCGCTGGACGGTGCATCGCCACAACAGGCGGCAAACCCGATGGCAAACCCGCGCGCTCAAGCGTTGGTGCAGGCGGTCATGAACCCGAATGCATCGCCGCAGGTGAGGGCAGTGGCCACCCAGCAGCTTCAGACGCTGATGCGTCCGCCGGAATATGGTTTCCAGACCCTACCGGATGGCACCATCATGCGCACTGATCCGCGCACGGGCACAATCGCGCCGATCTATCAGGCAACGCCGAAACCCGTCGAAGTGAATGGCCGCCTGGTCGATCCAGTCAGCGGGAAGGTGATCGCTGATTATAGCGACCCGAGCACGAGCACGGTTGACGGCTCGGTCGTCGACAACAGGACTGGTAAGCCGATTTTCCAGAGCCACAAGCCGATGGAAGTCAATGGCCGCCTCATTGACCCTCTAAGCGGCGAGCAGATCGCGGATTACAGCAATCCGAACGTGTCTGAGGTCAACGGTGATCTCGTCGACCAGCGAACCGGAAGGGTCATCTACAAGAGCGCTCCGAAGGGCGTGACGGTCCAGCCGGGCGAAAGCCTTGTCAATCCGCAGACCGGCGAACCGCTCTATCAGGGCACCGGCTACAAGCAGGAAGACGTGTCGAACCTACGGAAGGAAATCCAGAACCTGCCAACCTACAAGAGCTACCAGCAGGCGCTTCCTTCTTACTCGTCGATGGTAGACACGGCGAAAACGGACTCGAAAGCATCTGACCTGAACCTCGTCTATGGCCTCGGCAAGATCATGGATCCGAACTCCGTGGTGCGTGAGGGCGAGATGGTGATGGTAAACAATACCTCGAGCCTGCCCGACTGGCTGCAGGGCGCTATCAACAGCGTCAACGGTGGATCTCGGCTCGAGCCCGCTACGAGAATGGCAATCCTCAATGAAGCTCGCAGCCGCATGACGGCCTACCGTGGCGCATTGGACAACGACATGTCGCAGTATCGCGGCATCATCGGCCGGCGCGGAATGAACGAGGCAGACGTGCTTCCGACACTTGGCGATATCGCGGAAGTGCCGAATCTGAGCCCGCCGCCGGCGGCGGATGTAGGGGCGCCTCCTGAAGGTATCCCAGCCGATGTATGGGGCGCGATGACGCCCGCGGAGCGCAAGCTATGGCAGAAATGACACCCGAACAGCAGCAGGCGCTGGCAATCGCGGCCGCGCGGCTGAGGCTCCAGAAGCAGCCACAGCAGCCTCAAGGCCTACCGGCAGACGACGCAATTTCAGTTTCCAGAACTGGCATTGGTGGCCTCATCGAAGGTATTCCGATCGCTGGGCCGATCGTGCGCGACTGGACGGAGCGAGCTGCAGGAGCAACACTCGCGGCATTCTCCGATGAGACTTACGACCAGGTCATGGATCGCATCCATGATGCGAACAGAGCGGAAAAAGAAGCAAACCCGATTGTCGACAAGGGGGCGCAGATAACCGGTGCCGTTGCCGGGACAATCCCGGCAGTTATGGCTGCCCCCGCGGCATTCGGAGCAGGGGGCGGAAGTTTGCTCCTGCGTTCGGGTATCTCTGGGTTGACGGGCGCGACCATTGGCGGGGTGGACGCTGGTGTTCGCTCAGGGGGTGATGCGGAGAAGATCAAGGAAGGCATCACCATGGGCGGCCTGTTTGGCTTGGGTGGTCCCGTGGCGGGAAAAGTCGTTGGGGCTGGAGCTCGGGCCCTCGCCGATGCCGTCCGCACTCGTGCCGCAGCGCGAATTGCTGGCATGGACCCGCAAGCGTTCGGCTATTTCCGGCGCGCGGTTACCGACGATGGCCTGGACGCGGTGAGCTTGCCCCAGAAATTGCAGGAGATGGGGTCTAACGCTATTCCAGCCGACCTTGGACCGAACCTTCAGAAGCAGGCAGGTGCGCTCGCGGCAACGCCCGGAGCGGCGCAGACGACGATTCGAACCACGCTCGCCGATCGCGCGGCGGGCGCTAACGCCCGAATTGGTCAAACGATCGATGAAACGACTGGTCGAAACGTGGTCCCGTCGGAGGTCCAGGCCGATATCGCCGCAAACCAGAATGCTCATTCGCCACTCTATCGCGAGGCATTCCGCGAGGCCAGGCCGTACAGCACAGAGCCGATTGCATCCGCGCTCGAGGCTGACATCGGTCGGCTTCGCGGCCCGGCGCAAGCCCGTTTGCGGCAAGTGCGCGGCATGCTGAACATCGCCGACTCCAATGTTCTATCCACCGATCCCGGCGTCATGTTTCAGACCCGCCAAGCGATCGACGGCCTTTTGAAGACGGAAATTGATCCGAAGGTGATCTCCGCGTTGACCGAAGCTCGTCAGATGCTCGACGACGGCCTTACGCGCGCTGTCCCGCGCATCAAGGAGATTGATGCGGGATACGCCGAACTTGCTCGCCAGGACGAGGCAGTGACACGTGGTCAGCAGGTTCTGGATAGCGGCCGAACAGCGCCCAGGCCGTCAGAGCTGGCGGGAGAGGTCGAACGCGGCGCCCAGCCCCAGGGGATGCAGATCGGGCCTTCGGCGGTACCGTTGCGGCTGTCCCAGGGTGCCAGGGCCGAGATTGACCGCATAGTCGGCACAAATTCCAACGATATCGTAGCCATGAATAGGCTGATCAAGGGAGAGGGCGATTGGAACCGAGCGCGTCTCGCAACCCTGTTCGGCCCAGAGAAAGCGGAGCGGCTGTTCAAGGTACTCGATAACGAGAGCGTGTGGGCTGATACCGCCAACACAGTGACCCGCAACAGCGAAACCGCGGCGCGCCTTGCAGCCCAGAATGAGTTGGGTGGCGGCGTTGGAAATTTCGGTGTCAAGGAAGCATTCAAGGCCGGCGGCTTTCTCGGTGCGGCGCGGTCGGCTGCTATCGATAAGGTCGACGACATCGTCAAAGCGCTCATGTCGAGCGAGACCGGCAACGCGACGCGTGAAAGCCTGGCCCGCGCTCTGATCGGGGAGCAGCGGGAAAAGCTGGTCGAAGGTCTGATGAAAGCTAAGACAATGGGAACAACGCCCACATTAGTCGATCCGGTCGTCAAAGCTCTGCTTCTGAACGGTGGAACCGCGAGGACGCGATGAAGGATCGATCCAGCAAATGACCAAGTAGAGGGCGATCACGAATAGAACCCCGACTATAACGCCGCCGTTGAAATCGTTACCAACGACGTATCGCAAAGCGTCAACGCCAGACACGACCGCGTAAAGCAATGCGGTCGTCGCAATGATGCAGCCGATTTGCAGAAGTCGGATCATGACGCAACCAATACTACAGCCGTCGAGGCCTCGCAATTCGCGGGGCCGCTTCTTTTTGGAGAAGGTGAATGGGGGAAGCCAGAATGACGAAAGTTTCAATTCGCCTGCGATTTGTCCGCTGGTTTCAGAGCGTCCGTGATCATCTGCCCGAGTATGGAATGCAAAGACTGCGCCACGACAAGGTTCATCCTGATCCGGTTGGTGACCGAGACTACACCAAGATTATTCGCGTCCTGAATGCTGCCTCCCAGGGAAAGGTGAATTACACCGTTGAACTGCCGCGCTTCGGAAATAATGTCGACATAGTCAACCTTCGTTGAGTTGTCGCGCAGTTCCCACCAGACATCGCCGATAGCAATTTGCTGCCCTGTCGAGATTACAACTCGATTTTCCTGATCTTCGCTCATGATCCACTCCCGTTTTCCGGGATCATTGAATCATTTCTATCGAGAGTCGAGGGCGGCCCACGGGCTGCCTTTTCCATGGAGCACTGAATGCCCAGAAACCCATCAACCGGCGTCTATTCCAAGCCTGCCGGAACGACACCCTCGGTCGGCCAGGTCATCGACCCCGTGCCGTGGAACGCGTTGACCACCGACCTCGGCAACGAAATCACCAACTCGCTGCCGCGTGATGGCTCGGCGCCGATGGTTGCGCCGCTCAAGGCGGCCAGCGGCACGGTTTCGGCGCCGGGTGTCGGCTTTGCGTCGACCCCGCAGACCGGTATCTATCTGAAGGGCGGCGGCCTGCTCGGCTTTGCTCAGAATGGGGTGGACATCACGTTCGACCCGTCTTTGGTTTATGCGGCCAAGGCAGGCGATTACACCGCGCTGGTCTCCGACAACAACGCCGTCCATCGCTTCACCGCGGCCGCTATAGTCACCCTGACGGCAGCCGCAACGCTCGGCGCCAGCTGGCACTATGTGGTGATCGCCGACGGCGGAGACGTGACGATCGACCCCAATGGCGCAGAGACGATCGACGGCGCGGCGACGCTGCTTGTTCCGAACGGCTATTCCGTCTTCATCATCTGCAGCGGGGCGACTTTCTTCACGAACAAGGTTCTGACGCGGCTTTTGGCGAAGGCCGAAACCACGGCAGTCGGCAGTTTCATCGACGGGCTTCTCCTATCCAACAACAGCGGCAGCCCAACTACCCATGTCGATTTCGCGGCCGGCTCGGTTCGTTCTGGCTCGACTTTCGTGTCCAATGCTGCGTCGATCACCAAGAGGATCAACGGGACATGGGCCGTAGGAACCGGCAATGGCGGACTTGATGCCGGCGCTGTCGCGGCCAACGCCACCTATTTCGCCTATGCCCTTCGTAAGACGGCCGATGGAACGTTTGACGTGGTTCTCTCGACGTCAGCGACGATCGGCGGCGTCACCACGACCCTGCTCACCGGCTACACCATAGTGAAATGTATCGGCGTGGTGCTGACGGATGCCAGCTCGCTCATTCGGCCTTTCATCATGTATCCGCGTGACTTCTATCAGTGGGTGACGCCCATCAGGGAAGCGACAAACGTCGCCATCTCAACAACCTCGGCACTCATGGCGATTACGGTTCCAAGTGGAGTGAAGGCCGAGGCGAAGATCCGACTTATGTTTTCATCTGGCGCCACGACCAACTCCGCTCTCATCCACGACCCAGCCAAAGGAACACTTCTCGCTGGTGGCAACGACTCCGGCGGAAACGTGGGTACTATCCAAGTCGCCAGCGGTTTCGCGGTGGGGGGTGGCGACGTCTGGACGAATACCAGCAGGCAAATCCGATATGTCGCAGGTGCTTCCGGCAGTATCTGGGTGTGGAATGACGGGTTCAATTTCCCATGCGGGAGGACTGTATAATGGCTTTTGTTTCTCGATCAAACGGCGCCATCGACAGCGTGTTCGAACAACTGCAGGAGGGCAGGGCGGAGGAATTTCTGTCTGATGATGATCCGGCAGTTGTCGCGTTTCGAAATGCCCCGCCCATCGTGTCGTCGGTATCGGCGCGACAATTCCGTCTGATGCTTCGGCGCTCCGGCCTGCTCGACCAGGTCAAGGCATGGGTGGCGCAGCAGGACGGGGAAACCCAAGACGCCTTCGAATACAGCGGCACATTCGTCAAGGATAGCCCGATGATGACGGCTGGATTTGCAGCGATGGGCTTCACGCCGCAGCAGATCGACGGGTTTTTCGCGGCGGCGGCTTCTCTCTGACGGTCAGGGCAAAAGATAGCCGGAATGTATGCTGTAGCGAATTGCAATCATGAAGGCGCCGCCAATAAGCAAGGCGAGAATAAGCGCTTTGCGTGTTTCACTCTGTAGCAATTTTACCCTCCACAAAAAACGGGGAAGTAGGCCTTCCTCGGATTTTGGCAACGAACTCCTGCTGAAAATTCACAACCCGGAGCGTCCGCCCCACGATGCTTGCTCTGCTCTACATCATCTATCTCCCAGTCAACATAGCGCTCGTCCTGCTCGCCTACGCCCTATCGCCATTCCTGGCGGCATGGTCAATGAAGCACGGCCCAGTTCTTCCCGGCCGCTGGCGGTGGTTCTCGACGCTGAACGCCGATCTGGACGGCTATATCCCGCAACGTATCGCGGGCTTCGACCCAACCGCCAAGGGCTTCAAGCTCTGGTGGCAGCGGACTCGCTGGACATGGAGAAACCCATGCAATGGCTGGCAGTCCGAATTGCTGGGCGTTGAGGACATCGCCTCTGCCTTCACCGTCAAGCGCGATCTGCCGCTGCCGTTCGGCTTTTATCTCAAGTTCTGGCTTGGGTGGAACCCGGTCAAGCGCGGCGGGAGCCGATACCCTTTTATGTGCCAAATCTCGCCCAAGCGGGCCTGAACCCACCCACATCTGGAGCCTCCCATGCTCGTCCATAATTGGCGGCGCGTTCTCGCGCACTCGCTGTCGCTTTGGTGCGTCTATTTCGCGGGAGCCTTTGAACTCGCGCCGTACATCGTCCCGTATCTCGACGGCTACATCCCACCGTGGCTGTCGATCGTCCTCCTGCTGCTTTCCGTCCCGGCTCGGGTAATCGACCAAAGGCTTTCCAATGACAAATAGAATGAAGAAGGGCAGTGCGGTTGCTGCAATGGCCGTGGCGTTGGTCGGATCGTTCGAGGGTCTGCGTCAGAACGCCTATCCCGATCCGGCAACAGGCGGCCAGCCTTGGACGCTTTGTTATGGCAGCACGAACGGCGTGAAACCGGGCGATCATAAAACCGTCGAGCAGTGCAAAGCGCTTCTCTCGCTCGAGCTCCAAACCTACGCCGCCGGCATCGAGCGATGCGTCACGGTCCCTTTGCCGGATGCGCGCTTCGTCGCCCTCACGTCATTCGGATATAATGTGGGCATCAAGGCAGCTTGCGGTTCCAGTGCCGTCAAGCTCATCAATCAGGGCAAGACCGCTGAAGGCTGCGAAGCTCTCCTCAAATGGAACCGCGCGGCCGGCATCGTCTTTCCCGGCCTGACCCGGCGCCGGCAGAAGGAACGCCAGTTCTGTTTGGAGGGCGTGTGATGCTCTCCCTAATCCCAGACGTCATAAAGCTGCCGGTCGCCATCGCCCTCGGCGCCGTCCTTGCCTTTTACCCGGCCCGTTGGCTTGGGCAGTCCGAAGGCAAGCAGATGGCCGCGACGGCCGCTCTCTCCAAATCCGTCCAGGTCCTGCGGGAAAGGAACACCATCGATGACGAAGTTTCCACTTCTGATGCTGCCGCTTTGTGCGCTGATCTCGGGCTGTCAGACGACGACAAAGCAGAGTGCGTGCGACGGGTTCTCTCGCCTGACTCCGAGCCTGCAAACGTCGGTGAGCATCCTAAAGACCGATCGGCCGTTCGCAAACCAGATTGCCAGCCACAATAAGTTCGGCGCCTTGCAAGGCTGTTGGGGGGCAAGGCCATGAGCCTAACGCTTGGAATAAATT
Organism: Rhizobium ruizarguesonis; assembly: GCF_012349115.1. Lineage (GTDB taxonomy): Bacteria > Pseudomonadota > Alphaproteobacteria > Rhizobiales > Rhizobiaceae > Rhizobium > Rhizobium ruizarguesonis. Next base: position 87,650 of record NZ_PQIG01000070.1, read on the forward strand.
TGGCTCTTACGGGCCAGAACAGCGGGGGAGGCGTGGTCCATCCGACGCCGACACAGCGGCAGCTCATCGCGAGCTTCACATCTGTTCCGAACCTAGCGCCGATCGTTATGAATTCCGGCGGCTCCTATACAGTGAACCAGATGCGTGTCGGACATGATGTCGGCCGTGCCAACTGCCATGATATCCGAATTCAGGATGTGCAGTTTCGCGTCAATCCGGGCGCTGGTACGGAACTATCGACCCCGGTAGCAACGAGCACATGGCGACGGGCGCTTGAGATTGGTTCGACAACCTATGTCGCTACCTATGACGGCGGCTCGGCAACGAAAGACCTTGTCGCTGGCGGTCTGATCGAGACGGATACGATCCCCACGGCGGTTGCTGCTGCCGGAAGCCGCATCTTTACCAGAGGTGTCCGTACAGTCGTTGACCCGACGACAGGGCAGATTAACGGCGTCAATATGAACGGCCCCGCATCGCAGGGCTTTCGTACTGTCGGCGGCAACCAGATTGCCGGCAACGGGGCGCTGAATAATTCGGGCTCCGGTGGCGGCAACGTTGTCTGGCCGTACCTCATTACGGGCATTCCAGATATCCCGATGGCCTGCGGGAAAGTCGTCGGCGACAGCATCGGACAATACCTGAACGATACCAACACCTCAACGACCGGCGGCTTCATCAAGCGCGGCCTGCAAAGCGTTAATGGGGAATTCCTTCCTTGGCAGTTCCAGGGTGTAGACGCCAACAAGATGCAACTGCAGACGCCGACGAATGCGCCCTTGCAACAGCAGGGGCTCGAACTGCTCACCTTCGTCATCATGCAGTGCATCACCAACGACATCAACGCGAACCGCACCCTTGCTCAGCTCAAGGCCGATTTCACGGAGATATCCACCAGGGTCAAAACGACGATCGGCCCGTATGGCCTTCCCGTGCTGATGATCGGGCTCGCATGTCTAAATCGCGGGCCATTCACCGGCGCTCAGAACACGGTCAAGAACGATTACAACGATTGGCTCGCCGCCGGCGCGGATGGCTATTGCGACGTGTACATAGACCTCAGGCCATACCAGGGCGACACGGCTCTCTATTCGGATGGCATCCACCCGAGGAGCGCCGATCATATCGCGATGGCAACTCCGTTCGCCGCTGCGATGGCCCCGATGCTTGACCCGTATTACCGGCCTCCCGGATACGTGTCGCTGGTTTGACGAAAGCGGGCGCCCGACCTGTTCGAGCAGATCGAGCGTCCTGACCAAATGACGATCGACGGGATCGCCAAAGGCTAGAACACATGTTGTCAGTCGGAGGTCTCCTATTCATTAATGCATGCGGCGGGCATACGAATAGATGACGACATCCAATGACGACATTCTTCGCGCGCTCGGCCGTGTCGAAGGCAGACTGACCGGCATCGAGGACAGCGTTTCTCATCTTCGCGACGAGTTGAGCGACGAGAAAGACAATGCCCATGAAAGCCGGGCCGTGATCCATAGGCGGCTCGACGAGCAGGCAAGGCAGATCCATCTGCTCGACATGACTGTAACCGTCAGCAGCAACGTCGATGGTCAGATCCGCGAAGAAATCAAAACCCTCAAGGACACCGTCGAAAAGAACCACGAAGCGGTCGCCCCCACTCTTGAGGAGTGGAAAAAAATGAAGACTCTCGGCTACGGGATTTCAGGGCTCATTGCCTTTGCCGGCCTCACGATCGGCGGGGTTGTCGCCTATATGAGCGATGGCGCGGTAGCGGCGTTACGGCATTGGCTCAAAATCAATTGAGAAGCAGACGCCCTGCCGCCAGCCATGGCCAGATTAAGGGGTCTGCCTCGACAATTGAATTTCTTCTCGTGGATTCAAAACTGGCAATACCCTGTAGTCACTTGATAGTTAGGTTCAGGAAACATCAGCTTTAGCTGGGAATAGCTACTCTCCGGAACTAGCTGCTGCAAGCAGCTGTTTTGTTGAGTGTTAACAACAATAAAATTGTACAGGTTTGTTCCTGGCACTGGGGTGGCAGGAGTGAAAACCGGCTTTGGAATAGATGCTGTAGCAGGTGATCCACCTCCCAAACCCGTCCCCGGCACTACCACTTCCGGAGGGCTGGCGGCCTTGACGGCGTCGCGTATCGCGCGGTCAAGGGCCCTGGCGCCGCCTGGGTTCAGGCCAATAGCAATGTCAGAAAGAAATCCACCCGCGACCTCATATTCCTGCCGCTTTTCCTCGGTCGCATAAGCCGGACTGAAGAGTATGCCTTCAAGGAAGGAATCTTTTTGAGAGTGAGGAAGGGATGCAGCGCTCAGGTAAGAGGTGACAAGAGCCGGCGCAGCTATTCCGATCTGAACTAGAGAAAGTGGATTTACAACTTCGCTGTTAAGTGCGGCAACAATTCCACCTAGCAGGACCAGACTGAAAACTCGGATACAATAGCCGGCACACATTCCCATTGTAAAATCATGTTTGTCGATCAGTGCTTGAAAAACCGTAAGGTCAACAGTGATTAGCGTCGCGAGGACCGGTAACAGTCCGCCTAATCCCCCTATCGCGAACCGGGCAACTCTATTCATTGTTGGTGCGGATTGGTTTTGCGGAACAACATCAGCATTTGCCATTTGAAAGCTCCCCCACTTTGGTTGCACAATACCACTTAATGGGGAGTCTCCGCCAGATTGAACCCTCAATGTCATTGCAATTTTATTCAGACAACCATTGGAAGTTCTTTCCCTGAATAAGTACTGCAGTCTCGCGGCTTCTATTGCTATCTGCACCAGTCGTTTCGCCGCCTCGGGCTCCAGCTGCGCGCGAAGCCCTCCCGAAGCAGCTTCTTCCCAAGCTCCTCACCATTCGTTCGATAGATGTTGACGAGCGGCCGGTGAGACAGGGTTTTGTCGACTGCGCCGCTCACACGAAATCGCATTAGAGCTGCGGTAGGGCCGGTCCGAAAACCTGCTATTACGATGCTTGCGATGAGGACGCATGTTTATTTACGGGGAGCCGGGCCGCCCTCTATGCCCGAGATTGGCGTGTCCGTTTTGCCGCCGCCATCGGCGTCATTTTTTGGAGACTGTTCACGGCGCCCTTCGCTAGTGCCCTGCGAGAATTCCGTATTTGCCAAGGTAGCGCCAAATCGTCGGTTCCATTCCGCGGCCGCACGCTTGAGATCAGCCGGCATTTTAGCATCAGTCGGACAATCCAATTCTGTAAGGGTCGCGGCGATTTCCGATTGAAGGTTGACCAGACTATAGACAAGCTGTGCCTTTCGACTCAATGCGTCAGGTGACGCGTACACCGTTTGAACGGCGGTCATAGCAGTCGCGAGGGCCGGAAGAACGATTGCAGCGGACTTAATCCATATTGTCGCGCGCGGTTTGTCTTTCCAGAGGTCCGAAGAGTTTGCTGCAGCGAAAACAGTAGTAAGGAACCCGAGCATTATTAGTGTGGTCGTGAAGAGGTTAGACTCCCATCGCAGTTGCGCTAGCTCTCGCTTCGAGGACTCGATTTGAGATGCAATCCTGTATCCCTGAAAAGTGACCTCGCTGAATCCTTGCCTGAGTCCTACGTTCCCGAATGGAAGGCTTTCGATGTCGCGGGCCGAATTTTGACCGGGACTAACAACGATTAAAGTGCTCGGCGTTTGAGGTCCTTGGTCTTGTGCGGCGCAACGGCTTAGCCATGGCGCTACTACGTTAGAAAGTTCGGTTTCCTCTGGCTTAAGCGGGGTTAGGGCTCCAAAGATTTTGTACACGAGAGGACTATCAATTGCGTAGATGAGGTTTTGTGGAACAGCCCTAGATACGACGAAGAGAATTATCCATAGGCAAGCGATTCCGACAAAAGTAGTGTAGAAAAATTGCAATATAAGTCGAACAGGATGATTAATGAGCCGACCAATCACATGTCTTGTTAGGCGAAGCAGCCATGGTTGTTGTGATTCTTCGTTCTCTTTATTGTGTGGCATGCGCTGTTACTCCAACCATCAATCGCATGCAATCACAACCACAATGTTTTCGCAATAGGATTGCATATGTTGCTTGAACCTGGTGCCGGATATTCAATCTATCAGGCTTGAATGGGCGTATCAGCCAGCTGCTGATGAAACCCGCCATAGCGGCTGCCTCAATCATCAGTGACCGAGCCAGGCTTCCGCCAATATCATCTCGATGAAATCGGCGCTGCTCATGATCCTAGTTTCGTGGAAACCAAATTCACTGACGAAGGTGACCGCCCAGAGCGCACTGTCGACCTGAACTGCCATATGAAATGATCTCATAGTTGCCTCCTTTTTTCGAAGAAGACAGCACGGCAGTCAGGACACGTCGACTCGCAAAACTGCGGGTCACCCATCGGCGGCCGTCCAAGGACGTTGCTAGATGTTCTCATCCTGGCCGAAGTCAATAACTCGTATTGGGCAATTGCTTTTTAAGACATTGCTGATGGGATGGCGGCATGACAAAGCCGCCGAAACCAAAGCCGCTCCTGCAGGATGCTGAAAAACCGGTTCGATCCCGGCCGCGCAAGCCGCGAGATCCCGCGCAGCCAAACCTCCCCCTCGACCCCATGCCAGATCGCATTGAGCCGTGTCTTGCGCTTTTGAAAGCGCGACCGCCGAAGGGAGACGATTGGGTTTATGAAATCAAATGGGATGGTTATCGCCTTTCGGTTCATGTTGAGCCGACGGGCATTCGCATCCTGACGCGCGGCGGCTATGACTGGACGGATCGTTTCCCGGCGATCAAACTGGCGGCCATGTGGCTTCCCGTTGGCACGGCAATCCTCGACGGCGAGGCGGTGGTTCTCGACGAGCAGGGCAGGTCGGATTTCGGCCTGCTTCAACAATCGCTCGGCGGTCGGGGCGGCAAGAAGAGTTCAAGCGACGCCATCTTCATGGCTTTCGATCTGCTCTATTTCGACGGTCACGACCTCAGGAAGTCCGAACTCGACTTGCGCCGGCATCTGCTTGAGGATTTGGTGCCGGCGGGCGAGCAGGGCGATATCCGGCTCTCCGAGGAGATCGAGGCTGACGGCGATCAGCTGCTGGCAAGCGCTTGCGACCACGGGTTGGAAGGCATCATCGCCAAGCGCCGGGATGCGCCCTATCGCAGCGGCCGGCTCGGCGACTGGCTGAAAATCAAATGCGTCCAGAGTGACGGCTTCCTGATCGTTGGATATGAGAAGTCGACGGCATCATTTGGCGGCATCGGGCGGCTGCTGCTCGCGGCACGCAAAGGAGATGACTTCGTCTATGTCGGGGGAGTGGGGACCGGCTTTAATGAACGATCCGCCGCCGAGCTCCGGGAGCAGATGGACAAGCTGATCATCGGCAAGCCAGCTGTCGATACCGGGAGGAAGCGGAACGCGGTGTTCGTCAGGCCGGAGCTTGTCGCCGACATCGAGTATCGGGCCTGGACCCATGACGGCAAACTCAGGCATGCATCCTATAAGGGGTTGCGGGAGGTGCAGGATGAGGCGATGGTTTATGAGGTAGAATAATCCGCCAGCGCCGCTACGGCCGAGGGCGAATCCCAGGGCGGTCCGTTGCGCACCGTGCGCAGCCAGTTCTTGGTGGCGGCATGAAGCGAACCGTCATTCTCGAAATCAAAGAACTGGCTGCCGAGGCAGGAGCCGACGGTTGGACGCTCGTTCGCGAGGGCAAGCACCTAGTCATTGACTTCCAGTTCAAAGACCGCCTCGTTCGGCAAGTCGTTGCTTCCACTCCATCTGGCCCGTCGGCTCGTCGAAATGAGGCGGCATGGCTGAGGCGACAGGTAAGAATTTAGGGTCACCATAGGCCGGCGCGATTCACCACCCGCGACTACACCAGCGGCGCGCCGGCTGGTTTTTACGTCGTAGAACTGCGCCGCAGCGGAGATGGACCGTTTCCACCATTTGTGTAAGCTCGAAAACAACTTGGAGCTCAGCAGTGAAGTTAACAGACATTCCAACCGGTACTTTTGTTAATAACCTGATATTCGTCGATCTCTGCACCCGTTCATTAAAGATGGCTAATTTAACGTTAGCCTAAATGATAAAGTTGTAGTAGGCTGTTTTTCGTACTTACGGTTTACTAAGCAACAAAGGGAGGGTGTTATGTCTGTCGTTCTTGCTGCAGCACGCGTAAAAGATGGTCAGCTGGCCGAGCATACAGCCAACGTTACGTGGGAAAACGATAAACTTTCATTTGAGATTGACGGAAAATATAAGAATAATTTTGTTCCGGTAGTTTCCCACTGTCGCCATTCTGCGTATGTTACTTCTAGCTATTGGATAAAGGAGGTAGGCCCGGAATATATTACTGTTGAGCAATCGGCCCAAGACACGAGTGGAAGGGTGTTTCCTCCAACTAATTTCACGGCAATTATCGTATCCACCATATAAGAGACCTGCTTTACCGACCCAGGCCTTGGGCTCTAGTGGATTGGTCGCGACGGAGGAATCCAAAATCGGATTCCTCCACGTGGGTGTTTCATGCGTACAGGGATCACACTTGACGTCACCGCGGCCGATCGTGTCCGGCTTGAGACTGTCGTTCCCGCGCCGGCAGTTCTCCCCAAAGTATGTGTGGCGGGCTAAGATCGTCTTGTGATCGAGCACGAATTTTAGGTACGACGAGAAGTACGACGCGCGCTCTGAATGCGCTATCTTCAATGCCGATCCGTCCAGTCGATCACTGGGGATTGCGGCTCAGGCGGTGCCATCCACATCCCCATCTTCATCCAGATCATGAACCGGCAGATAAGTGTTCTTTTCCATCCACTCCCGCACGATGAACCTGATCGTGTCATTCCTTGTCATGCCGAACTCGCCGGCGAGATCCCGCAAGGCTTCCTCAACTTCATCCTCCATCGAGACGGCCGCGGCGTTGCGCAGCCGCAGCGCCGCGCGGCGAAGCATGATCTGAAGATCAGCACGCGAGATATCCGCGATCCGGTCGGCGGCGTCCTCTAAGAGAGAGGCGGTATCGGCCATAGTCACCCGTTCCTCGCATGTTCTTGCATATGTTTCCTGCTCCAAACGGACCTACCACATGTGCAGCGCTGTTACCTTGAGGGGTAACCGCGCAATCGCCCCGTGTCCGGATTTTCAACACATCCTCTATAAAGGATTAACGTCGGTGCACCTTTTTGTTGACTCCCAGCGTTAGAGATTCAAAATTCTCTCGTTTCGCGAGAGGATTTATCAAGATGTCCGAACTTGAAGACCTTCTAAGACAGAAAGCCGAGATCGAAGCCAGGATCATGGAAGTTCGTGCCGACGAAGTCGACAGGCTTAAATTCGACCTCGCTGCTATCGCATATCAACTTAGGGAGTTGAATGCTCTCCCGAAAACCCTTGTGGCTGCATTCACCGATAAAGCCGGCACTTTCAACGTCTACCGGACCATGGGTGTGAAGAGACCTCAATAGCGACGTGCATTCCGCAGGAGGTGCGCCATGAATTTGGCATATCTTGCCCGGGGTGCGGCGTCTGCTGAACGTGCTAGGGCACGGATGCTGCGTTCCGGCTATACGGTCTGGGGACAAAAGCTCTGGAGCGAGGAGGAAGATTTAATCTGCCGCCTCTTTCACCCAGACTATTTCGCTTTGCGCCAGATCCTTTGCAATCGGACTGAGCGGGCTATTCAGGCCAGATGCCGGAAGCTGGGCCTTGTGAGGCCTCGGCAGTCATGGGAGTGGCTGGCTCGTCAGAAGCTTCGAAAGCTCTATCCGGAGGCGACGTACGACGAACTCTGCGCGGCCTTCCCCGACCGTGACCTGCAAAACATCCAAGCGGCGGCGCGTTACTACGGATTTAAGCGGAAGAAGAAGCCGTACAAGAAAACCGGGGTTCCAGCGCTCGATGCCGTCCGATCGAGATGCTACGACGTGAAGATCAATATGCGGGAACTCGACGAGGATTGCCGCACTAAGAAATATTTCCAAAAGCGGGGATACAAGGCGCAATATCCGAACTTTCGCGCAATTAATCGCGCCGCCTCCTATCTTGGAGGCTATCTCGATTTTCACTTTCCCCCCGAGACCTGAAGCGCATTCTGCGCGTCGGACCCGTCTACGGTCAGTCCCTTGACGTGGTCCGCCCATGCAATCAGCGCCGCCCGCTTTTCTTCGGCGTAGTCGTAGCGATTGTAAACCGCTGCAACCCCTTTGATTGACCCCGATCGGTGATTGATCACTGCTTCGACGACATGAACGGGCACGCCCAGCCGAGCCATTCCACTCGCTGCTGTGCGTCTCAAGTCATGGAATGTCCATGGCTCCAGCTCGACCTTGGCCGCGGACTGCCCGAGCGCTTCGGCTTCCTTCCTGGCAATCTTCAGCATTTCCGCATCGATGTTCTTTTTGGCCCGTCCATACCCTGAGACTTTTGTCACGCCCGTTGTCGTGAAGAGAAAAATTGGCTCTTCATCGTCCGCCGGCCGGATCTTCGGAAGCGCCTCGATTTCTCGCAAGGTTTCGGCCGCAAGAGCAACGAAGTGTTCCTTGCGGTTCTTCGCTCGTTCAGGCGGGATAATCCAATGCTGGTCGTTTCCTGCCAACTCCATTTCCCACCAACGGGCGCCAGAGACCTCGCTGCGACGTTGTGCGGTCAAAAGCAGAAGCCGGGCCATTGGTCCGAAAGGATAGCCGAGGTTTCCGGATGCCAGCCAGAATAGCCTGACTTCGTCGTCCGTTAAAATCCGATCGCGCGTCGTCTCTTCACTGGGTTTGTCGATCTTCTTTTCCATTGGCGAGGTATCGACAATATCGCGCTGGACAGCCCAATTGAAAAATTTCCGCAGCAGCGAAAGTAGCCGGTTGGCGACGATAGGTGCGCGCTCCGCAACCTCGTCCAGGTGCGCGACAATCTCCTGCCTTTTGATGCTCTTCATTGTCCGCCTGCCGAATTTCGGCCGGAAGTCTTTGTCGAAGAGGCGCTTCCTCTCCGTGATAGTTGAAGCCCGGTTTTTCTTTTCGACATATCGTTTGATGAACTCGTCGAGCGCATCATTCACGATATCGAGCTTGAGCGCCTTCTTGGTCGCTTTTGCTGCCGCGGGGTCCTTTCCCTCAGAGACGTCGCGCAAAAGCTTCGATGCCTCTTCCCGGGCCTTAGCCAACGGATAAAGGGGCAGGGGGCCAATCGTGAATTTTTTCGGCTTTCCCTCAAACCTGTAACGGATGGCCCAGCTCATCACCCCAGAAGGCTGGATGATCAGATAGAGACCTGGCAAGCCGCCATCAGGAATTTCCTGTCGAGAGTCCGACGCTTTGAGCGCTTCGATTGCGCGAACGGTCAGGGTTTTTGCCATTGGTCTTTCTGGGGTAACGCCGGGGTAACGGCGAAAGGGTGATACGTCGTGATTGCCATTGTTATTATCACGATTCACCACAAGCCCTGCAAGCCTTGGGATTCAGGCGGTCAGCATATATCTGTTGATATCTGTTGATAGGCCGAGTTAATAGAAATCACCTGCCTTCTAAGCAGGTTGTCGCAGGTTCGATTCCTGCAGGGGTCGCCATCCATTTTTCAAGTATATGTTTTTGCTTTATTTTCAGTCTTGAACCCCTCATCGGATTTGGTTTGAGGGGTTAGGCTGTTCTCGTTAAGTTTCGCAGCGCCCGAAATCAAAGTGGCGGCATGACCAATCCACCTCGCATGCCTCCAAAACCGCTGCCGCACGAAGGTGCGCTGCAAGTCTGGCGAAACCGCAGACACAAAAAAAGCCCCACTACGGAGCGGGGCTAAGGTTGAGGTGGGTCGCATAGCGAAGTGTAACGAATCTCCGCACGGCCCGAAGGTTTTACGATCAACAGAGCATATTGTTCCCGTGCCGACAGATTTTCTTTAATCGGTCGCACCATTAGTTCGGCCTCTTCGGGCTCCAGGTGCGCGCGAAGCCTTCCGTGAGCAGTTTCTTCCCGATCTTTTCCCCGTTCGTCCGATAGATGTTGACGAGCGGACGGTGAGACAGGGTTTTGTCGACTGCGCCGCTCAATACGATCCGCAATCCCTTTTCAGCCAAAAGCTCTTCCAACCTTCCCTTGGCGATCAGCGCCAGCTTCCGTTCCTTGATGCACTTCGCGTGCGATCCAATCTCCGGCGTATCGATGCCCGTGACGAACGGAATACCTTCCCCCAGCAGTCGCATGTTCTGCCCGCTCAGCGATGCGGAAATAATCAGTCCGGCAAACATGAACCTTCTCCCATGCTCGGCCGATAAGACCGCGCAGACTTGATCGAAGCGGGCCGATCCATTCGCGAACCGACCCGCCGATGAAACACAAGTGCCGACCTGTCATATTGAAACGCTGCCATCATTGCGGCGGCATTGTCGGTGGTCAGCAAACCACCATGCCCATGGTGCGTTTCGCGGAGCAACGGCCCTACAATTATGCCTGTGCTTAACACCTGCGCCCTTCCGGTATTCCGTGCTCGCTCTTGTCGTTTCCAACAGGTCTTCATCTTAGCGTTTCACCAACCTGTAATCTGAGGACGATTGATGCATTAACTCACGCCATCGTCCCAACGTCGACGGTGCCTCCAGGCTTGATGTAATTGCCGCCCCTTATCAGCAGAGCCCAAACTATTCGCGCGGTCTTGTTGGCCAATGCTACTGCCGCCACTTTAAAAGGGCGCCGCTTCCGAAGCTTTGCTAGCCACGGAGAGACTCGTTCAGCTGTTTTGGCACTCCGAATAACCGACATTGCTCCGGTTACAAGCAGAGTTCGGAGGTGGCTATTTCCCATCCTGGAAATATTGCCCAGCGCCTGGCTCTCTCCGCTCGAATGACTTTTCGGAGTTAGGCTAATCCATGCCGCAAAATGGCGGGCCGATTTAAATCCACTAAGGTCAGGAGCAAGCGCTGTGATGGCGACTGCAATTATAGGCCCGACGCCAGGGATGGTCATGAGTCTCTTGATATCGGCGTCGTTCTTCGTTCGAGCTAGGATTTCGCGATCAAGTCGTGCGATGTTCGCCCAGAAACTCAATCTGTTTAAGAATTTGCTGCAAGGCGAAGCGAGCGGAAGCCGGAATGCGGCCGTCGTGCTCATCGTTTGCGATGGCGATAAGTGCCTTCAAACCAGTTGTACCTTGGGCGGTCGCGACCCCCAGTTCAGCCAAATGGGACCGAAGTGCATTAATCGCTTGCGTCCTCTGGCGTATGGCCAGGGAGCGCGCCCGGAAGATCATGCCCGATGCCTGTTGTTCAGCAGATTTGACGGGGACAAATCGCATCGTCTTTCGCGTCAAAGCTTCGTTGATCGCTTCCGCGTCATTGAAATCGCTCTTTCCCCGCTTCACGAAGGGCTTCACATAGGCAGGATGGATCAAACGGACCTCATGGCCGAACTCGGCAATGCGGCGAGCCCAATGATGAGCGGTACTGCAGGCCTCGAGACCGACCAGGCACGGTGGCAATTTCGCGAAGAATTCGAGAAGGTCTGCCCGTTTTATTTTCCGATTGAAAACCGTTGAGCCATCAGCGTCGGCAGCATGCACTTGGAAAACGTTCTTCGCTATATCCAGTCCGATAGTCGCTATTTTCTTCACGACACAACTCCTCAGGTTGGTGAACAACGGCGAGGATTTTGTCGTTTGTTTCACGTCGACGGCAAGAGGGTGCGCCGGCCTCTGATCGAGGATCTTGTGCCTGCCGGCGGGGGACGGACGACGGCAAGCTGCGGCATGCTTCTTATAAGGGGCTGCGCGAAGCCGCTGATCAACTGCCGGTTTATGAGTTGGACGACATACGCTAAGGTTCAACACCGGCCAGCCTCGTCGGTCGGCAAACAGCCCCCCTCAGTCTTTGCTAGTAACTTCCACTTGATCCCTTCTGTTCGGCCTTTTGATTCTCTTGGCCAGCAAAACGGTCGACGAGATCCCACCGCTCAGCATTTTTAGAAGAACTATATTGAAAAAGGTGAGAAAATACGCATTCCCGAGAACTGTTGTCGAAGCGCCTGCACCGTAGACCGGTAAAGGAATGAGAAAAATAAAAGAAACGAAGGTGAGCACATATGCCAAATCCGCTTTCACAACGCTTTTTAGATCGGCAACTATAATTTCTCGGCTCAATTGGGAGGAAATGATATAAATCGAAAACAATAGTGTCTTCACGACCGTAAATGTGATCAGAGAAAACGAAAGACATGTGTAAAGGGCGACCTGTTCTGGATGGTTCTCCGCCAGCCATGGCAGTTCATAGTGGTATTTCGGTAGAATAACCAACAAGTATCTTAGGTACGGGGCGATGTAATCCAGTACGCCTCCTCTGGTCAGCCAAAGAAACAAGATCGACATAGACAAAATAGCCATATCGAGGGGCGGACCGCTAATATGGCTCTCATATCGTTTGATAAAGTTCTGATTTTGAAGGCGAAAGAAAAGATCAACCCCGGCAAAACTTTTAAACATCATTTACGTCCAGCCTTTGCCCCGAACTATGCCTGAAAAACTCAATCGAAGGGGCGGGGCACTTCGTAGTGGGAGTGGGCGGAGTCTGTCAAGCATAACGCCCGTCAACCATTCCCGTCGACCTCTCCATCTTCGTCGAGCTCGTGCACCGGCAGATAGGTGTTCTTCTCCATTCACTCCCGCACGATATATCTGATGGCGTCTTCTCGCGTCAGCATCAGCTCGCTCGAGACGTTCCGTAGGGCCTCTTCAGTATCGTCGTCGAGAGCGATGGAACCGGAGTTGCGCACGAGCAAGGCGGCGCGACGCAGCATGATCTGCAGATCTGCCCGGGAAATGTCGGCGATGCGATCGGCGGCGTCTTCAAGGAGGGTGGGCATATCGGGCATGGTCAGGGTTTCTCCGGCGCCTGAGGTCCTTCTGAGCCGATTAGCATATCGGAGTGGCGAAGGCACCCACAGACGATGCTAACCTTCTGCCCCGTCGTCAAAAGCGTACGCGTCATTATTCCGAGGAAGAGGCGGGAGCCGGACGGTTGTCATACGCACCTTCGCGTGCAATTCTGCCGCGTAGGCTGTTTAGGCAAGGTGCACATGGCGGTAACAACATTCGCATCTCCACCCTGGTGGAGAATTGCCGTTGCAGTAATTGTAGTGCCTTTGGCGGCATCCTTCGCATATGCGGTTTACAGCCCAGCCTATCAGGGCTTGCCGGATATGATGGAGCGCGTTGTCCAAACAACTGAAGTCGTCGCATTCTTCGGTGCTTATCCGCCAACTGTTGCCTTGGGAATTCCATTGATACTCTATTTCAGGGGACGAGTAAGGGCGTCCCTTGCAAATTGTGCGATGGCCGGGGCCTCCGTTGCTACCTTCCCGTGGTTATGCCTAACTGTATTTTTCGGCCCGGATAAGGCCTACACGAATGATCACATCACCTATCAAAACGGAATGATGACGTGGTGGGGGTTGCTGGAAACTACCGAATTGCTCACAGAAATAGCTGTATTCGGAATTGCCGCCGGTGGACTGTTCTGGCTAATCGCCGCGGCCGGCATCAAAAAACAGCCCCCTTCTAAAGTGTTTGATTAGCGGCTCTCGATATTGCCCGATCGCGATCGATCCAGAGCTGCGCAACAGCAGCGCCGCGCGGCGGAGCATGATCTGAAGATCCGATCGCGAGAAATCTGCGATCCGGTCGGCGGCGTCCTCGAGGAGGGTGGCGGTATCGGGCGTTGTCATCGGCTCCTCAATGCTCCACGCATATGTCTCGTGCCGGCGACAATCCGCGGCGGTTACCTTGATGGTAACCGCCCGCAATCGCAGTCTAACCGATACGCCGGACGTGAGGAAACTGAGGGGCAGTCGATAAATTTCCGCAGCGGAATCAATGGCGTCAAACTACCCCTCAAATCCGAGCATATTCACTGAAATCACTGCATAAATTGTGATTCTTGGCAATCCTGCAGGGGTCGCCATTTTTCAAGTGTCCATCCATGCAGCATGCCGTTCGCCGAACAGGTAGAGCGGCTTCCGTAAAACGAAGTTGCTGGGCCGTGGACCGTCTATCCGATTGGAACACGCATTTACGGCCATGTCTTCGGGCGACATGATTATCAACGAAAACTATGTAGGTGTCGCGAAAGATGGGTGTCCGCATCGTGCTCATAGGCTTCCCGGGCGTTGGTAAGTTGACCATCGCGAAAGAGTTGAGCGCCATGGTTTCGGCAAAAATTGTCGACAACCACTGGGTCAACAATCCGATTCTGCGTCTGCTGGATGAGGATGGAACGGCCCCGCTTCCAAAGGGAATATGGGAGTTTACAGGTCGAGTTCGACAAACCGTCCTTGATGCAATCACCGCTTACGCGCCGTCTGCCAATTTCATTTTCACGCAAGCCGGCTTGGAGGGTGATGAGCGGAGACCTCGTACCTTTCAACAGATTGCCAGTGCTGCCGAAGCCTGCGACGCCGTTTTGGTGCCGGTGCGTTTGCTGTGTGATGAAGAGGATCTGGCTCGCCGGGTTTCGAACCCCGAGCGACGCCAAAGGTTGAAATCCACGGATGTGGCAGCCTCGAGGGATCGCAGTCGGAGGGCGGGGGGTTTCGATCCACTCCACCCAAACACATTGGTGCTCGACGTCACTACCGCATCACCGGGAAAAACGGCCATCGCGATCCGAGAGCAGATTCTAAAGGTCCTTGGCGACCTGTCAGCCTGAAATTCGTCGGAGTTGATTCTATTCGCGCTACGATCGTCGATACGCCTGATGGCGGGAGGCGAGGCGTTCTGACGAGCTATCGGTTTACGCAAAGCCGGCCCGAAAGGCCGGCTGACGCCTGTCGAAAAATCGCAGCGCGCGGATGGGGCTCCCTCATCCGCGCGCCGAAGTAGCCGACTTTTGCGGCCAGCGTGTTGTGGCGATCGGACGACCGCCACAACGCTATCGTTACAGGAGAAAATCGCCTGCCCCCAGGTGGACGAGGCCCTTCAGCTGAACCTCGAAGTCATGAATGCCGTCGCCGTTCATGTCGGCCTGGATAACGGTAACATCGCTCGCGGATCCGGCGTGGTCGTCATAGTGCCAAGCGAGCGCGCCAGCCTTGTGATCGAACAAGGCATTCTCCTGTGCCTGGAAATGGAAGGTACCATTGCCCGCCGCAGAGCCATTCGCATCGATCGCCGAGATGTCGATCTTATCGACGCCGTGCTGGAAGTCGGTGATGACGTCGCGGTTCAAGCCGGACCCGGTTTCCGTCGGTGCCTTCAAGATAAACGTATCCTCACCGATGCCACCGGTCATAATGTCCTTTCCGACACCACCAATGAGGACATCATTGCCGGCGCCGCCGTCCAGCTTGTCCGCGCCAGCCCCGCCAGTGAGAACGTTGCCGCCGCCGTTGCCGCCGGTCAGTACGTCGTTGTAGCTTGACCCGGTCAAGTTTTCGATGCCGGCGATCTTGTCACCGGTCGCCTGGTCGCCCGATGCGGCCTTAGTCGCCAAGTTGACGTTGACCGCGTCGGAGCCCTCATAGCTGGCCGTGTCATTGCCAGTACCGCCGTCGAGCACGTCCGCGCCGGCCCCGCCCTTCAACACGTCACTACCGCCGAGACCCTTGAAGGTTTCGTTGCCGCCGTTGGACTGGCCGGTGTGCGGTAGGATGTCGTTACCGTTGGTGCCGATGATTTCCTTCGTCGGCGCAGTTGGCGTTCCCGGTTGCGTCGGCGTGGTTGGCGTCGTCGGCGTGGTTGGCGTCGTCGGCGTCGTCGGCGTTCCCGGTGCCGCGCTGGAGCCCGATTCGTAGGCACCCATATCGACAGTTCCAACGACGCGAGCGTGGTCGTCCAGATCGACCGAGCTGACGCCGTACTTGGCGGTTCCGCCGTCGATCGCTGCCGAGCCCGAGGCGAGGTGGAAGTTGTCGCTCGCTGCCCCCACGAAATGCGGGTCGATGCCGAGCTTGTTGCCGTTCGCCGTGCTCGGCATAGCGTTGCCGCCGTCGGTCCTGACCGAGGCCTGGCCGGCCGTGCCGTTGTAGGTGTTGTTGTTGGCCCAGACGACGTTGGCGTTGGTATAGCCGCCGTACGACGTGTTATCGACCGCGGTGTTGTTCTTGTTCACCGATGGGTCGGCTACGGCGACGTTGTTGACCCAGGTGTTGTTGCTCGACTGCGCGTTGCTGAGTTCGCCGCGCCAAGTGCCGTCGTTCAGCGGGTCCTGATTGTTGTGGTATGCTGTGTTGTTCTGCACCGTGATGGAGTCGCTCCAGGCAACCTGGATGCCTTTGCCGCCGTTCTCGTAGACTAGGTTGTTGTCGACAAGGGTCTTAAACGTATAGTTCGGATGACCATCCGTCTGTGTGCTCTGGAAATCGTCAATGATGATGCCGTTGCCATCGGTGTGCGCACCCGTCTTCGTGACGTTGTCGTGCGAGATGTTGTTTTGTACGATATTCCGGTAGCCGGTCGTCGAGGTATCGCCGGTGATGTTCCGGTTCTCGTAGATCGAGATGCCCGAGAACCAGCCTGACGACGCGTTATTGTAGGTCTCGTTCCCTACGATCTTGACGAAGTCAGAATAGTTGAACTGAATGCCCGACTCCCCGCTGTCGTGGACCTTGTTGTTGAGAATTGAGACGTGATGGACGTTGTTCGCTTCGATGCCGTCACCGTTGCCGCCCTTAATGTCGAAGCCGTCGATTGTCACGTAGTTGGCGTTGACACTGATCCCGGTGTACGAGCCCGCGGGCGGCCGGATCAGCGCTGCGCCGGGCACTTCCGAGCGTAGCGTGATGTCGCCTGCCGCCGAGCCGTCCTTGTCGATGTTGATGCTCTCGTTGTACGTCCCTGGCTTCACCACGACCTCGTCGCCGGGCCTAAGGTTCGCCGCCATTGCCTCGCTGATCGTGTGAAAAGGAGACGAGGCACTGCCGTTACCGCCGCCGCTGCTGGTCGTCGCTACGTAGTATGTCGTCATGGTCTTGTTCCTCAACCTTAGCGTTGTCTTTGCCGGTACTATTTTTGGTTAATCAGGCGTTACGGCGAGGGGTTATAGGGCGACATCCTGGAGGGCGCAACAGTAGAGCGACAGTAAGTGCTTGAGAAACATAGCCATATTGCTGCCACATTATCCAAATCGATCCGAAGTTACGTTTTGAAATATTTAGTGAATTTCGAGTCGCCCGAATTGAGGCAGTATAAAGGTCTCGCATGCCGCGAATTATTCTTTCTGCAACTGCAGCGATATGCGTCCCTTGAAAACATTAGAAAAACCTGATGGGCGTGACGGGATTCCTCCCGCCAAGGGCGGAATCGACATTTTTTCTGAATTTAGCGATTTTGGGCAGCGTCGACTTACCGATTGGTACTGATCGAGATGGTAAAGGGAGCAAAGCGCGACTCAAAATACGTGCAGTCCCGACTGTCGACGAGGATAGGATCTTCGTCCTGCCAAGCGTCCATACCCGTCTTCCTTGGCCTCCGGTGGGAAAAGCCGCGGCTCTGTATATCCACGCCTGCGTACTTCGGGAAAACCTTCGACGAGAGCTGGAATGCCGAAGAGGTCAGCCCTCACCTCGTCCCCGCTCAGCGCTTATTTTTTTGAGAAGCAGGAAATCGCGGCCGACAAGCGATCCAACGCGCTCATTGCTTCTCGTCGGAAACAGCGGTGATCTCAGTGAACGACCGAGAGGTAGCGGATGCCGGCTTCATCAGCCGCTCTCATCAGCGCTTCCCGCGCGGCGTTTGGGGGTGTGGTGCCGCGGATGGCGTCGAGGCATGTCCTCACCGCCACGACATACTCCTCGCCATCATCCCCAGGCCATTCGGAAATGAGCATGGTGGCTGCGTCGCCGAGTGTTCTGACGACGCTGTATTTATCTTGGCCGCTCATGAGCATCCTCAGTGCGGGAAACTGATGCGATGTGTACCGATTCATGACATTTGGTCCTTGCATCATCAACATATTAGTAACCTTGCAAGAAGCGTTCCAACCGGAACTGCTGCATGATCATCCGCGGATGGTTCCGCAAAAACAGTCGGCAACTGAACGGGAAGATCGATGCAGTCGCAGAGCAGTCAAGCCGATCTACGTCAAAGCGCGGCCGAGCAGATCCGAATTGGTCTTCGGATGCTTGTCGGATGGATGATAGGATCCAATGAGGGCTGCCGTTACCATGATCGACACCGAAAGGAATGATGCGACGATGCTCAACACGGGAACCGGAGACATGCGACCCGCCCAGAAGAAGACAAAGCCAGCCGCGAACGCAAAGAACCAAAAGACCAGGACTTCGCCCATTATCCTCGCGAATATCTCCAATGCACCGGAGGACACCGAAACCACTGTGTCCAATCCTCCAAGCCACAACACGAAGTTCAGCACCATATCCGCGATGAAGGCCAATACCATCGATCCTATCAAAAACCGTGACATCTCGTTTCTCCGTTGAAATCTTAAGTTGTTGTTTTGTCAGGCGCAGCTTTCGATCAGATTATCTGGATTGTTAAAATGCTCAGGGCCTTGCCCTCTTGTCCGATTGGGCAGCAATTCGAGGCAATGCCTACACAACCAAGTGGCCGGGAACTTGTTTTAAACACATTGCCGTCTTATTGATTCTTCTATCGAAATTGCTTGTCGAGCTTGGTTTGCGCCCTTGGCGTCCCAGCTGATCTTTCCTTTCAAAATCGATTTCTGCGCCGTCCGGCAGCCCCCGGAGGGTGATTGTCATGCCGGTTGAGGGGGATCGTCATGAACGCGGGCAATTCTTTGATCGACGCAAGCCTCCGCCAAACACCCATCGTCGCTGCCTGATATGCCTTCGGTCTTTGACCGCGGATGTCAGCGGCGGCATTCAGGCTGGGTTTTCCAGCCATTGAGGAGAATTTCATGAGCAAGACCAATGCAGAAGCACTGTTGCGCAAAATGCAGCGCCAGGTCGCCAATACCAGTGGCGGTGGCCATCTCGGCGGCACCAACTTCGGTCAGGGCAATGACGCCAAGACCTCGTCCGGAAGCGGCAATCGCCCGGCAGGCAAGGGCAGGCCGCCAAGTGGCGGCAAGCGCTGACGACAGCGCCGCGCGTCTTTTAAGACGCGCAAAGGACGCTGTAGCACTTTGAATGGCTGCAT